>NZ_JARUXC010000009.1 GCF_030433855.1 Agreia sp. PsM10 | reverse complement strand
GCATCTTCCACGACCTCACCACCGACCTCCGAACACCCCACATCACCACTTGACATCCATAGGACCATCCGGCGCACCCTACTGCGCCGGTCGAGTAGGCCGGCGCAGCTTTCTGCGCCGGTCGAGTAGGCCGCCCGCGGCCGTATCGAGACCACGTCACCCGGCGAACGGGTGCACCGGCGCTCCGCGCACGCCCACGTCGACCGAGTACGTGAGCCCGGCCAGCGGCTCCGTGCCCTCCTCGATGCCGTCGCGCGAGGTCGTCACGAGCAGGGTGCTCCCGTTCTCCCCGCCGAACGCGCACGAGGTCACGTTCGTGACGGGAAGCTCGAGCACATCGGTGAGAACTCCGGACGAGTCGTAGCGACGCACCGCACCGCCACCCCACATCGCTATCCACAGCCCGCCCTGCTCGTCGAGCGCCATTCCATCGGGCGAGCCATGCACATCCGAGAAATCGATGAACACGTCGCGGAGTCCGAACTCCCCGCGCTCGGCGTCGAACTCGTAGCCGTAGACCGCGTCGTCTGCGGAGTCGACGTGCACGCCCAGCGTGCCGTCGCGCATCCAGACCAGCCCGTTCGGAACCGTGACGTTCTCGAGCACGACGTGCACCGACAGGTCGGGGTCGAGCCGGTAGAGCGAGCCGGCTCCCGGCCGCGTGTCGTAGGCCATCGACCCGCAGAAGAGGCGCCCCGCGCTGTCGCAGGCGCCCTCGTTCATGCGCACCGACATGTCGCCGAACACGGGCACGCGCTGCTGCAGCTGCAGCTCGTCGTCGAGCAGTACGAAGCCGCGCTCGTCGGCCACCACGTAGCCGCCGCGGGTGCGTCGGCGGATGAGCGCGGCGACCTCGCCGATGTGCGTGCGCGACTGCTCCCCCGCCGGGTCGGTGATCACGTCGCCCGCGAGCATGTCGACATAGCGGAACACCTCGGCACGCGAGTCCCAGAACGCGCCCTCCCCATGGAATACCGACGCGAGCCCCGCCCACGTGCCCTGCATCGCCGACGATCCCGCGCTGTCGGAGCCAGCCATCATGAACCACCCAGTTCTGCGCCGTGCACATATAGGAATCGTCGGCGGCGAGCCACAGCACCGTGCGCACCACAGGGGCAGGCTACACGCGATCGGGCAGGTTTCCTCCGTCGCGCGGGCGCTCACGCCGATCGAGCAACCCGGCTCGCGCAGGTGGGCGCGCCGATCGAGTAGCCCGGCTCGCGCAGCAGCTCGCGCCGATCGAGCAACCCGGCTCGCGCAGCGAGCCGGGCGTATCGAGATCACCCACAGTGCAGACTTGAGGCATAGCCCCCTCACCCCGTGGAGTCCCATGTCTGAAGCAGTCGTCGTCACCGTCACTTTCCGCCCCGTCGAGGGCGCCAGAGACGAACTCGTGAAGGCCCTCTCGGCGGGCATCGCCGAGGTGCACACCGAAACCGGATGCGAGCTCTACGCAATTCACGACGCTCCCGACGGAACGATCATCATGCTCGAGAAGTGGAGCTCGGCGGCCGACCTCGAGGCCCACGGCTCCGGCGAGATCGTCGCACGCATGAACGCGACGCTCGTCGGCCTGCTCGAGTCGGCGCCCGAGATCACCCTGCTGTCGCCGATTCCCGCGGGGAGCAGCTACCAGGGCCAGCTCTGATGGCAGGCCAGAAAGCGGGCCACGAGCTCGTCATCGTCGGGGGTGTCTCGGGTTCGGGCAAGTCGACGGTCGGAGCCCTGCTCGCCCAGCGCCTCGAGGTTCCCTTCATCGACGCCGACTCGCTGCACCCCGAGGCGAACGTCACCAAGATGGCTGCCGGCCTGCCGCTCACCGATATCGATCGCGAGCCCTGGCTGGTACGCATCGGCGAGGTTCTGGCACAGCACGACTCCTCGGGTCTCGTTCTCGCGTGCTCGGCGCTCAAGCGCAGGTATCGAGACACGATCCGCGCGGTCGAGCCGTCGACCGTGTTCATCACCCTCTCCGGCCCTCGCGAACTGATCGCGTCACGCATGGGAGCACGCACCGACCACTTCATGCCGGCTTCCCTGCTCGACTCGCAGCTGGCCGCGTTCGAGCCCCTCGAGCCCGACGAGATCGGAGCAGACGTGTCGGTCGACGCGCACATCGACGACATCGTGGATGCCGCCGCGCGCGTCGTGCGCTCCGCCTGATGACTCCGGTCGTTCTGCTCGATCAGGTCGTGCATACCAACTACGGACAGTTCACCCTCGAGTGGGGCACCTCCGGCGATGCCTGGGACGGCGACGCCGACCGCTTCTTCGCTCACCAGCAGAACGGCTGGATCGGTGCCGCCGTCGAAGGAACCGTGGTCGTCATGCTTGCCCGCTACGGGGGCGGTTCTGCCATGCGGATCGAGCTGTGGCCAGAGGAACCGCGGACGGACGCCCCCTGGGAGGACTGCGTCGAGGTCTCGACCACTGTCGACCCCGGCGACGTCGTCGGCTGGGGCACCTGGGACTGGACGGAGAGTGGCACCCTGACCCTCCCGCCAGGCAGCTACCGCCTGCGCGCCAACGCCCGCGGGCGCGACGCGGGCCACGCAGGAGAATTCGACCCCGACGTCGTGGACTTCTACCTGCTGCAGTTCTGGCCGGCTCCCCCGCGTGCCGATGCAGTCGTGCGTTCGACGAGCGAGAACGCCGCGTACTGGAATGAGGCATGGGGCAACCGCCGCTCCTCGGCGTGAACTGCCCGAGTCGGCTACCACGGCCGACCCACCCTCTGCTGCCCTGCGGCGCGCGCCGGATTCTGCCGCCCGCGCCATCCGGGCTCGCGCACGTGCGGCTTGCCGTGGATCATCTCGAGCTGCCACGCCGAGGTGTGGATCGTGGCGTGGTGGAACGGGCACAGCAGCGCCAGGTTGTCGAGATCGGTTCTGCCCGCCAAGAAGCTGCTGCTGACCCACGGCACGACGTGGTGCGCCTGACATCGCGATGGCGGCACCCTGCACCCGGGAATCACGCAGCCCCCGTCGCGCGCGGCGAGGGCTCGTCGTTGTCGACGGCTGGCCAATCGTTTCGTCTTGCCTTGGTTCAGCACGCCACCGTCGGAGCCGAACAGCGTGACGATCATGTCGGAGTCGCACGCGAGCATCTCGACCGTGCTCATGGGCACCGGTTCGGTGCTGCCGTCGATCCAGCCGACGCCCCGCCTCGCCTCGAGGTCGCTCACTGAGACGTGCACGGTGATCGTGGGCGCGGATCCGTTAAGCCTCGATGCCGTGGGCGACGCGGCCGCCAGCTCGATGAGTGCCATCACCGCGTCGAGGAGCTTCTGCTCCGAGGTGCGCGTGTCGACGACGACATAGCCACCCGAGCCGGAGCCGCTACCGGTGTCACCATCCGAACCAGCAACCCCGCCCGCACCGCCACTCACGCCCGCATCACCGTCGCCCTCCGTCGGCGGCGGCGCCGGATCGGCCGTGCGTGGACTCAGAATCGAGTCGACGGCCGCGAGAAACGCCCCCAGTTGCAGAGGCGGCAGCGCGTACCGACCCCGAGCCATGCCGTCGGCGCCCACCTTCGGGTAGCTGAACCCGCGCAACTGCTGCTTGACGGCATCCCGAGGTTCGGCCCCGTCGGGGTCGAGATGCTCCCGGATGCGCGTCGCAAGTCGGGCGAGTTCGTCGACGGTGAATCGGCGGCCCGAGCCGGTGCGATCAGACTCGCCACCATCGGCCACCGATTCCTCAGCAGCCACGTCATCTGAAGCCGCAGTCTCAACCGCCGCATCGACCAGTCGCCGTTCGGCCTCGTCGACCGCCTCCGACCATCTGACGCGCGACACCACCTCTGTGAGAGTGCGGCAGATGACCGACGCCGCGTCGACACCGATACGGCCCGAGAACATGGCCCGCTCGACCGCCGGGAAACGACTGAGCTGCGGCAGCCCCGTGGGAGATGTGGCCGACCGCACCTGACGGCCCAGCGCCATGCGCGCGCCGGCCGTGCGCTCGGACACGTTCGCCGTGGCCGCGAGCAGTTTCTTGCCCGTCGCGAACCCGTGCCGGTAGGCGAGGCCGGCCGACTCGAGTTCGCGGCGCGATTCATGCTCGACCTGTGCTGCGGCCCAGACACGAGCAGCATCGGAGGCCCGACCGACGGCCTCCCACTCGTGCACGACACCCAGCAACTCGTCACCGGAGACGGCAGCCGCGGCAGCCGCCGCACCTGCAGCACCCGCGCGACTCACGCCGCGCTGATCAGCGAGCAGCTCGAGCAGGCGCTCGGCAATATCACCGAGGGATGCGTCGAGGAGGTCCATGCAAGAAGTCAAACACCAGCCACCGACATTGGGTCTGCGACGTCAAACAGCTTCCGACCAGCGCATTCACCTGTGGATAAGTCCTCCGAACTAGAGGCCTGTGGAGGAGAAGTCAGCTGTCGATCTCGATCCTGCCGCAGGCGGCCTACTCGATCGGCGCGACCCGGACTACCATCGGCCCATGCCCATCAAACTGGAGAACGTCGGCATCGCCGTGACCGACCTCGACGCCACGATCGCCTTCTTCACCGACCTCGGCCTCACGCTGGTCGGCCGCGACGAGGTCAGCGGCGAGTGGGCCGACACCGCCGTTGGCCTCGACGGCAACCATGCGAAGATCGCGATGCTCCAGACGCCGGATGGCCATGGCCGGCTCGAGCTGTTCGAGTACATCCACCCCGACGCGATCGACACGGCCCCCACTCTGCCGAACGAGATCGGCATGCACCGGGTCGCCTTCTCGGTCGACAGCATCGACGACGCCCTCGCGATCGCCGCGAAACACGGATGTCACCCGCTTCGCGGGGTGGCGGACTACGAGGGCGTCTACAAGCTCAGCTACGTGCGCGGCCCGAGCGGCATCATCGTGATGCTCGCGGAGGAGCTGCAGAAGAACTGACGAGCGCCCCCAGCTACCCCTTCAGCCCCGTCTGCGCGAGCCCCTCCACGAACTGCCGCTGCGCCAGCACGAACACCACGAGCACCGGCACCGCCGTCATCGTGGCCGCGGCCAGCTGCACGTTCCACATCTGCCCGCCATAGGCATCCGTGTACCGGGTCAACGCCTGGGGCAGGGTGAAGAGCTCGGGGCTCTGCAGGTAGACGGTGGGCTCGAGGTAGAGGTTCCACGTGTGCAGGAAAGTGAAGATCGCGACCGCGCCGAGCGATGCCTTGGCCAGCGGCATCGCGATGCGCCACCAGATCGCGGCCCGGCCGAGGCCGTCGAGCCGCGCCGCCTCTTCGAGCTCGACGGGCAGGGTCACGAAGTACTGCCTCATGATGAATGTGGCCAGCACGCTCGGCGCCCCGAAGGTGGTCACGAGCAGCAGCGGCCAGTGCGTGTTGACGAGCCCCAGCTGGTTGAAGATCTGGAACAGCGGCACGATGGTCACCTCCGACGGCACGAGCAGGCCGATCAGCACCACGAGGAACAGCGCGTTCACCCCGGGGAACCGGATGCGTGCGAACGCGTAGCCCGCCATCGCCGAGAAGAGCATGGTCGCCGCCGTCACCACGACCGCGATGTACATGCTGTTCCAGTACTGCAGCAGAAAAGGCTGCTCGGTGAACGCGTCGACATACGGCTGAATGGTCGGATGCTGCGGCCACAGCGTCGGGGGAAAGGCGAAGATCTCGCCGATCGGCTTGAATGACGAGGTGATCATCCACCAGGTCGGAAAGACGAACGGGATGGCGAGCAGGCTCATCCCGACGTAGAAGAGGGCCCGCAGCGCGGGACGGCGCCTAGTTTTCATAGTGAACCCATCGCTTTCTGAGTTGCCATTGCACGACGGTGAGGATGAGCACGATCACGAACAGCACGAGAGCCAGCGTCGAGCCGTAGCCGAAGCGGTGGAACTCGAACGCCTGCTGGAAGAGGTAGTAGACGAGCACGGTCGTCGAGATGCCCGGCCCGCCCTGGGTGAGCACGGCGATCTGCGCGAACACCTGCAGCGAGCCGACGATGGTGATGATCGTGGTGAGCAGGATCATCGGCGAGATGAGCGGAAGGGTGATGCGGCCGAAGGTGCGGAACGGGCCCGCCCCGTCGATCGCGGCCGCCTCGGTGATCTCCTTCGGAACGCCCTGCAGCGCCGAGAGGAAGAGAATCATGTTGAGGCCCACGTTCTTGAACACCTGCACGACGATCACGCTGAGCATCGCCGTCGGTCCCTCGCGCAGCCAGTTCGGCCCCTCGACGCCGACGAGCTGCAACAGCCCGTTGATGCCTCCGTCGTTCTGCAGCAGGAACCCCCAGACGATCGTCCAGGCCACGAGCGACACGACCACCGGCGAGAAGAAGAGGGTGCGGAAGAGCGTGATCGCGCGCGCCTTGCGGTTGAGCATCACCGCCAGCAGGAGGGCGATCGAGAGGTTGCCGATCACCAGGCCCACCGAGAAGATGCCGGTCGCCCCGAGCACGGGGGCGACCTTCGGGTCGGAGAACAGCCTCTCCACGTTCTCCGTGCCGACGAAGCGGAAGGTGTTCGCCAGCACGTTCCACTCGTGGAAGCTGTAGTAGAAGATGAGCACCAGCGGCAGCAGCACGAAGGCCACGATGCCGAGCACCTGCGGGGCCACGAAGAGGTAACCCACCAGATTGTCGTTGCCAGAGAGCGACCGGCGTCGACGCCGGGTGACCCGGGCCGCGCTGCGATCGGCAGCGCGACCCGAGCGGCCTGTACGACCTGTGCGACCCGCGGTCGCAGTCTCCCGCTCGAGGGTGTCGGTCACTGCTCGAGCAGGGGATCGATGGCGGCGCAGACGTCGCCGAGGGTGCCTTCGACGTCGGCATCCGCCACCCAGAGGGCGTCGAGGGCCGAGCGCACCTCCTGCTGGATCTCCGCCGAACCGGTGTGCGAGGGGCGCACCTGGCCGTCTTCGATGGCGGGCACCACGATGTCTCCGAGTTGCTCCTCGGTCAGCACGGGATTGGCCGCCGAGAGGGTGCCCGCGTCGAGCTGCGAGGTGCGAGCCGGCGGGAAGTACTGCGCCAGCTTCGCCGAGTTCTCTGGATTGGTGAAGTAGGCGATGAACTCGGCCGACTGCTCCGGGTGTTCCGCCTGGGCGAGCGCGCCCACCCCAGCCTGGCCGACGATCGAGTAGTCGCCATCCGGCCCCTCGGGCAGGGGCGCGAGCTCCCAGTTCTGGATGCCGGACTCGCCCAGCAGCGACGCTCGCGAGATCTGCGTCACGGTGAACGCGGCCTCGCCGGCGAAGAAGTCGGCCGCGGTTCCGGGACCGGGCATCGACTTCGCCGTGAAGGCGGCGTCGTGCAGGAAGGTGAAGGCGTCGACCATCTCGGGCGAGTCCATGGTGCAGGTGGTGCCGTCCTCCGACCAGGGCGCTGCACCCCAGCCGCCCCAGACGGTGGAGAGGTAGTCCCACTGCGTGTAGTCGAAGTCGCGCACCACGAAGCCGGCCTTGCCGGTGTTCGCGTTCACGGCGGAGCCGACCTCGGAGATCGACTCCCAGTTCCATCGGCCGTCGGCCTGCAGCTGGGACGCGGTGGGCTGTCCGGCCGCGGCGAGCAGATCGTCGTTCGCGAAGACCACGAACGGCGAGGTCGAGAACGGATACGCGGCCAGCTTGCCGTCGGCGTCGGTCCACAGTTCGGTGGCGCTGGGCGACAGGTCGTCGAGGTCGTAGCCCTTGGTTGCCTCAAGGGTGTCGTCGAGCGGAACCAGCGCGCCCGACGACACGAAGTCGGGAGCCGCGTTCTCGAGCACCCACGCCATGTCGGGCGGATTGCCGCCGGCCAGCTGAGTGGTGAGGGTGGTGGTGTAGCTCTCGAAGTCGAGCGGGTCGAAGGTGATGCTCTCCACCTCGGGGTGATCGGCGATGTACGCGTCGGCGATCTCGTCGAACAGCGCCAGCTGGTCCTCGTTCGAGGTCCAGACGGTCATTCTCAGCGACACCGGGGTGTCGTCGTCGGAGGCGCCCGCGGCGCATCCGCTCAAAACCAGGGCCGAGACCGCGAGTGCTGCCGTCGCGCTCAGCTTCATTGCTGACATTCTCATGTGCTGTTTCTCCTTAGTAACCGGTGACGTCGGGCCAGTGGAGCTCGACGCCCTGACGGGCGAGCTGTGATTGGAACTCTGCGAGCAGGGCGGGATCGGCCCGCACCTGCCGGGGGCTGAGGGAACGTTCGACGCAGAAGGCTGCGAGCGCGCCCGCCGATTCGCCGATGTTCCATTCGACGGGATGGAGCCGGAAGGCCCCGTTGGTGATGTGGGTGGTTCCGATGTTCTTGCCGGCCGGAATGACGTTGTCGACACGAACAGGGATGAGGGCGCCGAGCGGGATCTCGAACGGCGAGGAGGCGATGTCGAGATAGTTGTCGCCGCCCGTCGACGGGTGCAGGTCGATGCGGTACATGCCGACGCCCACGGTGTCGTCGTACTGCTTCGGCCTGCCGTGTCCACGCAGCTCGATCGACAGATCCTGCTCCACGACCGTGTACTCCGCCCGGATGCGGCGCGACTCGCGGATGTATGGGGCCTGGGCGAATCCGTCGTGCGTGCCCGTGACGTCGCCCCGCAGTCTGAGCCCCGGCCATCCGGTGCCCCCGTCGGGGCGGGGCGCCTCGGTCTGCAGCCAGTAGAGCATCGCGCGCGACTGCTGCTTGGCGGCCTCGAGGTGCTTCGACGGCTCGGGGCCGGTGAGGGTGCCTCCGATGTAGTCGATCATCGGCCAGTTCACCAGCACGATGTCGCTGTCGATGGTGCCCGGCTCGAGAAGACGACGGGCGAGGATGCGACGGAAGGTCCACAGCTCGCGGTCGCCGCCCTCGGCGCGCTGGTCGGCGAGCTGCGCGAGCGGGTCGTCATCGATGGTGGGGGTGAAGGTGCGCGTGAAGATCTCGAGCGTGCGGGGGTCGGGGCCGGTGAGCGAGATCATCGGCGCGCCCCAGAACTCGGGCTGCAGCGTGCGCCACCGGTCGTAGTCGTCGGGGCGATCGATCGTGTGGTCTTCGCCCTCGATGTGGTCGATCACGAAGCACCAGCTGAAGGCCTGCTGATTCTCGGGCTGCGCCTCCTCGGGCGCGCTCGGCTCCGCCGTGTCGTGCCGCGACTCGAATCCGGTGACGTGCTCGATGTTCGCGAGCGGCAGCAGCTCGCCGGTCTCGGTCGCGTCGAGCACGATGGTTCCGCTGAGCGTGGTGCGGATGCCGTGGGTCGCGTCTTCGACGTCGACCGACGTCACGAGGTCGCCGTCGCGCACGGCGGCCACCGCACGCACGCCGTGCAGCACGCGCAGCCTGCCCGACGAGATGTGCGGCGCGAGCAGTCCGTCGATGACCGCGACTGCGGCGCGGGGTTCGGCGCACATGCGGCTCACGAGTCCGGCGCCCGGGTTGAGCGTCGGCTCGCGGCGCGCGGCCGCCGTGAGCGGATAGAGGCGGCGGTAGTGGTCTCGGATTCCGTCGCGCAGTTCGCGGTAGCTCCGGGTGGCGCCGAACTGCTCGATCCACGTGTGCTCGTCGAGCGGAACCGCCTGGCTCGTCAGCTGGCCGCCGAGCCACGGGTACTCCTCGGTCATGATCACGGTTCGTCCCCGGCGCAGGGCCGAGAGCGCGGCGGCCACTCCTCCGAGTCCACCGCCGATGATCAGCACGTCGGCGTGCTGCTGCGCGGTCACTTGGTGCCCTCGTTGGAAGGTGACGCGCTGCGGGGCGCGGCGATGCGGGGCGCGGCGATGCGGGGTGCCGCAAGGGTCGCGCCGTCGATGATCGAGCATTCGAGCAGGCTGCGCATCTCGAGATCGGATGGCGTCTCGTCGGGGTCGAGGATGCGCGAGAGCAGGTGTACGGCGCGTTCGCCGAGTTCGGCCCGGGGCGGGTTGAGCCGGGTGAAGTCGACGTCGTCGGGCGTGAGTCGCGGAGACGATCCGAGCACCACGATGCTGAGTTCGCCTGGAACGTCGACGCCATCACGCTCGGCCGCCTCGTAGAGAGCGGACGCGACATCCGGCGACTCGACGATGAGCAGGGTCGGGGCGAAGGCCCGGATGGCGGCCCAGTCGTCGGCGACCGTGGCGAGGGTGCCGATGCGGCTCTCGATCGCGACCGCGCGATCGGCCGTGCCCATCCGCACGCCTTCGAGTCGGTCGCGCACCGACTCGCCGTCGCTGCCGACCCGGTGGTAGAAGACGCGCTCGTGGCCGAGGTCGAGGGCGCGGTTCACCAGGCTCCGCGTGGCAGACGAGTAGTCGATTCCGACGTAGGGGATGCCGGGCGTCTCGCGGCGACCGACCGCGACCACGCGGTAGCCGCCGTCGACGAGGCGCTCGAGTTCGTGGGAGTCCATCTCGACACCGAGCAGGAGCACACCGTCTGCGAGCAGCAGGCGGTTCTGCTCGTGGAAGAGCTGGCGGCGGCCGTCGACGACCGGGGTGCTCGTGAAGAGCAGCAGGTCGCTGCCGAGCTTCTCTGCGCCGGCCTCGATGCCCGCGAGCAACGGAGTGTAGAAGTCGAGGCTGCGGGTGGGGAACGCCGGCTCGTAGGTGAAGACGCCGAGTATGCGGTTGTCGGCTCCCGCCAGGCGTCGGGCGGAGGGGTCGGCCACGTACTTCGTCTCCTCGATCACCCGGAGGACGCGTGCCCGGGTCTCCTCGGGAATGCGGATGCCCTCGTCGGTGCGTCCGTTCAGAACGAGCGAGACGGTGGCCTGACTCACGCCGGCGAGTTCGGCGATCTGTCGCTGGGTGACCCGGCCGTTGACGGCACGTGACATGAGAGGACTCCTTTGGATCTCGGGGCGACCGGTGCTGGTAATACGCATTATCCGGTCGAGAGTCGACAGTAATACGCATTATCACAGTTGCGCAAGTAGGAGTTTCCGATCGAGACCGGCTGGTGACCAGCGGGGGCCGTCACTAATTCAGGAGGAGAGCGTCACCGCCGCCATAATCCACGCGGCCTCGCTCTCCTCCTGAATTAGTGACACCAGGCACCGCCCTGCGCCCACCGAATGGAAGCGCGACTCAGGCCCAACCCCTCTGAGCCGATGGAGTAGCTGTGCGATTCAGCTCCCCCCTGCGCTGATCGAGTAGCAGCGCGACGAAGGAGCCGGCGTATCGAGATCACCCGCGCCGGAGCCCTCAGATCCGCGGCGCCGCTCCGGGCCCCTCGCCGGAGGGTGCGGGAGGCTGCTCCGCCGCCTGCCCTTGGCTCCGACGATTGGAAGCCCTGACGAGGAAGTAGATGCCGAGTCCCGCCCCGACCGCCAACACGACGAGTACGACGAAGAACACCATCAAGATGATCGTGAGCGGGTCCATGCACTCATGTTAGACATGCGCCGCCGTCACCCGCCGATCGAGCTCGCCTCCTGCGCCGATACCCACTCGCCCTCGTGCGCGCTTGCCCGCGCGACGAAGGAGCCGGCGCATCGACATCACCCCGCCAGAACCCGCCGCCGCGCCAGCCACGCAACGACAGCCCCGAGCCCCACCGCCACAAGGACGCCCCCGACCACTCCGCCGGCAAAGCTCGCCACGGTCACGCCCACAACAACCCCCGAAAGAATCACCGCGTCGGCCTGCCACGCGGCCACGACCAGGGCCGACGCATCCCCCGCCGGCGTCGGCACCGGAGCCATCAACGCCAGCGGCAACGGCCCCTTCGCCGAGTCGTACACGCGCACGAGAACAAGCAGCATCACGCACAGCACGGCAGCCGCGAGCGCCGGCCAGACAACACCGACACCAATACCAACGCCGCCACCAACACCAACACCAACACCAACACCGCCACCGCCACCGCCCGGAACACCGCCCAACACCATTCCCCCGACGCCGACGCCCACCCCCGAGAACACCACGCCTCCGACAACAGGCAGCGCCGCGTGCAGCCCGAGCAGCCGCAGCGTCGACACCCCGTACAGCGGAGGCGCCGCCGCCACCTCGGCCACGTGCCTGAACCCGTCGCTCCACACGCCCAGCGCGAGGAACCCCGCAATCGCCGCCGCACACGCCGCAATCCACACCCCGGGCCCGGATGCGCCCACCGCGACCGTGATCAGCAGACCGAACCCGAGGCATCCGGCACAGGCGAGCGCGAAGCGCGCCGGTGTGCGCAGCGAGCCCACCAGGTCGCGCCGCGCGAACATCAGCGCCAGCCCGCCGCCGCCGCCGATCGCGGCGAGGCCTCGTCCGCGCCGGGGCACCGCCCTGAACTCCCCCATCGCCATCGCGAGGTCGCCCGTGAAGGCGAGCGTTCCGGCGGTCTGCCAGCGCTGAGCCTGCGACAGCAACACGGGTCCGCGCAGCCCGTCGAGCAGCAACGGAGCCACCGCGATCGCCGCCGCGGCCAAAACCCCGAGCCCCGCCAACGCGCCCCAGCCGAGCGCCGCGCCAGCCGCGAGCCCGCCCGCCGGAAACAGCGACGCGAACCACCCCCACGGCAGCACTGCGGAACTCCCGGGCACCGCCACCCACACGACCCACGTCGCCAGCACGCCCACGACGATCCACGCGCGAACCGCAGCCGTCGCGCGCTGGCCGAGCAGCCAGCATCCACCGCACACCACGCCCACCAGCGCGCCGGCCCCCGCGAACGCGAGCGCCCCACCCACCGTGGCATCCCCCACGCCCGCCACCACCAGCGCGGGAAGCAGCGCGATCCCCGCGCCCGCCACCGCGAGCGCCAGCACGCTGCGCACGACCGGCCCCAGCAGGGTGCGGCGACGCGGATGCCCGCCGCCGGCCACCGCAAAGATCAGAAACGGTGACAGCAGGGCCGGCCCGCGAACTCCGCCGAGCGCCACGAACGCGGCGCACGCGAGCGCGAAGACGGTGCCGCTCACAGTCGGCCCCACGTCGACGAGCACAGCGGATGCCGCGGGCTCGGCCAGGTAGAGAACGACGGCTCGCACGATGGGCACGCCGACGATCGCCGCCACCATCACGCCCGCGTAGACGGCGTAGACCACGTCGCCGCGCGAGCTGCCCTCGGCCCGCGCACGTCTGATCGTGCGGACGGCTCGCAGTGAGCGGGCGGTCTCGCGACTCACGCGTCGGAGCCTGAGGAGTCTGACGAGTCAGAGGTGTCTGACGAGTCGGAGCCCGCGTCTCCCCCGTCGCCGCCCAACCGAAGGATCCGACTCGCGATGGCCTGCCTCAGCACGACGCTGTGCGTCGCGAACACCACGGTGCGCCCCGCCGCGATCTCCTCTCGCAGAACGTCGATCACGATGCCGAGCCGGTCGGGGTCGAGGCGCTGCTCGGGCTCGTCGAGCACCAGCACCTCATACGGACGCACCACCGCGAGCGCCAGCGCGAACAACTGCGACTGCCCCGACGACAGCTCGTGCGGAAACCTGCGTCGAAGCGCGGTCAGTTGCCACCGCTCGAGCTCGGCGGCCGCGCGCTCCCGGGCCTCGTCGACCGAGGATCCCCACGACGCCGCGACCAGGGCGAGATGCTCCTCAAGGGTGAGGTCACGAGCCACGGGAGGCCGCCCGATCGACCCGCTGACAACGCGCCGAAACGCGGGGCTGCGCTCGTCGACGGGTGCCCCGTGGATGCGCGCGGCTCCCGAGGTCGGACGAGCGAGCCCGGCGAGAATCCGCAGCAGGGTGGTCTTGCCAGAGCCGTTCGACCCGGTGACGGCGAGCGCTTCGCCCGCGGCAAGCCGAATCGACGTCGGCTGAAGAAGAGCCACGTCGTCGATCGACAGCCTCAGCTTGCTTGCTTCGATTGCGTTGCTCACGTATCGAGTCTTGCAGAGCCGATGCGGAGGCTCCTGCCACGCTGTTACCAATTCAGGAGGAGAGCGTCACCGCCGCCACTATCCACACGACGACGCTCACCTCCTGAATACGTCACGCAGAGCTACCGCACGACGTGTTCTGTCCGCGCGACGCTACTGGTCGAAGCGGGCGCCGGCCGGCACGGGCGCCGTCAGCGTGAAGACGAGCAGAATGATGCCGCCGACGAAGGGCACGAGCCCAATGAGGATCCACCAGGCACTGTGATCGGTGTCGTGCAGCCGGCGGGCCAGCAGCGCAAGGCCGGGCACGATGGTGGCGAGGGCCCACAGTCCCCAGATCACCCAGACGATCACCGCCAGTGTGCGCGGAGTCGCATAAGTCTGGTCCATCTGAAGGCCGTAGCCACCGGCCCCGAACGACAGCACGTTGAAGACGATGCCGACGATGGCTGAAACGAGGTACCACCACCAGTACTCGCTGCGACTGGCCCGCCCGCTGAACGTCGCATACTTCTTCCAGAACCGGGCGACGGCGGCACCGAACGGAGCGTTGTAATACGGGGCCGCGAGCGGCACTGCGGAAGCTGGAGTGGTCATGGAGTTCCCTCGGGTCTTTCGACGGGGCATCCCCTGGCCCCTAGCTGGCCATCTTGCGACATGACGCCGCAGGGCACTATCCCCTTTACGGGGGCAGACCTTACTTCACGCTCCCCTGCGTCAGCCCTCCGATCAGCCACTTCTGCATGAGCAGCGCCAGCACGTACTCGGGGATAATTCGCGATGGCGGCGCTGGCGTGCCCTAGGGCTGTCGCTGGGTGGGCAGAGGATCCGGAGCAGGGTTGTCGAAGACCTCTCCGTTCTCCGACCCGACGGTCGTGACCGTATAGGGGCTCAGGTTGAGAGTGTCGCCGACGTACAGCTCGAACGCTCCGTTGCGGCGTACCTGGTTCAGCGCATTCATGTAGTCCGGATGCAGACAGAACCGATCGGCGACGTCCGCCCAGAGGTCGTCGGGCGCAACGATGTACGCGACCGGACGCCCCTCGTCGTCGAGCATCGCTTCGCCCGATGCGTTCGCCTGAGCGCCGAGATCCACGGGAATGCGAAGCCGATTGCCGCCGAGGGTGGCACGCAACGGTGTGTCGGCCGACCAGGGTTCGTACAGAATTGGCGACCCGCATACATCTGTCGCTGTAGACGAATCCGTCGAAGTTGCCTGGTGGTCGTCGGACGACGGGGTGGCCGTCGGGATCACACTCGTCGTCGGCGAGCCCACCTGCGAGAGATCCGTCGAATTCGGCGCGGTCACGCATCCGGCCAGGCCGAGCGCGAGGAACAGGCCCACGCACAGTGGCGCAAGCGCCCGTCTCTCTCCGGCGCGATGCGCATCGCAGCGTTCTCGTCTGGCCTCCATTCCCACACCTTGCCACCGCGCGCCTGCCTGCGCAGCACCTCCATGAGACCCCGCGTCCACTCAAATGCCCCGCTCATAAGGACACCTCGGCCACGTTGTGGTTAGGCTCACCGTCGATGGGGATCACGACACCGAAGGATTTTCATGGACTCGTTTCAGTGGCTCGGCGACCTGCCGACATGGATCACCACACTCGCTATCGCTCTGGCCGCCGCCCAGTTCTTGACTGATCGAAAGCGACGCGCGGCCGAAGAGGCCCGCGAATCGAAGGCGCAGGCCACGGGCCTCACGGCGTGGACCGTGAGCGACATAGAGACGCACGACCCGAAGGTTCTCGGCGTGGTCGTCTCGAACTCGTCGGGCTCGACGTTCCACGACGTCGTGATCACGGTCAAGATCGACGGCTCCCGCGTTCCGCGCCCGATCAGTCTCAAGATCCTTCCGCCGGGTACCTACTTCGTCGCCTACGCTCCGAAAGCCAAGTTCGTATGGGAGTTCGCTCTTCCGATCGAGGCCTGCAGCGGCGTTCTCCAGCCGTACATGAACACAGACGGCTATCAGATCGAGAGCATCGACTTCGCGGACAACCTCAACCAGCGCTGGTCGACCGATGCGCGGGCGGTGCTCACCGCCCGGTAGGGGTTCAGAGGCGATGTCTCGCCGTTGCACGCTCCCGCTAATGTGGCCTCAGGAGGCCCCCATGAGCACCGTCGATCCTTCACTCGCCCGCATTCAACGCACGCCGCGCCGCCCGAGCCTCGGCCGGGTCGTATTCCTGCTCATCCTTCTGCTGGCCGGTGGCTTCGGGCTCGGCTACGGATGGGGCGGCTTCGGGCTGTTCGACGGCATGGGCGAACCGCCGTGGGCATCCGTCGTCGGCGCGATCGTGGGGCTGATGGCCAGCATCCTCGGGTCGATCGGATGGTCGTGGACCGTCATGAGGAGAGCCGACGTCGGCATCGGCTACGGTCTCGCGGCGTGGTTCATCGGCGGCGGAACCGGTCTGCTCATCGTCGCTCAGCCGAAAGGCTCCCCCGCACTGGCGGTGACGATCGCCGCCGCGCTTCTCGCGCTTGGCGCGGTGTTCCTGGTGCTCGGAGTCGCTGCGGCAATCAGTCGACGGCGGCAGAGCGCACGCGACGAGCGCACGATGCGCAACGGCACCCTCACCTCGGCCACCGTCAGCAACAAGGGCTACGACTTCTTCCGCGAGAGCCCCCGCATTCTGACGACCGTCGACTTCACCTTCGTCGACCTGCACGGAACCAGACGCTGGGTGTAGAAGACCATGGTGATCGAGCAGGGCGATCCCGTGGTCGACGGCCAGGAGACGCGCCTCTGGTACGACGCGACCAACCCGGGCGACGTGGGCGGGATTATTGTGGAGCTGGCGCGGGAGCGGCGGATGCGGCGGTAGGTTGCCCGTGGATGCGCGCGGCTCCATCAGCCCCGATTGGCATTCCCCACCCGTCGAGTCTGGCAGAGCCTAGGCAGGCACCAGCGTCTTGACGATGTCGTCGGTGTAGCCGTCGGGCGCGAACTCCACGTAGGAGGTCGCGATCCACAGGCCTCCTCCGACAAAATGCGTTTCTCCCCACGATGCATATTCATCGGTACGGTCGACGGCACAGCGGGTTCCGTTGCCCTGCTCCGTGCAGCCGAATCCGGCGGCGGTGAGCTGCGACACCAGCGAGGCCTGCTCGTCGGATGCGGCAAGACTGATCGAGGTCGACAGCCCCATGCCGCTTCCTCCGCCCGGTGCCACCCAGAAGCAGTCGAGGTGCGCGCGACTCTCGAGCAGCGGAAGGAGCGTGTCCTCCTTCGTTCCCAAGGACGCCTGCCCCGGGGTGGCGGTCCACTCCGGGTTGAGCACGACGCCCGGCGATGCCCGCAGGGTCTCGAGGTAGGCCGGGCTGTAGATCGACTCGCAGTCTGGTGGGATGACGGCTGCGCCGGCTGTCGGGTCGGGTGTCGCCGACGGCGCGACCGGAGTCGCGGTGCTCGTCTCCGCAGGAGTCGTCGAGCCCGATGATGTGGGCGCCGATGTCTTGCCGTTCCCACCCGCTCCGGCGGAGCATCCGGAGACCGTCACGAGCACGAGCAGCAGGACGGCCGGAAGCCAGCGGGGACGGGTCACGCGTTCACCATATCGGCAGCGCGCAGCGCGCGCCGATGTCAGGCCCGCAGCGGGATCGAGCCGACCAGCACCCCGACAGCGAGCATCGCGAGAGAGACGACGACGGCCCGCCACAGAACCTTCTTGTGGTGATCGCCGAGGTTGACGTTGGCGAGCGAGACGAGCAGCAGGATGGCCGGCACGAGCGGGCTCTGCAGGTGCACGGGCTGGCCGGTGATCGACGCACGGGCCATCTCGACCGGGCTGATCCCGAAATTCGACGCGCTCTCCGCGAGAACGGGCAGGATCCCGAAGTAGAACGCGTCATTCGACATGAAGAACGTGAACGGAATAGACAGCACTCCCGTGATCACGGCGAGGAAGGGGCCCATCTCCGGCGGGATGCCTTCGGTGATCCAGGACGCCATCGCGGTCACCATTCCGGTGCCGTTGAGAACGCCGACCAGCACTCCGGCTGCGAGGACCATCGAGACCACCCCGACGATCGACGGCGCGTGCGCCACGATCTGGTCGGCCTGGGTCTTGATGCCGGGGAAGTTGACGATCAGCGCGATCGCCGCACCCACCATGAACACGAACGCGAGCGGGAAGAGATCGAGCACGAGCAGCACCATCACGGCGACCGTCAGAACGAGGTTGAACCAGATGAGCTTCGGACGCAGCGTCGAGCGGTTCGGGTCGAGCATCGTGTCGGCCATGGCCGTGTCTGCGGCATCCACCAGCGCGGTCGCCGAGAACGCCCCGCCGCCTCCGCGCACGGTGACGATGTTGCCGGTGCGCAGCGTCACGGCCGCACCGGGCTTCGAGCCGGCCCCGCGGAACAGGCGGGGAGCGCCGAAGATGCCGTCGCCGCGAGGACCGTCGATGCGTGTCGTGTCGATCGACCCGGCGAGGCGCCGGCGCTCGCCGAGGCCGAGGAACCAGGCGAACGTGAGAGAGATGACGAGCCCCACCGCCAGCGACGGCAGCATGGGAACGAAGATATCCGTCGGCTCCAGCGAGAGCGCGGCGGCGGCGCGCACCGTCGGACCTCCCCAGGGAACGATGTTGAGGGTTCCGTTCATCAGGCCGGCGACGCACGTGAGCACGACCGGGCTCATCCCCAGCCGCAGGTAGATGGGCAGCATGGCGGAGGTCGTGATGATGAAGGTCGTCGAGCCGTCGCCATCGAGGGAGACGGCGCCCGCCAGCAGCGCGGTGCCCAGCACCACCTTCGCCGGGTCATCGCCGAGCAGGCGGGTGATCAGTCGAATCAGCGGATCGAACAGGCCGACGTTGATCATGATTCCGAAGTACATGATCGCGAACATCAGCAGTGCGGCTGTCGGCGCCATGTCCTTGATCGCGTCGATCACCATGTCGCCGAGTCCGAACCCCGCCCCTGCGAAGAGGCCGAAGACGGTGGGCACCACGATCAGCGCGACCATCGGGGTCAGTCGACGCGTCATGATCAGCGCCATGAAGACGAGCACCATCGCGAACCCGAGCACGACCAGCGTGCCATCCGACGGAGTGAAGGCCAGGTCGTAGCCCTCCTCGGTAGCGGCGGCCACAAGGCCGGAGAGAACAGGGGGCATCTCGACTCCTTTGTCTGCGACCGACGAGCCTCGTCGATCGGATTCCGCGAATCTAGGTGCATTTCGGCGGCAGCGCGCGCTATGTCTCATTGCCGGGCCTTCTGCGCGAAGCGCGAGTTCAGCGCAATATGCTCACGGTGGAGGAATGATGAGGTTCGCAACCCGGGTGGTTCTGCTGCAGACGGCCACGGCCGTCGCCGTGGTCGCGGTGTGCGCGGTGGTCTTCCTTCTTCTCGGCATCCAGCAGCTGCGCACCGAGGCCGAGACATCCGCCCTCAACATTGCGCGCACGATCGCCGTCGACCCGCAGGTGCGCGCCGATGTGGCCGAGGCGAGCGCCGACCCGGGCACGCCCCAGGCCGCCGATCTCCGAGATGGTGAGCTGCAACGGCTGGCCGGCGCGGTGACCGCACGCACCGGCACGCTGTTCGTGGTGATCGCCGACGACCACGGCATCCGCCTCGCCCACCCCGATGCGGATGCTCTGGGCCAGCCCGTCAGCACCGATTACCGTGAGGTGCTCGCCGGAAAAGAGGTGGTGACGTGGGAGCAGGGCACCCTGGGTGTATCGGCGCGCGCGAAGGTACCCGTGCTGCCGCCCGACGGCGAGGGCACCGCGCCCGTCGGCGAGGTGAGCGTGGGCTTCGAGCCGTCGAGCGTGTTCAACCAACTCCCCGCTCTGATCGGCGGAATCGCCGCCGCCGCCGGCGCCGCTCTGCTGCTGGCGGCGCTGTCCGCATTGCTGCTGCGACGACGGTGGGAGCGCTTGACACTCGGCCTCCAGCCCGAAGAACTCGTCGCTCTCGTGCAGAACCAGGCGGCGGTGCTCGACGGCGTCGGCGACGGCGTCGTGGCCCTCGACGCCGACGGCATGGTGCGCCTGTGCAACGAAACCGCCCGCGAGCTGCTCGGCCTCGCCGATCCAGAGGGGAAGAGCTTCGCCGCGCTCGGCATCTCACCGGCCATTCTCGCGGCCGTCCACGACGGCACGGCCGGCGACGGGATCGTCTCGGGAGACCACGTGCTCTACGTCGATGCGCAGACGGTGCGGCGAGATGGCCGCGATCTCGGCTCGGTGCTGATCATCCGTGATCGCACCGATGTGGTGGCCCTGAGCGAACGTCTCGAAACGGTGCGGGCGATGACGAGTGCGCTGCGGGTGCAGCGGCACGAGTTCGCCAACCGTCTGCACGTCGCGGCCGGTCTTCTCGACGCGGGTCGGGGCCTCGAGGCGCGGGAGTTCCTCGGCGAACAGCTGCAGCGCGGCCCGGTCGACTACCCCGTCGAGAACATCGATCTGATCGGCGACGCCCTGCTGCACGCGCTCATCGGCGCGCACGCGCTCGAGTCGGGAGAGCGCGGCGTGCGACTGTCGGTCACCTCCGACTCACTGCTGCTGTCGCCGCTCGGCGACGTCGAGGATGTGGCCGCAGTGCTCGGCAATCTCGTCGACAACGCCGTGCGCGCCGCGGTCGCCGGGCTCGAGCCGCGCAGCGTGAGCGTCGGCTGTTACGGCGACGGCGCCGACCTCGTGCTGACCGTGGCAGATTCCGGACCGGGCGTTGCGGACACAGACGACCTCTTCCGCCGCCGCGAGGGCGCCGGCACCGGCCCTCGCGACGGTACCGATCGCATCCATGGCCTGGGCGTCGGCCTGCCGCTGTCGCGCGAGCTCGCCCGCCGTCTCGGCGGCGACGTCTGGCTCATCGAATCGGGCAGACCGGATGCCGACACGACCGACTCGGGCGACTCCCACGGCGGGCCGGATGCCGATCACGCCCTCTCGGGTGCGGTCTTCGGCGCACGGCTGCGCGACGTGCTGGTCGTCACACCCCCTGTCGCCACACCCCCCGAGACCACTCCCCCGATAAAGGACAGTGACCTATGACCGCGCCCGTTCGTGTTCTCGTCATCGAAGACGACTTCCGCGTCGCCGGACTCCACTGCGACATCGTCGCCGAACGGCCCGGTTTTGTGGCCTTGGAGCCGGCCCGCACCCTGGCCGATGCAGCGACGGCGATCCGCGCCGAGCATCCGGACCTGCTGCTCGTCGACGCCTTTTTGCCCGACGGCGATGGTGTCGCTTTCATCCGCGACGTCGGGGTCGATGCATTCGTTCTCTCGGCGGCGACCGACGCCCGCACCGTGCGACGAGCTCTGCGTTCGGGTGCGCTCGGCTACCTGGTCAAGCCGTTCGCGCGGCGTGCGCTCACCGACCTTCTGGATCACTACCTGCGCTTTCGCAACATCCTCGACGACGACCGAGCGGTCACCCAGGAAGACATCGATCGCGGCCTGGCGATCCTCCGCGCCGGTGGCGACACTCCCTCGGTCTCCCGTTCCGCGACCGAGCAGGTGCTGCTCGAGGCACTCGGTGACGCCGAGTCGTCGGCATCGGAGATCGCCGACCTCGCCGGCGTCTCGCGAGCCACCGCGCAGCGTCACCTGTCGACGATGGCCGAACGCGGTGTGGTCGACGTGCGACTCCGGTATGGCACGACCGGTCGCCCCGAGCATCGCTACCTGCGCGTGCGCGGCTGAGCCACGGGGCGACTGGGCGACTGGACGAAGTCGCCTGACGGCCTGGCTTGGCTCGTAAGACGGCGTTACAGCAGGGCGCGGCGTTGGGATGCGACGACCGCCGTGATGCCGGCCGTCGCGTCGCGCGCGAATCGGGGAAAGTTGAGGAAGCCGTGCGGCATGGCCGGGTACTCGATCAGCTCGACATCGACACCCGCCTTCTCCAGCGCCTTCGCGTAGAGAACCCCGTCGTCGTGCAGTGGATCATGGCCGCCCACCTCGATCAGGGTCGCCGGCAGGCCGCCCAGTGACGAAGCCCTGATGGGCGACACGCGCCAGTCGTCGCTCGGCCCTGCGTAGAGCTCGCCGAACCGGGCCATGTCGGCTCCGCTCAGAATGTAGGCATCCGCGTTCTGCCGGCGCGATTCCGTGTCGCCCGCCCCGACCGAGGGATACAGCAGCGCCTGATGCCCGATCGCGACCTCGCCGCTGTCGCGCGCCATCAGCGAGACGACCGCGGCCAGGTTGCCGCCGGCACTCTCGCCCATGACACCGATCTTCGCGGAGTCCGCACCGAGCTCCTCCGCGTTCGCCGCCGCCCAGACGAGCACCGCGTAACAGTCGTCGACAGCCGCAGGGAACGGATGCTTCGGCGCAAGCCGGTAGTCGACCGACACGACCACGGCATCCAGATTCTTCGCGACCGTGCCGCAGATCCAGTCGCCTCCGCGAAGATCGCCGAACACGAAGCCGCCGCCGTGAAAGTACATGATGAGCGGGCGCACCCGCGCGGACTGCTCTGAGCTCTTCGGCCCGTTCGTGTAGATACGAACAGGAACGCCGTCTGCGGTGCGGTCCTCGATCGTCACCGACTTGGGCGCGTTGCCCATCAAAATGGATGCCGCGAGCTCGGGCGTCTTCGCACCGCTCCGTTTCGCAAGCTGCTCGGGAGTCGTGTTGGCGATCGAGGCGCCGGGCAGCCGCCGCATGATCGCGCCGATGCGGCGCATGCCGGGGGCAAGGGGTTCCATCATGCGAGCGTACGCCCGATAAAGGGGGCAAGTGCCTGAGCCTAGTGAACTCCGCAGCACCCAGTCCACGGGCTCAACATCGACCCTCAACCGTGATGCTCAGCCCCTCGGTCGTTCCGCGAATACTGGCCTGTTGCACCACCTGGCTCGGTGACGTGGCCATGAAGTACTCCCGCCCATCGCCATGTCACCGGGGCCGACTTACAGAAGTGATTGCCTGCTAAACATGAGGACATGATGAGAAGCGCGCTCGAAGAAGAACTAATCCGACAGGATGTCTTCCGTTGGCTCGATCAGAAGATCGCGACGGGGGCGTCCGAGGTCACGCGCGATGAACTCCGCAACTACACGTTCGGCACCGAAAACATCCCGCTCGTAGACACTGCCCGAGGCATCCGGAACCCCGCTGACTTCGAGTCGACGCTGTCCATCATGACGAGCATCAAGAGCCCGTACGCCGACTCATTCACATCCGACGGCTTCGTTCACTACTCCTATCAATCTCGAGAGGGTGGCGACAACAAGAAGCTCCGCCGGGCATTCGAAACACGAGCACCACTCCTCTATCTCCACGCCGTCAGGCCAGGCGGGTTCGTTCCCTATTACCCGGTCTACGTCGAGGCCGATGATCAGGACCAACGCCAATTCCTCATCTCGCTAGACCCCTCGCTCCACTTCGTAAAGGACCCGCTGAATCTAGATTCCGATGAACGCAGCTACGCAGAAAAGCTCGTGAGAACTCGGCTGCATCAGCCGCTCTTTCGAGCGCGTGTGATGCGGGCATACGCGACAACGTGCTCGATCTGTCACCTGAAACATGCCGACCTATTGGATGCCGCACACATCATCGCGGATTCCGATGCCAATGGCATGGCCAGGGTCACCAACGGACTGGCGCTATGCAAGATTCATCACGCCGCATACGACCGCAACCTCCTCGGCATCACGCCGGACTACGAGGTCCGGATCAACCGCGAGCTTCTTGACGAGATTGATGGTCCGATGTTGCGACACGGGTTGCAGGACATGCACGGCCAGAGATTGACACTTCCGAAGCGAGCAAGCGAGCGGCCGTCGCGCGATTCGCTCGCCAGGCGATTCGCGGAGTTCTCGTCAACACCCTGAACCAACCAACCGCGTACGTCTCGTCGGCGCCGGCGATAGTCTCATTGATGGCGCTACCGGCGCGCTCCGCCGACTTGCTAGGACACTCCTTGACGACTATCCATGACCTCCTCACCGAGTACGCGAGCATCGCTCGAGACACTCGCGAGAAGGGTTCACTTCTCGAACGGTTGACGAAGACGTTTCTTACTACCGACCCCAAGTGGACTCAGCTCTTCGACGAGGTATCGCTGTGGCAGGAATGGTCGGGGCGAGATGGCAAGACAGACACGGGCATAGATCTCGTCGCACGGGAACGGCATGGGGGTGGTTACTGTGCCATTCAGTGCAAGTTCTACGCGCCTGATCACACGATTCAGAAATCCGACCTGGATTCGTTCTTCACTGCCTCCGGCAAGAACCCGTTCACCTCTCGCATTGTCGTATCAACGTCAACTAAGTGGGGCAAGAACGCTGAAGACGCGCTCAACAACCAGCAGATAGTCACTACCCGCATCGGTGTCGACGACTTCGACCTGTCCGACATCGACTGGAGCACCTACTCGTTCTCGAAGCCAGACGAGGTCGCTCCGCCAACGAAGAAGACCCTCCGTCCACACCAGGCAGAGGCCCTTGCCGCGGTACAGGCCGGGTTCGCGGACTCTGCTCGCGGGAAGCTACTTATGGCCTGCGGCACTGGAAAGACGTTCACCAGCCTCCGCATCGCCGAAGACATCGTCGGTCCCGGCGGCAGTGTCCTATTCCTGGTTCCGTCCATTGCGCTCCTGTCACAGACACTTCGCGAATGGTCTCAGGAACGGAACATGGATCTCCGTGCGTTCGCCATCTGCTCGGACACGAAGGTAGGCAAAAGCGCCGAGGACTTCTCCGTCTCCGACCTCGCCTACCCGGCAACTACCAGCACAGAGCAGCTCATGGCCGAGGTCGCCCGGGCCGAAACTCCGGACGGCCTCACGGTCTACTTCTCCACATACCAGTCCATCGACGTCGTCGCTCGCGCGCAGGCTGAAGGCCTCCCGGAATTCGACCTGGTCATTTGCGACGAAGCGCACCGCACCGCCGGTTTCACCCGCGCCGGCGATGAGCAGTCCTCGTTCCTCCGCGTGCACAGCGACGCCGTCATCCACGCGAAGCGTCGTCTCTACATGACAGCGACCCCGAAGATTTACGCCGATTCGGTCCGCGCTCAGGCCGACGAGAAGGCTGCCGTCCTCGTTTCCATGGATGACGAAGACACATATGGCCCCATCTTCCACCGCCTCGGGTTCGGCGAAGCGGTGGAACGGGATCTTCTCACCGACTACAGGGTGCTGGTCCTCACCATCGACGAGGAAAGCGTCGGGTCTGCGTTCCAGCAGGAGTTCGCGCAGTCCGGTGAGCTGAACATTCCGGATGCCGCCCGCATCGTCGGTATCTACAACGGACTCGCGAAACGCGGAGTCCAGGGTCTCGACACGACCGCGCCCCAGGCGCACACGCCACTGCGGCGCGCTGTTGCGTTCTCACGTTCCATCAAGGAGTCGAAGCTCGTCACCGGCCTCCTCGACGGTTACGACGGCGTCGATGATGCTCGCCCGGACAGTATCGCCGGCTCCCGCATCGACGAGACCGAGAATGGCGAGCAAACCTACCGGCTGGAGTCACGGCACGTCGACGGCACTATGAACGTCCTCACCCGGAATGAGCACCTCGACTGGCTGAAGTCCGACACGTCGGACGAGAACGTGTGCCGCATCCTGACGAACGCGCGCTGCCTCTCTGAGGGAGTCGATGTCCCGAGCCTGGACGCGGTCATCTTCCTTAACAGCCGCGACAGCCCTGTGGACGTCGTCCAGTCCGTCGGCCGGGTCATGCGCCGAAGCGAAGGCAAGGACTACGGCTACATCGTCCTGCCCATCGCCATTCCCGCCGGGCAGACACCGGAGCAGGCGCTGAACGACAACACGAAGTTCAAGGTCGTCTGGGACGTGCTCCGCGCTTTGCGCGCGCACGACGAGCGCTTCGAAGCGAAAATCGAGCAGATCGACCTCAACGGCCGCGCCGACGACGGTCCCGTCATCGCCACCAACTACACCGACGCTGGTCTCGGAGAGAAGGCCCTCAGCGACAGCACCCCGAGTACGCCGCAATCCACGCAGGTCAGCCTCGACATGAGCGTCCTCGGCGCCGAATGGACCAACGCCATCTACGCAAAAATCGTCGACAAGGTTGGCGACCGTGGCTACTGGGAGAACTGGGCCGCCAACGTCGCCGACATTGCCGGCCGTCACCAGACCCGCATCACGGACCTCGTCAGCGGCTCAGACGATGACCTCCGTAAGGAGTTTTCGGACTTCGTTCAAGGCCTGCGGGACAACCTGAACCCGTCCATCACCGAAGACCAGGCCATCGAGATGCTAAGCCAGCACCTCATCACACAACCGGTTTTTGACGCGCTCTTCGCCGGGCACGCATTCAGCGACCACAACCCGGTGTCCCTGGTCATGCAGCGGATGGTCGACGCCCTCGAAGGCAACAACCTTCGTACGGAAACCGCCGACCTCGAAGACTTCTACGCCGGCGTGCGCCGCTCCGTCACCGGCATCACCGATGCCGCCGGCAAACAGACGACCATCAAGCGGCTGTACGAGAAGTTCTTCACCGGCGCGTTCCGGAACACGTCCGAGAGGCTCGGCATCGTCTACACGCCGAACGAGATTGTCGACTTTATCCTCCGCAGCGCCGACGAGCTGTCGCGCGATCACTTCGGGGTCGGGCTGACGGACGAAGGCGTCCACGTACTCGACCCGTTCACCGGCACCGGCACCTTTATCGTCCGGCTCCTCGAATCCGGTCTCATCCGCAGCGAAGACCTCGCCCGGAAGTTCAGGTACGAGCTCCACGCGAACGAAATTGTGCTCCTTGCCTACTACGTCGCCGCGGTCAACATCGAAGCGACCTACAACGGGCTCGCCCCGGCCGCCGACTACGAACCGTTCCCCGGCATCGTTCTCACTGATACCTTCCAGAGCTCCGAGGACGACGACCGCTACGACGACCAGGGCATCTTCGGCGACAACAACCAACGGGTGAAGGACCAGAACGCGCTTGACCTCCGCATCATCGTCGGCAATCCGCCGTACTCGTTTGGTCAAACCAGCGCAGACGATAACAATCAAAACATCGGCTATCTCTCTCTTGACCGACGCATCGGGGAAAGCTACGCAAAACGGTCCACTGCTGCGCTAAAGAACAAGCTGTATGACTCGTACGTGCGCGCCGTCCGATGGGCAAGCGACCGAATCAAAGACCGTGGCCTCGTTGCCTTCGTCATCAATGGCGGGTTTCTCGAATCGAATTCCTTCGATGGGTTTCGAATGTCCTTGATAGATGAGTTCACATCCATCTACGTATACAACCTGCGCGGAAATCAGAGGACTGCGGGCGAGCAATCACGTCGAGAAGGAGGGAAGGTATTCGGTGCGGGAAGCAGGGCCACCATTGCGATTCTGATTCTGGTGAAGGACCCTCAGTCCTCCAATGGCGGGGTTATCCACTATCACGACATAGGTGACTACCTGACTCGAGAGCAGAAGCTTGAGAGTGTCGCCTCCGCGGGCTCCATCTCGTCAATCTCTTGGCAAGAACTTACGCCCAACCGGAGCGGTGACTGGTTGGGGCCGAGAAGTGACACGTTCCTGACGTTCCAGCCTCTGGCTACGAAGGCAACGGCAGGCCAAGGCGTAATTCATCAGTCCGTTTTGGGCGTTGTTACCAGCCGCGACTCCTGGCTATACGGATCGTCCAAGGATTCGCTTTTGACTTGTGTGTCCGAGACCATCGAATTCTACAATCGCCAGACGGCCGCCATTAGCGGATCGGTAAGCGGGGTACCCGAGTCGAACCCACAAAAGATCAGCTGGAGCGCAGGACTGATCGCCAAAGCTCGTCGAAACGTGACGCTCGAGTTCGACGCGGCGAATGTCATTGAGGCGACATACAGACCGTTTTTCAAGCAGTATTTGTACGCGGACCCGGTTTTGATTGAGCGCCCAGGTGTACTGAGGGCCCTTCCGCCGAAGGTACCGCTCGCGGTTGGGCTGTACGTCGTCGGCATGAGTTCAGCGGTGCCATTCTCTGTCTTAGCATTAGAGTCGATCCCGGACCTTCACGTGACCGGTGCCGGTTCAGGCGGCCAGTTCTTCCCTCGCTACACCTACGAGCTCGAGTCCACCGCCCCGACCCTCGACATCGACCTCGGTGACGGCACCGGCGGCCCTACCCGCCAGGACAACATCACCCCGGAGACCCTCGCCCGGTACCGGAAGCTGTACGGCGCGAAAGTCACCGCGGACGATGTGTTTTTCGCGGTTTACGGACTGCTCCACTCGCCGGACTACCGGACAGAGTTCGCCGCTGACCTAAAGAAGATGTTGCCGCGCATTCCGGAACTTGCGGACCCGGCGGACTTCTGGGCGTTCTCGGCCGCGGGTCGGGCGCTGTCGGAGCTGCACCTCAGTTACGAGAGCGTCGAGCCCTATCCAGTCACCGTCACGGGTGCCGTCACGAACGACCTGTACGTGACGAAGATGAAGTTCGGCGGGAAGCCCGGCGCCTGGGACAAGACGACCGTGAAGGTGACCGACAGCATCACGGTCACCGGTATCCCTGAGGAAGCGCACGAGTACATGCTCGGTTCACGCTCCGCCATCGAATGGGTGCTCGATCGGTACCAGGTGACAACACACAAGGCGTCTGGCATCAAGAATGACCCGAACGACTGGGGTCGCGAGCACGGCGAACCGCTCTACATCCTCGACCTACTCAAACGAATCGTGACCGTCAGCGTGGAGACAGTCAAGATTGTGAATAGCCTGCCGCCGCTCCGCGTCGCAGAGTAATCGCTTCCTTCTTCCGTGGGCGACGATCGAGTGCATGCGACTCGACAGTTGATGTCGTTCCTAGTTCATCCCGACTAGCTCGTCGAATCGTCTTCGCAAAACGGCAAGCGGCCTAGGCTCTTCTTCAAAATTAGCGAAATGCGCCACGTACTCATCAACGAGCTCGGCAATGTCGTCGTCATCCAAGACGAGCACGAAGCCGTGCTGATCTCCAGAAATTGTCTTAGCTCGGCTCATTGCACGCTGCTTGTCAGCCAACGATCGAACCGTCAGTATTCCTATCTGCCCCCTCGTCGGTGACAGCCTCATCGCAATTTGATCGAATTCGGGATTAGCTGGTTCCTTTTCCCCGTAGTTCTTACATTCGACGACGATGTACGCCGCAGAAAAGTTCTTCCTCACCCAATCAAAGAAGCCGTTGGCTGCAATGTTGTCGAAGACTATGTCGAGCCTTTTTAGCCCTCCGTGCAAGTCTTCTTCGAGCCGACAGTTCCCGAGGTAGGTATCGAATAGAGCGGTCAATATTTTGGCTACGGCTCGGTGATAGGGCGTTGCCCCACCCCTTCCAGGGAGAATCGACTTCAGTTCCTCCAACATTTCGACCACATCAACCGGTGGCGTACCTGTTCGCGCGCTTAGGTCTTGGTCTGCCAGCGAGGCGTTTTCAGCCGAGTCGATCGCGCGACGGTAGTCATCTAGCGCGACCGGAAACACCTGAGTGTTTTTGATGATGTCGGCTTTCGTCGTTCCAAGCTTTTTATCCAGTTCGCCTTTCACGACCTTCCTGCGCTTGTCCCTGAGAAGACGGACCAGATTGGACTTGGGATCCGCGACCTCGAGGGCCTCGAAGTATGGACGCAAATAACCGCGGTAGTACTTCCCCTTATCGACGGTGAGTTTCACACGTACTATCGACTTGGGCACCAGGAGCAGCTTGTCCATTCCTCCTCGTGGGAGCGCAACATTATCTTCTTTCCACTTCTTGTCCGAAGCATCCCAAAACGGTCCGCTCACCTGCACATCCATGGGGATTCCGTAGAACAAACACATCCGCTGGGTGTACTCAATAAGTTGGTTTCGGATGACACTCGTAGTGATATCGCTGACGATGTCTTTATCGACACCCGGGACAAAGAGGGCGGTGTCCTCCAAGTCTTTGAGAAAGCCGGATTGAGCTGCCTTGCTACGTGCGAGTGATCGAACGAGCTGTGCCGCTTTCTTCTTGTTACCGAGGCCACTCCCTCTCGATTTTCCCGCGCTTAAGCCCAGGTGCGTTTCGTTCGGTTCGACGAGCGGGAATACGAGCTCACCAATTCGGCCCTGGTCTTGACCTCTAATGGCTGCCAAAAGCTCTGAGAAAAAGGATTGCAACGACTCGTAGCAGCTTTCCACCCAATCTCCGGTTTGACTTCGGATAGCACTCGGATCGATAAAGACCGGCGCGTCCTCGTCCACGTCTACGTCGACAAAATCGAGACCGCCTTGGGTAACGCCTAATGAGAATAGGTTCGACACCCTCGTCATGTTTCTTCCCCCGGATTATCTGAAGCATAGTGTTGGTCTTCGGCGCCAGCTGGTCAGTCAGATGCAGAATTTTCCTTACGCTCAGCTGCCTTACGGTGATCACCAATCGGGAACGCCCCGCGCACCTTGTCGCGAGATACCGAGGGCCGGAGAAGACTGCCTGCCGGAAGATTCACTTGATTTCCAACTCGTCGCGATGCGACGGCGATTCGACAGGCCTGGCAAAGAGGTCCTTCGGCCCCTTACGGGGCTTGGGATAGTCATGCCACATGCGCGAGAACTCACTGTCGAAGCGCCGAGTGAAGCGGAGGACCTCATTTGGCTCAGCGAAGCTGGCCGAACGAACGAGGTACTGCGGTTCGCTGAGGCTCGGCAGCCCCATCCAATCGTAATTAGAAGGGCGCGCAAACAGGTGCTCTAGACTCCTAGGCCCACTAAAGGAATGACGGCTCCTACCCCAAGCGTCGGATGACGTCGAGACGGGCCAGCTCAGCACACGCGCAATGCCCAAATTTTCGATTTCCTGTACTGCAATTGCGACCGCCTCGAGCGCTTTGGCCATACGGTCCACTTCCGGAGACGTACGCCGATAGTGCGAATAGTCGTTTCGGACCTGCGGTACCCCGGCGGAAATCGCGGTGGATGAAATACGTCTAAGCCCTTCGATTATGCGGGCCCGACTTCCACGCGAGAGGTTCAGAAATGGCACCTCAGAGCGAAACAGGAACTTCTTGAGTTCAGTCTTACCCTGATAGTCAGGGATTTCTCGAGCCTGGCGACCGCGCCCATCGTGACCGGAGTCCAGTCGTGCGAGCTCGTCAGCCAGAACTGAAAATCCGCGGAATAGCGCGTTCAGCTCAATTCTCTCGCTCGTGAAATCGAACTTGTCGTGCTCATTCTCGGTGACTAGAAAAGCTCCTTGCAGCAGCGACAGGCCTGCCATCCGGTCATATTCGCCGTCGTAACTGAACGGATGTTTTGACGTCGTGTGGTCATTTAGAAATACCCACGCGCCAAATGCAAGGCTGTCGATGAGTAGTCCTTCAAGCTGGGTGAAGTACGTGTTTGCGACGCCGCGGAAAGTCTCAGATTCCCCAATTCCCGAGATTCTCGAGGCTTGGGTCAACGCGGAAATCCGCTGTTGCAGGTCCCAGAAATATGAATGGGGGTCTTCTTCATAGTGAACATCGAACCCCAGCTTCCACAACACTGTCTCCACCAGATCAGCGTCAGACAAGTCGTCGCCGTTTTCAAGGCCAACCTCGTGGCACGCCGTGACCATGTTGGTCTTACGAGCCAGGATCATCCGACTCAGGGCAGTCCGCGGGTCAATGGACTGAAAAAAGTCCTCGAGACGCTCATCCAGGTCGTTCGCCTCAAATCCTCGAAGTTGCCAATCGAGCTCCTCCACGTCCGTGGTCTGATCTCGGACGTAAAGCTGGCTCAACAAGCGTCGCTCTCTCAAGGAGGCCAGACCTGGATCATCTGAGACGAACCGAACGCCAAGGGCCCCGAATTCCGCAGCCAACCGAAATGCGCCTGATCGAACTTGATGATTTACGACCGACCGACGCACCTCGCCCCGCTCGATTTTGATACTTCCCCGATGAATCATCCGGTCCACAGCCGCCGAAATCAGCTCCTCCTCCGACAGCAACACAAGCTGTAATAGCTTCGCTCGGTCTGCACCCGCAATCGCGTCTGATGCCTTATTCACAATAAGAAATGGACGCAGCGCCTGCCGCAGTTTGCCGCCATCATGGTCCAGTAGTTCGATCACGAGGTGAGACAGCTCTTCATCGCTGAGACAGTCTCCGATGACCGCGATCAAAGTGCCGCTTCTCCGATCCGAGTAGACCGATTCGCTGACGCCCCGGAGCTGGTCCGCGAAGTCCCACCATTCGGAGGGTGACGTATCCTCGGCTTCCAACATCTTGCGTAACTTGTCTCGGTGCTCATTTATCGGTGCGTCATATCCAGTCGTAAGACGGACAGGATGCACAGCTCGGCAGATCGGCTGTCCGCAATGGAAGGCTGGAACCCTCTTTGTGAATGCTATGAGGCGAGAAGAGCCCCCCGTCTGTAAACCGTAGGGACCGATGACGTACCGCCCATACTGGAAAACTCCCACGGGAGCAGCATCCAACAGCCGGAACGTCTCGTCGAGCGTGAGAACATCTTTTTCTTCGTCGAAGAGCGCCGCGTATGCATCATAAAATTCTCGACCGTACCGAAGCGGGAATCTGATTCTGAGAGCGAGGAGCTCTCTACCGATGACCTCTTGAAGCTTCTGAACGTCCGTCCCTTCGACGTCTACGAACAGTTCGGTGTGACCAATAGTAAGCGCGCACATCAAATGAGCTTCTTTGCCCGGGACCGAGTCCTTCCTTATCAGCCGGCCTTTCAGGTTGGCTCCAGCTTCAGTAAGGCCTATGGCGCCGTTTAGCTCATCGGGAATTGAGTAATCATTGGCGATAATGCAGTCCGATAAAATTTCGAAGAGATCACATATGTCTAGAAATTTTCTTTGCCAGACCACGTCGGGGTGCAGCTCGATTAGCTCGTTACTCGACAGTCCCACTGAGGCGCCTCCTGTTGGTGTCTAACGAAGCTACTACGCGCAGTAGCGTCCGCGTCAGCCCTCCAACAGGTCACAATTGGCCCTGCGCGAATAAGATTCTCTGGCCAACAACGGCCTACATTTGAAGCAGTTCCAGGAACGTCTGCTCGGTGACGATCTCGATGCGTTGGCCATTCGTGGCGAGGTCCATTGCTCGCTCCACCTTCGAACTCAGGGATGCGCCAGCCTTCAGCGTTCGAGGATCAAAGCCTCCCATCACAACAAGCGAGGTCTTCTTGGTGACGTTGGACGACACTGACGCCCCGAATCCAGCCACGACCTTCTGGGCCTCGCTGCGTGTGTGGGAACCGAGGTCTCCCGAGAAGCAGACAACTTCGCCGAATAACGGATGCCCGGGGTCTGCTTCAATGTTGGCGCCGGGCAGGTCAGCCTTCTTCTGGTACGGGCGAATACGAGTGGCCCGCTTACGTCCGGCAGCCTTGCGCCACAGGTCGTCGGTTGTTGCCGCACCGGTCTCTGTCGCGATGGCTAGTGCGATCTGAGCGCAGGCCAGTGAGTCAGCTCCCGCCTCGTGGTGGTTGAAATCGGAAAGGCCGAAATGCTTCACGACTCGCGGAAGGCGGTAGCCATCCAATTCGACGTGCTGACGCACCACGCTCAGAGCATCGAGAAAGACGAAACCACGGTCCGGCAAGCCGACAATCTTGTTTGCGGCGTTGTAGACACCCTTGTCGAAAGGGCTGTATGCAACAAGTGGTGCGTCTTCGACGAGAGCTTCGAGACGATCAAGGGTCCAGTTCCATGACGGGGCGTCGGCCACATGCTGAGGACCGATGCCGTGAATGTAGGTATTGGTGAAGTCGAGACCGGTAGGGGCATGACGAACCAGGATTCGTTCACGACGATTTGACCTCCGACCACCTTCGTGACGCCGACGGCGCACACAGACCCCCGGTCAAAGTTGGCAGTCTCGAAATCGATCGCGGTGAAGTCAAGGCTCATGTTTTGGACTCTATGGGGACTCTCGACACCTCGCCATTCCCCGAGTGGGGCACAGCTGAACGTGAACGTGGTCATGCAGACGACACTGGCGACCTTGTACTCCAAACAAATCCCACCCATGCAACCATGGGCCAATGCCCACCCCTCCCAACCCCACCCTCGTCCCCGAACTCCTCATCACCGACCTCGACCGCAGCCTCGCCTTCTGGCGCGACCTGTGCGGGTTCGAGGTCGCTTACGATCGGCCCGAGGAGCGGTTCGCCTACCTCACCCTCGGCTCGGCGCACCTCATGCTCGAGGAGATCGGCGACGGACGGCACTGGATGACCGGACCGCTCGAGGCCCCGTTCGGTCGCGGCATCAACTTTCAGATCAGCGTTCCGGATGCCGAATCGCTCAGCCAATCAATGCAGGATGCCGGGGTCGAGTTTTATCTGCCGCTCGAGACGACCTGGTACCGCATCGGCGACGAAGAGGCCGGAGTCCAGCAGTTCCTCGTCACCGATCCCGACGGCTACCTCGTGCGCTTCCAGACCTCGCTGGGCCACCGACCCGTTGCTCAGGCATAACGACAGGACCGGGTTGGGCGCCGCATGAGCTCATTGGGGGAGCTTCGACACGCAGTCGGCGATCTCAAACCACCCTCTGTTCGATTGATGTCCAAGTTAAACGGAATATGAGAAAGAGGCGAAATACTCTGAACCGTAGTGATTGTCGGTGGTCTGCCTTAGCGTTCTCTCGTGAGCCATTCGGCTTGCGCAACATCTAGCAAGGAGCTCCAATGAAGGTCGGCTCGTACTACTCCACGAATGACTCGGATCCCGACGTCTATCACAACCATGATGATTGCCCCACAGGGCAGCAGATTCCTCTCGCTAATCGAGCCTCAGGAACGAATGGCTACCGCCTCTGCGAGCAGTGCGCTAAGAAGTAGCGATTCGGCTGCGGGGCGTCTCATGATTCCCCGCAGCCGTCGCACGAACGGTAGCCCCCTCGGCTGCCGGCCCGTTGCTCAGGACTGGCGAAACACTCAGCCCGCCGCGGTCACATCCCGCTCGCGGTGACCGACACGGTCGAGGTCTCCGCGACATCCACACTCGTCGGCACGAGAGCACTGCGCACCGACCGTCGTCGCATAGCCGCACGCGTGACGCCGGAGTAGGGTGTGGCTCATGGTCCCAAACGCCGATGGTTTGACCTCGCTGACACGTCTCTACAAAGACCTGCACGCGCATCCGGAACTCGCCTTCGAGGAGCACCGCACAGCCGCGATCGTCGCCGAGCGCATGTCGGCGCTCGGCCTGCAGGTCGTCGAGGGCATCGGCGGCACGGCCGTCGCCGCGGTGCTCGCGAACGGCCCCGGGCCCACCGTGTGGTTGCGCGCCGATATGGATGGCCTGCCGGTCGCCGAACTCACCGGGTTGGATTACGCCAGCACCGTCATCGCGATGACCGCCGACGGGGTCGAGACTCCGGTGATGCACGCCTGCGGGCACGACATGCACGTCACCTGGCTGATCGGCGCGATGGAGCAGCTCGCGGCGCAGCGCGACGGGTTCTCAGGCACGATCGTCGCCGTGTTCCAGCCGGCCGAGGAGGCCATCGCCGGAGCACAGGCCATGGTCGACGATGGACTCCTCACGAAGGTGCCGCGGCCCGATGTCGTTCTCGGGCAGCACGTCGGGCCTCTGCCAGCCGGCGTCATCTCGCTCACCTCCGGAGCAGTGATGGCCGCGGCCGACGACATCTCCGTCGTGATGCACGGCCAGGGTGGCCACGGCTCGACCCCGCAGCGGACCATCGATCCTGTGCTCGCTGCGGCATCCACCGTGGTGCGCCTGCAGGGCATCGTCTCGCGCGAGATCACCCCGGGCGAACTCGCCGTCGTCACCGTCGGGCGCCTTCAGGCCGGAACGAAGAGCAACATCATTCCAGCCGACGCGACACTCGGGGTCAACATTCGCACTATCGACCCCGCCAGCCGCGAACGAGTGCTGGCCGCCGTCGAACGAATCGTGCGAGCGGAGGCCACGGCATCCGGAATGACGACTGAACCCGACATCACCCTGCTGGCCAGCGCGCCGGCGACCATGAACTACCCCGACGAAGTCGAGCGGCTGCGAACGGCGTTCGTCGACGCCTTCGGCGAGAGGGCGGTCATCGACTACGGAACGATCTCGGGCAGCGAAGACGTGAGTGTGCTGTCGTCGAGCGCGAGCGTGCCGCTGGTGTTCTGGTTCACTGGCGGGGCCGATCCGGTCGCGTTCGCTGCAGCAACTGCCGCCGGCCGGGTCGAGATCGATATTCCGAGCAACCACTCGCCGTACTTCGCTCCGGTGATCGAGCCGACGCTGCAGCGTGGTGTCGAGGCGCTGGTTGTTGCGGCGCGGACGTTCTTGGCCTTCACCGCCGGATGACGGTCTCAGTTCTGGTCGGCGCGCGCGTTCTGCCGGGAAGGGTCTACGACGATGGGCGGCTTGTCGCCGAAGTACAGGGGCACCGTCGTGTCATAGGCGGGGCTGGACAGAACGTACCGGTACGCGGCTTCCTCATACGTCCACTCGTAGTACGTGATCCCGATCTGCCCTTTTTCTCCGCCCCATCCGTTGTTTCGATACCCCTCTACAGAAAGGGACCTATAGGGAAGGCTCGTGGTCGACGTCGCATCGTAGTTGCCATCGCTGTAGCGCGTGATCTGGGCCGGATCGATATAAACGAGATGGTTACCCTCAATCGACGACTGATGAAGTCCGACTATTTCGCTGAGAAGGTTTTTGTGCCCGGTGGATTCCTCCTGCGACACGTTGTCGATCTTGGCGAGGCAGTCGACGATGTTCTTGGCCGATTCGAAATTGAGGTCATTGGACTTGTCCAGCACCAGCGCCTGAACCACGTCGAGTCGTTTCGTGAACCAGCTCTGAACCTCCGGCCCCGTGCTGTTCTGGGTCATTGCCGCTTCACCGGGGATGTTCGCAGCGAAGAACTCATTGCATGCCGCGTAGCGGTCGAGTGCACTCAACGTTGTCCAGGCGCCGCCAGTCAGCCGGTCGTAGTCGATTGTGCCGGTGAACTTTGGAGTCGGTGCCTGAGTTGCTGCCGGTGGTGTCGTGGGTTCGCTCGTACGGCTCGGCGACGGTGGGGCCGACGCCTCCCGCTCGCTCGAGCAGCCAGCCACTGTCAGGGCCAGGACCACGGCAGCCATGGCGATAGTTCCGGTCTTATTCAGGCGCATGGCCGTCCCCCTCAGCCGAGTGTGTGAAATCGGCGCGTATCCCCACCACGTTTATAGCAGTCGAGATGACAGACCCTCAATACCGACCGTATGCGGCAACGTCGAAACACCGGGCAGGCTTGACCCGGACGATCGGCGCGGGCGCGGGCGGGCGCCTCGTTCCCTGAGCTTGTCGAAGGGCGGCCTCCTCCTTCGGTGTCGGACTTCTCGGATTGCTTAATGATAACCGTTCTCATATAGAGTTCGAGGCGGCTCCTCTGCCACCTCCGAAATCTCAATGAGAAAGATCTTCTATGCGCTCTCTGCGTTCCCCCGGGTCGGTGATGTCTGCATCCGCCACCCTTATCGTCGGGGTCGTGTGCGCGGGCATCCTGACCGCGTGCGCCTCCACTCCATCCGCGTCGGGCGATCGACACTTCCTGCCCGATACCGCACCCGACTGGGCCGGCTCCGCCTCCGCAGACAACGACAGCTCGGCGCCCGAGGGCAGCACCTCGGCTGTCGTGCTCTTTACCGAAAACGCCGACCCCGCATCGATCTCGGACGCCCGCACCTGGCTTGTCACGGCCGGGCTCGACCTCGGCGACGAGCACGACAGCGTGCACAGCCAGTCGATCAGCGGCTCCTATGACGACTTCGCCCGCGCCTTTTCGACGACCTTCGCGACCACCGACATCCATGGCCGCACGGCAGTCGCGCCCTCGACCGATCTGTCTGTGCCCGCCGACCTGACGGCCATCGAGACCGTCGCCGGTCTCGTGAGCACCGATGCGATGCGGCCCACCCTCGTCGACGCGACTCCCACGCAGGCGAACGCGACCGGCGCACCAGCAGCCGTCGCGCCCATCACCAGCGACGACTGCGCCGCCTACTGGGGCCAGACCGTCAGCTCACAGTGGCCGGAGTCGGTCACGGTCGAGCACCGCTCGAACGCGCTGTGCGGCTACGGTCCGCAGCAGTTGCGAGCCATCCACCAGCTGCCCGACGACGCCACCGGCGCCGGCGCGACCATCGCGATCGTCGGCGCGTTCGACGATCCGACCGTCGAGGCCAATACCAACACCTACTTCACCGCGGCGGGCGCGCAGCCTCTGCGCGACGGGCAGTACACGCACCACGCCCCGACGAACCCCGACAACAGCCGCTGCGGCGGGCCGAACTCGTGGACGGTCGAGCAGCACCTCGACGTGCAGGCCGTTCACGCCATGGCTCCGGATGCGGACATCGTCTACTGGGGAAGCGACACCTGCGAGGCGCAGTCGCTCTATCTGCGGCTGCTCGACGCCGTCGAGAACGACACAGCAGACAGCGGCACACCCGACGTGATCTCGCTCTCGTTCGGCGCCCCCGAGGAGCTCGACACCGACGGCGACCGCACTCTGCTCAGCCGCGTGCTCGTCGAGGCCGCGTCGCGCGGCATCTCGGTCTTCGCCTCCACCGGAAACGACGGCGACTACAGCCAGGCGGGCGATCACCAGGACGGCACCGATGTGGCCTCGCCCGCGTCGAGCCCCTACGTGACAGCGGTCGGCGGGGCCAGCATCGGCCTCGGTGCAGACAACACGGTGGCCGTCGAAGCGGGCTGGGAGGTGCAGACCCGGTTCGCCCGCAACGGCGCCATCATTCCGCCCGGCTTCATCTACGGCGCCGGCGGCGGAGAATCGGCCTACTACGACCGCCCCTCGTGGCAGCGCGACACCCTCGCGCAGCCCGGGAGCAAGCGGCTGCTACCCGACGTCTCCTCTCTCGCCGATCCGAACACCGGCTTCATCGTGAACGCGCCCTCCAACGGCGTCGTGAGCGAAGATGCGCACGGAGGCACGAGCCTCGCCACCCCGATGGTCGCCTCGATGGTCGCCATCGCCAAGGTGAGCAACGGCAGCCACGTCGGCCTCGCCACACCCTCGCTCTACGCGCTCACCGGTTCATCGGCCATCACCGATGTGCAGCCGGCGTCGGCGGCAACGTGGTTCCGCCGCTCTCCGTCGACCGGAGCCCTCTGGCTCGAGACGCTCTACATGTGGGACACCAAGCCGCAATCCCTGCAGTCCGGCCCCGGCTGGGACAGGGTCACCGGCCTCGGCATCCCCCGCGGCACCGACTTCCTCGACCAGTTCGGAGTAAAGAAATGATTCGACGCACATCGCCGGCGCGATCAGGCGCCACCCGCTCCTTACGGCTCGTCGCCACCGCCGCCCTCGCGTCCGTGTTGGCGATCGGGTTCACGGCGACCCCGGCGATCGCCGCACCCGGCGCATCTGCCGTACCCGTCGCATCCGCCGCGCCGGCCTCACCCGCCAACACCGCGTTCGGCGTGCAGATGCTCGACTCAGACGGCGGCACGCTGCAAGCCTCGACCCCGCTCGCCGCATGGGCATCGGGCGACACCGTCACGCAGAACGCCGCATCCACCGGCGACCTTTACAAGCTCAACACCACCCGAACCGAAGGCCTCGTCTCGCGGGCCGCGTCTGACGGAGCACTGTCGACCATCGCCTCGGGAACGTTCCAGCTGCGAGACCGCGTGCCCGTGGCCTTCACCGGCCTCAGCTCCGAGTGCACCGCCGACGGATCGAGCACCGTGTCGTTCGACACCCTCACCGTGAACGGCGTCGACGCGCTCGACCCGGCGCGCATCGCCGCCGGCTACACCGTCGACCTGCCCGAGTCGTCGATCTGGGGGCCCACCAGGCTCTACATCGGCGAACGAACAACGGATGCGTCGGGTCGCGCTCAGACCACGGCGTTGCGCATCGAGGCGGCGGCCGGATGGTCGGAGATCTGGCGCGTGAAGCTCGGCCAGGTCGCCTGCACCCCCGCTGCGCCGACCACCGCGCCCGCACTCGTGTCGGGAATCACGGTGACCGCTCCGAACGGAACGCCGATCGTGGCGGGCGAGCCCAGCCTCACGACCTCGGGAACGAAGAGCGACGCCACTTTCTCGGTGAAGACCCCGCCGATCGCGGCGACCGGCGTCACCGTCAGCCGCACCGACGACAGCGCGGCGAACGTCTCGATCGACAGCTTCACGCAGGTGCCCGACACCTCGTCGATCGGCGAGTACCTGTGGTCGGCGTTCCGCGTCTACGGACTCTCCCTCGATGTGGCCGCGGACGGCAGCTCGGTCGTGTCGTTCCCGGGCTCGAACTCGGGGCTCTTCGTGAACGGGGTCTGGATCAACACCGGAACCGACCTCTACACCGGCCTCGACGCTCAGGGCACCCCGCGCGTGACCGTTCGCTTCAACGAGCGGACCACCCAGCCCGACGGCAGCGTCCTCATCACGGCCGTGCACTACACCGACCTCACCGGAACCTACCCGTCGGTCGCGCTCGGCACCGTTCGATGGACGGCTCCCAGCACAGTTCCTGACCCAGAACCCGAGCCCACTCGCCAGCCCGAGCCGCCCCTGCCGAGCCGCTATGCATACGCGCTCAGCGCATCCGGCCCGTCTGTCGTGTCTCCCGTGGCTCTCGTGACACCGGATGCCGCTGCCGCGGCTGCCGCGAGCGAGAAGTCCCCGAACGAGGCGGCGGACTCTGGCGCCGACCAGACCGAGGCGGCCCAGCTCGAGGTCTCGACCGCGACCGACGGCGCAGCCGGGCAGATCTCGGCGAGCGGTGCCCGCGCATCCAATGCCGATGGCACGGCGACGGCCGAGGTCGACTCGCTGTCGCTCTACCCGGGATCGGGTGTCGAGGTGTCGCTCAGCGACATCCGCGTGGCGCTCACGAAGTCCGGCGCGACCATGACAACCGGAGGCGGAACCGTAGCGGGCCAGACCATCGCCGCAGGCGAGATCGCGCCGAACACGGTCGTGCAGCTCGCCGGGCGCTCCGCGCTGATCACGCTGAACCTGCAGACGGGCTCGGCCGACGACTTCTCGGTCACCGGCGTCGAGGTGAACGACACACTCGGCCTGGGCGCGCAGGTGCGGGTGGCCGCGATCACGGCAGACGCTCCGGATGTCCCCACTCCGGTCGATCCCGGAACCGGGCCCGGCGACGGGTCGGGTTCGCCGGTCGGCGGCTCGCCCGGCGGCGGAGCGGGAGCAGGCTCCGGCTCCGGGGAGCTGGGCAACGGGGCGATCGGGCAGAACGTCGTCGAACCTCAGTCGATCTCCACCCGGCCTCTGGCCGACACGGGATTCACCGCTGGTCCGCTCATCGTCGCAGCAGCGCTCTCCTTGCTTGCCCTTGCAGCGGGAGGTGGCCTGCTTCTGCGGCGTCGTCGAACCGCCGCATCCTGATGCTCGTGCCGGCCGTGGTCATGCCGACCGCGGCCGGTGCGTGGCGCCCGGGCGATCCGACGCAACCAACGAAGGGTCATCGCCCGAGTGAGGACAGAAACGTCACAGACGGTCGAATGTTGTCGGTAACGACGCCTGCCGCGTGGTTTGTCCTCAGTAAGCGAACCGCGAGGGTGCGGCTGTTCGACGACTCACAGCCCCAACTGGTCGAGGCGGGACTCGTAGCGCAGTTGCGTCTCCTCCGGGTCGGCGTCCGGAGTCGCAGTCCAGATGGCGTCGAGCTCGCTCTGCACGTCGGCAGGCAGCGCCGCGTACTTCGACTCCCAGTTGTCGATCGGAGTCCAGTAGCCCACCACCTTGAAGCGGGTCGCCGGCAGTCCCAGCTCACGGCGCAGGTACTTGCGCACGTCGCGCAACGCGACCGTCTCTCCGGCCACCCAGATGTAGCCCTCATCGAGGGGCAGCCGGTCGTCGACGATGCTCCGCACGATCTGGCCCAGGGTGCTCGGGCCATGTCCGTTTCCACCGACCACCCACGTGACTTCGACGTGCGGGCCGACATCCAGCGACAGGCGATCCGTGTCATCGGCGACCTCGAGCACGACGCGGGTTCGAATACCCGACGGCACGGAGTCAGCGATGCGCGCCACCGCCGGAAGGCCGGTGAGGTCGGAGACCAGCACCTGCCACGAGACATCCGCCGGCGGCGAGTACAGGCCCGTGGGCGAGTTCACCCCGAGCACGTGGCCCGGCGCGGCAGCCGCCGCCCACGGACCCGCGACCCCGGCCGGGTGCAGAACGAAGTCGATGTCGAGCTCCTCCGCATCCGGTCGCACGCCACTGACCGTGTAGGTGCGCATCGGCGCCTGCGGCGCACCCTCGGGCGTCGACCACCAGTCGCCGTCGGGCACCGGCAGCGACACATCCGTCGGGTCGTCTCCGTGCGGGAAGAACACGCGCACGTACTCGTCGCCCACGCCCGTGCTCAGAAAGTCGGCGATGCCCTCGCCGCCGAGCGTGATGCGCACCAGGCGCGGGGTGAGCTGGGCCGTCCTGCTGACGGTTGCGCGATGGATCTTCATAAGGTCTCTGTTTCATCGAGGGTGGCTGCGGATCTGTGAGCGCTCGTCTGAGCGAGCCAGAAGGTTCTGTAGGGGCCGTCGCCGGCCACGAGGTCGGCGTGCGTTCCCCGCTGCACGATGCGTCCATCTGCGAACACCGCCACCTGGTCTGCGGCCTGCGCCTGCTGCAGCCGGTGCGCGATCAGCACGGCCGTGCGCCCGGCGCACAGGCGCGCGATGGCGGCCTCCACGGCGTCCCGATGGAGCAGTCCCACATCGGCCGTCGCCTCGTCGAGGATCACCACGGCCGGGTCGGCGAGCAGGGCGCGCGCCACGGCAAGCTGCTGGATGCGGCCCTCGTCGACAAGCGCCTCGAATGCAGCCGGCTCGGCGTCGATCGCCCAGTCGGCACCCACCTCGCGAAGCGCCGCGTCGATCTGCTCGTCGCTCGCCGCAGGTGCGACCAGGCGCATACTGTCGGCGACGGATCCGCGAAACCGATGCAGCTCCTGCGAGATGTAGTAGGGAGCGACCTCGGGGTCGTCGAGGCTCAGGAGGCCCGAATCCGGCGGATGGTGGCCGGCGATCACCCGCGCGAGGGTGCTCTTGCCCGAGCCGGAGGTTCCGACGAAGGCGACGGTCGTTCCGGGCTCCACCCGCAGGGTCACATCATGGATGCCGCGGCCGGTCGTCGGGTAGCGGAACGTCACGGCGTCCACCGAGATGCCGACCTGCGTTCGTCGAGCTTGTCGAGACGGCTGCCCTTCGACAGGCTCAGGGAGCGAGACCCGTAGAGGCCCTTCGACAGGCTCAGGGTGCGGCGCCAGATCGATGATGCCCACCAGGCGGGCGACACCGATCGCTGCCCGCTGAATGTCGTCGAGTCCGAAGATCAGCTGGCCGATCGGGCCGAACAACCGGTGAAATACGAGGGCGGCCGTGGTCACCATTCCGACAGAGATCGCGTCGTTCGCGTGCAGCACGAACCCCGCCGCGAGCAGAGCGCCGAGGCCCGCGGCCTCACCTCCGTTGATCCACCGGAAGAGCCGGTTGCGCAGCCGCACACCCTCGATCTGCATCTCGATCGAGTCCTCGGCCCGGGCCTGGACCCGCGCCAGCGCGTGATCCTGCTCGTTGAGCGCGGTGAGCGTCTCCCTGCCCTCGACCGCGTCGATCACAGCCTGGCTGCGCGCCGCCTCGCGCACACGCACCTCGCGGAAGACCACCCGTGAGCGCCGCAGAAAGGCTCGTGTGCCGAACACGTAGAAAGGAACGCAGGCGACGCCTGCGAGCGCCAGCCACGGATCGATCGCAGTGAGAGCCGCGAGCGAGACGGCGATGGCGAACCCGGCCGACAACAGCGTGGGAGCGACATTCGCGCCGGCCTCGGCCACGGCATCCACGTCGCCCGTCACACGCGAGAGCAGGTCGGCACTCTCGCCGTCGTCGATCGTGCTCACGGGCAGGCGCATGGCCGAGGCGAACACGTCTTCGCGCAGGCTCGCGAGCGTGCCCTGCACGAGCGCGGTGAGCGCACGCATGCCCCACAGCGTCACTCCGGCGGCGCCGATCGCGCCCGCTCCCGCGCCCGCGACCCAGCCGGCGATGGTCGCGAATCCCGCGCCCGATGAGACGGCGTCGACGATGCCGCCGAGGCACGCGGGCATGACGAGTCCGAGACCGGATGCGACGAGAAACAGCACGGCCACGGCCGCCGATCGGCCCCGGTGCTGCGTGAGCAGCGCGAGCGTGACGGTGCGCACCTGGGCGCCGGTGGCGATGGGGAGCGTGGCGTCAGTCATGAGCGTGTCCTCCACTCGGCGCGCACAGTTCGACCACTCTGTCGCACGCGGCGAGCAGCACGGGCGAGGTCGTGATCACGATGGTTGTTCCCTCGTGCCGGGTGAGCGCCTCGGCGATGTGCGCCTCGGTGACGGCGTCGACGGCCGAGGTCGGCTCGTCGAGTACCAGGACCTGTGCATCAGGCCCGGCATCGGCATGCAGTGCGCGGGCAAGACCGATGCGCTGCCGCTGGCCGCCCGACAGGCGTCGACCCGCCTCACCGACCTGCGCATCCCAGCCCCCGACCTGGCCGACCGTGTCGTCGAGCGCTGCGATGGTCACGAGCTCGGGCCGCTGCTGTTCGTCAGACGCGAATCCGCGCACCGCGTCGCGCAAGGTTCCGCTGACGATGCTCGGCCGATGCGGCATCGACACCACCCGTCGGCGGTAATCCACAGCGTCGAGGTCGCGCTGGTCACGATGCTGCCCTTCGACGAGCACCGACACGGCGCCCCGGTCTGCAGGCGTGCGCATTCCGAGCAGGCGCGACAGCTCTCGCGCGGCCTCGCTGTCGCACGCGCGCACGCCGAGCAGCTCTCCCGCGCGCACGTCGACCCGGTCGCATCCAGAACCGGCACTCGCACCCGTACCGATGCCCACGCAGAACGACAGCACGACATCGGATGCCCGGCGCACCGGTCCGCCGCTGCCGGGCTCGTCCAGCAGATCCGGCGCGTCGACCACCTCGGCGATGCGCCTGGCAGAGGCGAACTTGTGGATCCAGTTAGACGGGAACGAGCCCGCATACGCGAGGTAGCCGCTCACGAATTGCGCCAGGCCCAGCACGGTCACGAGCTCGCCGATGCTGATCCGACCCTCGGCCGCGAACCATGCCGACAGCCCCGCGAGCGCCGTCGTGACGACGGCGGCGAGCGTTGCGCTCACGGCCTCGTAGTCGGCGAGCGAGCGTCCGGCAGTGGTCGCGGCGATGCGTGAGGTGTTGCTCGCGGCTACATAGCGGCGCACGGCCTCGCCGCGAGCACCGATCCCGACGAGCACACGGAACCCGGCCATGAAGTCGCCCGCCACGGCGCCCGCCTCGGTGGCCGCCCGCTGCTCCGCGAGGCCACGGCGCTCGATCGGCTTGGACACCACTCGCATCAGGAGCATCATCGCCACGGTCGACGTGAACACCACCAGCGTCGCGACGGGCGAGATCACGAGCATCGCCAGGGCGGCCGCAGCGATCGCCGCGATCGTGGAGCACTGCTGCGCCACCGACCACGCCACGCCCGCCACCCGATAGGTGTCGGAGTTCACGAACGTCAGCGCCTCGCCCGGCGTGAGCGTGCTCTGCGACAGCCGCGGACGAAGCATGCGCCCGAGCACGAGCCGGCGCAGGGCCTGCTCGCCGTATCCGTAGATCGTCACCATCAGGCGCGACGCCGCCTGATAACTCGTGGTCAGCACCACGAAGACGCCGAGCAGCAGGCCGAGCCACAGCGCGAGCGCGGTCACGTCGGCGGGCACCACGGCGCGGTCGATCGTCGCGCCGATGAGCACCGGGATCGCCGCCTCGCAGACGGCGTGCAGCATGAGCAGCAGCGTCGCGGCGGCGAGACGGGGCCCGCGCCCCTCGGCCGACAGCGCGAGAGCGAACAGCCGGCGGGGCGTCGTCTGCTGCTGCGCCCGGGCAGCCTGGTGTCGTACCCCGATCATTTCGCGCGCCGCCCGAGCGGCAGCACGAGCGGGGTGCCGGATACGGGGTCGGTGATCACCCGGCACGGCAGGTCGTACACGGCTTCCACAAGCTGCTCGGTGATGACGTCGCGCGGATCACCCTGCGCCACGATCGCGCCATCGCGCATCGCGACGAGATGAGTGGCGTAGCGGGCCGCATGGTTGAGGTCGTGCAGCACGGCGACGAGCGTGGTGCCCTCCCTGTGCAGATCGGCGAACAGCTCCATCAGGTCGATCTGGTGTGCGATGTCGAGAAAGGTGGTGGGCTCGTCGAGCAGCAGATGGCCGGTGCGCTGCGCGAGCGCCATCGCGACCCACACCCGCTGCCGCTGACCGCCCGACAGCTCGTCGACCAACCGACTCGACAGCTCGGTCGTGCCGGTCGCATCCATCGCCTCGACGACGGCGCGTTCGTCGTCGCGGCTCCAGGTGCGCAGCGCGTTCTGGTGCGGAAAGCGGCCGCGGCCGACGAGATCGGCGACCGTGATGCCATCCGGTGCGATCGACGACTGCGGAAGCAGGCCCAGCCTGCGCGCGGCCTCCTTCGGCTTGAGGCTGTGCAGATCTGCGCCATCCAGCAGCACGGCGCCCGTCGAGGGCCGCAACAGGCGCGCGAAGCCGCGCAGCAGCGTTGACTTTCCGCAGGCGTTCGGGCCGATGATGATCGTGAACGACTTGTCGGGCACCTCGAGCGAGAGGTTCGAGATGATGCGCGTATCGCCGTAGGCGAGCGTGATGTCGCGGGCGTCGAGGGATGCAGTCATGGTGGTCTTTCCGGGGAGGGCAGGTCAGGCGCGGCGCGCGTACTGGGCGGCGAGCAGCCAGGCGAGGTAGAGGCCGCCGACAGAGACGGTCACCACGCCCACGGGAACGCCGACGAGCTGTGCGACCGCGTCGGAGACCACCACGAGGGCGGCGCCTGTGAGCATGACGGGCACGGTGCCCATGGGGGTGTTCGACCGGGTGAGGCGCTGCGAGATCTGAGGGGCGGCCAGGGCGATGAACGAGATCGGGCCGGCCGCCGCGGTCACGAGGGCGACGAGCGCCACGCCGAACACCATCGCCGCGAGCCGCGTGCGCCCGGGACTGATGCCCAGCGCGGTGGCCGCGTCATCGCCCATCTCGAGAACGGGAAGCGTGCGGTTCAGTGGCAGCGAGCCCAGCACCACGATCGCGAACACGATCGCCGCGGGCAGCAGCTGATCGAAGCCGAGGGATGCGATCGAGCCGGCACCCCAGGTCGCCGCCATCATGGCCTTCTCCAGGCTCACGGAGATGAGGATCCACGAGGTGAGCGAGCCGAGCCCGGCCGAGACGCCGATGCCCACGATGATGAGGCGGAACGACGACATGGTCTTGGAGTTCGCCAGTGCGTAGACGAGCAGCGCCGTGAACAGCCCGCCGACAAGCGCGCCGACCGCCTTGAACATATAGGTGTTCAACTCGAACACGATCATCATGAGGGTCACGCCGAACTGCGCGCCCACGCCGAACCCGATGATGTCGGGCGAGCCGAGCGGATTGCGCGTGAGCGACTGGAAGATGCCTCCGGCGAGTGCGAGGGCCGCGCCGCACAGCACGGCGAAGAGCACGCGCGGCAGCCTCCACTCCAGAACGACCTGGCGCACGTCGGGGTCAGACGAGGGGTCGAAGACGGCACCCAGCACGGCCGCGAAGTTCACGTCGTAGGCGCCGATGGTCATGGATGCGAGGCCCGCCGTGATGATGACCACCACGAGCGCCGCACAGACGAGCACAGAACGCACCGGAATGAGCGTGGAAACGCGCGCAGTGTCGATGCGCCAGTGCCGGCGGCCGAAGTCGACGGTGGACTCGACAGTGGATTCGACGGAACGCTCGTCGATGCTCACAGCCCGCTCACCTTCTTGCGCCGCACCAGGGCCACGAGAACCGGAGCGCCCAGAAGACCCGTGATGATGCCGACCCGCAGCTCGCCGTTCGGCAGGGCGATCCGACCGAGAATGTCGGCGAGCAGCAGAAACGTCGGCCCGACGAGAATCGAGTACGCAAGCACCCAACGTTGGTCGGGCCCCGTGAACCAGCGCACCACGTGCGGAATCATGATGCCGACGAAGGCGATCGGCCCGGCCGCAGCGACGCTCGTGCCCGCGAGCAGAGTCACAGAGACGATCACCAGGATGCGCACAACACCGACGCGTACCCCCAGCGAGTGCGCGAGGTCGTCACCGAGAGCCAGCGCGTTCAGCGAGCGCGCACACAGGAGCCCGATCAGCAGGCCCACGACGATCAAGGGAGCGGCCCACGTGAGCTGATCGAGCGAGCGCCCGCCGATGGAGCCGACGCCCCAGAACCGCATCACGTCGAAGGTGCTGCGGTTCTGCAGCACGATGGCGGTGGTGAATCCGGTGAACGCGGCTCCCAGCGCGACACCGGCGAGGGTGAGCTTCATCGGGGTCGCACCGGACGTTCCCAAGGAGCCGAGCGCGTACACGAGCAGGGTCAGAACGAAGGCTCCGAGCAGGGCGAACGGAACATAGGCGCCCGGCGTGTTCAGCCCCAGCACCGCGACGGCGAAGGTCACGGTGAAGGATGCCCCGGCATTCACACCCAGGATGCCCGGGTCGGCGAGAGGGTTGCGTGTGAACGCCTGGATGAGGGCCCCGCAGACCGCGAGCGCCGCGCCCACAACGATGCCGAGAACGGTGCGCGGAAGGCGCAGCTGCTGCACCATCAAGTGCAGCGGGTTGCTGTCGTCGTAGTCGGCAAGCGCGGTCAGCACGGTGACCGGGTCGATCGCCCTGTTGCCGATCGCCAGCGATGCGATGGCGGCGAACACGAGCAGCACCGCTGCGATGACCAAGCCGGCCACTCGCATCCGGATTCGGCGCGGGGCGTCACCGTCTGCGTGACGCCCCGCATCCATCTGCGAGGTGTCGACCGACACCTCGGTCGTCACTCGCCGGTGATCGTCGGCTTGCCCTGCAGCGCGGCTGCGAGGTCGTCGACGTACGTCGGCAGAACGTACTTGAGCGACAGTACGGTGGGCGCACTGATGGCGGCGGCCTGTGCCTGGTCGGAGTAGATCACGTAAGACTTCGCGGCGATCGGATCCCAGCGCGAGACCACGGCGTTGTCGACCGTGTACTCGGCGTCGGCGGCGCTTCCGCCCCAGGCAGCGAACAGATCGGCCTTCACGTCGTAGAGCTTCTCGAGGCTCACACCCGTGTACCAGTTGTCGCCCTCGGCGCTGCTCACGAAGCTGTCCATGGCCGAGGTCGAGGTGAAGCCCAGGGCCTCGGTGATGCGCACGCGGGGGTCGTACTTCAGGTAGACGCCGAGGTCTGTTCCGCCCTCGTCGAGGGTGAGACCCCACACGAACGTCTTGCCGTCGAACTCGGGATGCTCGTCGGCCAGTGTCGAGATCTGCGTCTCGGTCTCGGCGATCAGCTCTTCGGCCTTCACATCTTCCCCCATCGCCTTTCCGACGGTGCGGGTCAGGTCTTCCCAGGTGCCCGGATTCCACGGCCCATCGATGTAGGGAACGGTCGGGGCGATCTCGGTGAGGCGGTCGTATTCGACGTCGGAGACGCCCGAGTACAGGCTGAGGATGAGGTCGGGCTTGAGCGCCTTGATGGCCTCGTAGTTCGGGCCCTCCTCGGTGAACGGAATGATCTCGGGGAGCTCGCCGTACTGTTCGGTCACGTAGTCCTCGAACCAGGGCGTATAGCCGCTGTCGCCCGCTCCCCAGACCTCTTCCACCCCGACGGGGTTCTCGCCGAGCGCGGCGACGATGTCGGGGGTCATCCAGCCGAGGGCGATGATGCGCTTCGGCTTCTCGGTGATGGTGGTCGAGCCGTGGCCGTGCTCGATGACGACGCCATCGGCGGCCGCTTTTGTGTCGTTGGCGCCAGCGGCTGCATCGGTGGTGCCGGATGCGCATCCGGTCATCACGAGGACGGCGGCGACGGCGACGGCCACGAAGGCGGGCACTCGGCGGGTTTTGGGGCGCGCAGAAGCGGGCAGCATGGTTCTCCTTACGAGAATGTGGGGGAAGGATGTCGCATCGAGGCGACCGCTCGGGTTAGCTAAGGCTCACCTAACAAAGCAATCGTAGACGGGGTTGAGCACCAAAAATATCGCCAGATAGACGACTTGTGTTTCTTTGACGACAAAGACGGCGGGGAATTGCGCCTCGTTCGGGGGTCAGCTTGGCGACCGGCACCGAAGTAAGCGCGAAAGTCGGCACGCGAGTCAGCGCGAGCGTCAGCGCCAGTAGAGGTGGTGGGCCGAGTCTGCGTTCACTCGGGCGACGTGCTGCCTGGGGGTCATGCCGAAGCGCTCCTTGAAGGCGGCAGAGAACGCGCTCGTCGTCGAGTATCCGCAGCGGTGCGCGGCGGCTCCCACGGGGGTTCCGTCGACGATCAGCCTGGCCGCCTGCGTGAGGCGCACTCCTGTGCGCCACTGCCCGAAGCTCATACCGACCTCGCGAGTGAAGACGCGCAGAACGGTTCGCTCGTGCAGGCCGTGGTCGGCGAAGAGCTGCCTCGCGGTGCGCGCGTCTCCAGGATCTCTGAGCACCGACTGCACCAGTGCGCGCACCCGTTCATCGGCAGGCAGAGGCACCTCGCCCCAGCCATTCACGGGATCGGGGGTCGGCTGCTGCATCATCTCGATGAGCACCGCCTGCACCCTCACGCGCAGACCGGTGTCCATGTCTGTTGTTCCGAGGTGCAGCAGCATCTCCTGCACCGCTCGAGGCACGAGAACCCGGGTGACGTCTACTAGTGGAGCGAGCAATCCGGAGTCTGGAATGTAGGTGTAACACCCGACCGAGCCGCGCTCGTGCCCGGCGGTGTGCGGAGTGTGGGCGGGAATCCAGACCCCCTGGCCCGGCGCCAGCCGCCACATCGCATCTCGCAACCGCACCCAGACCGTGCCGCGATAGCACCACGCGAGCATCGCATCCGGATGCGAGTGCGGCGGCGACAGAACCCGGGACGACTCGTCGCCCGTGACCACGCCGGTGCCCATGAGATAGGGCTCGACGACCATTGACGGGTGCGGAGCGGCCGAGTCCCAGTCGGCCTGCGAGTACGAATTCATGTGCCGCTCAGCGTATCGCGGAGCCCTGCGCTACTGGATCGGTGCACCAGACTCCGTCGGCAGGGGCACCTCCACCGCGTATGTGGTCGGCAGCCACAGCGCCTCCGGCCTCACCGCGTCCGCCGCGCTCAGCACTGGAAGTTCCCGTTCCCCTTGTCGACGCACCCTTCGCGGTCGAACTGCCCGTTCTGAGTCCCGCCCTCGGGAGCCGAGTCGACCACCGAGGTGCGCACAGCCGTGAAGCCCGTCGTCGTTCCGGCCGGGAAGCCCCAGCCCTCATCAGTCAGCTCCACCCGACGTTCTCCGATCAGAGCTCCGGTCTGTGTGTCGATGATCAGGTCCTGCCTCGAATTGTCGGCCGACTCCACCCGGCCGATCGAGATGCCCGTGCTCCCCTCGAGGTTGGCCACCTGCTCGGTGATCTCCACCCCGGGAATTCCGGCGGCCGCCTCGTAGAGCGCGGCACGGACATCCGCCGGCGCCACCCCCGTGCGCAGGGTGTCGGCGATCCAGCCGAGCGCCGCTCCATCCGCCGAATTACCGCCGCCCGCCGTGACCTTGTAGATGTAATTCAGCAGCTGCTGCGGATCCCGCGGCAGCGCATCGAAGTCGGGCACCGTCGAGTTGCCGTAGAACTGCGCGTCGGGGGCCCGAAGCAGCTCGGGCACACCGTCGGCCTCGGCCACCTCCTCGTCGTAGCTCTTCTGCGCCAGCGCCTCGCCCTCGGCGTTGAACGACGCATAGGGCTCGCGGAACGACCGCACCCACACCCAGTCATCCGAGCGATCCGCCGGAACATAGAGCTTGTCGCGGTTGATCGTGAGATAGCTCACGTAGTCGCCCGCCTCGGTGTTCGTGGTGTTGCCGTAGACCGCGTCGGTCTCGACCAGCAGGTACTGCCCGGGCGCCACCACCGGGTCGGAGTTCTCGACCGCCGCGAGCGCCGCCGCCTGCAGAGCGTCGGCCGCAGCCGGCTCCGCACCACCGCGCCACCCGGCGAATCCGAGCACGTTCGTGGCCACCAGCGCCACCGTCAGCACCCCGGCACCGAGGGCGCCCAGGCCGACCCAGCGGACCGGATGACGTCGCTTCGCGACGGCTGCCGCGGCATCCGGCCCCATGCCCCGAACCCGCGTGCCCCGAACCCCCTGACCGGCCCGCGCATCGATACCCGCCTCGGCACCGGCGCGCTCGAGCAGTGCCGCGCGCCCCCGGTCGAGAGCGGCCCGCTCGGGCCCGTCTACTTCAGAGCGAATCCGGCGAAGCAGAGACAATTCGTCCATGATCGACCTCCTCATCACGGGCAGCGCCCGGATCGATTGCGATGCGCAGCGTGCGGCGTGCGCGATTGAGTCGTGAGCGAACGGTTCCGACAGGCACGCCCAGAGCGGATGCGACGCCCTCGTAATCGAGGTCGCCCCAGGCATAAAGAAGAAGGGCATCGCGATCGCCGGCCGGAAGCCGACGAAGCGCGCCGCCGATGCGTCGCGCCGTGGCGCTCGCATCGAGGCGTGCCGCAGCCTGCTCGATCGCGTCGATGTCGACACGACCGAGATCGGATGCGACGAGCCCCTTCCATGCGCGCGCTTCGAGCCGCGCGTGCTTCTTGATGAGGTTCGTCGCGATGCCCAGCAGCCAGGGCAGGGCATCGGCCGATCCGTCGAAGGCGGCCCGGCGCTCGAACGCGACGAGGAACGTCTCGCTCATCACGTCGTCGGCAGCCCCCGCATCCAGCCGCCGCGCGGCGTACCGGTGAACGGTGCGCGCGTGGCGATCGAATACCTCGGCGAACGCCCCTGCGCTGTGCAGGGAGCGCTCGATGATCTCGTTGTCGGTGCTCACAATGGGTATTGCACGATCCCGGCGATTAAGTTCACGAGAAGTAGTCTCCCCGGTCGAAGCGGCAGCGCGCCGTTGCGCCGGTCGAGCAGGTTGCGCCGGTCGAGTAGCCAGAGGCCGCCTGCGGCCGAAGCGTATCGAGACCACTCGCGCCCGCCGAGTTGCCCGAATCTGCCGCCTCCCCACCCGCTGAAGCGGCAGATTCGGGCAACTGGGCGGCGGGCGGGGCACACGATCTACGCAGCGTCAGCTCTCACGAGGTCTGCTCTCCGTCAGCAGGGTCGACGGTCGACTGCGTTGCACGATCACGCGTCGCCTTCTGCCACTTGTATCCCAGGTCGAGAGTCATACCTAGGCAGAGCACACAAATCAGGATCGCGACAGAATCCCTGTCCACGAACCCCTCCGTGATGAGACGCACGATCGTGAAGGCGGCGAGCGCAACGGTGAACGCACCGAAGAGCAGCGTCCTCAATCCGAGTCCACGCGGACTGTTCATAGCTGGGCGCTCGTTTCGTCCTCATCGAAGGACACCCAGGGCTGCCGCACGACATATGCGTAGAAGCCGACGATGAAGAGCTTGCCGGCAGCCAGAGGAAAGAAGCCCCATGCGAACATGTATCCGGCACCGAGGAAGACTATGCCCAGGCCAATCGCAATGGCGGCTCCGAGCACCAGACACGCACCGCCGACCAGGTTCCACCCCGGTGAAGCATTCATCGACAGCTGCATGTCACGCAGACGATCCGGGCCTGCTATCTGCCTCGGCACCAGCACGACGACGGCAAGAAAGACGGCGCAACAAAACCACGGAAAAACATTTCCGGCGACAACCATTGGTCCCCCTCGTCTGTCTACTTCACCACCGCCGCAACTCCTTGTGCAACCGAAATCGGCGACTCCAAGATGGTGACTGACAGAAGCAGTGCCATCGAACGGGGAAAACCATGAGCGGTCGGTACGGCAAGAAGGGCACGACCGATAAGGTCCTCGTTGCGATCATCGTCGGTGTCGCGATAGCTGCCGTCGGAGCCGTCATCGCCTTCACGATAGACACCTTCTGGGGCACCATGATCGGTCTCGCCGGAGTCGCGCTTGCGGGGGCGGCAGGGCGCATCCGGATCGACCGTCGCGACAGAGCGGCCGAAACCGCTCACGGCCCCGGTTCGCTCATTCAACAGCGCATGAGGCTCGACCGATCACGAAACTCAGGGCTGCTGTATCTGGCGGCGGGCGTGCTCTTCCCAGCACTCGAGGTGATCTTGTTCATCGTCAACCCGAGCCGCCCCCTCCGGTTGTACGCAATATTTCCCGCCGTGATGTTTGTGAGCATCGGAATCACGCACCTGGTTGTAGCCGCGAATGAGCGACGGAGGTTCGAGAAGGAGTTCGGCAGGGAAGCCGGCAAACAGCAGGCCGTGGAACACTGAAGCCCGCCACCGACGGGCAACGGCGCCACGATGGCGGTGGTCGAGTTGAGCCTGCTGGCCGGACTCGACTAGGACCGCTGCCCCCATTTCCCTAGGCTGGACGCGTGACAGACTTCGACGCCGCCCCCATCCAGCCCCAGCCCGTCGCGCCCGCCCAGCCTGTCGCTCCCCAGCCGGCGCCTCCCACCGGATCACTGCCCTACGCCCTCGGCTTTCTCGCCATCGTCGGCATCCCGTTCCTGTCGGTGCTGACCGCGGGAATCGTGATGGTGTCTGTGTACCCGGCCATGAAGAAGAAAGGCGCGCTCGCGGCCGAGAACGCGAGACAGGCGGCCAACTGGGGCTGGACCCTGATCATCGGCACCGTCCTCACCCTGGGCGGCCACTTCGTGCTGCTCTACTTCGTCTCCGGCACGCCGGTGGCGAAAGGCTTCTATCCCGTGGGCATCCTCATCACGATCTTCGGTGCGCTCTGCGTGGCGCACCTGGTGATCATCATCATGGGGCTGGTCAAAGCCCACGGGCGCGGAGTGCTGAACAACCGGCTCGCGATCCCGTTCATCAAGCGACCCGCGGGCGCACCGGCGCAAAACGCGCCGACCATCTGACTCAGCTGAAGGCCGACATGCCGCAGCTCCGAGAGACGGAGACGAGCGTCAGGCTCGCGGCAGGACTCCCAGCAGCGACGACGTATACGCGACTCGGAGGGCCTCGCCCAGATCGAGGTTGAGCACCCCGAGCTCGGGCTCTTCCGCATAAGCGGCCAGGAGGCTGGGCGGCGGCGGCACGTACGACGCCAGCGCGCCGGCCGAGACGAGGCTGATCAGGCAGAACAGCTGCGCTCCCTCGCCGAGTTCAGGTACATGGCGGCGCAGCAGCTCTGACATCGCGGTGAGCTTGGTGAGCGACGAACGTTTGTGTCGCTTCACCACCTCGACCGACACGTTGTGTTCGAGCACTCCGCCCTGCGCGCCGAAGAGGTCGCACAGCACCACGCGGTGCGCCAGCGATCGGCTCAGGATGTCGGCCAGTTGGGTTGCGCGAACGTCTTGAGAAGCTTTTGGTTCGATGCCCGCAGACAACTCCTCCTCAAGAGAAGCTAGCCAGCTGCCCATGAAGTCGTCGAGCAGCTCGAGCAGTACCGCCTCGCGCGATTCGAAGTACCTGAGCACGTTCGATTTGGCCAGGCCGACCCGGCGGCTGAGCTCGTTGAGGCTCACGTCGGCCACGGGCATCTCGCCGAGCATCGCCGCGGCGGTGTCGAGGATCGCGCGGCGGCGAATCTCGCGCTGCTCGTCGTTTCGCGCTCGCTGAAATGTGGTCACGGCCCCAGCCTAACAAAAGACCGCCGGTTCCTTGACAGTAGACCGTCGGTCCTTTATCGTCCTAGATAACAGACCGCAAGTATTTTAGGAGAGATTCATGAGCCAGAACTTCACCGAGCAGAGCATCCCCGACCAGCGCGGGAGGGTGGCGATCGTCACCGGCGCCAACACGGGGCTGGGGTTCGAGACCGCCCGCATGCTTGCCGAACGCGGCGCCACAGTAGTGATGGCCGTGCGCAACGTCGAGAAAGGAAAGCAGGCCGCTGCCCGCATCCGTGGTGACGTCGCCGTGCAGGCGCTCGACCTGAGCTCTCTCGAATCGGTGCGATCGGCGGCGGCCGAGCTGCGGGCATCCCACCCGCGTATCGACCTGCTGATCAACAACGCCGGCGTCATGTACACGCCGAAGCAGACGACCGCCGACGGCTTCGAGCTGCAGTTCGGCACCAACCACCTCGGCCACTTCGCGCTCACCGGCCTGCTCCTCGACCGACTCCTGCCCGTGCCCGGATCACGCGTCGTGACGGTGAGCAGCAACGGCCACCGCATCCGGGCCGCCATTCATTTCGACGACCTGCAGTGGGAGAACTCCTACGGCCGCGCCGCCGCCTACGGCCAATCCAAGCTGGCCAATCTGATGTTCACCTACGAGCTGCAGCGTCGGCTCGCATCGCACGGCACGACCATCGCTGTGGCCGGGCATCCCGGCGTCGCCAACACCGAACTTCCGCGCAGCACTCCCGCGATCGTGCGCGTGCCCCTCACCCTGGTCGCACCGCTGATCACGCAGAGGCCCGAGATGGGCGCCCTGCCCGCCGTGCGCGCCGCCACCGACCCGAGCGTTGTCGGCGGACAGTACTACGGCCCCGGCGGGCTCGGGCAGAACCGGGGATATCCGAAGCTCGTCGCCTCCAGCCCCGACTCCCACAACGAAGCGGTGCAGCAGCGCCTGTGGACAGTCTCTGAGGAGCTCACCGGAGTGAGCTTCCCCATCGGTGCGGTCACGAACCCTGTCGCCTGAGCGCCGGCGGCGGCGATCGAGTTGCCCGAATCCGCCGCCTCGTCACTCACTGAAGCGGCGGATGAGGGCAACTGGGCGCCCAGCGAACGAGCTACTCAATCGGCGCAGTGCGAGCAGGCGGGCCAAGAGGCCCGGCTACTCCCTCGGCTGCGCACAGGCGCGCGAAGCCGATCGTCCTCAGGTCGTCTCCGTGGCGACCGATCGCCTGCACCGCGATGGGCATCCCCGACTCGGCGCCGAGCCCGATCGGCATGACCGTGCTTGGGCCCATCACCAGGTTCGCCAGGCGGCTGAAGCGGCCGATCTCGTCGCGGCGATCGTCGACCGACACCGCTCCCGGCCCGTGCACGATCGGGGCGGCGAAGCCCACCACCGGAGAGATCACCACGTCGACCGTGTCAAACAGGCGCTCCCACCGCGCTCGCACCGCGCGCTGCTCGTCCCAAAGCGACCACACCTCGGCCATCGACACCGCGAGCGGCTCCGCGTGCTCGCTGTACGACAGCTCCACGTCGACCAGCCGCGCGAACAGCTCCTCCACACGATCCGACTCGAGAACCGACGCGTCGACGCGTTCGACCCGGCACCCCGCCCGGGCGAGCCGGTCGGCGAAGGCGGCCACGGCATCCGAGGTCTCGCCGTCGATCGGCACACCGGATGCCTGCGGCCAGAGTCCCACGCGCAGGCCCGCCAGCCGCTCGGGTGAGGCCGGCAGACCGAGCCGCCACGGCGCATCCGGGGTCGCGAGCACCGAGAAGAGCTCGAGCAGGTCGTCGGCCGAGCGGGCGAGCGGCCCCGCCGCCGAGACCGTGGGCTCGAGTGCCGTGTCGAGCGGCCACGGCAGGTGGCCGCGCTTCGACACGAATCCCGTCGACGGGCGGTGACCGTAGACCCCGCACCAGGCCGCCGGCACCCGGATCGATCCCGAGAGGTCGCTGCCGAGATCGCCGCAGCTGAGGAGCCCGGCCACGGCAGCCGCCGATCCGCCCGACGAGCCTCCAGCGGTACGCGCGGCGTTCCACGGGTTCGCGGTGCGGCCATACAGCGGGTTGTCGGTGTGCGACGAGGCGAGGCCTTCCGACACGTTCGACTTGCCGAGCATCACGCCGCCGGCCGCGCGCAGCAGGGCGACCGCCGGAGCATCCCGCGTCACCGGGCGCCGGGAATCGGCGGTGCCCAGCGAGCTGCGCAGCCCGGCCACAGCGAACGAGTCCTTGATCGTGAGCGGGATTCCGGCGAGCGGCCCGAGGTCCTCCCCCGCCGCCCGCCGATCGTCGATCCGCCGCGCCTGGCCGAGCGCATCCTGATCGTCGCGCTCGACGACGGCGTTCGTGTCATCGCGCAGGACTGCGGCGATGAACTCCTGCGCGATCTCCACCGCGCTCAGCTCGCGCGCCTCCTGCGCCTCGCGCAGCCGAGCGATCGACAGGCCGCGAAGGTCAGAACTCATCGGCAGTCCGAGACGCGGTCCGAGACGCGCGCCACGAACGCGTCGATTCGAGCGTCGAGTTCGCGGTCGACCACCTGTCGGCTCGGGTCCTCGTCGTACCAGCCGACGATCTCCCGAGCTCCGAGGGAGAACGGCACGCTGGCGACGAAGTCGGGAACCAGCGCCTTGATCTTGCTGTTGTCGAAGATCAGGGAGTGCGCCTTGTCGCCGAGGATTCCGTCCGCCCATTCCGGAAAGGACTGCGCCACCTCCGTCGACGCCGCGTGCACGAGGTGCGCCGTGGTGCCGGCGGCGGCCGCGAGCTCGTTCGCGATCATGTCCCAGGTGAGGATCTCGTCGCCGGTGATGTGGATGGCGTCGCCGATGCTGCGCGTGAGGCCGAGCAGGCCCACCAGGCCGCGAGCCACGTCGCGGTGATTGGTCAGCGTCCACAGCGAGGTACCGTCGCCGTGCACCAGCGTCGGCTTGCCCTGCCGCATGCGTTCGATCACCGTCCAGCCGCCGTCGAGGGGCACCAGCGTGCGGTCGTAAGTGTGAGACGGGCGCACGATGGTGACCGGAAAATCGTGCTCGTCGAACGCATCCATCAACACCCGCTCGCACGCGATCTTGTCTCTCGAGTACTGCCAGAACGGGTTCTTGAGCGGGGTCGACTCGACGATCGGAAAGCGGGTTACCGGCTTCTGGTACGCCGACGCCGAACTGATGAAGATGTACTGGCCGGTGCGATCGCGGAAGAGGTCGACGTCGGCCTTCACCTGCTCAGGGCTGAAGGCACGGAAGTTGACGACCACGTCGAACGTCCTCTCGCCGAGCGCATCCCGCATGCTCTGCGCATCCGTCGAGTCGCCGACGATGGTCTCGACACCATCGATCGGCGGCCGCGTTGTGTCGCGACCCCGGTTCAGCAGAGTCAGGTCGAAACCCCGCGCGACCGCCAGTCGGCTGCACGCCGAACTGATGATGCCGTTGCCGCCGATGAACAGAACCGTGAGCATGGTGTTTCCTTTCCGTGGGCCGCGCGCTTCAGCTTCGCACCCCGAGCCGACTGGCCGCAGCCGCTTGAACCAGATGCGCTTCCGTGTGAGAGTTCGGTCATGACTCGAGCTCGGATGACGCGTCGACTGATCACGAGTGCGCAGGAGTCGCCGCCAGCCCCGTCGCGAGTGCACCGAGAAGGAGCTTCAGCCGCGGCGTGAAGTCGAGAGCGACGTGGCCCCACTCGGGCACCTTCTCGTAAAGAGCCGCCAGCGTCGGAGTCGGGTGGGAGAGCGAGCTGCACCTCGACATCGGTCGGGTCTCGGCGGTCTCGCTGCCGGCCGAAGAGACGTCGCGCCGGTGGCAGGCCACCAACATCTAGTGGCCCATCGTGCACGTGGTGCTGCACGGCGTCAGCCGCGATCATTCCATACCCGACACAGGGCGAATCACATGCAGGTCGCGTATGCACCGGATGCGGCGACCGCCGATGCAGCCCTGCTTGCCAAGGCGGTGGCCTTCGCCGAACTCGGGGCGCACGTGCACCTCGCGGGCGAGGTGCGCCTCGATCCCTGAGCCTGTCGAAGGGCGCCGGTCCCACGTCACCAGGCTTCCACTGCCTCTTTGCGGAGCACACCAAGTAGGAGGCAGTCGGCCGCCGTCATCCATCCGTGAGGCACTGCCCCTATTCGCGCGGATAAGAGCATCTACGCCCCAATGGATGTGCCAAGCAGCAATAACCTCGAGCCATGACTTGCGATCCTCAGACGATTATTTGCAGCATTGATCAGTTAACCCAGTCCCTCGACGAATTCAACCTAAATTCGTTCCTCGCCACTGCGCTCGCAACATTGCTTGGCGTCGTGGCCGGTGCGGGTCTTTCTTTCTTGCTCACAACTATCCTGCGAAGACAGGACAGAGTAATTACAGAGCGAAAGCAGATGAACGAAGCTCTGACCCGAATGAACTCCGACATCGCAGCCTTTTCTCATCACCTTCGAACGTCCAGACCCACGTTCTTCCGGCGAAAAGCTCATCTCGTTGAAGATTGGCCGGTGTTGGCGAGCATCGCGAGTGCGCGGATACTCGCCACCGATTCGACCGACATTGCAATTCTGGACAAGGTTCGCGACCTAGTGCGGGCTGGGCGCGGAACTGACCACGTGTCGCGTACGAATAACCTTTCCTACGTCTGGCGCACTTTTATCGTGTGGCGCGATGGCCGCGATAGCGAACTCATTCTTAGTGAGCTTGACGCTCTGATTGACGCAACAAAACGTTCCCAGACGTGGACGCTCGAGATGTCGGCGGCTGCCGCCCAATAGACGATGTCGCGGTACTACGACATGATCTCGTCGAGACGAATTTGGAAACGGCGCCGAGGGTCTTTTCACCATCGCTGTAACGTCGGGGGCCCCAGCTACCGTCGGACGTGAGCACTATGCCGCTCGCAAAAAGCCTCCGGAGGAACCCGCATGGACTGGACCAATTTCGTTGGAATCATTGCCTCACTAGGAGCTCTGTCCGTCAGCGCTGTCGGGCTGATAGTCAGCATTCGGAGTAATCGGTCGAAGGTGTATGCCGAGCGCGCCGAGGTCGCATTCCGCCTCTCCACGCAGCTCAGGCAGTTGGCCCATGAGAGTGAAGCCAATTCACTAGCAAGTGACAAGGATCTAGCGGTTTACAGAGATCTGGCGGCTCAAGCGGAGAGCACCTTTCGCGTGAATGTCGCCGAGTTCAATCAGCGCGCGATCCGCTCGGGAATCCCGACCATTATTGTCGGGCAACTCGGCGCAATTACCGTATTTATCGGTGTCTTCTTGTGCGCAGCAGGTGCCGACCTCTCCTCGCGACCGTCTGAGTACACTACTTCCGATCGCATGACCCTTGTTTTCATCATCGCCATCGGAGGCCTGTTCGGTTTGAGTTGGGTATGGGCGATGTTCGGCAACTGGAAAGTGAACACGGTCCAGCGCGCCGCAGGACTCGATCCCGTGACGGCTTGGTCGGAAATCAGGGGCATCGCTCGCTACGTCCGATCCAGAGGTCGTCAGAAACTCACTCGCCGTGCACCGGCTTCGACCAAACGTCCGCCACATCAGCGGCCCACCTAGACACTCAGCCCAGCGGGGCCGGTTCCGCCGCGACTCCGAAGTTGTCTTTGAACACGAAGTCCGGGTCGACCTCAGCCTTGATCGCGCGAAGCCGCTGCAGCGTCGCCGGCGGAAAAGCCTGCGCCACGATCTGCTCGCCCGTGCGACTCTCGAAGCTCAGATACAGGCCGTCGAAGTGCTCGGCCAGGTCGTCCCAGAGCTGCTCGAACCGGGCACTCCGCCCGACCGAGGTGATCGAGAAGTTGGCCGACCTGTGGGCGTACGCCGTCGCATCCGGGGCCACGTCGTTGATCGCGCCGCCCACCGGGCGGATCTGGAACCACGGCGCCGAACCCGACGTCGCCAGGGCGGCCGCGGCGCGGGCGGTCGGCGCATCCAGATGCTCGACCAGCCCCGAGCGGAACGACGGCTCGCCCTGACCGTTGTGCGCGACATCCGACGCGTTCGCCATGACCGCCGCGTAGGGCAGCAGCTGCACCTGCTGGCCGACAAGCGGCGCCAGCTCGGCGAACGGCTGCAGCCTCGCGATGATCGTGTCGGGGTCCGAGGAGTTCACCACTCCGTACATCTGCGCCGACGCGGGCTCCGCCGGGCGACCGCCGCTCAGGATCAGGAAGAGCGTCGTGTCGCGTGGAGATGACTCCTGCAGGGCCCCGAAGTCCTCGAGAAACTGCGCCGCGTCGTCGACCTGGAACGACAGCTGCGCCCACCCCACGTCGCCCACCGGGTCGGCCACGAAGTCGAACGACACGACGATGCCGACATTCGCGCCCGCGCCGCGGACGGCCCAGAACAGCTCCGAATTCTCCACAGCCGAGGCGTGCGCCACCGTTCCATCGGCGAGCACCACGTCGGCGGCCACGATGTGGTCGATCGTGAGCCCGTGCTCGCGGCCCAGAAAGCCGACGCCGCCCGCGGTCGCGAGTCCGCCTACGCCGACGCCGCCGTAGTCGCCGCTCGAGAGAGCCAGTCCGAAGGGCTGCAGGGCGGCGGCCACGTCCATCCACCGGGCGCCGGGGCCGATGCGCACGAGCCCGTTCTCCTCGTCGATCACCTCGATCTCGTTCAGGTTCTTGAGGTCGATCACGATGCCGCCGTCGTTGGTGCTGCGCCCGCTGATTCCATGGCCTCCGCTGCGGATTCCGAGCGGCAGCGACGGGTGCCTGCGCGCGAACAGCAGCGCGTCGCGCACTCCGTCGACATCTCGCGGACGCAGCACCAGGCCGGGCGCGCCGCCGCGCATATAGGTGGAGCGCACCGACGCGTACGCCGTGTCTCCGGGCTCGATCGCGGTCTCGCGCAGCGACTCGGGCAGCTCGTCGTAGGAGATGCCCTCGCGCCTCAGCGCGATCGCCCTGGCGGGCCGGATGCTGTCGGTCGCCACGGTTCCGCGGCTTGCGCGCTCCGTCGCCACCGCTTCACGCACCGGCTCCATCACCTGCTCGGCGAAACGCTGCAGCGCCGCCGGCTCGTCGCCCATCACGATGAAGGTTCCCACGCCGTCGTCGAGCGCCATGCTCGTGAGCTGGTCGACGCTCTCGGTGCCCGTGATGTTGAGCAAACGGCGGATCTCTGCGGGATTGCGCCCCGCCTCGGCCGCCGCGTCGTCGATGCGCGCGTTGCCCGATTGCAGGTCGCCGGGCTTGAGGTAGGGCAGGCTCGGCAGCCATCCGTCGCCCTTCTCGCCTGTGAGCCGCAGCATGCGCGGCTTGTACGCGCCCACCCAGATCGGAATGTCGTGCGCCGGCGCCGGCCCGCGCTTCGCCCCGTTGACCGAGTAGTACTCGCCGCCCCTCAGCACAGAGCGCTCGCCGGCCGCCCAGATGCCGCGCATGATGTCGATGGCCTCGCTGAGGGCATCCACCGCCTGCCCCGGGGTCAAGCGGCGTCCGCCCATCGCCTCGATCGCATCCCAGAACCCGCCCGCGCCGAGGCCGAGGTCGAAGCGGCCGCCGCTCAGCAGGTCGAGCGACGCGGCCGCGCGGGCCGTGACCGGCGCCGGTCGCAGGGGCAGGTTCAGCACGTTCGGGGCGATATGGATGCGCGTGGTCGCCGACGCGACGAACGACATCAGCGTCCAGGTGTCGAGAAACGACGACTGGTAGGGGTGATCTTGAAAGGTCACGAGGTCGTAGCCGAGCGTCTCCGAGAGCTGCGCGAGCTGCACCGGAGCCTGCGGCTGGGCGGCCGACGGGGTGACGAAGGTGCCGAAGCGGAGGGTGTGTCCGTAGTCCATGGTGCTACTTCTTCTCTGCGGGAGTCGTGTCGGGCTCGTTCTCGGCGGGGCGCTCGAGGTTGGCCGCGGCCCACTGTCCGAGCTGCTCGAGCAGGGGCAGCAGCTGCTCGCCCTGCGGGGTGAGCGCGTAGGTGACGGCGACCGGCGGGCCGGCGTCGACGCTGCGGGTGAGCAGCCTCACCTCGGCCAGGCCGGTGAGTCGGTCGGAGAGCATGGCGTCACTGATGCCCGGAACGCCGCGCTTGAGCGCCGCGAACGAGAGCGCGCCGGAGCCGAGGGTCGAGAGGATCATGCCGTTCCACCGCTTGCCCAGGATACTGAAGGCCAGGCTCACTGCGGCGTCGCAGGTGTGCAGGTCGATGGACGCGGCGTCAGGCTTCGGGGTCATGCCTCCACGCTACGCCGCTAGTTTTCTCAAAGTAACTCTGAAAAGCATAGCTCTCACGCCGTGGACGCCATCCATCCGTCAGTCGATGCTCTTCTGCGCGTGGAGAGGAGCATTTTCTGACGGATGGATTCCCTTCGACAAGCTCAGGGAACGGCAGGGGTGGGCTCAGAGAACGGAAGGGGTGGGCTCAGGGAACGGGCGCGTCGGGTGGTCTCGGTACGCTCGTAGCTCGCGGAGAGGGAGGCGACATGAACGAGGTTGCCGAGGCCTATGAGGCGAGGGCGGCCGAGTACGTCGAGCTGCTCGGCTCCGTCGACGCCATGCACCCCTCCGATCGCGAGCTCATCGGCACGTGGGGCGACCAGGTCGTCGGCCCCGCGATCGATGCCGGATGCGGCCCCGGCCACTGGACGGACTTCCTCGCCCGGCGCGGCGTCGACATCCGCGGCGTCGACCTCACGCCCGCGTTCGTCGAGCACGCACGCCGCCGCTACCCCGAGCTGCGGTTCGCGACGGGCAGCCTCGACGCGCTCGACGCATCCGACGCCTCTCTCGGCGGCGTGCTCGCCTGGTACTCGCTGATCCACCACGCACCGGATGCGATGGGCTCGGCCCTCGACGAGATCGCGCGCGTGCTGCGCCCCGGCGGGCTGCTGCTGGTCGGATTCTTCGTCGGCTCCGCCGCCGAAGAATTCGAACACGCGGTCACGACGGCCTACCGCTGGCCCGTGGCCGATCTGGCCGAGCGGCTGCGCGCATCCGGATTCGAGATCGTCGAGAGTCACACGCGCACGGGCGTCGGCTACCGCCCGCACGGCGCCATCGTAGCCACGCGCTAGCGACTCCGCCGCGGTCGTGACGTTGTGTTTCATCCGGCGGCGAAGGGTTACGCGGGGTGTCATACGCAGGGCCTCAGCTCCACGACCATGGGCTGCACCCGCACGAGCCACTTTCCGAGGAGACCCCCATGACCATTCAGACCGAGGCGCCCAGGCCGGCCGACGCGTCGACAGCACGCCGAACGGCGCTGATCTCCGCGTTCGCCGCCCCCAAGGGTTTCGGTGACGCGACGCTTCGCGACCCGCGTGCGGATGCGATCGAGCTGCTCGGAGGCGTTCCCGACCCCAGTGCGCTGCCCTCTTCCGAGCTCGCCGAGGCCACGGCGCGCGTGCTCTCGCGGCCGGGCGTTCCGGCACTGCAGTACTCGCGCACCGAGGGCATCTCGCCGCTGCGCGAGTGGATAGCGGAACGCGAAGGCGTGGCAGTGGAGCGCATCATCGTGACCAACGGAGGGTTTCACGGGCTCTCGCTCGCCATCCAGACAGTGGTCGAACGTGGCGACCTGGTCGCGGTCGACAACCCGATCTTCCCGCTCTTCCTGCGGGGCCTCGAGTTGTCGGCCGCCGACATCCTGCCCATCCGGGTGGGGCCGAACGGACTCGATCTCGAGCAGCTCGCCGACCGCCTGCGCGACGGCGCTCGACCGAGCGCGCTGTACACCGTTCCCGACTTTCACAACCCGTCGCAGGGGTCTCTGACGGCAGAGGGACGCGCCGAGCTCGTGCGGCTCGCCGAGCGCTACGGCTTCGTGGTGTTCGCCGACAACCCCTACCGCGAGCTCTGGTACTCGGGCGGGCCGGAGAGCTCGCGGGAGTTCAATGACTCGCCGCAGGTCATCCACATCAACACCTTCACGAAGACGCTCGGCCCGGGCCTTCGTCTCGGATGGGTTGTGGCACCTGAAGGCCGTTCGGCAGACATCCTCGCCCTGCGCAGCCGTCAGGATTCGCACAGCTCGACGCTCGTGCAGGCGATCGTCGGCGAACTGCTGACAAGTGACCCGACCCTGTTCGACCGCACTCTCGATCGCGCCCGCGCGCTGTACGCGGAGCGGGCCCGGGCTCTCGTCGCGGCCCTCGATCGCGAGGCCCCGGAGGCGTTCGAGGCGACCGTTCCGGGCGGAGGCCTGTTCCTGTGGCCGCGACTCGTCGACGATGCGATCGACGCAGACAGGCTCGCGGCCGATGCCAGCGCCGAGGGCGTCGACTACCAGCGCGGCTCGTTCTTCGCCTCCGGCCCCGGAACCGACTCCGCGCGCCACCTGCGCCTCGCCTACGGAAACGTCGAGACCGCCCTGCTCGAGGAGGCGGCCGCGCGCATAGGCCGCGCGCTCCGCAGGCAGTCCTCCGCTAGGTAGGCGGCGAATGTCGCCCGGCACGACGGATGTTGCCCGGCGGCCGGGCACATCCGTCGCGACCAGGAACATGCACCCCTGGCACGAGTAATAGGCGCAGAGCCGCCCGCCGAAACCCAGAGTTAACACGGGTGAAACGGGCTCGCAATTGCGATCGCCCAGCATGAGAACATCACCTGTCAATCGACAGGTATTCGAGTTGTTCTTCTGCGGAAGGTCGTGCCCATGAGCACCCTGGAACCAACCCCGATCCACCCCGCTCCATCTCAGAACCACAAGGTCTACCGTCAGGAACTCCACCGCGGTGTCGGCTCCTTCGCGTCGTTCGCGGCCGGTTTCTCGTTCGTGTCCATCCTCACCACCGTGTTCCAGCTCTTCGGACTCGGCTTCGGCATCGGCGGGGCCGCGTTCTTCTGGACCTGGCCGCTCGTGTTCGCCGGCCAGCTGCTCGTGGCCCTCAACTTCGCGCAGCTCGCCGCGCGCTGGCCGATCGCCGGCTCCATCTTCCAGTGGGCGTCGAGACTCGCCGGCACCACCTTCGGCTGGTTCACCGGCTGGGTCATGATCGTCGCTCAGACCCTCACCGTGGCCGTCGCCGCGATCGCCGTGCAGGCCGTGCTCCCCGCGATCTGGGAGGGCTTCCAGATCGTCGGCGGGCCGACCGCCGACCCCTCGCTCGCCTCGGCCACCGGCGCGCAGAACGCTGTGCTGCTCGGCGTGATCCTCCTGGTGATCACCACCGTCGTCAACATTCTCAGCGTGCGCATCATGGCCCTCGCCACGAGCGTGGGTGTGCTCATCGAGATCGTCGGAGTGGTTGTGCTGGTCGTGGCCCTGCTGCTCCTGCCCGCGCGCAGCCCATCCGCCGTCTTCACCACCGACGGAGCGGGCGCCACCGACTCCCCCTACATCTGGGCCTTCCTCGCGTCGTCGCTCATGGCGGCCTACGTGCTCGTCGGCTTCGACTCGGCGGGCGAGCTGGCGGAGGAGACGCACGCTCCGCGCAGAACGATCCCCAAGACCATCATCCGAGCGGTCGTCGTGTCGGGACTCGGCGGAGCGCTGCTGATCATCGCCGCCCTCGTCGCCGCTCCCAGCCTGACCGACGGAAACCTCGCCGGCGGCGGTATCGCCTACGTCGTCACCGAGCGCCTCGGCCCGGTCTTCGGTCGACTGCTGCTCGTGGCCGTCGCGGTGGCCGTGTTCGCCTGCACACTCGCGGTGCAGACATCCGGCTCGCGCATGATGTTCTCGATGGCCCGCGAGCGCGCGCTGCCGTTCTGGCGCACCCTCGCAGCGGTATCGCCGCGCACCGGCACCCCGATCGCCACAAGCGTGGTCGTCGGCGTGGGCGCTGCCCTGGCCCTCGCGGTGAACTTCGGACAGTCGGCCATCTTCACCGCCCTCTCGAGCCTCTGCATCGCCATGCTCTACCTGGCCTACCTCGGAGTAACCGTGCCGCTGCTCGTGCGTCGATTCAGAACGTCCGACCAGGGATTCCCGCCCGGCGTCGACGAGGATGGCAAGCCGCTCTTCACCCTCGGCCGGTGGGGAATCCCCGTGAACGTGATCGCCGTCGCCTACCAGATCGGCATGGTCGTGAACCTGGTCTGGCCGCGCGCCGAGATCTACGACCTCACCGGCGAGACCTGGTGGCTGCAGTGGAGCGCCCTGCTCTTCATCGGGGCCACGCTCGTCGCGGGCTTCCTCGTGCACCGCCACGGCCGCAGCCGGCACGGCGCGATCCTGCTCGGACACCTGCCGACCTCGGCCGTGCCCGGGGCGCAGGCGGGCGCCGTCGCCACGATCGCCTAGGCCGATCACCCAGCCCGAAACCACCCGCACCACCCGAAAGAGAGCACCGGCACCATGACCTCGATAGCCGACGACCACCAGACCGACAGCGTGCTGGCGGCGAGAGCCGACGCACGCGCGCAGGCCGAACGCACCTCGGAGTACATGCCCTACCGGCCCGCCTCGTCGTCGCCCGTGGTGCCCGAGGGGGTCGATCGCGACGCCCTGGTCTGGGCCGAGACGGTCGCCCCCGGCGGGTACACGCATAAGGTCATCGCACGCGGCACGCGGCTGCGACTCGACGACCCCACGGGCAGCGCGTGCGCCCACGTCGTCGTATTCAACGCTCTCGAGACGAACGAGCGGCTCAACGTCGCCGACACCATCAAGATCCCGTGGCAGGCCTACCTCGGGGCAGGTCACCCGCTGCTCTCGGGCGACGGCCGCGCACTGGCCACCATCACCGCCGACACCTCTGGCCACCACGACACCTTCTGCGGCACGAGCAGCGACGAGTCCACCACCGCGAAATACGGATCGGCGGCTCCCGAGGGGCCGTCGCCATCCGGCCGCTCGCGGTTTCTGCTGGCCGCGGCCAAGCATGGCCTCACCGGCCGCGACCTGCCGCCGAGCGTCTCGTTCTTCCAGGGCGTTCGGGTCGAACCGGATGGCGCACTGACCTTTCTCGGCAGCGCCGGTGCGGGCACGCACGTCGAGCTGGTGGCCGAGCTTCCGCTGATCGTGCTGATCGTCAATGTGCCGCACCCGCTCGATCCGGCCGACGACTACCTGGTCGGGCCGCTCACGGTGCACGCTTGGCCGGGCGAGCCCACCCTGCCCGGCGACCCGCAGTTCACCGCCACGCCCGAGGTGAACCGCGCCTATCTGAACTCGATCGACTACGCGGAGGCCCGAGCACTGTGAGCACCACGACAAGCACGACCAGCACCACCACCCACACCGTCGCAGGCCACGCCCTCCGCACGACCGTGCCCGTCGGCGCCCACTACGTCGAGGGCTCGCCGCTCGAGAATGCCGGACCCCTCGCATCCGGAACCGTCGTGCTCGATGAGACCGTCGCGCCGCTCGCGCCCTGGTCGGCGCGGCTCCTCGCCGGGCAGACCCTCACGATCGTCGACGTCGGGGGCAACCAGTCGGCCGACTTCCTCGTCTACAACGCGCACGACACCGACGAGCGCTACTCGGTGCCCGACACCCTCGCCTGGCAGGGCAACGCCTACCTCAGGGAGGGATCGGTCCTCCGCTCCAACCTCGGCCGCCCGTTGATGACGGTGACCGGCAACGAGATCGACAGGCAGGACACGATCGGGGGTGCCTGTTCGAAGGAGTCGAACACGCTGCGCTACGGGTTCCACACCGAGCACCAGCACGGCTGCCGCGAGAACTTCCTCGCCGAGGCGGCCCGCCACGGCCTGGGCGCCCGCGACCTCGTCTCGAACATCAACTGGTTCATGAACGTGCCCGTCGAGCCCGACGGCGCGCTCGGCATCGTCGACGGCATGTCCGCTCCGGGCAAGCGCGTGGCGATCCGGGCCGAGATGGACGTGCTCGTGATCGTCTCGAACTGCCCCCAGATGAACAACCCCTGCAACGACTTCAACTGCACCCCCCTGCGCATGCTGGTCACCGACCCGCTGCGCGAGACAGGACCGGACAACGCATGACCCCCGCCTTCGACACCCTGCTCATCGCGAACAGGGGCGAGATCGCGCGCCGCATCATCCGGTCGGCGCGCACCCTCGGCCTCCGAACGGTGGCGGTCTACTCCGACGCCGACCGCGCGGCCCCGCACGTGCGCGAGGCCGACGAGGCCGTGCGCCTCGGGCCCGCTCCGGCCCGCGAGTCGTACCTCGACATCGACGCGATCCTCGCCGCCTCCGAGCGGCTGGGCGTCGGCGCCATCCACCCCGGCTACGGCTTCCTGTCGGAGAACCTCGAGTTCGCCCGCCGCGTCGAGGCCGCGGGCATGAGCTTCATCGGCCCCACGGCCGCGCAGATCGCGTCGTTCGGCGAGAAGCACACGGCGCGCGAGCTCGCCGCCCTCGCCGGCGTACCGATGCTCGCCGGAACCGGCCTGCTCTCGTCGACCGACGAGGCGGTCGCGGCCGCCGAGAGCATCGGGCTGCCGGTCATGCTGAAGGCCACCGGTGGCGGCGGCGGAATCGGCATGCAGGCCTGCACCACCCTCGACGAGGTGCGCGAGGCCTACGACCGGGTCGCCCGGCTCGGCGAGAAGAACTTCGGCTCCGCGGGCGTCTTCCTCGAGCGCCTCGTGCGGCCGGCCCGCCACGTGGAGGTGCAGCTGTTCGGCGCCGGCGACGGCCGCGTCGCCGTGATCGGCGACCGCGACTGCTCGCTGCAGCGACGCAACCAGAAGGTCATCGAAGAGGCGCCCGCTCCGGCGCTTCCGGATGCCGTTCGCCGCCAACTGCACGATTCCGCCCGGTCGCTCGCGGCGTCGGTGCAGTACCGCTCCGCCGGCACCGTCGAGTTCGTCTACGACCCGATCCGCGAGGAGGCCTCGTTCCTCGAGGTGAACACCCGGCTGCAGGTCGAGCATCCGGTCACCGAGGAGGTCTACGGCGTCGACCTCGTCGCCCTGATGCTGCGCCTCGCCCGCGACGGCGCCGAGGGTATCGACCCCGACATCTTCACCACCCCGTTCGAACCGACTGGCCACGCCTTCGAGGCCCGCGTCTACGCCGAGGATCCCGACAAGAACGGCCTCCCCAGCTCGGGACTCGTGACCCAGGCCGCCTTCCCCGGCTTCGGCGGCCCCGCCCTCAGCGGCGTGCGCATCGACGGCTGGATCGAGACCGGCCTCGAGGTGTCGCCCTACTACGACCCGATGCTGGCGAAGGTCATCGCCGCGGCTCCCACCCGCGACGCAGCGCTCGACCTCTTGAAAGAAGGGCTCGACGCCAGCCGGGTCGACGGCGTCGTCACCAACCTGGGCCTGCTGCGCTCGCTCACCGACGAGACCGGCCTGCGCGCCGCCGCACACTCCACCTCCACCCTCGACAACACGGCAGACCCCGATCCCCGCATCGACGTACTGGATGCCGGCGCGATGACGACGGTGCAGGACATGCCGGGCCGCATCGGCTACTGGCAGGTCGGCGTTCCGCCGAGCGGGCCGATGGACTCCGTCTCGTTCTCCGAGGCCAACCTCGCCGTCGGCAACCCCGCGGGCGCGCCGGGCCTCGAGATCACGGCCACCGGGCCCACCCTGCGATTCAGCGCGCCGGGCCTGATCGCCCTGACCGGCGCACCGGCATCCGCGACCCTCGACGGCGGGGAGCTGCCGATGTGGCAGCCGGTCGAGGTGGCCGCCGGCAGCGTGTTGAGCATCGGCACCCTGCACGGCCCCGGCCAGCGCTCCTACCTCGCAATCCGGGGCGGCATCGACGTGCCCCTGTATCTCGGCAGCGCATCGACCTTCACCCTGGGCGGATTCGGCGGGCACGCCGGCCGCGCCCTGCTGCCGGGTGACGTGCTGCGACCGGGCTCGCCCGACTCGGACGCCGCGCATCCGGCCTTCCCCGCGGGCACCCGTCTCGTGCGGGTCGGCGGCGCCACCCCCGCCGATCGACGACCCGCTCTGTCGACGACCTGGCAGATCGGAGTGACGGAGGGGCCACACGGAGCGCCCGACTTCTTCACCCGCGGCGACCTCGACGTCTTCTACTCCACCGACTACACAGTGCACTACAACTCCGCCCGCACCGGCGTGCGCCTCGACGGGCCACGCCCGGAGTGGGCTCGCGAAGACGGCGGCGAGGCGGGCCTGCACCCGTCGAACATCCACGACAACCCCTACGCGGTGGGCGCGATCGACTTCACCGGCGACACCCCGATCATCCTCGGCCCCGACGGCCCGAGCCTCGGCGGCTTCGTCTGCCCGGCGGTGGTCGCGAGCGGCGAACTGTGGAAGCTCGGGCAGCTGCGCCCCGGTGACACCATCCGCTTCGTTCGCGTGCGCGAGGCCGACGCGGCCGCGCTCGACGCCGACCGCGCCTCGTTCACCGTCGCGACCTCCGGCGGCGACGGCGACGACGGCGTGATCGACCGGCTCGAGGCCACCGATGCACGGCCCTCGGTGACGTATCGGCGCGACGGCGACGACAATCTGCTCGTCGAGTACGGCGACCTCACGCTCGACCTGGGGTTGCGGATGCGCGTGCACGCGCTGATGGAGAGACTGCAGAGCGAGTCGCCCCAGGGCGTGCTCGAGCTGACGCCGGGCATCCGGTCGCTGCAGATCCACACCGACTCCTCCGAGCTGAAGGCCACGGCGTTGGCGGGGCTGCTGCGCGAACTCGAGCAGGACATCCCGGCCACCCACGAGCTGGTCGTGCCGTCTCGAACGGTGCGGCTGCCGCTGTCGTGGGACGACCCGGCGACCCACCTCGCGATCGAGCGCTACATGAACGGAGTGCGCTCCGACGCGCCGTGGACGCCGTCGAACATCGACTTCATCCGTCGCATCAACGGGCTCGACTCGGTCGACGACGTGCTGAAGACCGTGTTCGACGCCACCTACCTCGTGCTCGGACTCGGCGACGTCTACCTCGGGGCGCCCGTTGCCACGCCGCTCGACCCGCGGCACCGGCTCGTGACCACCAAGTACAACCCCGCCCGCACCTGGACCGCCGAGAACTCGGTCGGCATCGGCGGCGCCTACCTCTGCATCTACGGCATGGAGGGACCCGGCGGCTACCAGTTCGTGGGGCGCACGGTTCAGGTCTGGAACCGCTTCCGCCGCGGCGGCCTGTTCCAGGAGAACCCGTGGGCGCTGCGCTTCTTCGACCGCATCGAGTGGTACCCGGTGGGTGCCGACGAGCTGCTCGAGCTGCGCGCCGAGACTGACGCCGGTCGCGGCGAGTTCGAGACGCGGGAGGGCACGTTCGCGATCGCCGACTACCAGCGCTTCCTCGCCGACAACGCCGACTCCATCGCCGATTTCCGCGAGACGCAGGCGCGCGCGTTCGGCGAGGAGAAGGAGCGCTGGCGCGCATCCGGCGAATTCGATGTGCGCCCCGACGAGAAGGCGAGCGCGCCGGCCGACGCCGTCGTCGTCGCGGAGGGATCGTTCGGCGTGGCCGCACCGTTCATCTCCACCGTGTGGCAGATCGCCGTCGAGCCCGGTCAGGCGGTGAGCGCCGGCGAGAAGCTGATGGCGCTCGAAGCCATGAAGATGGAGTCATCCGTCTTGTCCACTCACGACGGCATCGTGGGCGAGATCCACGTGCGACCCGGGGACCAGGTGTCGCCCGGCCAGATTCTCATCTCGATCATTGGAGCAGCAGCATGACCCTCACCCCGACAGCAGTAGACCGGGTCGACGCCGCCTACCGACGCATCGACGCCGTCGACCGCCCCGAGATCTGGATCAGCCTGCGCGACCGGCAGGACGCGCTCGACGAGGCGGCGGCGATCGACGCCCGCGTCGCGGCGGGCGAGAGCCTGCCCCTCGCCGGAACCGTGGCCGCCGTCAAGGACAACATCGACGCGGCCGGTTTCGACACCACCGCGGCCGCGCCCAGCTTCGCCTATCGGCCGGATGCGGATTCGACCGCGGTCGGTCGGCTTCGGGCGGCCGGCGCCGTGGTCATCGGCAAGACGAACCTCGACCAGTTCGCGACCGGACTCGTGGGCACCCGGAGCCCCTACGGCGCGGTGCGCAACGCCTGGAGCCCCGACCGCATCTCCGGCGGATCCAGCTCGGGATCGGCCGTGGCCGTAGCGCTCGGCGTCGTCGACGTGGCGCTCGGCACCGACACCGCCGGATCGGGCCGCGTGCCCGCGGCACTCAACGGCATCGTCGGCGTCAAGCTCACCCGCGGCCGCATCCCCACGACCGGAGTCGTGCCGGCCTGCCGCACCCTCGACTGCGTCACCGTCTTCGCCCGCGAGCTCGGCCTCGCGCGCCGGACGGCGGAGCTGCTCGCCGGTCCCGACGGCCTCGACCCGCTGGCGCGCACGCTCGAGGAGCAGGCCCAGCACGCGACGGCCGCCGCGCTTCCTGCGCGACCCCGCGTCGGCATCCCCCTCGCTTCGCAGCTGGAAGGCCTGGCGCCCGGCTGGGCCGAGGCGTTCCACGCGGCGGCCGACCGCCTCACCGCCACCGGCGTCGACATCGTCGAGGTCGACATCTCCGCCCTTCTCGAGGCCGCGCAGATGCTCTACAACAGCGCCTTCGTCGCCGAGCGCTACGCGGCCGTGGGCGCGCACATCGACGAGCACCGAGACCTGATCGGCACCGACCTCGATGAGTCGGTGGCCACCATCGTGCTGGGCGGCGCCGAGCGCACCGCCGTCGAGCTGTTCCACGCCCGCGAGGAGCTCGACAGGCTCGGCGCCGTCGCGACAGCCGCCCTCGACGGATGCGACGCCCTGCTCACCCCGACGACCACGTGGCATCCGACCCTCGACGAGATCGCCGCCGACCCGATCGGCGGAAACAGCCGCATGGGGCGCTACACGAACTACGCCAATCTGCTCGACATGGCCTCGTCCTCCGTTCCCGCCGGCACCGTCGACGGGCTCCCGTTCGGCGTCATGATCACCGCGCCCGCCTTCCACGACCTCGCCGTGCACCAGCTGGCGGAGCGCCTGCTCTCGCCGGCCATCGACATCCTGGTCGTCGGGGCCCACCTCGCCGACCAGCCGCTGAACCACCAGCTCGTCGCGGCCGGGGGCTCGTTCGTGCGGAGCACGACGACCAGCGCCGACTACGCCCTCTTCGCGCTCGACACCACGCCGCCCAAGCCCGGGCTTCTGCGGGTCGACCACGACGGCGCCTCGATCGCCGGAGAGGTCTGGTCGCTGCCGGCGGCCGGCTTCGGCACGTTCGTCGCATCCCTGCCCTCGCCCATGACCATCGGGCGGGTCACCCTGGCCGACGGGGGCGCGGTGTCGGGGTTCCTCTGCGAGCCGATCGCCACGATCGGTGCCGAGAACATCAGCGGGCACGGGGGATGGCTGGCCTGGCGGCGCGCGCAGGCCTCGATCAAGTGAGAGCATGGCACCCATGAGTTCCGTCTCCACGTCCGGCTCCGGTTCCGGCTCCGGTTCCGGTTCCGGCTCCGGCTCCGGCAAGGCGGGCCGGCCCCGGGCGAGCGCCCAGGCACAAAATCCGACCCTGAGCTCGCGAGAGCAGATCCTCGACGCCGCCGCGGCGCTGTTCTCCGAGACGGGGTTCTCGGGCACGTCGACGCGCGCGATCGCCGATCGGGTGGGCATCCGGCAGCAGTCGCTCTATTACCATTTCGCTGGTAAGGACGAGATCCTCGCCGAGCTGCTCAGCGGGTCCGTGCGCCCCAGTATCGACTTCGTGCAGCAGGTCGAGGCGCGCATCCCGCACGACATCACGCCGGCCGGGGCCCTGTTCGCGCTCGCCAGCGTCGACGCCCGCACCCTGCGGCAGACCCCGCACAACATCGGCACGCTCTACCTCCTGCCCGAGATCCAGGAGCCGCGCTACGACGCGTTCCGGGCCGAGCGGGAGCAGCTGCGCGCGAGCTACGGCCGCCTCGGCGCGGCGGCTGCGCATCCCGATGTGGCGGCAACGATGAGCGAGGAGCGGATCGGCGACGTGCTGATTCAGCTCGCCGAGCTGGTCATCCGGCTGCGCCGCGACGGGAGTGCCTCGTCGACCGGCGGTGACGATGACTCCACGATCGCCGCCTCCTGCCTGCGCGTGCTCGGCCTGTCGACGGCGCAGATCGCCGCCGCCCGCGAGGAGGCCGACGCGGTCACCGCGCTCGAACCGCTCAGCGCTGCCACGTGCTGAACGCGGGGTCGTGGCCGGGCCAGACCTCCACACCCGGCTCGCCCGCCAGATCGGCGAGCCGCTCGATCGACCGTTGTGCGGCATCCTCATCGCCCGCGACCGCGGTCCAGCCGCACGGGATGCGCTCGGTCAGGTTGCGCTGCAGATCGGCGGCATCGAGTTGCCCGAAATTGCCGCCTCCGCGGCGCCGGAGTGGGCCGAATCATGCAACTCGGCAACTCCCGGCTCGCCGCTACGCCGAGCGCGGCAGCAACACCCACACGGTCGCGCCACCCAGCGGCGACCGGTCGATGCCGATCGTGCCGCCGTGCGCATCCACGATGCGACGGCACGTCGAGAGGCCGATGCCGAGACCCGGGGTGTCGCTCGAGGTGTTGCGTTCCATCAGGCCGAACACGCGCTCGCGCTGGTCCTCCGGAACGCCGGGGCCGTTGTCGTCGACCGTGATGCGCCAGGTGCCATCCAGTGCGTGAGCCCGCACCTCGACACGAGGGTCGACCCCCGCCGCGTGACTGAACTTCACGGCGTTGGCGACGAGGTTCTGGAACAGGGCGCCGAGCAGGGTCGGATCGCCCGAGATCTGCGCGTCGGCATCGACGGAGACGACGGACTCGGTGATGCGAATCGCCTGGTCGAGGTCGTCGAGCACGGCGCCGATGAGTGCGCTCAGCTCGAGCTGCTGGCGGCGCGGACGGGCGCCCCCGAGCCGGGCGAAGTCGAGCAGGTCGGCGATCATGCTGTCCATGCGGGTGGCGGCCGCATCCGCTCGAAAGAGTGCCGCCGCAACCTCGGGCGCGGCGACCACGGCGGGGCTGTCCGCGGCGAGTTCGATGAACCCGGCCACCGCCGTGAGCGGATTGCGCAGGTCGTGGCTGACCTGGCCTGCGAAGCGCTCGAGCTGTTCGTTCGACGACTCGAGGTCGCGGGTGATGCGGCGCAGCTCGAGCACGTCGACGATCTGGTGCGCGATCAGGTCGAGGCTGTGCGCGATCTCGTCGGTGAGGTCGCGGGTGATGTCGTCGAAGATGCAGATGGTTCCGATGGGCACGCCCGCCGGAGTGATGAGCGGGCTCGACGCGTAGAAGCGCACGTTGGCCAGGTCTCCCGTGACGAACGGGTTGGATGCGAAGCGCACGTCGAGGGTTGCGTCGGGCACCACGGTGAGGCCGGGCGTGCGCAGGGCCACCGCACACATCGACTCCTCGATCGTGCACACCGACGGCTCGAATCCCGTGGCCGCCACCTGGTACTGGTTCGCGTCGTCGATGAGGTTGATGACGGCGGTGGGAACGCCGCAGAGGGTCGCCGCCAGCTCGGCGAGTCCCTGCAGGTCGGTCTGCGGGGATGCGCCCACGATGTCGTACTGCGCGATGGCATCGCGGCGGGTCACGCTCTGGACTGATGACACTGAACTCCCCCATGCACGATGTGCGATCGTCGCTCCATTGTTCCAAGAATCGGAGAATTCTGCTCAGTTCTTCGTTATCGGCATGATCACTGGAAAGTACTTGCTTAAGTGGAAAGTACTTGCGACACTGGAGGAAACGACGAGGAGATCACCATGAACGACACCACCCCCGTAGCCCCGGCCGAGGCCCAGGCGCTTCTCGATCGCGCGGAACGCCTCAGCCGCTCCGCCCACAACGCCACGCGCTGGCCGTACATCACGTTCATCCTCGCGCTCGGCGTCGCGACCTCGATGGGCACGCTCGCCATGGGCCTCACGACCGGAAACGCGTTCGGCCTGGCCTACTTCGGCACACTGACCGTGACGTTCGCTCTCATCATGTTCTTCATGATCACCATCCGTGGTCGGTCAGCATTCGCGCGCGGACGCCGCTGGACCGCCTACATCGCGAGCTGGTTCGTGACCTACGCCGCAGCGCTCGCCGTGGTGATCTGGGCCCACGGCTCGGTGCTCGCGTCAGGCATCACCTCGGCGCTCATCCTGATCGTCACCATGGTGTGCGCCGCACGAGAAGCACGCTCGTGACCGCGATCGAACAGCATCCGCGGCACCGACTCGACGATCTGCTGCAGAACCCCGTGCGGTTCTCGATTGTCGCCGCACTCGATCGCGCATCGACCCTGTCCTTCAAAGAGGTTCGCGACGCCGTCGAGATCACCGACTCCGCCCTGAGCAAGCAGGTCTCTCTGCTCGAGGGGGCCGGATATCTGTCGGTGGGCAAGTCGTTCGCCGGAAAGATGCCACGCACCTCGCTCACCCTCACCAGGCAGGGCCGCACCGCGTGGAAGGCCCACCTCGCGACCCTGCGCGAGATCGCTGGGCTCTCGTAGGGTCCAGGCCGCTGGGCGGTCGGACCGATCGGGTATCATCTGTACATAATTTATCGAGAAATGTACACTTGACCCATGTCGACCATCAACGTCACCGAGGCTCGCGCCAACTTCTCCGAACTCGTCGCGCGCTCGCATAACGAAGCCGTGTTCATCGAGCGACACGGACGCACCGAGGCCGTCGTCATCAGCCCGGAACAGTATGAGCGCCTGATGGACGCGCTCGAAGAAGCCGAAGATCTGCGCGCCTTCGACTCGGCCGTAGCCGAAGAGGGCGACAACATTCCCTGGGCGCAGGCGAAGGCCGACCTCGGCTGGCAATGAGCCGGTACCGCATCGAACTGCGCCCGGCAGCCCTGAAGGCGCTGCGCAGAATCGACCCGCAGGATCGCCCACGAATCCAGGGAGTGATCGCGCTACTCGGTGAGGATCCGAGGCCTCCCCAGGCGAAGGCCCTTCAAGGTCGGCCTGGCTATCGAGTGCGAGTCGGAAACTATCGGATCCTCTACACGATCGACGACGGAGTCCTCCTCGTGGTCGTCGTCACCCTCGGCCACCGTCGCGATGTCTACGAGTAGCCCCGGCGGCCACAGGAACGGAATAGCATCGGCCGCTGATGCGTTTGCGAATGCATGACTCAGAAGACGTGGTTCATCACAGGTACATCGCGAGGATTCGGACGAGAGTGGACGGCAGCCGCGCTCGAGCGGGGCGACCGCGTCGCAGCGACAGCACGCGACACGTCATCGCTTGACGATCTGGTCGAGAAGTACGGCGACGCACTCCTCCCGATCGCCCTCGACGTCACGGACAGAGAAGCCGATTTCGCCGCAGTGCAGCAGGCCTTCGACCAGTTCGGTCGCCTCGACGTCGTCGTCAACAACGCCGGCTACGGCCAGTTCGGCATGGCGGAGGAGCTGAGCGAGCAAGAGCTCCGCGACCAGATCGAGACGAATGTCTTCGGCGCGATCTGGGTCACTCAAGCCGCACTGCCGTTCCTGCGGCAGCAGGGGTCTGGACACATCATCCAGGTCTCATCGATCGGAGGCGTGTCGGCCTTCCCGAACCTGAGCGCCTATCACGCGTCGAAGTGGGCTCTCGAGGGCTTCTCTCAAGCCCTCGCACAGGAAGTCGCCGAGTTCGGTATCCACGTGACGCTGGTCGAGCCAGGAGGCTTCGCCACCGACTGGTCCGGCCCGAGCGCTCGCACGGCCGAGCCGAACCCCGCCTACGACGGGGCTCGCGAGCGCCGAGCGCAGCAGCGAGCGCGCCTGGCGGCTGGAGCGGGCGACCCCTCCGCCTCCGCGGCGGCCCTGCTGCGCGTGGTCGACGCCGACGAGCCGCCTCTGCGCGTGTTCTTCGGTGCGTCGGCGTTCGACATCGTGCGCCCCGACTACGAGTCGAGGCTCGCGGGCTGGGAGAAGTGGGACGACGTCGCGAAGCTCGCCCAGGGCTGAGCCCGCCCGGCTCGGCCTGAGGTCACGACGGTCTGCCGCCGACTCGAACTCGGTGTTCCAAAGCACAAGAACTGTTGCGCAATGGTTCTTGTGTTTATAGTCTGAGGCCGTGACCCCGACCGATCCCAGCCGCAGCACGCTCACCTCCGCCGCCTCGATGCGGGTGCTGGCGCATCCGACCCGCCTGAGGCTGCTCGGCCTTCTGCGCGAGCGCGGCCCGCAGACCGCGGCGCAACTCGGAGACGTCGTCGACGAGGCGCCGGGCACCGTGAGCTACCACCTCGCCAAACTGGCATCCATCGACCTCATCGAGCCTGCCGAGCCGCAGACGCACGACCGGCGCGAACGGTGGTGGAAGGCCACGACACCCCTGACCAGCTGGAACGCGGCCGAGCTGCTCGACGACCCCGACAAGGCGGCGGCCTCGTCGGCGCTGCAGAAGTCGGTCGGGCAGGCCTACGCCGCACGCTTCTCCGACTACGTCGACTCGCTGCCGTCGCTGCCGCGCGCGTGGGTCGAGGCAGGCACGAGCAGCGACCGCATGCTGCACCTCACCGTCGACGAACTCGCCGCGCTGACTGCCGAGCTCGAGGCGGTCGTCGCCCGCTATGCCGAGGTGAGCGAGGGGCACGGCGCATCCGCAGGCACGGGCGCCGAGCCCGTGTCGGTCGTCTATCAGACCTACCGTCGGCCGTGACGACCCCCACGACCGAGAGGCGCCGCGCAATCGGCTCCCTCTCCGCGCTGCTCGCCGCCCACGCCATCTCGCAGACGGGCAACGTGATCACGGCGTTCGCCATCCCGTTCTACGTGCTCGGTCTCGGCGGCACGGGCGTCGAGGTCGGAATCGCGGCGTTCTTCTCCACCGTTCCGGTCGTCGTGGGCGGCGCACTGGGAGGCGTGGTCGTCGACCGGGTCGGCCCCCGGCGCGCGGCGATCGTCGCCGACCTCATCAGCGGGGCGACGGTCCTCTCGATCCCGGTGCTCGCGCTCACCGTCGGCCTGCCGTTCTGGGCGCTGCTTCTGCTCGTCTTCGCCGGAGGCCTGCTCGACACCCCCGGCCAGACCGCGCGCCGGGTGATGCTGCCTCGACTCACCGAGCGGGCCGGCATCCGGCTCGAGCGCAGCGTCGGCCTGCTCGACGGCTCCGAACGCCTCGCCCGCATGATCGGCGCCACGGTCGCCGGGCTGCTCGTCGCACTCATGGGCCCGATCGCGGCCCTGTTCGTGAACGCCGCCACCTTCGCCGTCTCCGCCCTGCTCACCTGGCTCTTCGTCGCAGCGGCACCCGCTGCTGCGCCGCCGACCGACGCGCAGTCGCCGGCCGAGCCGAGCGGCTACTGGCGCGACCTGGCCGCGGGGCTGCGGTTCGTCATCCACGACCCGTTGATGCGTCTGATCGTCGGCCTCGTGCTGATCACGAATCTGATGGATGCCGCGCGCGGCTCGACCCTGCTACCCCTGTATGCGAACGACCGGCTCGGGGGCGCCGCCGCGCTGGGCGTGCTCGTCGCGGTGATGGGCGGATGCGCGCTGCTCGGCAACATCGCCTTCGGATTCGTGGCGCATCGCGTCGGGCGTCGGGTCACCCTGGCGGTGTGCTTCACGATCGCGGGCGGGCCGGCGAACGCCGCCTTCGCCCTCGGCGCTCCCCTGCCCGTGCTGATCGGGGTCACCGCCCTGGCCGGACTCGCCGCGGGTTCGCTCAATCCGATCCTCGGAACGGTCGAGCTCGAGCGCGTCCCCGAGCACATGCGCGGCCGGGTGTTCGGCCTGGTGAACGCCGGAGCGTGGGCCGGCGTGCCCTTCGGGGCGCTACTCGGAGGAATCGCGGCCGACACCGTCGGGCTCTCCTGGGCGTTCGGAATCATCGCCGTCGCGTACACGGTCGTCACCCTGAGCCCTCTGCTCGGCGGCCCATGGCGGCTGATGGAGAGGCGATCCCCCTCCTCGGAGGTCAGCTCGTCGGCACCACATCCCAGTGCTCGCGAATGAGCTTGTCGTCTACCCGGAAGATGTCTGCGGCCAGGAAGGGATCGCTCGCTGTCGCACCGGCGCCCTGCGAGAAGGTCCATACGAGGTCGCCATCCGATAGCGAGATCGAGGACTCCTGCGGCGGGAAGGTGGCGGAGCCCGAGAAGAAACCCTTGAGCGCAGCCGTGCCATTGGGAGCCACGGAGTTGTGCTGCAGGTAGTTCGGATCGAACGAGGTGTCGAGCACGGATACATCCTGATCGCGGAAGAGGATGTTGTAGGCGCCGACGGCGAACGTTCTGTTGCTCTCCTCCTGCGCTTCGGTCACCGAGCCCGGCTCGGCTGCGTTCGCGTAGAGGTCGCTGAACATGGTGTTCGTATTGCCGCTCGCCGGGGTACCCGTCGGGATCGGCTGCGAGAACGACCACCGCTCGACGATCGTGCCGTCGGTCACGCGGAAGAGGTCGACGGCGGCCTCTCCGCTTCTCTCGTCGTTCGGGTCGGAGGCCACCTGCCAGTGCACGGCCACGAGGTCACCGTCTGCCGCCTCGTGCTTGACGACCGCTTGGGCATTGGCTACGCGCGTGTGCGTCGCCGCGAACTGGTCGAGCAGGCCATCCGGTCCGGCCGCGAGGCCCGCTCCGTGTGCGACCGCATCAGAAGCGACGACAGCGTCGGCCTCGGTCTTCGCCGACGCCGACGTCGGATCCGGGAAGACATCCTCGAGGAGGGTGAGCACCGTCTTCTTGTTGGCGGCTTCGACATCCGAATCCGCGCGGTCGGCGCTCGTCCCGCCATTCGAGGCCGTACCGGCCACTGCGGTCTCCGTCGGGCCGGCCGCCGTCTCGCCGGCCGATGAGGCCGACGAGACCGACGAGACCGACGAGCATCCGGCGAGAATCGCGACGCCCGCAACGGCCGCCGCCACCCGTGTGACCATACTGAGGGTTCCTCTATTAGTTGTCATGACAAGTATTTTGCGGATCGCAACTGAGAGGGGCCCCCGAGTCGGGTGCGGGTAGCCCGACAAAGCTCACGGACACGGAGAACAATCAGGTTCACGCCCGGTGCACCCGCGCACGCACGCACGAGAGGAGCGGCATACTGGGCGAATGACTCGCGCACTGCTCATCGTGGACATCCAGCTCGACTACTTCCCCGGGGGCGCGTTTCCGCTCGTCGAACCGGATGCCGCGGCCGCCGTCGCGCGCACTGTGCTCGAGTCCTTCCGCGCATCCGGTGAAACCGTCGTGCACATCTTCCACGTGTCGACCGACCCCGACGCCACCTTCTTCCGCCCGGGCACGCCGGGCATCGGCATCCACCCGCTCGTCGCGCCGAGCAACGACGAGATCGTGCTCGAGAAGCACGAGCCCAACAGCTTCATCGGAACCGGCCTTCAGGAGCTGCTCGTCGACGAGGGCGTCACCGAGCTCGTGATCGTGGGAATGATGAGCAGCATGTGCATCGACTCGACGACCCGCGCCGCCAGCGAACTGGGCTTCGAGGTCACGGTGGTGAGCGACGCATGCACCGCGCCCGATCTCACCTTCGGCGAGACCGTCGTTCCGGGCGCCACGGTGCACGCGTCGTTCATGGCGGCGCTCGACGGCAGCTTCGCGACCGTCGTGTCGAGCAGCGAACTGCACTGACCCAGCTCATAACCGCCCCGTAGGCGACTCATAGGAATCGCATAGCACCGCCCCGAAGACTGACGTTTCAGAACGAACCGAACGTCAACTCCGAGAGGCAGTCATGAGCAGGATCCCCGAACCAGAACTCACCCCGCAGGGGCCGGCCTACGAGGGCCGACTCCTCGACCGCGCCGACGAGGAGGTCGTCGATCAGGGCGTCGCCTTCGACATCCGCACGCTCGTCAGCCGCCGTGTCGTTCTGAGCATGCTCGGACTCGGCGCCGGAGCCGTCGCCCTCGCGGCCTGCTCCACGGGCGGCTCCGGCTCGACCGCGGCAGGCACCGCGACGGCCACTGCCATCGCCACTCCGACGGCCACGCCCACCACGAGCAGCACGGCCGCAGCATCCACCGTCGCGGTGCCCGCCGGCGAGACCCCCGACGAGACCGCCGGCCCGTATCCGGGCGACGGATCGAACGGGGCCGACGTGCTCGAGCAGTCGGGCATCGTGCGCAGCGACATCCGCTCGAGCCTCGGTAGCGGCACCACCGCCGCCGGCGTTCCGATCTCGCTGAGCCTGACCATCCTCGACATGGCGAACAACGATGCCCCGTTCGCGAACGTCGCCGTCTACGTCTGGCACTGCGACGCCGACGGCAACTACTCAATGTACTCGTCGGGCGTCGAGAACGAGACCTACCTGCGCGGCGTACAGGTCGCCGACGGCAACGGAACCGTGTCGTACTCCTCGATCTTCCCGGCCTGCTACAGCGGCCGCTGGCCCCACATCCACTTCGAGGTCTACCCCGCGATCGGCGACATCACCGACTCGGCCAACGCCATCGCGACCTCGCAGGTCGCCCTGCCGCAAGACGTGTGCGACACCGTCTACGCCCTCTCGGGGTACGACGGCTCGAGCTCGAACCTCTCGAAGCTCAGCCTCGATGACGACAACGTCTTCGGTGACGACGGCGGCGCCCTGCAGCTCGCGACCGTGACCGGGGATGCGACGAACGGCTACCAGGTCGCGCTCACCGTTCGCGTCGATACCTCCACCGCACCCACCGCGGGCGCCGCGCCCAGCGGCGGCGGCGGACCGGCGAACTAGCCGCATCCGCGCCCATTCGGCGCATCCGCGGCCCCTCGACCGGGCGCACATGACCCCAGCGGGCGCGGACGCTCACCTCCTCCACCTCACGCACGAAAGAAGGCCCCTCATGGGACTGCTCCATAACCTCACCGGATGGCACGCGCTCATCCTCCTCGCCGTCGTGCTGCTCTTCTTCGGGGCCAGCAAACTGCCGGCCCTCGCCAAGAGCGTCGGGCAGTCGGCCCGTATCCTCAAGTCCGAATCCCGCGACGGGTCCTCAGCCGCAGACGCTCCTGCGACCTCGGCGACGACCGTGGATGCGCCCGTTCCCGCAGACCGGCTCTGACCGTGCGCGGCTCACGCCGCTCACGCGGCAGCAAGGCGGGCCGGGCCGGCCGGGCCGACAGAGGCCGGATGACGCTCATCGAGCATCTGCGGGAGGCGCGCACGCGTCTGTTCCGCATCCTGCTCGCGCTGCTCGTCGGAGCCGCAGCGGGGTACCTGCTCAGCGACCAGATCCTCGAGATCCTGCGCACACCCATCGAGGAGTTGGCCGCATCGCGCAACGCCAGCCTGAACTACGACAGCATCAGCGCGGCCTTCGACCTGAAGCTGCGCATCGCCCTCTTCGCCGGGGCGGCCCTGTCGAGTCCGGTCTGGCTGCACCAGGTCTTCGCCTTCTTCCTGCCCGGGCTCACCCGCCGCGAGAAGAACTACACGCTGGGCTTCTTCGTCGCGGCCGTGCCGCTCTTCGTCATCGGATGCGTCACGGGCTTCCTCCTGTTCCCGCACGTCGTCGAGCTGCTGGCCGGCATCGCATCGACCGATGACAGCACGGTGCTCGTGGCCTCGTACTACGTGGACTTCGTGATGAAGCTCGTTCTCGCCGTGGGCGTGGCCTTCGTTCTGCCCGTGTTCGTGGTGCTGCTCAACGCGGTCGGCGTGCTTCCGGGCAGGACGGTCGTGTCGAGCTGGCGGGTCGTGATCCTCGGCATCCTGGTGTTCAGCGCCATCGCCACACCCTCCGCCGACATCGCCACGATGTTCCTGCTGGCCGTTCCCATGGCCGCTTTGTTCGCTGCCGCAGCGGTGATCGCGGTGCTGCACGACCGCGTCGCCGCCAAGCGACGCGCCCGACTGCTGACCGATGACGCAGCTCACGACCACAACGTGGACGTCGACCGCGAACTCGACATCGACCGCAATCTCGTCGACGCCTGACAGGCGCCGACCCCCTCGCGCCTTGGCCGCCCAACCGCCTGACCCCCCGACCACCCGCCCGACCGGCCGCCCGACCGCCCGAAAGGAGCACCCCGTGTTCGGACTCACCCTCGACAAACTGATCGTGATCGGCATCATCGCCGCGATCATCATCGGCCCTGAGCGGCTGCCCCACTACGCCGAGAAACTCGCCTCGCTCGTCACGACCGTTCGCGCGTTTCTCGACGGCGCAAAGGCTCGGGCCGCGGAAGAGCTCGGACCCGAGTTCGATCCGGCGGAGTGGAGAAGGCTCGACCCCCGGCAGTACGACCCTCGCCGCATCGTGCAGGAGGCGCTGGCCGTCGACCCGACCCCGCGCGACGACCCCGCCCCGCCTGTCGGCTCGGAGCCGGCATCCCATCCCGCCCCGGCCGAACCGGCGTCGGATGCCCAGCCCGAGGCATCCACCCCGCCGCCGCGACCGGCCGCACCCGCGATCGGTTGGCAGCAGGCGCTGCTCGCCCGCGTCAACGCGGTGGAGTCAACCAACCGAGCGAGCGAGTTGCATGATTCCGCCCCGTCGCATCCACACGAGGCGGCGGAATCGGGCAACTCGACGCCCGCCCGAGGGGAGTCAGGTTACGGAGTGGGCTTGCCTCCGTTGACCGTGAGCGTCTCGCCGACCACGTAGCTCGACTCCGGCGACGCGAGGAACACGTAGGCCGGAGCGAGCTCGGCGGGCTGCCCGATGCGGCCGATGGGAGTGTCCTGGCCGAGTTCGGGGAGCTCCTCGATGATCTGGCCTCCCGCCGTCTGAAGGGGCGTCCAGATGGGGCCCGGCGCGACGATGTTCACGCGGATGCCCTTCGGAGCGAGCTGCTGCGCCAGTGCCTTCGAGAAGGTGTTGACCGCGGCCTTCGTCGTCGCATAGTCGACGAGGTTCTCGCTCGGGGTGTACGCCTGGTTCGACGAGGTGGTGATGATCGTGGCGCCGGGCCGGAGATGCGGGAGCGCCGCCTTGGTGATCCAGAACGTGGCGTAGACATTGGTCTTCATCGTCTCGTCGAACTGCTCGTCGCTGATGTCGACCAGGGACTCCGCGTGCTGCTGCTTCGCCGCATTGTTCACCACGATGTCGAGCCCGCCGAGCTCCTCGACCGCCTGATCGACGAGAGCACGGCAGTGCGCGGGGTCGGTGATGTCGCCCGGGATGCCCACTCCCGTGCGCCCGGCCTCGCGCACGAGTTCGAGAATCCTGTCGGCATCCGGCTGCTCTTCGGCGAGGTACGAGATGACGACGTCGGCGCCCTCGCGGGCGAAGGCGATCGCGACGGCCGCGCCGATGCCCGAGTCGCCGCCGGTGATGAGGGCCTTGCGCCCGATGAGTCGACCGGATCCCCGGTAGCTCTGCTCTCCGTGGTCGGCCCTGTTGTTCAGCCTCACGTCGAGTCCGGCGCCCTGCTGGTACTGGGCCGTCGTGTCGATGTCGGAGTACATGGCAGACGGATCCTGGAAGGTGTACTGGTCGGTCATGGCGATCCTTTCGGGGGTGAGACACGTTTTAGTGACGGTACCCGCGGCATCCGATTCGCCCCGATGGGGTTGACGCCGCGTGCGCCGGCCTCCGCCACCTGGATTCGACCCAGATGTTCTGCGGCCGTGCAAGCCACCCGTGCACGGGGGCACCCGGACGTACGATTCGGATATGACCGACAACAAGAAGACCCAGGACGCGCCCATCATGGACGGCGCCACCGAAGCGACAGAAGAGGAGAAGGAGGCCGGACGCCGCGACCACGCCGAGGCCGACGCGGCTCGCGACGCGGGGCTCGACGACGACCTCCGCAGCATCCGCGCCGTCGACGAGGGCAAGACGCGCCCCCGCACCGAGGGCAACGGCAACGGATCCGACGGCGCCGTCGACATCTCGAACGCCAGCGACACCGACACCGCGAGCGACACCGACACCGCGAGCGACGTCGACACCGCGAGCGACGTCGACCGCACCGCAGAGTAAGGCGACAGGGCCCGGCTCCTCGTCAGGAGCCCGGGCCCCGCTCAGATGCTGCGCAGCTCGCCTCGCACGATCGAGTCGCCCGAGTGCGTGGCATCGCCATCGTCGGGCTCGGCCGAGACGTCGACGAGGGAGTATGTCGCGAGGTCGACCCCCGACGGTAGATCGAACCTGCCCTCGGCCCCGTCGAGGAAGCCGATGCTGACGAGTGCGGTTCCGTCTGCCGAGATCAGCCACACCTCGCGCAGCCTGTCGTCGGCCGGGCCACTCTGGCCTGCTGTGTCGATGTCGACCACGACCTGACGCGTGCCGTCGGCCAGAACCTCGACCACCGCGCTGCCGTGCGCATCCGCCCAGTCGGGGAACGGGTCGAGCTCTGCTCCCGCGACCACGACTCCGGTGTTCGCGCTCTGAGCCGACTGCCACCAGATGCCGACTCCAGTTCCGGCGACGAGCCCCACCACGAGCGCGGCGACGGCCAGCGGAACCACCATCCGCGTACGCCAGCGCCTGCGAGCACGCTCGGATGCCGGCTGAGATGGCGCAGATGGCGTCTTCTCGGCGGGCGAGGCCGCCATCTGTGACATCTCAGCGCCCGAGACGGGGCGAACGGCGGCCGCGACATCCGTATCGGCGCTGATCTGGGTCCGGATGCGCTCCCACACCGCGGGCGACGGCTCGGCGAGCGACTCGCCCTGCGCAGACCGGCCCCGGCGCACCACCGTCGACAGCTCGCGCAGTTCGGCGGCGCACGCGGCACACGAGGCCAGGTGCTCGGCCTCGATCTCGCTCGGCGTCACCTCGCCCAGGGCGATCAGCGCCAGTTCGTCGGCATCAATATGTGTCATCGTTCACCTCCAAACGTATTCGTAGCCGAGACAGACTTCGACGGATGTGACTTTTCACCGTTCCGAGCGGAAGCCCCAGTCTGTCGGCGATCTGGGCGTGGGTCAGGTCGGCGAAGAAGGCCAGCCGCATGATCGTTCGCGGCACGGGGTCGAGCCGCTCGAGCTCGTCGGCCATCATCAGCCTGTCGGCCACCTCCGCCGTGTCGTCGACCGTCGCGGCGACGCTCTCGAGGGCGTGGGCCTCGTCGGCCCGGCGCATCCGGCTGCGTGCCTCGTGGGCGTCGGCGATGCAGTGCCGGGTGATCCCCACGAGCCAGCCGCCCATGCTCGCCCGCTCGGGGTCGTAGCCGGAACGCCCGCGCCACGCGGCGACGAACACCTTCTGGGTCACGTCCTCCGCGTCGCGCGCGTCGCCCAGCGAGCGCAGCGCCAACGTGTAGACGAGCGACGACCAGCGCTCGTAGACGCCGGCCAGCGCTCGGTCGTCGCCCGATAGAAAGGCGTCGACCAGCGCGCTCTCGTCGATGGATGTGTCGGTCACGTCAGTGTGCGGCTTCCTTGTTGACACCTCGAGCATACGTCGCCACCCCCGTCACGCGATCGGTGCCGCTGTGACGATCACGTTGCTCAGGTAGTGACCCGTGTCGTAGTCGAACTCTCCCCCGCAGGTGACGAGCGCCAGCAGGTGCGGGCCCGAGCGGTCGAAGACGGCGTTCCAGTCGACGCCGGTCTTGTCGACCATGGAGACCTGCTGCACGGAGAAGCGCGCGACCCGGCCATCGACCGAGGTGGTCACGATCTCGGTGCCGACCGGGGCATCCAGCAGCCGGGCGAACTGGCCGACGCCGTAGTCGAACGAGTCGACGTGGGCGGCGATCACGGCGGTTCCGGCCGTGCTCCACGGGGTCGGTCCGTAGCGGTACCACGACGCGACGGCGGGGTCGTCGGAGAGCGCGAGCGCCCCGGTCGCGTCGACTCCCTCGGGCGCCACCGTCACGTCGATGCCGAGTGACGGCACCTCGACGCGGGCCGGCTGCACCAGGGGCTGGGCGGTGTGCGCCCCCAGACTCGCGTCGGTCAGGGGCACGCCGGATGCCGCGGGCCCGGCCGGCGCGCCGGTCGCGCTGGGCGTCGGCGCGGGTGTCTCCGACCGCGCGACGCCGGCCGGCGGCGGAGTCGCCGGGGCGTCGGCGGCGACGCCGCATCCGGTGATCAGCAGCACCGAGGCGCACGCGAGCGCGCCGACGACCGCGGCCCGGGCTGCGTGTGCCCGAACCGCGGTCGCGAGGGAGTGCCTGCCGGTCAGCGCTCGGCCTTGGCGAGCACCCGGCTGCGCACGGCGGTGATTGCGAGCGCCGCGAGCAGAAGGGCGAGCGCCCCGCCGACCAGCAGACCGGTGGAGTCTGCAGGCTTGTTGGTGGCGACGAGGCCCGCGTTGCCCGCGGGAACACCGCCCGGGTTCGAGTGCAGTCCGCCGATGGTCTGCACCGCGAGCGCCAGGTTGTCGTCGGCGAGGCTGCCCCACGCGTAGACGATGGTGTTCGTTCCCTCGGCCACGTCGACGTCGGCCGGACCGATCACAGGGTCGGTGGTTCCTGTAGCGGCGACCGACGCCGACACGGTGCCGGCGGGAAGGGTGAGCACGGACTCGCCCGGGTTCGCGAGGTTCGTGATCACGGGGCTGCCTGCGGCGAGAACGTCGACCGCGGGAGCGGCGGCGACGTGGCGCACGGTCAGGCGTCCCTCGCCGGCGGCGAGGGTGGCTGTGTCGTTCGTGAACAGGGTGGCGGTCGGGTTTCCGGATGCGTCGAGGTGGGCGACGGCGGTGTAGTTTCCGTTCGCCGCCAGCGACAGATCGACCGGCCCGATCACCGGGGCGCTCGCATCGGCGGCGTCGGATGCCGTGATGGCCACCGAGTAGGTGCCGGCCGCAAGCGGCAGGGGGCCGGCGAGCGTGCCGGGCGTGAAGTCGTCGAGGGTGAGGGCCCCGTTCACGTAGACGTCGACGGTGACGCCGGGAACCGCGTGCAGCACCGAGAGCTGTGCGTCGCCTTCGGCCGCGGATGCGGGAAGAGCAGCAGCGGCTGCGATGAACGCGCCGGCCGCGATGCCGGCGATGAGGGTCTTGCGCATGGATACCTCCTGGTCGAGCCCCGGTCAGGGGCGAAGAGAGAACTGCCTACACAAAGCACTTCTCCCGTGGGCGGCCGTTTGGATGCACTGTCATGAAACTTTTTTCGAACGTGGCAAGCGGTAGCGGCCTGCGCGTCGAGTGACCCATCATCGAGTAATGACCTACCTCGCCTCAGACACTCGCTACGACTCCTTTCCCTATCGACGCACGGGGCGCAGCGGCCTCAAGCTGCCCGCCGTCTCGCTCGGGCTCTGGCAGAACTTCGGTGACGACGTGGCCCTCGACACGCAGCGCGCCATTCTGCGCCGCGCCTTCGATTCGGGAGTGACCCACTTCGATCTGGCCAACAACTACGGGCCGCCCTACGGCAGCGCCGAGACCAACTTCGGCCGCATCTTCGCGGAGGACTTCGCGCCGTACCGCGACGAGCTCGTGCTCTCGACGAAGGCCGGCTACGACATGTGGCCCGGGCCCTACGGCGACCACGGATCGCGCAAGTACCTGCTGGCCTCGCTCGATCAGTCGCTCGCCCGCATGGGCGTCGACTACGTCGACATCTTCTACAGCCACCGAGCCGACCCCGACACTCCCCTCGAAGAGACGATGGGCGCCCTGCACACCGCGGTGCAGTCGGGCCGGGCCCTCTACGCCGGCATCTCGAGCTACTCGCCCGAGCGCACGCTCGAGGCCGCGCGCATCCTCGCCGATCTCGGCACGCCGCTGCTGATCCACCAGCCCTCGTACTCCATGTTCAACCGCTGGATCGAGGACGGGCTGCTCGACACCCTCGGCGAACTCGGCGTCGGCTGCATCGCGTTCTCGCCGCTCGCCCAGGGCCTGCTCACCGACCGCTACCTCGACGGCATCCCCGCCGATTCGCGCGGCGCGCGCGGCGGCTCGATGCAGAAGCGGATGCTCACCGACGAGACGCTCGGGCGGGTGCGGGCCCTGAACGACATCGCTTCAGGACGCGGCCAGACCCTCGCCCAGCTGGCGCTCTCGTGGGCGCTGCGCGAAGAGCGCGTGACCTCGGTGCTCATCGGAGCGTCGTCGGTGGCGCAGCTCGACGACAACCTGGCCGCCGTTCAGAACCTCGCGTTCACGGGCGACGAGCTCGCGAAGATCGACGAACTCGCCGGCGATCGCGACATCAACCTGTGGGCGAGCTCGAGCGCGGTCTAGCTCGACCGTGATGGGCGGCGCGAACCCTCGTGGTGCGGGCCGCCCATCGGAGCTCGGCTAGCGCCGAGCGATCGGCACGACGCCGAAGGCCCGCGCGAGGCGGTCGATCTTCTCGGCACGGCCGAGCCTCGGCAGGTCGCTGCCGTCGCGGATGACCCGGCCCCGCGACTCGAAGTCGTCGAGGAAGTCGCGCGCCCACGTCGCATCCGACACCGTGGGGCTGATCGTCTCGTTGATCACCGACAGCTGGTCGAGGTCGAGGCACAGCTTTCCGGTGAGGCCCATGGCCACGGCGTGCTCGGACTTCTGCCGCAGAACCGGGTGATTGCTGCCGACCGTCGGACCGTCGATGGGACCGGGCAGGTTGCCGATGCGGCTCGCCACGACGAGGCGCGAGCGCGGATAGGCCATGGCCAGGTCGTCGGCGCTCGTGCCCGTGTCACGGCGGTAGTCGCCGCTGCCGAATCCGAGACGGAACGCGCCCCGGGCCCGGGCGATGGCCGGCGCCTCTTCGATGCCGAGCGCCGACTCGACGAGGGCCAGAATCGGCACGGTGCCGCCGAGGCGATCGAACGTCTCGGTGACCTGCTCGGCCGACTCCGTCTTGGCCAGCATGACGCCCGACAGCCCCGGCACGCCCTTGAGGCCGTCGACGTCGTCGGACCAGAACTCGGTGGTGCGGTCGTTGATGCGCACCCAGCCGGCCCCGCCGCTGCTGAGCCAGTCGATGACCGAGGTGCGCGCATCCGCCTTCAGTTTCGGGTCGACGGCGTCTTCGATGTCGAGGATGATCTGGTCGGCGCGCGAGTCGGCGGCCGGATCGAAGTCCTCGGAACGGATGCCCGAGACGAGCAGCCAGGAACGCGCGATCTGGGGGTCGATGGTCGATGCTGTCATGTACTTTCAACTTCTCTATCGGCATGGAGGGCGCATGCGCGACCCAGACGATCGGCGCTGCTCGTGCCTCAGCATCGTATCGAACCCGGCCTGACCATGGCGTCACTGGGCTGTGAACCCTCCGTCGATCACCACCTCCGACCCGGTCATGAAGAACGACTCGTTCGACATCAGGTACACGACCAGAGGCGAGATCTCATCGACGACCGCGCGACGGCCCAGCGGTGTCGACGGCCCGACACCGCCCGGGGGCTCGTCGTCATTCATCGCCGTCGAGACGCCTCCGGGGCACAGGGCGTTGACTCTGACGCCGGAGCCGGCGTATTCCAGCGCCGCCACCCTCGTGAGGCCGAGGACGGCGGCCTTCGACGCGCAGTAGGCGGCGTACCCCGGCGAGCCCACCAGGGCCGAGGTCGACGACACGTTCACGATCGAGCCTCCGCCGTGGGCGACGAGGATGGGCGCGACCGTCTTCACCCCGAGGAAGGCGCTGGCCGCGTTCACGCTGAGAACCCGCGACCATCCGTCGAGCGTCTCGTCAGCGATGGGCACGACACGAACGATTCCTGCATTGTTCACCAGCCCGTCGATCCTGCCGTGGGTCTCGACGACGGAGCCGACCACGCTGATCCACGACTCCTCCGATGTGACGTCATGGTGAAGGTACGAGACATCGAGGCCCAGCGCCGAGAGCTCCGCCGCGGTCTGCTCGCCGAGCTCATCGCGCAGATCCGTGATCACGACTCTCGCGCCCTCGCGAGCCAGGTGCCGCGCGTGCGAGGCACCCTGGCCGCGAGCACCTCCCGTCACCAGCACGACCCGGTCGTCGAGCCTCGCCCCGCTCATGCGACCGAGACCCGCGACAGCAGATACGCGGTCTGCTCGAGCTGTTCAGTCCAGAGCGGGCGGAGGATGTCGATGCGCCATTCCGGTGTCTGCTGACCGGCGAGCAGGGCCTGGATTCCCGCACCCGACTCCCCCGCGGCCTCGTGGGCCCGCAGCATCTGCGCGATGACCTTGGTCTGCATCGGGTAGACCGGCGGCTGCGGGCCCCTGGGTGCGATGAGTCCGACGAAGTACAGCTTCTCGAGACCGACCGGAACCGTCGCCCCTCCGAGGCGCAGCGGTACGCCGTCCTGCCACTCGAGGATGGCATCGTCGAGGAACGGCAGAGCCGCGTTGAATCCCGTCGCCCAGAGGATGGTGTCGAACTCCTGCGAGGAGCCGTCGGTGAAGAACACCGTGTTTCCCTCGAAGCGCGACACTCCGGGAACCGGCTTGATGCGTCCGTGGTGCATCCAGTAGAGCAGCAGGTTGTTCACGACCGGCGCACCCTCGGCCAGTGTGCGGGCCTCCGGCGCGGGGAGGCCCGGGTAGTTCTCATGCGTGCCCACCGACATGCGGATCAGCAGCCGCGTCAGCAGGTCCTGCTCCTCGAAGGTGAACTCCTGCAGGAAGGAGAGTTCCGAACGGGGAACGCCCATGAACGTCTTCGGCTGGAAGATGTGGCCGTGGCGAACCGAGATCGCCACGTCGTAGCGGTGCTGGGCCGCGTCCACGGCGAGGTCGCATCCCGAGTTGCCCGAGCCGACCACGAGCACGCGTCGACCCTCGATGTCGTCGACGTTGGTGTACTGCGACGAGTGCAGCTGCGTTCCCGCGAAGTGGCCCGGGATCTCGGGCATCTTGGGGTCGACCAGGTGCCCGTTGGCCACGAGCACTCCGTCGTAGACGCCCTCGTCGCCACGCGAGGTGATGACGGTCCACCCGTGCGAACCCGTGGTGCCCTCGCCGGCTACGGGCGCGACGGACAGAACCTCGACGCCGAATTCGATGTGCTCGTAGAGCCCCTTCCAGGCCGCGTACGACTCGAGGTAGGAGCGCATCTGGTCTCGGCTCGGAAAGAGCGGGTAGTCGTCGGGCATGGGAAAGCCCTCGTAGTTCGTGAGATTGCGCGAGGTGATGAGGTGCAGCGCCTCGTAGTCGGTGTGCCAGTGGCCGCCGACGACCGTCGACTTCTCGAAGCAGTCGACCTCGAATCCCTGCTCGAGCAGCACGGCGAGGGCTCCGATGCCGGCGGCGCCGGCACCGATCAGGCAATATCTGGGCATCGTGATGACCTTTCTTGACCGGTTTTCAGGCGCGGTCGAACGCACGCCCGGAGGGCGTGCCGAGTGGATGGATCGAAGAGCGGCTGTTAGAAGAGCTGTCTCATGAGCGGGCGCTCGAAGGGCTTCTCGTTGCGTGCGTCGAATGCGGGAACGAACTCGTTGACGGTCGTCTGGATGTGGCTGCGCCATTGCGCTGCCGCGCTCGTCGCGTCTCCATCGATGATGGTGTCGACGAGGAGGCGGTGACGGATCATGAGATTCGTATGGTTGGCGTCGTCGTACTCGATTCCGAGCACCTGCACGTAGAACCGGATGTCCGTGTCGGTCTGGGCGAAGATGTCCGTGATCCGGGGCAGTTCGCCCGCCGCGATCAGCGCGGCCTGGAAGGCCAGATCGGCGTCGACCATGCGGTGACGGTCGTCCTGGATCGCCGGGTTGTCCATGCGCTCGAGCAGCTGCGTGACTCTACGCAGGGTCGGTCCGGTCAGGAGGTTCGCGTAGGCGGCGTGCTGCAGTGCAATCTCGCCGAGTCCCATGCGAAGCGCATAGACCTCGAGCACGTCGTCGGGTGTCGGCGTGCTGACCACGGCGCCACGATTCTTGCGTATCTGCACCAGCCCCTCGCCGGCGATGGTGCGCATCGCTTCGCGCACCGGCCCCCGGGAGATGTCGAAACGCTCGGCGAGTTCGGCCTCGACGAGCCGGTCGCCCGGTTTGTAGACGCCGGTGACGATCGCCTCACGCAACTGCCCCGCGAGCACATCGCTCGTGCTGACTCTCGAAATAGCCCCGAGTTCCATAGGATCTCCTTTCCGCATTCCCTATCCAACCGCACACTCTATGAGTCGCCTTTGCCCAAATAGGCCTCCTTCATCTCCGAGCTCTCCGCGATCTCGGCGGCGGTCCCCTCGAGCACCAGCTCGCCGGCGCGCAGCACGTAGGCGTAGTCGGCGATACGCAGCGCCGCGTTGGCGTTCTGTTCGACGACGAACACGCTGGTGCCGGCATCCCGGACCTGCTCGATGAGGGCGAACGACTTCTTCACCATCGAGGGCGCGAGGCCCATCGACGGCTCGTCCATGAGCACCAGTTTCGGCTTGCTCATCATGGCCCTGGCGAGGGCGCCCATCTGCTGTTCCCCACCCGAGAGGGTGCCGGCCAGCTGGTGTCGGCGCTCGACGAGCCGGGGGAACATGTCGTAGAGGTTGTCAAGGTCGCTCTTCACCGCGTGCGAATCCTTGCGGTTCACCGCGCCGATGAGGATGTTCTCCTCCACGCTCATGCGCCGGAACAGCCTGCGGCCCTCCGGAACGATCGCGAGCCCCGCCCTGACGCGGCGCTCCGTGGTCCAGCCCGTGATCTTCTCGCCATTGAAGTACACGTCTCCCGACGTGACCTTCGCGACGCCGAAGACCGACTTGATGCTCGTGGACTTTCCCGAGGCGTTGCCGCCCAGGAGACTCACCATCTGGCCCGGGAAGATGTTGTAGGACACGTCGCGCAGCGCGACGAAGCGACCGTACTGAACGGTCACCCGGTCGAGCTGCAGCAGGGCCTCGCCCCTATTCGATTCCAAGGAAGGCCTCCTCGACGGCAGGGTCCTTGACGACATCGCGGGGGCTTCCATGGGCGATCTCCACTCCGTGGTCGAGCACGTACACATCACTGCAGAGGTGCGTGATGATATCCATCTTGTGCTCGACGATGAGTGCCGAGCAGTCGCGGTCGCGCAGCAGGCCGGGCAGCTGCTCGGCCAATTCCCACGACTCGTGCGGGTTCATTCCGGCCATCGGCTCGTCGAGCAGCAGCAGGCTGGGCTGCAGCATGAACGCGCGCGTGATCTCGACGCGCCGCCGGTTGGCGTACGAGAGCGTGCCGACCGGATGGCTGAGGCGGGGCAGCAGTCGGTTGCCGAACGACGCGAGGATCTCCATCGCGAGCTCGCGCTGCACCTCGTCGTCCTTCTTCAGCCTGGGGGTCCTGAAGACGCTCGCGGCCAGGCTCGACCGGTAGTTCCGCGTCGCCCCGATGAGCACGTTCTCGAGCACGCTCATCGAATCGAAGAGTCGGATGGCCTGAAAGGTGCGGGCGATGCCGATCGAGGCGCGCTTCGGCACGGTCAGCCCGGTCACATCGGCGCCCTCGAACACGACGGATCCCGAGTCGACGGGGGTGATGCCGGCGACGATATTGATGAGAGTCGATTTTCCCGAGCCATTGGGTCCGATGACGCCGGTGATCGAACCGCCGCGCACGCGCAGGTCGAAGGCGTCGAGGGCGGTGAGCCCTCCGTAGCGCACGGTCGCCGCGCGCACCGCGAGGTCTCCCCGCAGGCTGGTCGTCGGTTCAGCGAGTGTCATCGCATCACGTCTCCGCCGGAGAGGTTGATCGTCTCTCCTGTCATGTACCCCGCGTGCCCGCCGCCGGTGAGGATCCACACCCATTCGGCTATCTCGCTCGCCTGTCCCACGCGACCGAGCGGGATGCTGGCGGCCGCGGCATCCATTCGGCCCGTCGCACGGTTGCCCGGGGTGTCGATCCACCCCGGCGCCACGGCGTTGACCCGGATGCGACGGGGCGCCAGCTCGATGGCGGTCGACTTGGTGATCATCACCACGGCGGCCTTCGATGCGCAGTAGAGCAGCTGGCCGGGCGAGTTGGCGAAGGCGTCGACCGACGCGAAGTTCACGATGGATCCCCCGTCGGAGAGCAGCTTCGCACCTGCCGCGGTGATGTTGATGACGCCGAGCACGTTGATATCGAACACGAGACGGTAGAGGTCCTCCGTGTACGTCTCGAGCGTCGAGGGCGGGTACACGCCGGCGACGTTCGCGACCACGTCGAGAGTCCCGCCCGCCTGCTCGACGAGCGACGCCAGTGCGGCGTCGACGGCGGCGCGGTCGCGCACATCGGCGACGGCGCTGAACACCTGTCCGGTCTCGGTGGCGATCTCGACGGGGGCGATGTCGAGGGCGAGAACCGTCCAGCCCTCGGCGAGGAACCTCTCCGCCGTGGCACGGCCCATTCCGCTTCCGGCACCGGTGATGAGTGCGACTCCCGGGGTGACTGTCATGAGTGTGCGACCTTTCGTGGATGCCTCGGCGCCAGTGCGTCGAGGGCGGTGCGGAAGACGGCGGCCCGGGATTCGGGCACGCCGCCGTAGCTGCGGGGTGCGGGGCGGATGCCCCGGGCCGCGAGTGTGTGGAGCATCGCCGCGTGCTCGAATGCGAGCGCGTTGCAGTCGTAGACCGGCACGTCGGGGTGACCAGACACGTGGGTGTAACCGTGGGCGGTGAAGAGGGGCGCGAGATAGCCGCAGCCCACGATCACCGCGTCGGCGCCGTCGTCGACGGCGGCGCGGGCGACTCCGTCGAAGCGGTCGATGAGTCGCTTCGGATCGTCGATGGCGTCGACCACGTCGAGGTACGTCGACTCGGGATCGTAGGCGCGCACGGCGTCGACGTCGAGCAGGCAGCTTCCGCCGAGGTCCTCCCAGTCGGCCGCGAACGGTCCGCGCAGGGCGGGAGCCACCGTCACGATCGCCGAGCGGGTGGTGAACGATGCGGCCGTCCGGGCCGACGCATCCGGCAACGAGGTCACCGGAATGTCGACGGCCGAGCGGATCTGCCGGATCGGCGACCCCCAGCATCCGAGCACCAGCGCGTCCGCACCGATCTCCGGGTCGTCGGCGATGGAGACGGCCGAGGCCATCAACGCGGCGTCCGACAACAGGCGGGTGGCCGGATGCCGCACACCGCCGGCGGCGAGCGCGGTGTGCCGGAGCTCGGTCTCGAAGCGCCCCCGGCTGAGCTCGGCGACCGAGCGATCGAGGAACTCCCACAGTCGTGCGAGCCGAGGGTCGCCCTCAGTGGCGTCGAGCCATACGAGACGGGGCCTGCCTGAGGTCGTCATGGATGCGCTCATTTCACGAGGGGCGACGTCGACGACGAACCGAGGATGCCGTTGGGACGGTAGATCATCAGCAGGATGATGATGATTCCGCCGAGCCCGAGCCGGATGTCCTGCAAGGGGCGCAGCAGCTCGGGCAGCGCAATGAGCAGCACCGCGCCGAGAATGGAGCCGCGCACGCTGCCGAGCCCGCCGATGATCGCCATCTCGAAGATCAGCAGCGACACCTGCGTGTCGAAGCTGCTCGGCCCCACGAAGCCCAGGTGGAAGGCGAGCAGCGCTCCGGCAAGGCCTCCCATCATCGCGCTCACCGCGATGATCCACACCCTGGGGGCGGTCGCCCTGATGCCCGACGCCTCGGCCGCCATCCGGTCTTCACGCAGGGCCGTGAGGGTTCGGCCGTAGCGCGAAGCTCCGATGGCGACGGCCAGGGCCGTGCAGACGGCGGCCACGATGAGCGCCACCCAGTAGAAGTCGTATACCGAGCGCGACACCCAGCCGAAGGCGGTGAAGAGCGGGATGCCCGGGGTGCCGGCGGCGCCGCCCGTCACGTCGATCCACTGGCGGGCGACGTCGAGCACGATGAGGTTGAGCCCCAGGGTGACGACGAACACGTAGTCGCCCGACACCCGCACCGCGGGGAGGCTGATGACGAAGCCCACGAGGCCGGCGAGGCACATCGCGATCAGAAAGATGATCGGATGCGGAATCTCTGTTCGGGTCGAGAGGATGGCGGCCGTGTAGGCCCCCACGGCGTAGAACGCCGCCTGCCCCATGACCGTGACGCCCGCGTTGCCTGTCACCAGATTCTGCCCGATAGACAGGGGAATCCAGATGAGGCAGACCACGATCACGTTCATGATGTACTGGCTCGGCACGATCACCGGCATCACGAAGAGCACGACGATGCCGACCACGATGAGGGTGATGCGAACGGGCCTGAGTGCGAGGACCTGCTTCACCCGCGCCCAGGGCGACGTCGCGACGTCGATCGGGGTGCCGTCGTCGGCGAAGACGGCGGCCTTTCCCATGTCGAGCTTGCTCATGCGCGGCTCACCTCCGCTCGACCCACGACACCGCGCGGTCTCGCGATGAGGAAGAGGATCAGGATCACGAAGGTGATCGCGTTCATGTAGCCCGACGACAGGAATCCGGCAGCGAGCGCCTGAACGACACCGAGTGTGAGGCCGCCGATGAACGAGCCCTTGATGCTGCCGATGCCACCGATCACCGCGGCGGTAAAGGCGTTCAGCGTGCCGGTGAAGCCCATGCCCACGTAGACGGTCGAGTAGTAGGCCGCGAAGAGGACGCCCGCCAGCACTCCGAGAATGGAGCCGAGTGCGTAGACCGACGAGACGATCCTGTTGACCGCGATGCCCATGAGCTGGGCAGTGGGCAGATCATCACGGATAGCCCGCACGCTCCGGCCCCACGGCGTCTTCTCGACCAGCAGCCACAGGCCGAAGGCGAGAACCGCCGCAGTACCGAAGACGATGCCGTGCATGGTGGTGAGAGTCACGCCGAGCACCTCGATCGATCCCTTGGGAAGCGGGGTGTCGAAGCGCCGCGCGGCCGGACCCCAGATGATGTTCGCGGCGTTCTCGAGCACCAAGGTCGCCGCCACTGCGGACACCGTCGGGATGATCCGGTTCGCGCCCCGCAACGGCCGGTAGGCGAAACGCTCCACGGCCATGCCGAGGCCCGCACCGATCACGAGCCCGCCCAGAATCGCGACGGGGAATGGGATGCCTGTGTCCATAAGACTCAGCACCACGAACGTTCCCACCATGTACACGTGCCCGTGCGAGAAGTTGATCAACTCGAGCAGCCCGAAGACCAGGTTGTAGCCCACCGCGATGAGCGCGTAGATCGCGCCCGCCGCGAGGCCGTTGACAATCTGTTGCATGAGTTCGGAACCCACGAGTCCTCCTTACGAGGTGTCGGCGTGCGGCGGTTACTGGGCGAACTTCGTGGTCAGCTCTGGATCGAGCGTGATCACGCCGTCGGTGACGCGGGCGACGACGCCGGTCTTGCCGGTCACATCGCCGTCGTCCTCGAACGCCGTCTTGCCGGTCGGCCCCTCGTAGGTCGTGGCGTGGATGGCCTCGGTGAGCGTCTCCTTGGTGCCGCCGTGGTCTTCGATGGCGCTCTTCACGATGTAAGGCACCTCGTACCAGTAGGCCGCCTGCTCATTGGGCTCTTCGCCGCCGTAGGCCTTCTCGTAGGCGGCCACGTACTTCTCGTTCGCCGGGAACGGGCTGCTCGGGTCGTAGAAGGCGAGCAGGTAGGTGCCCTCGGCCGCGGCACCGCCGAGGCTCACGTAGTCGGGCTGCGCCGTGCCCGCGGAGGCGACCTTGTCGACGCTCGCGAGGCTTCCCGAGATCTGGGTCACAAGAGTGCCCATGTCGTTGTAGTAGCCGAAGAGCAGCAGCACATCCGGATCGCTTGCAGAGGTCTTCGTGAGGATCGACGAGAAGTCCTTGGTCTCGTTCGGCACGAAGGTCTCGGCGGAGACGATGTCGACGCCCGCCTCCTCGGCCTGATCCACGGCGGCCTCGTACAGGCCCTGCCCGTAGTCGTCGCTCGCGTACACGATCGCGATCTTCGACTTGCCCAACTCCTCGGCGGCGAAGTCGATCATCTGCGCGCCCTGGATGTCATCGGTAGGAATGGTGCGGCTGAAATTCGTGAAGCCCTGCTGGCTGACCGCGGGGCTCGTCGACGACCCGCTGATGAGGCTCAGACCCGCACGCTCGTACACCGGATCCGCCGCGAGGGTGGCGGAGGAGCAGACATGCCCGAGCACGGCTTCGAAGCCGCCGTCGGAGACGATCCTCGAGGCCACGTTGGCGGCAGTCGTCGGATCGCACTCGTCGTCGAACATCTCGAGTTCGACCTGCTTGCCGTCGATTCCTCCATCGGCGTTGATCTCGTCGACGGCCAGCTGGATGCCGTTCACCTGGGTCTCGCCGTAGACGGCGTTCTCGCCGCTCATCGGTCCGGCGACGGCGAACTTGATGGTGTCCGAACCTCCCCCGCCGGCCGAACATCCGGCGAGGACGAGTGATGCGGCGGCCACCAGGCCGACTGTTGCTGCAGTTCTCGTGAATGACATCAGTGCTACTACTCCTTGTTCGTCGCCGGGCTGTGAGGGCCGTGGGGCGTTCTAGACAATTGGGAAGGTGGTGCCTGCGGGTCGATGTGCCGTGGTGCGACCTCGAGATGCGCTGCATAAGGCGGGGTCTGGTTGTAAACAATCCGCAATCCACGACGGATGAGCAAGAGCCCACCACTCGTCGTTACATATTGTTAATAATCGACACCTCGGCTTGCCCGTTTAACACATGCTGGAAACACAACCGACGCCCGCATGGAACCGCAATCTCAAACGAAGAGGGTAGATTGCATATCGCATAGTTGTAGACAATCCGACGATCCTTGAACGGAACCCGAATGCAGCAGACACCGGCCACCCCGCGCTATGAGCCGAGCGAACGCGTCGTCAGAACCCACATGCCCGAGCGCTCCGGCGCCCTCGGCAGCACCGTTCGCGAACTCGATAGAGCGCTCCAACTGAACGGAGGCGGCAACGGCCTGCTCGACACGACCCACTTCGACACCGTGCGGTTCCCGCCTCCCGAGTGGGCGGCGCCCGTCATGCTCGAGGCGATGGCCGACGGCGCGCTCGCCTACACGCCGTATCGTGGGCATCCGGCCGTTCTCGACGCCCTGGGCCACTCGCTCACGACGTTCCTCGGCGTGCCTGTGGCACCCGAGAACATCGCCATCACGGCAGGCACGCAGTCCGGCCTGTTCACAACCCTGTCCGCGCTGGTCGACGAGGGCGACCTCGTGCTCCTGGCCGACCCCGAGTACCTGTTCGCAGAACGCATGCTCGCACTCCTCGGCGCGCGCGTCGTGCGGATCCCGATCGACTATCGCGCGGCCCAGCCGACACTCGACCTCGATGCAGTCGAGGCGCTGCTGCTCGAGAAGCCCGTTCTCTTCATGTTCTCGCACCCGAGCAACCCCACGGGGGCCGTCTACGCGCCCGAGACCATCGACAGGCTCGCTGCGCTGGCCGTCGAGGGCGACTTCCTGGTTCTCGCCGACGAGCTCTACTCGCGCCTCGTCTATGGCGAGACCGAGCTGCCGCACATGGTCGCGGCACCGGGCATGCGCGAGCGTTGCATCACCATGCTCGGACCGTCGAAGACCGAGTCGCTGAGCGGATTCCGGCTCGGCGTCGTGGTCGGCCCCGCCCCCGTGATGGAGCTCGTCGAGCAGACGCTCGCCTTGACCTCGCTCCGCGCGCCGGCCTACGCACAACAGCTGCTGACGCATTGGCTCGTCGACGACGCGGACTTCGTCGCCGAGCGCGTCCTCGACCTCGAGGCCCTGCAGGCGATGACGGTGGCGCGGCTACGCGAGGTTCCCGGTCTCACCGTGCTGCCCCACCGGGGAACGGCTTATCTCTGGGTCGACGTGTCGGCGCTCGGCGCCAGCGACTACGAGGTAGCCGCCGCCCTGAGGTCGGATGCGGGAGTGATCGTGTCGCCCGGCTATCAATTCGGGCCGTCGGGCACCGGCATGTTCCGGGTGTGCTTCGCCCGAGACGAGATCGAATGGGAGGCGGCGCTCGACCGCATGGTCGCGACGCTCAGTGCAATGGGGGTGCGCTCGTGAGCGGCGGCACACCCATCCGCACCGACGAGGCGCCACCTCCGGCGGGACCATACAGCCAGGCCATCCGCGCCGGGGACATCGTCTACCTGTCGGGCCAGACGCCGCGCGACGCCGTGGGCAACCGTCTCGGCGAGCTGCCCTTCGAGGCCCAGGTGCGCCAGACCCTCACCAATCTCGAAGCCGTGGCACGGGCATCCGGCGGCAGCCTCGCTGACGCGGTCAAGGTGACCGTCTATCTCGCGCCGGGCCGGCAGACGTCGGAGTTCAACACGGTCTATGCGGAGTTCTTCGCCGAGCCGGGGCCGGCTCGTACCACCATCGTGTCCGAGCTCGCGAACGGGGTGACGGTCGAGGTGGATGCCGTGCTGTGGCTGCCTGAGGAAAGTCGCGAATGAGAGTCTGAGCGAGGGTCGCGGGGCGGCCTCCGGCAGGGCTGTGCAATGCTAGCCAACCGAGGAGCGACGACGGACATCCGCTGGCCGCCGGAACGAGACGAAGCGAGGCGCAGGGTGGAGATGAGATCCGCTGAGATCAATCCGGCCGCGAGGAGCTCTCTCGGCGATGAGGTCGCGGAACGTATCCGCCAGTCGATCTTCTCGGGAGAGTACCCGCTCGGATCGCGGCTCGGCGAGGTCGAGATCGCCACCCGCCTCGACGTGAGCCGTGGACCGGTGCGCGAGGCACTCGGGCAGCTGCGACAGGAGGGGATCGTCGAGATCCGCCTGCATCGCGGCGCCTCTGTGGTGCGGGTCACGTCGGAGGACGTCAGGGAACTCGCGAGCTTGCGGGTCGTACTCGAGAGTTTCGCCATGCGAAGCGCCGCGAAGAATGCGACCGAGCACGACTTCGCCGCCCTGCAGGGCATCGTCGACGATATGCAGCGGGCGATCGATGCGCTCGACGACGCACGGCTGATTCAGCTCGACATCGACTTCCACGACCGGGTCTATGTGGCCGCCAAGCATTCACTGCTCTACGCCACCTGGGTTCCGCTGCGCTCGCGAGTGCAGCTGTTCCTCTCTCAGAGCATCGGCGAGCACACCGCCTATCGAGCCCGGGCCGTGCGCGAACACGGCGAACTGCTGCAGACGCTGCGCAGCCGTCACGCAGGAGCGGCGGCGAAGGTCGGCAAATCGCACATCGAGGCGGCCTACGACAGGCTGCTGGCGCAGTTCGAGTAGCTGCGGCGTTCCCTTCCGTGCTCGATAGGTGAAGGATGGGCGCATGCCCGCGACCGCGAACGTGCCCGAGAGCCAGCCCGGTGTCCCCGCGCCCTCCGCGCGCGGGCCGAGGAGACTGCGCGCCGGCGCGATCGCCGTCGGGGCAATCGTCGGCGTGGCCGGCGTGCCCCTCTGCTACCTGATCCTTCAGCTGCTCGGCGTGATCATCTCCGACACCGGGCTCATCGTGTGCCTGGTCGCACCGACGGCAGTGCTGCTGCTCGTGTGCCTCATCCCGAGGGCGCGTGCGTGGGCGTTGCAGGCCGCCGTGGCATCGGCCCTCGCATCCATCGCGCTTGTCGTGTTCGTGTTCGGCGGCATCACGCTGATCACGGCGATGCTGTCGGACCCGGCCTAGGCCCGCAGCGATGCCGCGCAGGTCGACAGCATCGCGCGCAGCGCATCCTGTTCGCCAGCCTCGAGGCCCGACTTCATGCGGTCCTCGACTTCCCTGACCGCGGCGCTGGCCGTGGCGAGCTGAGCCCGGCCGGCCGTCGTGAGCTGTGTCGGCAGAGCGCGCCCGGAGGCGGGCTGCTCCGATCTCGTGACGAGCCCGTCGGCCTCGAGCGCCTGCAGCAGCACGTTCATCGCCTGCCTCGTCACGAACGTGCCGCGGGCGAGCTCCGAGTTCGACAGGCCGGGCCGCTGGGCGAGCAGTTCGAGGCAGGAGTAGTGCGTGACGCTCATGCCGAGCGGACGCAGCACGGCCTCCATGGCGGTGCGCAGCGCACTGGAGACCTCCTTCATCAAGTACCCCAACGACGTCTCCAGCTCGATTCCTGATCCGTCTTGACTCATGTCAATATTCTGACATACTGAGTATGTCAACAAACTGACATTCACGAAGGAGAACATCATGACCGCATCCGGCCCCGGCTTCATCTCACTGCAGGTCCGCGACATCGAGGCATCCGCCGCGTTCTACGAGAAGTACCTCGGACTCACCCGCCAGCCCGGCCCGCCCCACGCCATCGTCTTCGGCACGACGCCCGCGGCCTTCGCGGTGCGCGATGCGATGCCCGGCGTCGACCTGAACTCGGGCGCCCAGCTCGGCCTCGGTGTCGGCGTCTGGATGCACGCGCCCGACGCCCAGCGGATCTACGACACCCTCGTCGCCGACGGGTTCACCATCGTCTCCGCCCCCGTCGACGGCCCGTTCGGCCGCACCTTCACCTTCGCAGACCCCGACGGCTACGCCATCACCCTGCACGACAAGGCCTGACCCTTCGGCTCACGCGTGTCGCAACCTCATGGTCGAGCGCGCCTTCATCCGGCGAACGCTCCTGCGCCGACGGCGCGTTCGCCCGATACGGCGCACTCGGCCGGATGGAGCACCGCGCACAGGGCGCCTGACCTCAGGCGGCGGCCTGCTCCACGACGTCGCGGATCTCGGCGGCACCGAGGTTCGCGCCGAAGAGCTCACGCCCCGGCTGCAGCACCGCGCCTTCGACGAGCAGGCCCAGGTCGACGGCGTCGAAGCCGAGCGAGTCGATGAGGTCGGCGACCACGTCGTTGGCCGCGACGTCGTCTCCCGACAGCGCGATCGCCTTGCGATCGGGGTCGCCCGTGGGCCGCGCCCCTTCGTCGAGGTCGTGGTAGCCCATGTGGTTAAACGCCTTCACCAGGCGAGAGCCGGGCAGGGCCGCCGCCACCAGCTCGCTGGTCGTGACGTCGTCACCGGTCAGATCCGGGCGAACTCCATCGACCTCCCACCAGTAGTTCATGGCGTCGATCACGATCTTTCCGCGCAGCTGGTCGACCGGCAGGGTCTCGACTCCGTCGAGGGGCACGGCCTTGCCCAGCGGAAGAGCCAGGATGACGATGTCGGCCCGGCCCGCGGCATCCGAAGCAGTAGTCGCCCCGGCGCCGTGCGCCAGCACATCGATCGTGAGCTCGATCGCGGCGGGCGGCCGCGAGCTCGCGATGAGCACGGGGTAGCCGGCTGCGATCGCGAGACGGGCGAGCACGGTGCCCACTTTTCCGGCGCCGAGGATGCCGATGGTCGCCTTCTTCGGGTCGGTCAAGGAATGCATGAGGGCGCCTCTCAGGCCAGGATGTCGCGGACGAGGGGAACGACCTCGGTTCCGTAGAGCTCGACCGCACGCATCCGGTCGCTCATCGGGGTGGTGCCGGCCGAGTAGATGAGGTCGAATCGCCCGGCCCCCAGCGTAGCGATCGCGCTCGCCATGCGGCGCGCGACCGTCTCGGGCGAGCCCACGTACATCGAGCCGTGCGCGACCTCGTTCTCGAACTCGGCGCGGGTCACAGGCGGCCAGCCGCGCAGAGCCCCGATGCGGTCGCGCATCACCTTGTAGTGGGGAAAGAAGATCTCCTTGGCCTCGTCGTCGGTGCGGGCGATGAAGCCCGGCGAGTGCATGCCGATCGGATGCGCCGTGGTGCCGAACTGCTCGGCCGCGCGTCGGTAGAGATCGGCGTAGGGCGCGAAGCGCTCGGGGCTGCCGCCGATGATGGCGAGCATCAGGGGGAATCCGTACTGAGCGGTGCGCACGACCGACTGCGGCGAGCCGCCCACGCCGACCCAGGTCGAGAGATGCCCCGACTCGGTCTTGGGAAAGACGTCGGCGTCGTGCAGTGCGGCGCGGGTCGTGCCGCTCCAGCTCACGGGCCGCTCGGTGAGCAGGCGCGAGAACAGCTCGATCTTCTCTTCGAAGAGGGTGTCGTAGTCGTTCATGTCGTAGCCGAAGAGGGGAAACGACTCGGTGAACGAGCCGCGTCCCAGGATCACCTCGGCGCGCCCGTTCGAGAGGGCGTCGACGGTGGCGAAGCGCTGGAACACGCGAACAGGATCGTCGGAGCTCAGAACGGTGACACCCGAACTCAGTCGGATGCGCTCGGTCTGCGTAGCGATACCCGCCAGCACGGTCTCGGGACTCGAGATGGCGTACTCCGGCCGGTGGTGCTCGCCGACGGCGAAGACCTCGATGCCGAGCTGGTCGGCGAGCACCGCCTCGGCGACCACGTGCCGGATCGCCTGCGCGTGGGAGGCGAGTTCTCCCGTGTCCGTCTGCGGAATGTCTCCGAAGGTGTCGAGCCCGAATTCGATGTCAGCCATGATCGCGTCCTTTGATGATCTAATTGACATGTCAAATGAATGGAGCGTCGTGAATATTCCCGAGGACGAGGCCGAGCCCCGGGTCGTCGGTGGATCCGCCGGCCGGAGGTCGCCCACCCGCGACGAACTGCGGGTCTGGCGCACCTTCACCGAGACGACCGACCTCGTGAAGCGGCACATCGAGGTCGAGCTGCAGCAGGCATCCGGCGTCTCGTCGGGCGACTATGGGGTTCTGCTCGCCCTCTCGGAGCAGCCCGACCACCGGCTGCGCTCGTCACCGCTGGCCGAGCAGATCGGCTGGGAGCGCAGCCGCCTCTCGCACCACCTCGGGCGCATGGAGCGACGCGCGCTGATCGCGCGGGAGCGGGCATCCGACGACAGCCGCGGCGCCTGGGTCGTGCTCACCGACGAGGGTGCCCGCGTCTTCCGCCGCGCCTCGTCACCGCACCTCCACTCGGTGCAGAGGCTGTTCGTCAGCGCCCTGACGGCCGAGCAGCTCGCGGCCTTGGACGACGCGATGCGCGCGCTGGCCGCCCAACTCGAGGGGTCGCCGACGGTTCAACAGGACGAATCGACGACACTCCGTGTTTCGACCGACGACACACCGACCGCCTGACGAAACGACCTGTGATAGGTGAGGAACTAGCGACGACGACGTCCACGCCCGCGGCTCTGGCCCCGACCGGTCGACTTTCCTCCCCTGGCGTCGGCCGCCTGGCGCTTCTTCAGCTGCTTGGCCGCGATTGACAGGATGAATGGGAGAAGTCGAAGAAACACGGGGCATCCTTTGCGTGGAGTGGGCGAGCAGAATGCTCGGTCACCCTCGAGCGTGGTCGAGAAGACTGTTTTCTGCAGAAGGCTTGACTTCGCACCCCTCCTTCTCACAACCTGATCAGCTGAACGCGACTGCCCCGACCGTTCGACAGGACGAATCGACGACACTCCGTGTTTCGACCGACGACACACCGACCGCCTGACGAAACGTCCTGCAGTACGGTCAAGTTCTGGCGTTGCCTGTGAGTCCGGCCGCCCTCACACTCCCCGTCGCTACGGTGGTGGGAGGCCCACTGCGGCCGACGAAGTGAGGAAACACGATGGCACAGAACGACAAGAAGAACGACGCGTCGAAGAAGACGGCCGAGAAGCAGGCGAAGAAAGCCCTCGCCCGCGCTGAGAAGTCTGTTCAGGCCGCCCACGACGCAGTGCGCAAGTCGAGCAAGAAGCTGCGCAAGAAGGCCCTCGAACTCTCGAAAGAGACCGAGAAGCTCGCGGCGAAGCACGCCAAGGCGGCTCGCAAGCTGGAGTCGGCCTCCAAGAAGGCTGACGCCGAAGCCGCTGCGGCCCCGTCTGCCACTGCCCCGACCGAGACCCCCGAGGCCGGGGCTCAGCCCGGGACCGCTCCGCTGCCCACCGACGCGCCGCTGCCCCTCGATCAGCCGCTGCCGACCCCGCAGCCCTCCACGCCCACGCTCATCCATCTTCGCGAGCAGGCGAAGGCCCGCAAGATCGTGGGCTACACCCGTATGAACAAGGCGGATCTGACAGCTGCACTCGACTCGTCGCAGCCGTCGTGAAGGTCGTCGCGGTCTACAGCACCAAGGGAGGTGTGGGAAAGACCACGACCGCGGTGAACCTGGCCTGGGAGGCGGCGAAAGACTTCCGCGTGCTGCTCTGGGATCTCGACCCGCAAGGCGCGACCACCTTCCTGCTGCAGGTGAAGCCCAAGGTGAAGGGCGGGGTGGGGGCCCTCGTCGGGGGCAAGAACAAGGTGTCCGGCGCCATCCGTTCGACCGCGTACGCGAACCTCGACGTACTTCCGGCCGACGCCAGTTACCGCGATCTCGACCTCGTGTTCGATCAGGCCAAGAAGTCGGAGCAGCGCGTCGCGAAGATTCTCGGCCAGGTCGCCGACGACTACGACGTGGTCGTGCTCGACTGCCCGCCCGGCGCCTCGCTGGTGGCGGAGAATGCGATCTTCTCGGCCGATGCCGTCGTGCTTCCCCTGGTGCCGTCGCCCCTGTCGATGCGCTCGTTGCAGCAGGTGGCCGAGTTCGTCGCTTCGATCTCGAAGGCACCTGTCGTCGCGTTCCTCTCGATGGTCGACCGTCGCAAGACTGTGCATCGCGAGGCGGTCGAGCAGCTGCCCTCCGCCCACAAGTCGGTCACCGACGTGGTCGTGCCCGCCACCGTGCAGGTCGAACGGATGGGCACGGAGCGCGCACCCATCGGAAGCTTCTCGCCCACGACCGAGGCGGCTCGCGCATACGGTTCGCTCTGGGCGCGGGTGCAGGCCGTCGTCAAAGCCAAGGCGCGCAAGCACAAGCGCTGACAGCGGTCAGTCGCGCACTCCGAACAGTCCGTCTCCGTGCTTCATGAGCACGTCGTAGGCGTCGGCGTAGTTGTCGGGCAGGGGCGCGTCCGGCTCGTACTTCGCGAGCAGGATTCCGATGAGCCCCAGCGCCGGCGGGGTCAGCGGGCGGGTGCGATCCTTATCCTTGTCGGCGCGCGGGTTCGCCTCGGGGTTCGGCGGAACGTAGGCCGGCGTGACCGTCGGCCAGAGCGCGGGCTGCCGCGGCTTCGTGAGATTCACCGCGTTGAAGATCGGGGTGGCGGATGCGTCGCGCTCGGTGAGCGGGTCGAGTCCGTGGAGCTCGGCGAGGGTCTTCGCGAGCGACCCGTGGTGCATCTCGTCGTTGATCACCGTGCCGGCCTTCGTGTACGCCGACACCACGATCGTGGGAACACGCAGCCCGAGCCGGTCGAAGGCGAAGCCCATCTCGCCCGGACCCTCGTTCTTCACCGGAGGCACGGCGGTCGGCGGCGCGACGTGGTCGTAGAGCCCGCCGTGCTCGTCGAACGTCACGAGCAGCACCGTGTTCATCGCGTTCGACCCGGTGGCCGAGGCGCCGTTCTTGACCGCCGTGTAGACCTCGCCGAGCAGCTGCTCCCCCGCCCGCATGTCGGAGAAGGCAGACGCCATCTCGGGCGTCTGCGGGTCTGTGCTGTCTTTCGAACGGCGCACCACGGGCGGGTGCATGTCGTTGTGGTCGAAGACCATGCGCGGCTCGACGAAGGCGTAGTCGGGCAGGTTGCCCTTCGCGGCGTCGTCATGGAACTGCTCCATGCTGCGGAAGTTGCTCTTCCAGTACTTCTCGATCGACGGCGCGCTCAGCAGCCCGGTCAGCGAGACCACCTGCTGGGCGTCGTAGTACACGCGCCACGACTTGCCCGCCTCCTCGAGCCGGGTGAACACGGTCGGCACGGCCGGCGCATCCAGCCATTTGCCGATGCCCGCGCTCTCGGCGTTCGTGACGTAGCCGTGCGATGTGCTCGCGTGAAAGAACGAGCGGTTGCAGAACGTCTGCGACGGCACCGCCGCGTGCCAATGGTCGTAGACCCCGAAGTTCTTCGCCAGGGTCGAGAGCACGGGCAGCATCGTGGGCGAGAAGCCGCCCATCACCACCGCGTACTCCTCGGGGGTGGGCTTGCGTCCGCGCGAGAGCGTGGAGTTGACGATGTAGTCCTTCACGAAGCCGTTGTTGAGCGGCTTCGACGTGTCCTTCGGCAGGTTCCACGGCTCCTTGAGCGGGTTCCTGAGGTCGGAGTTGCTCTCGGGGTCGATCGTGCCGAAGAGCTGCGTGTTCACGTGCGGATAGAACTCGCCCGGGTCGGGATCGGGCTGAGCCATGATCTGGTCGGTCGGCCCGCTGTACACGTGGGCGGGCACGGCCTCGCCCGACTCGCCCGGGTTGCTGTACGAACCCTGGTGCAGGCCGTCGAAGGTCTGCCCGGCGGGCTCCTGTCCCGACTCGTAGAGCCAGCCCAGCATGTGGTCGAACGAGCGGTTCTCGAACATCACCACGACCACATGGTCGAAGCCCGGCTCGCTGCGAACGGGCAGCGGCGTGAAGCCGAGGTCGTCGGCATCGGCCTCAGACGATCGGATGCCGGCGGTCACGCCGCCGACGGCGGCTCCACCCACCGCAAGACCCGCGACCCCGATGCCGGCCGTGCGCAGAAAGTTGCGACGCGATGCGCCGCGATCGGTCAATCCGTCGTTGTTCTTCTTGTCGTCGGCCATGGCGCGACCCCCTCCCGATCCCGCCAGATTACAGCGATCTGGCGGGATGGCCTCGATACGCCGGCTCGTTCCTCGCGCGACTACTCGACCGGCGCGTCCACTGCGCTGGTCGAGTAGGCCGCCCGCGGCCGTATCGAGACCACCGCCGGCTAGAAGGCAGCTATTCCGTCTCTGTTGATGAAGGTGCCCGTCGGCCCCGCGCCGCCGCGGGTGGCGAGCTCCACGATCGCGTCCGTGCCCTCGGTCACGGTCTGCGGGCCGCTGTTGTTGTTGAAATCGGTGGCCGTGTAGCCGGGGTCGGCCGCGTTGATGCGGATCTCGGGGTAGGCCTTCGCGTACTGCACCGTGAGCATCGTGACCGCCGACTTCGACGACTGGTAGATCGGCGCGATGATGGTCGATTCGATGTGGTCCGGGCTGAGCACCGACGCGAACGAGCCCATTCCGCTCGAGACGTTCACGATGGTCGCCTCGTCGGAGCGGCGCAGCACGGGCAGGAACGCGCGGGTCATGCGCACGATGCTCACGACGTTGGTCTCGAAAACGCGGGTCGCGTCGTCGGGGGCCAGTTCCTCGGCGGGCACGTAGGGCTGCGAGATGCCGGCGTTGTTCACGAGCACGTCGATTCCTCCCGCCGCAACGATGGTGTCGACGGCGGCGGCGACCGACTCGTCGCTCGTCACGTCGATCGGAATGAACCGGCCGCCCAGCTCGTCGGCGGCCGTGCGGCCGCGGGTCTCGTCGCGTGCGCCCATCCACACGGTGTGGCCGGCCTCTATGAGTCGGCGGGCCGTCTCGTAGCCGAGGCCCTTGTTGGCCCCGGTGATCAGTGTTGTTGTCATGTCGAGAAGTCTGCGCCGACCGCGCACCCCTGTCGTGGCCCGTCTCAGCGTACGGACGCGCAGTACCACCCAGCCCGGGCAACCCGCTGTCACACTGAGTGAATGCAGGATGCGCACGGCGATCTCGGGTCTCTCCTTCGTGCGTGGCGCGACCGGCTCTCGCCCCTCGACGTCGGCTTCCCCGCCGGCGACTCCCGCCGCGCAGCTGGCCTGCGGCGCGAGGAGCTCGCCTCGCTCGCCGGGCTCAGCGTCGACTACATCGTGCGTCTCGAGCAGGGCCGGGCGCGCAGGCCATCGGAGCAGGTGGCCTCGTCTCTGGCCAGAGCCCTTCAACTCACCGATGCGGAGCGCGACCACCTCTTCGTTCTGGCGGGCCTCCTCCCTCCCTCCCCGCATCAGGTGCCCGCGCACATCCCTCCGGGAGTGCAGCGGCTCGTGGCCCGGCTCGGCGAGATTCCCGTCGCCGTCTTCACCGCATCGTGGGACCTGCTGAGCTGGAGCCCGCTGTGGACCGCGCTCCTGGGCGAGCCGGTGCGACCCGCGTCGGGCCGCCCGAATCTGCTTCGCGCGCACTTCGGCAACCTCATGCTCGGCGACGGCGGCGGCAGAATCGTGAGCCGTTCCGGCAGCGTGGATGCCTTCGGCTCGTCTCTCGTCGCCGACCTGCGTCGGGTGGCGGGCCGGTACCCCGAAGACCGCGGGGTGCGGGCTCTCATCGCCGAACTGCTCTCCACGAGCGAGGAGTTCCGGGTGCTGTGGGAGAGCGGGATCGTGGGCGAGCACGAGTCCGAGAGCAAGGTCGTGAGCAACGAGCTGGTGGGCGACATCGCACTCGACTGCGATGTCTTCAGTGTCGCCGGAACCGATCTGCGCATCGTCGCCTACACCGCACCGGCGGCGTCGGAGGCCGCGGCCAAGCTCGACTTCCTGCGCGTGACGATGGCCGCCGCCCTTCACTAGCGTGCCGCGCCGCATCCGCTCCCCCTGGGGCCATCCGCGTCCGGTCGTCAGACAGCGGATGCGCCGGGCGGGCGCGGTTACGCCGGCCGCAGCGCGGAGAGTGGGGCCGTGGGCAGGGCGGTCCAGCCCTCGCGGCGCGCGCGGGCGAGCTGCTCGGGCGCCGGGGCGTCGTAGTGGCCGAGCGCCGCACTTCGCGAAGCGAGGGCCGCGATCACGGCGTCGAACGCGTCGCCCGACCGCACCATGAGGTCGGCGAAACCCTGCAGGTCGAGCCACGGGGCGGCATCCACAATCTGCGCCAGCAGCAGCTCGCGCGCCGGCGCGCCCACCCGGTACCCGGTGGTGTCGAACCCCCACAGCCTGAGGCTCGCACCGGGATAGATCTCGACCACGACGCCGGCGCCCGAGCGATCGACCTCGATGCCCCTGGCCTGGATGCGGCCGAGCAGACCTGCACACCGCATCGCGGTGAGGCCGAGCCGGTCGGTCGATACGCTGAGCGGCCAACGGCCCGTCTTGACACGCACGTGGCGATCGGTCTCGCGGTAGGCGAGGGTGCGGCGCCAGTCCATGCCTCCGTCGACCTCGAGCCCGTCGACGGATTCGTGGTCGGAGTGGGCGACGACGAAGCTCACGAACTCGTCGGGCCAGCCGAAGGCACAGTCGATGCCGAGCTTGTCGACCGTGGTGGCCGCCTCGGCGATCAGCGCGTCGCCGACCCCGAGCCGAAGCTCCGCGAGCGTGGCCCTGGCGCCCGACCAGTCGATCACCGCGAGCGCGGTTCCCTTGTTCTCGGCGGCGAGATCGACCCCGGCGGTGCGCATCCGTCCAGCGTAGTCGCGCACACGGAACGGCTCCTGAGTGGGGACTTCTCCCCATTCTCGATGAGCAGACCGATCGATAGCGTGGAACCATGACAACCGGATCCTCTTACGAATCCCTGCCACCCCGGACTCCCGGCCACCCCGATCCGGTCGGGCAGCAACCGTATCCGCCGGAGGGCTACTCGCAGCCCCTCGCGACTCCCACTACGGGAGCCCTGCCCTACGGACTCGGCTTCCTCGCCTACATCCCCATCCCCTACCTGAGCCTGCTGGTCGCCGGAATCGTGATGGCGGCGGTGTACCCCTCGCAGAAGACGAAGGGCGAGCTCGCCGCCGAGAACGCGCGCCATGCCGCGAACTGGGGCCTCAGCCTCATCGCGTACATCGTGATCGACTTTCTCTTCTTCGCGATCATGCTCGCGACCCGCGGCGACGACAGCACGGGGTTCTTCCCCATCGGCATTCCTGTCGTGCTCTTCTTCGCCCTCGGCATCGCCCACCTCGTGGTGATCATCATGGGGCTCGTCGCGGCGAACAAGCGCACAGTACTGCCCAACCGCATCGCGATCCCCTTCATTCGCTAGGGCAGCAGGGCGCCGCCCGCGACCAGCAGCCGATACCACTCCGGCCTGGTCAGCTCGATCTCCGAGCCGGCGGCTGCCTCGCGCACCCGCGAGCCCTTCGTCGTTCCGAGCACGAGCTGAATGCGGGCCGGATGCCGGGTGATCCACGCGGCGGCGATGGCGGTGGGTGTCACCCCGTAGACGGCCGCGAGGTCGTCGAGCACGTCGTTCAACTCGGGGTAGTTCTCGCGGTCTCCGATGAAGACCCCGCCGGTGCCGCCCGACTGGAACGGCGACCACGCCTGCACGGTGATGTCGTTGAGGCGGCAGTAGTCGAGAACGCCGTTGTGCCGATCGACAGACTGCTCGGAATGCGCCATGTTCATGGCGAGCCCCGACGTGATCGAGGGCGCGTGGGTGACGCTCAGCTGCAGCTGGTTCACCACGAGCGGCTGCGCGACCGACTTCTTCAGCAGCTCGATCTGCCCGGGCGTGTGGTTCGAGACGCCGAAGTGCCGCACTTTGCCCTCGGCGTGCAGTTGCTCGAATGCGGCGGCCACCTCGTCGGGCTCGACGAGCGCGTCGGGGCGGTGCAGCAGCAGAAGGTCGAGGTAGTCGGTCTTGAGCGCCGTCAGCGATCCGTTCACCGAGTCGAGGATGTGCTCGGAGGAGAAGTCGAAGTAGCCCGGCCGGATGCCGCACTTGGTCTGAAGCACCATCTGCTCGCGCTCGGCCGACGTGTAGTTCAGCGCGTCGGCGAACAGGCTTTCGCACACGTGCTCGGGGCTTCCGCCCGAGCCGTAGATGTCTGCGTGGTCGAAGAAGGTGATGCCCTCGGCTCGGGCGTCGCCCACGAGCGTGCGAATCTCAGATGCCGACAGCTCGGGAATGCGCATCAGCCCCAGGATGTGCTGGGAGACGGTCAGATCGGTTGTTCCGAGGGGCACGTATTTCATGCTCCGCAGGCTATCGCGCCGCACCGACGGCCGGGTGGGGCACGGGTCAGATGTTGTCGGGCTCCGCCGGAGTCGGCGTCGGGGTCGGCGTCTCCGTCGGCGTGGGGGTGGGTGTCGGCGTCTCCGATACCGACGGGGTCGGAGTGGCCGTACCGATGTAGTCGGTGTCCTGAGCCTCGCCCGTGCATCCGGCGAGCAGGAGCAGGGCGGCGGTCGCGACGAGAGAGTGAGCGATGAACTTCTTCATTCCGCCAATCTACGAAGAACCAACAGATCGCGGCCGACCCATAGATATACGAGCCATGCGATGGTAGCCGACCCGGCGCATCCGACCGGCGCACCTGTCGGCCCCCGACCATCGTTCGGATGCGAGGCGTATCGTCGAGTCAGACCATTCGATCCACCCGAGGAGCCCCATGACGAAACAGCTCGACACGCCCGCCTCGAAGGGCCGCACCGCAGCCCGCATCGCGCTCGGAGCGATTCTGGTGTTCGCCGGCACCAGCCATCTCACCTTCGCCCGCGACGATTTTCGCGCGCAGGTCCCCGAGTTCGTTCCCCTGAAGGAGGACACGACCGTTCTGTTGAGCGGTGTGGCCGAGATCACGCTCGGCGCGGCGCTGCTCTTCGCTCCGCGCTCGCAGCGCGAGCGGGTCGGCGGCCTGGCCGCGGCCTTCTTCACCGCGATCTTCCCCGGCAACATCGCGCAGGCGATCCACCATAGGGATGCGTTCGGTCTCGATTCCGACGCCAAGCGCGTCGGCCGCCTGTTCGGCCAGCCCCTGCTGATCGCGTGGGCATGGTGGTCGACGCGCACGGCCAAGTAGGACTTCTTCCCTACTCGGCAGGCTTCGCCGAGGCATGCCGCCTACCCGACGCGCTCCCCGCGGTCAACGCCACCCCGCACATCCATCGCGACGGCCTACCGTGAGGGAATGCCCTCCGCTCGCGCCCTGACCAGCGGCATCCGTGTATTCGCCGGCGACACGTACGCGAGCGACGCAGTGGCGGCATCCGGAGCGCGGCCGGCAGTCGTGCTCGTGCACGGCATCGGCACCTCGCACCGCTACTTCTCCCGCCTTCATCGAGAGTTCGAGATCGACGGCCCGGTCTATTCGCTCGACCTGCCCGGATTCGGCGGCACGCTCAAGCCGAGCTTCTCGCCGACCGTGCGCGAGGTGGCCCTGCTGCTGGCACGCTCGCTCGACGAGCTCGCACTGCGCGACGTCGTGCTCGTCGGTCACTCGATGGGCGCGCAGTGGGTGGTCGAACTCGCACTCCTCCGGCCCGACCTCGCATCTCACGTCGTGGTCATCGGACCGGTATCCGACTCGAAGCACCGCTCGCTGCTCGCGCAGTCCCGAGCGCTGGCTGTCGACATCCTGGGCGAGCCGCCGCGGACCAATGCCGTGGTCTTTCTCGACTATCTGCGCTGCGGTCCCGCCTATTTTCTCGCGCAGTCGACACCCATGCTCAGCTATCCGATCGACGAGCGGGTCGCGTCGCTCACCCGGCCGCTGCTGGTGCTGCGCGGCGGCAATGACCCGATCGCGAGCGAAGACTGGTGCCGTCGGCTCGTCGCGCGAGCGCCGATCGGATGCCTCGTGACGGTTCCCCGCAACAGGCACGTCGTGCAGTTCACGGCTCCCCGAGCCGTGGCGGGCGCTCTCCGCAGCTTCGTAGCGGGAAGGCTCGCGTCATCGACGTCCGCCGCAGATGGACCACGATCATGAGGACGCTGAGTATCGCCGGATGGTGGGCACGGGACTACGCCTACGCTCTCTACTGGCAAGCGCGGGCGATCCTCGGCAGAACCGATCCCGCGTCGTTCCGGTCGGGCACCGCGAAACCCATCGTGGTGATCCCCGGCGTGTACGAGACCTGGCGTTTTATGCAGCCGATGATCCGCGCGATGCATGACCGTGGGCATCCGGTGTACGTGGTCGACGCGCTCAACTGGAACAACCGCCCCGTCGTCGAGGCCGCAGACCTCGTTTCGTCATTTCTGGCCACCCACGACCTGCACGGCGTCGTCCTCGTCTCGCACAGCAAAGGCGGGCTCATCGGCAAATATGCGATGACGGCGGGTCGGGAGGCCGCGCGGATCGAGTCGATGCTCGCCGTCGCCGCACCCTTCGGCGGATCGTCGTACGCGCGGTTCATGGTGCTGCCGAGCCTGCGGATCTTCTCGCCCACGAATGCCACGATCGTGGCGCTGGCGCACGACGAGTCGGTGAACGCCCGCATCGTGTCGGTGTACGGAGAGTTCGACCCGCATGTTCCCGCGGGCAGCGAACTGGTCGGCGCCAAGAACGTGCGGCTCGACACGGGCGGGCACTTCCGCGTGTTGGCGCACCCGCGCGTGATGGCGGAGCTGGCCGCCCTCGCGGAGTAGCGAGTCAGTCCATGCCCTCGAGGCGTTCACGCAGTCCGGCCACGATCTGCGCCTCGCTGTCGTAGTAGGCGAGGCCCCAGTCGGCCACCATCGCGGCGTAGCGAACGCGATGCTCGTCGCCGAGCATGTCTCGCACACCCTGCAGGTCGGCCCGGCGCGCGGCCAGGTCATCCAGGTGCGTCTCGAGCATGGAGCCCAGCTGATCGGGCGTCGACAGCCGGCCCATGAGCAGGCGCAGCGCCACCGGGTGCTTGAGAATGGGGAATCCGACCTCGCCGTGGAAGAGCCAGGTCTGCAGCTGCTCCTCGCCGAGTTCGGTCACGCGGTAGCGGGCCGGGCCGTCGGAGGGGGCCGTCTCGACGAACTCGGCCTCGGAGAGCTTGCGCAGCTCGGTGTAGATCTGGCTCATCGCCGGACTCACCCAGTAGTAGCGAAGAGTGAAGTCGGCGCGCTGCTTGAGTTCGTAGCCCGTCATTCCCTCGGGATTCTCGCGATCGAAGACGAGCAGCCCCAGCAGGGCGTACGCCGTGGGCGACAGAGCGGGGTTCACCATGGATGCAACCTTAGATTCCCGACACGGCCATTCCTACTAGGAACAATCGGCTCAGTGAGGAACAGCCGGGTCGATTCAGGCACGCACTCGTGCGAGCTGCGCCGCCTGATGCCGGTGACCGATCGTCTCATAGCCGACGACCACGACGTAGGGGCTGAGCGTGACCAGCATGAGGCAGATGCCGATCGATGCACCCGCCGCCGCCGCGATGACACCTCCGGCCAGAAACGCCGCACTGATGGCGACCAGGAGGATGTGGAGCGGATCGAGTGAACGCATCAGCCAGGCGTAGAGAGCGAACGAGGTGATCATGAACACGAAGACCGGAATGGCGACGGAGAGCACGGTGCCGACGATGCCGATCTCCGTATGGTGTTCGATCAGGTATTCCACGAGGTGCAGCCCGGTGCCTGTTGCCGTGATCGACGCGAAGATCAGCACGTGGCCGTAGCCCCAGACGAACGCGCGTGACCTGAATCTCTGCAGAACAGCGCCGGCATCGAGGATGAAGTAGGTCCACCAGAGTCCGAACGCCAGGCCGACCCCCGTGATGACGAGGATGGCGGTCTCGCCGTTCCACCCCGACTCCTCGATCACTGCGGTCGCTGCCGTCACCGTTCCGAAGATCACCTCACCCAGCGTGATGATCGCCAGCAGCCCGTAGCGCTCCGCGATGTGGTGCGCGTGCCATGGTGTGGAGCCCACCCCCGACCGCACACCCTTGCCCTCGGCGAAGACGGGCGCCGCCATCTCGGCCGCGAACAGCGCCAGCGAGATCGGAATGGCCACGGCGATCGGAATCTGCAGGATGGCGACGACCACCCATCCGATCTGTATCAGAGCGATGTTCTTCGCGTAGGAGAGCGCGACGACCTTTCGGCCCGGATCCTGCGCGGCGGCGCGGAGCCACTGCAGCACGAGCGCAACGCGCATGATCACGTAGCCCAGCACGACGATGGTGTTGTCGAGGTGGTGCCCCTCGTCCAAGGAATGAAACAGCGCGGGCAGTCCGAGCGCGAGCACGATGACGCCGATCATCTGCACCATGGTCAGCACCCGGAACAACCAGTCGTCGGTGTCGTAGGCCGACGCGAACCACGAGAAGTTGATCCACGCCCACGAGATCGCGAACAGAGCGAAGCCGAATCCGAGCAGCGCGGGACCGATGTGTCCTTCGGAGAGCAGGTGGGCCGTCTGCGAGCTGGCAACACCGAAGGCCACGACGAAGGTCAGATCGAAGAGCAGCTCGAGCGGAGTCGCCGCGCGGTGGACCTGCTGCGGATCCCGACCGGTCATGCGGCGGAGGCTGTGTGCGAAATGCGGGAGGGACGTCACGAGGACATCATGCCGCGCGCATCGCATCGCGTGCATTAACTGTCGATTCCTGTTTACAATCTTCCTACTAGGAATAACGTCGAAGCCGACCCCTCAGGAGAGCCGCATGGCCGAACTCGCGATCGAGACACATGCGCTCGTGAAGACATTCAGGAAGACCATCGCAGTCGACGGCATCGACCTGGCGATCCCCCGCGGTGGTGTGCACGGCTTCCTCGGTCCCAACGGGGCGGGCAAGACCACGACCATCCGCATGCTGGCCACCCTCACCAAACCGGATTCGGGCACCGCCCGCGTTCTGGGACGCGACGTCGTGACAGAGGCCAACGAGGTGCGTCGCCGAGTGAGCCTGACCGGACAGTTCGCGTCGGTCGATGAAGACCTCACCGGCGCCGAGAACCTGCGCCTCATCGGCCGCCTCTTCGGCTACACCGGCACCCGCGCTACACGCCGGGCAGACGAACTGCTCAGCGCGTTCGGGCTGTCGGATGCGCGGGACAAGCAGGTCAAGAAGTACTCCGGCGGCATGCGTCGCCGCATCGACATCGCCGCGAGCATCGTCGTCACCCCCGAGCTCCTGTTCCTCGACGAGCCGACGACCGGCCTCGATCCGCGCAGCCGCAACGAAGTGTGGGACATCATCCGGGCCATGGTGTCGTCGGGCACCACGGTGCTGCTCACCACGCAGTACCTCGACGAGGCCGACCAGCTCGCCGATCGCATCAGCGTGATCGACACAGGTCGAGTCATCGCCGAGGGCACCTCGAGCGAGCTCAAGGCCAGGGTCGGCAACGGCGCATTGCACGTGCGCGTGATGCACCCGGCCGACCGGCCACGGGCATCCGCTGTTCTCGCGCGGGTGTTGCGTGTCGAGATCCGAGACGAGGTCGATCCGGCCGCCGTCAGCGCGACCGTCGCCGATCCGGCCATCGTCACCGCCGCGCTCACGGCGCTGGCCGACGAGAACATCGAGCTGGCCCAGTTCTCGCTCGGCCAGCCATCGCTCGACGAGGTCTTCCTTGCGCTGACCGGGCACACATCCGAATCGCAGACAGACGAGGAGGCCGCAGCATGACGCGTCTCGACAAGCTCGACGAACGAACTGATGTCGTACCCGCGAGCGCGGAGTCGCTCGCGGCGGCAATGCGCGCGGCCCTGGCCGACGTGGAACGACCGAATCCGCCCGGGCCGCTCTCGACTTCGCTCACCTTCGGCTGGCGGGCGCTGCTCAAGATCAAGCACGTGCCCGAGCAGCTGTTCGACGTCACCGTGTTCCCCGTCATGTTCACCCTGCTGTTCACATTCCTGTTCGGCGGCGCGATCGCCGGAAGCGTGGGCGGATACCTGCAGTACGTGCTGCCCGGTCTGCTCGTGCAGGGCGTCATCATGATCACGATGTACACGGGGTCGACCCTGCGCACCGATATCGACAGGGGCGTCTTCGACCGCTTCCGCTCGCTGCCCATCTGGCGCCCCTCCGCACTCGTCGGAATGCTGCTCGGCGACGCCGTGCGTTACACGATCTCGGCTGCCGTCACGATCTCACTCGGACTCGCGCTGGGCTACCGACCCGAGGGAGGAGTCGCCGGCGTGCTGATGGCCGTGCTGCTGATCCTGGTCTTCGCCTTCAGCTTCAGCTGGCTCTGGACCTTCTTCGCTCTCGTCCTCCGCACCCCTGGCGCCGTGATGGGGGTGAGCATGCTCGTCATCACGCCCCTCACCTTCGCGAGCAACATCTTCATCGAGCCGTCGACGCTTCCGACCTGGCTGCAGGCGTTCGTCGAGGTCAACCCCGTGTCGCACCTGGTCACGACCGTGCGCGACTTCATGGGCGGCACGGATGCGTCGGGCGAGTTGAGCATCACGCTCCTGTGGTGCGCGGGGCTGGTCGCCGTGTTCGGCCCGCTCACCATGATCCGCTACAGAACGGCAGGATAAGCAGATGCCCCTCGAATCCAATCCCGTGACGACGATGTTCGAGAACTACACCTCCCGGGTGCTCTCCAAAGACGTGGAGGGCTTTCTCGAGCTCTATGCGCACGACACCCTCGTCTTCGATGCGTGGGGCATGTGGGAGTTCGCCGGCGTCGACGCGTGGCGACCGATGGTGACGATGTGGTTCGAGAGCCTGGGCGACAAGCTCTGCGAGGCGCGATTCACCGAGGTCGTGGCAACGGTGCGCGACGACGTGGCCTTCGCCCACGCTGCGGTGCGATACGCCGAGGTCACGGCCGATGGCGAGCAGGTCGACTCGATGATGAACCGCATCACGGTCACGCTGGAGAAGCGAGACGGCGAGTGGAAGATCACGCACGAGCACACCTCGATGCCTCTCGACATGCAGAGCGCGAAGGGCATCTTCGACGCCTACGAGAAGCGCGACGCCGGCTGACTCGAGATGCGATCCGAGCTCGTCAAGGGCTGGATGCGCACGCGCCGACGTCGTTAGCCTGATGCCTCGTCAACCATTAGGAGCACCATGAACACCTCTTCACTCATCAACCAGGTCAACGAGTCCCTCGCCACCCTCGGAGCGGGGCCGTTCATGACCGACAGCTCGAAGGACACCGAGACCGGAGCAGTGGTCACCGGCCGCCTCGACGGACGCGTTCTGCGCATCGAGTTCGTCGAAGAGGGCAGCGGAGACGGCCCGGAGAAGGGCCACACGGTCGAGGTCATCGACGACACCACGGGGGAGAACCTCGGTAAGGGACGCGGAGACTCCACCTTCGCCGACGCCATCTCGTCGCACAGCTGGGCCGGCACAGTCGAGGCACTGAAGCAGCTCGGCTAGTCTCCGAATCCGTTCAACAGGATGGATTGAGGCGACCACGGCGTTTCGCGCTGGCGCAGACGGCGTGTCGCCCATCCATCCTGTTGAACGGTCTGGCCGGCCTCAGCCCTTCGGGCCTCCGCGCATCTCGAGCGCGATCTGCGACGCGTCGAGGATCCGCAGTGCGTAGGCCAAGACGTCGGCGTCGAAGGTGCCGTGGTCCCGGGCCTCGAGCAGCGCCGCTCTCTGCGCCGCGATCACACTCAGCTCATGCTCTTTCGCCGAGATGAACCCCTGCACCGTCGGCTCGACGGGCGGAGCGGGCGGCACGGCATCCGCGCTCGTTCTCATGAGCTGCATGAGGCGGGATCGCTCGGCATTCGACTTCTCGTCGACCGCGGCCTGATCTACCAGAGGCGAGATCGCGCGCAGCAACGGTCCGATCGTGCCGCCCTGCACGAGCAGGGACATGACAGCCACCGCGAACGCGATGAGCACGAGCACCGACCGTTGCGGGGTGTCGTCGGGCAGAGTCTGCGCCGCGGCCACCGTGACGGCCCCGCGCATGCCCGCCCACACGACGGCCGTGCCATCCCGCCACCCGAGCGGCGCGTTGCGGAAGTACGTGATGTCTGCGAGCGACTGCACGATGCGGCGGCCCAGCCGCTCGATCTGGTTGTCGGATGCCCGGCGACGTCGCCCGTTCGCCTCGCCGAACATCTGCTCGGCCCCCTCGGGGGTGCTCATCTTCTCGCGCATCTCGAGCAGCCTGTCCTGCATCTTCGCGTTGCGGTTGCGCAGGGTCGAGAGCCACCACAGCAGCGGAGCCACGTAGGCCGCGCGCACGACGATCGTCAGCACCAGGGCGCCGGCCGCGATGAGAACCGCAGGCCCGACTCCGGCGTGATCGCGCTCGACGTTGGCCACGATCGACGAGACCTGGACCCCCATCGTCAAGAAGACGGCACCCTCGAGCACGAGCTCGACCGTGCGCCAGTTCTGAGAGTCCGACAACCGGTTCTGCGCCGAGAGATACCGCGGGGCCCGGATGCCCGTGACGAGTCCGGCCACCACGGCCGCCACCAGGCCGGATGCGCTCAGCAGCTCGGCGGGCACGGCCGCGGCGAACGGCACGATGAACGAGATGACGGTGTTCACCGTGGGATCGGTGACCCGCTTGCGCACCACCAGGTTGCCCCAGCCGACCAGAACGCCGATGATGATGGCGATCACCACGGAGTACGCGAAGGTGCCTGCCGCAGCCCAGAACGAGAACGACGCAGCGGTTGCCACGATAGCGGTGCGCAGCAGCACCAGCGCGGTCGCGTCGTTGAGCAGGCTCTCGCCCTCGAGCATCGCCACGACCCGCTTCGATACCGAGGTCTGCTTGACGATCGACGTGGCCACCGCGTCGGTCGGGCTGACAATGGCCCCGAGCGCCACGCCCCACGCGAAGCCGAGGTCGGGAATCACGAGCATGAAGAACACGCCCAGAACGAGCGAGCTCGCGATCACCAAGGCGACGGACAGGCCGCTGATCGCGCCGAACTCGCGCCGGAAGTTCATGGCCGGCATCGACACCGCCGATGAGTAGAGCAGGGGTGGAAGCACCCCGGCCAGGATCCACTCGGGTTCGATCTCGATCGTGTCGAAGAGGGGAAGGAAGCTGGCGCCGACGCCGATCGCGACGAGGATCAGCGGCGACGCGATACCGAGCCGCGGGCCCAGCAGGGTCGACGCCGCGATCACCGCGAACGCGGCCACCAGAACGACGAGAAGTTCAGTCACGAGTCCAGACTGGCATGGACGACGTGCTGCAACTCAGGAAGGACCAGCTAGTGCGGCGGTTTTCGATCGCGGCGGCTCGGTTTTTCCTGCGTTGCGGCGTGCTGCGGAAGGCTAGTCGCGGCCGAAGAGGCCCCCGAGCCCACCCAGTCCGGGGATCTCGAAGTTCGAGCCCAGCTCGGTGAGGTGGTCGCCGATTCCGCTCGCGTAGTCGCCCGCGCCGGAGGCCACGTCTCCGAGGCCGCCCTCGAGCCCGTCGAGCCCCTCGATCCCTCCGAGAGCCTCGAAGTCGACGCCCATGCCCGATGCCTGCTCGAGCAGAGGGCCGGCGACGCTGCTGAGCACCGCTCCCCCGGCGACGGCAGCGAGAAGCCCGCCCGCGACAGCACCGACGCCCACTCCCGCCACGGCGCCGGCGGCCCCGGCGACTCCGGGCTTCGCGAAGAGCCCGCGCAGGAATCCGGGCTTGTGCGCCTCTCCGCGCACGGCCGAACGCGCCAGATCATCGGGCGACGACGACGCCGGCTGCTCGCCGACGGGAAGCTCGTCGCGCAGTCGCGACTCGACCTGCTGCCGCTGCGCCGGCGTGAGCCGCGCGAATGCGTCACGGTGCACCTGCTCGAGCTGCTCGGGCATCGCGGTCTTCAGCAGGTAGTCGTAGCGGGCGATCGCGGCCCGGTCCTCGGGGCTCGCGGCGGCCTGTCCGGCCACCGCGTCCTGAACCGGCGCCCCCGTGGGCGTGCCGTAGACGGGCACGTCGTGCACCGGCGCATCCTGAACCCGAGACGGTGCCGGATGCGTGGCCGCGCCCGTCGCGCTCGGCCGGGGTGTCGAGGGGGTCGGGCGGGCATCGCCCGTGACCTTATCTGCGGCGGTGCGCACGAGGTCGCGCCAGTCGGTGCCACCCGACCGCGACGAGGTGGACTGCCCTGACGAATCGAGTGCCTTCGACGCCATCTTCATCAATCGCTGGAGGGTGCTCATCTCGGGCCTTTCATTCGAACGGTCAGGGTCGTCCAGCATGCCGCATGGCTCTGGGCAGAACCCCTGAGCAGCCTGATGAAACGCCGGTCAGAGCGTGTCGCCGACCGGCCTCGCAGGCTCACGATTGGCACCGAGTCACATAAGCTCTGGACTTATTTCACGCGGATATTAGTTCTGTGCTGATATCTGCGGAGGTCACGAAGACCCATGTGCATTGAGTCCGATGAGGAGGCCCACCGCAGCTACGAGTGCCCAACTCGTGAAACTACCGACCAGAAAGTACTCCGCTTTGGAGCCTTCCGTGTCTTTCGAGATCTCAGGAAACCGAATGATGCCCTTGGCCGCCACGACCGCTGCCATCACGCCGAATTGACCGACCAGAACGAGGACCAGAAGGAATAGACGCTCGATCGGCCCGATGAACCGCCCGCCTCTGAGTTTGACGACATCATCAGCGGGGTCCTGCTGAAGCGCCGGGAGTCGTCGCTTCCAGCCGAACATGCCGAATGGGTGCGAAGGCGTCTCGGCCACCACCGGGGGATCGTTGCTCGGGTGTGATTCTTCTGCACGGGGTGCCGCCTGTTCCGCACGCAACGCGAGCCGAACGATGACGTTCGACGTTTCGATGAGAAACAACGCGCCGCCGACGACCAACGCAAACGTCGTAAAAGAAACACTCGCTGCTGCACTGTATGGGAGTTCGTCATACCAGTCGACGAGCGCACCACTCGGCTCGGGAATGGATGACCCGGCTGCGACGACTGTGATCGTGACGGCCACGAGACCCGACACCGCGACGAGACTTGCGAAATTCGATCGAACACGGGCCGACGTCGCGAAACGCCACAGGACGATAGCCGCCGTTACGGAGCACGCCCACCACCAGTCGATCCCAGCGGCGGTCGCCATGACACCACCGACGCCGACAGCGATGGCTATCGAACAGATCGTTGCCAGGGCGGCGATTCGAACGGCGACGAAGTCGGCTGCGCCCAGCCCGAACAGAAGAAAAGCGAGCAGGATCACAGCACTCTCGCCAGCAGGAGAGACTCGCTCGCCGCGAGAGCATTCGCTCCGCTTTTAGCCAGGCTCTGCGACACCGCAGACTGGGTGATGCCCTCGTCTTCGGCAAGTCGAGCTTGCGTTCCTCCCAAGAGATGGCCGCGGAATAGACGACACGCTCGGGCGCTCATCGAACCGATGATGTGATCACGCGATAGCAGGTAGGCGTTCACAAGGCTCTCTTCACCAAGAATCCCGGAATCGCGGGTCTCTGCGTCTGTCGCACGAAACCAGGTACGAACAAAGCCGAGCTTCGAGTATTCGTGCTTTCTCGCTTCATTTACTGCCTCTCTCGCGCGCCACCATGCCGACCCATCCTGCACCGCACCTACGACACCCTCTCCGACCGCGCGCATTTCGCCCGAGCCCAGGCCGAATCGGCACTCGATCCCCACCGGCAGGAACAACTGAGTCAGCATCGTCGCGCGAAGGGCCCGACCCAGGTCGGAATAGACCGCCTGGAACTCATCGCCCACCGTGGGTTCGATCAGCTGCTCGCCGGGTTCAATATCGTTGATCTCAGCGAACACCCGTTGGAGCTCCCGTTGAAGAGCGCGGCGATCCGGATGCTCACGCGATCGCGAGACATCGATGATCACGGCGATAGACGATGCGAAAAAACTCACACTATTAGCTTATCGCTAATATTCGCCAAATATAAGTAATGAACTTATTCCGCGTGTGGCACCCGCGGCCACCAGCACCGCACGTCGTCGGCGTAGCGCACGAAGTCGTCGCCGAAACGGGCCTCGAGGTCGGCCTCCTCACTCGGCCTCACGGCGTAGTTCCACAGCAGCGACCCCACGATGGCGTAGGCGACGACCAGCCACGACGACAGGATCAGCCCCGCGGCGACACCCTGCAGGACGCCGGCGACGGCCATCGGGTTGCGCACCCATCGGTATGGACCCGCGATGACCAGACGGTTGGGCATGGCCGAGGGCAGCGGGGTGCCGTGCCCGCGCGTGGACATGACGAAGGCCGACGACAGCCCGAGGGCACTCGCGAGTACGAGCACGACGACGCCGGCGGGCGGCACGAATCCGGCGAACCCGAATCCGACGCCCCAGCGCCTCTCGAGGAACGCGATGATCACGGGAAGCACGACCAGGAACAGACCCCAGAACACGACGATCTGGCCACCGGTCGCCGCCGCATATGCACCCCGTCGCGAGTGGTCCTCCGCCGCGCGGAAGGCGAATGGGCCGCGCACGATCCACTCCGTCGGCACCCGGCCGGTCGTCTGCAGGAGCACGCCGACGATGGATGCGGCGGCGGCAGCGGCCATGATCAGAACACCCCAGCCGGCCTCGGTCGTGACCGTGGCGTAGACCGCGAGTGCGGCGGCGACCACGACAGTCCAGCCCGCGGCAACGATGGCGGCGGCGCGGATGCCGAAGGCCGCCAGGGCGGACGCGACGACGAAGAGCGGGATGTCGAACACTGCCACCACGATCGGGTCAAGACGACCGAGGGTCGCCTCCCGAACGAACGGCACCGTGAAGACGGCGATCCACCAGGCCGCTCCGGCGATCGCCTGAACCGCGAAGTACGCGCGTCCCAGAAGCATGCTGCTCACCTTATCCGCCACACGCGCAGGACTCGGGGCGGGGTGGGAGAACGGAGAGGGGCGGGCACTCGGCCCGCCCCTCTCCTGGCGTTCTGCTGTTCGTGCGACGACGATCAGACGGTCAGTGTCTTGTGCTCGTCGGCGGCCTGCGCGGCCTTGACCTCGACCTTGCGCGGCTTCGCCCTCTCGCTCACCGGGATGATCACGGAGAGGACTCCATTGTCGTAGCTCGCGGAGATCTTTTCGGAATCGACTCCGTCACCCAGGCTGAACTGGCGCAGGTAGTCGCCATTCGGTCGTTCGCGGGTGAGCCACTTGACCCCGTCGTGCGCGGCGGCCGTGCGCTGCGCGCGGATGGTCAGCAGCTGCCCGTCGACATCGACATCGACGGAACCCGGATCGACACCGGGGAGGTCGGCGCTCAGCACGTACTGGTCGCCGTCTCGGTACAGATCGACGGGCATGAACTTCGGTCCCGGGCGGAAGTGCAGCAGGTCACCGGTGAGCCGGTCGAGCTCGCTGAAAGGATCAAAAGACATTGCCATGAGAATTCCCCTTTCTTGAACCTGAGTCGGGTTGACTCAACTTGTGAAAAATACGTTAGCACTCGACACCCGAGAGTGCCAATATTTTTCGTCGGCCACATCGGGTCCCTCCATCTCGCACGTTTCTTTCATGGCCGCTCCAGAATGCTCGTATGCTGGAGCCCATGACGGCAAAGCAGGTGGTTCTCGCGGAGTACCTGCGTGCTCGACGTTCCGCTCTCAAGCCCGAAGACGTCGGCCTGCCGTCCGATCCTCAACGACGGGTGCAGGGGCTCCGGCGCGAAGAGGTCGCCGAACGCGCAGGCATCAGCCTCGAGTACTACGTGCGCATCGAGCAGGGTCAGAACCACAGGATCTCCGAGCAGGTGCTCGACGCGCTGGCCCGCGCGCTCGACCTCGACGAGAGCGGACGGAGCTACCTCTACAGACTCGCCCTGCCGTCTCCCTTCGACTCCCGACCGGCGCGGCCCGATCACGAGGTCAGCGAGCTTCTGCGCTCCATGCTCGACCAGTGGGCGGGAACGGCGGCGGTCATCTTCGATCGCAATCAGGACCTGCTGTTCGTCAACACCCTCGCAGCGGCGTTGTCGCCCGGCTACGTCGTGCCGGGCAACAACTACGTCGAGATGATGTTCGGCACCCCGGCCGAGAACCGGTCGAACGAACGCTGGCGCGACACCGCGAGCGACACCGTCGCCGCCCTGCGCTTCCACGCCGACCCCGACGATCCACGCCTGCAACAGCTGGTCGCGACGCTCACGCCCGACCCCGACTTCCACGCCATGTGGGCAGCCCACGAGGCCCGACCGTTCTCGTCAGGACTCGCTCCCAACTTCGTCGAGGGCTACGGCTGGGTCGAGCTCCCGTTCCAGGTGCTCGACGTTCCCGACGGCCTCTTCATGAATGTGATCGTGTGCGAACCCGACTCCCCGGCGGGGTTCGCCATAGAGCATCTGCTGGCTCGGCTGCGCGCCCCTGACGAGTTCGACGAGTCGCACGCCCCTCAGCCCGAAGCAGGCGCCGCAGCGACCGCCGAGCCGAGCGCTGCCGCCAGATAGGGCGCCGTTCGACTGTCGACGTGCCCCGCCACGACCTCCGGCGCTCCCGCCGCGACGACGCGCCCGCCCTTGTCGCCGCCTCCGGGTCCCATGTCGATGACCCAGTCCGCGTCGGCGACCACACTCATGTCGTGCTCGACGAGAACGACCGTGTTGCCGGCATCCACGAGGCCGTTCAGCTGGGTGACGAGCAGGCGCACGTCGGCCGGATGCAGGCCCGTCGTCGGCTCGTCGAGAACGTAGAGCGTGTGGCCGCGCCGGGCACGCTGCAGCTCCGTTGCGAGCTTGATGCGCTGCGCCTCACCGCCCGAGAGCTCCGTCGCGGGCTGGCCGAGTCGCAGGTAACCGAGCCCCACCTTGCGCAGGGTGTCGAGGCTGCGCGCGGCCGCGGGCACGTCGGCGAGGAAGCCGGCCGCGTCGTCGACGGTCATCGCCAGCACATCGGCGATCGACGCCTCGCGGTAGAGCACCTCGAGGGTCTCGGCGTTGTAGCGGGTGCCGCCGCAATCGGGGCAGGGAGCGTAGCTGCCCGGCAGAAAGAGCAGCTCGACCGATACGAAGCCCTCGCCCAGGCACGTCGGGCAGCGGCCGCCGTCGACGTTGAACGAGAAGCGGCCGGCGTCGTAGCCACGCTCGCGCGCCTCGTCGGTGGCCGCGAAGGTCGCGCGCACCGCGTCGAAGAGCCCCGTGTATGTGGCCAGGTTCGACCGCGGCGTGCGACCGATCGGCTTCTGATCCACCTGCACGACCCGGTCGACGGCCGCGTCCGACAGGGCCTGCTCGGCGAGCACGCCGCCGACCAGGCTCGACTTGCCCGAGCCCGACACCCCGGTCACCGCCGTCAGCACGCCCAGGGGCACGTCGACGTCCAGGTTCCGGATGTTGTGGCGCGAGACCGCGCGCAGGCTCAGCCAGTCGCGGGGCTCGCGGGCGGCCCGCCGTGCGGATTCGTCGCCCGAGGGGAACAGGAACGGCCGCGTGACCGACTCGGCCACCTCGGCGAGCCCGCCGACGGCGCCGCTGTACAGCACGCATCCGCCGCCCGAACCGGCCCCGGGGCCCACGTCGACGACCCAGTCGGCCTGGCGCACGACATCCATGTTGTGCTCGACCACGAACACCGAGTTGCCCGACGCCTTGAGCTGCTCGAGCACGGTGATGAGCGGCTCCGCGTCGGCGGGGTGCAGCCCGGCAGACGGCTCGTCGAGCACGTAGATCACGCCGAACAGCCCGGAGCGCAGCTGAGTGGCGATGCGCAGCCGCTGCATCTCGCCGGGCGACAGCGTCGGCGTGGCACGGCTGAGACCGAGATAGTCGAGTCCCAGGCCGACGAGAACCTCGATGCGGGCGAGCAGATCGCGCGAGATGGTGACGGCGACCTCGGTGAGCTCTCCCGACGAGCGGTCGGAGCGCGCGGCGCCCGCCGTCTTCAGCTCTGCAGTGGGACGCAGAACCTCGGCGAGGGCCGCGAACGGCATGTCGTTCAGCTCGGCGATGCTGTGCCCCGCGAACGTGACCGCGAGCGCGGCCCGGGTGAGCCCGCTGCCCCCGCACAGCGTGCAGGGCGCGGTCTCGACGAAGCGCTCGGCGCGGTTTCGCTGCGCCTCGCTCTTCGAGTCGGCGAGGGTGTGCATGATGAAGCTCTTGGCGCTCCAGAACCGACCCTTGTAGGGCTTGGCCACGCGATCGCGCTGCGGGGTCACCTCGACCACGGGCTGCTCGTCGGTGAAGAGCAGCCAGTCCCTGTCCTTCTGGGGCAGCTCGCGCCAGGGCCTGTCGATGTCGTAGCCGAGGCCGGCCGTCACGTCGCGCAGGTTCTTGCCCTGCCAGGCGCCGGGCCAGGCCGTGATCGCGCCGTCACGGATGCTCAGGGCCGGGTCGTGCACGGCCGTCGCCTCGGTCACGTCGTGCGCGATGCCGAGTCCGTGGCAGCGGGGGCATGCCCCGGCCGCCGTGTTGGGGGAGAACGAATCGGAGTCGAGCCGGCCCGTCGCATCCGCCGGATAGGTGCCGGCGCGCGAGTAGAGCATGCGCAGCAGGTTCGAGAGCGTCGTCAGGGTGCCCACCGTGGAGCGCGAACTCGGCGCACCTCGGCGCTGCTGCAGGGCGACCGCTGGCGGCAGTCCCGTGATCTCGTCGACATGCGGCGTGCTGCCCTGGGCGATCAGGCGCCGGGCGTAGGGAGCCACCGACTCGAGAAAACGGCGCTGCGCCTCGCCGAAGATCGTGCCGAATGCGAGCGACGATTTGCCCGATCCCGACACGCCCGTGAAGGCCACGATGCGATCGCGTGGCACGTCGACATCGACGTCGCGCAGGTTGTTCTCGCGGGCGCCGCGCACACGCACGAACCCCGGTTCGGCGGATGCGATGGGCTGGTTCGGGTCTGTCTGCACCGTCTCAATCGTATGGGGCCATGGGGAGTTCTCCCCCTGTGTGGGCATTCGTGCCGCTGTTAGTGTCCTGTAGGTGCCCGAATCAGCCCCACAGACCACTTCCGCCCCACAGGCCTCGACACCCGAGCCCTCCCGCACCGAGCAGCGCGCAGCCCTGCGTCGCATGTACGGTCCGCCCCGCGCGTTCGAGCTGGCGTTCCTGTCTCCGGCGCCCGCGCTGGCCTACGCGGTTCCCGTGGTGGTCGCCGTGATCCTGTCCACGGTGGTCGCCCTCACGATCGTGCCGCGCGACGCGGTGGTGATCGTTAACGGCAACATCACCCAGCTGGCCTCGTCGACCGCGGTTCTCGTGGCCTCCGTGATCGCCGCGATCCTCCTCTGCGCGGGACACGCCTTCGGCATCACCGCGGCCACGCACTCCCTCATCGCGAACGCCACCGACTCCAGCCTTCCGGCTCGCGGCGCCTGGCGTCGTGCTGCCCGCCGCCCCGGCCTCGTCGCACTGGCGTTCGTCGGCGCGCTCGCCCTCTTCGTCGCGGCCGTGGCCGCATCCGTCGCGCTCATCATCGCCCCGCTCTGGACGATCGCCGGCCTCGTCGTCGTGCTCATCGCTCTGATCGTCACCGCCCCGCTGCTGCTGGCCTGGCCGCAGATCGCGCTGGGCGACACGTCATGGGGAACGGCGCTCGCGCGCGGCTGGCGTTCCGGTCGCGACATCGTGTCGGGACGAACCGAGGATCGCACGCCGCGTGTCAGCCTGATCATCGCGGCCCTCATCGTCGGCGGGCTCGGGGTCGGCCTCAGGCTCCTCGCCGGCCTGATGATGCAGTCCATGCTCTCCGCGATGGTCGCCATCGCGCTCGGGCTCGTCGTTCCCGCGGTGTTCGCGCTGCTCATCACAGCCATCGCCGTGCGCGCCGTGATCGTTCGGGAGGAGACCCGCGCCCGCATCGGAACCGAGCCCATCGTGCCGCATCCCACGCCGTCGTGGGCAGACCCAGAGCCGGATGCCGGCACGCGCGGCGGCGCACTCGTCGGGCTGGCCGTGCTGCTGGTTCCCGCGCTGCTCGCGGCGCCGCTCGCGCTGGTGAACCCGTGGGGATTCGTGTCGTATTCGGCCGTCACCGTGCCCGGAGTCGATGACTCGGCGAGCATCCTGCCCGTGGGCGACGGAGACACGGCCGTGCTGAGCGTCAATGCAGGCTACGACCGGTTCTCGCTGAGGCTCTGCCACGGCGCGAGCTGCGCACCGCTCTTCGGCATGCCGTCATACCTCTCGACAGACACGGTCGGTACAGCCGACGGCGATCTCTTCACCGCGCAGTGGATGTTCGTCGGAGACGAAGAGGACACCGCCGACAATCGGTTCGAGCTCGACGCGGTATCGACGAGCGCCGACGAATTGCGTGAATGGGAGAAAACGACCCGCAGTGGCGAGCCGTCCTCTCCGGAGCCTCCCGGAAGCCGCACGACGGTCGCGACGCTGGATTCGACGTTCGATGAAGACGACGAGGTCGACACCCGAACCGTGTCCGACCGTAGTGCCGTGGCCGTATCGAACGACGGCGAGCATCCGGTGATCGCAGCCGTGGCACGGCGCACCGGCGGTCCGCCCGAGGCGACGATGTGGATCGTCTTCTGCGACGACGACGCCTGCTCGTCGGCCACCACGAAGACGACGCAGCTCGAGTGGATCGGGGGGAGCCCGAGCAGCGCATCCATCGACGTCGTCGTCACCGACGACGGCACAGCGGTCGTTACCCTGGCCGACCGTGAGGATTCGCGAAGCCCGGAACCGATTCCCGCCCTGCGGGTGATCTCGGCGAAAGCCGACGGTGCCGAGCCCCGCATCGAGGCACCACCACTGGCCGGCCTCACAGAGAGCGACGAGTCGCGCTACAGCGAATACGACGAGACCTTCGGTGCACGGCTCGAGCTTGGCGCCGACGGGCTGCCCGTCATCCTCTCGCGCGCCGAGGGGAGCTCTCTGCTGCGACTCATCACCTGCGCAGACGCGTCCTGCTCGTCTGCCGATGCACGAGACCTGACAGGCTTCGACTCCGGGTCGCGGACTCCCGCCTTCGCCATCGACGAAACCGGCCGCCCGCTGATCGCGATCGTTGGTGAGCGGCGCTCATCCCTCGACCTGATCGACTGTCTCGACGCGACGTGCAGCGAACTCGAGGCACGCTCGATCGCGAAGCTGGTTCAGGGCGACGCCCTGTGGTCGACCGAGGCGCTCGCCCTGAACCTCGATTCGAGCGGCAAGCCGATCATCGCCGTGGGCGACAGACTCGCGGGCGACGTCAGACCAGCCGTCGACACGATCTCCTACGAACCCGGCGAGGACAGGCCGCCGAGAGACGACGACAGGTGGGCCGGGGCCGTGCTGAACTGCAGTGACGCGCGGTGCGGATTAAGGTGAGGACCGACGCTCCGCCTGGCGCCCGTCGACTCAGGAACCCGCGAAGACGATCCTGTTGCCGTCGGGGTCGACGACCGGCAGGATCCGGAACGCGGTCGCGGGCCTGATGCCGCCGTTCTCGATGCCGGCGCCGTCGAGCAGCCGAAGCCGGGCATCCAGATCGTCGTCGTCGAGCACCATGCACGAGGTGCCGGCCCTCTCGGGCTCCACCCACACCTGCACGCCGAACGTGTCGGCGAGATACCACTCGACGAGTCCGTCCATGGGATGCGCGTCGGGGCCCCGCCCGAACAGCAGGGAGTACCAGGGAATGGACTGCGCGGAATCGCTCACCGTCATCTGGGCGAGCAGGCGCGATATCGTCACGACGACCTCCTTGTCTCGTGCAGCAAGGGTACGTCCGTTGAGGCCGTCGCTCTAGGCTCGAAGCTATGAACATCGTGGATTCCGATGAGCGCGACAGCACCTGGGAGCAGCACTCCTCACTCTTCCGCGTCTACTTCGCGACCGTTCCCGACGGCGCGGTGCGCACCGTCGATGTGTCGGATGCGACGTTCACGGAGACGCTCGCCTGGGCACGCGGCGAGGCGGACGCAGGCGAGTCGATCTCGGTCGCGCTCGTCGGCACCGACGATCGAGGGCTGCGTGGCCTGACCTGGCTCTTCGGAATGGACCCGAACGACTCGTCCGAGTCGGAACTGCACGACCGCATGCTCACCGAGATGCACGGGGAGCGCCGCGACCGGGCGTGACCCCGCCACACGCCACTGAGGTGCCGAGAATGGTCGCTTCGACGCGTGCCGAAGCGACCGATCTCCGCACCTCAGCGCGCGGGGCTTGTCAGGCGGTCGCGCTGATGTCTTCGGCGAAGGAGGCTGCGCGGATCTGCAGCGACGCTATGCGGTCGAGACGCGCGGCCTCGATGTCGAATCCGATGTACGCCATGGTCGGGCGCTTGCGCACGTTGCGCGAGCACTCGAAGTCCGAGCACACGAGGGTTCCGACGGTGTCGCCGTTGCGCCCGGCCGCGCCCGCGCGACGGGCACTGAAGAACACGACGTCGTTGGGCAACTGCACGTCCTGGCACCACGAGCACTGGGCTCGGGATGCGGGCTTCGTGTCGGCCCGCCGCAGCAGCACGCCGACCGCGACGTCGCCGACGGGAACCACGACGTACGCGCGACGGGGACGCTTCGGGTCGTTCCAACCGAAGTAGTCGAGCTTCGCCCAGTCGATCTCGGCGAAGCCCGCGGGCAGCGTGAGGTCGGAGAGTTCTTTGCGGGACGCGTTCACGAAGGAGTCGCGGATGGTTTTGTCGTTCAGAGAAAACATGTGGTCTCACCAATTCATTCGACTCGCGGCGAGATGCAGCGCGAGTGGATGTTCGTTCGGACGGTGCAGAAGGGATGCACACCGCTGAGCCGCGCGCGATGAACGCGTGCGGCTGAGGGGCGGGGCTACCTGATGCCGGCCAGAAGTCGGCCGGCAACCCCCTCACGCCCGGAGGGCGTCACGAACGAATGGGAGATACTCACGCGTCGATTGTACGCGCGCATCTGCGACGCGTGCCCGACGCGTGCGCCTACCGGTCGGGATTCAGTTCACGGATGAACGACTCCGGAAGTCGCACGTTCAACGGAACCCGCGGAAAGAGGGCCGCAACGTCGGCCGGCGTGTAGCCCGCGATTCCGCAGCCGATCTCGGTGACCAGGAAGGTGAGCTCGGGGCGCATCTCCGCGAACTCGACGAACGTGCCGATCTCTCGCTCCAGAACACCGAGTCCGCTCATCGTGTCGATCGCGTACGACTGCCCGTGCAGTCCATAGCCTTCGCCCCAGACGGCGCCGAAGTCGCGCTGGGCCTGCGCTGCGGCGCCGGCGCCGTGATGCCCGCTCGCGTTCGAGCCGAAGACGAAGATCTCACCGGGCTGCAGTGCCCCGATCCTCGAAGCGGAAGACTGAATTGGCATGGCGGAAGACTACGTCGCTCGCGTGCGCATCTCTAGCCCATGAGAGCAGCGAGAACGGCGGTGCCGAGTCCGAGCACGACGACCGCGCCGAGCACCCCGAGCAGAGTCCACACGAGCCACGTGCCGTTGGTCTTCGTCGTACCGACCGCGCCGATCTCACCCTGGAACCACTGCGACGCGGGCGGACTGTACTCGAGCTCGGGCAGGTGATTCGGCTGAAGCAGGGCGACCGCCCTGCCGTAGGTGAAGATGAACGGCATCTCGCATTGAACATGCACAGGGCGGTCCGCAGGAATGGTGAGCACGTTCGGTCCCCAGGCCAGACGGAATCGATGACCGTCGAGCAGCACATCGGGAGCCACCCAGCTCGTTGCGATGAGCGGCTGCTTCTTCGCGATGAGCGTGAGGGTTCGGGTCGGAATCTGTTGAGGCATGGCGTCGTACGGCATGACGGGAGCCTAGCGGCAGCGTTGCAGCAGTGTTGCGGCAGGCATGGCGTGGTCGCGGCCCGCGCAGTAACGTGACGATCATGTCGAGCGAATCATTCATCTACACGATCTACATTCGCGCGACGCCGGAACGCATCTGGCAGGCGATCACCGATCCGTCGTCGGCAAGCCAGTTCTGGGGCGTCACCCACATCACCGATTGGATGCCGGGCTCGAGCATGACCTGGCAGGTCGCGGGCGCCACGATCGCAGACCCCGAGCAGGTGATCCTCGAATCCGAGGCTCCGCACCGCCTCTCGTTCACCTGGCACACCATCACCGACGAGTTCGTGCTCGCCGTCGGCGACGACGACGATCTCGGCGCCTCGATGGCCGCCGAGGAACGCTCCACCGCGACGTTCGACGTCGAGCGGTTCGGCGCGCAGTCGAAGCTCACGGTGACCCACACCGGATTCGCCCCGGGCAGCGCGATCCTCGCCGGAGTGACCGAGGGATGGCCGATGGTGTTCTCGAGCCTCAAGTCGCTGCTCGAGACGGGAGACGCGCTTGTCTTCGCCTGACGAGACGCAGACCGAGCTCGATGCGGCGATCGCCGAGGGCTACGCGCGCCGTGACCGCGACAACATGGCCCCGACGATCGAGTACTTCACGGCGCTGCTGGCGAAGCATCCCGATCACCCCCACGCCATCTACGAGGTCGGCGGGGCGTACGACACGGCCGGCGACGAGGAGCGGGCGCGCGGTTTCTACGAACGCGCCCTCGCCGCAGGCCTGCAGGGCGATGCGCGCCGTCGTTGCCTGCTGCAATACGGCAGCACCCTGCGAAACCTCGGACTCTTCGACGAGTCGATCGATGTTCTGCGCGAGGCGTGCTCCGACTACCCCGACTCCGACTCGTTGCGCGTGTTCCTCGCGCTGTCGTTGCACGCGGCGTCACGCAGCGATGCGGCCGTCGCCGAGCTGCTCTCGTTGGCGGCCGATCGCATCCACTCGCCCGACATCGACCGCTACGAACCAGCACTGCGCAGCAACGCCGACTATCTGAGAGCACGCGATGCCGACGCGCAGGAGCGCACTCCAGAATAGGAGGCATGGTCACCCTCCCGAGCGGCATCGTCGCTCCCGCCCTGCGCATCGCCCACGCCAATCGCATCTTCGTCTCGGCCGACGAGGCCCGGCGCCACGTGCGCGCCCGTGAGCTCAGGCCGGCGTCGTACGCCCCACCCGGCCGCCTGCATCCGGATGTTCGTGTCGACGTCGAGCATCGCGACGGCTGGCCCGTGTACACGGTCGCGCCGCGCGTCGGAACCCCGGTGGGCAGCCTCGTCTACGTGCACGGAGGAGGATGGGTCAACGAGATCGTGAGCCAGCACTGGAACCTCGCCGCACAGATCGCGGCCGAGGCGAACACCACCGTCACCCTTCCGATCTACCCGCTGATTCCCTTCGGAACGGCTGCCGACACTGCGGCATTCGTCGTCGATCTCGTTCGACGCAACATCGATCGCTTCGGCAGCGCGAGCATCGGGGGCGACTCCGCCGGCGGCCAGATCTCGCTGTCTGCGGGCCTCGCCCTGCGCGACGACCACGACATCACTCTCGCCCAGACGATCCTCATCTCACCGGCCCTGGATCTCACATGGAGCAACCCCGAGATCCCTCGAGTTCAGCCCAGCGATCCGTGGCTCGCGACCCCGGGCGGCAAGGTCCTGGCCGAGTACTGGCGCGGTGAACGCGATCTGCTCGACCCGGTCGTGAGCCCGCTCTACGGAGACCTCGCGGGCCTCGGGCCGATCACCCTGTTCTCGGGAACGCGCGACGTGTTGAACCCCGACGCCCGCCTCCTTGTCGAGAAGGCGGCGGGCGCCGGGGTCGAGCTCGACTACCACGAGGGAGTCGGGCAGGTGCACGTGTTCCCGCTGCTGCCGACCGCCGTGGGGCGCGACGCACGCGCGATCATCGTGGCCCGCATCCGGAATGCGCTCCGCGCGAGCGGGCCTGCGGCCTAGAGCCTGCCCTCTTTCGCGTCGGCGGCGACCTCGACCTCGTCGCGGCGGGCGTCGCCGCGCGTCTTGCGCAGGCTGAGCACCGTGGCGACGGCGATCGTGAGACCGATGAACACGAGCGAGAACCAGATCGGGATCTCGGGCGCCCACTCCACGTGCTGACCGCCGTTGATGAACGGAAGCTCGTTGACGTGAAGGGCGTGGAACACGAGCTTCACGCCGATGAAGGCGAGGATGACCGCGAGACCCTGGGCGAGGTACACGAGGCGCTCGAGCAGGCCGCCGATGAGGAAGTACAGCTGGCGCAGGCCCATAAGAGCGAATGCGTTGGCGGTGAAGACGATGTACGCCTCGTTGGTGAGTCCGTAGATGGCGGGGATCGAGTCGACCGCGAACACCAGGTCGATGAAGCCGATGGCCACGATCGTGAGCAGCATCGGGGTGAAGAAGCGCTTGCCGTCGATCTTCACGGCGATCTTGTCGCCGTGGTAGTCGTCGGTGATCGGCAGGACCTTGCGGGCGAACTTCACGATCTTGCCGTTGGCCGGGTCGGACTCGTGGTCGCTGAACGCCTGGCGGTAGGCCAGCACGAGCAGCAGGGCGCCGAAGATGTAGAAGATCCACGACACGTTCTCGATCAACGTCGCACCCACGGCGATGAAGGCACCGCGCATGATGAGCGCGATGATGATGCCGATCATCAGCACCTTCTGCTGGAACGCCTTGGGGACGGCGAATCCGGTCATCACGATGAGGAACACGAAGAGGTTGTCGATCGACAGAGCCTTCTCAGTGAGGTAGCCAGCGAAGTACTCGCCGCCGAAGTTCCACCCCGAGACCATGCCGATGCCGACTCCGAAGAGCAGGGCGAGGCTGATGTAGAAGACCGACCAGCGAGCCGACTCGGCGATGGTGGGCTCGTGCGGCTTGCGCACGTGCACGAAGAATTCGAAGACGAAGAAGGCGATCGTCACCGCGATGGTGATCAGCCAGATCAGAGGGGTGATGTGCATAGGGGTAACTCCACGGTCGGGTGTCGTCGGACCAAGGTCTCTTCCACCCTCAGAGATCTGAAGGCCGGCTGCCCGGAATCCGTCGATGGATCCGTACTGACGAGTCAGCCGTGCGGGAATACTCCCCTTGCAGGCTCAAGTCTATCCCCTGTCGGCCGCTCACGCACTGCATGAAGCTGGACGAGTACCGACAAAAGGAGACAAACACATGTCCGATTCACCCGCCGACGTCGCCAAGGTCGCCGAGCTCATCAAGGATTTCCGCTTCGCGATGGTGACCACCGTCAACACGCTCGGCGAACTCGTCGCGCGCCCCCTCACCGTGCAGGAGGCCGAGTTCGACGGCGACCTGTGGTTCATCGTCGCCCGCGACTCCCACGAGGTAGCAGAACTCGAGGTGAACCCCGTGGCCGGAGTCTCGTTCGCCTCGAACGACACCTGGGTCTCGCTGACCGGTACGGCGAAGCAGCTGGATGACCCGGCCCGACTGAAGGAGTACTGGAACCCGTTCGTCGAGGCCTGGTTCCCCGACGGACCCGAGGACCCGAACGTGACCCTGCTGCAGTTCTCCGCCTCGGGCGCCGAGTACTGGGACAGCCCCGGAGGCCGCATCGCCTCGGTCATCAGCTTCGTGAAGTCGAAGGTCACCGGCTCGGTCGGAGGCGGCAGCGAGAACGCGAAGGTCAACCTCGACTAGCCCGCAGACGCAGGAATGGCCCGCCACTCATGTGGCGGGCCATTCGGCGTTCGTCCCTTTTCGTTCCCTGAGCTTGTCGAAGGGTGTGCGTCTCGACAGGCTCGACGAACGAGGGAACTACTTGGTGTTGACGGTGATCTTGGCGATTCCGACGAGGAGGCCGGCCTTGACGGCGTCGGTCTTGAACGTGTCGTTCAGCAGTCCGGCGGCGTCTTCGGAGATGTGCACCGTGGTGCCCTCGAGGATGGCGGTGTCGTTCGGGCCGGTCTGGAGGGGCTTCAGGGTTCCACCGTGCAGGTCGAAGAGCAGGGCCTGCTCGACGGCGACGGTTCCGTTGACGGCGACGTCACCGTAGAGCTTGGAGGTGCCGGGGTCGATGGTGAAGTTGGTCAGTTCGACGACGGTGTCGCCGGCGGTGAGGGAGAAGCCGGAGCCTTCGTGCTCGATGGTTCCCTGCACGTAGGGGCGGTAGGACTCGTTGGGGTCGTAGTAGTCGACGTTTCCGCCGGTGATGGGGAAGATGAGGGAGCCGTCGACGAGGGTCGCGGTTCCGACGGTGCCGGGGGTGAGGCCGAGGCTGGTGAGGGCGGCGGCGAAGTCGGCGTCGAGGAGCACGGCGGTGTCGACACCGGTGAGCTCGGGGATCGACGCGACCGGGGTCGGGGTGGTCTCGGCAGAGGACGACGGCGACGACGAGGTCGATCCGGAGTCCTCAGACGTCGTCGAGCAGGCGGCGAGCGAGAAAGCGAGCAGACCGGCAGCGGCGAGGCTGATCGAGGTCTTGGCGATATTACGCATGAGATGAGTTCCTTTTGCTGGGGAGTTGTTGCGGACACATATAGTTCGCCACCCCCGACAGATCGGATTGGTCGCAGCACTGCACATCGAAGAAAGCCCCGCTCGACGCGAGCGAGAACACCGGAAATGCCTGATCTTTACTGAGGCGCAGCCGCTCTAGACGAGCGACTTCTCCCACCGCGATTCGAGGTCGAAGAGAAAGTCGGCATCCCCGGGCTCCCAGGGCCGAATCACAAGACGGGGACTCCCGATGACGCGCACCACCCCATCATGCCGCGCGGGCAGCTCACTCAGGTGCGGGAAATTGTCGCATCCCTGCTGGGCAGAGTCATATGGTCGTTGCAACGCTCTGATTGATCGGAGTGTTGATGTCGACGAAGAAGTATGGCGTTCGGTAC
>NZ_JARUXC010000098.1 GCF_030433855.1 Agreia sp. PsM10 | reverse complement strand
ACATATAATGAGACCCAGTTAAATATGTGGCTTCCCCATTATTCATAAACCAAAACCCATTAAGCCTCCTATACCATTCCTGCTTTTTATATTCTTCTAATTGTTCATCATAAAATTCAGGGTCATCTTCTTTTTTCTTTTTATCATAAGCCTTCCATATTTTTTGAATTTCTTTATACCATTCGGGCAAAGGCGTTCTCTCCCACTTTTGTTCTTTAATGTTATCTGAAC
>NZ_JARUXC010000097.1 GCF_030433855.1 Agreia sp. PsM10 | reverse complement strand
CAGCGAGACGGTCTCGTCGAGGCACACCGTTGCGGTGTCCCGCTCGCCCCTCAGCACGATCCGGCGGCGCTTGGCTCCGGAGGCCCCGCCCAGAACATACGCGGTGAGAACGTCGCCCGAGCGGGTGATGAGGGTGACGCCCGCCTCGGGCGCCACCGTCGGCCACACCTCGCGGGCCGTCGCGACGTCGTCGACGATCAGCGTTCGGGCGAGCAGCCCCCCCCCCCCGCCCC
>NZ_JARUXC010000096.1 GCF_030433855.1 Agreia sp. PsM10 | reverse complement strand
CCTCCGGATTCGCAGGACCGATACTGTAACGGCTCGCGCGCTAGATCGTTTTTACTTCAGCGGGGAAACGAAGAAGCGTTTCTTCTCCGGCGACTACCGGAACGACTTCGGCTTCGCCGCCGAAGTAAATCGTCTTCGCCTCAGCCTGGCGCACAAGGGCAAACGCGAAGCCCAGAGCTATGCCCAAGGTGAAATAAACTAGGCATTTACGCATGATGGGTCCTCCTTAATAC
>NZ_JARUXC010000095.1 GCF_030433855.1 Agreia sp. PsM10 | reverse complement strand
GTCGTACCCGCCCCTCGCGAAGCCCGACGGCGAGCGCGACCCCGAGTCGTATCAGCGCATCTACGAGAGCTTCTACCGGGGCGCGCACGACGCCGGACTGCTACTGCGGGTGCTGCACGACCGTCAGTTCGCCGCACTCGATCCGGCCGAGCTGGCCCGCGACATCCCGATTCAGTTCGCGCCCGCCGTGTATGTGGCCGACGATGCGCTGCTCGATCGGCTGCGCGCCTACGC
>NZ_JARUXC010000094.1 GCF_030433855.1 Agreia sp. PsM10 | reverse complement strand
GGGTTCACGACCACGTGGTCGCCCACGCTCACGCCGACAACATCGCTGCCGACCGCCACGACCTCGGCGGCGGGTTCGTGGCCGAGCGGGGTCCGGCCCTCGCGACCGGGGAGCCCGCCGATGGCGATGTTCATCGCGTCGGAGCCGCAGATGCCGCACGCGCGGATCTTGACCAGCACGACGGCGGGCCCGGCGGTGGGCACGGGCACCTCGACGACGGAGGTCAGGCCGGGG
>NZ_JARUXC010000093.1 GCF_030433855.1 Agreia sp. PsM10 | reverse complement strand
GTGGAGGAGTAATAGAAAAAAGCCTATAATAAAAAACTATTGATTATTTTCATAAAATTTAGTAATATAACTATTAATCATATAGAAATAAAATAATTTTAAATACAGTGAAAAGAAATAGTAAATTAATTGATGCATTACAGAGAGAGGGAATACGTGAAACCCCTTATGATAGATTAGTTGAAGCAGTCTTGGAGTATCAACTTTGAAACTAAGTAGGAGTTGACGGTAGTTC
>NZ_JARUXC010000092.1 GCF_030433855.1 Agreia sp. PsM10 | reverse complement strand
CTCGAGATGCGATCCGAGCTCGTCAAGGTCTGGATGCGCACGAGCCGACGTCGTTAGCCTGATGCCTCGACAACCATTGGGAGCACCATGAACACCTCTTCACACATCAACCAGGTCAACGAGTCCATCGCCACCCTCGGAGCGGGGCCCTTCAAGACCTACAGCTCGAAGGACACCGAGAACGGCGCAGTGCTCACGGTGCCCCTCGGGTGACGCGTGCGGCGCACCGACTTCG
>NZ_JARUXC010000091.1 GCF_030433855.1 Agreia sp. PsM10 | reverse complement strand
CATTAAGTGTTTCTGTAGCTTCAGAGCTTTTAATTTGATGAGATGTGCATGAATGATGTATCTGAAATTTTTCAGTTCAGTGAGTTTTTGACATTTTCACACGATCTGTTCTTGATCCATGGTTAATTATTTGATATGATTCGAATTGCATGTTGAAGTATGATATGCTGGCTTTAAGTTGTACAGGATTTCATGAAAAATGGTGTAGAATTGAGCATGTTATGTTGACTGGAAC
>NZ_JARUXC010000090.1 GCF_030433855.1 Agreia sp. PsM10 | reverse complement strand
CGGCAGTCGTGCGCAGCATCCTGGCCGTGTTCGGCTCGGGCGCGACGACCAGGTCGCGGCCGACCGTCGCCCGACGCCCGGCCGCCCGAGGCCCCGCTGGTTCGAGCGGCCGCCGCGCATCCGATGTCGCCTCGGCGTCGTCGCCGGGACGCACCGGACCCGAGGCCCCCATCGACGTGCCGGCGGCACCGCTCGCCCGAACCCCCGTCGAGTTAGATCCGCGCGTCGATGCGGT
>NZ_JARUXC010000089.1 GCF_030433855.1 Agreia sp. PsM10 | reverse complement strand
TGGCGGGGTTTAACTTGTTGTTAAAGTTAGTTTTGTACCGCCGCAAGGGGTAGGGGGGTTTGGGGGCGTTGGGGGTTAAGTTTTTGGGGTTGGATGGGGGGTTTGGGTTTGGGGTATTGTATTATTACATTGTTGGGGGGATCCTTGTAATGGCCTTTATGAACTTGATGCGCTTCCCCATGGTTGGGGGTATTAAAGCCATGAAAGTGAAAGCGATCGGTGGGCAGGCCCGAGAC
>NZ_JARUXC010000008.1 GCF_030433855.1 Agreia sp. PsM10 | reverse complement strand
CGCCAGGGGGCCGGCGGGGGTGCCGAGGCCGGTTAGAGCCTTTGAGGGGGGGGCGCCCCCCCGGGGGGGGGGGGCCCCCCCCCGCGGGGGGCCCCCCGCGCCGGGGCGGGCCCCCCCCGCCGGGCCCCCCCAACACCCGCGTTCGCGCGCGTCAGACGACGGTGGTCGTGACGACCACTCCCGAATCGGATGCAACGGTGGCCGTGCCGCCCGAACGCGTCACCGTGAACGTGGCGTCGCGGCCATCCGGAGCAGTCACCGTGAGCGACCTCTCGCCGTCCGACCCCGGGTACACCCGCAGCTCGAGGCCGTCGAGGTAGTCGTAGTCGGGTCGATCGGTTCGCGCGCCGACCGGAAGCACGGCCCCCTCGCGGACGTACAGCGGCAGCGACAGGAAGCCGTGCTGCTCGGTGCGCCAGCCACCGCCGGCGACGACCTCGCCCGTGAAGAAGTTCGTCCACTGCCCGGCGGGCAGGTAGAACTCGACCTCGCCCGACTCGGAGAACACCGGCGCCACCAGCAGGTCACGCCCCAGCATGTACTGCGTGTCCAGGTGCGCGGCTCCACGGTCGTCGGGGAACTCGAGGGCCATCGGCCGCAGCATCGGGGTACCCCGCCGAGTGGCCTCGAGGCCTGCGGCATAGAGGTACGGCATCAACGAGAGCTTGAGCGTCGTGAAGAAACGGGTGACCTCGACGGCCTCGTCGTCGAATGCCCACGGCACGCGGTGCGAGTTCGAGCCGTGGAAACGGCTGTGGCTCGACAGCAGGCCGAAGACGGTCCAGCGCTTGAAGACCCCCGCGTCGGGGGTGCCCTCGAATCCGCCGATGTCGTGGCTCCAGAAGCCGAAGCCGCTGAACGCCAGCGAGAGCCCGCCGCGCAGCGTCTCGGCCATCGACTCGTAGGTCGACGTGGAGTCCCCGCCCCAGTGCACGGGGAGGCTCTGCCCGCCGACCGTCGCCGACCGTGCGAACAGCACGGCGTCTCCGACGCCGCGCTCCTCCTCGAGCACCTCGAACACGGCCTTGTTGTAGAGCTGCGCGTAGTAGTTGTGCATGCGCTCCGGACTCGAACCGTCGAAATAGTCGACCTCCAGCGGGATGCGCTCGCCGAAGTCGGTCTTGAAGGCATCGACCCCCTGGCGTTGCAGCACGCGCAGCTTCTCCTTGAACCACTCGGTCGCGCCGGGGTTGGTGAAGTCGACGAGCCCCATGCCCGCCTGCCACAGATCCCACTGCCACACCGAGCCGTCGGGGCGCTTCACGAGGAAGCCCGCCTCTTTCGCCTCGGCGAACAGGGGAGAGCGCTGGGCGATGTACGGGTTGATCCACACGCAGATGCGCAGGTCCTTGTCGTGCAGGCGAGCCAGCATGCCTTCGGGATCGGGGAACACCCGCGGGTCCCACTCGAAGTCGCACCAGTTGAACTCGCGCATCCAGAAGCAGTCGAAGTGGAAGACGCTCACGGGCAGTTCGCGCGCGGCCATCTCGTCGATGAACGACGAGACCGTCTCCTCGTCGTACGAGGTGGTGAACGACGTCGACAGCCAGAGGCCGAACGACCATGCCGGCACGTGGGCGGGTCGGCCGGTCAGGGCGGTGTACCGCTCGAGGATCTCTGCGGGCGTCTCGCCGTGGATCACGAAGTACTCGAGGCCCTCCCCGGCGACCGAGAACTGCACGCGCTCGACCGACTCCGATCCGACCTCGAACGACACGTGTCCGGGGTGGTTCACCAGCACGCCGTAGCCCCGATTGGTGAGGTAGAACGGCACGTTCTTGTAGGCCTGCTCGCTGGAGGTGCCCCCGTCGGCGTTCCACACGTCGACGGTCTGCCCGTTCTTCACGAGGGGGCCGAAGCGCTCTCCAAGCCCGTAGACCAGTTCGCCGACGCCCAGCGACAGCTGCTGGAGCGTGTAGTTCGGGGCGAACGCCCGGGCCGTGCCGCCACGCGCGTTGCCGACCGGGGCGCCGTCGAGCTGCGCATCCGGTCGCACCTGCATGTGCGCGGTCGACTTCGGGCCCGCCGTCGTGAGCACCCGCCCGCCCGCAGAGAAGCTGAGCCCGTAGGGCGCGCCTTTCTGCACCGTCACGCTCAGATCACCCGAGGTGAGCACGCCCCGCTCCTCGGAGATCTCGACGACACCGTGCCCGTCCTCCGCCCCGACGAGGTCGAAGCCCAGCTCGTCGCGACCGCCGGAGAAATGCGAGACCTTCACGCCGATGATGTTCGGCAGCGGCGACGACAACGACACGCTGAGCACAGGGCGGTTCAGCACGTCGCCCCGCTTCTCGATGACCATCGTCGGAGCGGTCACGACGATGCCGTTGTCGCCCTCCGGCCAGATGTCGTACGCCTCCTGCGCGTAGAGGGGGGTGACGCCGGGGCGCAGCTGCCAGAAACCGTCGGTGAACTTCATGGATTTCCTTACTCGGTATTACTTGGTCGAACCGGCGGTGATTCCGCGGGTCAACGTGCGTTGGAAGATGAGGAAGAAGATGAGGGTCGGGATGAGACCGAGCAGGGCCGACGCACTCGTGGTCGTCACATCCATCAGCCTGTCGCCCTGCAGGGCCGTGATCGCGACCGGAACCGTCTGGTTCGCGTTCGACACCAGGAAGGTGAGAGGGATGAGGAACTCGTTCCAGGTCCAGATGAAGAAGAAGATCAGCAGCACCGAGAGCGTCGGACGGCTGATGGGCACGACGACGCGTCGGAGGATCTGCCAGCGGTTGGCGCCGTCGAGCGAGGCCGCCTCGATGATCTCCTTCGGGAAGGTCCCGAAGACCGCCGAGAGCAGATAGGTGCCGAACGCGCTCTGCACGACGGTGAAGATGATGATGACGCTCCACACGTTGTCGTAGAGGCCGACCTGCTTGAACATGAAGTACAGCGGGTAGAGCATCGCCTCCTGCGGCAGGGTGTTGGCGATCATGAAGAGCACGAGAACCCAGACACGCCCCTTCACCCGGCCGATGCCGATGGCGTAGGCGTTGAAGACCGAGACGATCACGGCGAATACGGCCACGGTTCCGCTGATGAAGAAGCTGTTCCAGAGCTTCTCGGGAAAGTTGACCCGCTGCCAGAAGCTCGCGATTCCGTCGAGATAGATGTTCGTCGGAAGGCTGAGCGGCCCGCCGTTGGCGTAGTCGGATGGCGACTTGAACGAGTTCACCAGGATGATGAGGAACGGCACCGCGACCAGCACGGCGACCACGATCACGGCGATCAGCAGTATCCAGTCGCCGACGGTGCGGCGCGGCTTCTGCTTGTGCGGCTTGAGCCTCTTCTCGGGCTGCGGGGTCGAGGCGCCGGGTGCGCTGCGCGGAGTCAGTGTGGCGGTCATCAGCGTTCGTTCTCCAAACGTTCTGCGCGGTTCTGGGCGAGGATGAAGACGATCGTGATCGCGACGACGACGACGGTCAGCGCGGTGGCGATCGTGGCTCCGTAGCCCACCTGCTGGCTCTGGAAGAACTCGCTGTACGAGTAGTAGCTGGGCACGATCGTGGAGTTGCCCGGGCCGCCGCGGGTGAGCGCGTAGATCGGGCCGAACACTTTGAGGGCCGCGATCGTGGCGGTGAGCACGACCACGTAGATCTCGGGGCGGATGATGCTGACGGTGATCGACGTGAAGCGCTGGAACCAGTTGGCGCCGTCGAGCTCGGCGGCCTCGTAGAGTTCCGGGTCGACGCGCTGGAGCGCGGCCATGAAGATCACGACCGGGTAGCCGATCTGCACCCAGACCATCACGACCATCACGCTGGCGAGGGCCGTATCGGGACTGCCCAGCCAGTTGTGCTGCAGGGAGCCCAGGCCGATCGCATCCAGCACGGTGTTGAGCGCCCCGTTCTCGGGCCGCAGGATCCAGCCGATGACGATCGCGGCGATGGCCACGGGCAGAATCTGCGGCAGGTAGTAGGTGGCGCGCAGGAAGCTGGCGAGCCTGCCGCCGAACTTCTTGCCGACGAGGTCGAAGAGCAGGGCGGCCAGCACCAGTCCGAGCAGGGTGGGCACGACGACCATCGCGACGATCATGGCCACGCTGTTCTGGAACGAGACCCAGAACTTGTCGTCGCCCATCAGCTTGATCCAGTTGTCGAGACCGATCCACTCCGGCGGGCGGATGCCGCGGTAGGAGGTGAAGCTGAGGTAGATGTTCCAGATGAGCGGAACGAGGATGATGATCGTGAACAGAACGAGGCCGGGGATCAGGTAGAGCCAGAATCCTCTTTTGCGCACTCCGGGGAGCAGGCTCATCTCCGGTGCTCGGCGACTCCGTGCGATGACGGAGGCGGGTGGCAGCGTTGCCATGGGGTGTCCCTTTCGTGCGGTCTGAGGGAGTGAAGCGAGGAGTGGGCCCCCGACGGGCTCAGGGAACGGGTTCGTTCCCTGAGCCCGTCGAAGGGCTCGGAGAGGAAGGCGGATTACTCGCCCGTGATGTCGGCCACGCCGGACTCGTACTCGTCGCCGAGGGTGGTGTTCATCTCTTCCGGGGTGGTCGAACCGTTGAGCAGCTCCTGCGTCGCCGCCACGATCTGGTCGTAGAACGTCGAGGTGGGCCAGTCGGGGTAGAACGCCAGTCCGTCGCGCTCCGTGAGCGTGTTGAAGTTGGCGATCAGCTCCTGGCTCTTCGGGTCGGTGATGTCCGCGGTATCCGCCGCGACCGGCACGCCACCGTTGTTGCCGATGAGAGCCTGGATCTCCGGACGCATGGTGATGTCGATGAACTTGTACGCCAGATCCTTATTGGCGGCGTTCTCGGGAACCACCCACAGGTTTCCGCTCGAGCCGGGAGCCATCTCCGATCCGGGGAAGAGGAACGTTCCCCAGTCGAAGCCGGTGGCCTCGTTGATGACGCGTCCGTACCACCACGAGCCCGACACCATGATCGGGTACTGGCCCGACATGAACGAGACGCCCATGTCCTCTGCCTTTATGCCCGTGACGTCCTTCGAGATGTAGCCCTTGTCGACGTACTCGGCGAGCTTCTCGCTGGCGTAGCTGAGCTCGGGGCCCTGCCAGTCGACCGGGTTCTTGTAGAGCTGATAGTCGTCGACGAAGTCCCGGTCGCCCTTGGAGAGAGCGAGCTGGTACCAGAGCTGCCCGATGGGGTACTCGGCGCCCGCCTCGGCCAGCGGCGTCACGCCGTTGTCGACGAACGTCTGCAGGGCGGCCTCGAACTCGTCGTAGGTCGTGGGCACGGCGATGCCGTACTTCGCGAACATGTCCTTGTTGTAGTAGACCTCGACGAACTCGCCGTAGTTCGGGATCCCGTACCAGGAGCCCGAGCCCATGACGCCCTTGTCGTCGTAGCGCGCGGTGGTCTGCAGTGACGGGGCGAGCTTGTCGGCCCACCCGTACTCCTCGACCGCATCGTCGATCGGGGTGAGGAGCCCCTGGCTGGCCAGCAGACCGGCCGTCGCGTTCCCCTTGTTGTACTCGAGGATGTCGGGCGCCTCGTTCGAGTTGAGCACCTGGCTGGCGGTCGAACGGATCTGCTCGAAGCTCTTCGCCTCGAACTCAACCTTCGCGCCGGTCTCCTTCTCGAACGTCTTGATGGCCTCGTCCCACGCGATGCCCATCGCGCTGTCCTCGCCCTCGAAGTGCCAGAGCTTCAGTGTGTTGGCGTCTTCTTCGGATGCTCCGGCCGAGCAGCCCGAGAGCAGGGCTCCCGCGGCGATCACGGTCGTGAGAACGGTGAGTGTGCGTTTCATTTTCATGTGTCTACCTCCTTGTAGGAATGAGTTGCCGGCCGTACCGGCGGTGGTGCTGTGGGGTATCGAACGGGCGTCCCGACAATCGTCGAAGCGCTTCGATAATGCGCGCAGAACTCCTTTCGGGTCGAGTGTCAGGCCGGGTGGGCGGCGGGCTTCGGGGCGGCGATGGAGCCGCGGTCGAGGTAGGTCGGGGCGATGAGCGTGACCTGCGGGTGGCCCAGCGAATCGACCAGGGCCAACGCGTTCTCGACGGCCGAGTGGCACATCTCGTCCAGAGGAAGAGGGATGGCGCTCAGGGGCGTCTCGAGCTCGTCGGCGGCGTAGCTCGCGCATGCCGCGAGCACCGAGAGGTCGTCGGGAATCGAGAGGCCCAGCTGAGCGATGCGGCGCAGAGCCCCCTCGACGATCGGTTCGTTGCAGTGGAAGACCAGGGCGGTCATCTCGGGAAGCTGTTCGCGCAGCCGGTCGTAGGCCTGCTGCCCTCCCGTGCGCCCGATCTCGGGCCACTGCGTCGCCGTGCGCACGCCGCGCGCCCGGCACTCCTCGTCGAAGCCGTGGGTGAACCGGCGGATGAAGTTGGTGTCGCGGTCGACGTAGCTGTGCGGATGCCCGATCACCCCGATCGCCGTGTGCCCGGCGTCGGCGAGCATGGCCACCGCATCACGCCCTGCACGGTCGAAGTCGAGGTCGATGCACGACATGTCGTCGACGCCCGGGGGCACTCCGATGAATGCCGAGGGAAGACCGAGACGCCGCACCAGGGGGACGCGCTCGTCGACCGTGGCGACGCCCATGATGACCACACCGTCGATCAACGACCGCGAGGCGGCGCGGCGGATGCCGGAGACCTCGTCGTCGGTGGCGAGCAGCAGCACGTCGTAGTCGTGCGCCCGTGCCGCCTCGACGACGCTGGTCACGAAGCGCATGTGGGTCGGCAGGTGGCCGTCGGGGCCGAGCGGCGCGCTCAGGGCGAGGATGTTCGTGCGAGCGCCCGCAAGCATGCGGGCGCCGGCATTGGGCTCGTACTCGAGCTCGTCGATGGCCCGCATGATGCGCTGGCGCGTGGAGGCGGCGATGGAACGCTTGCCCGAGAGCGCGTACGACACCGTGGAGATCGACACGCCCGCGGCCTGTGCCACGTCGGTGATTGTCGCCATCTGAAGACTCCGGTGTCTGGGGTGGTGCGGTCTGGTTAAGCGCTTCGATGATGAACGCGCTCTCAGCAGAGTACGACGCGAAGCGCTTCGACGCAACAGGTATTGCTGACGCGCCCAACAAATCGTCTTGAGCAGCGGCGGCGGTCAGCCCGGCAGCACGCCCAGGCCGTCGACCTTCGGGATCGCCGACAGCAGCTGCTTCGTATACGGCTGCTGCGGGTTCGACCACACCTCGTTCACGTCGCCGCGCTCTACGATCCTGCCCCTGCTCATCACGGCGACGTCGTCGGCGATCACGCGAACCACCGACAGGTCATGACTGATGAACAGCAGCGACGCGCCGGTCTCGAGCGCGAGGCTGCGCATGAGGCCCGCGACCCGCGCCTGCAGAGACGCGTCGAGGGATGCGATGGGCTCGTCGCCGACGAGCAGGTCCGGCCCCGAGGCGATCGCCCTGGCGATGGCGATGCGCTGGCGCTGCCCACCCGAGAACTGGTGCGGAAAGCGCGACCGGGCCGACGCATCCAATTCGACGTGCGCGAGCAGGTCGGGAACCGTCCACGCCGTGCGATCGGGATTGACGCGCAGCCCGTCTTCGATCTGCCTGCCGATCGTGCGACGCGGGTTCAGCGAGGCGTAGGGGTTCTGAAAGACCATCTGGATGCGCAGCAGTTTTCGATCGCGGGTGCGCATTCCGAGGCGGGTCACGGGGGTGCCGTCGAACGTGATCGATCCGCTGTCGAGGCCTTCGAGGCCGCAGATCGCGCGGGCGAGCGTGGACTTGCCGCAGCCGGACTCCCCGACGAGCCCCAGCACCTGCCGGGTGCCGAGCGAGAGGCTCACGTCATCCACGGCCACCAGCCGGGGGCGACCGGCGACGCGGTAGCTGACCTTCACACCCTCGAGTTCGAGCAGCGCCGTCATGATGCATCTCCTGTCGTGGCCTGCTCGGCACCTGTCGAGCCGTCGCGCGGCAGCGCGTCGATGAGCGCCCGCGTGTAGGGGTCGCGCGGGGCCGTGATCACCTGGAAGCGGTCGCCGTGCTCCACGATCTCGCCCTCGCGCATCACGGCGATGGTGTCGGCCAGCGCGCTCATGACGCCGAGGTCGTGGGTCACGAGCAGAATCGCGAGGCCGAGGTCGTCGCACAGTTCGCGCAGCAGGCGCAGGATGCCCGCCTGCACGGTGACGTCGAGTGCGGTCGTGGGCTCATCGGCGATGAGCACGCTGGGGCTGCACATGATCGCGGACGCGATGGCCACGCGCTGCAGCTGACCACCCGAGAACTGGTGCGGGTACTTCTTCAGCGCCCCGGCCGGGTCGGGAACCTTGACCTGCTCGAGCACCACGCGGGCGCGCTCGAGGGCCTCGCGCTTCGACATGCCGGTGTGCTGGCGCAGGTGGTCGGTGAGCTGCGATCCGATCGAGAGCATGGGGTGCAGGCTCGACGTCGGATCCTGGAACACCATCGCGATGTCGTTTCCACGCAGGGTGTTGAGCTTCTTCGTCGGCAGCTCGAGCAGGTTGCGGCCGTCGAACTCGATGACGCCGCCGACGGTCGCCTGCTCGGGCTGCAGGCCAAGAACAGTCATGCCCGTCATGGTCTTTCCCGAGCCCGACTCCCCCGCGAGGCCCGTGATGCGGCCCGCGGGCACATCGAGCGAGATGCCGCGCAGGATGCGCTTGGCCTTCTCGCCGCGTCCGATCGAGAGCGTCAGGTCGCGAATGCCGAGACCGCCGGATGCCGATGGCTGGCTCACAGGGCTCGACCTTTCACGGCGTCGGCGGTGCGCGGGTCGAGTGTGTCTCGCAGCGCGTCGCCGAGGAAGTTGAAGGCCAGCACCACGGTGAGGATGGCGAGGCCGGGGAACACCGAGATCCACCACGATGAGAAGTTCTGCACGCCGTCCGAGACCATGGCTCCCCAGTCGGGAGTCGGCGGAACCGCACCGAGACCCAGGAACGACAGGCCTGCGAGCAGCAGGATGGCCGTGCCCACGTCGAGCGTGGCCAGCACGACGACCGGCGCGATGATATTCGGCAGGATGTCTTTGCCCAGCGAGACGAACGGGCTGTTGCCGAGCAGGCGGCCGGCAACCACATACTCCGAGCGCGAGGCCACGACCACGAGCGAGCGAGTCACGCGGGCGTAGGCCGGCCACGACACGATGAGCATGGCGATCACGGCGTTGGTGAGGCTCGGGCCGAGCGACGCGGCGATGACCATCGCGAGGATGATCGTGGGGAACGCGAAGACCAGGTCGGCGATGCGCATGATCACCTCGTCGGCGACCTTGCCGAAGTAGCCGGCCACCGATCCGGCGATCGTGCCGACGAGCAGCGACGACACGACCAGCAGCAGGGGCAGGATGATCGACACGCGTGCACCGTCGAGAACGCGCGCGAGCACGTCCCGACCGAGCTGGTCGGTGCCGAACCAGTGCGCTGCACTCGGCGGCTGCAGGCGTTCGAAGTCCTGGGCGAGGGGCCCGGCGGGGCTGATCATCGGCGCGAGCAGCGCGAGGAGCAGCCAGACGACGATGATCGCCGTTCCGGTCACGGCCAGCGGATTGCGCAGGGCCGCGGGGAACCGCAGCCGGCGTCGGGCGGCCACGGCCAGGACATCCGGCTGGGGCCGCGAAGCGGGCGCTGTGGTCTGGCTCATGCGGCCCTCACCCTCGGGTCGATGAAGCCGTATGCGATGTCGACGATGAAGTTCAGGCCGATGTAGACGATGCCCACGACGAGGCCGACGCCCATGATGGCGGGCAGGTCGAGCTTGGTGGCCGACGAGAAGGCGTATTCGCCGAGGCCGTGCCACGAGTAGACCTTCTCGACGAGCACGGTTCCGCTGAGCAGCGAGCCGAAGGCGATGCCGAGCACCGTGATGATGGGAATCAGGGCTCCGCGCAGCACGTACTTGAGAACCACCGTACGACCGGTGAGCCCCTTGGCCCGGGCCCCGCGCACGTAGTCGGCGTCGAGCACCTCGAGGATGGCGGAGCGCGAGAACCGCGTGAGCAGGCCGATCGTGTAGAGGGCGAGAACGGATGCCGGCAGCACCAGGTGGTAGACCGCGTCGCCGAAGGTCGCCCACTGTCCGGCGAGCAGCGAGTCGACCGTGTAGAGACCGGTGACGTGCGGGGGCGCCACGGCCGTGGGATCGAGTCGCCCCGACCCCGGGAACAGGCGCAGCTGGAAGAAGAAGATGAAGTACACGAGCAGGGCCATCCAGAACGCGGGAACGCTCAGCCCGATCAGGCTGACCACGCGGATGATCTGGTCGATGAAGGTGCGGCGGCGCAGCGCGGCCCAGAGACCGAGGCCGATTCCGATGACGGCGGAGATCAGGATGGCGCCGACCGCGAGCTCGATGGTGGCCGGGAAGGCCTTGCCCAGCTCGGTGGCGACCGAGGTGCGCGTCTGCGTCGAGGTGCCGAGGTCGCCCTGGAAGAGGTGGCCGAGGTAGGTGAAGTACTGCACCGGCAGCGGCTTGTCGAGCCCGGCGTTCTCGCGGAACTGGGCCACGATCTCGGGGTTCGCCGCCGCCTGCTCGCCGAGTGCGGCCTGCACGGGGTCGGCCGGCACCAGGTTGGTGAGGATGAAGGTGACGAGGGTGACGCCCAGCATGAGCAGGGCCGTCACCCCCAGCCGGATGGCGAGGTAGCGCGCCAGCGGGGGGATGCCCGCCGGCGCGCTGCGTCGATCCGTCTTCACGGCGTCGATGCTATTTGATTCCGGCAAGGTCGATCGTCCAGACCGGGTTCAGGCTCACGCCCGTGATGCTGGTCGACGTGACCACGTTCTGCGCGGGCTGCAGCAGGGGAACGAACGGACCGCTCGCGTTCTGTGCCTCCTGCAGAGCGGCGTACGCGCTCTGGCGCTCGTTGGTCGAGACGGCGGCCTTGGCGGCGGTGGCCAGGTCGGTCACCGTCTGGTCCGCTCCGGCGGCCCAGCCGGCGCGCAGGCCGACGAGCTCGCCCGGGGTGAACGCGAGGTAGTTCGACGGGTCGGGGAAGTCGGGGCCCCAGTACCAGAGGCCGACCGTCTCCTTGCCGTCGCGGTAGGCGTCCAGCTCGGTCGCGACCGGGGCGGGAGCCAGCACGATGTTGATGCCGACCTCCTTGAGCTGCGCCTGCACCGACTCGGCGACGCTCTGCAGCGACAGACCCTGGACCGTGATGTCGTTCGGGAAGTTGAGCGTGACATCCTCACCGGCGTAACCGGATGCGGCCAGGGCCGACTTCGCGGCGGCGGCGTCGTACTGGTTGCCGTCGGATGCGTCGATCGCGCCGACGAAGAGCGACGGGATGAATCCGCCGGGCTGTACGGAGCCCTCACCGGCGAGGTCGACGATCTTGTCGTAGTCGATTCCGGCCTTGACCGCCTTCAGGAAGTCGGGGTTGCTGGTGATCGCGGAGACCGACGGGTCCTGGTTGAGGAGCAGGAAGATCATGTAGCGCGACGGGCTCGAGAGAACCGTCACGTCGGAGCCGTCGAGCTCGGCGACCTGGTCGGGGTTCAGGTCGAGGGCGACCTGCGACTCGCCGGCCTGGATGTTGAGCTTCTGCGTCGGGCCCTGCACGTTGCGCAGAACCACGCGGTCGTAGGCGGGGGCGTCGCCCGTGTACTCGGGGTTCTTCGTGAAGACGACCTGCGAGGCCACGTCGAACGACTCGAGCATGTACGGGCCGGAGCCGGCGGACGCGCCGTTGAGGTAGGACTCGGCGCCGTCGGCGTCGGTCGCCGTTCCACCGTTCTCCTCGACGACCTTCTTGTTCACGACGCTGAGGGCCGGGTTCGGAAGGATGTAGGGCAGGGCGGGGTTCGGCTCGGCCGAGGTGAGGGTCAGCGTGGTGTCCGACGTCTTCTCGACGGTCACGCCGTCGAGCAGGAACGACGGGTTGCCCTTGATGCCCTGCACGCGCTGCAGCGAGAAGACGGCGTCGTCGACGGTCACCGGCGTTCCGTCGGAGAAGACGTGACCGTCGGCCATGGTGAGGGTGAGCACCGTGTTGTCGGCGTTCATCTCATAGCTGGCGAGACCGTCGATCGGCTTCGTCACATCGTCGCCCTCGAAGGTGAGGAGGGTCTCGTAGAGCGCCTTGGCCACGATCGAGCCCGTGGTCTCGTACTCGCGGTTCGGGTCGGCGGTCTTCAGGTCGAACGAGGAGTCGACGACGACGGACTTGCCGCCGGAGGACGCGGAGTCGCTCGAGCCTGCGCTGCAGGCTGTGATGCCGAGCGTCGCGACGACGGCGATGCCGACGATGCCGGCGACGCGGCGGAATGGTGACAACACGAGGGTGGTCTCCTATCGGGTGAGGAAGGGTGCAGGGCGGGGTCCGGTGCGATGAGCCGATGAATTCTGAACGAACCGAATGTGGAATGTTGTCTTGAAATTACTTCTCACACAGATCAAGTGTCAATCTGAGCGCATCAGATAGAGACAAAGTGATGACAACAACCGGCTTTTCGACATAACATCTCCAGACAAGAGACTCTGCAGCCGCGGAGACGGACAAAACAGGGAGTCGAACGTGGATCTTGATGAGACGCATGTGCGCATGCTGGAGATCCTGAGAGACAACGGGCGCATTTCGATCGCCACCCTCTCGGAGCAGCTCGGCATCTCGCGCTCGAACGCCTACACGCGCTACGAATCCCTGGTGCGCAACGGGGTCATCCGAGGAGTGCACGCCGACATCGACCCGGCCGCCGTGGGCCTCGCCGTGGCGGCCATGGTCTTCGTCACGGTGCGGCAGAGCCAGTGGGCCGATTTCCGCAGCCGGCTCACGACGCTCGACGAGCTCGAGTCGTTCACTGTGATGACCGGTGAGCACGACGCCATGCTGCTCGTGCGCGGATCGGGCGTCGCCGCCATCCACGACCTCGTCGCCACGCGGCTCGCCCAGTGGCCTTCGGTCAAGGCCACGGTGACCGTCTTCATCATGGACGAGATGACCTCGAACGTATCTCTGCGCATGGGCGCCGCGACGAGCGACACCCTGCAGCAATCGGGCGAGCGCTACGGAATGACGCGGTTCGTGCGCACCAGCGACGAGCGGGCCAAGAGTGCGGAGAGCGCACAGAACGCTAGGCGCGCACCTCGCGGCACACGCTGACGTGGTCGGCGCCGTCGGGGCCCACGAAGTCCTCGGTCAGCTCGAGCACGCCGTCGTCGGTGCGGGTCACGACGCTCGTCGCGGAGCCCGCGGTGGTGGTTCCGTCTGTGCCCAGGTGCACGAATGAGACGTGCAGCACGTCGCGGTCGCGGTAGCCGCTGAACCGTCCGACCGTCACCGTGTCGCCCGTGTAGTCGCCCCAGATCACACCGCGATCCTCGCGGTAGTGGAATCGAGACGGCGCCGTCGTCGACACTGCGCTGGCGGTCGACGAGACCATGTCGAAGACGGTGTCGTCGATCGATTCGTCGAAGGTGCGGGGGGCGGCGGCAGCGGAGGCGTCGGAGGGGGTGCTCATGATCGCCCACTGTTGCGGAGTGCGCCGCGGTGAGTCAATTCCCGCGCAGAAAGTCCGTGGCCGGGTGTCAGCTGCATGACATCTACGGACGAATACACTCGATCACAACCAGAGTCAGGACAGATCGTCGTCGGCGTCGTAACGAGCTTGAAACCTGTTCGGCGATCGGGCTACTTTGCAGTCATGACTACTCTTTCGCCCGCCCCGCGCGACCCCCGGATGCCTCGGCTCCCCACCTCCGACGCATTCCGCGAGTTCATGGCGGGCGGCTGGGAGCAGCCCGATCGCACCGCCCGGGTGACGCCCGGCGCAGCAGAGGCGGCGGCCGCCCACCGCCGCCTGCTCTCGCAGAGATTCCCGCGCGAGACGCTCGTCGTCGCGAGTGGGCGCAGCGCCGTGCGCTCGAACGACACCGAGTTCGGCTTCCGCCCGCACAGCGACTTCGCCTGGCTCACCGGATGCGCCGCCGAGGCGGCCGTGCTCGTGATGCGGCCCGGCAGTTTCAGCGAGGGCGCGCAGGGCCACGATGCCGTGCTCTATCTCACCGAACCGGCCTACGCCGGCGACGAGGCCTTCTACACCGACGCGCTGCGCGGCGAGCTGTGGGTCGGGGCGGCGCCCGGCCTCGACGACTGGGCGTCGGCCCTCCAGATCGACGTGCGCTCGCTCGCCACGCTTCCCGATGACCTGCTCGCGATCCACACCGCCATACTGGGCGCCGGTGCGAGCGAGCCGGCTCTGTCCGAGGCGGGCATCGATGAGCCGTCTCCGCTGCTCGAGCAGGCGCTGTCCGACCTGAAACTCGTGAAGGACGAGTGGGAGATCGCCCAGCTGCGCGCCGCCGTCGACGCCACGGTCGCGGGCTTCTCGGCCGTCGTCGCCGAGCTGCCCGCCGCACTCTCGGGCGGCGGCGAGCGCTGGCTGCAGGCCACCTTCGACAGGCACTCGCGGCAGGGCGCCAACGGCGTCGGCTACACCACCGTCATGGGGTCGGGGCCCAATGCGGCCACCCTGCACTGGTCGCGCAGCGACGGCCCGGTGAGGGAAGACCACCTCGTGCTGCTCGACGCGGGCGTCGAGGTCGACACCCTCTACACGGCGGATGTCACGCGCGTCTTCCCGGCATCCGGCACGTTCTCGCCGGCCCAGCGCCGGGTCTACGAGCTCGTCCTCGAGGCCCGCGCCGCCGCGCTCTCCGTGCTGCGTCCCGGCGGTCTCTTCTCCGACTTCCAGGAGGCTGCGCACGACGTGATCGCCCGCGGTCTGCACGGCTGGGGCATCCTGCCGGGCACGCTCGAGGAGGCGCTGAGCCCCGAGGGCCAGTACCACCGCCGCTACGCCATCTGCGGCAACGGCCACCACCTCGGACTCGATGTGCACGACTGCGCGAAGACGAGCGAGGAGCTCTACCTGCGCACTCCCCTCGTGCCCGGGATGGTGCTCACCGTCGAACCGGGCATCTATTTCCACGCCAACGACCTCACCCTTCCCGAGGAGCTGCGGGGCATCGGCGTGCGCATCGAGGACGACCTGTTGATTACGGAGTCGGGCTACGAGAACCTGTCGGGAGCCCTGCCCGTGGAGGTCGCCGACGTGGAGGCGTGGGTGCGCGCGCTGACGCGGTAGCGCCGCTCGACTCGTCGCTCGCGTCGCCGAGCGCGGGAGTTCGCGCGTGGCGCGGTGGTTTCGCCGCCGCGCTCGGCCGGAACACCCGCGCTCGCTCGCGCGGGCACGCCGCGTCGACCCCGTGCGAGCATGGACCATGCCCGAAACAGAGCTCATGGATGCCGAACTGCGGCTTCTCGAGGCGAGATTGCGCGAGCGCCGGGCCGAGATCGACGCGGAACTCGGCGGACTGGCGCAGACGCTCGTCGAGGTGCGCGAGGCCCGGGGCGCGGAGTCGGTCGACGACGAGCACGACCCGGAGGGTCCGACGCTGTCGAGCGAATGGTCGCGCATCCACGGGGTGCACGGCGAGCTCGCGGCGGCATCGGAAGCGGTGGATGCGGCCCTCGACCGCGTCGCATCGGGGAGCTACGGAGTCTGCGCGCGCTGCGGCCGACCGATCGGCTTCGCGCGTCTCGAGGCGCGGCCCGAAGCCATTCTGTGCATCGCCTGCGCCCGAGCGGCGGAGCGCTGACCTCGCCCGCCCGTTCCCTGAGCCTGTCGAAGGGAAACCCCTCGACCGAGCCCCTTCGACAAGCTCAGGGAACGAGCCGACGTATCGAGATCACCTCTGGCTAGGCTGAGGGCATGATCGCCAACGCAGGACCATCGATATTCGCCGGCCTCCTGATCTATGTGATCGGATTCGCCATCGGCGCGTTCATCCTCTATCTCGTCATCCGCGCGGCCGTCGTGTCGGCCCTCTACAAGCACCAGCGGTGGCTCGAGGAGTACCGCCCCGCCACGAACCCGGGCCCGCAGCCGCCGGTTCCGCCCGCACCGCCCGTTCCCTGAGCCTGTCGAAGGGAAACCCCTCGACTGAACCCCTTCGACGAGCTCAGGGAACGAGGCGCCTCAGGGCGGGGCGCGTCACGCGGCGACCTCTTCGAGCACCTCGCGGAACGCCAGGGTCGCCGGGTGGTGCGCCCCGCTGTCGCGCACCGAGGTGAAGATCGAGCGGCGCGCATCCCCCGGCAGATCGATGAGACGGCAGCTGGTCTCGCGCCCCGCCCACACCAGTTCGGGCATCAGCGCCACCGCGTTGCCCGACTCGATCAGACGGATCTGCGCCTGAAGGTCGGCGGTCTCGTAGCGCACATCGGGCTCGAAGCCGGCGATGCGGCACTGCTGCAGCGCCCAGTGCCGGGACGCGGCGCCCGCGGGCTCCATCACCCAGGGAAGATCCCGCGCATCCTGGATCGTCGCGACGGCGTGGATCTGCCGCGACGTCGGCGGAACGGCCAGCGACACGGCATCGCTGGTGAGCCACTTCTTGTCGAGCTCCGGATGCCGCGGCGCCGCGTGGGCCGGGTACTCCTCGGCGACCACCATGTCGAAGTCGCGGGCCCAGGTCTCGTAGAGCGCGGTCTCGGGCTCGCGCTGCACCATCTCGACCCGCACCTCGGGATAGCGGGAGCGCATGAGGCTCAGCGCATCCGGCATCAGCGCCAGGGCCGCCGACTGGAACACGGCGACGCGCACCGTGCCGGTGACGGCGGTCAGCGACGCGGCGAGCGTGGCCTCGGCGCGCTCGAGGATCTCGAGCATCGACGCCGTCTGCGTCACGAGGATCTCGGCCTGCGGGGTGAGCTGCACGCGACGGCCGACCTTGCGCAGCAGCTCGACGCCCGTCTCCTTCTCGAGCAGGGCGAGCTGCTGCGACACCGAAGACGGGCTGAAGTTCATGGCCGCTGCCACCTCCGCGAGGGTGCCGCGAATCTTGAGTTCGCGCAGGATGCGCAGGCGCCGGGCATCGAGCACGGGCGGGCCCTCTTTTCGTTAGCTGAGCTGATGGTTATTGGTTATGAACGGTCACTTTATCTAATGTGAGCCGCATCCCATACTGAACCCATGACCGACATCGCCGCACACCCGGAAGCCGACTCCACCACGCCCGCGTCCGCGCCGGCCGAACGCGCAGATCTTCCCACCTCCGAGGCGGTCACCGCGCTCGTTCGCCGCTGGCTCACCGAGGCCGCCGCCATCCCGGCCGACGCCTCGGCGCAGCGCCTCGCCGGCGTGCTGAAGGACCCGAAGGGCCTCGACTTCACGGTCGGCTTCGTCGACGGCGTGGTGCGTCCCGAAGACCTGGGCGTCGCCGCCCGCAACCTGCGCGCCCTGGCCCCTGACGTGCCCGCGTTCCTGCCGTGGTACCTGAAGAGCGCCGTTCGCCTAGGAGGCCTGGCCGCTCCCGTCGCCCCGGCCATCGCCATCCCCATTGCCCGTCGAGTGCTTCGCAACATGGTCGGTCACCTCATCATCGACGCCACCGACGCCAGGCTCGGCTCGGCCATCGCCAAGCTGCGCACCCACGCCGACGGCACGAAGCTCAACGTCAACCTGCTGGGCGAGGCCGTGCTCGGCGAGGGCGAGGCCGCCCGCCGCCTCGAGGGAACCCACCGCCTGCTCGCGCGCGACGACGTGGACTACGTGTCGATCAAGGTCTCCTCCACCGTCGCCCCGCACTCCGCCTGGGCCTTCGACGAGGCCGTCGCCCACATCGTCGAGCGCCTCACCCCGCTCTTCGAGCGCGCGGCCGCGAGCACTCCGGCCAAGTTCATCAACCTCGACATGGAGGAGTACAAGGACCTCGACCTCACCATGGCGGTGTTCATGCGCATCCTCGACGACCCGCGTTTTCACGAGCTCGAGGCCGGGATCGTGCTGCAGGCCTACCTGCCCGACGCCCTCTCCGCGATGATCCGCCTGCAGGACTGGGCATCCGCTCGCCGTGCCGCGGGCGGGGCCGGGGTGAAGGTGCGCATCGTCAAGGGCGCGAACCTCCCCATGGAGGAGGTCGAGGCGAGCCTGCACGGCTGGCCGCTCGCGACGTGGTCGTCGAAAAAGCAGAGCGACACCAACTACAAGCGCGTCGTGAACTACGCGCTGCACCGCGACCGCATCGACAACGTGCGCATCGGCGTGGCCGGCCACAACCTCTTCGACATCGCGTTCGCGTGGCTGCTCGCCCAGAAGCGGGGCGTGACCGCCGGGCTCGAGTTCGAGATGCTGCTCGGCATGGCGCAGGGCCAGGCCGAGGCGGTGCGCCGCGAGGTCGGATCGCTCCTGCTCTACACGCCCGTGGTGCACCCGCAGGAGTTCGACGTGGCGATCGCCTACCTCATCCGCCGCCTCGAAGAGGGCGCCAGCCAGCAGAACTTCATGTCGGCCGTGTTCGAGCTCAGCGAGAACGAGGCGCTGTTCAACCGCGAGCGCGAGCGCTTCGAGGCCTCGCTCGCCGAGCTCGACGGCGCCGTTCCGCAGCCGAACCGCACCCAGAACCGCACCGCTGCCGACGCCCCGGCAACGCGCACCGGCTTCGACAACACTCCAGACACCGACCCCGCCCTGCCGCAGAACCGCGCGTGGGGCCTCGAGATCCTGCGCCGCGTTCCGTCGTCGCTGCTCGGTGACGACACCATCGCCGCGTCGATCGTGCACGACGACAGCGAACTGGATGCCGTCATCCAGACCGCGGCCACGGCCGGTTCCGCATGGGGTCGGCTCTCTGGCGCCGAGCGCGCCGAGGTGCTGCACCGGGCCGGCGACGAGCTCGCCCTCTCGCGCGCCGACCTCATGGAGGTCATGGCCAGTGAGACCGGCAAGACCCTCGACCAGTCGGACCCCGAGGTGTCGGAGGCCATCGACTTCGCCCACTTCTACGCCGAGCGCGCCCGCGAGCTCGACGCCATCGACGGCGCCGACTTCGTGCCGGCCGCGCTGACGGTGGTCGCTCCCCCGTGGAACTTCCCGGTGGCCATCCCGGCCGGCTCCACCCTCGCGGCCCTCGCCGCGGGAAGCGCCGTGGTCATCAAGCCCGCGCGCCAGGCCCGCCGCTCCGGCGCGGTGATGGTCGAGGCGCTGTGGAGGGTGGGAGTCCCCCGCGAGGCGCTGCGCCTCGTGCAGCTCGCCGACCAGGCGCTCGGCCGCACGCTCATCGCCCACGACGCCGTCGACCGCGTGATCCTCACCGGCGGATACGAGACGGCCGAGCTGTTCCGCTCGTTCCGCCCCGACCTGCCCCTGCTCGCCGAGACCAGCGGCAAGAACGCCATCATCGTGACCCCGTCGGCCGACCTCGACCTCGCCGTCAAAGACGTGGTCGCCTCGGCGTTCGGCCACGCGGGGCAGAAGTGCTCCGCCGCGTCGCTCGTGATCCTGGTCGGCTCGGTCGCGACCTCGCGCCGTTTCCGCACCCAGCTGGTGGATGCGGTGTCGTCGCTCACGGTCGGCTACCCGGCCGACCCCAGCACGCAGATGGGCCCGATCATCGAGAAGGCGAAGGGCAAGCTGCTCTCGGGCCTCACGACCCTCGGCGAGGGCGAGACGTGGCTGGTCGAGCCTGAGCGCCTCGACGACAGCGGCGCCCTGTGGAGCCCGGGAGTTCGCGCCGGTGTGCGCCGAGGATCCGAGTACCACCTCACCGAGTACTTCGGACCGATCCTCGGCATCATGACCGCGGCGACCCTCGAAGAGGCCATCGAGATCCAGAACGAGATCGACTACGGCCTGACCGCGGGACTGCACTCGCTGAACTCGACCGAACTGGGCGTGTGGCTGTCGCGCATCCAGGCCGGCAATCTCTACGTGAACCGCGGAACGACCGGTGCGATCGTGCGCCGGCAGCCCTTCGGCGGCTGGAAGAAGTCGGTCGTCGGCCCCGGCTCGAAGGCCGGCGGGCCGAACTACCTGCTCGGCCTCGGGTCGTGGCAGACGGCCGTGAGCCAGGCCGACGCCCCGGTGGCGAACGCGTCGGTTCGGCGCCTGATCGACGCGGCGGCGACCGAGCTCGGAGCCGACGAGTTCGGCAGCCTGCGTCGAGCCGTCGCGAGCGATGCCGCCGCGTGGGCGTCGGAGTTCGGCACGGCGCGCGACGTGTCCGGCCTGAGCGCCGAGCGCAACGTGTTCCGCTACGTTCCGCGCCCGGTGACGATCCGCTTCGGCAGCCAGGCCCGCGATGCGCACGTCGTCCGCGTGCTCGCCGCCGCGTTCGTCTCGGGCGCGCCGATCGAGGTGTCGGCCGCTGTGGCGCTGCCGTCGGAGCTGCGCGCCGCCGTCTCGGAGTGCGGCCTGTCGATGCGCATCGAGAGCGACGAGGCGTGGCTGGCCCGCGCGAACACGATGTCGGATGCGACGATCCGGCTCGTCGGCGCATCGGCCGGCGAACTGGCGATCGCCACGGGCGGCCGCCCCGACCTGGCCGTGTACGCCGGCGACGTCACGGAGTCGGGCCGCATCGAGCTGCTGCCGTTCCTGCACGAGCAGGCCGTGTCGATCACGGCCCACCGCTTCGGCACGCCGAACCACCTGAGCGACGGTCTGATCTAGCGCCCCGTTCCCTGAGCTCGTCGAAGGGAGCTTGTCGAAGGGAGCCCCTTCGACAGGCTCAGGGAACGACAGGCTCAGGGAACGGCAGGCCTACGCCCCCGCGAAGAACGCCCCCACCGCGGCCGACAGCGCCACCGGGTCGTTCACGTGGCACAGCTCGCGGGCCGAGTGCATCGACAGCAGCGGAACCCCCACGTCGACCGTGCGGATCCCGAGCCTCGTCGCCGTCAGCGGGCCGATCGTCGATCCGCACGGAACCGCGTTGTTCGAGACGAACTCCTGGTAGCTCACGCCCGCCCGCTCACAGGCGCGCGCCCACAGGGCCGCACCGAGCGCATCCGTCGCGTAGCGCTGGTTCGCGTTGATCTTGAGCAGCGGCCCGCCGCCCGCGATGGGCGTGTTCACGGGGTCGTGCCGCTCGGGGTAGTTCGGGTGGATGGCGTGGCCGGCGTCGGCCGACAGGCACCAGGATGCGGCATACGCGCGCAGGCGGTCGGTCTGGGTCGCGCCGAGCCCGGCCCCGATGCGCGTGAGCACGTCGTCGAGCAGGGGGCCGGATGCGCCGGAGCGCGACTCGCTGCCGAGCTCCTCGTGGTCGAAGGCGGCGAGCACGCTGATGTGCTTGGCACCGCCGCCGGCCGTCTCGTCGGCCGCGGCCGCGGCCGCGATCAGCGCGACCAGTCCGGCGTAGACCGACGAGAGGTTGTCCATGCGCCCCGCAGCGAAGAGCTCGCCGTCTTTGCCGAAGCGGGCCGGCGCCTGGGTGTCGGCGGTCAGAAGGTCGTACCCCGCGACATCCCACGCGGGCACGCCGCCGAGATGCGCGAGGTGAGCGAGCAGGTCGCCCGCGTGGCCCACGCCGAAGACGGGGGTCAGATGACGCTGCTTGTCGAGCACGAGCCCGGAGTTCACCTCGCGGTCGAGGTGGATGGCGAGCTGGGGGATGCGCAGGTAGGGGCCGGTGCGCACGAGGTGCTCACGCCCGTCGCGGGTGATGAGCCGGCCGGCGAGCTCGAGCTCGCGGTCGAGCCACGAGTTGAGCAGCGGGCCACCGTAGACCTCGACGCCGGCCTGAAGCCATCCGCGGTTCGAGATCGTGGGCTTCGGCTTGAGCTTGAACGCGGGCGAGTCGGTGTGCGACCCGAGCACCCGGAACGGCGTGGTCGAGGATGCCCCGCTCGGCTGGATCCACGCGATGATGGCTCCGTCGCGGATCACGTAGCGCCGCTCGGGTCCGTCCTGCACACCCGCGTCGTCTCGCACGCTCCAGTCGCGCTCCTCGTCGAGTCGCGAGAATCCGGCCTCGTCGAGCCGCCGGGCGGCTTCGGCCACCGCGTGATACGAGCTCGGCGACGCCAGGATGAAACGGGCGAAGTCGTCGATGTAGGCGTCGGTCGTCGTGGAATCCATGACTCAATCCAACCACTCGCCACCGCGCCGACCACACAGCGAGTGTCGGCGACTCAGTGGGTCGCGAGCGAGCGGGCCAGAGCGGCTTCGATGAGTTCGAGGTCGATGTGCACGTGCTGCGAGGCGATGCGGCTCGCATCGTCGGCGCGGCCTTCGACGATGGCGCCGACCAGCTCCTCGTGATCGCCCAGGGCGCGCAGCTCCATCTCGCGCATACCCTCGGGCGACCCCCACAGGTGAGCCGGGGCCGAGATGCTGATGCGCGATTCGAGGTCGAGCAGCAGCGACTGCAGGGTCGCATTGTGGGTGGATCGGCCGATGGCCAGGTGCAGCTGCTCGTCGGCCTTCTGCGACGCCAGGCCCGACTCGGCCGACCGGTATCCGGCGAGGCATTGCTCGAGCCGCACGATGTCGTCGTCGGTGCGCCTCGTAGCGGCGGCCGCGGCGATCGTGCCATGCAGCCATCCGACGGCGTCGAGCGTGTCTCGCAGGTCGTCGAGCCTGGCCGTCAGGGTGCGCTGCACCGGCGCATCCGACTCGGGCCCCCACTGCTCGCGCACGAACGAGCCTCCCCCGCGGCCTCGCTGGGTCTCGAGCAGCCCTTTCTCGACCAGCACGGCGAGGGCCTGCCGCACCGCCATGCGGCCCACCTTCAACGACGCGGCCAGGGCGCGTTCGGGCGGAAGCTTCGACCCGGGCAGATACTCGCCGACGGCGATCGCGGTGATGAGTCGATCGGTGATCTCGTCGGACCGCGACGAGCTCACGATCGGGGTCGCGAGCGGGGAGGCGAGCGGAGTCCGTTCCTCGGTCATCGGATGCTCCGTTCCACGAGTCGTCGGCGGGCCGAATGTAACGCTCATGTTAACGGAGCCAAATGGTCTTCTGGTGAGACCTTTTCTTGTGCACAATGTCTCTCATGTCTTCCGTGACCACCCGTCTCATCCCGTTCGGCGAACACTCCACATGGGTGCGCATCGAGACGCCCGACACCGCGCGGGGGGGAGCGCTGCCCCTCGTCGTGCTGCACGGCGGCCCCGGAATGGCCCACAACTACGTACGCAACATCGGCCTGCTCGCCGACGAGACCGGCCGCACGGTGATCCACTACGACCAGCTCGGATGCGGCAACAGCACGCACCTGCCCGACGCGCCCGCCGACTTCTGGACCCCACAGCTCTTCGTCGACGAGTTCGAGAACCTGCTGCGAGCGCTCGAACTCGACTCGGTGCACCTGCTGGGCCAGTCGTGGGGCGGCATGCTCGCGGCCGAGATCGCGGTCCGGCGCAATCCTGCCCTCGCGAGCGTGAGCATCTGCAACTCGCCCGCCTCGATGCCGCTGTGGTCGCAGGCCGCGAGCGCCTTGCGCGCCGAGCTGCCGCCCGCGGTGCAGAGCGCGCTCGACCGGCACGAGGCCGCCGGCACTCTCGACGACCCCGAGTACCTGGCGGCATCCGCCGTCTTCTACGAACGGCACGTCTGCCGCGTGACACCCACGCCCCCCGATTTTCAGGAGAGCGTCGACCAGATGGAAGCGGAGCCCACGGTGTACCACACCATGAACGGGCCGAACGAGTTCCACGTGGTCGGCACTCTGGGTTCCTGGACCATCGTCGATCGCCTCGATCGCATCGACACCCCCACGCTCGTCGTCGCCGGCGAGTTCGACGAAGCGACACCCGCCACCTGGGAGCCCTTCGCCACCCGCATCGCCGGAGCCACCACCCATGTCTTCGCCGGAGCCAGCCACTGCGTGCACCTCGAACAGCCCGAGATATTCCGGGCCGAGATCGCGCAGTTCTTGAGCAAGCACGACCTCAGCATGCATGACTTCAGCACCGCCGACAGAAGAGACCTCACATCATGACCCAGTCCGGCCCCGCCCTGACCGCCCAGCAGGAACTCGAATCGCTCGGCTACAAGCAGCAACTCAAGAGAAGCGTCTCGACCGTGGATCTGCTGATCTACGGTCTCGTCTTCATGGTGCCCATCGCGCCGTGGGCGATCTTCGGCGTCGTCTACAACGCGGCCGGCGGCATGGTTCCGCTGGTCTACCTCATCGGCCTCATCGCCATGATCTTCACGGCCCTCGCGTACCAGCAGATGGCCAAGTCGATTCCGCTTGCCGGAAGCGTCTTCTCGTACGTGGGCCGGGGCATCCACCCCACGGCCGGATTCTTCGCGGGCTGGGCGATCCTGCTCGACTACCTGCTCGTGCCGACCCTGCTCTACGTGTTCGCCGCCGAGTCCATGGTGGGCATCTTCCCCGACACGCCGCGCTGGGTCTGGGCGCTGGTGTTCGTGGCGATCAACACCGTCGTCAACCTGCTCGGCATCGGCTCGCTCAAGCTGATGAACCGCATCTTCCTCGCCATCGAGCTGATCTTCGTCGTGATCTTCATCGTGATCGCGGTCACCGCGCTCTCGGGTGGCACGGTGCCCGGCGCGGCCTTCACCATCGACCCCCTGTGGGACCCGAGCAAGGTCACCGGGCCGCTCATCGCATCCGCCCTGTCGATCGCCGTGCTCAGCTTTCTGGGCTTCGACGGCATCTCGACCATGGCCGAAGAGGCCACCGGCGGGCGCAACTCGGCCGGCCGTGCCATGATCCTCGCTCTGGTCATCGTCGCCGTGCTCTTCATCGTTCAGACCTGGCTTGCCAGCGCGCTGGCCGGGGGTCGCGAGTCGTTCAGCGACGACGAGGTCGGCAACGCCTTCTTCACCATCGTGCAGGCCGCCTCGAACAGCGGCTGGATGACGGCCTTCCTGGTCGTGAACGTGCTCGCCGTCGGCATCGCCAACGCCATGGCCGCCCAGGCCGCCACCAGTCGACTGCTCTTCTCCATGAGCCGCGACCGGCAGCTGCCGCGCTTCCTCAGCGTGATCAACAAGCGCCAGGTCCCGCAGAACGCCATCCTGCTCGTCTCGGCCCTCTCGGCCGTGCTGGTGCTGTTCTTCGTGGGCCAGATCGACCTGATCTCCGCGCTGGTCAACTTCGGCGCCCTGTTCGGCTTCATGCTGCTGCACCTCGCCGTGATCGTCTTCTACATCGTGAAGAAGAAGTCGAAGAACTACCTGCTTCACCTCGTCGTTCCGGTCATCGGGTTTCTGATCATCGGCTACGTGCTGCTGAACGCGGCCGTCGAGGCCAAGGTCGGCGGCCTCATCTGGCTGGTCCTGGGCGCCGGGGTCTTCGCCTACTACAAGGTCACCGGCCGCAAGACGGAACTCGCAGAAGAGGACGCGCACGTATGAGCGGCACAGGCGCACCGGGCCGAGACCACGGCAACACCACCTGGGTACTCGACAGCTCGGGAATCGACCACCTGCTCGGCAAGGAGAACGGCCGCTTCGGCTTCGAGGCGGTCGAGCCCTCTCTGCGGATCGCTCCCGGAACGGGCGAACGCATCGGCTTCGAGACGAGCGACGAGGTCTACCGCCAGCTGCACGAGCACAAGGACATGCAGAAGCTCACGGCGGGCATCAACCCCGTGACAGGCCCGGTCTTCGTCGAGGGCGCCCAGCCGGGCGACACCCTGGCCGTGACGATCCACGAGATCAGGCTGAAGGACTGCGGCTGGTCTGTGAGCCTGCCCGGAACGGGTGCGCTGTCGGCGGTGATGGGGCCCGAGCTCTTCAGCCGCCGCGTGCCCCTCGACGCCGACGGCGCCCACGTCACCGATCGCCACGCCTTCGCCGTGCGTCCGATGATCGGATGCATCGGCACGGCCCCCGCGGAGGGCTCCAACTCGACGATCATGCCGGCCTACGCGCAGGGCGGCAACATGGACCTGACCGAATGCCGTCCCGGATCGGTGGTGCACCTGCCCGTGATGGTCGAGGGCGCCTACCTCTCGATCGGCGACATCCACGCTCTGATGGCAGAGGGCGAATCGTCGTTCGTGGCGATCGAGGCCGAGGGTGTCGCGGTGGTGAGCATCGATCTGATCCCGGGCAAGAGCATCCGGGCCCCGCGCGTCGAGACCGACGACGAATGGATCTTCGTCGGCCTCGGCGACCCGGTGCAGCAGAGCATCACCCGCGGCTACGAGGATCTCTTCGAGTTCCTCACCGTCGACCACGGCTGGAGCAAGGGCGACGCCTACGCGGTCATGAGCGCCGTCTGCCACTCGAGGCTGGGCGGGCCCACCGGCTCCGCCGATCCCGACCCCCTGCACCCGATGGCGCCCGTCGGTGCGGTGACCCTGCACATCCTGCCGAAGAGCGTGCTGCTCTAGGCCGGAGGCTTCTCGTCGGGGAAGACGCGCTTGTACGTGCGCCCGTCGGGCAGTGTGACGGTCTCGGCTCTCAGGAGTCCTCGGGTGATGCGCAGGTAGATCGCCTGGGCGCTCACGCCGAGCTGCTTCGCGGCCTCCGACACCGACACCCCTGGCAGGTCGGTGGGCACGCTGCTCGGTCGGGCCGAGCGCTTGCGCCCCGCCTCGTGCCGCTCTGCGATCTCGGCGTCGGTTCCGTGCCAGCGCCACTTCGCCGCGGCGGCCCCGAGGCCGGCGGCGTTCGCGATGTCCTCCCACGTGATGCCGGATGCGCGGGCCTCACGAACGGCGTGCAGGGTCGCGGCGTCCTTCTCGAGTTCGGCGGCGAGCATGCGCACCGCTCGGATGCGGTCGAGGGGCGGGGGCGGGGACTGGGGCGATGCGGCGGCTGCGGCATCGAGCTCGGCGACGCGGGCGAGCCACGCGCGGCTGTCGTCTGAAAGGAAGGACACGCGTCATGCTAACCCCGAAGCGGCGGCGAATTCTGAGGGAGCGCTGCGTCCGTTCCGCCGTGTCGGGTCAGAGGCTCTCGGCCCGCCGATCGAGCCGCTTGAGCGCCTTCGGAGACTCGTTGAGCGCGGCGGCCCCTCGGTGCTGCGCGCGCACGGTCATGGCGCCGTAGACGAAGGTGTTCTCGCCCTCCGCGTGGGCGCGGTTCGAGGTCAGCAGCAGGTGCTCCACGAACAGGGCGCTGTCTCGGTGGTCGCCCAACGCATCCTGTACGCGCTCGGCCTCGCGGGAGATGTGCCGGTACTTCTTGCCGAGCACCGCGGTGCCGCCCTGCGACACCGCGTCGGCCGCGAATCGCAGTCGACGGGCGGCCTTGCGAGCGCTGTGCAGAGCCTGGTCGCCGCGCGCGTCGACGGCGCCGCCCGATCCGGATGCCCCGGCGAACGCGGCCGCGCCGGCCCGCTTGCGCAGACGCGCGAGTTCGCTTGCGATCACCTTGGCAGCGACGACCTTGATCGACTGGCGCTTCTCGCCCCGCTCCGAGAGCGGCGGATTGGCGACGAACTCGTCGAGGGCGTCGAACAGCCGATAGTACGACGCGCTCGACAGCATCCTCAGAGCGGCCTGATGCGCCTGGCGGTACTCTTCGATCGAGCCCTCCACCAGTCGGCGGCGCGAGGCGTCGTCGACCCGGTGTCCGATCTCGGACAGTTCGTCGTCGGCCAGCTGCGCGCGCACCTCGGCGTCGCGCGCTGTGCCGAGGACCGCGCCGAGGGAGCGCAGCTGATCGCGCAGCGAATCCACCCGCTGCGCGTCGAACAGGCGGCTGTAGGCCGCGAGCACGCTGCGCAGCCGGCGCACGGTAGAGCGCATGCGGTGCACGGCATCGGGCTGGTCGGCCCTCGCCTCGGGGTCGAGCTGCTCGAGCTGTTCGACGAGCTGGCGAAGCGCCTCGACGATCACGTCTGCCGCGGGACTCTTCGATGTGAGGGGCGCGGCGGCGGTCTCGGGAAGCAGCTCTGCGACCGAGGTCTGTCCGAGCGCACGGGCGATCTTGGCCGGCGACGACGACACCGTGGCGGCCTCGGCCAGCACGGCGACCTCGAGGGCGTCGAGCAGCGCGGTGCGCTCCTGCTCGCTGTCGGGAGCGCCCGGAAGAAGTTCCATCTCCCATTCGCGCCAGACCCGCACGGACCCGCCCCGCACATCCGATGCCGTCACCACGTCGTCGGCGAATTCGGCGACGGCCTCGCCGCCCGCGGCGAGCAGGTGCGTCGCCGTGCGGCGGGTCGAGATGCGTGCGACCGGTATCAGGATGCGATCGCGCACGATGGCGCGCACCGGCTCGAGCACGGAGTCGGGCACGGCGGATGCGTCGCTCGAGTCCTCGCCGCCAGCAGGCGCGTCGACGTCGAGGGGCCAGTGCAGCTCGGCGCGGCCCTCCGCCGCGGGACGCTTGATGTGCCAGCCCTCGTCGCCACCGCCCTCGCGGCGGCGCACGATGTGGCGCCTGCGCAGCAGGTCGAAGCCGTCGGTGTCGTAGTACACGGCCTCGAGCGTGACCGTCTCGTCGACCGACACGTTCTCGATGCCCTCGACACTCGTGAACGTGGGCACGAGCGCACTCTCGTCGACGTCGTACTTGCGCTCGATCTCGACCTGGCTGGTGTGCTTCATGGCTCCTCCGTCATGGCCTACTGTCGCCGCTGCGGACAGATGTGACCGGTGTGCCGGGCGCTACTGTCCGCGCCGGTAACCATTGTCGCCGACGACGGTCAGCGCTGCACGCGGAACCTGTTCTCGGGATCGAGCTTGACCAGCATCTTGCCCATGATGCGGTCGAGGTCTGCCACGTCGTCGGACGTCAACGGATCGATCACGTTCTCGCGCACGGTGGCGACGTGACCGGGAGCGGTGGCGACGACCTTCTCCCACCCCGCCTCGGTGAGCTGGGCGTTCGTGGCGCGACGGTCTTCGGGGCAGGGGGCGCGCTCGATGTAGCCCCTCTTCTCGAGGCGCGAGACGACGTGCGACAGCCGGGGAAGAGTGGAGTTCGTGGCCGACGCGAGCTCGGTCATGCGGAACACGCGGTTCGGCGCCTCGGAGAGCATCGCGAGAGTGAAGTACTCGAAGTGGGTGAGGTCGGCATCGTGCTGAAGCTGACTGTCGAGAACACCCGGCAGAAGCTCGACGACGGCGATGAACTTCACCCAGGCGCGCTGCTGCACGTCGCTCAGCCAGACATCCTCATTCATGCTGATCATTCTATCGGAATGGTTGACGCTACAACTAAGTAGACGTACATTACTTGTATCAACAACTAAATCGGGCTGCGGTCCGATCGATGACAATTAGGAGATTCTCATGGCGCTCGTCACCATCATCGGAGCAGGAAACATGGGCTCGGCCATCGCCGGAGTGGCGATTGCGGGCGGCAACACGGTGCAGGTTCTCGCACGCGATGCAGAGAAGGCCGCGGCGGTCAACCCCCAGGCGACCGCCGGCGTCGTCGGCGACGCCATCACGGGCGACATCGTGATTCTCGCCCTCCCCTACGGCGCGGTCGCTCCCGTGCTCGAGTCCTACGCCGGACAGCTCGACGGCAAGGTGCTCGTCGACCTGACCAACCCGCTCGACTTCTCGACCTTCGACTCGCTCGTCGTCGCTCCCGGCTCGTCGTCCGCCGCAGAGATCGCCGCGGCCGTACCCGGCGCATCCGTGCTCAAGGCGTTCAACACGAACTTCGCCGCGACCCTGGCCACCGGTGCCGTCGGCTCCGAGAAGACCGCGGTGCTCATCGCCGGTGACGACGCCGACGCCAAGGCGGCCCTCGCCGCCGTCGTCGACGGCGGCGCGCTCAAGGCCGTCGACGCGGGCAGCCTGAAGCGCGCGCACGAGCTCGAGGCCCTCGGCTTCCTGCAGCTCACGCTGGCCGCGGCGGAGAAGACCTCGTGGACGAGCGGATTCGCCCTCGCCGAGTAGCCCTTTCGGCGCGGCACCGGGCGCGTCACTGCGCACCGACAGGTGGGACAATCGACAGGTGACAGATACCCGCACGTATCTCTGGGCCGGCTCCTACACCTCGGACTCCGGCGGATCCGGCGTGGGCATCGAGCTGCTCGACGCCGCCGTGGGCCGATCGCTGGAGTCGCTCGGCACCGCCACCGAAGCGCCCTCCCCGTCGTTCCTCGCGGTGCACCCCACCGCACCCGTGGTCTACGCCGTCTGCGAGGCGGCCGGCTTTCTGCAGGCCTACTCGATCGGCGACACTGAGGAGGGCGATCTCGGTCCGGCCCTGACACCGCTCGGCGAGTCGTGGACCACGGGCGACGCCGGATGCCACGTGGCCGTCGATCCGCGCGGCCGCTACGCGATCGTCACCTGCTGGGGCGACGGCCAGGTGATCCTCTTCGGCCTCGACACGCGGGGAGGCATCGTCTCGCGCACCATCGCCCCCGCCGCGCGCGACCCGCACGCCCACCGCAACCCCGCGTATCCGGCCCTCGGAACCGCGCGACCCTCGCGCGCGCACGCGAGCCTCGTCCTGCCCGACGGGCGCATCCTCACCACCGACCTCGGGCTCGACGTCGTGCGCATCTGGACCCACGACCCGCTACGGGGGCTCGTGCGCGCGGGCTTCGTGACGCTCCCGTTCGAGTCCGGGCCGCGGCACCTCGCGCTGCACCGGGACGGGCGCGTTCTGGTCGTGACCGAGTACTCGGTCGAGGTGTTCACGCTCGCGCCGAACGACGACGGCGGATTCGACGTCGCGCATCGGACCCCGGCGATCGAGGGCGGCGCCGACGAGGGCGACACGGCCGCGCACATCGAGCTGTCGGCCGATTCGACCCGCGCCTACGTGGGCGTCAGGGGCTCGAATCGCATCGCCGTGCTGAGCGTCGACCACGAGGGTGCTCACCCGCTCGAGGCGTCGCCGTCGGGCGGCGACTGGCCGCGGCACCACCTCGTTCACGACGGTCTGCTGCGGGTGGCCCACGAACGCTCGAGCGAGGTCACGACGTTCGCGCTGGATGCGGCGACCGGCCTGATCGGCGAGCCTCTCGATTCGCTCGGGGTCGGCTCCCCCACCTGTCTTGTGCTCGCCCGCTAGAGCTCAGATCTGCGAGAGTCTGCCGACGACCTTCGTCGTGAGGTTCTCCGTCCACGGCACGGGGTCGACGTAGCGCGGCGGCATCACGCCGACGAGGGTCATGCCGAGCTCGGCGTAGCGCTCCATGTCGGCCAGGAAGGCGTCGGTGTCGCCGGTGGGGTCGCCCTGGTAGAGCATCGTCTTCTCGATGGCGTCGTAGTCGGTTCCGAGCTCGTCGCAGTGGCCGCGCAGCACCTCGAGCTTGTGTGCGACGGTCGCGAGGGCCTCGTCTCCCGGGGCGCCGAAGAGGTTGCAGGCCTGCGCGTACTGCGCCACGAACTTGAGCGTCTTGCGCTCGCCGCCCCCGCCGATGAGGATCGGCACCGATCCGTGCACGGGCTGCGGAAGGCTGATCGTCCCGGCCAGCGAGTAGTGCTCACCCTCGAAGGGGCCGTCGTTCGGCGACCACATCTGCCGGCAGATCTGCAGCGTCTCCTCGAGCCGCTCGAAGCGCTCCTTCGTCGACGGGAACGGCACGCCCAGCGCCGCGTGCTCACGCTCGTACCAGGCCGCGCCGAGGCCGAGCACGGCCCGGCCCTTCGAGAGCACGTCGAGGGTCGTCACGGTCTTGGCCAGCAATCCCGGATGCCGGTAGGTCACGCCGGTGACCAGCAGGCCGAGCCGCATCCGCTTCGTCACGCCCGCGAGGTAACCGAGCGACGTGTAGCCCTCGAGCATCGGCTCGAACGGGCCGCCGGCGTCGAGCATCTGGAACCAGTGGTCCATGAACGAGAACAGCGACACCCCGCCCTCGTCGGCGATGCGAGCCGTCTCGGTCAGACGATCGGTGAGGGTGGTCTCCCACTCGGGAGCGGTGAACGTGTAGTAGTGCAGACCCAGATCCATGGGCTCACCCTAACCCCGGAGAACACAGCCCCCGCAAGGCTAACCTCGATCCATGAGATACACGCGCCTCGGCAACACCGGAATGAAGATCAGCGAGGTCGTGCTCGGCTGCATGAGCTTCGGCACCCCCGATCGCGGCGGGCACGCCTGGACCCTCGACGAGGAGGCGAGCAGGCCGCTCATCCGCAGCGCCATCGAGCAGGGCATCACGACCTTCGACACGGCGGATGTCTACTCCGACGGATCGAGCGAGGAGATCGTGGGCCGCGCCCTCGCCGACTTCGCGCAGCGCGACGACGTGGTCATCGCGACCAAGGTGCACGGCCGCATGGGCGATGCTCCCAACCGGGGCGGCCTGTCGCGCGCGCACATCCTGTCGGCGATCGACGACAGCCTGCGACGGCTCGGTGTGGACCACGTCGACCTCTACCAGATCCACCGCTGGGATGCGGAGACCCCCATCGAGGAGACGATGAGCGCCCTGCACGACCTCGTGCGTTCCGGCAAGGTTCGCTACATCGGCGCCTCGTCGATGTGGGCGTGGCAGTTCGCCAAGGCGCAGCGGGTCGCCGAGCGCCACGGGCTCACGGCCTTCGTGTCGATGCAGGACCAGTACAACCTGCTTCAGCGCGAGGAGGAGCGCGAGATGCACCCGCTCTGCATCGACGAGAAGGTGGGCGTTCTGCCCTGGTCGCCTCTGGCGCGTGGCCGGCTCACGCGCGACTGGGAGGCCGAGACCGAGCGCACGGGCAAGGATCTCTTCGGGGCCACGCTCTACTCGTCGAACGACGACTCGAATCGCGCGATCGTGGATGCCGTGGCCGCGATCGCGGGTGAGCGCGGCGTCTCGCGCGCCCAGGTCGCCCTCGCGTGGGTGCGGCAGCAGTCGGCGGTCACGGCGCCCATCGTGGGAGCGACGTCGCAGAAGCACCTCGACGACGCCGTCGCCTCGCTCGACGTCGAGCTGACCGAGTCGGAACTCGCTCGCCTGACCGAGCCGTACACGCCGCGCCACCCGGAGGGCTTCTAGCGGCGCGTCGGCGGGATCGACAGCGGGTCTTGACGGGTCACTTGTTTTTTGCAAGTATCAGATCAGTTCGCCACGCCAGCATTCATACCGCCACCTGAGGAGCCCCACAATGAAGTCGATGTTCGTCAACCTGCCCGTCACCGATCTCGAGCGCGCCAAGACGTTCTACACGTCGCTCGGGTTCAGCATCAATCCCAAGTTCAGCGACCACAACGCGGCCTGCGTCGTCGTCGAGGACGGCCACAACTACTTCATGATCCTGGTGCGCGAGTACTTCCAGACGTTCACCAAGCTGCCGATCGGTGACAACGCGGTGAACCCATCCGTGTCCACCGCGATCTTCATGGACACTCGCGATGCGGTCGACGAGGCCGTGACGAGCGGGCTTGCGGCCGGCGGCTCGGAGCCGCAGCCGGCATCCGACTACGGCTTCATGTACCAGCGGCAGCTCGCCGACCCCGACGGCAACCTCCTCGAATTCGGCTGGATGGACCCGGTCGCGCAGGAGCAGGGTCCCGAGGCATTCGGCGAGCAGCAGCCCGAGCAGGCCGAGCAGGCCTAGGGCCAGATGGCCGCGCGCGATTACGGGCAGTACTCCGGCATCACCCGGGCCGTCGAGCTCGTCGGCGAGCGCTGGGCGCTGCTGATCGTACGCGACCTGCTCGTGGGGCCGCGCCGCTACGGCGAGCTCGCCGCGGGGCTGGCGCGCATCCCGAGCAACATTTTGGCGACCAGGCTCAAGGAGCTCCAGGCGGCCGGCGTCATCCGGCGGGCCCCGCGCTCCAGAGTCATCGTCTACGAGTTGACGGCCTACGGTCGCGAACTCGAGCCGGTGGTGCTCGCACTGGGCGCATGGGGCTTCAAGGCCATGGGCGAGGCCCGCGACGAGCAGGTCATCACGCCCGCGTCGATGACCATGGACCTGCGCTCGGCCTTCCAGCCGCAGGTGGCACTCGATCTACCGGCCACCTCGTACGCGGCCCGCATCGGCGACGCGGAGCTGTTCATCCGGGTGAATGGGTCGGCCTTCGACACGATTCGCAGCGAGGGCCCCGTCGACATCGCCTTCGCGACCGGCCCGGCCATCCACCGGCTCATCTCGGGTGAGCTCGCTCCGCAGCGCGCGATCGAGACGGGAGCCGTGGAGGTTCTGCATGGCCGCGGCGCGCTGCTCGACCGCTTCGCGAGCACCTTCCACCTCGCCGCCTGACCCAAGAATGCACTGAGGTGCGGAGAATGGCCGCTTCATTGGTGATCGAAACGGCCGTTCTCCGCACCTCAGCGCATAGACGAGCAGCTACTCCGCGTCGAGGTCCGTCTCGAGCAGCGCGGCGAGCTCCTCGAGCGACGCTTCGGCCCCGTCGCCCTCGGCGGCGAGCGTCACGATGTCGCCGTTCGCCGCGCCCAGGCTCATGATCGACAGGATGCTCGCGGCGTCGAGCGGGGTGCTGCCGCCCTTCGAGATGGTCACCTTCACGGGCTGGCGCTTGACCGCCTCGATGAAGACGGATGCGGGGCGGGCGTGCAGTCCGACGCGGCTGGCGATGGTGGCGGTGCGTTCAGGCATGATGTGTCTCGTTTCTTGTATCTCAGGTATCGATGAAGAGGCGTCTGTTCAGGGGTGTCTGTTCAGGGGTGTCTGTTCAGGGGTGTCTGTTCAGGGGTGTCTGTAAAGGGGTGTCGGCGTCGAAGCCTCAGCGGGCCGCGACCGGCACGCCGGCGCGGACCGGAGCGGCGGATGACGCACCGGCGGTAACATCGGCCGAGGCCCCGTCGACGCCCTCGACCGGGCGGCGACGCACCCAGCGCTTGAGCGCCACGACGAGCAGCCCCGACACGACGGTTCCGGCGAGGATCGCGACGATGAACATCGCCAGGTTGCCGATCGCGAAGAACACGAAGATGCCTCCGTGGGGTGCCTGCGAGGTCACTCCGGTGCCCATCACGATGGCACCGGTGAGGGCGCTGCCCACGATTCCGGCGGGGATGACGCGCAGCGGGTCGACGGCCGCGAACGGAATCGCGCCCTCCGAGATGAAGGCGGCGCCGAGCAGCCACGCGGCCTTGCCGTTCTCGCGCTCGGCCTGGCTGAACAGCTTCTTGTCGATCAGGGTCGCGAAGGCGAGCGCCAGCGGCGGAACCATTCCCGCGGCCATCACGGCGGCCATGATCTGCCACGGCGCCTGGTTCGTGATCGAACCCGCTGCCAGACCGGCGACGGCGAACGAGTAGGCCACCTTGTTGATCGGACCGCCGAGGTCGGCCGCCATCATGATTCCGAGGATCAGACCGAGCACGATGGCCGACGCTCCGGTGAGCGACGAGAGCCAGTCGTTCAGGCCCGCCATCAGGGCGGCGATCGGGCCGCCCAGCACGATGACCATGAGCCCCGACGCGAAGATCGAGCCGACGAGCGGAATGATGACCACGGGCATCAGGCCGCGAAGCCAGCGCGGCACCTGCAGCCGGCCCAGCGCCCAGGCGATGAATCCGGCGAGCAGACCTCCGATGAGGCCTCCCAGGAATCCGGCGTTCATGATGAGCGCGACGGCGCCGGCGGTGAAGCCGACCGCGATGCCCGGCCTGTCGGCGATCGCATAGGCGATGTATCCGGCGAGGGCGGGAACGAGGAAGCCCATCGACGCCGCACCGATGGCGAATGCGACGGCACCGAGGTAGGTTCCGAGGCCGCCGTCGGGCAGGTTGAAGAGGCTGTTCTGCAGGATGATGTCGGTCGCGCGACTGTTGATGTCGTAGCCGGCGAGCAGGAAGCCGAGGGCGATGAGCAGACCGCCGCCCGCGACGAACGGGATCATGTAGCTGACGCCGGTGAGCAGCCAGCGCTTGATCTTCTGGCCCACGTGCTCGTCGGTCGTGGTGCCGGTGGATGCCGCGGCGCCGTCTCCCGAGACACGTCGCGCCTGCGGGTCGTTCGCGGCGGCGAGCGCCTCGGCGATCATCTGGTCGGGCTCGTCGATACCGCGCTTGACCGGAGCCTTGATGACGGGCTTGCCCGCGAAGCGTGCCTTGTCGCGCACGTCGACGTCGACCGCGAAGACCACGGCCACGGCGTTCGCGATGATCGCGGGGTCGAGCGGCGTGACGCTCGACGACCCCTGCGTCTCGACGTGCAGCTCTGCGCCGGCGCGCTTCGCGGCCGCCACGAGCGAGTCGGCGGCCATGTATGTGTGCGCGATGCCGGTGGGGCAGGCGGTGACGGCCACGAGGATGGGCCGGTCCGCAGGAGCGTCGGCGACGGGCGTGGCCGCTGAGGCGGGCGAGGCGGCCGATGCTCCGGCGGGCTCGGCCGCGGGGGCCGGCTCGTCGGCCAGCGCACCGTCGACGAGCTCGACGATCGCCTCGGCGCTCGGAGCCTCCCGCAGCGCGGTCACGAACTCGGGCTTGATGAGCGAGCGCGCGAGCTTCGACAGGAGCACGAGGTGGGCCTGGTCGGCGCCGTCGGGCGCGGCGATGAAGAAGATGATGTCGGCGGGGCCGTCGGATGCGCCGAAGTCGACGGCGGGGGCCGGCCTGGCCATGGCGAGCGTCGGCTCGAGCACGGCCGTCGAGCGGCAGTGCGGGATGGCGATGCCGCCCGGGATGCCGGTGTCGGTCTTGCTCTCGCGAGCCCAGGCGTCGGCGAAGAGCGCCTCGGTGTCGCTCGCGCGACCGGATGCGGTGACGAGCCCCGCGAGGCGCCGGATGACGGCCGCGCGGTCGGTGCCGAGATCCTCGTCGAGGATCACCAGCCCGGGGGTGATGAGTGAAGACATCGTTGTTCTCCTTACAGGGTGATTCGCTCCGCTGGAATGCGCGGAAGCGTGGTGACGGTGAGTTGTTCGGGATGCGTCTGGTCGAGCCTCGGCACGGTCGTGCCGGGGAGTGATGCGGCTGCGGCGCCGTGGGCGACCGCCTGGGCGAGGCGGCCCGCAGGCAGGTCGCCTCTCTGGTCTGCGAGCACGTAGCCCGCGAGCGAGCAGTCCCCGGCGCCGACCGTGCTGCGGGCGACGATCCGAGGGGCCGGCGCGAACCAGGCGGCGCCGGAGTCGACGAGCGCGGCTCCGTGCGATCCGAGCGTCACGAGCACCGCACCGAGGGCCGGCGACAGCAGGGCCTCGGCGAGCGACACCGCGAGCGCCGGATCGGCCTCGAGTTCCTCGTGCGTCGCAGACCCCGTGTCGAGGCCCTGCGACTCGGCCAGCTGCAGCAGCTCCTCGGCGTTGGGCTTGATGAGGTCGACCCTCTCCCCCGACGCGACGAGGGCGGCGAGAGGCGCGCCCGAGCTGTCGACGGCGATGCGCGGCCCTGCCGAGTCCGCAGAGTTCGGCGCGGCCCGCACGGCCCGCACGAGATCGGCGTAGAAGGTGTCGGGCACGCCCGGAGGCACCGAGCCGGCCAGCACGAGCCACGACGCCGAGGCACAGGATGCGACGACGACGTCGATGAGCTCGGCCACCGTCTGGGCACTCAGGTGCACGCCGGGATCGTTGAGCTTCGTGGTCGTTCCGTCGGGTTCGGTCAGGGTGATGTTCGAGCGGATGGGCGCGTCGATCGACACGGTCGCCGTTGGAATGCCCGACGCCTCGAGGGCCACGACCAGCGGGTCTGCCGACGCGCCGGGCAGGATGGCGAGGGTGTCGCATCCGGCCGCATGCAGGGCCCGCGAGACGTTCACGCCCTTGCCGCCCGGCTCCTGGCCGGTGACGACGGCGCGCTGCACCTGACCGCGCTCGAGCGGAGCGTCGAGCTCGACGGTGCGGTCGAACGAGGGGTTCACGGTGAGGGTGACGATCACGGCACGATCACCTCCACGCCCTCGGCGTCGAGGGCGGCCGACAGCGTTCCGGCGGGGTCGACGTTCGAGACGAGGGTGTCGAGGTCGCGCAGCTCGGCGAACCGATAGAGCGCCTCCTCGTCGAGCTTCGTCGAGTCGGCGAGAACGACCGAGCGTCGGGCTCGGCGGATCATCGCGGCCTTGACCGCCGCCTCCCTCTCTTCGGGAGTGCTGAGGCCGAAGGCTGCGCTCACGCCGTTGGTGCCGAGGAAGGCGATGTCGGGGCGGAGCCGATCGAGCTGCTCGATGGTGGATGCGCCGACGGCTGCGCTGGTGAGACCCCTCACGCTGCCACCGAGAAGGTGCAGATCGATGGCGGGGTTGAGGTGCAGCACGGCCGCGATGGGAACCGAGTTGGTGATGATGGTCAGCGGGTGGCCGTGGGCGGGGCTGAAGTCGGCGAGCAGTTCCGCGAGCACGCCGGTCGTCGTTCCCGCGTCGAGCAGGATCGAGCCGCGGAACGAGTCGCCGATCATGCCGAGGGCGGCCCTGGCGATCACGAGCTTCGCGTCGCGGGACTTGTCGGCCCTGTCGGCGACGGTCGACTCGGCCAGGCTGATCTTCGATCCGGCGACGGCGCCGCCGTGCACGCGCTGCAGCACGCCTTGCTGCTCGAGCAGATCGAGGTCGCGGCGGACGGTCTCGGGGGTCACGCCGAATCGCTCGGAGAGCTCGGTGACCGTGACGCGGCCCTGCGCGCCGATCGCCTCGCCGATCTGCTGATGACGCTCGATGGCGTACATGTCGTCGTTGACCTCGTCTTTCGATTCGTCCGTGAACCTGCGTCTGGCTGTGTTGTGATGTGACTTTATGTCTGTTTGTCTGCGAAAGCAAGATAAACAAAGATTTTGGATGTCCTTCGACAAGCTCAGGGAACGGGACGCATGCCCTTCGTCAGGCTCACGGAGCGACGCTCTGCTCAGGCAACCGGGAGGGTTCTCGCCTACCGTGAAGCGATGACCGACACCCTCACCCGAGAGATCGAGATCGGCGAGAGCCCGCAGAATCCGGTGCGCCGCGCCCTGCGCCGTGCCCGTGCCTGGGTCGAGCGGCACCCGCGCATCCGGTTCGCCTACCGCTTCGCCGTCGGAGTGCTGGGTGCGATCGTCGTGATCGGAGGGCTCATCCTCGTGCCCCTGCCCGGTCCGGGCTGGCTGATCGTGTTCCTCGGAATCGCCATTCTCGGCACCGAGTTCCCCGCCGCGCACCGCGTGGGGCAGTGGCTGAAGCGGGTCCTCGCGAACGCGCTCTCCCGGTGGAAGGCGTGGCGCGCATCCCGTTCTGCACGGTCGTCAAGCTCCTCCCGAATGGACACACCGCGCGCCTAGGATGAGCAGCACTACCCCGTGCAGTGCCTAAGGAGACGTTCCATGACCGGTTCCGCATCCACCATCGACGCCATGCAGTCGCCCGTCATTCCGCGTGACGCGCACAACCCCTGGTATCAGCGGCCGGCCGAGCCGCTCGAGGGCGAGGCGCTGCTTCAGGTCGATGCCTGGTGGCGGGCCGCCAACTACCTCTCCGTGGGACAGATCTACCTGCTCGACAACCCGCTGCTCGAACGTCCGCTCAGCCGCGACGACGTGAAGCCGCGCCTGCTCGGCCACTGGGGAACCACCCCCGGTCTGAACTTCGTCTACGCCCATCTCAACCGCATGATCCGGCACCGTTCGCTGCCGACGCTCTATATCGCGGGCCCCGGCCACGGCGGCCCCGGCATGGTGGCCAATGCCTGGCTCGACGGCACCTACTCCGAGATCTACTCGAAGATCGACCAGTCGGTCGACGGGATGCGCGGGCTGTTCCGACAGTTCAGCTTCCCCGGCGGAATCCCGAGCCACGCGGCGCCCGAGACCCCCGGGTCGATCAACGAGGGCGGCGAGCTGGGCTACTCCCTCTCGCACGCCTACGGAGCCGCGTTCGACAACCCGAACCTCCTCGTGGCCGCGGTGATCGGCGACGGCGAGGCCGAGACCGGCCCGCTCGCCACGGCGTGGCACTCCAACAAGTTCATCGACCCGCTGCAGGACGGCGTCGTGCTGCCGATCCTGCACCTCAACGGCTACAAGATCGCCAATCCCACCGTGCTGGCGCGCATCCCCGAAGAAGACCTGCTCGCGCTGATGCGCGGCTACGGACACAACCCGCACATCGTGTCGGGCGGCTTCGACGGCGAGGATCCGCTGCTCGTTCACGCCCGCATGGCGGAGACGCTCGACACCGTGCTCAACGAGATCGCCGCCATCAAGCAGGACGCGGCCGATGGCACCCTCGAGGGAACTCCCCGCTGGCCCATGATCATCCTGCGCACGCCCAAGGGCTGGACCTGCCCCGCCGAGATCGACGGCCTGCCCGTGGAGAACACGTGGCGCGCGCACCAGGTTCCGCTGGCGAGCGCCCGCGACACCGAGGCGCACACCCGCCTGCTCGAGTCGTGGATGAAGAAGTACAAGCCGGAGGAGCTCTTCGATTCATCCGGCGCACCGACCCCGTTCGTCACCGGTCTCGCGCCCGAGGGCTACCTGCGCATGAGCGCGACGCCGTATTCGAACGGCGGGCTGCTGCGACGCGAGCTCCGGATGCCGGACTTCCGCGAGTACGGGGTCGACGTCACGGCGCCCGGTCACGAGACGGCCGAGGCCACGAAGGTGCTCGGCGGCTGGCTCGCCGACGTCATTCGCATGAACCCCGACAACTTCCGCATCTTCGGGCCCGACGAGACGGCATCCAACCGCCTGCAGGAGGTGTACGAGGCGACCGACAAGCAGTGGAACGCCGAGATCCTGCCGGTCGACCTGAACCTGGCCCGCGCCGGTCGCGTCATGGAGATGCTGTCGGAGCACCAGTGCCAGGGCTGGCTCGAGGGCTACCTGCTCACCGGCCGACACGGACTGTTCAACTGCTACGAGGCGTTCATCCACATCGTCGACTCGATGTTCAACCAGCACGCCAAGTGGCTGCAGGTCGCGCGATCGATTCCGTGGCGTCGCTCCGTGTCGAGCCTCAACTACCTGCTCTCGAGCCACGTCTGGAGGCAGGACCACAACGGCTTCAGCCACCAGGACCCGGGCTTCATCGACCACGTCGTGAACAAGAAGGCCGACGTCGTTCGGGTGTACCTGCCCGTCGACGCGAACACCCTTCTGTCGACCTACGACCACTGCCTGCGCAGCGTCGACTACATCAACGTGGTCGTCGCCGGCAAGCAGCCGGGGCCGCAGTGGCTCAGCATGCCGGAGGCGGTGGCGCACTGCACTCGCGGCCTGGGGATCTGGGACTGGGCCGGCACGGAGCGGCCGAGCGACGAGCCCGACATCGTGCTCGCGTGCGCCGGCGATATTCCGACCATCGAGACGCTCGCGGCCGCATCCCTTCTGCGCAAGCACCTGCCCGAGCTGCGCGTGCGCGTCGTGAACGTGATCGACCTGATGCGCCTGCAGGACGAGACCGAGCATCCTCACGGCCTGTCGAACCGCGACTTCGACACCATCTTCACGACCGACAAGCCCATCGTGTTCGCTTACCACGGCTACCCGTGGCTCATCCATCGCCTGACCTACCGCCGGGCGGCGAACGCGAACCTGCACGTGCGCGGCTTCATCGAGAACGGCACGACCACCACGCCGTTCGACATGCTCATGCTGAACAACCTCGACCGGTACCACCTGGTGATCGACGTGATCGACAGGGTGCCCGGGCTGGGGTCGAAGGCCGCCGCGCTGCGGCAGGACATGCAGGATGCCCGCATGCGCGCCCGGCAGTACACGCGCGAGCACGGCGAGGACATTCCCGAGGTGGCCCAGTGGCTGTGGTCGGGAGACGACGGCGTGGGCTTCGACCGGCAGAACATGCAGGCCGTCGACGAGACCGGCGGAGATAACGCGTAGGGCGCGCCCGTTCCCTCAGCCTGTCGCTCCCTGAGCCCGTCGAAGGGCAGGCTGCCGTTCCCTGAGCCTGTCGAAGGGCAGCGCGGGTGTTCGCGCCGACCGCGGTGGTCGAGCCGGCGCGGTGGCCGGAAACACCCGCGCTCGATGCGGGCGACGGGCCCTACTGCGGCGCGGGGCCTGTCGAGCCGCGCAGAATGAGCTCTGTCGGCAGCGACTCCGATTCGACGGCGTCGAAGCCGCCCGCGTGGAGCCCGGCGATGAGCAGGTGCGCCGAGCGTCGGCCGATCTCGGCCATGTCCTGTCGTACCGTGGTGAGCCCCGGGGTGACGATCGCGGCCATGTCGACGTCGTCGAACCCGACCACGGAGACGTCTTCGGGAACGCGCAGGCCGGCCTCGCGGAGCCTGGTCATGGCGCCGATCGCCATGTAGTCGTTGCAGCCGAAGAGCGCGGTGAACCTCACCTCGTGGGCGAGCAGGTCGGAGACGAGGTCGTAGCCCGACTTCAGCTCGAAGTCGCCGTGCAGAGTCAGCGCATTCGGGAACGACTCCTTGATGGCCTTGGTGCGCTCGATCGTCGAGTGCAGGCCCGCGAACCCGGCGATGATGACGGCCCGGGTGTGCCCGAGGTCGCGCAGGTGCCGGCCGAGCACCTGCGCCCCCACGAAGTTGCTCGAGGTGACCGACGGAACGTCGGGCAGGGCGTCGACCCTCTCGTCGGCGAAGACGATGGGCGAGCTGCCCGACACCCGCACGAGTTCGTCGCTCGCCGAGATCTCCCTGCTCGCGGTGTAGATCAGCCCTTCGATCGACCGGGTGCGCAGCAGGTTGAAGTAGCGCTTCTCCCGGCGCGGGTCGGAGTTCGACGTGCTGCAGATGATGAGTCCGTAGTCGAGTTCGTCGGCCACCTCCTCGACGCCGCGCGCGATGCGACCGAAGTACCAGTGCGAGATGTCGGGCACGGCCAGGCCGATCATTCCGCTGCGCCCGGACTTGAGGCGCTGGGCGCCGGAGTCGGGAACGTACTCGAACTCGGCGATCAGCTTCTGGATGCGCTCGGCCGTCGCGGGGTTCACGGGTCGCTTTCCCGAGAGGGTGTGCGACACGGTGGTGACACTCACGCCGGCGGCGGCAGCGATCTGCTGCATGGTCCACGGCTTCGATGGGGTGTCGGTCACGAACTCACAGTAACCGAGAGAACCGCGCACTCACGACCCTGTGTCGCATTTTGCAAAACGAGTTGCGACCGAAAACTCGACCGCATAAGAGAGGTACGACCCGAGCGGGCGAGCGCCTTTCTTTTACAGTCCAGAAACAGGAAGAAATCGGGCTGAAACACACTGCCCGTAGCGTCGGACAGAGAAGTCGCAAAACGATTTGCAGCCCGACCCGCACCACAGTCCTGTGCGCCTGCCGCATGCCCGCCAGAGCCTCCCACCCGCTTAGGAGAATCAATGCACTCCCGTTCCCCCTTCACCCTCAGCACCTCCCGCCCCTCCCCCGCCCGACGCCCCACGAGGCTGCTCGCCGGCGCCGCCCTGGGCCTGTCGGCCGTGCTGGCGCTCGCCGGCTGCAGCAGCAGTGCCAGTTCCGAGACCCCGTCCTCCGACAGTCCGGTCGCCCTCACCCTGCAGACCTCGTGGATCCCGCTCGTGCAGTTCGGCGGCAGCTACGTCGCCGACTCCGAGGGGTACTACGCCAAAAACGGCGTCGACGTCGACATCCTGCCCGGCGGCCCCGACGTCGACTCGATGGCCGCGGTTGTCTCGGGCCAGGCCGACATCGGAATGGGCAACGCCGACACCGTCGCCCGTGCCAACGAGCAGGGCGCCGACCTCGTGATCATCGCCGCAGGATTCCAGAAGAACCCCCTCGCGATCCTCTCGAGCCCCGACAAGCCGATCGCCACCCCGGCCGACATGGAGGGGATGAAGATCGGCGTTCCCAGCGGCGACGAGGCGGCGCAGGACGCGCTGCTCGAGGTCAATGACGTCGACGCCTCGAAGGTCACGTCGGTGCCGGTCGGCTTCGACGTCGCCCCGCTGGTCAGCGGCGAGGTCGACGGCCTCTGGGTCTTCTACAGCGAGCAGCCCATCGCCTACGAGGAGTCGACCGGAAAAGAGGGAGTCACCTTCCTCACCGCCGACTTCGGGCTCGATGTCTACGCGCAGGTCTACGCCGTCACGAAGGAGTCCCTCGAGGACCCGGCCAAGAAGGCGGCCATCGAGGGCTTCCTCAAGGGAGAGATCGAGGGATGGCAGAGCTATGTCGCCGATCCCACCGAGGCCGTCGACCTCACGGTCAACGACTACGCGAAAGACGGAGGCCTCACGGTCGAGGAGCAGACCAAGCAGGCCGAGCGCCAGATGGATCTGCTCGTGACCGACGAGACCGACGAGCACGGCCTGTTCTGGATGTCCGACGAGGGCATCGAGAAGAACGTCGACACGCTCACGACCCTCGGCATCACCGGAGTCGACTCGTCGCTCTTCGACAACTCCCTGCTCGACGACATCTACGGCGGCAAGTCCAGCCTGCAGTAGAACCGACCGCCGCGGGTGGGGGCGCACCCGACGCCCCCCACCCGCGGCATCCACTCGCACCACCCGCACTCGACGACAAGGACACCCGACGTGGACGGCACCGGCTTCACCCTCAGCAACCTGACGAAGGTCTACTCGTCGAAGAAGAGCGATGTTCTCGCACTCGACGACATCTCCCTCGCCGTGCCCCAGGGGTCGTTCACCGCGCTCCTCGGCCCGTCGGGCTGCGGCAAGTCCACGATCCTCCGCATCCTGGCCGACCTCGAGTCGTACTCGGCGGGCGAGGTGACGATCCACGGCGAGAGCCCCTCGTCGATCCGCACCGCCCATCGGCTGGGCCTCGCCCTGCAGGACCCGTCGCTGCTGCCGTGGCGCAGCGTTCGAGACAACATCCGCCTGCCCGGCCAGGTCATGGGCGTCGGCATTCCGAAGAGCCGCATCGACGAGTTGATCACGCTCGTCGGGCTCGACGGCTTCGCGGATGCGCGACCGTCGCAATTGTCGGGCGGCATGCGCCAGCGGGTCGCGATCGCGCGGGCGATCGTCGCAGAACCCGAGATCCTGCTTCTCGACGAGCCGTTCGGCGCCCTCGACGAGATCACCCGCCAGCGCATGAACGAGGAGCTGCAGAAGCTCTGGAGTGCCACGAGCGCGACCGCCCTTCTCGTGACCCACTCGATCTCGGAGGCGGCCTTTTTGGCCGACCGCGTGATCGTCATGTCGCCCCGGCCGGGGCGGATCGTGGGCGACATCACCATCGACTTCGAGCGGCCCCGACGCCGCGAACTGCTCTCGACCCCCGAGTTCCACGCGGCCTGCGACGAGCTGAGTTCGCTGCTGCACGCGGGCGCCGATGAGGAGTCCCTGCAGGCGGTCGAGGCGTGAGCGTGTCGACCTCGACACCGGCCTCGACCTCGCCGGCCGCCTCACGGTACACGCCGGCGCAGCAGGAGGCGATCGTCGCCGAACGCGCGCGTTCCCAGCGCGCCGGCCGCCGCTCCGCCCTGTCGGGGTGGGTGACCACCGCGCTCGTGAGCGTCGCTCTCGTCGTCCTGTGGGAGATCCTGGCCGACGTCGCGCTCACGCAACTGGGCGTGCTCGCGTCGCCGAGCGCGATCATCCAGAGCCTGGTCACCGAGCCGCAGCTGTATTTCGGAGCCTTCACCAGCACGGCGTGGATCGCGGTGCGCGGGTGGTTCTGGGGGAACCTGGCGGCCATCGTCGTGGCGATCCTCTTCGTGCAGCTTCCGGCCCTCGAGTCGTTGTTCCTGCGGCTGGCGCTCACCCTGTTCTGCCTGCCGCTCGTCGCGGTCAACCCGCTGCTGCAGCTGACCTTCGACCCCGACACCGCCAAGGTCGTACTCGCGGGCCTGTCGGTGTTCTTCACCACTCTGGTCGGCACGATGCTGGGGCTGCGCTCCGCCGACGGCGGCCCGCTCACGATGGTCACGGCGTGGGGCGGGCGGGCGCTCAGCTCGCTGCGCTTCGTGCGGCTGCCGTCGGGCACCCCGTCGATTCTCACCGGGCTGCAGATCGGCGCCGCCGCGGCCGTGCTCGGCGCGATCTTCGGCGAGTTCATCGGGGCGAAGGCCGGTCTGGGCGTGCTGCTCATCAACGGCCTGATGTCGCTCGACCTGGCCCGCGTGTGGTCGGTCGCCGTGATCGCGACCCTGATGGCCGCCGTGCCCTACGGTCTCTTCGGCCTCCTGCGACGCTGGCTCACTCCGTGGTCGGCAACGATCTCGAACGCCCAGCAGGCGGCGCCGGCGCTGCGCGGATCCCTCGGAACCCGTGCCGTGCGCGCCGCGGCCTGGACGGTCGGATCGATCCTCGTGATCCTCGCCGCGTGGTGGGCCTACCTCATCGTGTTCGACATGTCGCCGTTCGTGGGCAAGTCGCCGATCGACGTGTTCACCTACCTGTTCACCGCCGAAGAGGCGAGCGAGAACCGCGCCGTGATGCTCGACGCGCTGGGCGTGACCCTCGTCCACGCCGGAGTCGGCTACATCGCCGGACTCGTGATCGGAATCGCGGCCGCGGTGTCGTTCGTTCTGTTCCCCGTCGTGGAACGGGTGCTCACGCCCCTGGCCGTCGCCCTGCGCTCGGTTCCCATCATCGTGCTCACGCCGGTGCTGATTCTCGCCCTCGGTCGCGGGCTCGGAGGTGTCGTCGCCATCACCGCGATCGTCACCTTCTTCCCGACTCTGGCGAACACGCAGGGCGGGCTGAAACGAGTTCCGTCCGACGCGTTCACGCTGCTGCGCAGCTACGACTCCTCAGTCTGGAGCACGCTGTGGCGCCTGCAGCTGCCCTACACGCTGCCCGCCATCTTCGCCTCAGCGCGCATCGCGGCTCCCACGGCGGTGCTGGCCGCGACCCTCGCCGAGTGGCTCGCGACCGGCGACGGCCTCGGCCACGAGATCGTGAGCTCGCGGGCGCACTCCGACTACACCGGGCTCTGGGCGGCGGCCGCGATCCTCACCGCCGTCTCCCTCATCTTCTACAGCCTGGTCAGCGCCGCCGAGCGCGCCGTGCTGTCGCGCTACGCACCCTCGCAGCTCGGCTGACCCCGCCCGCCCCAGAAGAAAGACGACACATCATGGCCACTCCCCACATCGGCGCCGACGCCGGAGCCTTCGCCCCCGACGTTCTGATGCCCGGCGATCCCCGCAGGGCCAAGCTCATCGCCGAGACCTTCTTCGACGATCCGCAGCTCGTCACCGAGGTGCGCGGCATCCTCGGCTACACGGGAACCTTCAACGGCAAGCCGATCTCGGTCCTCGCCTCGGGCATGGGAATGCCCTCGATGGCGATCTACGCGACCGAGCTGGCCCGCTTCTACGACGTGACCCGCATCATCCGGGTCGGAACCATCGGCGGCATCGCGCCCTACCTCGAGCTCGGCGACGTGGTCGCCGCCTCGGCCGCCCACACGAACTCGAACATGACGACCGAGTGGGTTCCCGGGGTCACCCTCAGCCACGCGCCCTCGTTCCCGCTGCTGCGCAAGGCCGTCGAGCATGGCGAGGCGACGGGCAAGACCATCCACGTGGGCCCGCTGTTCACCACCGACAGCTTCTACAACCCCGACACGACACTCGTCGACAAGCTGCTGGCCTACGGCACGATCGGCATCGACATGGAGGCGGCCGGGCTCTACGCGGTCGCCCTCAAGGAGAAGTTCGAGGCCCTGATGGTGGGCACGATCAGCGACCTGCCCGGCTCGGAGATGACGGCCGCCGAGCGCGAGGCCACCTTCGCCGACATGGTGTCGTTCGCCCTCGCGGCGCTGCAGTAGCCCCCGCCCCGCGCACCGAAGGAGCATGATCATGACCGATCCGCAGCCCGCCCCCGCCGACCTCGTCATCACGAACGCGGTCGTGCTCGTTCACACCGACGCCGGCGAGGTCGATTTCGCCGAGAACCAGACCATCGTCGTGCGCGGCGGGCTCATCGAATCGATCTCCGCATCCCGGCCGCCCTCGGAACGACCCATTCCCGCGCTCGAGACGATCGACGCATCCGGAATGCTCGCCATGCCCGGCTTCATCAACTGCCACACACACTCGCCGATGGTGATGTTCCGCGGCGCCGCCGAAGACGTTCCCGAGGACACGTGGTTCAACGACTTCATCTGGCCGATGGAGGTGAACCTCACCGATGACGACGTCGAGCTGGCGACCAGGCTGGCGGCCGCCGAGATGATCCGCAGCGGCGTCACGACGTTCGCCGACCACTACTTCAACATGGATGCGATCGCCCGGGTCACCGACGAAAGCGGGCTGCGCGGGGTGCTCGGCTCCACCTACTTCTCCTCCGACGGCGAGGCCGGGCTGGAGCGATCGTTGCAGTTCGCGGTCGAGAACCGCGGAGCCGCCGACGGCCGCATCACCACCGCGCTCGCACCGCACGCGCCCTACACGGTGACCGACGACGACCTCGCGAAGACCGCCGAGGCGGCCCGCGACAACGACCTCCTCGTGCACATCCACGCCTCGGAGGCGCGCTACCAGATGAAGCACAGCCGCGAGCGCTTCGGCCACACCCCCATCGAGACCCTGCGCCGCGCGGGGCTGCTCGACGGAAAGCTGCTCATCGCGCACGGCATCGGCATCGTGGCGGAGGATTTGCCGCTGTTCCTCGCCGCGACGGGGAGCATCGGCATCGGCAGCGCGCCCAAGGGATACCTGAAGCACGGGCCGGACACCACACCGGTGCGCCTGCTCGAATCGGCGGGCATCCCCGTGGGCCTCGCCACCGACGGGGCCGCCTCGAACAACACCCTCGACGTGTGGGAGAGCATGACGTTCATGGCGCTGACCCAGAAGGCGCTCGAACGGGACCAGACCTACCTGACCTCACGCCAGGTGCTGGGACACGCCACGATCAAGAGCGCCCGGGCCGTGCAGCTCGGAGACAGCATCGGACGCCTCGCCCCCGGGTACCAGGCCGACCTCGTGCTCGTCGACCTGTCGGAGCCGCGCAACCAGCCGATCCACGACTACGCCAACATGCTCGTCTACAGCGCGCGCTCGAACGACATCGACACCACGATCGCCGCCGGCCGGGTGCTCATGCGCGGCAAGAAGGTGCTCACCATCGATATCCCCGCCGTGGTCGCCGAACTCCAGCCGCGCCTGGCCCGCCTGACCGACAGAAGCCACGGCAGGAGCATCCAGAACTACGACGCCTAGGCTAGCGGCGCCTGTTACCCGGCGCGACGGACGTTCCCCGGCGACCGGAAACATCCGTCGTTCTCGGCAACAGGCGCAGGCATGTAAGAGCTACGGGAGGTTGGCGAGGAAGGTTTTCAGCGCTGCGAGGGAGGCCTCCACCGTGCGGGCGAGGATGTACTCCCCCTTGGCGGCCGTGGCGCTCGACGGGTCGCCGAACACTCCGCTCGGAGAGAAGGGGTGCAGCTGCATCGGCACGGTTCCAAACTCCGGCGGAAACACCGGATACTCGGCGACGTAGCGCTCGGGATGCACGCTCGACGGATCGATCGCGAGCATGATCGAGGTCTCGACCTCCTCGGCGTGGTTCAGCCCGGGAGCAGCGGGCCGCGACTCGCGCACCTCGTCGATGGCGGCATCCATGCCCGGGTAGTCGAGCACGATCGCCGGGATCACACCCTCGTCGACGAGCTCCTTCACGGCGCGGGCGAGCGGCTCGCGATTGCCCCAGTCGCCGTTCACGATCACGAGCGCGCGCACGCCCGAGAGAACGAGCGAGGCTCCGATGTCCTTGGCGATCGCGGTCACGGTGCCCGGCGACAACGAGACGGTTCCGGGGTAGCCCGCGTTGTTCCAGGTCTCTCCGTAGTGCACCGGCGGCAGCAGCACCGCGTCGAGCAGGGTCGCCAGCCGCCGGGCGACCTCCTGGGCGGTCGCGGTGTCGGTCGACAGCGGCAGTTGCGGCCCGTGCTGCTCGAGCGCGCCGAACGGCAGGATGGCGACGCCCGACGTGGCGGCGACGTGCGCGGCCACCTCCGGCCAGGTCGAGCGAGCCGCCTCGATCACGGCGCGTAGTCCTGGATGGAACGGCCGTGCGACGTGTCCTTCAGCGCGGGCACCCGCTGCTGCAGCTCTTCGGCCACGCCCACCACGTCGATCGTGGTGAGCCGCCCGCCCGACACGACGACGCGCCCGTCGACGAGCACCGTGCGCACGTCGGAGGACTTGACGCTGAGCACGAGCGCCGCCGCCAGGTCGTGCATCGGCTGCATGTGCGGAACGAGCGTGTCGATCAGCACGATGTCGGCGATGTACCCGGGCAGAAGCGCACCCAGCGAATCGCCGAGCCCGAACGCATCCGCACTCTGCCGGGTCGCGAGGTCGAGGGCGTGCTGCGAAGTCAGCCACGTGGCGTCGCTGTGCACGTCCTTCTGCACCATCGAGAGGAACCGCACGCTCTCGAGCACGTCGAGGGTGTTGTGCGATGCAGGGCCGTCGGTGCCGACACCCACGGTGATGCCGGCGTCGTGCAGCATCTTCACGGGGGTTCCGCCCGACTGGGCGTGCTTGAGGTAGACCTTGCTGCACGAGGCGACCGCGACCCGGTCGGCCCAGGGCGTGAGCCAGCGCAGGTCGTCTTCGATGATGCCCGCGCCGTGAGCGATGATGGTCCCGGTCTCGAGGATGCCGGTGTCGTGCAGCACCTGGATGGGCGTGACCCCGAGCCGGTCGAGGCTCGAGCGCGTCTGCGACGGACTCTCCGACGCGTGGATGTGCGTGCGCACTCCGAGCCGACGCGAGTGCTCGGCGGTCTTCTCGAGGTCGGCGTCGTTCACCGTGTAGGTCGCGTGCGGGCCCATCGCGGTGGTGATGCGCCCGTCGGCGGCTCCGTTCCATCGCTCGGCGAATGCGGCCGAGCGCTCGATCCCCTCCTCGCCCTGCGACGAGAAGAACGTGGATGCGAGAAGCGCCCGCGCGCCACTCGAGGCCACGACCTCCGCGATGCGGTCGGTCGAGAAGTAGTGGTCGGCGAAGCTCGTGACACCGGCCAGCAGCATCTCGCCCACGGCGAGCTGCGCCCCGAGGGTCACATCGCGCTCCGTGAGATTGACCTCCATCGGCCAGATGTGGGCGTTGAACCACTCGCTGGTGGGCACGTCTTCGGCCGAGCCTCTGAACATCGTCATCGGCGAGTGCGTGTGCGAGTTCATGAGCCCGGGAATGGCCACGTGGCCGCGGCCGTCGATGAGCGTCGACGCCGTGTCGCGCTCGGCCTGCGTCACGTCGACAGTGGGCTTCACCCACGCGATCGTGTTGCCCCGGATGCCGATGGCATGGTCGTCGAGGAACGTCGCCGTTCCGCGCGACACGATATCGGTGCGCGGCAGCTCGGTGTAGTTCGGGGCGGGCCGGGTCGTGCGGCTGAGAACCGTCGCGCCGGTGACGATCGTGTGCACCGTCTGCGCGGATGCCCGCCCGGTGTCCTGGGTCGCCTGCTCGTTCGTCATTCGATCTCCTCCCCCGCGAGCCACCGTATCGTGCGGTCGAAGAGCGGGGCATAGCCCGCCCAGCTCAGGAACGCGGGCGGCGCCCAGTGCGGCGCGAGGTCGGAGGTGAACGCGGCGCTGCGGCCCGCCCCGTATCCGCCGACGGCCAGCAGTGGATGCCCGGCGCAGCTCGCGAGCGTCGCCGCGCCCGGCCGGGTGGTCACCTCGTTCAGGCCGAGCAGCTCGGGCCACTGCTCGTCGAGACCGTGGGTGATGGGATGCCCGTAGCCGAGCTGCGGTGCGGCGCCGGCCGGCAGCTCCACCCTGTCGTCGCGATCGAGGATCTCGACGGGAAGAGCCTCGGCGAGCGGCGTGCGCCCCCACCGCGCTTTCGCGTCGATGCCGGAGAAGGTGAGGTAGCCGCCGACCATGAGGAGGCCGCCGCCGAGCTGCACGAACTCGCGCAGCGACTCCGTTCGGTCGGGCTGGGTCTCCGACCGGGTGAACGTGGCCGGGGGGAGCTGGAACGTGTTGGCTCCGACGTCGGAGATCACGACGACGTCGGCGATCGCCGCGATGCCCTCGGCGTCGGCGGGCACGCGCGTGGAGATCTCGTGCGCCGGAATGTGGGTGACCTCGTGACCGGCGGAGCGCAGGGCGGCCACGAACTCCTGCCCGCCCAGAGTGAACTCCGAGGTGTGAAAGGAGTCGAAGCCCTTCTGGTGAACCGAATAGACGAACCAGGATTCTCCGAGGAGCAGGACGCGAGACATGGCAGCACTGTATACCAATCGTTTTGCACGCCCGGAGTATTTCTTATACTCGAAACATTCGGGAAACACTGCAAAGCGTTTTGCGGCGTACCGTCGCCCTATCGAACCGTCCGAAGGAGACCCTCTTGTCACGCATCCACAGCTCTCGCCTCTTCGCGGTCGGCGGCCTCGTGCTCGCCGCCTCGCTCGCGCTCACGGCCTGCTCCGGCAAGACGGCCACCACGGGCGCCAGCACCGATCCCGACCTTCCCAAGGTCGCGATGCTCTACGGAACGACGGGTGACTTCTCGTTCATGGACAGCGCGTACAAGGGTTTCACCGACGCGCAGGACAGCCTCGACTTCACCCCCATCGACCTCTCCAGCCCCAACACCGACGACTACCAGGACCGCCTCGACCTCGCCATCTCCGAGGGAGCCGGCCTCGCCATCGGCATCGGGTTCCAGTACGCGACCCCCATGGAGCAGACGACCGACCACCCCGACACGCAGTTCGTCGCCGTCGACATCGACAAGGGCACGGTCATCCCCGACACCACCACCATCTCGTTCGCCGCAGAGCAGTCCTCCTACCTCGTCGGCATGGCCGCGGCACTCGCGTCGAAGACCGGCCACGTGGGATTCATCGGCGGCGTCGACCAGCCGAGCATCCAGAACTTCTTCGTCGGCTTCGAGGCCGGCGCGACCTCGGTCGACCCGAACATCACGGTCGACTCCACCTACCTGGCTCCTCTCGGTGACTTCACCGGATTCTCCGACCCGACCAAGGGCAAGGAGGCCGCGGCATCGATGTACTCCAGCGGAGCCGACGTCATCTACGCCGCAGCCGGCGGATCGGGCCAGGGAGTCTACGAGCAGGCGGCCGCATCCAGCACCGACGCCCAGAAGAACTGGGCCATCGGGGTCGACGGCGACGTCTACGAGCAGGTCGACGACTCGATCAAGCCGTACATCCTGACCTCGGCCATCAAGAACGTGAACGTGGCCGTCGAGGACTCGATCAAGGCATTCCTCGATGGAACCCTCGAAGAGGGCGAGCAGGACTTCGATCTGTCGAACGACGGCGTCGGCTACTCGACCTCGGGCGGCTTCGTCGACCAGTACAGCGAGCAGCTCGAGAAGGCCAAGGCGGACATCATCGCCGGAACGATCACGGTGACGTCGGCGCTCTAGCCGAGAAGGACGTTCTAGCCGAGAAGGATTGGCCATGCAGAAGCAGGAAGAGCTGGTGCGCCTCACGGGCATCGTCAAGAGGTTCGGCACCTTCACCGCCAACGATCGCATCGACCTGTCCGTGAAAGCGGGCACGGTGCACGCGATCGTGGGAGAGAACGGTGCGGGCAAGTCGACCCTCATGAAGATCCTCGCCGGCGAGGAGCACCCCGATGAGGGCACGATCACGATCGCGGGCGAGCCGCGCACGTTCTCGTCGCCCCGCGACGCCCAGCGCGCCGGCATCGGCATCGTGCACCAGCACTTCCTGCTCGCCGACGCGCTCCGCGTGTGGGAGAACGTGGTTCTCGCCGACGAGCCCGGTTCCGCCCTGCGGCTCGACAGCCGTGCGGCCCGCCGGAGCGTCGCGGAACTCGCCGCGACGAACGGCTTCCCGGTCGACGTGAATGCCGTCGTGCGCGAGCTCGGCGTGGGAGGCCGGCAGCGCGTGGAGATCCTCAAGGTGCTCTACCGCGGCGCCCGCATCATCATCCTCGACGAGCCCACGGCGGTGCTCGTGCCGAGCGAGGCGCAGTCGCTGTTCGCGGCGATGCGCGCGTTCACCGCCGCGGGCGCCGCTGTGATCTTCATCTCGCACAAGCTCGACGAGGTGCTCGACTTCGCCGACGAGATCACCGTGATCCGAGCGGGCGAGGTGGTGGGGCACCGCATCGCGTCGGAGACCAGCGCCGCCGAACTCGCCTCGCTGATGGTCAAGGTGGCGATGCCGTCGGTGAGCCCCCGCTCCCTGCCGCCCGGCGACGACGTCGTGCTCTCCGCCGACAACCTCAGCGTCGGTCTCGACGGCGAGGTCGCCGCGCTCGACGACGTGTCGTTCGCCGTGCACAGCGGCGAGATCGTCGGGATCGCCGGCGTCGAGGGCAACGGACAGTCCGAACTGCTGCTCGCTCTTCTCGGCCGCACCGCCAGCACCGGCACCGTGTCGCTGGGCGGACACGACATCAGTGCTCTGACCACCGAGCAGCGCCGCGCCCGCGGCATGGCCTACATTCCCGAGGACAGGCACAAAGACGGTCTCGTGCTGTCGATGGCCCTGCGCGAGAACGCCGCCCTCGGCTACCACTCGAGGGCGCCGATCAAGCGCGGCCCGTGGTTCAGCCGTTCCGGCGCCGCCGCGGCCGCCGCCTCGATCATCGAGAAGTTCGACGTGCGCGGCGGCTCCGTCGCGAGCCTCGCCTCGTCGCTCTCGGGCGGCAACCAGCAGAAGTTCATCGTGGGGCGCGAACTCGGCTCATCCCCCGATGTGCTCATCGCCGCCCACCCCACGCGCGGCGTCGACATCGGCGCCCAGTCGGCCGTCTGGACCGAACTCACCGCCGCACGCGACCGCGGTCTCGGCACGGTGCTCATCTCGGCCGACCTCGACGAACTGCTCTCGCTCTCCGACCGGCTGCTGGTGTTCTACCGCGGTCGCATCGTCGCCGAACTGCACCCGGCAGATGTGGATGCGCAGGAGCTCGGCGAATACATGACCGGCGTCAGGCGCCAACCAGAGGCGGCGGCATGACCCGGCGCATCCTGCTCACGATCGCCGGCCCCGTCGTATCGGTGCTGCTCGCGCTGCTCGTGACCACGCTCTTCCTCACCTTCGGCGGATACTCGGCCGCCAGCGCCTACGAGGTCATGTGGAACTACGGCATCGAGCCGGCTTCGCTCGTGTCGGCGCTGAACAACGCGGTGCCGCTCTACCTCGCCGGCATCGCGGCGGCCTTCGCCCTGCGCATGGGCCTGTTCAACATCGGCGTCGACGGCCAGTACCGGGTCGCCGCGCTGGCGGGCGCGGTCGTCGCCGCCAATCTGCCCCTGCCGCTCTACCTGCGACTGCCCATCACCCTGCTGGTGTGCTGCCTGGTCGGCGCGCTGTGGGCTCTGGTTCCGGCGCTTCTCCGGGTCTACCGCGGGGTCAGCGAGGTCATCACCTCGATCCTCATGAACGCCATCGCGACCACGGTCGTCGCGATCCTGCTCGCCAACGTCTTCCGCTCGGGCGGAGGGCAGAACACCGGCACGGCCATCATCGGCGCCGACGGGGCGATGCCCGCGCTCGTCGACCTGGGCATCGGCAACCGCACATCGATCTCGGGTTTCCTCGTTCTGGCCATCGTGGTCGGCATCGTCTTCTATCTGATCCAGTACCGCACGACGTTCGGGTTCACCCTGCAGGTGGCGGCGAAGTCTCCCGAGGCGGCCGAATCGGCCGGCATCAAGGTGAACCGGCGGATCATCTGGGCGATGCTCGGATCCGGCGCGATCGCAGGACTGGTGGGCCTGCCGCATGTGCTCGGCGTGGCGTTCCGCTTCGACGGCACGCTTCCCACCGACCTCATGTTCACCGGCCTCGCCGCGGCCCTGCTCGGCCGATCGCATCCGATCGGAGTCGCCGTGGGCGCCTTCGTGCTCGCGTTCGTCGAGCGCAGCTCGCAGGTGCTCGGCCTCGTTCAGCTGCCCACCGAGGTCGGCTCCGTGTTCATGGCCGTGATCCTTCTCTCGAGCGCCATCGGCTACTGGTTCACCGACAAGGCCGATCGCCGACTCGCGCTGTGGAACGCGATCCGCGGCCGACGCAGGGCGGGCGCACAGACCGTGGAGGCATCCTCATGACCGACAGCAGTGGGGCCGCCGCCGGCCTGACCGTCGACGGCGCGACGAAGACCGTCGCCGCCGCTCCGCGCTCGCTCGCGCCCAGCCGGCGCACCCTCCGCGCCGCCCTGCGCTGGAGCCTTCTCGGTTTCGCGCTGATCGTCGTGGCGCAGTACGTGGCCGACGCCCCCGGAATCTCGGCGTCATCCACCTGGGGCTCGGCCCTGCGCCTCACCGTGCCCATCGCGGTCGTCGCTATCGGCGGCCTGTACTCCGAGCGCGCGGGCATCATCAACGTCGGCCTCGAGGGCATGATGATCGGCGGCACCTGGATGGCCGGCATCTTCGGCTGGTTCTGGGGGCCATGGGCCGCGCTCGGCGGAGGAATCGTGGGCGGTCTCGTCTTCGGTCTGCTGATGGCCGTGCTCTGCATCGAGATGGGACTCAACCAGCTCATCGTCGGCGTCTCGATCAACGTGGTCGCCGCGGCGCTCGCCCGTTTCATGTCGGACATCGTCTTCAACGGGGTCGACGGAGGCACGATCTCGCGGTCACCGCGCATCGACGGCTCGTTGCCGAACATCGGCATCCCCTTCCTCTCGGGAGGATTCGGCACCCTGGACGCGACCCGTGCCATGGAGGCATCGGGCATCCCGGTGATCACCCAGCTGGGCGGAATCGTGGGCGGGCTCACGCGTGACGTCTCTCTCGCGGCGATCATCGGACTGCTCCTCATTCCCGCGACGGCATACATCCTGTGGCGCACCCCGTTCGGGCTGCGCTGGCGGGCCGCCGGCGAGCAGCCCGCAGCACTGCAGGCCCTCGGCGGCAGCGTGCACCGCACGCGCTGGGTGGCGGTGCTCGTGGGCAGCGGTCTCGCCGGATTCGCGGGCGGCTATCTGGCCCTCATCTCGCAGGCCTATGTCGAGAATCAGACAGCGGGCAGAGGATTCATCGGTCTCGCGACGCTCATCTTCGGCAACTGGATGCCGTCGGGCGTCTTCCTGGGGTCGAGCCTGTTCGGCTTCAGCGACGCCGTCGGGCTCGGCAGGCCGGAGACGTTCAAGGCCCTGCTCTTCATTCTGGCGATCGTCTTCGTGGCGATCGGTCTCAGCCGGATGTTCGCGGGCAAGCGCCGCGGCGGGCTCGCCCCGCTGCTGCTCGGCATCGCCCTCGTGCTGGTGTTCGTGTTCGTGCCGCTGCCCAGCGAGCTGCCGACCGCCGCGCCCTACCTCGTGACCCTGGCCGTGCTCGTGGTCGCCGGAACCACGATGCGACCGCCGGCCGCGCTCGGTCATCTCTTCCCCCGCAAGAACTCGCGCAGCTAGACTCGCCCGTCTTCCAGAACCGCCCGCACCACAAGAGAGAGCACCATGAACCAGCACCTTCCCGCCGTGGCCCTCTGGGACGGCACCGCCGATGCGGGCATCCGATCCCTGAGCTGGTCTCGATCGGGCGCCGACGCCGTCTTCGACGAACCCGCCGCGGCCACCGATGGGGAGACCCCCGAGTTCAGCGTGATCCCCGGGCTCATCGACACGCATGTGCACATCGTCGGCTATGCCGGGCCGGGCACCGCAGACTTCCTCACCTGGCCGCTGATGACCCGGGTCGAGGAGCAGACGCTGCACGGCCTGTCGAACGCCCTCACGGCGATGCGCGGCGGGGTGACGACGATCCGCGATCTGTCGGCCGACGACATCCAGTTCTCGATGCGCCGCGCAATCGACACGGGCGTCGTGACCGGCCCGCGCATGCAGGCCCACGGCATGGTGAGCATGACCGCCGGTCACGGCGACCTGTTCATTCCGCCCGCGTTCACGCAGCGCAAGCCGCTGGCCGACGGCCCCGACCAGTGCCGGCAGCTCGTGCGGCACTTCGCGCGGGCCGGCGCCGACGGGGTGAAGATCGCCACGAGCGGCGGTGTTCTCTCGGTGGGCGACAAGAGTTCGTGGCGCAACTACACGCGGGCGGAGATCGCCGTGATCGTCGACGAGGCCCACGCGCTCGGTATGCGCGTCGCGGCCCACGCGCACACCGCCGACGGCATCGAGGTCGCCATCGACGAGGGCGTCGACTCGATCGAGCACGGCACCCTGCTGACCGAGGCGCAGGCATCCCGGATCGCCGCCGCGGGCATCACCGTGGCACCCACCCTGCTCATCAACGACCGCATCGCCGCCGGCGAGAACGGCGTCTCGTCCGAGCAGGCCGACAAGGCCGCGCAGCTGGTCGAGAAGCGGGACGCCGGAATGCGGGCGGCCGCCGACCTCGGGGTCGACTTCGTGCTGGGCACGGATGCGAACGGTCACCACGTGAAGTTCGGCGATCAGATGGCGGAGGTGCGGCTGATGGCGCGCGTCTTCGGGTGGACTCCTGAGCGGGCGCTGCAGGCGGCCACGTCGCGGGCGAGTCGCGCGTTGAGGCTCGAGCAGAAGCTCGGACGTATCGCCGCCGGCCAGCTCGCCGACTTCGTCGTGATGCGCGGTCGGCCCTGGCAGAGTCTGTCGGATCTCGACACCGCCAACATCGTGGCCGTGGTCTCGAAGGGCGAGGTCGTCTCCGGAGAGCTGCCGCGCTGACGCGTCGATCACGAGCCTCTCGCGCGATCCCGGGCCCTCGGAAGAGGGTGTTGCGCCGCACGGGCCGTCTGCCACACTCGGAACATGCCAGACTCACAGCCTCCTGCTTTCCCCGGCGTCCCCGAGGATCCGAAGACTCCCGCGTCGCCTGAGGCTGCTGCACCGCCAGAGGCATCTGCATTGCCAGAGGCCTCGGCAGGCGCGTCTGAACCGCAGTTCTCGTCTACTCCTCCCCCGCCAGCACCTCCCGTTCCGCCGAGTTCGCCGGCACCACCGGCACCGCCGGCACCGCCGGCACCGCCGGCACCGCCGGCACCGCCCTCTTACAGCAGCGCCCCGACCACTCCGCCCGCATACGGCGGCACTCCTCCGGTCAGCGACTACGGAACTCCGCCCCCTCAGTCGCAGAACTACCCGCCGACAAGCCAGTACCCGTCTGGACAGTACCCATCCGGACAGTACGCGTCGGCCCAGTACCCGGCCGCGCCCTACGCACCGGGAACGATCAGCCCGAAGAAGGGGCCGGGCGGCCTCGCTCTCACGGCGGTGATCATCGGAAGCGTCGCGCTCCTCGGGTCGTTCATTCCGTTCATCAACTACATCACCGGGTTCTTCGCGTTCGTCGGTCTGGTGCTCGGTGTCATCGCGATCTTCCTCAAGGGGCGCAAGAAGACGCTCGCCATCGTGGGCAGCGCTGTGTCGCTGCTCGCGCTGATCCTCTCGATCGTTCTGTCGATCGCGTACACCAACCTGTTCTTCGACACCGTCGATGAGGCCATTGCGAGCAGCTCCCCGTCTGCGACCTCGGAGCCCATCGAACCGGGCGACGACACGTCGACGGGCGAGCAGGGTGCACCCGTGGCCGGGGATGTCGGATCGCGCGAGAACCCGGCTCCCCTCGGTTCGAGCATCGAGCTCTCGCAGCTGGGCGAGCCGACCTGGCAGGTCACGGTGAACGCCCCCACTCTGAACGCCGATGCAGCGGTCGCCGCAGAGAACTCCTTCAGCGACACCGCGCCCGCCGGAACTTCGTTCGCCTTGCTGCCCATCACCACGACGTACGTCGGATCGGAGACCGGCTACCCCGCCTATGTGCAGGTGGGCTTCGAGGCGGCCGATGGCACCATGTACAACCAGTACGACGCCATCGCCATCGCACCCGGCGGTATCGATGCGGTCACGGAGCTCGCTCCCGGCGCATCCGCATCGGGCAACATCGCGGTCGCGATCCCGACCACCGGGGTCGAGCAGGGCCTGTGGGTCGTGTCGAGCCTCGACGGAACGAAGTTCTACTTCGAGGCGCAGTAACACCTCGTTTCTGAGCCTGCCGAAGGGCGTCGCGTCTCGACAGGCGCGGCGAACGGGGTGTCGATGGGGTCGCGTCTCGACAGGCTCGCCGAGCGGGGTGTCGAAGGGCAGTCGTCTCGACCGGCTCGACGAACGCGTATCGAAGGGCACTCGCGTCTCGGCAGGCTCGGCAAACGGGGTGTCGAAGGGCACTCGCGTCTCGACCTGCTCGATGAACGGGGTCGCCGGGTTCACCAGGGTCTGCCTGTTCGTCGCTGTCCGGCGGGCCTTGGTGTTCGGTGCGGGTCTTGCCAGCTGGGTGGTTTGACGTGCGGTCTGCCGTGGATCATGACGAGTTGCCATGCCGAGGTGTGGATGGTGGTGTGGTGGAACGGACACAGCAACACCAAATTATCGATGTCGGTCCGTCCGGGCGGATAGTTCTCACTCACCCACGGGGTCACGTGGTGCGCCTGACACCGTGAGGGTGGTGCGGCACAGCCGGGGATGACGCATCCGCCGTCGCGGGCGGCGAGGGCTCTGCGTTGCCTGCGGGTGGCGAGACGTTTCGTTTTGCCGTGGTGCAGGATCTCGCCGTGCTTGCCGAAGAGGGTGGTGATGGTGCCGCCGTGGCAGCGGAGGTGGTCGACGGTGCTGATGGGGATGGGTTCGGTGCTGCCGTCGATCCACGCGGCTCCGTGCCCGGTTTGGAGGTCGTCGAGGGTGACGTGCACGTTCACGGTCGGTGCCGCCCCGTTCAGCAGCGACGCGGTCGGCGACGTCGCGGCCAGCTCGATGAGGGTCATGACCGCGTCGAGGAGCTTCTGCTCCGCCGTGCGCGCATCGATCACGGTGTGGTCGTCTGAAGTGTCTCCTTGCGGTGCGGGTTCGCGTGGAGAGCGGTCGTCGATCGTCAGGAGGCCATTGGTCTGGTCCCCGGCGATGTCGGTAGCGCCGTGGTCGGGGTCGGCCGCTGCTGAGTCTGCCGGGTTCGGTGCATCGGGGGTGCGTGGGCTGAGGATCGAGTCGACCGCGGCCAGGAACACGCCCAGTTGCAGGGGCGGGAGAGCGTACCGGCCTCTCGCCATGCCGTCGGCGCCGACCTTCGGGTAGCTGAACCCGCGCAGGGACTGTTTCACGGCGTCGCGGGGTTCGGCACCGTCGGGGTCGAGGTGTTCCCGGATGCGGATCGCGAGCCGGCCGATCTCCTCGACCGTGTACCGCCTCGGTGCCCTCGACCATGCATCCCCTTCGCCAACGGCATCGGCATCCGGGTCGGTAATGGTGGCCATCGCTGCGGCGACGAGGTGCCGTTCCGCCTGATCCGTGGCATCCGACCAGCCGGTGCGATTCACCACCTCGGACAGGGTGCGGCAGATCACCGCTGCCGAATCCACGCCGACCCGACCGGCGAAGAACGCCGCCTCGACCTGCGGGAAGAAACTCGGATTCGGCGTTCCCGACAGAGACACCGACGACCGCAACCGCTGGCCCAGGCTGATACGGGTCGCCGCGGTGCGCTCCGAGACGTTCGTGGTCGCAGCAAGGAGCTTTCTCGCCGACCCGAACCCATGACGGTACGCGAGCCCCGCGGTGTCGAGTTCACGGCGGGACTCGTGCGCGACCTCCGCCGCCACCCAGGTACGGGCAGCGTCACTGGCGCGACCGATGGCCTCCCACTGATGGGCCGCTGCGAGCAGGGCATCACCGGAATCTGCAGGAGACCCGGAACCTGAAGCAAGGGCTACGCGGTTCTCGTCGAGGAGCTGCCGGAGACGCGCGGCAATATCGCCGAGGGATGCGTCGAGGAGGTCCATACGAGAAGTCAAACAGTAACCACCGACATCGGGTCAGCAGGAGCATTCGACGCTTGATCAGGTGATATAGCTGTGGATAACGCAGCCTGAATTACCGTTGTGGAGGAGAAGAGGGCGTCGAGCCCTAGGGCCCCTTCGACAGGCTCAGGGAACGGCTCGCTCAGGGAACGGGTGGCCTCGATACGCGCTGCTCGTTCCTCGCGAGCGCTACTCGACCGGCGCACAGGGCAAGGCGGACCGGCAGGCCCTTCGACAGGCTCAGGGAACGGCTGGCTCAGGGCACGGCTGGCCTCGATACGCGCTGCTCGTTCCTCGCGAGCGCTACTCGACCGGCGCATGGGGGGCAGGCGGGGAGGCTTGTGCTTCGAGAGGCCGCCCTTCGACAGGCTCAGGGAACGGCAGGCTCACGGTTCGACAGGCTCAGGGAACGGGGCTCCGCGGAACGGGGCTCCGCGGAACGGAGCTCCGCGCAACGGGGCTCCGCGCGCCGCTCCCCGCCACCGATCGCGGCCGAAAGCGCGACACGGCCGCAGGTGCGGATCTATGGTGGTGCACACAGTGCTTTTCCGATCCATCGAAAGGAAATCTCTTATGTCTGCACCCCAGCCCGTCGTCTTCATCCATGGCCTGTGGGTGCACGCATCCAGTTGGCAGCCCTGGATCGACCTGTTCGAGAACGAGGGCTACACGGCCGTGGCCCCGCTCTGGCCCGGCGAGCACGACACCGTCGAGAACTCGCGCGCTCACCCCGACGACGCGGCCGACAAGGGCATCGACGACGTCGTCGGGCATTTCCAGGGCATCGTCGATTCGTTCGACGTGCAGCCCATCCTCATCGGGCACTCGTTCGGCGGGCTCATCGTCGAGAAGCTGCTGGGCCAGGGCTACGGCGCCGCGGGCGTGGCCATCGACCCGGCGCAGATCAAGGGAGTGCTCCCACTTCCCCTCAATCAGCTGCGGTCTTCGCTCCCCGTGCTCGGCAACCCGGGCAACCTGCACAAGGCCGTATCGCTCACCGAGGAGCAATGGCGCTTCGGCTTCGGCAACGCCCTCCCCGAGGAGGAGTCGTCGGCGCTCTGGAACGCGTGGAACATCCCCTCGCCCGCGAAGCCCCTCTTCCAGGCCGCGGTCGCGAACTTCACGCTGCACTCCGAGGCGAAGGTCGCCACAGACAACGACGACCGCGCACCCCTGCTGCTCATCGCCGGCGGCCAGGACCACACGGTGCCCGAGACCGTCGTCGACGCGACGCTCGCCCAGTACCGCAACTCGAACGCCGTGACCGAGCTCATCACCTTCTCCGACCGCGGCCACTCCCTCACGATCGACCACGGCTGGAACCAGCTCGCCACCGAGATCCTCGTCTGGCTCCGTCAGCAGTCGCTGGGCCAGTGAGCCGGATGCCGATGGCCCGGCGCGCAGGATGCCTGCGGCTAGGCCTGCCCGGGCGCCGGCAATGACGCCTCGCCCGCAAGAGACAGTGTCAGCACCGCCTCGGTGATGTACGGACTCTTCTCGATCTCGAGCGCGGCCAGCCGCAGGTCCTCGGCCACATCCCGCTCCCGGTCATTGCCCACGAGGTCGACGGCGGCCACGAGGTAGAACTCCTCGGGGCCGACGAACTCGAGGTGCAGGTAGGTCACCCGCTCCACCTCGGGAGCGGCGAGCAGTGCGGTGAGAACGATCTTCTCGATCTCGTCGTCGGCGACCTGACCCACGAGAAAGCGGCGGTTGCGGTCGATCAGCACCAACGCGACGACACCGAGCAGCAGTCCCACCAGAATCGACCCGGCCGCGTCGTAGACCGCGTTGCCGGTGAGCTGGTGCAGAAGGACCCCGAGGAACGCGATGACGAGGCCCGCGAGCGCCGCCGCGTCTTCGAAGAACACGGCCCGGAGGGTGGTGTTCGACGTATCGAGCACATGGTGCAGCGTGCCCACCCTCCGTCGCATCGCGGCGGTGCGCGCCTGCCGCAGTGCCTGGAGGAACGAGATCCCCTCCAGCACCAGGGCCACGCCCAGAACGATGTAGTTGATGGTGTAGTCGGCGTCGCGCTCGGGCTCGAAGAGCTGCTGCACGCCGTGCATCACCGAGACGACGGCGCCCACGGTGAAGAGTCCGAATGCCGCGAACAGCGACCAGACGTACGCCTCCTTGCCGTAGCCGCGCGGGTGGTCCTCATCGCGCATGCGGTCGGAGCGTCGCTCGGCGATGAACAGGAACACCTCGTTGCCCGTGTCGGCCCAGGAGTGCGCCGACTCGGCGACCATCGAGGCGGAGCCCGTGAGCACTGCCGCGATCGTCTTGGCCACGGCCACCAGCGCGTTGGCGCCGAAGGCGATCAGCACGGTGAGGGTGCTGTCCTGCTTCTGTTCGGTCGGGGGTTCTGTCGCGGGTGTCGTGGTCACACGGGCAACGATGCCACAGCGGCGCCCGGTGTGCTGCGCGGGATCGCCCGAATCTGTACCCCGAACAGGGGCTGCCATTCAGTGTGCATCGCCGGGTGAACGGTGCAATGCTTGAGACCCGTGAATTCGTCCAAACGATCAGGCACCGCAGCGCCCTTGGCGGCGAGCGTCGAACTCGACCGCCTCCTCGCCACCGGCCTCCTCCGAACGAGCTTCGAGCCGATCTTCGATCTCGACTCCATGTCGGTCATCGCCTACGGCACGGCCGTCCACGGCCCTCCCGGATCTCCGCTCGAGTCGCCCGGTGCGCTGCGAGCGGCGGCGACCGACAGCGACCGACTCGTCGAGGTCGACAACGCCGGCCGAATCGACGCGATGGAGACGGCGGAGCGAGCGGGCCTGTCATTGCCTCGGAGCCTCTTCTTCCACGCGGAGCCGGCGACGATCCACGCGCTGGCCCTCGACGACACGGCTCGCGCGCGACCGATGGTCCTCGAGATCCGCGGCCACAACCTCGCCGCGGCCGATCTCGTCGCTCTGATGAAGTCCATCGTCGGCATCCGCGACCAGGGCTGGGCCATCGCCCTCACCGAGGTCTGCGTCGACGCCCATGCCCTCGCCCTGCTGCCCATCATCGCTCCCGACGTCATCGACGTCGATCTGCGACTCATCGGCGGCCTGCCCGACCAGCACGTCGCATCCATCGTCAGCGCCATCTCGGCCTATGCCGAGGCGACCGGATGCCTCGTGCTCGCGACGGGCGTCGAGAACGAGCGCCATCTCACCACGGCCCGGGCCCTCGGCGCGACGCTCGGGCGCGGATCGTTCTTCGGTCACGCGGGCAGACTGCCGGATGCGCTGCCCTGGCTCTCGGGAGTACGTCCGGCACCGGCGGGTCGACTCGCAGGACTCCGTCAGGACACTCCGTTCTCCGTGGCCGCGGAGCGTCGCGAGACGCGTCCGTCGCACCGCGACCTGCTTCTGCAGATCAGCCTGTTCCTCGAGGCGCGAGCCACGCAGGAGGAGGGATCGGCCGTCATTCTCGGCACGTTCCAGCACCGCGAGAACTTCGACGAGCGGGCCGTGGAACGCTACTATCCGCTGGCAGACACGGCGGCCTTCGTGGGAGTGTTCGGCCACGGCTTCGACGAACTGACGCTCAGCGACGCGGTGTGCGCGGTCGATCTCGACGAGGCCGACCCCCTCGTGGCGGAGTGGAACGTGGTGGTGATCTCGCCCAACTTCGCCGCCACCCTGACCGCGCGCCAGGTGGGTGAGCCGTCGCCGTCGAACGACAGCTACGAGTTCATCCTCACCCACGACCGTCGTCTCACGATCGAGGCGGCGCGGACGCTCGTGGCGCGGCTCTAGCGCGCCGAGTTCTCAGGCACCCGGTCGGTCCATCGACGGCACGAGGCTCTCGAGCACGGCGCGGGCGTTCTCCTCCGCCGTCAGGTCCCTGGCGATGGCGAAGAGCCGGATCGCGTCCTCGGCGCGGGCGCGCGCATCCGCGTATCGGCTGTCTTTGACGGCGTGTCCTGCGAGCAGCAGGGCGGCCCTGCCCGCGTAACGCGCGTCATCCGTGGCCTCGGCCAGGCGGTGGAGCACGAGGGCGAGCTGCGCGCTCGCGGTGCGATCCGTGCGGTCGAGTTCTGCCGTCGCCCGCATGTAGAGAGCGAACATCAGTGCATCGAGGATCACGTCGAGCGACGAATCCACGGGCCCGAGTACAGGAAGGCTGCGTCCTTTCGCGGTGTCGAGCCGGAGCTGCCACTCGTCGTCGACGACCTGCAGAACAGCGGAGTGCGACGAGTCCGGGCCCAGATCGAATCGCCCGACGTCGTCGCCGGAGAGAGGGCGCCAGCCGAGTTCCGCCGAGTGACGCGACAGCCATCCTGCGACGGCGCTCGCAGCATCGTTTACCGGTTCCACCGATCCCGCTCCTTCCCGACCGTCTCTAATCTCGCATGCGGCGCCCGCGCGATGCTGCACCCTTTGGGACTTCAAGTTCCATGATGATCGATCAGATCTGCAATAGTCGGGGAGGTACCTGAATGACCCGAATGAAGGAGAAGGCGTGGGCGTGGTTCGAAAATGGGTCTTCCCTGTGGTGCGCATCCTGCTGATCGCAGCGATCGCCGTGGCTCTGGGCAAGCTCGCCTTCTTTCCCGACAAGACAGAAGACGTGTCGGCCGTTCCCACCGGAGAGATCATCGAACCGGTCATCCCCGTCGCCCTCGGCACCATCGTGAACGACGTCGTCGTTCAGGCGACCGTGTCGGCCGACCCAGCATCGCCCCTCAAGTCGACCGCCGCCGGCACCGTCGACGAGATCTTCTTCCCTCAGGGCTCGACAGTGGCCGCGGGCGACGTCGTCTTCGACGTCAAGGTCGAGATCGTGCGCGCCCCCGAGGACACGATCGACGAGGAAGGCAAGACCAAGCCCCCGATCTACCGCTACGAGCAGGTCATCGCGCCGGCGGCCGGCGTGCTCAGCTCGCTGAGCGTCATCTCCGGCCAGGACGTGACGATCGGCATGACGGCCGGGCAGATCGCCCCGCCCACGTTCTCGGTCTCGGGCTCCCTGCAGCCCGAGCAGCGCTACCGGCTGGTCGATCAGCCGACGGATGCGTCGATCGCCATCACCGGCGGACCCGCGGCGTTCACCTGCACGGGCCTGCGCATCACGACTCCCCTGGCAGGCAGCGAGGGCGGCGGCGGGTCGACCGGCGGCGACACGACCGGCGCAGCCGGAGCATCCGGAACCGGCGGCGGAGGCGGCGGCTCGACCACCACGGTGAGCTGCCCCATCCCCGGCGATGTCACCGTCTTCTCCGGGCTCGCAGCCCAGATGACCATTGCGGGAGGCAAGGCGGAGAACGTTCTCGTCGTGCCGACGACCGCGGTACGCGGCGCCGCCCAGAGCGGAACAGTCTGGCTGTCGCTGGCCGACGGCAGCACCGAAGAGCGCCCCGTGGGCCTCGGGCTCAACGACGGGAGCCAGGTCGAGATCACCGGCGGCCTCGTGGAGGGCGACCAGATTCTGCAGTTCGCGCCCGGCGCGCTGGCCGACCCATCGGGCTGCCCGCCAGGAGTGGTCGACTGCGGCGCGGTCTCTGTCCGGTGAGCCTGCTCGAACTGCGCGACGTCACGCGCACGGTGATCCCGCCCGACCAGCCGGCCCTGACGATCCTGAACGGCGTCGACCTCACGGTCGAGCCGGGCGACCGCATCTCGATCGTGGGCCGCTCGGGCTCGGGCAAGTCCACGCTCCTCAACCTGCTCGGCCTGCTCGACATGCCGACGAGCGGCCTGCTCACGTTCGACGAGAGACCGGTGAAGTCGTACTCAGGCGCGGCCCGTGACCGGGTGCGTGGAGCGCAGATCGGCTTCGTGTTCCAGCAGTTCAACCTGCTCCCGGGCAGAACCGCCCTCGAGAACGTGGCCATGCCCCTTCTCTACGCCGAAGGCAGGGCGTTCTGGCGCCGCAAGAGGCTCGCGGCCGAGATGCTCGAGGAGGTCGGCCTCGGAAACCGCATGGACAGCATGCCCGACCGGCTCTCGGGCGGCGAGCAGCAGCGCGTCGCCATCGCCCGCTCACTCGTGCGCGGACCGCGCCTGATTCTGGCCGACGAGCCCACGGGCGCACTCGACCTCGACACCGGCAGCTCGGTGATGCAGCTCATCGACGACGTCGCCACCCGAACGGGCGCCGCCCTCGTCACGATCACGCACGACCCGGCCATCGCGAGCCGGGCCCGCGACCACTTCCGACTCGACCGGGGCGTGCTCACGCGCGTCGACGAGGTCGAGCTCGCCACGGCATCCGAGGCGCTCTCGTGAGGCGCGCGTTCACCAGCCTCGTCGGGGCGGTCATCGAGGCGTGGCAGGAACTGCGCGTGCACCGCACCCGGGTGCTGCTCTCGCTCATCGGCGTCGCCGTCGCCGTGTGCTCGCTGACCACCGTGGTCGCTCTCGGCGGCATCGTGCAGCAGGCCAACGAGGAGCTCAGCGAGAGGCAGAGCGGGCGCCCCGCCTCCCTGTACGTCTCCGCCTACAGCAACGACGGCGCCCCCGTCGATTCGAGCACGATGGATGCGACGTGGAGCGAGACGCTGGCACGGTACGACATCGACTTCGGCAGCCGGGTGATGCAGACCACCCAGGCGGTTCCGTTCACCACCGGCGTCGTGCAGGTGCAGACGCAGGCCGTCGACCAGCCCTACGGGGAGATGCATCGGGTGCGCCTGAGCGAGGGCGCCTGGTTCGGCCCCGACGACGAGGACCAGCTCGCCCCGACCCTCGTGGTGAACCAGATCTTCTGGGAGCGGCTCGGCAGTCCCGACCTGCGCACGCACCCGACCGTCGAGCTCGGCGCCCAGGGCGGCATGCCGGGCACCACGGCCGTGATCGTGGGCGTGTACCCGGTGGCCAGCTACGAGACCGAACCGGCGATGTTCATGCTGGTCGACCACCTCGCTGCGATGAAGGCGGCCAGCTCGACGGTGACGGTCGAGGATCCGTACGCCGGCTCGACCCAGTACGAGATGTGGGTTCCCCCTGCCATCTCCGAACAGCTCATGGAGATCGTGAAACGCGACTTCTCGTCTGCGCTCGCGACCCCCGGGGGCGGAACGGGCGGCATCCAGGTCGACGTCTACCGCCAGGACTACGCCCAGTACGGCGACGACCCCTTTCTCGTGACCAAACTGGTCGTGGGCGGAATCGCCGTGCTCGTGCTGCTGCTCGGTGCGCTCGGACTCGTGAACATCGCCCTCGTCACGGTCAAGCAGCGCGTGCGCGAGATCGGCATCCGGCGCAGTTTCGGCGCGACGGCCGGGCGCGTGTTCTTCGCCGTGATGATGGAGAGCGTGGTCGCCACGATCGCCGCCGGGGCCGTCGGCGTGATCGCCGCGATCCTGATCGTGCAGAACCCGTTCACCATGGACCTCGTGGGCCAGGGGCTCGTCAGCGACTTCCCTCCGTTCCCCGCCGAAGCGGCGCTGCTCGGCCTCCTGGCGGCCACCGTGGTGGGGGCCCTCGCCGGCCTGCTGCCCGCCCTCGTGGCCGTGCGGGTGAAGGTGATCGACGCCATCCGGTACTGAGCTCGCCCGCTACCCGGTAGCGCTTCCCGTCGAGGTGCCGCCCAGCCCCCAATGGTCGGCGATGAGCTGCAGCCCCTGCGCGAACACGTACGACCACGTCGTGGAGTCGTGGGCGCTGCCCTGCGCCTCGATGTAGGTCGAGGTCATGCCGGCGGCCTGCGCGTCGGCGTAGATCGCCTTCACCTGCGGCAGGAACGCCTCATCGTTCGAGCCCACACCGAAGACCGCGAACGTGTCGTCGTAGCGTCCGTGCTGCTGCATGATCGCCGCGGGATACGCGGCCTCGTACCGGGCGAGGCTGCCTCCGAAGGCGGCGTCGGCCGTCTTCTGTGCGTCGCCGATGCGCGGATACTCCTCTCCCGACGCATCGAGGATCACGCTGAAGAGCGAGGGGAAGGCGGCTCCGAGCTGGATCGAGCAGGTTCCTCCCTGCGACAGCCCGCCGATTCCCCAGTAGTGCGGATCGTCGATGACGTTGAGGTTCGCCTTGATCCAGTCGGGCACGTCGACCGTGAGGTAGCTCTGCGAGTTGCCGAGGGGAGAGTCGACGCACATCGGGTTCGCCGTGGGGTCGCCGAGCTGGTCGGGCGAGACCACGATCGGTGCGAGGCCGGCGTGAGCCGCTGCGTACGCGTCGAGGCTCGCCTCCAGCTTGTCGGTGATGAGCGGATCCTGGGGACTGCCCGGCTGGCCCGACATCATGATGAGCACCGGCAGTTTCGGCGGGTTGGTCGTGAGTGCCGCGGGCGGCAGGTACACGACGGCCGGCCGTGCCGGGAAGCCCGATTCGGATGCCGGGATCGTCACTGTCGTCAGGGTTCCGGTCTTCGGCATGGTCGCCGGCGCGACCCACGCGTCGAGCGACGTCGCCGCAGACGCGGTGGCTGTCGGCAGCGGCTGTGACGACGCGTCTTCGATCGCACTGATGCCCAGCGCGCTGCGCACCGTGGGGTACTGACCGAAGTCGACGTTCACGGCCATCGCCGTGGTGAGCACGAACAGCACCAGCGCGAGCCCCGACGCGACCACACGCATCCAGGATGCGCGTCGCATCGAGACGATGGCGACGCCGAAGGCGGCGAACCCCACGGCGATCCAGACACGCACGACGAGGGTCAGGTCGGCGCCGAAGAGGTCGAGGCGGTCGGAGAGGAGCCAGGTCAGCCCGAGTCCGAGGAGCGCCCCCGCGGCTGCTGCGACCGCGACCGCGGTGAACCAGCGACGCCGAGTCCACCGGCGACCGGGTCGACGGGCCACGAGCAGCACGACCGTCGCGAGCGCGAGCGCGTACACGGTGACGAGCACCGGACCCTCTGTGATGCCCAGGTCAAGAAGCCGGTTCACGATGCACCTCCTGTGTCGCCTTCGGTCTCAGATCCCTCAGCAGCCTGCTCAGCTGCAGTACCGACAGCTGCGGCAGGTAGCACCGGCCGATGGCCGCGCCGACCGCCGGGAGGTCGGTCGTGTCGGGGTAGATCAGCCAGAGCGGAACGAACTGCGGCTGGAACTTCTTCTTGAAGTTCAGCAGCGAGCGGAACCCGTAGGCCGGTTCGAGCGACCGGCCGACATAGTCGAGCAGCTGGGCCACGACGCTCGCACGCACCTCGAGCTGCGACGACTCCGGGGCGGCGTTCGCGAGCGGTGCGCCCGACAGGCTCAGCAGGTCCATTCCGTCGCTCTTCGCCTGCTCGACGGAGGCCGCGATCACGAACTCCATCGTTCCGTTGGCCGCATCCGGGCGGCGCCGCATGAAGTCGAGGGTGTACCCGCAGACCCGCGGCGCCTGTGTACTGTCCTGGGCGGCGTACAGCGGCAGCCAGCTCGTGACGGCGACGATCGTGCCGTCTGCATCGACCGCGAGCATCAGGCGCACAGCCGGATCGGCGAGCTCGTCGATGCCGCCCAGCGTGAAGCCCATCTCGGGCAGGTTCTTCTCGGCGACCCAGGCCTCGGAGATGGCCTGCAGCTGCGACCTCTGCAGCAGCGAGAGGTCCTTCCACGACGTCCACTGCGCCTGCACGCCGGCGCGCGCCGCCTTGTTCACGGCCGTGCGGATGTCCTGCCACTTCTTGCCGGTCGGGTTCCAGTCGCGGGGGCGCAGCACCGCCTCCTCCGCCACCTTGAGCCGTTGCCAGCGCAGGGCCGCGAAGGTGTCGAGGGCGTCATCGTCGACCCCGTAGAACGTCGCGGTCCACCCGTGGTCACCGCAGAAGCGCACGAACCGTTCCACCACACGCGGGTCGGCGAAGGCGGGGCCGAACGGGCCTCCGACCGCCACCGCGACGAAGCCCTGCACCCTGTAGGCCACGGCGGCATCCACCTCGGCGTCGAACCAGTAGGAGTTGCCCGACCACGTCGACATGAACGACATGGTGTGGCCACCGCCGCGGCTGAGGATCTCGCGAGCGCGCACCCGATCGTCGTCACCGGCCACGGAGGTGCGGCTGAAGACGAGGAGACAGGATGCGACGACGACCGCCGCCCAGAACAGCGTCGACGGCAGATGCCACAGCGCGATCGCCTCGTGCGTCGACGGAGTGAATGCGAGTCCGTCGGAGATCACGAACGTCGGCGGAACGAGGCGCAGCGGCAGCGCGCGGAGCAGGTCGAGCGCATCCACCGTCGGCGCGAACTGGTCTCTGATGGCCAGCGAACCGAGAACCGACAGCAGGGAGGCGCCGACGAGCGCGCTGCCCGTGATCACGAAGAACCGCCTCACGCTCGAGGCGGAGGTGCGCACGTCGACGTGCCTGCGCAGCAGAATCAGCAGCAGGGCGCTCGCCAGCGGAAGGATCGCGCAGAGCGCGCTCCCCGTGAGGGTCTGCCAGATGTAGGGGTCGACCTCCTGGTTCGACTCCTCGGCGATCAGCGTCATCGTCTCGGGCTGGATCACCACGAAGACGGCGACCATCACTGCCGACATCAGGAGATGGATGCCCACCGCCAGCCACAGGGCCGCCCGCCGGCCCCGCAGGATTCCCCACGCGGCGACGACACCCACGGCGACGGGGAGAAGGGCGATGAGGGCGCCGCGGGGGTGGTGCTCGTCGATCGCCAGAAGCCCGTAGATCGACAGCAGCCCGCTGCCCGAACCGATCAGCGCCGCCACGACCGGACCGATCGCGCCGACGGCGACAACCGTCGCCAGCAGGGTGCGGATCTCGTGGTGCGAGCTGCGCACCAGCCGGAACCTCGAGCGCGAGCCGCCGAGGGCGAAACCGAGCACGAGGCCGACGGGCAGGGCGACGAGCGAGTAGAAGTCGCCCGCGCCGCCGGAGTACAGGAAGAACGTGACGGCGAAGAACGACGCGCCCAGCCGCATCCGGCGACGCCACAGGGCCGACGCGAACGAGCTGGCGGCCATGGCCGTGCAGATGACGCCCGTCGCGGGAGACAGCGCGTCGATGGAGGGCGCGTTGAGCGGCAGGAACCCCAGGTAGGTGCTCTCGACCCAGCTGAGGGCGAAGCCGATGAGACCGGATGCGGCGCTGCCCGCGACGTAGGCGACGACGGTGCGCCAGCTGCCCATGAGCCGCTCGGCGGCGCCCACGACCACCACGATGAACGGCACGACGAAGATCAGTGCGCCGCCCCCGTCGACGGCGAGGAAGGCGGTGATCAGGCCCCACCAGCGGTGGTGCCGGAAGACGTCGTCCTGGCCCGTTGCCAGCAGCTGCCAGCCCCAGTCGTAGGTGCTGGAGGCGAATCCGACGATGCTCAGCACGATCACGACGATGCAGCACAGCACCGTCACGGGCCGACGGAGCATCCAACGAACAACAAGCACGACTACCTCAGATCACGAGCACGCGCATCGACAGCGCGGCTGAAGAGTATCGAGGAGAAGTGAGGAAAAACCCTCTCTGGCCGGATGCATGAGAAACCTGAAGCGAAGGCTCGGCTCACGCACTGCGGTCTGTCAGGATCGGCTACTTGACCTTGCCCTTGTCGTTGCCCTGCTTCCCCGGGTTCTCGTTGCCGTTGCCATTGTTGCCGGGGCCATTGTTGCCGGTCCCGCCGGTGCCCGTGCCGTCGGTGCCGGGTTCCGGCGGGGTGGCGGGTTCGGATGTGACGCCGGGCTCGGGCGTCGATGGCTCGGGCTCCGCAGGGGTCGGCTCGGCCGGCTCCTCCGCCGGATCCGTGACGCTCACCGGCTCCTCGCTGGAGGGATCGTCGCCCGTCGTCGGATCGACGGCGGGGTCGGCGGGCGCCTGGGAGGTGGACGGGGTCGTCGCCGGTAGCGGCGACGGGTCCGCACCCGTGAGCGATGCCCAGACCAGAACGGCCCCGACGACTGCTGCAGCGCCGAGACCGGCCAGAAGCAGTCCCCATCGGCGAGAACGGGGCGAACGCGGCGACGGACCCGACGCCGCCGCCGCGAATTGGACGGTCGGCTCGTCTGATACAGCCATCACCCGGGTGGCCGCGAGGGCAGGCTCCTGAGCCGCGACCGTGAGCGACGCTTGCGTCGTCGCCGCGCCGGGCATCGGGCCCGCCGACGTTGCCGCCGCTGTCGTTTCGACCGCGGCCGCCCCGTCGGACCGAAGGTCGTGCGAGGCGGCCGCGACCTCAAGGGCCGTCGGACGCTGCTGCGGGTCACGCGCCGTCATCGCCGTCAGAAGCGACTTCCACCCGTAGCCCAGCGAACCGGGAATGTCGGGATCCAGCGTGAGTCTGGCGAGCGCGGCTTCGTGAACGACCGGCTGCCCGAAGACGCGGGCACCCGTGAGAGCCTCCAACAGCACAAGGCCGAGAGAGTAGATGTCCGACGACGGCGCGGGTTCGGAACCCCTCACCTGTTCCGGGCTGAGGTACGCGGCCGTGCCGAGCAGAGTTCCCGGGGTGGTCAGCCGCGACGACCCGACCAGATGAGCGATGCCGAAGTCGGCCAGAGTGGCGGTGAACTCCTCCCCCGGTGTCAGCGACCGTCGCAGCAGGACGTTGGCCGGCTTGATGTCGCGGTGCACGACGCCCGCACTGTGCACCACATGCAGGGCTTCGCCCAGGTCCCGGGCCATGCGTGCAGCATCCACGGGCGAGACAGGGCCATCCGCGATGCGTGTTCGCAGCGTCGGACCGTCGACGTACTCCATCACGAGGTACGCGTCTCCGTCGCCGTCGATGCGCGCGTCGTACAGCGTGACGAGCGAGGGATGGTTCAGCGCGGCGAGGAGGCGGGTCTCCGATGTCTTGCGGCCGAGGTCGGCGGCTTCGGAGTCGCGGAAGAGCTTGACGGCGACCGGGCGCCCCAGGGTCTCGTCGGTCGCCCGATAGACGACGCCCATGCCGCCCGACCCCACGCGCGATTCGAGGCGGTAGCGGCCGCCGAGCAGAGGATTCGCCGGAAGCCGACCGCCGCTGGAGCCGTCTGCCATGTCGGACGCGCTCAGATCAGCGGGTCGCTGTCGCGCGTGCTGCGGGTGACCTGTTCGCCGCTGGCTGGATCGACGGCCGAACGGGTCGTCGACGTGGTCTGTCGACGGCGCAGCATGAAGATGAGGCTGATCAGGAACACGACGACACCGGCGCCCATCAGGATGTACCCGATCATGCTGAGGTCGACGACGCCACCGAGGTCGATGTTCACCGCGAACGCCAGCACGGCTCCGATGACGAACAGTGCGATTCCGCTTCCGATACCCATGGGCATTCCCTTCGATCTGCGCTGGTGCGAGGTGTTCGCATCAGCGCACGGCACGCCGCTCGATCCGGGTGTGGATCAGAGCCGTCGCGTCGATTCGCCCATGTCTACCACTCTGAGAGCACCAGCGATCAGGGCTTGAAGCGGCGGCGTGACGAGTAGTAGGAGCACGGGCGAGGGCAGGATCGCGTCAGCTCGACCCGCCGACGACCGCCGCGAGCGCCGCATCGAGCGTGGCGGCCGCGCTTGAGGAGTCGACCCGCACGATGGCCATCGACGCGAACACCAGCCCGGTCACGGTCGTGGTCAGCATGTCGGCAGCCTCGCGAGCGAGCTCCGGCCGGCGGGCGGCGACACCGGATGCGACGGCTGCGCGGAGATCGTCGCAGTACCGGGTGACCACCGCCAGCAGGGCGGCCTCGTGCCCCAGCGACGAGCCCGTGGCGTTGAGCAGCAGGCATCCGTTCTTCGCCAGAGCCGTCTCGTGGTCGACCATGGCCTGCCGAAGGCCCCGCAGGTAGGTCTCGAGCGCATCGGGGGCGACCTCGCGCGCTCGCAGCGGCGCCAGGCGAGGGCGCACCACATCGTCGAGATACGACTCCACGGCGGCGTCGAAGAGACCCCGCTTGCTGGTGAACGAGTGATAGATGCTCGACCGGTTGAGGCCGGTCGCCTGCTCGAGGTCGGGAAGGGAGGTGTCCTCGTAGCCGCGGCTCCAGAACACGCCACGCGCCGCCCGTGCGACATCGACCTCTGCGAACGAACGCGTTCTGCCCATGACTTTCGCTCCTTACGAACCGACGACCGCTACGACCTGACAACCGCGGTCGATTAAGTCTATAGTGAAACGGTCAGTTCAAAAAAAGGACCTCATCATGATCATCGCCGCCGTCGTGCTCGCCGCACTCGCCGCCGCCCTGCATGTCTACATCTTCTTCATGGAGTCGCTGGCGTGGGACGGCCCGGCCGCCCGCAAGACGTTCGGTCCGGCATCCACCGCAGAGGTCGAGGCGACCCGCTCGCTCGCCTACAACCAGGGCTTCTACAACCTCTTCCTCGCTGTCGTCACGATCATCGGCATCGTGTTCGTGCTCGTGAGCACCTCGCCGGTCGGCCCCGCGCTCATGCTGGTGGGCACCGGGTCGATGCTGGCGGCCGCGATCGTGCTGTTCCTGTCGCTGCCGTCGAAGCGGTCCGCCGCGATCCGGCAGGGCGGAATCCCCCTTCTCGCGGTGATCGCAACGATCATCGCCCTCGCCGTCTGACGCCATCCATCACAACCAGCTCCCCATCACCACCGGCACTGCATCGCCAGAGCCAGAACCACAGAAAGTCGAGATCACCATGCGCGCCCTCATCCACAACGAATTCGGAGACCCCGCAGAGGTTCTCGCCGTCGAGACCGTCGCCACCCCGGAGCCCGGTGCGGGCGAGGTGCGCGTGCGCACCATCCTGAGCCCCATCCACAACCACGACCTGTGGACGATCCGCGGCACCTACGGGTTCAAGCCCGAGCTGCCCGCCCGCGCCGGAACCGAGGCCGTGGGCGTCATCGATGCGCTCGGCGAGGGCGTGACGGGCCTCGAGGTCGGCCAGCGCGTGGCCACCGGCGGCACCTTCGGGGTGTGGGCCGAGTACTTCATCGCCAAGGCCGCCGGGCTCATCCCCGTCGGCGACGCGATCTCCGACGAGGTCGCCGCGCAGCTCGTGTCGATGCCGTTCAGCGCCATCAGCCTGCTCGACACCCTCGATCTTGCCGAGGGCGACTGGCTCGTTCAGAACGCCGCCAACGGCGCCGTCGGTCGGCTCGTGGCCCAGCTCGCCGCCGCCCGGGGCATCAACGTGCTCGGCCTCGTTCGCCGCGCGGCCGGTGTCGACGAGCTCAAGGAGCAGGGAATCGGCAACGTCGTCGCCACCGACGGCGAGGGATGGCGCGACACGGTCACCGAGATCACCTCGGGCGCCGCCATCACCGTCGGCGTCGACTCGGTCGGTGGATCGGCCGCCGGCGACATCGTGTCGCTGCTCGCGGAGAACGGCCGACTCGTGGTCTTCGGGGCGATGAACTCCCCCGTCATGGAGATCCCCTCCGGCCCCGTCATCTTCAAGAGCATCTCGGTCTCGGGATTCTGGGGCAGCAAGGTCATGGGCGGCATGGACGGCGCGAAGCGCGCGGCGCTGCTCGGCGAACTGGTCACGCGCATCGGCGACGGCTCGCTGACGCTTCCTGTCGAGAAGGTCTACTCCTTCGACGAGGCCCGCGAGGCGGCCGCCGCGAACTTCGTGGCGGGCCGCGCAGGCAAGGTCCTGCTGCGCCCTTAACCGGCCCGTTCCGCTACTCGGCCTCGACCGCCGCCTTGGGCGTCGTCATGGTCGGGATGTAGAGAAGTTCGGCGACGCGGCGGCGGTCCATTGCAGCCACCTGCAGTGTGCCGCCGTCGACCTCGACGCTGTCTCCGACGACCGCGAGCCGGCCGAGCCGCTCGACGACGAAGCCCGCCACGGTGTCGGATGCCGCGGGCGGCAGGGTCACGCCCGTCGCCTCCTCGAAGTCCTGGAAGTTCAGGCGACCGTCGACCGAGCCGCCCTGCTCCATCATGGCGGCGGCGGCGGTCTCGGTGTCGTACTCGTCGAAGATCTCGCCCACGATCTCTTCGACCAGGTCTTCGAGGGTGACGATGCCGTCCGTTCCGCCGTATTCGTCGAAGACGACCGCGATCTGGTCGCCGGATGCGCGCAGGCCCGTGAGGGTCGGCAGCACGCCGGCGGTCGACGGAATGTAGGGAATGGGTCGCATCAGCTCGCGCACGCCGGTCGACGAGGTCGACGCCTCGTACAGGTCGCGCACGTGCACGAAGCCGACGATGTCGTCGATCGACGAGTCGACGACCGGAAAACGCGAGTACGGCAGCGCGCGCACCGACTCGAGCGCGTCGGCGATCGAATCGTCGACCGTCAGCGCCACGACCTCGGGGCGGGGCCGCATGATCTCGCTCACCTGCCGGTCTCGCAGCGAGAGCACGTCGTCGAGCATGCGCCGCTCGTCGTCGGGCAGGCCCTCGTGGCTGGTCACGATCTCGCGCAGCTCCTCGTCGGAGAGCTTGTCGCCGGTCTTGTTCGGGTCTCCGCCGAGCAGCCGCACGACGGCGTTCGTCGACACCGACAGCAGCCAGATCACCGGACGCATCAGAGTGGCGAAGCCGCCGAGCACGGGCGCGACGGCGTACGAGAACCGGGCGTTGTGCTGGATGGCCAGCCGCTTGGGCACGAGCTCGCCGAGCACCAGCGACAGGTAGGCGATGAGCAGGGTCAGGATGATCGTGGCGGTGGTCGAGGCGGCCGCGGCCGAGAGGCCGAGGGTCTCGAGCAGCGGCGTGACCGACGGAGCGATCGACGACGCGCCGTAGGCCGCCGACGCGAAGCCGGCGACGGTCACGCCGATCTGCACGGCCGAGAGGAAGGTGTTCGGATTGCGGGCCAGCCCTGCGACGGTCTTTCCCCGCCTGCCACGCTGGGCGATCGCGTTGATCTGGCTCTCGCGCAGGGTCACCAGCGCCATCTCGGTGGCGGCGAAGACGCCGCCCACGAGAACGAAGACGATGACGAGAACGATGCTGACGACGAGCTCGCCGTTCATCGACGGACCTCCGCCGCCTGATCAGGGTGCACGCCCGGGGTCACCCGGGCGCTGGATCGGTGATGGTCGGAACTGCTCGCAGACGATGTCATGCCCCTGAGCATAGGGATCGCACCTCGGAGAACCCCCACAGTCGAAGCGGCCCGCCTCACCCGTCAGTCTTCGGAAATGGACCTGTCGAACAGGGCCGGGCGGAAGACATCCGGATCGGGACCGCTGCGCACGCCCGTGTCGAGGGCGTCGATGCGGGCGATCTCGTCGTCGCTGAGCTCGAAGTCGAAGACGTCGACGTTCTCTGCGATGCGCACGGGGTTCGTCGACTTCGGGATCGCGGAGCGGCCTTCCTGGATGTGCCAGCGCAGCATGACCTGGGCGGGGCTCTTGCCGTGGCCCTCGGCGATGGATGCGATGGTCTGGTCATCCATCACACTGCGGCGCTCGTCGCCCCAGCCCGGGTAGAACGTGATTCCGCCGATCGGAGACCACGCCTGCGTCAGGATGCCGTGCTCTGCGTCGGCGCGCTGCACGTCGGGCTGGGCGAAGTAGGGATGCAGCTCGACCTGGTTCACGGCCGGAACGACGGTCGTGGCCTCGAGCAGCCGGTCGAGGTGCGCCGGCGTGAAGTTGCTGACCCCGATCGCCCGCACGCGTCCATCGGCATACAGCGTCTCGAGGGCCTTGTAGGCGGCGATCGTGGCGTCGAAGCGCGAGGGGATGGGCTGGTGCAGGATCAGCAGGTCGAGCCGGTCGACCCCGAGCTTGCGGGTCGCCTTCTCGAAGGCGTGCAGCGTCTCGTCGTAGCCGTAGTCGGTGACCCAGACCTTGGTCTCGATGAACACCTCGGAGCGATCGAGACCCGAGCGACGCAGGCCCTCGCCGACCTCTCTTTCGTTGCCGTAGGCCGCCGCGGTGTCGATGTGCCGGTAGCCGACATTCAGGGCGGTCTCGACGGCGTTCGCCGTGTCTTCGGGCGAGCTCTGGAAGACGCCGAGGCCCAGAGAGGGGAGGGTGACGCCGTTGTTGAGAGTCAGTTCAGTGGTCATGGCTCGACGCTACGCCGCGCGCTCCTCGCGAGGGAGGCACTGTCTCACCCCCCTGACGGCATCACCCCCCCAGGGGCTGTGCGATTGAGAAGGGTGAGGCGTCAATACGATCGGGGTTCCCTGTTGGACAGGCCGGGGCCACGGCGCGCAGGCTGGAGCCATGGAATACACACACCTCGGACGAACGGGCCTGCGCGTCTCGCGCGTCGTGCTCGGCACGATGAACTTCGGCCCGCAGACCAGCGAGCCCGATTCGCACGCGATCATGGATGCCGCGCACGCGCAGGGCGTCAACTTCTTCGACACGGCCAACGTCTACGGCCAGGACCTCGGCCGCGGCGCGACCGAGGAGATCGTGGGCCGCTTCTTCGCCCAGGGCGGCGGACGCCGCGAGAAGACGGTGCTGGCCACGAAGCTCTACGGCGACATGAGCGACTACCCCAACGACGGAAAGCTCTCGGCGCTCAACATCCGGCGCGCCCTCGACGCCAGCCTCACCCGGCTGCAGACCGACTACATCGACCTCTACCAGTTCCACCACGTCGACCGCGCGACGCCGTGGGAGGAGATCTGGCAGGCGATCGAGGTCGCCGTGCAGCAGGGCAAGATCCTCTACGCCGGCAGCAGCAACTTCGCCGGCTGGCACATCGCCCAGGCCCAGGAGGCGGCCAAGGCGCGCCACTTCACCGGTCTCGTGAGCGAGCAGTCGATCTACAACCTCATCGTGCGCGACGTCGAGCGCGAGGTTCTTCCGGCGGCGCAGGCCTACGGACTCGGCGTGATCCCCTGGTCGCCGCTGCAGGGCGGACTGCTCGCCGGCGTGCTCGACAAGGAGGCCGACGGATCGCGCCGCCGTTCGCGTTCCGACGACGAACTCGAGAGGCTGCGCCCGCAGCTCGAGAAGTACGAGGCGTTCGCCGCAGACCTCGGCCACTCGCCCGCCGAGCTGGCCCTCGCCTGGCTGCTTCACCAGCCCGCGGTGACGGCTCCGATCACCGGACCGCGCACCATGAACCAGCTCGACACGGCCATCGCGTCGGTCGACATCACCCTCGACGAGGATGCCCTGGGCCGGCTCGACGAGATCTTCCCCGGTCACAAGACCTCCCCCGAGGACTACGCCTGGTAGCGCGCCGCTCCCTGAGCCTGTCGAAGGGCAGCATGCTCAACCCGCGCACTCTCACCATCTGAAAAGGAACTCCATGAAGCAACGCACCATCGGCGACATCTCCATCAGCGCCATCGGACTGGGCGGCATGCCCATGTCGATCGAAGGACGCCCCGACGAGGAGCGCTCCCTCTCCACCATCCACGCCGCCCTCGACGCGGGCGTCACCTTCATCGACACGGCCGATGCCTATCACCTGGCCGCCGAAGACGAGATCGGCCACAACGAGCTGCTCATCGCCAAGGCGCTGAAGAGCTACGGCGGCGACACGTCCGGCGTTCTGGTCGCGACCAAGGGCGGCCACCTGCGGCCCGAGTCCGGACCGTGGGCGCAGAACGGGCATCCGGACTACCTCAAGCAGGCCGCCGAGGACTCGGCCAAGCGCCTGGGCGTCGACGCGATCGGCCTCTACCAGTACCACCGGCCCGACCCGTCTGTTCCGTATGCCGACTCGATCGGCGCGCTGCGCGAGCTTCTGGATGCGGGCACGATCCGCATGGCCGGCATCTCGAACGCCGACCCCGATCAGATCCGTCAGGCGAACGAGATCTTGGGCGGCCGCCTCGTGTCGGTGCAGAACCAGTTCTCGCCGAAGTTCCGGTCGAGCGAGAAGGAGCTCGTTCTCGCCGACGAGCTGGGCATCGCGTTCCTTCCCTGGAGCCCTCTCGGCGGCATCACGAATGCCGCGTCGCTGGGCGAGAGCTACGAGGCCTTCGGCCGCATCGCCCGCGACCGCGGAGTGACGCCGCAGATCGTCTGCCTCGCCTGGGAGCTCGCGAAGTCGCCGCAGGTCATCCCGATTCCGGGCGCATCCCACCCCGAGTCGATCACGAACTCGGCCCTCGCGGCCGACTTCGAACTGACCGCGGAGGAGTTCGCGGCCCTCGACGCGTAGCGCTACGCCGCGGGCTTCAGCGCCGGCTGCCGCAGGCGCCCCACGAGGGCGGCGGCGGCCGGCGCTGCCTGGCGCGGAACAGCGATCGCGGTCGTCCAGACCAGCGCCTCGTGCGTCACGGGAACGGCGCTCAGCAGCTCGGGTCGCTTGAACGCGAAGTGGGCGGGAACCACGGCGACGCCGAGCCCGTAGCCCACCAGGTCGAGCAGCGATCCCACATCTCCCACCTCGAGCTCGACCGAGTGCGTCAGCCCCTCGTCGGCGAACGCGCGGTCGGCCAGCACCCGAGCCGCCCACCCGTCTGCGAATCCGACGAACGTCTCGTCGGCGAGGTCGCCGATCTCGACCCGGCCGCGCCCGGCGAGCGGGTGATCCGGATGGCACAGCACCACGAAGCCCTCCGAGGCGATCGGCAGCAGCTCGACCGTCGCCGGAACGGCGCCGCAGTCGGCCACCAGCGCGAGATCGAGGAGCCCGCCGGCGACCTGGTCGATCAGCTGCGTCGATCCGGCGAATCCGAGCCGCACCGACACCGCCGGGTGCGAGCGCCGGAAGTCGGCGAGCTCCCGCGGCAGATGCACGCCCCCGAGGCACTGCTCCGTTCCGATGCGCAGGGCCCCGCGCAGAACGCCCCGCACGGCGAGCACGGCGTCACGGGCGGCGGATGCGCTGGCGACGGCTCGCTGGGATTCCTCGAGCATCGCGGTTCCCGCGGGAGTCAGCTGCACGCGCCGCGTGCTGCGGGTGAACAGGGTGGTGCCGAGCTCGGTCTCCAGCGCCCGGATCGACGCCGACAGCCCCGACTGCGAGATCTGCAGGGACTCGGCGGCACGGGTGAAGTGCTGGTGCTCGGCGACGGCGACGAAATGCTCGAGTTGGCGGAGTTCCATGAGACTTAAAGAGTACTGCTCGGCCCGGGGGTCGAACCTAGAATCGACAGCATGCCCCGCTCCACCGACCACGCCCTGTCCTTCGGCCGCAATGTCGGCGACTACGACCGGGGCCGCCCGAGCTACCCGGCCGAGGCCCTCGAGTGGATCCTCGAGCAGGCCGCGCCGGAGCATCCGGCCGGCTCTGCGGTGGTCGACCTGGGCGCGGGAACCGGCAAGTTCACGGCGGGTCTCGTCGGCCGCGGCCTGCGGGTGGTGGCGGTCGAGCCCGACGCCGCGATGCGCGAGCGGCTCACGGCGAACCTGCCGACGGTCACCGCGCTCGAGGGCAGCGGCGAGCACATTCCGCTCGACGACGCGAGCGCCGCGCTCATCACCGTGGCCCAGGCGTGGCACTGGGTCGACGTCGACGTCACGTCGCGCGAGGTCGCTCGCGTGCTCGAGCCGGGAGGGGCCCTCGCTCTCGTGTGGAACATCCGCGACGCCGACGTCGACTGGGTCGCCCGACTCGGCGAGGTGATGGGGGCGTCCGAGGCCGAGAAGTACGACAGCGTGACCCCGCCTGTCGGTGCGCCGCTGGAGCGACAGGCCTACCGCGAGTTCCGCTGGGTGAACGAGATGACCCGGGAGCAGTTCTTCGCCATGGTCGCCTCGCGCAGCTACGTGATCACGATGGCCGAGGCCGAGCGCGACCGGATGCTCGCGCGCCTCGGAGAGCTGCTCGACGAGCATCCGGATCTCGCCGGCCGCGCGAGCTACCCGATGCCCTACGTGACCCGGGTCACGATCGCGCGGGTCGCAGCATGAGCGCGGCGCTGAACGAGATCGAGTATCTCGAGAGCTTCGCCGAGGAGGAGCTCTACCTCAACCACGCCAGCTACGGGCCGCCCTCGCACCAGGTCGCCGCGACCACGGAACGCCTGCAGAACCTCGCCATGGCCGGGGGCGTGAGCGCCTCCGCGACGCTGCACTCCGAGGATGCGCGGGCGCGGGCGGCGATCTCTGCGCTCACGGGCACGCCCTCCGAGCGGGTCGCGCTGACCACGAGCACCTCGCTCGGACTCATGCAGATCGCCTTCGGCGTGAGCGGCGAGGTTCTCGTGAGCCCCGACGAGTTCCCCGCCAATGTCTACGCCTGGCGCCGGGCCGAGGGAGCGGGGCTGCTCACCATGCGCACACTGCCGGGCGGAGGCCCATCCGCGCCCACCCGTGTGACCCCCGAGCTGGTCCGCGACGCCCTCACCCCGTCCATCACCGCGGTCGCCGTCAGCGCCGTCGACTTCCGCACCGGGTTCCGCGCCGACCTGGCCGGCATCCGCGAGGCCATCGGCGACCGCCTGCTGATCGTCGACGGCATTCAGGGCTTCGGCGTGATCGACGCCGACTGGACGATCGCCGACGCCGTCGCCGTGGGCGGGCAGAAGTGGCTGCGGGCAGGCTGGGGCGGCGGGTTCGTCGCGTTCAGCGAGCGGGGTCTGGATGCGATCCGCCCGGTTCTCGGCAGCTGGACCGGCGCCGAGAACACCGGACTCTACGACGGGGTCGAGCATACGATCCTGCCGGATGCCCGGCGCCACTCGATCACCAACCTGTCGCCGATGGCCATGGGATCGCTGGCCAGCGCGCTCGAACTGGTGTCATCGATCGGCATCGCCCGCGTCGAGCAGCTCATCGCCGGCACGGCCGACGTGCTGATCGAGGCGCTCGACGCTGCGGGCGTTCCGGTTCTGTCGCCGCGCGAGCACGCCCTGCGCGCCGGCATCGTGGTGGCGGGCTTCGCCGACGGCACCGCCGCGCGGGCGCACGCGGCCCTCACCGACGCGGGCGTGACGGCCACGCTGCACGGGACCGATCGCATCCGCTTCGCCGTTCATGCGACGACCACCGACGACGCGGTGCGAACCGCGGCACGCGTGCTCGGCAGTGTGTAACGAATTCAGGAGGAGACGCGAGCCGCGTGGATAGTGGCCTCGGCGACGCGCTCCTCCTGAATACGTCGCGGCGTCTAGGCCTTGGCGGCCCGCTCAGCCTCACGGCGCCGCTCGCGCGCGGCGTCTGCCTCGGCGGCCTCGGCCACGGTCGGGGCGGTTCCCCCGAGCGAGCGCGGCTGCCACCACTGGCCCGTGCCGTCGACGGGATAGTTCCTCTGGAGCGTGTCGACCATGGTCTGCATCGTCGTGCGCAGCGTCTCGGTCACCTGGGTGATGTCATCCGTCGCGCCAACGAGGATCGGCTCACCGAAGGCGAAGTGCACGGGAACACCGAGGCGCTGCCTGAGCGGAATCGAGCGGTTCTTCGTGAGCAACCGCTGGCCGCCCCAGACGGCCACAGGGAAGATGGGAACGCCCGCGTCGCGTGCCAGGCGCGCGGCACCCGACTTGAGCTCGCGCACGGTGAACGACGAACTCACGCCGGCCTCCGGAAAGACCCCGACGAGCTCGCCCGACTTCAGGGCGGCGACCGCGTTGCCGAAGGCCGCGGCTCCCGCCTTCATGTCGACGGAGATGTGATGCATTCCCCGCAGCATCCAGCCGACAGCGGGCTTGTCGAACGCCCGCTTGGTGGCCATGAACCGGATGCGGCGGCGGTTGTGCAGCCACGTCTGCCACTCGACCAGCGCGAACTCGAGGTATCCGAAGTGCGTCATGGCGAAGACGGCGCCGCCGGAGGAGGGGATGTTCTCGAGGCCCGTTGCCGAGTGCTTCGTGCGCAGCCCGGCGAACATGGTTCGACCGATGCCGATGGCGGTGGAGTAGATGGGTTCGCTGGAGCGCCGCGTCATGCGCACAACGGTACTGGGGCCGCCTGCTAGAACCCGGTGTGGCCGCGGGCCATTGACACGGCTCCGGATGGGCAGGTCAGCCCCGGCGGTCGGCCTGGGTGATGCCGCCATGGTGGTCGGGACGCGGGTACTCGCGCGATGCCGGCTCGTGGTCTTCGACGGCGAGCGTGTCGCTCTCGGAGTGGCCGTAGGCATCCGGATCGGGCGGGGTCTCGGCCTCGTCGACCGTGACCGTTCCGTCGATGTCGCTCGTGGTGTTCTCGCCCTCGGCGCGCTCGGCGATCCAGTCGGCCGCGGCCTGCCGGTCACGCGTCTCGTCGCTCGTCCGGTCCGAGGAACCGCTCGGTCGTGAGGTCTCGTGCGAAGTCTCGTCGTGCGTCATCGCATCAGCCTACGGCCGGGTCGACGAAGCCGTGGCGGGGGTTGCTTCAGAGGCGTAGCTTTGATGTCGTTCCGTGCGAAAATAGAAGGTCGAACCCACACGATGGGTTGAAAATCGAGGAGACCACACACCCCATGGCCAACGCTGGATCCAAATGCCCTGTCTGCTCGCGCACCGTCGCCGTGGGCATCGTCTCGCAGACCCTTGTACAGCACGAAGACAAGACCGGCTTCCGCTGCGCCGGATCAGGCACCAGCCCCGGCGCCGGCCGACCGGCTGCGGCACCGCGCAAGGCGCCGGCATCCGGCACGCCGCGCACCAGCACCGCGGCCAAGCGCACCAGCCCGCCGACCAAGGGCGGCGTCACCGTGCGCCGCGTCGAGGTCGACCAGGAGGAGCTGGCGCGTCGGCAGGAGAAGCAGGAGCGCATGCGCGAGGAGCGCGCCGCGGCCGCCCGCGCGCGCAACGACGCGAACATCTCGTACTTCGACGAACTCAGGTAGTCCTCTCGGCGGAGGCCCCGCACGAAGCTCGTTCTCTCGGGGGATGTCCCGCGCCCGGGCGCTGGCAAGACTGGGGGCATGACGACGAACCGCGCTCCCGCCCCGCTCAGAACACCGGCCGCGGAGCGCTCCCGCCGCCTCCGGCGCCGCTCGGTCTTCGCCGCACTCGCCGCCGCCCTCACCCTCGCCGTGTCGGCCTGCTCGACCGGCAGCCCCGAGGCATCCGCCCCGCCTACAGCGGTCGCGCTGCCCGACACCCCCGTCGGCGAGAAGGCGCAGTGGGTGCTCGACGCCGTCAACTCCGACTCCGAGACGACCGAGGCCGACGTCGAGGCGAACGTCGGGGCGGAGATGCTCGAGCAGGTGCCCGCCGGCCAGCTGGTCGCGGTGTTCGCCCAGATGGCCGATGCGAAGCCGTGGATCGCCGCCGAGGTGAGCGAGGAGTCGAGCGGCCTCGTCGTACTGCTGCACAGCTCCTCCGCCGAGCTGCAGATGCAGATCTCCATCGACGAGCAGCAGCTCATCAACGGGCTCCTTTTCCAGCAGCCTCCCGCCGACCGCACCCCGGCTGCCTCGTGGCAGGAGCTCGAGAAGAACGTGGGTGCGCTCGACGCCGACACGAGCATGACCGTCACGCGCGTCGAGGGTGACGTCAACGCCGATGCCGCAGGCGCCGCGGATGCCAGCGGCTCGGGCGAGCGCATCGTCGACATCACGGGCGACGCGACCAAGCCGCTCGGTTCGGTGTTCAAGCTCTACGTCCTCGGGGCCGTGGCCGACGCCGTGGCCGCGGGCACCCTCTCGTGGGACGACACCCTGACCATCTCCGACGACACCCGCAGCCTTCCGTCGGGCGAGCTCCAGGACCTGCCGAGCGGCACCCAGGTGACGGTCCGGGATGCGGCGACGAAGATGATCCAGATCAGCGACAACACCGCCACCGACCTGCTCATCGACAGGGTCGGGCGCGAGGCCGTCGAGGCGCAGCTGGCGATCATGGGCCACCACGACCCGTCGCTGAACACCCCCTTCCCGAAGACCAGGGAGTTCTTCCAGCTCGGCTGGAGCGCCGACTTCGCAGACGCCCAGTCGGCATGGGCCGACAGCTCGGTCGACGAGCGCCGCGCCGTTCTCGCGGGGATGCCCGGCGGAGTTCTCGACGCGGCATCGCTCGACCTGTCGAAGACGGCGTGGCAGAACGGCATCGACTGGTTCGCGAATCCGGCCGACCTCGTGTCGGCGCACCTGGCCCTGCAGCAGAAGGCCGCGACGCCCGCCGGCGAGCCGGTGCGCGGCATCCTGTCTGCGAACCCGGGGCTGCAGTTCGATGAGAAGGTCTTCCCCTACGTGGCGTTCAAGGGCGGTAGCGCTCCCGGCGTGCTGGCCGGCAGCTGGCTGCTGGAACGCGCCGACGGCGAGCGCTTCGTGATCACCCTGCAGGCCTCGTCGCTCGACCCGGCCGACGTCACCGACACGGCCCTCGTCTTCGGAAACGTGACCGACGCGGCGACACTGCTCGCCGACGAGTAGCCGGCCCTTCGACAAGCTCAGGGAACGCCGCGGCCTCAGCACTGAGGTGGCGCAGATGGTGGCTTCTCTGGCCTGAAACCCTTCATGTGTGACATCTCACGGCCACCCGGCTCGATGTGTCCACGGTGAGGTGGCGCAGATGGTCGGCCAGAGCCGCGGACATGCACCATCTGTGACATCTCAGTGCCGCCCGCGGCCGGGTCGCGCGTCGAACGGCGCTCAGGCGATCGGGGTCGCCGTTCCCGTCACGACGATGCCGCCCGTGGCAGGGATGTGCACCAGCAGCCTGCTGGGCCTGCCCACGTGCGAACCCTGCGTGATCTCGATGTCGGCCGGGGCATCCACCAGGCCGAGGGCCCTCAGGTAGGCGCCGAACGCGGCCGCCGCCGAGCCGGTGGCCGGGTCCTCGGTGATCTCCCCCACCGGAAACAGGTTGCGGCTGTCGAACTCGGCCGCGCCCGTCGGGAGGATCGTCGTGACGGTGCCCGTCCACCCCTGCGCATCCATCAGGTCGCTCATCGCATCGGGGTCGAAGGTGAACGAGTCGAAGTCGTCGCGCTCGGCGAACACGAGAATCGGATGCCTGTTGCCGGCGAATGAGACACGCGGAGGGAAGGCCGGGTCGAGGCGCTCGATCGACACCGAGAGGAGCCCGAGCAGCGTCTGGAGCACGCGCTGGTCGAGCGGTTCGACCGACGGCTCGACGCTCGTGAACGACGCGGTGATGGCGTCGCCGTCGGCCGCGGTCGTGATCGTCACCGGGCCGACCGGCGTCTCGAACACGAAGACCCCCTCGCCGCCTCGATGGGCGAGCGCCACCGCCGTCGCGACGGTCGCGTGGCCGCAGAACGGCACCTCGGCGAGCGGCGAGAAGTAGCGCACGCGAACGTGCCGGCTGTCGCCGTCGATGCTGCTCTCGGTGATGAAGGCGGTCTCGGCGAATCCGATCTCGGCCGCGATGGCCTGCATCTCGGCGTCGGCGAGGGTCGAGGCATCGAGCACGATGCCCGCCGGGTTGCCGCCGCCCGGCGCGTCGGAGAAGGCTGTGTAGCGGAGGGCGGTGCTCGCATCGGTCATACGACCATGCTGGCAGACGCGCGCCCCGGGCCCTACGCCCGCTGGTCGATCTCGGAGTATCCCTGCGGCACGACCGTGATGCGCAGTCTCGACGGGATCTGCTCTTTCATCGCCTCGACGTGGCTGATCAGTCCGATCGTTCGACCTCCCGATCGCAGGCTGTCGAGGGTGGACATGGCGATGGCCAACGTGTCGGAGTCGAGCGACCCGAACCCTTCGTCGATGAAGAGCGTGTCGAGTGTGATGCCGCCCGCCTGGTTCGACACGACCTCCGCGAGACCCAGGGCCAGGGCGAGCGACGCGAGGAAGGTCTCGCCGCCCGACAGTGAATGCGTGGCCCTCGCCCTGCCGGTGTGCTGGTCGAGAATGGCGATGCCGAGTCCGGACCTGGTGTTGCGGTACTGCACCGAGTCGTCGTGCTCGAGCGAGTAGCGACCGCCGGTCATCACCGCGAGCCGGGCGTTCGCCGCCCTGATGATCTCTTCGAGCTGGGCCGCGAGAACATAGGACTCGAGTCGCATGCGCATGGTATTGGGCTCGGCGCCCTCGACCGAGTTCGCCAGCGACCGCATGATCTCGTATTCGGCGAGCAGGGTCTCGGATGCGTCGAGCCGCTCTAGTGCGTCGCCCACGAGAGCGCGGAGTCGGCCGAGACGATCGGCCACGGAGCCCGCCGCGACTCGGGCCTCGTCGCGGTCGGCGCCGGCCGCGCTGCGGGCCTCGGCGGCCGACTCGATCTCGATGGATGCCTCGGGCAGCCCCTGCAGGTCGGGTTCGGCGAGGATCGCCGCGGCCGTGGCGCGGGCCACCTCGTGCGCGCTGATGCGGCCGGAGAGGTCGCCGCGCTGCGGAGCCGTGAGCCGGGCCTCGGTGACCTCGGTCGAGTCGGAGAACCGTTGCACGTCGAGGTGCTCGCCCAGCGTCTGCCGTGCGCGCTCGAGCGCGAGCTTCTTGTCGTCGTGTGCCAGCAGGGCCGCCTCGAACTCGCGGGTGACCGTGAGGAGGTGCTGCAGGTCGAGCACTCGCTCGGCCACGGAGGAGTGGTCGCCGCGGTGCTGCTCGACGAGCTCGGTGATCGATTCGAGTTGATTCACGAGCGCGGCGCGCGAGTTCTGCGTGGAGTGCAGCGCCGAGGTCAGCTCGTCGACGGTGGCGGTGATCAACTCGAGTTCTGCGCGCAGTTCGGCGATGCGCGACTCGAGGGCGTGCGCGGCGCCGTCGGCATCGACGGCCGACGCCAGCGCGGTCCGAGCCGACGCGAGGTCGGCATCGATCTCGGCGGGCGAGCGCCCGTCGCTCGCCGAGGTCGCCGACGCGTGCCGGGCGGCCAGGTCTTGAACCGTGACGCCCGCCTCGGCCAGGGCATCGCCCGCGGTCACGAGCAGGGTTCGCTGCTCGTCGATCTCTGCGTCTGAGATCGGCTCGCCCAGCTCGCTCGTCCATGCGGTGGGGTCGGGGTGATCGGTGGCTCCGCAGACGGCGCACGGTTGGCCGTCGACGAGTTTCGATGCGAGCTCGGCCGCGTGCCCCTCGAGTCGACGGGTGAGCAGGTCGTCGTATCGACCGGCGGCCGCCCTGTTGGCCGTGCTCGCGGCCTTCTCGACCGCGCGCGCGGCGTCGAGATCGAGCTTCAGGGCGGCAGCGAGCACGGCCGACTCGCGCGCCGCGACCAGGCGCGCGACGCGCTCCTCGTCGTCGGAGCGCCCTGAGGCCTCGACGAGGCGCGCGTTGCGCTGCTCGACGACCTCGTCGATGAGGCCGGGAAGCGTCTTCGCACGCTCGATCGCCTCGTCGACGTCGGCCTGCTGCGCCTTCTCGGTGGCGTCGTATTCGGCGACGCGCGCCGCGAGGCGTGGTACGCGCTTCTCGTCGGCGAGAACCACGTCGAGCCCGCCCATGACACGGGAGAGCTCATCGGCGTCGGTGGCGAGGGAATCGGGAGTGGGCACGGGGTGGGGAGCCGGCGCGGCGTCGGGAGCCGCGGCCGGGTCGGACGATGCGGCGAGCTGCACAGACGGAACCGGAACCGACGACGCCTCTCCGAGACCCGACAGCGTTACGGCCTCGGCGTAGGCGACCCGGGCGGCCTTCTCGGCGACCGCAGCTCGATCGAGTGCCGATCGGGCGGCCTGCTCTGCGGCGACATGGGCCCAGACGATCTCGGCCCGGGTCGCGGCATCGAGCCGGCGCCTGTCGTCGCCGACGGACTCGTCGAGTCGAACGAGCTCGGCCAGCTGGGCGGACGCTTCATCGCGGCGAGTCTGGAGGCGACGAACGTTCTCGCGCTCGCGCAGTTCTGCCTCGGCGGCACTGAACCGGGCGTCGGCCGCAGCCACGCGCTGCCGGGCAGCCTCGAGTTGACGGTCGAGGTCGGCCAGGGCGAGCTCGAAGTAGGCGCGATCGACGGAACGCCCCGCAGCGGAGGATTCGGGCTGCGCCGGAGACTCGGGCATGGCAGAATCCCCAGTCTCGACACCGTCGTCAGCGGCGCCCTCGCCCTCAGCGGCGCCGACCGCCACGATCGCCGCCACCTGGCTGCCGAGCTCGGCGATGCGCTCGGCGGATTCGCGCTGCCGAACCTCGAGCGCCTTTCGCCTCTCGACGAGGGCACGTTCGATGTCGGCGAAGCGGCGCGTGCCGAACAGGCTCTGCAGCACGGACTGCCGTTCGTCGTTCTTGGCGTGGAGGAACTTCTGAAAGCGGTTCTGGGCGAGCAGGATGACCTGCAGGAACTGGTCTTTGCTGAGCCCGAGGATGCCGTCGAGCGCGATGCCCACCTCTCGAGGAATGGCGGCAACACCCTGCCACTCGCCCTCGTCGCCGGAGGGGGCGGGCACCAGCGCGCCTGACGCGTCGCCCACCCGGACGAAGAGCTGCGCAGCTGCCGGGCTCTTGGTCGTGCCCACACCGTTCTTCTTCGCCCGCTCGTAGTCGGGCGAGCGCCGCACCCTGTACTGCTCACCGCCCGTACTGAACCAGAGCTCCACATAGGTGGGGTCGCCCGGTTCGCAGTAGTCGCTGCGCAACTGCTGCTGAGTGCCCTCGTAGCGGGGCACGCCCGCGTAGAGCGCGAAGCAGATGGCATCGAGGATGCTCGACTTGCCCGCGCCGGTGTTGCCGGTGATCAGAAAGATTCCGTCGTCGGAGAAGGCGTCGAAGTCGATGTGCTGTGCCGTCTTGTACGGGCCGAAACCGGCGATCGTGAGGCGGTTGATTCTCACGCGGTCGACTCCCGGCCGGCCTGCTCGGCGATGATCTCGACGATCAGTTCGACCTCGTCGTCGCTCGGGCCCACCCCGTTGCGCACGAACTCGAGGAATCCGGCGATCACCTCGTTGTCGGACCGCGCGTGCAGTCGTTCGGCATAGCTGGCCGCCGCATGCTCTGCCACGATCGCGGGCTGATGGGTGAGGGCCACCGCATAGGGAAACCGCGACTGGATGCGACGCATGCCGTCGATGGGTCGCGCCTGGTCGGTGAGCACGACCGAGACGAAATGACCCTCGGCCGTCGACAGGGCGGGGTCGGCGAGCAGCTCCTGGAGCTCGCCGGCGAGGATGCTGAGCGGCCGGGGCACGGGGAGGTCGACCCACTCGACCGTGTCGAGACCGGCCGCATCGAGGTCGACGAGCCAGGCGCCGCGCGGCTTGTCGGCCTCGCCGAACGAATAGTGCAGCGGCGCGCCCGAGTAGCGGATGGCCGAGGTGAGGGTGGATCGGCCGTGGATGTGCCCGAGCGCCACGTAGTCGGGGCCGCCGAAGACATCGACGGAGACCAGGTCGAGGCCGCCTGCCGTGATGTCGCGCTCGACGTCGCTGGCCTCGGACGAGGACACTGCGGCGCCCGCACCGGCATGCGCACCACTATCGACACTCGGAACGTTGACGACGAACGCGTGCGACAGCACCACCGATCGCGCGCCGTCTCTCCGGGCGATGTCGTCGCGGATGCGCTGCATGGCGTAGCCCAGAACCTGGGAGTGCCGCCTCATCTCGACCTCGGGAAAGAGGTGTCTCACCAGTGCGGGCTCGAGGTAGGGGATGCCGTAGAACAGCACCGGCCCGTATTCGTCGTCGATGACGACCGGCTCGTCGAACTGCTCTGGACGGGTGATGACGTGGATGCCGGCCAGCCCGGCCCACTCGCTCTGGAACCCGAGTCGCGTGGCCGAATCGTGGTTGCCGCTGGTGATGACCACGGATGCGCCCGCATCGCGGATCTGCCTGATGGCCCTGCTCAGCACGTCGAAGGCCTCGCGCGCGGGCGTGGCCGAATCGAAGATGTCTCCTGACACCACGACGACGTCGACCGACTTCTCGCGCGCGATGTCGGCCAGCGCACCGAGCACCGTGCCGAGGTTGGCGAGCGTGGAGTGACCGTGGAACGTTCGACCGATGTGCCAGTCGGACGTGTGCAGGATTCGCATGAGGCAACGCTATAGCCGCCCGCCGACATCGATCGACGCGCGACCCATTGCGCGGGCCGCGGCGACCTCCTCAGAATTGACCATGCGCATCACCACCGCCCTCGTGTCGCACGAGGTCTCGCAGTCGCACCCGATGCGAGTCGACATCGGAGACAGGGTCGTCGTGGGTGACCGCGACGCCGACTGGCCCGCTTTCGTCTTCGTCACGGGCGGCTCCGGCAGTGGCCGCGTTCCCGTCCGCTACCTCTCGCGCGCGCGTCCCGTCGCCGTGGTCAACACCCCCTACGACACGAGCGAGCTTCCCATCCGCGAGGGCGACGTGATCGAGGTCGTGCGCGAAGACCGGGCGAGCGGATGGCTGTGGTGCCGATCGCTCGACGGCCGGCAGGGCTGGGTGCCCGCCACGAGCCTGGTCGACTGAACCCGATCGCTGAGCGCGGCGGCCGGGCCCGCCGAGCCTAGGCCGTGCGGGCCAGGAGTTCCGCGGTGTCGCGACCCACGACATCCAGAGCCGCGGCGACGCCCGCGTTGTAGACGCGACCGTCGTGCGTGTTCAGGCCCTTCGCGAGCGCCGGGTCGCCGGCCAGCGCGCGGGCCCAGCCCTTGTCGGCGAGCGCCACGACATACGGCAGCGTCGCGTTGGTCAGAGCCCGGGTGGATGTCTCGGGCACGGCCCCGGGCATGTTCGCCACGCAGTAATAGACCGTGTCGTGCACCGCGAACACGGGGTCGTCGTGGGTCGTGGGGTGCGATCCCTCGAAGCATCCCCCCTGATCGATCGCGATGTCGACCAGCACGCTGCCCGGCTTCATGGTCGCCACCATCTCGTCGGTCACGAGCTTGGGAGCCTGCGCGCCGGGGATGAGCACGGACCCGATCACGAGGTCGGCCTCCCGCACCTGGGCCGCGATCTCGTATGCCGACGATCCGCGCGTCTGAACGGCGCCCCCGAATCGGATCTCCAGCTCGCGCAGGCGCGGAATCGAGAGATCGATGATGGTGACGTCGGCTCCCATGCCCACGGCGTTGGCCGCGGCGTGCTCGCCGGCGACGCCGCCGCCGATCACCACGACCTTGGCCTTGGGGGTTCCGGGGACTCCGCCGAGAAGGATTCCGCGACCACCGGCAGCGCTCATCAGGTGGTACGCGCCGACCTGCGCCGACAGCCGCCCGGCGACCTCGCTCATGGGCTGCAGCAACGGCAGCGAGCGGTCGGCGAGCTGCACGGTCTCGTAGGCGATTCCGGTGGTTCCGGCGGCGAGCAGGGCGTCGGCGCAGGCCCTGGATGCGGCCAGGTGCAGATAGGTGAAGAGCGTCTGGCCGGCAAGCATGCGCGGGAACTCCTCTGCGATCGGCTCCTTCACCTTGAGCACGAGTTCGGCGTGCGCCCAGACCTCGTCTGCGGTGTCCGCGATGAGTGCGCCGGCCTCGATGTACTGCTCGTCGCTGATGCGGGAGCCGACGCCGGCTCCGCGCTCGACGACGACCGTGTGGCCCCGTCGCACCAGCTCGAACACACCGGCGGGGGTGGCGGCCACCCTGTTCTCGTTGTTCTTCACTTCTCTGGGCACTCCGATGTGCATGAGTTCTCCGTTCGTCGGCGGCGGCGCCGGCAGGGTGCGCACACTCCATGCCGGAAGTTCTGGGGCAATCCTCGTCAAAATTCGTGCGCGACAACACAGAACCGCAGAATTGTCGACTCTGAACACATATCTTGTGCAATAGTTCGGTCATGACCGATGCAGCACGAGGCGCGACGAATGATCGTCGCGCCGCAGGGTCACCCGCCGAACTCGATGAGATCGACCGCCAGATCCTGCGCTTCCTCAGGGCGAATGCCCGCACGCCCAACAACCGTCTGGCCGAACTCGTGGGCATCGCCCCGTCGACGTGCGTCGCGCGAGTCAAGTCGCTGGTGAACCGCGGCGTGATCACCGGGTTCACGGCCAACGTCGACCCGTCGACGGTGGGGCTCGGCCTGCAGGCGCTGATCAGCGTCACGATCCGCGCGGGCGCCCGCAACCTCATGATGGAGCTCGGCGAGGAGATCCGGCAGTTCCCCGAGGTGGTGCAGCTCTACTTCCTCGGCGGGGCTGAGGACTTCATCATCCACGTGGCCGTGCGCGACAGCGCCGCCGTGCGCGACTTCGTGCTCGACAACCTCTCGGCGCATCCGGCCGTCGCGTCGACCCGCACGAGCCTGGTGTTCGACCACCACTTCAGCGGGCTGTCCATCACATCGTAGAGACCGCGGGCGGTCAACCGCGAAAAGTCAACTGGTCCGGTCGTGAACTCTCGACGGGGTAGCCTCGCCCCGTGAGCAACGACGCCGACCGCAGGGAGCGCATCTGATGGACTACACCTGGCTCGAGGGCATCTACCTGGGACTGCTCGGCCTGGCCGGCATCTCGATCGCGGTGATCTCCGTGATCGTGCTGGTGCGCCTCTTCCGCGGACAGCGCTGACGCATCCGCGCCCGTTCGGTACATCCGCGCCCGGACGGCCGGCAGCCGATGCGCCGGCTAGGCGCGGATGCCCGCTAGGCCGGCCACACTCCGATGATGATGGCCATGATCACGATCGTGACGAGTTCGTGGGCCACGTTCAGCACCGTGAGGCCGGTGGGGCGGCCGTCGAACGCGTCGTGAGTGATGAAGCGGGCCGCCGTGAAGCCTGCCCAGAGGATCAGCGCGGTCACGAGGGTGTTCACGAAAAAGCTGCCGCCGTAGAAATCCCACGAGATGAACGCGGCCCCCGCCAGCACCCACGCGGTGATGAAGCTCACGATCACGGTGATGACGATGGGGCGCACCGCGTCCGACGCCTTGCCGCTCGGTGTGATGTTCGCCGCGCGCATCCAGTAGTTGCCGAAGACCTTCGGCGTGTACCAGATCGAGCCGACGATCATCGACGACAGGGTCGCGAGGATCACGGCAAGGTAGTTGATGTCGGGGACCATGCTCACACCTGCTGTTCCGGTTCGTCGGGGTATTCGGGGAAGGTCGCCAGCTCTTCGTGCCCGCTGATGAAGCCGCCCAGGATCGCGGCCATCACCTCGGGGCGCACGCCGTGGTTCGCCGCGTCGATCTCGACGCTGCGCGCGCCAGGCAGCGCCTCGGCCAGCGCGGCCGCCGCCGGAGGGAAGATGGGCTGGGTCTCGGCGCCCACCATGGCGATCACCGGCTGGGTGACGGATGCCCATTGCTCGGCCCAGGGGGCCTGGTTCGCCTTGTCGAGAACGGCGACGTCGTAGGCGAGCGTGTGCGCGATGGCGAGCATGTCGGGCCACGCGGGCGAGGACTTCGCGCCCTCGAGCCACTGCGGCGGCATGTTCCGCATGAAGTACTCGACGACGGCGCCGCGATCTCCGGACTCGACGAGGTCGTCGATGGTGCGCAGCTCGAGCCCGTCATCGCCTTCTCCTTCGAGAGTGAGCGGAACCTCGAACAGGGCGAGCTTCGTGATGCGCTCGCCCACGCCGGGCGTCGCCGCGGCCCAGAGCGCCAACGCGCCGCCGGAGGAGTTGCCGTAGAGGGCCGCGGGTCCGCCCAGCACATCGAACAGCGCTGCGATGTCGTCGACCTCGCGCTCGACCGCGTAGGGCAGCGTGTCTTCGCTCTCGCCTCGTCCGCGGCGGTCGTAGTTGATGACGGAGAACCCCTGATCGGCGAGCAGTGCGGCGATGTGCGCGGTCGTCGGGTCGAACGCCCGATAGTTCATGGCGCTGCCGACGAGAATGATGGCGTGCGCGCCGCTGCCCAGCCGGTCGTAGGCGATGCGCGTGCCGTCTGCGGATGTCACGAACTCAGTCATACGACGAAGCATACTCAGGGGCTTTCGACCGGCCCCCGCCGCAGCGTAGCGTTTGCGGCATGACACTCACATGGGAAGAACTGGTCGTCGACTGCGAGGATTTCGTGGCGCAGGGTCACTGGTGGGCCGACGCGCTCGGCTGGGAGATCGTCGACGAGGACGACGAAGGCATCGAGCTGCGCAACCCGACAGGTGCCGTCCCGACACTGCTGTTCCTGAACGTCCCCGAGGCCAAGACCGTGAAGAACCGGCTGCACCTCGACTTCGTTCCCGACGACCAGGCGGCCGAGGTGGACCGCCTCGTCGCGATGGGCGCCACCCGGGTCGACGTCGGCCAGGGAGAACAGAGCTGGGTGGTGCTCGCAGACCCGGAGGGCAACGAGTTCTGCGTGCTCTCCGCGAGGTGACCCTTCGCGTGCTGTGACCAACGCATGTTGCCGGTTCGATCAGCCCGAACCGGCAACACGCGCAGCACTCAGCCGGTGACCACCGCGATCTCGTTCGGCGTCGCTGGCAGCTCGGCACTCGTGACGACCTCGCCCGTCTTCACGTCGACGGCGAAGAGGGAGTCGGTCGCCGGCTCGGTCACGTAGGCGATTCCTCCGAGAACCATGAGCGCCGGATGGGCGTCCTGCCACTCGGCCGGACCCTCCCACGCGCCGATCACCGGGTAGCTGGCGCCGAACTCGCCGGTCTCGGGATCGAGCACATGCAGGGCGCCGTCGGAGCCGAGGATGATCGCCTCGTCGCTCGGCCCGCGGGCCACGTCGCGCCAGGTGTAGCCGGCGCCGCCGGGCAGCGTGACGATTGTCATCGTCTTGGCGACTGTGTCGACCAGGGTCAGCTGCTCGAGCAGAACACCCTCGCGATCGGGGTCGGAGTTGTAGTCGCCGACCGCGATCGACGAGGTCTCGGTGACGTACTGGTTTCCGGTGCGGCCGTAGGCATCCGGTGCCTGGATCTTCGTGAACTCGCCGTCGTCGTAGACCAGCACGCCGTCGGAGCATCCGAAGACCGCGACCTCGTTCTTCGCCGCGCCCTCGCCGTGCACAGAGGGGCACTCCTCGTTGCGGGCGATCTCGGTGCGCGACTCATCGAGCACGCGAACGCCGCTGCGCCCCTCGGATGTGCCGATCGTGGTCAGCAGAGTGCCGTCTTCGAGCTCGATCGACACCCCATGGTGCGCCGCCGGTGCCGGTACGACTTCGGTCTTGGGTAGTCCGTCATCCGCCGCCGTCAGCAGCGCGTCGGTGTCGAAGATCGTGGTGTCGCCGGTTCCGTCGGCGAAGAGGATGGTCTTGTCGCCGTGCCGCACCACATGCCCCGGGGTCGGCGCGTCGAAGACCAGATCGGTGAGTTCCGGCTCGGCCGTTTGAGACCCGCCGTCGGCCGTCCAGGTTCCGGTGTCGAGCACCTGGAATCCGTCGGTGGTCGAGACAAGTACATGGCGCCCGTCGCCGGCCGCGTTGATCCGGTTGAAACCCGGCAGCGCGATGTTTGCCTCGAGCTCGAGGGTCGTGCCGTCGAGCACGAGGAGGCCGCCGTCGTAGGTGAGCGACACCCGCGGGGCGGGGTCGGTTGCGGATGCGGCTGCGCCGGCGGTCTGGGCGGGAGCGGCATCGGTCGCGCAGGCGGTCAGCAGGAGGGCCGACGCGGTGACGGCGACGAGCGCGATCCGCCGGGAGTGGAGCTGATTCTTCATTGTTTCCTTTTCTGGGGTGGGGTGGGCATGCCTTATGGAGACAGCCCGGTCGCGATGAGCTCGGTGTTCGAGCGCATCATCTGCAGGTAGGTGCCGGCTCCCCCGCCGGGTTCGCCGAGCGATTCGGTGTAGAGCGCGACGACGTAGACGTCGATGGATGCCTCGTCGGCCAGAACCTGCACCAGGCGGTCGGGCTGCGATGAGTCCGCGAAGATCGTGGAGACCTGCGCCTTCTCGATGGCGGAGACGAGGTCGTCGAGATCGGATGCGCTCGGAGCGGCGAGCGTCGTGCCGCCCGGAATCACGGCGCCGATCACGGTGAAGTCGTATCTGGCGGCCAGATAGCCGAACACGTGGTGGTTCGTCACGAGTTGGCGGCGCTCCTCGGGAATGGCGGCGAAGGCGGCGGTCATCTCGGTATCGAGCTCATCGAGCTGTGCCGTGTAGGAGGCCACGTTCGAAGCGATGGCCGATGCATCGACTCCGTCCGTCTTCTCGAGCTCGGCCGCAATTCCCGCGACGACCTCCACCATGCGCTCGGGGTCTGTCCAGAAGTGCGGATCCGGCGCTCCGGCCGCATCGCCCGACGAGTACTCGAGGGGTTCGATGAGCTCTCCGGCCGTGATCGAGCGAACTCCGGCGTCGGTGGCCGCATCCAGGTTCTTCTCCAGTCCCTCCTCCAGCCCCAGCCCATTCGACACGATGAGGTCGGCATCCTGAATGCGGGCGGCCTCCATCGCCGAGATCTCGAACGAGTGCGGGTCGGCGCCCCGCTGCATCAGCACAAGAACCTCGGCCTCGTCGCCGACGATCTCGTCGACGACATCTCCGAGGATGTTCGTCGAGACGACCACGAGGGGCCGGTCGGATGGGCCGGATGCCTGTGCGCACCCCGTGATGGTGAGCAGCGTCGCCGAGAGCGCGAGACCCACGGACACGTGGGCCGCGCGGATCACCCTCATCGCCCGGTCTCCGCGAGGAAGGCGGGTTCGGCCCCGACGGTGAGCGTGCGAGCGACGCGCAGCCCGTCACCATAATCGAGCTCGTAGACGACACCCTCGGCGGGCGCGTTGAGGTAGACCCGGTCGGCGTCGAGCTGCAGGGTGACGCCCGCCGCCAAGGCGGGATCGGCCAGACTCGTGGCCGCGAGCGGCTCTGTGGCCGCGACCGCCGCACCGGTCGATGGGTCGAGCAGAAGAACTCGGCCGTCTCGAGCGAGCGCCACGGTGTGGTCGTCGCTGTCGGACGCCGCCACGACCCGGGCGAGCGGGACCTCTGTCGGCAGGAAGCTCCACCGGCGGGCGCGGGTGTCGAGCAGCCAGGCCCCGCGATCGCCGGAGACGGCTGCGACGATGGGGCGGCCTCGGCGGTTGTCGAAGTCGGTCGCGCGGTCGGTCGCATCCACGGCCTGGGGGTAGGGAATCTTCTCGAAGTCGACCGCGGAGCCGATGCCGCCGTCACCCGTGCTCGTCGCGAGCAGTGCGCCGTCGGCGCATCCGAAGACCACACCCACGTTCGTCGTGATCGACCCGGCGAGTTCCGCGCATTCGGCCTCGAGACCCTCGATCGCCTCGCCGTCGCGGTCGATCGCACGAACACCGGATGCCAGGCCGTCACTGCCCGCGACCGTCGCGAGTGCGCCGTCGGAGAAGGGAACGACCATGCCCGTATGCGGTGACGATTCGAGCCGGGCGGTCTCGACGATCTCGCCCCGGCCCAATGCCTCAGAATCGAGCAGCAGAGCCACCCCGCTGTCGCCGAACCACACGCCGGTCAGGGATGGCCCGCCCTCGACCACGGCCTCGCCTTGCTCTGTGACCGTGCCGGCACGTCGAGGCTGCGCGGAGTAATAGTGAACGTGGTCCTGATGGTCGACCGTCCACGCACCCGAGTCGAGCACGGTGAGCGTGCCGGTCTCGGCCGACGAGGCGAAGACGAATCGGCCGTCGGTCGAGACAGAGGAGGGAGCATCGACCGATCCGAGCGAGACGCTCGTCTCGTCGAGCAGGTCGACGAGAGTCGCGGCGCCAGAGCGGTCGATGCCGGTGAGGTGCAACTGCGCCTCGGGCATCTCGTCGGCTCCCTCGACGTAGCCGTGGGGCTTCTCGGCCGCCCCGCCGCCGGCCTCAGCGCTCGAGGCGTCTTCGGGCGCCGCGCAGCCGGGTAGAGCCAGCGAGGTGATGAGGGCGGCGGCGAGGAGCAGAGCGGGGCGATGGCTGGATGATGCTGACACGCGGGCCTTTCTAGGCGGTGATCGGTGAGTCGGTCGGATGCGGCGAGAGCGAACGGCGGGCCGACCCTCTCGAGCGGAGTTGTGTGACGAGAGCCCGGCCTCCGGCCGAGAGTGCGGCGAGGACGATGGCTGTGAGGGCGATGGACGCACCGGCCGCCGTGGACGCGTGCCACGAGACGAGCAGGCCGATGAGCACGGCGAGCGAGCCGATCGCCGCCGCGAGCGCCATGGTCGCGGGGATTCCGCGCATCCATTGGCCTGCGGCCACCGCGGGGGCCAGCAGCAGCCCGACGACGAGCAGCGTGCCGACCGCGCTGTACGACGCCACCACCGCGAGGGTCACGAGGCCGGTGAGCACGGTCTGCGCGAGGCGGGGTCGCATTGCGAGCGTGCGGGCGACCCTCGGATCGAAGGCCAGCGCCACGAACGGGCGGTGGAACAGGGTCGCCACCACGAGGGTCAGGAGGAGGGCGGCGGCGAGCAGCAGCACGTCGCGCCAGCCGATGGCGAGCACGTCGCCGAACAGGATCGCCGCGAGGTCGACGGCGAACGAGCGGGAGCGCGACACGATGATCACGCCGAGGGCCAGCATGCCCACGAACAGCAGGCCGATGGTGGTGTCGTTCGAGAGCCGGCCCCGGCGCGAGACGATGCCGACCCCCGCACTCATGACCAGGGCGCTCACGGCGGCGCCGAGCACCACGGGCAGGCCGACGAGCGTTGCGATCGCGACGCCCGGGAGCATGCCGTGGGCCATCGCCTCGCCGAGGAAGGCCATGCCGCGGATGACGACCCAGGTGCCGACGACGGCGCTCATCGAGGCGACCAGAACGCCGCCGACGAGGGCGCGCAGCATGAACTCGGAGGAGAGGGGATCTACGAACCAGGACACGAGAAGTGACCTTACATGAGAATGATTGTCATTAACGATAAGCTCGTCGCATGCAGCCGCCTCGCGACATCTCTTCCCTTGCAGCGCTCGAAATCGAGGTTCGTTTCGACCGCACGACGGCACTGTCGGGCGTGTCGGCCGACTTCACCGCGGGCACCGTGACGGCACTCTCGGGTGGCAACGGCTCAGGAAAATCGACGCTGCTCGGCGTGCTGGCGGGCACCATCACGCCGCAGTCGGGTCGCGTGCTCGGCCCGACGCGGCGGCCGGCCCTCGTGGTTCAGCGCAGCGCGGCGAGCGACACGCTGCCGCTCAGCGTTCTCGAGGTCGTGAGCATGGGCCGCTGGGCACACCGGGGCATGTGGCGGCGACTGGATGCCGGGGATCGCGAGACGGTGCAATCCTGCATGCGGGCCCTCGGCATCCAGAATCTGGCGGAACGCCCCCTCGGCTCGCTCTCGGGCGGCCAGCGCCAGCGCGCCCTCGTGGCCCAAGGGCTGGCCCGACGGGCCGATGTTCTACTGCTCGACGAACCCACCGCGGGCGTCGATGCCGACGCGCAGCACTGCATCGTCGCTGCACTGCGAGCAGAAGCACGACGCGGGGCGATCGTTGTGCACGCCACGCACGAGCCGAGCGTGCTGCACGAGGCCGACGCGATTCTGCGCCTGGAGCGCGGCCGAATGGTCAGGCCTTCGTGAGCGCCGACTCCTTGTGCGCCGCCCGCTTGCCCGACTTGTCGCTCTCGACGAGGTAGGCCGGGTCGTCGCTCGATGCGGTGAACTTCTGGCCGTCGAACGGGAAATCATTCGTCTTCTTCTCGACGACGGTGCCCCGGGTCTCGCCCTGTGGCGTGTTCCAGGTGACTTTGTCGCCCTTCGAGAACGTCATGTCTCGCCCCTTACTTCTTGAGGGGGTCGTGGCCCCAGTTCATGAGTGAGTATCGCCACGGCGTCTCGGACACGTCACCGCTCGGTCGCTGCGCGGAGTGCCGCTTGATGTAGCCGAGCACCGTGCGCATGTGCTCGTAGTCGGCCTTCGTGAGTTCGGACTTCTTCTTCTCGAGGATCGAGAGGATGTGCCGGCCGCTGCGGTGCCCGATCGCCTCGCCTCCCGCACTCTGGCCCACGCTTCGCGACTCGTCGGTCGTCAACCACTTCTCGAGCGCTGCGGGAGTGAGGTTCACCGAATGGGTGAAGTCAGTCCAGACGTCGGCATTGTCGTCATCTTCGTGGCTCATTCCCTCAGTATCGACCCTCGGCGCACTTTCGCCGCAGGGGAATGAAAATCGGCCCCTTTTATGCGAATATGACGCTTTTCTGTCACCCCATATCGATTGCCGCATACCCCCTAGGGGTATATGGTCGACGTATGAGCAACACGCATGAGCACCTCGAGCACACGCACCACGAGCACGACCACACGAGCCACGAGCACATGAACCATGAGGCCCACGACCACATGAACCATGAGGCCCACGACCACGCCGGCCACGACCACTCGGGCCATGGCGGTCACGGCGGTCACGCCGCGCACTTCCGCCGCCTGTTCTGGATCATGCTCGTGATCGCCCTGCCCGTCGTGGCGTTCTCGCCGATGTTCGCGATGCTCCTCGGCTACGAGCTGCCCGACAACCTCGTCGTCAGCGCGATCTCCCCCGTGCTCGGAACCGTGATGTTCGTCTGGGGCGGCGCCCCCTTCCTCACCGGAGGGCTCGGCGAGATCAAGGCCCGCCAACCGGGAATGATGCTGCTCATCGCCCTGGCCATCAGCGTCGCCTTCGTGTCGAGCTGGGGCGCCACGCTCGGCCTGCTCGATCACCAGCTCGACTTCTGGTGGGAGCTCGCCCTGCTGATCGTGATCATGCTGCTCGGCCACTGGATAGAGATGCGCTCGCTCGCCCAGGCGTCGAGCGCCCTCGACAGCCTCGCGGCCCTGCTGCCCGACGAGGCCGAGCGGGTGGATGCCGATGGCTCGGTCGTCACCGTCGCCCCGGCCGACCTCCGCCTCGGCGACACGGTGGTCGTGCGTCCCGGCGGCCGCCTGCCCGCCGACGGCGAGGTGATCGACGGCACAGCCGACGTCGACGAGTCCATGATCACCGGCGAGTCGGTTCCCGTCTCCCGCAGCGCCGGCGACGCCGTCGTCGCGGGAACCGTCGCGACCGACTCGGCCCTGCGCATCCGGGTCACCGCGACCGGCGACGACACGGCACTGGCCGGAATTCGCAAGCTGGTGACCGACGCGCAGAACTCCTCGAGTCGCGCCCAGCGCATCGCCGACCGCGCCGCGGCCTGGCTGTTCTGGTTCGCCCTCGGCGCGGCCGTGATCACGGCGATCGTGTGGTCGCTCGTGGGCAGCCCGAACGACGCCATCATTCGCACCATCACCGTGCTCGTCATCGCCTGCCCGCACGCGCTCGGCCTCGCGATTCCGCTGGTCGTCTCGATCGCGACCGAGCGCGCGGCGAAGGCCGGCGTGCTCGTGAAAGACAGGCTCGCGCTCGAGAGCATGCGCACCGTCGACACCGTGCTGTTCGACAAGACCGGAACGCTCACGACGGGATCGCCGACCGTCACCCACGTGCTCGCGAGCGGCGGCTCAAGCGGCGGCTCGACCGCTGACGCGCGGCTCGGCGACAACGAGTTATTGGCACTCGCCGCGTCTGCGGAGGCCGACTCCGAGCATCCGGTGGCCCGCGCGATCGTGGCGGCCGCCGCCGAACGGGGCCTGACGGTGCCGCGGGCCACGGACTTCCGCGCCTCGACCGCCGTGGGCGTCGAGGCCACCGTCGACGGCCGCGTCATCGCCGTGGGCGGGCCGCGACTGCTCGAGCAGTCGAACGCCGAGGCACTGGATGCGACGCGCGGCTGGTCGGCGAACGGCACGATCGTGCTGCACGTGCTCGCAGACGGCGTGCCGATCGGAGCGATCGGACTCGCCGACGCCGTGCGCCCCGAGTCGAAGCAGGCCGTGGCCGACCTCGCGGCGCGAGGGGTTCAGGTCGTGATGATCACGGGAGATGCGGAGGCGGTGGCGCACTCGGTGGCCGCAGAGCTGGGCATCGAGCGGGTCTACGCCGGCGTGCGCCCGGAGGACAAGTCGTCGACCGTTCGCGAGCTGCAGCAGGAGGGCCGCAAGGTCGCCATGGTCGGAGACGGTGTGAACGACGCCCCCGCCCTGGCCCAGGCCGATGTGGGAATCGCGATCGGCGCCGGAACCGACGTGGCCATCGCCGCGGCCGGCGTCATCCTGGCCGGCGACGACCCGCGTTCGGTCGTCTCGGTGATCGACCTGTCGAAGGCCAGCTACCGAAAGATGACGCAGAACCTGTGGTGGGCGGCGGGCTACAACCTGCTGTCCGTGCCGCTCGCGGCCGGGGTGCTCGCGCCGATCGGCTTCGTGCTGCCCATGGAGATCGGCGCCCTGCTGATGTCGCTCTCGACCATCGTGGTGGCGCTCAACGCGCAGCTGCTGCGCCGCATCGACCTGCGCCTGGGGCGCTGACGCGAGGACCTCGTCACGAATTCAGGAGGAGCGCTCCACCGCGTGGATAGTGGCGGCGGCCACGCGCTCCTCCTGAATTCGTTACGGCACGACCCGGATCAGAAGCCGATCGAGGGATCGATGAACTCGTTCGTCACGATCTGGTCGGGCGTGAGTCCGTCGGCCGGAGGCGTTCCGAGCTTCTCGAACAGCGGCGTCGTGATGTCGATGATCTTCTGCACGCGATCGACGTCGAAGTTGCCCACGGTGTCGTCGGATCCGTTGCCCACGAGTCCCAGCTCGACCTGCGCCTTCACCGAGTAGTCGGCCACACCCGGCGTGTAGACCCAGCCGTTGTCGAACTCGGCGACGGCGTTCAGGATGAGCTCGTTGGTGGCGGCCGGGTCGGCGTAGTAGTCGACCGTCGCCTGCTGGATCACGGGCACCAGCGCGGTGAGGCACGGCGAGAGCTCCTCGAGGTCGCCGGTGCGCACCGAGAGCGCGGAGGCGTAGATCGGGTAGCCCGCGTCGTGGATGAGCTGGAACGCGACCGGCTTGCCCCAGTCGGCGATCTCGTTCTCGTAGACGTAGGGCTCGACGGTCGCGAAGCCCTGCTGGGCATCCTTTCCGCCCGCCGCGATGAAGCTCGCGGGGGTGCCGTCGTAGCCGCCGTCGACGTGCGAGGCGGGCAGGATGCCGCTGCCCATCAGGTACTCCATGTAGGCGGCGCCGCCGAAGTAGCGCACGAACGCGTCGGTCTTGCCGAGGTCTTCGATCGTCTTCACGTCGGGGTAGGTCGCGGGGTCCCACATGATGATCTGCGGTCCCACCTCGAACGGCGCGAACACGGCCGTGGTCGGCATCTCGTCGCTCAGCTGCACGGCCTCGTCGGTGTTGGCATAACCGAGGGTGATGTCGGTGTCGGTGTACTGCTGGCTGGTCACCGTCTGGAAGCCGATGGCCGGCCCTCCCGAGCGCACCTCGACGTTCACTCCGGTGTACTCGCCGCTCGCGAACAGGGGGCCCGAGACCGCCTTCTTCGCTGCGTCGATCGTGGCATCCGGCCCGATCAGCTGGTACAGGTTGCCCTGCTCGGCCTCGGGGTTCCAGTCGGTCTGGATGACCACATTCGCCGGGCAGCCGGCCGCGGCCAGGTCGACGGCGCCGATGGGCAGGTCGACGGATGCCGTGGGCTCGGAATCGGCGGATGAGCCGGTCGAGCAGGCGGCCAGGGTGGCGACGAGCGCGAGCGCGGAGGCCGACGTGGCGACCGTGCGGCCGAGCCGCCGGGAGCGGGTGGAGCGGAGCGTGCTGGACATGATTCTCCTCGAGGTGGATGGTGCGCAGGGGTGGTGTGGTGCGGTCTGGCGGAACGGTCGATGGTGCTGTCGGTGGAGTGACGTCGTGTGTGACGAGCGATCGGCCTCAGGCGAGGGTGTCGATCGCCGTCTCCCGGGCTCCGATCGCGAAGCGGTCGCGGGTGGTCGTGTAGAAGCTGGCGCCGAATCGGGCGACGGGGGCGTAGTCGTGCAGGTGCACGCGCCAGGCATCCGTGTCGATCAGCTGGTCGCGGGTGTGCAGCGACACGATGCGGCCGATGAAGATCTCGCGGCTCGCGGTGTCGAGCTTCTCGTGCAGCACGCATTCGAAGGCGACGGGCGCCGCGGCGATGGTGGGCGGGCCGACGAGGCGCGACGGCACGCCGGCCAGGCCCACGGCGTCGAGCTCGCTGACGCCCGCGGGCATACGCTCCCCGCAGCGGTCGGCTGCCTCGGCGAGCGGTTCGTCGACCATGTGCACCACGAACTCGCCCGTGCGATCGATGTTGCGGGCGGTGTCCTTCTGCGCTCCCCCGGCGAGCCGATTGAGGCTGACGAGCAGCAGCGGGGGCTCCTCGCCGAGCATGCAGAACATGCTGAAGGGCGCGGCATTCACGACCCCGCCCTCGTCGAGCGTGGTCACGAGGGCGATCGGCCGGGGCACGATCAGGCTCGCCATCAGCTTGTAGCGCTCGTACTCGCCCAGCGTCTCGAAGTCGATGTCCTGCGCAGTGTCGACGTGCCGCGCGGGGCCGAGCGCGGCATCCGTGAGATCAGCGCTCATGGGACGCCATCCACCACGAGAACAGCACGTCGCGCAGGCCGTCGCCCCGCTCGGCGTAGCGGGCCGAGAGCCCGCCTCGCCACAGCTCGTCGAAGGCCGCGGCCGTCTCCTCGTCGAGCTCGATCTGCTCCACTTCGACGCCGATCGGCAGCCCCTCGAACGCGGGACGGTACTGCGGGTCGCGGGTCAGGCGCCGCTCGTTTCGGATGGCGGGCTGCGCGAACTGGCTCGGTGTGCGCTGCGAGTCGTATTCGTAGATGGTCGGCACGGCGTCGAGGTCGGCGATGGATGCGCGGAACCTCTGCACTCGCACCGGCTTCAGCGAGAAGTTACTGGTCGGCTGCACGTCGGAGCCGCAGATGTTCGGCACGGCCAGAACATCCATAACGGCGAGCAGCTCGATGTGGTCGCCCGGGGCGGTGTCCTGCCTGCGGATGCGCTGCTGCCCGTCGACCACCTCGGTCGCCATGAAGATGTTGAACGAGTCGTGCACGTCGTCGGGCGTGAGCCCGTACTCGCGCTGCGCCTCGGCCTGGATGTCGGCGCAGTTGGTGTGCTCGCGGAAGCCGTGCACCGACTCGTACATGTTGGCGCTGCACCGGGGGAAGAGCACATCGTTGCAGTGCACGCTGTCGCTCAGGATGAAGAGCATCGCCCGCTCGCGCGGCGGAGCCGACCAGAGGAAGTCTCCGGTCGTGGGGTTGATTCCGTGCAGCGTGCGGGTACGTCCGCAGTGGAAGGCCTCGCGGTAGTCGTCGAGGCTGAAGGCGTTGAAGTCGAGGCACTGCGATCCCTCGATCTGCTCGAGGCGCAGGATCTCGCCGGCGCGCAGTTCGATCGCCTTCCCGGTGCCGGGCTCGAGCACGAACTCCTCGAGCAGAACGCGCTCGGCCCCCGGGGCGATCGCCGACCCGTCGAGCAGCGATTCACGCCACGCGCTCTCGCGTCGACTGGTGGCCGGCATCGGCAGGCGGGCGATCGACCCCGTCGCCGTCTCGAGCACGGCTCGCCGCAGGAGCGCAGTCTGGTCGGCGGCCTCCCCGTCGGCGACCGACCGGGCGATGAGCTCGCGCTGCTGGCGGGTGAGACGCATCGCGGTCGCGGTCGTCGTGGTGGTCATGTCGTCTCCTGGTCAAGCGGTTCGAATGGTTAAGTATGCACACCGCTATGTTTCGGTATACCGAATGACCATGTTACGAGTACGTAAACTCCGGTCGGGCGATTACGATTGACCCATGAGCGACTCCTCCGACGTGCCGGTCTCCCGCGGCGACGGCATCTACCTCGCCCTGCGCGAAGCGATCATGGAGAGCGCACTCGCACCGGAGACGAAGCTGCCCGAAGACGCCCTCGGCAAGAGCTTCGGCGCCAGCCGGACCATCGTGCGGGCAGCTCTTGCGCGACTCGCGGCGGAGGGTCTCGTCGAGGTGGGCAAGACCAAGTCGGCGCGGGTGGCGCACCCCGGCCGCGACGAGGCCCGCGAGGTGTTCACCGTGCGCCGCGCTCTCGAACGGGCGACCGTCGCGCTGCTGGCCGACAGCTGGTCGCCGTCGTACGCCGAGCCCATCCGGGCGCACATCGAGGCCGAGGCCCGCGCATCCGCCGACGCCGACCACAAGCTGTCGGTCAGGCTGGGCGCCGAGTTCCACATCCTTCTCGCCGAGCTCACAGGGAACCGGCTGCTGCTGCGCCACATCAACGAGATCGTGGGCCGCAGCACCCTCATCCTGGCCGTCTACGGCGCCGCGCATCCACAGGCAGACAGCCTGCGCGAGCACGAGGAACTGCTCGAGGCCATGGCGGCGGGCGACGCCGCTCGTGCCGAGGGCATCGTCGACCGGCACATCCAATCGGTCGAGGGCCGGGCACTCATTCCCGACGACACGGTCGAGCGGTCGCTCGACGAGGTCCTCGCGCCGTATTCCTCCGGATCACGCTCCGCCGGATCGCGCCCCGCCGGATCGCGCCCCGCCTGAACCGGTCGCCGCAGAACCGGCGCAATCCCATTGGCAACCCCGGCGCACCGTGCTTGTCTTGAGCCATGCCCGAGATCCCCATGTTCCCCCTCGGCACGGTTCTCTTCCCCTACATGCCGGTGTCGCTGCGCCTCTTCGAGGAGCGCTACCTCGTGATGCTCGCGAAGATGCTCGAGGCCGAGCAGCCCCAGTTCGGAGTCGTGCTGATCGAGCGAGGGCAGGAGGTGGGCGGGGGCGAGCACCGTTTCCAGCTGGGCACGCTCGCGCTCATCACCGAGATGGCCGGCGGAGAGGGCTTCGTGGCCGTGAACGCCGAGGGCGGTTCGCGCTTCGAGGTGGTCGGCTGGCTCGACGACGACCCGTACCCCCGGGCGCAGATCCGCTTCCTCGAGCCGCTCGAGTGGGATGAGTCGCTGCGCTCGCTGCGCGACGACACCGAGCAGGCCGTGCGCCGAGCCCTCGCGGTGGCGAGCGAGTTCACCGAGCAGCGGTGGGCATCCGTCGTCGAGCTCTCGACCGACCCGCTCGAGGCCTGCTGGCAGCTCGCGGGCATCGCGCCGGTCGGCGAGCTCGACCAGCTCGCGTTCCTCGGGGCGATCTCGATGGAGGAACTGCTCACCACCGTTCTCGAACGGGCGACGGATGCGGCCGAGTCGTTCGCGTCGGCCTGGTCGGCCGGCCCCGGCCCGAACAGCACCGACACGCTGCCCGGAGACGAGCTCGAGGACGATCGGTGAGCACTCCGCGAGCGGCGGCCGACGATGCTCAGGCGCCGTCCACGACTCTCTGGTTCAACGGCGCCGTCGCCTTCGTTCTCGCGGGCATCGTCGCCATCACGGTGCACGAGCTCGCCCGATTCCTGACGGCGATCGCGCTGCAGTCGCGGGCGACGCTCTATCCGAGCTACATCGAATTCGACATCACCCAGACGCAGACGCTCATCCTCACGTCGACGGCCGCCGCGGTCACGAGCCTCGTCACCGGATTCGCGCTCATCTTCGCCGCACGCATCTGGGGAGCGGGGATCACCCGCCTCTTCGTCACCTGGCTCGGCTTCATCAGCGTTCAACTCGTCTTCAGCTCGCTGCTGCTGGCGCCCCTCACGGGCGCGGGCGACGCCGCGACCCTGCTGTTCTGGTTCGGAGCCCCGACCTCGCTCTACTGGATCGGCTTCGCGGTCGGTGCCGCGGGAACCGTGCTGCTCGCCCGCCTCTTCGCCACGCGGGTCACCGCGTACGCCGACGGCTCGGTCAGTTCGATGCGCTCCCTCGGAATCGGGTCCTGGGCGGCGGGAACCGCTGTGCTCGTCTTCGTGTACGCGCTCACCTTCACGTTCACGACGAGAAGCCACCCCATCGAGATGGTGAGCGACACGCTCATCGGTGTCGCGGCATCCGGCATCTTCGCCCCGCTGTTCTACCCGTTCAAGGGAACCGTGCGCATGGTCAACGAGTTCCTGCGGTTCAGGCGGCCGACCGCCGCGCTGCTCTGTCTCGTCGCCGCGGGGCTCGTGCTCGTGTTCGTGCTGAACAACGGGGTGGAGTTCAGCCCGGAGACGGCCGGTTCGTCGGTTGCGACGGTTGCGACGGCTCCGGATGCGGCGGCCTCAGCGCGCTGACGAGCCGGCGACCGCCGCGGCGAGCTCCTCGTCGACGATCGCGAGCGTGTCGAGCTCTGCCAGCTCCTCGGCGAACCGTCGCGCCCGGGCACGGTAACCCGCGTCGGCCAGCACGGCGCGCACGGCCGAGCCCACGGCATCCGGGGCCGGAGTGCCGGTGCGCAGATTGATGCCCGCCCCCGACCAGCCGACGCGGGCCGCGACCTCGGGCTTGTCTTCGGTGTCGCCCGCGACGACCAGGGGAACGCCGGCGGCGAGCGCGGCCTGCACCCCTCCGAAGCCGCCGTTGGTCACGATGACGTCGATGAGCGGCAGCAGCCTGTCGTAGGGAAGGTAGTCGGCGACGCGGACGTTGGCCGGAACCTCGCCGAGTCCCTCCGCGGGGCGGCCGCCCATCGACACCACCACCAGCACGTCGTCGTCGGCGAGGGCGGTGATCGTGGGCCTGATGAGGCGGTCGAGGTCGTGATTGTCGATCGTTCCCTGGGTGACGTGCACGACGGGGCGCGATCCGTCGAGGTCGCCCCACCAGTCGGGCAGCGCGGCGCCGCCGTCAGCCGGCAGCGCCCCGACGAAGCGCACGTTCGGCGTGAGGTCGCCGCGGGGGTACTCGAGGGTCGCCGGGCCGAGCTGCAGGAAACGGTCGAAGGCCCCCGAGATGTCCATCACGAAGAGCCCCGACTTCGGAGCCCCGATCTCGGCGAACGCCGCCTGGGCCGCGCGCTGGGTATCGCGGAAGAGCACCCGGCGGGCCAGCGTGTTCAGCGTGCGATTGCGGATGCGGCCCAGCGGCGTCGCCGACGGCGCCATGCCGAGGCCGGCCGGCGCCGTGTCGCGACTGAGTTGGGTGAGCGGGGTCACGCCCACGGCGAGGATCGGCGGGCGCCGCCCATCGGCACTCGTATCGGCCAGCAGCGGCGAGACGCCGCCGAACGCGCCGTCGACCAGGATGGCGTCGATCTGCTCGCGTTCGAGCACGGCCCGCACCGAGCGGACCTGAGCCGGAATTGTCTTGACGAAGATGTTCTGGATGTCGTATTGCGCCTGGGCGAGACCGCGGTACCGCTCGCGATCGGGCAGGTAGCCGGCGACATCCCGGTCGTCGAAGTCCGCGCGGCCTTCGAGGGCCACGAACTCCATGCCCGCGCGCTCGATCTTCTCGGCGAACCTCGTTCCCGTGAGCATGATCACCCGATGTCCGCGCGAGACGAGGTGCGCCCCGATCACCGCCATCGGCGACGCGTGGCCGTGCACCGGAGTGCTGCAGATCAGATAGGTGCTCATGGATCCCCCGCGCTTGCCGTCGAATTGACTATACCGACACATTATCGAAATTGGTCCTCAGGTGCTGGCGCTCCCCTGCCCGACGGAGAAGACTGAAGAGATGACGACCACCACCGACACCCTCGCCGACGCCTTCCAGAGAATCCAGCAGATCGTGCGCCGCACCGTCGGCGGCGCCTCGGAGGAGGTTCTCACGTTCCGCGTCGACGACGAGGCCAACACGGTGGCGTGGCTGGTGTGGCACCTCACCCGTGTGCAGGACGGGCACGTCTCCGAGCTCGCCGGGGTCGACGAGCTCTGGGTCGACGGCGGCTGGCACGATCGTTTCGGCCTGCCCTTCGACGCCGCGGCCACGGGCTACGGTCAGTCCTCGGCCGAGGTCGCGCAGGTGCGCGGCGTCGCCCCCGACGATCTGATCGGCTATCACGACGCCGTCTGCGCCCGCACGCTCGACTACGTGGCGGCGCTGGGCGACGACGACTTCACCCGCATCGTCGACACCTCGTGGAACCCGCCCGTGACCCTCGCGGCGCGGCTCGTGAGCGTGATCTCCGACGACCTGCAGCACGCGGGTCAGGCGTCGTTCGTGCGCGGTGTCGCGGAGCGCACCGGGGCCTGAGTCGCGGCGCGCGGAGCGGGCACTCGCCGGCCGTCAGCTGCGGCGGCGTCTCTGCCGCGACGTCAGCGCGATGTAGGCGCTCAGCGCGCCGCTCGCTCCCAGCCCGATTCCCATGAGCGGACCGCTCCAGCTGCCGAAGCGCTTGCGGTCGCTCACGGCGAGCTCGCCGATGCCCCGGATGAACGCGGCCGCGATCACCCCGGCCACCACGCGGTTGCCCACCTTCTCGACGCGCGCCACCAGAGGGTCGAGCTCGGAGGCGCGCAGGTGCACCTCGATGCCGTTGCGGTCGATCACGTCGAACACCTTGCGGATCTTGTCGGGCAGCTCGATGCCGAGCTCAGCCGCCTCGAGCCCGGCCGCGGCCAGGCGCTTCGCGATCGCCGCCGGTGAGAATTTCGACAGCGCGAGTTTCGTCGCGTACGGCTTGAGAGCATCCCCCAGGCTGAACGTCGGATCGAGCAGCACGCCCATGCCCTCGACCATGAGGAGCATGCGCAGCAACATCACGATGGAGGGCTGCAGCTGCAGCCGGTTGTGCCGGAGCACGGTGAGCAGCTTGTTGATGAGCGCGCCCATGTCGACCTCGCCGAGGCCCTTGCCCCGGTAGATGTCGATGAAGCCCACGAGGTCGGCGCGCAGCGACTCCTGATCGATCGACTTCTTCGAACTCGACAGGGCGATGAGGGCCGACGCCATGCGGTCGGGATCGTGCCTGCTCAGCGCCATGAACAGATCGGCGAGCTGACCGCGGAGGGTCTCGTCGATCTGCCCGACCATGCCGAAGTCGATCAGGCCGATGCGGCCGTCCGGCTCGACGAAGAGGTTGCCGGGGTGGGGGTCGGCGTGGAAGATCCCGTCGACGAAGACCATCTGGGCGATGGCATCGACGGCGTGGGTGATGATGCCGGGGCGGTCGATCCCCGCGGCGTCGAGGCCCGCGATGTCGTCGACCTTGAGGCCCGTGATGCGCTCGAGGGTCAGCACGCGCGTGGTGCTCGTGTCCCAGAAGACGCGGGGGATCTGGATGGTGTCGTCGCCCGCGAAGTTGGCGGCGAAGGTCTCGGCGTTGCGGCCTTCATGCGTGTAGTCGAGCTCCTCGCGCAGTGTGCGCGCGAACTCGTCGGTGATGCCGGTGATGTTGTAGTCGGCCGCGAGCTTCCACTGGCGGGAGGCCCGCACGGCGAGCGTGTGCAGGATCTCGAGGTCGATGGCGATGTTCGTGGCGATGTCGGGCCGCTGCACTTTGACGACGACCTCCGTTCCGTCGTGCAGCGTGGCGAGGTGCGCCTGCCCGATCGAGGCGCTGGCGAGCGGCTTGATCTGGAAGCTCGCGAAGACCTTGTCGGGCTGGTCGCCGAGCTCGTCGACGATGAGGCGTTTGATCACCGGGCCGGGCACGGCCGGTGCGCGGTCCTGCAGCTTGGCCAGCTCGTTCAGGTAGTCGGGCGGCAGGATGTCGGAGCGCGTCGACAGCAGCTGGCCGAGCTTCACGAAGGTCGGGCCGAGCTCCTCGAGTGCGCGCCGCAGATTCTCGGGATTGCTGGCCCGCGACTGCTCCTGCCAGGCGGGCTCGAAGCGCTCGAGGCCGGTGGCCCCGATGATGAAGCTGAGCCCGTGCCTGCTCAGCACGCTGGCGATCTCCCGGTAGCGTTCGAGCCGCGTTCCGACGGCTGCGGCGATCGGATTAGCCACGCGGTGCCCCCTGTGCCTCGGTCATGCGCCCATCCTGCCACGGTGCCCGTCACTAATTCAGGAGGAGAGCGCGGCCGACGCCACTATCCACGCGGCCGCGCTCTCCTCCTGAATTGATCGCATCAGCCGAGAAGCTCGCCCACTGCATCCGAGCGCCGACGGGGCCACATGTGCTTTCGAGCACCCACCACGTGCCTCACGATGGACTCGACCCACGGCCAGTCGAACATCACCATCTCGTACGTCGCTCGAAACACGACGTAGTCCATGCTCACCAGCACTGCGTCGCGGCGGTGGTCTTCGCGGTACTGGTCTTCGAGCCAGTGGAAGCGGTGGCTGTCACACTTGATCACGAAGCGATCGCCGATCAGCAGATCGACGTGTCCGACCCCGGAGATCTTCGCCTGCACAGTGAGATGGATTCCGAGCTTGCGCAGGCGAACCCGGACGAGCGTCTCGATTCCCGACTGGCTCCGCCGCTCGGCCTTATCGAGCAGACGCCGGCACCGGCGCGGGAGGTTCTCGAACTGCGCTCGAAGCTCCGGCTCCGATACGAAACCGAGGTTGAGCGCCGAATCGATCACGGTGAGGGCCATCTCCTCGGTCTGGCACAGCGCCGCGTGAGCCAGCGCCTGCGCGACGGTTTGCACGGGTTCACGAATGACGCCCGCACTGTCCAGCGGGTGGATGCAGACTCGGTCGCGACGGCGATCCAACTGCCGGGAACCGTCGTGCGGCGATCGGAGCCTCGACGCATTCCGAGGCACGGCGACGTGTAGCTGGATGCCTGGCGGCGTCCAGATGCCGGTCAGGCTCGTGGCCGAGAACGATGTCAGCGACCCGCCGACGCGAACGGCCTGCACCACGAGCGGAGGAGCATCCGGCGACGCGTACCACCCCCGCCGTACACGGATCATGCGACCGTCGTCGACCGCGTCGGAGATCTGACGAATCGACATGCCTCGGGCTATCAGGTGGCTTCGGGGGGCGACGGGGTAGTTCTGCATTCGGAGAGAGTGCGCCAGCGGGCAGCCCCACTCATCGGCATCCCGCGGTTCTGTGGACAACGGTCGACCGCGACTAATTCAGGAGGAGAGCGCAGCCAACGCCACTATCCACACGGCCGCACTCTCCTCCTGAATTGCGCTCGGCCACTAGTCTCGAGGGAGCTCATCGACGAGCACGCAACAACCGGCGAGCAGCCGGGCAAGGGGAACGATCGAACATGGCACAGCTCTGGACACTTCACGGCGACGGCAAGAACGTCGAGGCGGATGCCGTGGTCAAGCCGGGCGAGCGACTCACCTGGCCCCGCATGATCGGCCTGGGCGGCCAGCACGTCGTCGCGATGTTCGGCGCGACCTTCCTGGTTCCCGTGCTCACCGGGTTCCCGCCCGCGACGACGCTGCTCTTCTCCGGCATCGGCACGCTGCTGTTCCTGCTGATCACGAAGAACCGGCTCCCGAGCTACCTCGGATCCTCGTTCGCGTTCATCGCCCCGATCACGGCCGCCGTCGCATCCACGGGCATGGGCGGCGCGCTCTTCGGCATCCTCGCCGTCGGCGTGCTCCTCGCGCTGGTCGGGGTGGTCGTTCTCATCACCGGCATCGGCTGGATCAACGCACTCATGCCGCCCGTCGTCTCGGGCGCGATCGTGGCCCTCATCGGCTTCAACCTGGCTCCCGCCGCGAAGAACAACTTCCAGCTCGCGCCGCTGACGGCACTCATCACCCTCGCGGCGGTGATCTTCTCGACCGTGCTGTTCCGAGGCATGCTCGCGCGCCTGTCGATCTTCATCGGTGTGGTCGTGGGCTACGTGGCGGCGGTCATCGCGGGCGAGGTCGACTTCTCGGCCGTCGGCGATGCCGCGTGGGTGGGACTCCCCCAGTTCGCCCTTCCGGCCAACCCGTTCGCGGACTCCGCGGTCTGGGGCGTGCTCCCCGCCTTCCTCCCGGTCGTGCTCGTGCTCGTCGCCGAGAACGTGGGCCACATCCGCGGCGTCGCGCAGATGACCGACTCGCCCGAGGTGAACAGGCTCACCGGCCGCGCCCTGCTGGCCGACGGCCTGGCCACGGTGCTCGCCGGCTTCGGCGGCGGATCGGGAACCACCACCTACGGCGAGAACATCGGCGTCATGGCCGCGACCCGCATCTACTCCACCGCCGCCTACTGGATCGCCGGCGCCGTCGCGATCCTCCTCGGACTCTCGCCCAAGGTCGGCGCCCTCATCAACACGATCCCGGCCGGCGTGCTCGGCGGCGTGACCACCGCTCTCTACGGCTTGATCGGCATCATCGGCGTGAAGATCTGGCTCGACAACAAGGTGGACTTCTCGAAGCCGGTCAACCAGTTCACGGCGGCCACGGCACTGATCATCGGCATCGCCGACTTCACCCTGAACGCCGGCTCGGTCACGTTCAACGGCATCGCGCTCGGCACGGTCGCCGCCATCGTGATCTACCACGCGATGACCGCCGTGTCCCGGCTGCGCGGCACGGATGGCGGCCCGCGCGACGCCTGACCACCAGACGGCCGGTCACGACCAGGGCAGCGTCACGAACTCCAGCTCGGCTCCGGCCTCGGCGCCCGCACTCGAGCCGACCAGCACCCCGGACGCGTCGGCGAGGCCTCGGAGCATCGCCGACCCGGTGAACGCGCTGGGCAGGGCGAGCCCGTCGACGAGCCGGAACGGAATGAGCCTCGTCGCGCCGCGACCCGGGGGCACGGCCTGAGCCAGCCGGATGCGCGACGGCTCGGCGACTCGCCCGCCCGAGAGCGCCGCCAGCAGGGGCTCGGCCAGGGTCAGCAGCCCCATCATCGCCGCGAGCGGATTGCCCGGGAGCCCGATCAGCAGTCGCCCGTCGTCGAGACGCGCCAGCAGGCTCGGACCGCCCGGCCGCATCTCGACCCCGCCGACCTGGATGCGCGCGCCGAGTCGCGAGAGAGCCGCGCGCAGGTGGTCGGCCGACGACGAGCCGGTGCCCCCGGTCGTGATGACCACGTCGCTCGCGGTCGGCTCCGCAGACAGGGCGTCCGCGAGCGCCTCGAGGTCGTCGCCCCTCCGGGCCTCGCGAACGACCTCGCCGCCCAGCATGCCGACGAACGCCGGCAACGTCGGGCCGAAACTGTCGCGCACGGTGCCCGGCGCCGGGATGCTGTGGGTCACCACCTCGTCGCCCGTGAGCACGAGAGACACCCGGCCTCGCGCCCGCACGACGAGCTCGTCGGCTCCGCACGCGGCGGCGACCGCGATGTGCGCGGGATTCACCCGCACGCCCGCCTCGATCGCCACGTCGCCCCTGCGGAACTCCTCACCCGCCGGCCGGATGTGCTGGCCGGGCGACGGCTCGATCGACGCTCGCAGCTCGCCGCCCACGACGACGCCCGCCTCGCTGCGCAGCACCGCATCGGCGGCCTCGGGAATGAGTCCACCCGTCACGATGGCGCGGGCGTCGTTCGCCCCGAGCGCCGCTGCCGAGGTCTCCGACGCCGTGCGCAGCACCCAGGGACCCGGCCCGCGAACGGCCCAGCCATCCATCGCCGACGACGCGTAGTGCGGAACATCGCAGAGGGCGAGTACCGGATCGGCGAGAACGCGTGCGACCGCCGCGGAGAGAGGCACGGAGACCGGAGGCGACGCGGCCCCGGCGGCGAACGCGAGCTCGCGAGCCTGGGCCCACGCGACGCGCTGCTCTCCCGGCGCCGCGCTCACCTTTCGACGCTGCGCGCGAGAGCGACGGCGACCTCGGCCGCCCGAGCCGTGGCCTGCTCGCCGCTCACCTCGTCGAGCGCCGCGGCACGGCCCGCCGCGTAGCCCACCAGGTAGGTGGTGAGCGGAGCCGCCGGGCGCAGCACGGCGTGCGCCGCGACCCCCGCGAGCGCCAGCACCGCATCGATGTCGACCTCGAGGTCGGCGATGCCCAGCTCCTGGGCCAGGGAGGCGCTCCAGCGCTCGAGGGCCGCGGTTATCTCGGCCTGCTCCTCCGGCGACCGCGCCGGCTTCGTCGGCTTCTCAGTGCTCGGCGTCTCAGTGCTCGACTTCTCGGTGCTCGACTTCTCAGTGCTCGGCTCCTCGGTGCTCGACTTCTCGGTGCTCGACTGGTCGTCGCTCATGCTCGACTCCTCTGCTCGTCGGGGTGCTCGTCGGGGTGCTCGTCGGGGGATGGTGCGTCGTGGGGCGGATCGATGCCGAAAGCGGCCGCGTCGGGCCAGGTGTCGACGTCGCTCGTGGCGCCCGCTGCGTCTGTCAGTTCGCGCAGGTCGAGTGAGGCGATCAGCGAGCGCATCGAGGCGCCGTCGAGGGTGCCGGATGCGCGGAGCCCCTCCACCGCATCGGCCAGGGCCGGGCGGCCGTAGACCGCCGCGAGGGGCTGCCGCATGCCGGAGGAGTCGACCAGGAGAGCGCCGTCAAAGCCGGCCAGGGGCAGCGACTCGACGAGCACGGTGACGACGCGAGCGATCTCCGGCATGTCGCACGCGAGCACCAGCACGGCATCCGCGGCGCTCGCCTCCAGCTCATCGAAGGCGCGCATTCCCGCACCGATCGCCGCCGCGGGGCCGCCGAATGGCGGGTCTTCGCGCGTGAACCGGATGCGCGCATCCGGAACCGGCGCATCCGGACCCGGCGCATCCGGAACCGGCGCATCCGGACCCACGACGACCACGCGCCGGGCGCCGCCCAGCAGGGCCGCATCGACCGTGTTCTGCAGCAGCGTCGCACCGTGCCACAGCAGCTGCGCCTTGGGCACGCCCGAGAGACGGGAGGACCTTCCGCCCGCGAGCACGATCGCGTCGAGCAGCATTCAGTCAGCCTACGAGATACCGAGTCGCCCGGATGCTGCGGCCAGCCCTGTCGACATCGGCGAATCGATGATAAGCCTGCTGTATGGGCAGAATCACGGTTCGTCGTCGCGTCACCCGCCTGAGCGTCGGAGGCCACAAGAGGGTGCGCGAAGACGTGCTCGCCGCCGAGGAGCCGCTCGAGATCCGCGTGGGCGGCCTCTCGCTCGCGATCACGATGCGCACTCCGGGCAACGACATCGACCTCGCCGCGGGGTTCCTCGTCTCGGAGGGCGTGATCTCGAACGGCGAGCAGTTCGCTGCGGCCCGCTACTGTGCGGGCACGGACGATGACGGCATGAACACCTACAACGTGCTCGACGTGACGCTCGCACCGGGCGTCGCTCCGCCCGACCCGGGCCTCGCACGGGCGTTCTTCACCACGAGCTCGTGCGGGCTCTGCGGCAAGGCGTCGATCGACGCGGTGCGCACGACGTCGTCCTACACGGCCGCATCGGATGACCTGCGCATCGAGGCCGCGCTGCTCACGACGTTCCCCAATAGGCTTCGCGAACAGCAGGCCGTGTTCGAGAAGACGGGCGGGCTGCACGCGGCCGCCCTCTTCGACGGCGTCACCGGCGGCCTGCTCGTGCTGCGCGAAGACGTCGGCCGACACAACGCGGTCGACAAGGTGATCGGCTGGGCGACGCAGCAGAATCTGCTGCCGCTGCGCGGAACCGTGCTCATGGTCTCGGGCCGGGCCAGCTTCGAACTCATGCAGAAGGCCTCGATGGCCGGCATCCCGATGCTCGCCGCCGTGTCGGCGCCCTCGTCGCTGGCGGTCGAACTGGCCGTCGAGCTGGGCATCACCCTCGTCGGCTTCCTGCGCGGCGACTCCATGGTCATCTACTCCGGTGCCGAGCGGGTCCTTGAATCAGCCCCTCTCGAGTCCGACCTCAGTCCTGACCCGTCCGATCAGGGCGACTCCGTCGAGCCCCTCTCCAGCGAAAGCATCGGTGCCGCATGACCACCCTCCCTCCCCGAGAAGACGACTCGCAGCTCGAAGTCGGCGAACGCGAGACCTGGGCCGTGGGCGTTCCGGGCATCGTGCACTCCATGGTGCCCGCGATCGAGGGCATGGGCGTGGCCCGCACGGCCAAGCTGATGCTCGGCCTCAACCAGAAAGACGGCTACGACTGCCCGAGCTGCGCCTGGCCCGACCCCGACCGCCGCAAGGCCGCCGAGTTCTGCGAGAACGGCGCCAAGGCCGTGACCTGGGAGGCGACTCCCATCGCGGTGCCCCGCAGCTTCTGGGGTCAGCACTCCATCGACGACCTGCTCACCCGCTCCGAGCACTGGCTCGGCATGCAGGGCCGGCTCGTCGAGCCCGTCTACAAGCCGGCCGGTAAGAACCACTACGAGCCCGTGAGCTGGGACAAGGCGTTCGAGATCATCGCCTCGCGGCTGAACGAGCTCGACTCCCCCGACGAGGCCGCGTTCTACACGAGCGGACGCACCGCCAACGAGACGGCATTCGCCTACCAGCTCTTCGTGCGCGCCTTCGGCACCAACAACCTGCCCGACTGCTCGAACATGTGCCACGAGTCCACGGGAACAGCCATGGGCGAGACGCTCGGCGTGGGCAAGTCCACCATCGCCTACGACGACTTCGAAGACACCGACCTCATCATCGTGATGGGCCAGAACCCGGGCACCAACCACCCGCGCATGCTCACCGCGCTCGAAGACGCCAAGCGCAAGGGCGCGAAGATCGTGGCCATCAACCCGCTGCCCGAGGCCGGGCTCATGCGCTACAAGAACCCGCAGCGCCCGCGCGGCATCGTCGGCCACGGAACGAAGATCGCCGACCAGTTCGTGCACATCCGGCTCGGCGGCGACATGGCGCTCATGCAGGCCGTCTCGAAGCGGGTTCTGGATGCCGAACGCACGGCCCCGGGAACGGTGCTGGACCACGAATTCCTGGCCGAGCACTGCTCAGGGCTCGAGGAGTTCATGGCGCACATCGATCGAGTCGACGAGGCCGAGGTGCTCGAGGCGACAGGGCTCACGACAGCCGACATCGATGAACTGGCCGACCGCTACATGAAGGCCGACCGGGTGATCATCACCTGGGCCATGGGCATCACGCAGCAGAAGAAGGCCGTGGGCACGATCAAGGAGATCGTCAACCTGCTGCTGCTCCGGGGCAACATGGGCAAGCCGGGTGCGGGGGCGTCGCCCATCCGGGGTCACAGCAACGTGCAGGGCGACCGCACCATGGGCATCTGGGAGAAGATGCCCGACACGTTCATGGATGCGCTGCAGGCGGAGTTCGGCTTCGATCCGCCGCGCAAACACGGCCTCGACTCGGTGAACGCCATGAAGGCGATGGCCCGTGGCGACATCAAGGTGTGGTTCGCCATGGGCGGCAACCTCGTGGCCGCGATCTCCGACAGCCAGGTCGCCGAGGCCGCCATGCACGGCACGCGGCTCACCGTTCAGGTGTCGACCAAGCTCAACCGCTCGCACGCGGTGATCGGCGAGGAGGCGCTCATTCTGCCCACGAAGGGGCGCACGGAGCTCGACCGGCAGGCGTCCGGGTTCCAGTTCGTCTCGGTGGAGGACACGGTCTGCGCGGTGCACGCGTCGAGCGGAAAGGTCGAGCCGATCTCGAACCACGTGCTGTCGGAGATCGCGATCGTCAGTCGTCTCGCGCGGGCCGTTCTCGGCGAGGAGTCGCCCATCGACTGGGCGGGCTTCGAGCAGAACTACGACCTGATCCGCGACCACATCGCCCACGTCGTTCCCGGCTTCGAGAACTTCAACGAGCGCATCCGCAACATCGACGGCTTCGTGCTGCCGAACGGTCCGCGTGACAGCCGCACGTTCAACACCCTCACGGGCCGGGCGATGATCACGGTGAATCATCTCGAGCCGGTGGTGCGCCCCGAGGGGACCCTGCTGCTGCAGACCCTGCGCGCCCACGACCAGTACAACACCACGATCTACAGCCTCAACGACCGGTATCGCGGCATCAAGAAAGGCCGCAGCGTGGTGTTCGTGAACCCGCTCGACCTCGACGAGCTCGGTCTCGAAGACGGGCAGCTCGTCGATGTGTTCAGCGAATGGAACGACGGGATCGAGCGGGTGCTGCGCTCGTACCGGGTCGTGTCGTACCCGAGCGCCAGGGGGTGCGCTGCGGCGTACTACCCCGAGGCGAATGTGCTCGTGCCGCTCGACTCGGTGACCGACGAGAGCAACACGCCTGTGTCGAAGGCCGTCGTGGTGCGCCTGGTGCCCGCGGCGGTACCCGTTCCCGTTCCCTGAGCCTGTCGAAGGGGGCGGCCGTTCCCTGAACAGACCCGTTCCCTGAGCCTGTCGAAGGGGGTTGCCCTTCGACAAGCTCAGGGAGCGAAGGTTCGTTACAGGCCGAAGGCCGCGCCCGCCTTGGCGAGCGGCTTCGTGCCGCCCTCGGCCGTGAGGCCGGTCCAGGAGTCTTCTCCGTCGACGTGGGTGGATGCGACGGCACCCTTCGCACGGGCCGCGGCGACGCGCTCGGCGTGGCTGGGCGGGTTGCTCGGAACGCCCTCGGGGCGCTTCGAGTCGTTCTCCTTGCGGAGCGCGGGAACGATCTCCTCGGCGAGGATGTCGATCTGCTCGAGCACCGTCTTCAGCGGCAGTCCGGCGTGGTCGATGAGGAACAGCTGGCGCTGGTAGTCGCCCACGTGGTCGCGCATCGCGGCGTAGCGGTCGATGACCTCCTGCGGAGATCCCACGGTGAGCGGGGTCTGCGCGGTGAAGTCCTCCATCGTCGGGCCGTGTCCGTAGACGGGCGCGTTGTCGAAGTACGGGCGGAACTCGTTCTTCGCGGCCTGCGAGTTCTTGCGGGCGAAGAACTGCCCGCCGAGGCCGACGATCGCCTGGTCGGCGCGGCCGTGGCCGTAGTTCTCGTAGCGGCTGCGGTAGAGCTTCACCATCTGCTCGGTGTGCTCGATCGGCCAGAAGATGTTGTTGTGGAAGAAGCCGTCGCCGTAATAGGCGGCCTGCTCCGCGATCTGGGGGCTGCGGATCGATCCGTGCCACACGAACGGCGCGACTCCGTCGAGGGGTCGCGGGGTCGCGGTGAAGCCCTGGAGCGGCGTGCGGAAGTTTCCGGCCCAGTCCACGACCTCCTCCTCCCACAGGCGGCGAAGCAGAGCGTAGTTCTCTGTGGCGAGCTCGAGGCCCTTGCGGATGTCCTTGCCGAACCAGGGGTAGACCGGGCCGGTGTTGCCGCGGCCCATCATGAGGTCCATGCGGCCGTCGCTGATGACCTGGAGCATCGCGTAGTCCTCGGCGATCTTCACGGGGTCGTTCGTCGTGATGAGCGTGGTGGCCGTGGAGAGCACGATGTTCTCGGTGATGCCGGCGAGATAGCCGAGCATCGTCGTGGGTGACGACGTGACGAAGGGCGGGTTGTGGTGCTCGCCGGCGGCGAAGACGTCGAGCCCGGCCTGGTCGGCGTGCTGCGCGATCGCGATCATGGCCTTGGTGCGCTCAGTGTCGCTGGGCGTGTACCCCGTGGTCGGGTCTGTCGTGACGTCGCCGACGCTGAAGATTCCGAACTGCATGTTCACTCACTCCTAAACTTTTCTATGCGTTTGCATATATGTGAGTGAGAACGCGGCCCCTGGGGAATCTATTCCCGCCCGTTCCCTGAGACCGCGTTCCCTGAGCTTGTCGAAGGGATGCCCTTCGACAAGCTCAGGGAACGGACTGCGGGAGCTATGCCGCGTCGAGGTAGCCGTTCGGGTTCAGCACGTACTTCGTGGCCGCTCCCGCATCGAACTCGGCGTAGCCGCGCGGTGCATCGTCGAGCGAGATCGCCTTCGCGTTCACGTTCTTGGCGATGTGCACGCGGTCGTGCAGGATCGCCTGCATCAGACCGTAGTTGTACTTCATCACCGGGCACTGGCCGGTGGTGAACGACAGCGACTTGGCCCATCCGGTGCCGAGGCTGAGCGACAGCGAACCCTTCTGCGCCGCCTCGTCGACTCCGCCCGGGTCGCCCGTGACGTACAGTCCCGGAATGCCGAGGGCGCCTCCGGCCGCGGTCACGTCCATCAGCGAGTTCAGCACCGTCGCCGGCGCCTCGCCGCCGCCGTGACCCCTGGCCTCGAAGCCCACGGCATCCACGCCGCAGTCGACCTCGGGAACGCCGAGGATCTGCTCGATCTGGTCGACCAGCTCGCCGGCTCCCAGATTGACCGTCTCGCATCCGAAGCTGCGCGCCTGCGCCAGGCGATCGTCATTGAAGTCGCCGACGATCACCGCCGCCGCTCCCAGCAGCAGCGCGCTCGTCGCCGCCGCGAGACCGACAGGGCCGGCACCCGCGACGTACACCGTCGACCCGACCCCGACGCCGGCCGTGACCGCTCCGTGGAATCCGGTCGGGAAGATGTCGGACAGCATGGTCAGGTCCATGATCTTCTCGAGGGCCTGATCCTTGTCGGGGAACTTCAGCAGGTTCCAGTCGGCGTAGGGCACCAGAACGAATTCGGCCTGGCCGCCGACCCAGCCGCCCATGTCGACGTAGCCGTAGGCGCTGCCCGGCCTGTCGGGATTCACGTTGAGGCAGATGCCCGTCTTGCGCTCCTTGCAGTTGCGGCACCGCCCACAGGCGATGTTGAACGGAACGCTCACCAGGTCGCCGACCTTGATGAACTCCACCCCGGGGCCGACCTCGACCACCTCACCGGTGATCTCGTGGCCGAGAACGAGGTTCACCGGCGCCGTCGTGCGGCCTCGCACCATGTGCTGGTCGGAGCCGCAGATGTTCGTGGCGACGGTCCTGATGATGGCGCCGTGGGGCACCTTGCGGCCGACGTTCGCGGGATTCACCCCCGGCCCGTCCTTCAGTTCGAACGTGGGGTAGTCGATATCGATGACCTCGACTTCGCCCGGCCCTTTATAAGCGACTGCTCTGTTTCCTGCCATGTTGATCTCCCTTGATCACCGGTCCCCTGTCGGGGACGTCGTTAGGCTGACTCTATGTCGCACACATGGATTCCAACAGGGAAATCCCACATTCGAATGCTTCTCATACGGCACGCGGAGTCCACTGCCAACGAGGCGGGAATCCTGTCGACGACCCAGCCGGGGCCCGAGCTCACTCCACGCGGACGCGAGCAGGCCGAGGCCCTCGCCGAGACCCTCCGCGACGTGCCTCTCGACGGGCTCTACGCATCCACGCTTCGCCGAACCCAGCTCACGGCCGAGCCCCTGTCGCGCGCGACCGGCCTTCCCCTGACCGTGATCGAGGGCATCCACGAGATCGAGGCGGGCGAACTCGAGGACCGCAGCGATCACGAGGCCATGTCGGCCTACGCCTCGCCGTTTCGCATCTGGGCGCAGGGCGACTTCACCGCCGCCGTTCCCGGCGGATTCAGCGGCGACCACTTCTTCGAGCGCTTCGACCGTGGCATCGCCGAGATCTGGCGGGCCCAGCAGGCCTCGTCGGCCGACCGAGCGGATGGCGGCACGGTCGCGATCGTCGACCACGACGCCGCGATCCGCGTGTGGGTGGCCGGCCGGGCCGACAACCTGGGGCCGGAGTTCACGGTCACGCACGGACTGGGCAACACGGGCATCGTTGTGCTCACGGGCTCGCCCGACGACGGCTGGCACGTCGAGTCCTGGCAGGGCGAGCCGGTCGCGTAGCGCGGCTCAGTAGCCGAGGCCGGCGAGTGCCGCCTCGGTGGCGCGCGCGATGAGGGCGTTGTCGTACTCCGCGTCTTCCGTGGGGCGGTTCGACATGATCACGAGCACGATCGGCGACCCGCTCGGCGGCCACACGAGCGCGATGTCGTTGCGCGTGCCGTACGCCCCGGCGCCCGATTTGTCCGCGACCGACCATCCGGCATCCAGGCCCGCAGCGATGAGCTCGGAGCCCGTGGCGTTGCCGGTCATCCAGTCGATGAGCTGCGACTGCTGGGCCGCGCCCAGGGCGTCGGTGGTGAGCAGGGTGGCGAGGTCGAGGGCGAAGGCGCGCGGTGTGCTCGTGTCCCGGGTGTCGCCGGGGATCGCGCTGTTGAGCTCTGTCTCGATGCGGTCGGAGCTGCTCGTCGTGTCTCCGAGGTCGCGGAGCGCCTGGGTGAACCCCTCCGGCCCGCCGAGGCGCTCGAGAACGATGTTGCCCGCCGTGTTGTCGCTGAAGCGCACCGCCGCCTCGGCCACGGCCCGGAGAGTCATGCCCTCGTCGACATTGGCCTCGGTGATCGGCGAGTTGGGCAGCAGCTCGTCGGCCCCGTACGAGACGATCTCGTCTAGCTGCTCGTCGGGCACGGTCTTCAGCAGGATGCCCGCCGCCAGCGCCTTGAAGGTCGACGCGTAGGCGAACCGCTCGTCAGCGCGGTAGGCCACCTCGGCGCGGCTGAGCGGGTCGAGCGCGTAGACGCCGAGCCGGGCGTCGAACTCCTGCTCGAGCTGCGCGAAGGCGGGCGTGGGATCGCTCGGCGTCGCCGGAGGGGCCGTGACCACGGGCTCCGACACGGCCGCGGGCGTGGGGCTGGGCGCGGGCGTCGAGCAGGCTCCGAGCAGAGAGAGCACGACCGCTGCCGTCACGGCCGCCAGACCACCCGATCGGATGCGTCGCGCGTCTCGTGAGCTCGTTCTCATCCCTCGAGTGTGCCAGCCCGCGGGCGAGCTGTCACATGCTGCCCTTCGACAGGCTCAGGGAACGACCGGACGATCAGCGCGACGTCAGGCGGAGGACGGGGATCACACGCGGGCCCGCCTTGACCTGATAGTCGGCGAAGCCCGAGGCGACGGCCACCACCTGCGCCCAGGCGGCGTCGCGTTCGTCGCCGTGCAGCTCACGCGCCCTGACCTCGACCACGCCCTGGGGCGTCTCGATCGTGATGTCGGGGTTCTGCACGAGGTTGTAGTACCAGGCCGGGTTGTCGGGCGCGCCCGCCTTCGACGCGTACACGAGCCACGAGTCCTCGTCGCGCAGCGCCATCGTGGGCGCGACGCGCTCCTCGCCGGAGCGCGCTCCGATCGTGTGCAGGAGGATCAGCTTGTCGCCGAAGCCCGCCGTCTCGACGTGACCGTCGTGGGCGCGGAACTCCTCGATGATCCGGTCATTGAAGTCCATCGTCATCTCCTCCTCGAGAACCTTCTCCTCGACCATCTCACACCAGAGGGGCGCGCGGCGTCTAGGAGGCGGATGCGCCGCTCGGCGGAAGGAGCACCTCGACCTTGTTCTTGCGGAGGGCCTCCGCGAGCTCGTCCGCCGGGGCGACGTCGGTGACGAGATAGTCCACGCTGCCCAGCTCGGCGACCTGGGCGAAGAGTCGGCGGTCGAATTTCGACGAGTCCGCGAGGATCGCGACCTTCGACGCCCGCGACACCATCTCGCTCATCATCAGCGCCTCGGCCAGGTTGCTCGTCGAGAAGCCGCTCTCGGCCGAGACCGCTCCGACCGAGATGAGGGCAAGGTCGCAGTGGAGGTCGAGGTCGTTGCCCGTGTCGGAGAACTGGAAGCCGATCGGCCCGATGGTGGCCTGACCGCTCAGCCTCACGGCACCGCCGAAGACGTAGAGGTCGCGGCACACCTTCGGCGAGATCTCGGTCGGGATGCGGAGGTTGTTCGTGGCGATGGTCAACTCGCGGTGATCCTCGAGATGCCGCACGACGGCCAGGGTCGTGGTGCCGGCGTTGATCATGACGACCGAGCCGTTCTCGACGAGCCCCGCCGCCCGTGCGCCGATCTTCTCCTTTGCAGACCGCTGGAGTCGGAGGCGCACGTCGAGCTTCTTCTCGGTGGACGGCATCACCGCGATGCTCACCGCGCCGCCGTGGGTTCGCACGAGAAAGCCGTCGGCGTCGAGCTGATCGAGATCTCGCCGGATCGTGTCGGCGGAGACACCGAATCGCACGGCGAGCGCCGACACCGTGACCTCGCCGACCTCGGTGACGTACGCCGTGAGATCCGCCTTGCGGCCCGCCGGCAGCCGAAGAGGCTGATCGTCGCCGTCTGAGAGAGAAGATGAGTCGGCCACGTCTGATTTGTAGCAGAACATCGCAGAAAGACGCAACCTGCTGCCCGACGACGAGATATTGGCTCGAACACCGGCGAGAAAGACGCACAAGAACGCAGTCAGATGCGATTACTTGCGTTAACGTTCATGCACGACTACTCTCACATCAATAAGGCGCACAAAAGCGCACTCAACAGCATGATCCCGCATCTCATAGGAGAGACATGAGCAAAGAAGCTCGTTTTAGAAGAGGCATCACCACGGCAGTGGCTGCCGCAGCGGCCCTCACCCTCGTCACCGGCTGCTCCTCAGGCGCCGGCAGCGACGACTCCACCTCGGGTGGCGACGTCACCATCGAACTCGCCCAGTGGTGGGAGCCGGAGCTGCCCGACGGCGCCCTGCGCACCCTGATGGACACGTTCGAGTCGGAGAACCCCGGCATCAAGGTCAAGCTTCTCAGCGGCCCCTACGCCTCCACGAAGGAGCAGCTCTTCGCCGGTGCCGCAGCAGGCACGATGTCCGACGTCGTCGGCCTCGACGGTGCATGGGTCAGCGACTTCGCCAAGCAGGGCGCGCTCGCCGACCTGAGCACTCTGATGAAGGACGCGAACTACGACGACAGCGAGCTCGCCAGCACGATCGAGGTCGACGGCAAGACGCAGATGATCCCGGTCGTGAACTTCGTCTACCCGCTCTTCACGAACGACGACCTGCTGGCGAAGGCCGGCGTCACCGCACCGCCGTCGACCCGAACCGAGTTCGAGACGGCCGCGAAGGCCGTGACGGCGCTCGGCGACAACACGAGCGGATGGGTGCTGCCGCTCTCTTCCGAGGCGCCCAACGGCATCCAGAACGACGTGATGTCGTGGGTCTGGTCGTCGGGCGGAACCATGCTGAAGGACGGCAAGCCCGACGTCACCAACGACGACGTCACCTCTGCGGTGGAGTACATCAAGGGCCTGAACGACGACGGCGTGATCGCGCCCGGCTCGGCCACGATGAAGGAGCAGGACAAGGTCGAGGAGTTCACCAACGGCCGCGTCGGAATGATGATCGACTCGCTGTCGCACATCGACCTGATCCGCACGTCGAACCCCGATCTCAAGTTCAGCATCTCGGCGATCCCGGCCGAAGACGGCTTCACCGGAGAGCGTGGAATCCCCTACGCCTCGTGGGGCATCGGGGTCTCTGCCAGCAGCAAGCACCCGGCCGAGTCCTGGAAGCTCGTTCAGTTCCTTATGAGCGAGAAGACGAACTCCGAGCTGTCGACCCTCGCGAACGCGTTCCCCGGCAACACGAAGAGCGTGCCCGACTTCTCGTCGAGCGACCCGCTGTTCAAGGAGGCCTTCGACATCTACTCCGAGGGCAAGCCCGCCAACGAGTTCGTCGGACTGCCGGTGGCCGAACAGCTGATGCGCCTCTTCGACGAGCAGCTGCAGGCGATTCTGCAGGGAGACGAGTCGGTCGACGACGGCCTGAAGAAGGCCCAGGATGCGTGGGTCGGGGAGTTCTAGCCCCCTCGCCTCACAAACACCCGTCGATTGACGGCCGCGCCGTGGCCCCCCTCACAGAGAGGGACGGCCTCGGCGCGGCCACCCCTCACAGAAAGGCTTCTGCAGTGACCTCGACCAACACCGTCGTCAGACCGGTCAGCACGAAGCGCAGCACCCCCCGGTGGGCCCCCACCGCACGCAGACTGACCCCCTACGCCTTCCTCTCGCCGACCGTCATCGTGATGCTCGTGCTCATGCTCATCCCCGTGATCATGGTCATCGGCTACTCGTTCATGGACAACGTGATCACGAACAAGAATCCGGTGTTCGTCGGCATCGACAACTACGTCGAGGTGCTGAGCGACCCGGTGTTCCGCACCGCGACCGGCAACACCCTCTTCTTCACGCTGGTCAGCGTCGCCGCACACCTGCTGCTCGGCCTCGGCTTCGCCATGCTGCTGAACTCGCCCCTCGTGGGCAACGTCACCAAGGCGCTCTTCCGGGTCGTCTACATCCTGCCGTGGCTGTTCACCGTCGCCATCATCGCCGTGCTCTGGCGGCTGATGCTGAACCCGAACGGCGTCATCAACTACATCCTCATCTCGCTCGGCCTGACCGACAAGGGCATCGAGTGGCTGTCGTCCCCCGACACGGCGCTGCTGGCCGTGACGTTCATCAACATCTGGGCCGGCTACTCGTTCTACATGGTCACCCTCCTCGCCGGTCTGCAGGGCGTGCCCGCCGATCTGTACGAGGCGGCCCGCGTCGACGGCGCATCCGCATTCCAGCGTTTCTGGAACGTGACCCTGCCGCAGCTGAAGCCGATCATCATCAGCATGAGCGTGCTCGACATCATCTGGACCTCGCAGCAGTTCGCCCTCATCTGGATGACCACCGGCGGAGGCCCCGTCAACGTCACGGAGATGCTCAGCACCTACACCTACAAGCTCGCCTTCAGCCGCTACGAATTCTCCGTCGCGTCCGCGAGCGCCGTGCTCATCCTTCTTCTCACCATGGTGCTCGCGTTCTTCTACGTGCGTCACCAGAAAGCGCGTGACTGACATGACGACATTCGCCCAGAAACAGACGTCGGCCGTTCGTACGACACCGGATGGCGCCCGACGCTCGCCCGCGCAGAAGCCGCGGCGCCGGCCGAAGGAGCGACTCGCGAAGGTCGTCATCATCCTGCTCCTGCTGACGGGGGCGGCCTTCGCCGCCTTCCCGATCCTCTGGATGGCCTCGAGCTCGTTCAAGCCGAACACCGAGATCTTCGCCTACCCGCCGCAGCTGATCACCTCGACGTTCTCGTTCGACGCGTACATCACGATCCTCACCGACCCGACGAAGGTGCGCTTCTTCATCAACAGCTACGTCGTCTCGCTGGCCGTCACCGCTCTGACGCTGCTCGTGGCGATCCTCGCCTCGTACGCGTTCAGCCGCTACGAGTTCAAGGGCAAGCGCCCGATCAACATGATCATCGTCAGCATCCAGGCCGTTCCGCCGATCACGCTGCTGATCCCGTTCTTCGGACTCATGGTGGTGCTGGGCCTCTACAACACCTATCAGGGCCTCATCCTCACCTACCTGGTGTTCACGCTCCCCTACGCGATCATCATGATGACCGGCTACTTCAACACCCTGCCGAAGGAGCTCGACGAGGCGGCCCGCATGGACGGGGCCGGACCGCTCACCGTGCTCTGGCGCATCCTGGTGCCGATCTCGATTCCCGGCATCGTCTCCGTGGGCGTCTACACGTTCATGATCGCGTGGAACGAATACCTGTTCGCCCTCACGCTCACCCGCACGGAGGACATGCGCACGGTGCCCATCGGCATCCAGCTGCTCATGGGCCAGAACTCCTACGAGTGGAACGAGATGATGGCGATGAGCATCCTCGGCTGCATCCCCGTGCTGATCCTCTTCCTCTTCTTCCAGCGCTACTTCATCGGCGGCATGACCGCCGGCGCCGTCAAGAGCTGACCCTTCTTTCACCCCCTTCCTCTCGACATCACCGCCTCACCACAACACAAGGAGAAAACCCACCATGCTCGTTTCCGGAAAAGACCTTCTCGACGTCGCCAACGCGAACAACTTCGCCGTGCCGGCGTTCAACGTCAGCGACTACGCCATGATGAACGGCCTCTTCGAGATCAGCGAAGAGAAGCAGTCGCCGCTGCTCATCGCCATCCACCCCGACGAGCTGAGCCACATCGGCACCGACGTGCTGCACGCGATCATCGCCCGGGCGAACCGCTCGAGCGTGCCGGTCACCATCCACCTCGACCACGGCGCGAGCTACGAGCAGGTGCTGCTGGCGATTCAGAGCGGCTTCACCTCGGTGATGATCGACGGCTCGATGCTGCCGTTCGACGAGAACATCGCCATCACGAAGAAGGTCGTCGACACGGCCCACGCCGTGGGCGTCTCCGTCGAGGGAGAGCTCGGCACAATCGGCAAGACCGACAACGAGGCCGAGGACGGCGCCGCATCCATCATCTACACCGAGCCCGACGAGGCGGTGACGTTCGTCGAGGCCACCGGCGTCGACAGCCTCGCGATCGCCATCGGCACGAGCCACGGCATCTACCCGGCGAGCATGAAGCCCGAGCTCAAGCTCGAGCTGCTCAAGCGCATCAAGGCGAAGGTCAACATCCCCCTCGTGCTGCACGGCGGATCCAACAACCCCGACGGCGAGATCGGCGAGTCGGTGAAGCTCGGAGTGAATAAGATCAACATCTCGTCCGACATCAAGGCGGCGTACCACAACAAGATGCGCGAGGTGCTGGCCGACGCGAGCGTGCGCGAGCCCAACACCATCCAGCCCCCGTCGATCGCCGCGATGAAGGAGACGGCCGCCCAGAAGATCGACCTCTTCGAATCGGCCGGCAAGGCCACGCTGTACTGACCGACGGGCGCGAGCCCACGATGCGTTTGGTGTCACGATGAATGAGAAGCTCGTGCTGGGTCTCGGCGGAACGGTGGACTACGAGATCGTCTGGGACTCCCGGGTGATCGACGACCTCGTGCTGCACTACTCGATCCAGCCCTCCGAGCTCTCCCGGCTGATCGCGATCCGCAGCGAACGCGACTTGCTGATCGCGCTGCTCGCCTTCGTGAAGGACGGTGCGGGAGGAGAGCGATTCGTCGCCTCCTCCCGCACGGTCGAGGAGTTCGCCGCCCGGTTCCGTCGACGCATCACCCTCGGCGGAACGGGCGTGCGGGCGGCCTACGCGATGGAGGCGCTGGGCGTGACCTGCACGCTGCACCTCGTGAGCATCGACGACAACGTGCGACGGCTGCTCCCCCGGGGCTCCGCCTACATCTCGAGCGCCGAGCGCGACACCCTCGACCCGCACCTCATCGTTCAGTTCGTCGAGGGCAGCAGGGTGCGCGTGGGCGAGCTCGAGCTGCGCTCGCCGCACGCGAACCGGGTCATCTTCGCGAATGATCCGCCGAACGCCGAGCTCGTGCTCAGCGACGAACTCGGCACCAGCCTGGAACAGGCCGAGCTCTTCATGATCTCGGGATTCAACAGCATCCAGAGCGAGGAGACGCTGCTGCGACGGCTCGACGACATCCGTCGGCACCTGAGCCGCCTGCCGCCGAGTGCGCTCGTCTTCTACGAGGACTCGGGCTTCCACGTGCCGGCACTGAGCCGGCACGTGCGCCAGGCCCTGCTCGATCGCATCGACGTGTACAGCATGAACGAAGACGAGATGCAGGCCTACGTGGGCCACCCCGTCGACCTGCTCGACGTCGATGAGGTCTGCGCGGCGCTCGGCGAACTCCGCGAGCTCATCCCGGCCTCGCTGCTGGTGGTGCACACCAGGTTCTGGTCGCTCGCCCTGGGCGACCGTGCCGGCGACTACGAGGATGCGCTGCGCGGTGCGATCCAGATGGCCAGTACGCGATACGTGCGCGGCGACGGCTTCACCGAGCGCAACTACCTGCAGACCGGCCTGCTGCCCGTGAACCCGCTGGGCGCCGAGCTCGCCGCCGGCATCCGGGCCCGCCTGGGCGCCGAGGTGTGCTGCGTGCCCGCCTTTCTGCTGACGGTCGAGCAGCCCACCACGATCGGCCTGGGCGACACCTTCGTCGGGGGCTTCATCGCGGCGATCGCCCGACGCGCCTAGCCGCGCAGCGCATCCAGGATCTTCACCCTCGCGCCCGTGCGCAGCAGCGAGTTCGAGTAGATCCTCGACCCGAGCAGGACGACCACCACGGTCGTGGCGATGATGACCACCAGCGAGAGCAGCGGCTCCCACCACTCGGCGGTTCCGAGGTAGATGCGCATCGGCATGCCGATCGGTGCCGAGAACGGCACGTACGACATGATCGTGAGCACCAGGTCGTTGTCCCAGGCGAACACGATGAGGAAGTACGGGATCATCACCAGCATCATCACCGGGGTGGTCACCGATCCGATGTCCTCCTGCCGCGACACGAGCGCGGCCGCCGAGGCGAACAGCGCGGCCAGCAGCACGAAGCCCACCGCGAAGAACACCACGAACCAGACGATCGAGGGCCCCAGGTCGCTGAGCAGCGCATCCTGCCCCGTGACCACCAGCCCGACGATCGCCGCCCCGGCGATCAGCAGGATCTGGCCGAACGCCAGAATCGTGTTGCCGATGACCTTGCCGGCCAGCAGGGCGCGCGCGGAGATCGCCGACATGAGGATCTCGACGACGCGGCTTGCCTTCTCCTCGACGACGCTCTGGGCGATCGTCGTGCCGAAGAGGGTCGCCGCCATGAAGAACACGATGCCGAAGCCGAGCCCCACCAGATAGGCGAGCGACCCGTTCTGGTCGGCCGGTTCGAGCAGCGACACCTCGGGCGTCGCGCTCAGCAGCTGCACGAGCGCGGCGGGCGCCTCCTCGAGCGCCAGAATCCGGATGCCCGTGGGCCCGTCGCCCGGAACGATCGCGGCCTCGACATCGCCGGCACGCACGAGCTGCTCGGCATCGCCGACGCTGTCGGCCTCGGTCACGTCGAGCGAGGCGACCTGCGTGAACGGCTGGGTGTCGCCGACCACGGCGACGCGGGTGACGGAGCTGGCCGCTGAGGCGCCGAAGATGCTGCCCGCCACGATCGACGCGATCACGGCCAGCAGCAGGATCGCCGACGAGACGATGAAGGCCTTGCTGCGCAGGCGCATGCGCACCTCGCGGTCGGCGACGAGCACCGCGCTCTGAGCGAAGGTGTTGGTCCGGGTGTCTGCGATGGTCATTTCACGACCTCCGTGAAGATCTCGGCGAGCGATCGGTGTCGGGGCGCGAAGCTGGCGACCGGACCCTGCTGCATGGCGCGCCGCAGAACGGCCTGCGCGGCCTCGTCGTCGTCGGCCTCGAAGAGGGCGTAGCCTCCGTCGAAGTCGAGCACGGTGACGCCGGGCATCTCGCGCACCCATGCGGCGTCGGATGAGACGAGCAGTTCGAACTGCCGCACAGCATTGTCGTCCTGCAGCTTCTGGCGCGAGCCGCTCGCCCTGACCTGGCCGTTCGCGATCACGACGACGTCGTCGCAGAGCCGCTCGACGACATCCAGCTGGTGCGACGAGAACAGCACCGGGGCACCCCGCTTCGCCACGTCGTGCAGCACCCCGAGCACGGTCTCGACGGCCATGGGGTCGAGCCCGGAGAAGGGCTCGTCGAGAATGAGCACCTCGGGAGAGTGCACGAGGGCGGCGGCGATCTGCGCACGCTGCTGGTTTCCGAGCGAGAGGCTCTCGACGGTGTCGTCGGCGCGCTCGGCGAGTCCGAGCCGCTCGAGCAGCTCGGCGGCGTTCGCCTCGGCGTCGCGACGGGAGAGTCCGTGCAGCCGCGCGAGGTACACGAGCTGCTCGGCGACCTTCATCTTGGCGTAGAGACCGCGCTCCTCCGGCATGTAGCCGAAGCGGCGCCGATCTGCCGCGCCGAGCACGGAGCCGCCCAGGCGCACCGTTCCGGAGTCGGCGGCGAGCACGCCCAGGATGATGCGCATGGTCGTGGTCTTGCCGGCGCCGTTGCCTCCCACGAACCCGGTCAGTCGGCCGTCTCCGACCTCGAAGCTCACGGCGTCGAGGGCGGTGCGGTCGCCGAAGCGTTTGGTGACTGCGTCGAGCTGCAGCATGGATGTTCCTTCCGTCGCCTCCACGCTATTGAGGCCCGCGCACGCTCACATCCCCCGCCAGACGTAGCGTGCGCAGCCGCCACCCGCTGCTCTCCCCCGCCAGATGGAGGCAATAGTGCCCGCCGCGGACTGAAGTTACCGGCACACCGGGCGCGACAGTCCGCGCCGGGCACTACTGCGACACGGTCAAGCGCCGGGAACCGCGATGCCGTGCTCGTAGGCGAAGACCACGGCCTGGATGCGGTCGCGCACGCCGAGCTTCTGCAGCACCTTCGAGACGTGGGTCTTCACCGTGGCCTCCCCGAGGAAGAGCTCCGACGCGATCTCGGCGTTGCTCATGCCGCGTGCCACGTAGCCGAGCACGTCGCGTTCGCGTGCCGTGAGGTCGGAGACCTTGGCCGCGGCCGCAGCGCTCGAGGCTGCGGCGGCCGCGACAGCGGCATCCGAACCCGCCGCACTCGCCGCAGCGGACCTGGCGCCGGCGTCGCGCTGCGCGAACCGCTCGATCACACGCCGCGTCACGTCCGGGCTCAGCAGGGCATCGCCGCGCGCGACGACCTGCACCGCGTCGACGAGCTGCTCGGGCGTGCTGTTCTTCAGCAGAAACCCGCTGGCTCCGCCCTCGAGCGCCTCGAAGAGGTAGTCGTCACGGTCGAACGTGGTGAGCACCAGAACGGCGGGCGGAGGCTCGAGGGCCGTGATCAGGCGGGTCGCGGTGAGCCCGTCCATGCCGGGCATCTGCACGTCGAGGCAGACCACGTCGGGAGAGACCTGCCTGATGCGTTCGAGGGCGCCGTGCCCGTCTCGCGCCTCGCCGACCACCACGATTCCGGGCTCGCTCTCGAGGATGATGCGGATGCCGCTGCGCAGAAGATCCTGATCGTCGACCAGCAGCACGCGGATCTCGGCGTCTGTCACTGTGCCTCCTGCTTCGAGCGCGCGACCGCCGAGGCGGTCGGGATGTCGGCCCGCACGAGGTAGCCGCCGCGAGCGCGCGGACCCGCCTCCAGCGTGCCGCCGACCGCGGCGAGGCGCTCGCGCATGCCCACGATGCCGAGCCCGGAGCCCTGCCCGGTGGCGCTGCGCGCGGGCAGCCCGCCCGAGTCGGTGACCTCGACCTCGACCATCGAGTCGAGGTAGCGCAGCCGCGCATCGATCGACGCCGATGCGCCGGCGTGCTTGATGGCGTTCGTGATGGCCTCCTGCACGACGCGATAGACCGTGATCGACACCAGAGGGCTGAGAGGGCGAGGGTCTCCGACGATGGTGAGCTCGGCCGCGAGTCCGGCGGAGCGGGCGTCGCCGAGCAGCTCGGGCAGCTGCTCGACACCGTGCGTACTGGGGCTGTCGACCGCGCCGCCCGTCTCGATTGGCTGGCTGTCGTCGCGCAGCGTCGTGAGCATGCGGTGCAGTTCGTCGACCGCCTCGCGCGCACTCGACTCGATGGCCGACAGCGATTCGACCGCCTGCTGCGGGTCGCGCTGCAGAACCCGTCGGGCGGCGCCGGCCTGCACGCCCATCACGGAGACGTGGTGGGCGACGACATCGTGCAGTTCGCGGGCGATGCGCAGCCGTTCGAGCGACACGGCCTGCGCAGCGGTGCGCTCGCGCTCCTCGGCGAGCTGCTCGGTGCGGTCCTCCAGGGCGGCCCGCTCGCGGGCGGCGATCCATGCCCTGCTGCCGAAGTAGTAGGCGCCACCGAAATAGAGCAGGTTCTGCAGAATCGTCACGAGACCGACCGCCACGACCGGCGATACCGAGCCCACGACATCCCTGTCTGCGAGGCCGGCGGCGAAGGCCGGCGCGAGCAGCGCCGAGAACAGCCACACGAACATGGCCGCGATCACCAGGAGGCGCGCCGCCATCGAGAGGCGACGATGCCTGCCCCAGGCTCCGGCCGTGTACATCGCGATGAAGAAGGCGATGTTGCTGAACAGCACCTCGGGCACGTTCAGGATCTGAACGGCCATGAACACGGCCGCGCTGAACACGAGCACAGACACGGGGTAGCGCCGCCGCCAGGCGAGGGGCGCGCTCTGCAGAAGCATCATCAGTATGCCGAGCCACGCGGGCGCCGGGTCGGGGTAGAAGCCGATCGAGTAGTACAGCTCGAGGCTGCCGAGACTCAGCGCGAAGACGACCACGGCCAGAACGGCGTCGTTCCTGTACCCCCGGCGCGACGGCCGCGGGCGCACCCATGCGTCGTCGAGCGCATCGACCCTGCTGTTCGTCACAGCACTCACGCTAGCGAAACGCGGGGCGCGGCACCTCCCTCTGCAGGGGGAGGCGCCCCACAGCTACTTCTTCGAGCTCGTGTATCCCGCATCGTGAAGCAGCCGACGGAGGTCGAGGACGGTCTGCTCGTCGACATCCTTGTGCTTGGGCTTCGTCAGAACGATGCGTCCGTCGCCGAGCTTCACGACGAACTTGCCGTCGTGCTCCTCTCGCACATCGGCGACCTCGTCGAGAAGGCCGATCACATCGTTCCACTCGAGGTTGTGGGTGGTGGGGTGGCGCTCGATGTGCTCGAGCGTCGTGCGGTGGTGCTGGCTCACATGCAGGGGTTCGGTCGCGTCGGTCATACGACGAACCTAGACACGATCCCCCTCGAAAGCATTCGACATACGTCGAACGTCGATACCGTGCGCGCCCGGCGTCCGCCGGGGCGCGAGAGGATGGCATCTACTCGTCTACACCGAAGCCGTTTCACCGAAGCCGTGCAGCACCCGCCGAAAGGACCCGACGCACCCATGCCCCGTCGCATCCCGACCGTTCGACACGGCGCCGGTTTCTGGATCGTCGCCGTCACCTTCCTTCTCGTGATGGCCTACTCGACCGTGCCCACGCCGCTGTACCCGCTGTATCAGCAGCGCGACGGGTTCCCGGCCTTCGTGATCACGCTGATCTTCGCCGCGTACGCGGTCGGCGTGATCGTGAGCCTCTACCTCGCGGGACACGTGAGCGACTGGCTCGGCCGGCGTCGGGTGCTCGTCGTGGCCGTGCTCGTATCCGCCCTGTCGGCCGTGCTCTTCCTGCTGTTCCCCGAGGTGCCGGGGCTCATCGTCGCCCGGCTCGTCAACGGGGCGAGCATCGGCATGCTCACGGCGACGGCCACGGCCCACCTCGGCGAGCTGCGCGCCACGGCCCGGCCGAACGAGAACACGGTGGTCGCGGCATCCGTCTCGGGAGCGGCGAACCTGGGCGGTCTCTCGCTCGGGCCGCTCATCGGCGGGCTCTTCGCCGAGTTCCTGCCCGACCCCCTCGTGCTGCCGCACCTCGTATTCCTGCTCGTGCTGATCGTCGCCGCCGTGGCGCTCATGCTTGTGCCCGAGACGGTCGACGTTCCCGACGAGGCGCCGGCATATCACCCGCAGAAGCTGTCCGTGCCGGAGGGTGCGCGTCGGCCATTCATCATCGCGGCGTTCGGTGCGTTCTCGGGCTTCGCCGTGTTCGGCCTCTTCACCTCGCTCGCACCGACTTTTCTCGTGGTCACGTTCGAGGCCGGAGACCACCTGCTGGCCGGAGCCACCTCGTTCGCGGTCTTCGCCGCCGCAGCGGCGGGTCAGATCCTGCTGACTCCCGTTCCGGTCCACCGGCAGTTCACCATCGCCATCGCGGCGTGCTCGACCGGGCTCGTTCTGGTGGCACTCGGGGCGCTGCTTCCGCAGATCGTGCTCTTCATCGGCGGCGGCGTCATCGCCGGGCTCGGTGTGGGCCTGCTGTTCAAAGGGGCGATCGGCACCGCCGTCTCGCTCGCAGACCCGAAGCGCAAGGGAGAGACGCTTGCGCTCATCTTCCTCGTCGCCTACGCGGGTCTCGCCATCCCCGTGCTGGTCGTGGGCGCCGCGCTCGCCTTCGAACCCGCCACCGCCGTGCTGCTCGTCTTCGTGGCGCTCGTGCTCGCGGCAACGGTCACGGCCGGAACCCTCATGCGGCGCCGGGCACGGGCATCCGTCCGGCAATAGATGTTGTCACCGGCTGCGAATCGCAGCGTTTAGGGCACAATCGATACAGGCACCTGCGACATCCACCCACACCAGAACAAGGAGCACACCATGGCAGTCTTCTCCCGCGGTTTCGGGGCTCGCAGGCGCGAGTCCGACCCGGAGCTTCCCCCGGGCCAGTACCTCACCGAGGACTTCCCGGTGCTGTCGGCAGGGCCCACGCCCCGCATCGACACCGCTGACTGGAGCTTCAGCATCACCACCGAGTCCGGTGCCGTGACGACCTGGAGCTGGGACGAGCTCATGGCTCTGCCCATCGAAGACGTGCACACCGACATCCACTGCGTGACCCGCTGGTCGAAGCTCGGCACGTCGTGGCGCGGCGTCTCGCTCGACACCCTCTTCGCCGACATCGACACGTCGGATGCGTACACGATGATCGAGTCGTACGGCGGGTACACGACGAACGTGCCCCTCGAAGACCTGCAGGGCGGCAAGGCCTGGATCGCATTCGAGTTCGACGGCGAGCCGCTCGACCCCGAGCACGGCGGTCCCGCCCGGCTGCTGGTTCCGCACCTCTACTTCTGGAAGAGCGCGAAGTGGGTGCACGGCATCCGCATGCACTCCGACGACGACCCCGGATTCTGGGAGCAGAACGGCTACAACATGTACGGCGACCCCTGGAAAGAGCAGCGGTACTGGTAGTGGCGATCGTCGCCGGCTGGCTTGTAGGAACGGTGGCCAGGGCCATGCGCGTCACGCCCCAGGGCCGGGTTCTCATTCTCGACGTGCCCGAGTGGCCCGGCAACCTGGCCGGGCAGCACCTCGATCTGCGCTTGACCGCTGAAGACGGCTATCAGGCCGTGCGCTCGTACTCGATCGCCTCGTTCGGCGACGGGCACAGCGTCGAGCTCGCCGTCGACGAGCTTCCCGACGGCGAGGTCTCGCCCTATCTCGTGCAGGACGTGGAGCCCGGCGACATGCTCGAGGTGCGGGGCCCTCTCGGCAACTTCTTCGTCTGGCGCGACTCCCAGACCGAGCCGGTGCAGCTCATCGCGGGAGGCTCGGGCATCGTTCCGCTCGTGTCGATCGCCCGCGCGCACCGGGCGGCGGCGAGCACGGCGAAGTTCCGGATGCTGTACTCGGTCCGTGCGCCGGAGGACGCCTACTACGCGTCGGAGCTCGAGGGACTCGTCGACGACAGCTTCGCCCTCGACTGGGTCTACACCCGCACCGCCCCCGTGGGATTCGCGCGCACGGCCGGACGCATCACCCGGGCCGACATCGAGGCATCCACCCTGCCCGTGGCCGACAACCCGCTCGTGTATGTCTGCGGGCCGACCGGTTTCGTCGAGGCGGTCGCGCGCATCCTGGTCGACCTGGGGCATCCGGCCGAACGGATCAAGACCGAGCGTTTCGGAGGAAGCTGACATGCCCGAGCACGCACGCCAGGCGAATGTTCCCGTGAGCCGCGTCGACGGCAACGCGGCCGCAGGCCCCCTCGGCGAGATTCTGCGCCTCGACATCACGACGGCGGTCGGCACGTGCCGGCACTGCGGCGCCGCTGCCGCGCTGAGCGAGGCGGTCGTCGAGCGGGATGCCGAGGGCGTGATCGTGCTGTGCCGCTCGTGCGGGCACACGCTCGTGACCTACATCAGCCGAGACGGACGGCAGTACCTGGAGTTCGCGGGCCTCAAGAGCCTGAACACGGCGACCTCCTGAGTCGTTCGCATACCCGCGCCCCTTCGGCGCATCCGCTGCTGGACGACCGGGAGCGGATGCACCCGCAGGGCGCGGATGGGCGCGGCCGCGCTGGTACCCTGCCGGAATGGCCTCCGGAGTAACGATCTACGACCTGCGCGGCGCCTCGTTGATGGCGCCGTTCACCGATGAGCAGCTCGAAGACCTCACAGCGCACAGCTTCGTCGTGCCGCTCAGCCGCGGCGAGCTGCTGTTCGAGGAGGGCACGGCCAGCGCGCACTTCTACATCGTGCGCTCCGGGCGCATCCGCATCGCCCGGCGCTCGTCGGAGGGCACCGAGCTCGGCCTCTCCGTCGTGGAGGGCGGTGGCACGATCGGCGACCTCTCGGTGATGGACGGCCTCGCGCGCTCCGCGACGGCCGAGTCGATCGACGAAGCCGAGGTGATCGCGGTGCCAGCCGATCGCATCCGGGCCCTGCTCACGAGCTCGCCCGAGGCGCTGATGTCGGTCGTCGAGGAGCTCGCCTCGATCGTGCGACGCCTCACCGGCACCCAGAGCGACCTGGTGTTCCTCGACCTGCCTCGCCGGCTCGCCAAGCTGCTGCTCACCTACATTCCCGAGTGGCGCCATGACGTCAACCAGGTCACCGTCGAGCTGCCCATGAGCCAGGCGGGTATCGCGGCGCAGCTCGGGGTCGCGCGCCAGTCGCTCAACACGGCGCTGCGCACCCTCACCCGAGACGGACGCATCACCGTCGACGGTCGCCGCGTGACTCTCAGCGACGTCGAGTCGCTCAGGGCCTACGTCAACTCGTAGGCTGCACGGTCACGTGCCGGCCGGCGACGTGGCCACCTCGCGGGCGAGCTCCTCGAGGTCGCGCACGGTGCGCCCGTCGGCGTCGCGTCCGGCCGGATTCGCCAGCGGCCACACGTCGATGGCCTGTTCGTAGAGGCGCGTGGCCGCGGTCGCCGCGCCGAGCCGTCGGGCCGAATCCGCTGCGGCCAGCAGCCAGTGAACGGCGCGGCGCGCGGCCGATTCGGTGGATGCCGAGGGTGCGGTCTGCAGCTGCAGTGCGTCGACGAGGTGCTGGGCGATGACAGCCGCGGCCCGCGATCCCTCGTCGGGCGCGCTCTCGAGGAAGTCGACCGTGGCGAGGTGCCGCTCGCTGCGCGACCTGCGCGACTGCATCTCGTAGGCCACCTGGCGGATCAGCGGGTGGCTGAAGACGTACTGCCCTCGCTCCGACGACAGCGGGTCGGTGATCGAGATGAGGATGCCGCGGGTCTCGAGCGTGGCGACGTCGGCGGCGAGGTCGCCCGGCGAGCGCCGCGACACCGCAGCAAGCGCGGGCATGGAGAAGGAGAATCCGAGCACCGCGGCGAGCTGGGCCACCAGCCGCGCACCCGGCTCGAGCGCGTCGAGGCGCGACGCGATGAGCACGCGCAGGCTGGCAGGGGGCTCGGCGTCGGCCAGCATCCGGGCGCTGATTCCCGGGGCGAGTCGGAGGCCCTGGGGAGTGTCCTCGAGCAGGCCGTCGTCGACGAGGCTGCGCAGCAGCTCGCGCGCGTAGAGGGGAACGCCGCCGACGCGGGCGGAGAGCAGGTGCAGCACGTCGCGGGGCAGCTCGGGGGCGAGCCCGGCGATGAGCGCGACGATCGACTCCTCGTCGAGCGGCGAGAGCTCGAGCAGCGTGGTGTTCTCGCCCAGGCCGACGGCGGGCCGGCGCACGAGCAGCTCTGGTCGAGTGACGATCACGACCAGCACGGGTGCGGGGTTCTCTCTGCGCAGATGTTCCACGAAGTCGAGAAGGCCGTCGTCGGCCCAGTGGGCGTCTTCGATCACCCAGACGACGGGAGCGTTCTCTCCGGCGGACATCCGCTCGAACCACAGCGACCACGCGGCGAAGTACTCGTCGCGACCGAAGCCCGCGGAACCGGAGTTCAGCAGCGGAGCGCCGTGGGCATCGGCGCCCAGCAGCGGCGCGAGGCGCTCGCACATCCAGTCGAGATCGTCGAGCTGCGTCGAGTTCGCCGGCGTCCAGCTCACGAGCTTGGTGCGCAGGCGACCCAGCGCCACCGCCTCGCTCTCGCCCTCGACCGAGCCGATGCGCGAGCGCACGGCCGACGACAGCGCCGAGTACGAGACGCCCTCGCCATACGAGAGGCAGCGCGCCGAGTGCCACATGATGGCCATCGGCACGTGGTCGAGGTGGTCGCGCAGTTCGAGTACGAGGCGGCTCTTGCCCACGCCGGCGTCGGCCGAGACGACCGCGACGTGCGGACGGCCGGTGGCCACGACACGGTCGAAGGATGCGGTGAGCACGTCGCGCTCGGCATCGCGCCCGACCAGCGTGGTGAGGATCTCGGCGGCGGGCGCCGCGCCCGATCCGGTCTCGGAGATGACGCGGAGCGCGGGGTAGGCCGGCACCTCGTCGGCGATCCCCTTGATCGCGATGCGGATCTCGCGTCCGAAGTCGATGCGATCCACGGTGAGGGTGCGCGTGTGCACGTCGGTGAGCACGGTCGCGGGAGCGGCCGCTCCCTGCAGACGGGCGGCCAGATTGACGGCGGCACCGGTGACCATGCCCTCGCCGGCCGCCCCGAGCACGACGGCGACCTCATCGGTCACGACGCCGACGCGCACGGCGAGGGCGCCCATGCCGGATGCCCGACCGTAGTCCCCCACGGCCCGCGTCAGTTCGAGGGCGGCGCGCACGGCACGCTCGGCGTCGTCCTCCCGGGTGCGGGTCGCACCCCAGACCGCCATCACGGCGTCGCCGATGAACTTCTCGACGACACCGCCGAGCGATTCGATCGTGCTGCGGCAGAGGGCGAAGTAGCCCGAGAGCAGTTCGCGTACGTCTTCGGCGTCGGTGCGCTCGGCGAGTTCGGTGAAGCCCACGAGGTCGGCGAACAGGATGCTCGTGAAGCGTCGTTCGGCGGGCTGCGGGTCTGCCGTGCCCGGCAGCGCAGCCCCGCACTGGAAGCAGAAGTTCGCGGCGTCGACCGATCGCGCGCCGCAGGCGGGGCAGATGCGGTCACCGGCTGTCGCGGAGGAGTCGGAGCCTGTGCTCGACGAGGGCGCCGGGCTCGACGAGGGCGACGTGCTCCCTCTCTCGCCGTGACCCCACATGCCCCTCATTTTAGGCACGGGAGGATCGGGCACATTACACCTCCTCGGCGGAAGCCGCCTGAGAGTGCGCACACGGCACACGGGCTTGGTAAACTACCACGATGGCTCGTACCCGGGAGTTCGACGATGAGATGCTGCGCCATGCCTCACGCGAGCTGTTCTGGAGCAATGGATTCGCGAACACGTCGATCGGCGACATCTCGGCGGCCACCAGGGTCGGCAACGGCAGCATCTATGCCGCCTACGGCAGCAAGTTCGATCTCTTCTTCGCCATTCTCGAGTCGTACTGCCAGACACGCATCGACATCGTGAGCGCGGCCATGTCGGTCGGCAGCACGGCAGCGGAGTCGATCCGCGAGTTCTTCGACGTGATCGTGGCCGACTGCTCTGACCAGCGAGACCGACGCGGATGCCTCATGCTCAACAGCGTCGCCGAATTCGGCGGCAGAGACGCTCGGGTCATCGAGCTGTGCCGCACGACGACCGACACGATGGAGCGATTGGTCTCCGAGCGATTGGCCGACGCGCACGAGACGTCACCCCAGGCACGAGCTGCAGAGGTGCTGGCAGCGCAGATCATCCTCGTGTCGCAGGGCCTCATCCAGATGAGCAAACTGCAGGTGCCGCGCGAGAAGCTGGCCGCCATCGCCGACGCATACTGCGACGGGCTCGCCTAGCTCTCGACCTCCCGGCAACGACCCGCCACAACGGCGAACGAAGCGGCCCGGATTGGACAGATCCGCACTGCACCGGAGACCGATCAGGCGGTAGCGTGACTGCAGGGGCGGCTCCGGCCGTGGCCTCTCTATCGACTAAGAGGAGCAGTTCAATGACCGACACCACCGAGAATCAGCCCATCGTGCATCACTGGGTCGACGGCGCCGAGTACCTGTCGACATCCGGCCGCACCGCCCCCGTGTACGACCCGGCCCTCGGTGTGGTGACCAAGCAGGTGGCCCTGGCCGACCAGGCCGAGATCGACGCGGTCGTGGCGAGCGCGAAGGCGGCATTCCCCGGCTGGCGCGACACGTCGATCACGAAGCGGCAGCAGGTTCTCTTCACGTTCCGCGAGCTGCTGGCGTCGCGCAAAGCCGAACTCGCCGACATCCTCACGTCGGAGCACGGCAAGGTGCTCTCCGACGCCCTGGGCGAGATCACCCGCGGCCTCGAGGTCGTCGAGCTCGCCACCGGATTCCCGCACCTCATCAAGGGCGAATACTCCGAGAACGTGTCGACCGGTGTCGACGTGTACTCGCTGCGGCAGCCGCTCGGCGTCGTCGGCGTGATCAGCCCGTTCAACTTTCCGGCCATGGTGCCGATGTGGTTCTTCCCGATCGCGATCGCGGCGGGCAACACGGTGGTGCTGAAGCCGAGCGAGAAAGACCCGTCGGCGGCGAACTGGCTCGCCGAGCTCTTCACCGAGGCGGGACTGCCCGACGGCGTGTTCAACGTGCTGCACGGCGACAAGGTCGCGGTCGACGGCCTACTCGAGCACCCCGATGTGAAGAGCATCTCGTTCGTGGGCTCCACGCCGATCGCCCAGTACATCTATGAGACGGCCGCCAAGAACGGCAAGCGCGTGCAGGCTCTCGGCGGCGCGAAGAACCACATGCTGGTGCTGCCCGACGCCGACCTCGACCTCACCGCCGACGCGGCGATCAACGCCGGCTTCGGCTCAGCGGGCGAGCGCTGCATGGCCATCTCGGTGGTCGTGGCGGTCGAGCCGGTCGCCGACGAACTGATCGAAAAGGTCACGCAGCGCATGTCCACGCTGAAGACCGGCGACGGTCGACGCAACTGCGACATGGGTCCGCTCGTGACCGAGGCGCACCGCGACAAGGTGGCCGGCTACATCGACATCGCGGCGACCGACGGCGCGACGGTCGTGGTCGACGGACGCGGCATCGAGGTCGACGGTGCGGCCGAGGGATTCTGGCTCGGCCCGACGCTCCTCGACAACGTGCCCGTCACCTCCCGCGCGTATACAGAGGAGATCTTCGGACCGGTGCTGTCCGTGGTTCGGGTGTCGTCGTACGAGGAGGGCGTGGCGCTCATCAACAACGGTGCCTTCGGCAACGGAACCGCGATCTTCACGAACGACGGAGGGGCCGCGCGCCGCTTCCAGAACGAGATCGAGGTGGGCATGATCGGCATCAACGTGCCGATTCCTGTGCCCGTGGCGTACTACTCGTTCGGCGGATTCAAGGACTCGATCTTCGGCTCGAACAAGGCATACGGCGTGCACGGCTTCGACTTCTTCACCCGCGAGAAGGCCGTGACCAGCCGGTGGCTCGACCCGTCGCACGGCGGAATCAACCTGGGCTTCCCCCAGAACTAGCGCGTCGGGCGGCCGCACAGGCCGCCCTTCGACAAGCTCAGGGAACGACAAGCTCAGGGAACGGGGCGGGGCGGCTCCGCGAAGGTGAGGGCGGCCCACAGCTCCGCCCTGTCGGCGAAGCGGTCGAGGTCGAGGCCGAGCAGCTGCTGCACGATCGCGAGGCGCGCCCGCAGCGTGTGCCGATGCACGCCCAGCGCCTTCGCCGCCGGGTCCCACGCCCCGTTCGCGTCGAGCCAGGCGGCGGCGCTGGCGAGCAGCACGTCGACATCACCCCGTCCGGATGCCGTGAGCGGCTCGAGCACGCGCGCCGCGACATCCTGGGCCCCGGCCCGGGCGAGAACGCCCAGCATGCCCGATCCGGCGAGTTCCCCGAACGCGGCCGTCGGACGCTCCGGCGTCGTGACCGACAAGGCGCGGCGGGCCTCGGCGAGGCCCCGGGTCAGCTCGGTCCAGGCGACGGGCGCGGAGGTGCCCGACCTGATCGAGAGACGATCGAACTGCGGAGGGAGAGCACCCGTTGCCGACGACGCCACCAGCACGAGCTCGTCGTCGCGTTCGGCGAAGAACACCGTGCCCCGACGACGCTCCGCCAGGAGCTCCAGCTCGGTGAGCAGGGACTCGGGCACATCGGCGGCTGCGGCGACCGTGACGGTCAGCGGCTCCGCCGGTAGATCGCCCCACAGCCTGCGGGCCGTTCTCTGGGCTCCCTCGACGTTGCCCTCGAGCAGCAGTTCGAACAGACCGCTGCGCAGGTCGCGGCGCGCACCCTCGAGCGCGCGACTCTGCTCGAGCGCGATGGACGCGAGCGCGATGACGCTCGTCACAAGGTCGGCTCCCGCGCCGTCGAGGGGCGCCAGGGTTCCCAGTGCCAGCACCCCGCGCAGGCTGCCGCCGCTGCCGAGCGTCTGCAGGACGACGCCGCCGTCGGCGGCACTCAGCCTGGCCCCCGCCCGCGATCCCTTCGCGAGAACCTGGCCCACGGCATCCTGCACCGCGTCGTGCAGCGACGCCGGCATGCTGCGCTGGGGCGACGATCGCACCTCGTCGCCCAGGCTGTCGAACAGGACGACCCAGCAGCCGAGCCGGCGCTCGAGCTCGGCGAGGATCGCCTCGAGGCCGTCGGGGCGCAGGGCCGCGAGGGCGATCGAGCGCTGCGCGTCGAGCGACCACTCGAGGCGCTCGCGCTCGTCGAGGGCGATCACGTCGGCGACCGCGCGGATGATGGCGATGAACGGCGTGCGGTCGGCCACCTCGAACAGCGGGATGCCGCGGGTCTCGCAGGCGCGCACGAGGGCGGGCGGAACGTCGTCGTGGATGATGCTCGTGGCGAACCCCAGGCCCAGGATTCCGCGGTCGCGGAGGCGGGCGACGTAGGCGTCGATGTCGGCGTCGGGTGTTCCCGGACGCATCTGGTCGCCGTCGGTCAGCAGCAGCTGCCCCTCCTCGAGCCACGGCGTCGGATCGGGGAAGTCGGAGCTGTGCACCCAGGCGATCGGAGCGTCGAGCTGCGCCAGCTTCTCGCCCGCGAGCAGGCGCAGGTGGAAGCGCTCATCCGCGAGCAGAGTGCGGAGCGAGGTGGGCATCTACCGAGGGTACCGGTGCGGTCTCGTTCCCTGAGCCTGTCGAAGGGCAGCCCCGGTCAGTGACGCTGCGCCTGCGCGCGAACTCGGCGGCGCACCAGCACCGCGGTCGCGCCGAGCAGCAGCAGCATGCCGGCGAGCGCGAGCCGTGCCGTCGCATCCATGCCCGTGAGGCCGAGCATGCCGGCCACGCCCGAGCCCCCGACCGGCGTCGAGCCCGCACCGGCACCGGCGCCCGCACCGGGCGACCCGCCCTCGCCCGGCACCGTGGCGTCGACCCCGACCTCGATCGTCGTGAGGAACACGTCTCCCGACCCGGCATTGGATGCCCCGTCGACGGCCCCGTAGGTGAGCCCCTGAACGAAGGCGGTTCCGTCTCCACGCGCCGACGCGAACAGGTTGCCCTCGTCGTATTCGTCGGCGCCGTCGCGCTGCGGGGTTCCGAACTGGCTGCGCGCCGTCTCGGCACCGGATGCGTCGAGCGTCGCGGTGAACACGTCGACTCCGCCGGCGCCGCCCTCGGCGAAGCGCCCCGCTGTGTGGCCGACGAGCACGACGCCGCCGTCGGCGCCGGCGACCAGGGCCGCGCCCCTGTCATCGTCGGCCGTTCCGAGCTGCGTCGTGAAGAGGGCTGTGCCGCTCGCATCGAACGAGCGCACGAAGGCCTCGTTGCCGCCGGCGGCCGTGGCTCCCGAGAGCGAGCCCCCGGTGAAGCCGGCCACGACCACTCCCGTGGGAGTCGCGAGCAGGGCACTGACCTGGTCGCCCGCCTCGGTGCCGAACTGCTGCAGCCACTCCCGAGCACCATCGGCCGAGTACTTCGCGATCCACGCGTCGTAGCCGCCCGAGCCCGACGCCCCGGGCATCGACGCCCCGGCCGTTCCGGCCACGTAGACACCGCCGTCGCTCGCCAGGGCCGCCGCGAACGCCTTGTCCTCTCCCGTGCTGCCGACCTGATGCGACCACGCGACCCGGCCATCGGCATCCACCCGCGTGATCATCGCGTCCTTGTCGCCCGCGCTCGACTCGCCCTCGAGGGTTCCCGAGGTGTAGCCCGCGAGGTAGGCGCCGTCGGCGCCGTCGGCCGCGACGCCGTAGGCGCGGTCGGCGGCCGAGGCCGATCCGATGGATGTCTGCCACAGCACGGTTCCGTCGCCGCCGGCCCGGGCGACGAGCACGTCGTCGTTCACGGCGCCCGCGTGGTCGCGCTTCGAGTAGCCGCCCACGATCACCGAGTCGTCGGCGGAGGCGACCACACCGTAGGCGCGGTCGTCGAGCGCGGACGCGATGGCGCTCGACCACACCTCCGAGCCGTCGGCCGCGAAGCGCTGCAGCACGATGTCGAGACCACCGGCACCGCCGACGCCGCCGAGCGCTCCCGCCGCGTTCACGGCCTGCACTCCGCCGCCGTCGGTCAGCGCGAGCACTCCCCCGGCGCGGTCGTCGCCGGCGGTGCCGAGCTGCGTTCCCTCGAAGGGTGCACGAGGCGTGGTCTGCAGGTAGCCCGCGATGTCCTGGATGCCCTCGCGGAACCCCTCCCGCCATACGCCCCAGTCGTGCCCGCCGTTGTAGACGCGGAACTCCGCGGTGATCCCGGGCACGCGCTTGGCCGCGTTGTAGAGCGTCGCCGACTCGTAGTCGATGTCGTGGTTCGCATCGGCCGGGTCGGGGTTCACGTACTCGTCGTCGCCGACCGCGATGAACAGGTGCAGCGGCGACGCCGGGTCGAACGCGGCGAACGTCGCGGGGTAGTTGAGCGAGAGGTAGCGCTGCTCGTCGAAGACCTGGTCGCCCACGCCGTAGGCCCCGAACTCGCGCGCCGACGAGTCGACCGGCGGAGTCGGCACGTACACGGCCGGGCTCAGGATGAGCGCGTTGGCGAAGAGGTCCTGGTGCGCGGTGGCGTAGCGCAGCGCGCCCGCGCCGCCCATGGAGTAGCCGCCCACGACGCGCGATGCGCGGTCGTCGATCGTGGCGTACTTCTGATCGATCGTGGGGATGAGCTCGGTCGTGAACGCGGTCTCGACGGCGACACCGGGCGTCGCACCCCCGGTGTACTGCGAGTCGACGTAGTAGTTTCCGCGCTCGTTCCACGGCGCATCCGGCATCACGACGACCATCGGCGGGATGCTGCCGGCCGCGATCAGCTCGTCGAGGTCGGGGCCGACCTGCTTCCACGCGGCCTGCGTGTCGCCGCGGCCGTGCAGCAGGTAGAGCGTCGGATAGCGCGTGGCACCCGATGCGTCATAGCCCTCGGGCAGGTAGACCGTGTAATCCACGGGACCGCCGATGGCCGAGCTCTCGAACGAACCCTCCTCGAAGGTGCTGCCGGCCGCCTGGGCCGGGGCGGCGGGAAGGGCGAGGATGCCCGCCCCCGTGAGTGCGAGCGCGGCCACGGCCGCGGTCTTCGACGTCCACATCATTGTGTTGCCTCTCTGGATGGTGCTGGATGGTTCGGGTCAGACGACAGGATCAGGCGACAGGGTCAGGCGAAGGGCTCCGCCGCGCGGAGGATCGACCGCGCCCGGCCGAGCATGGCCGCGTCGACCATCTCGCCGCTCGCGAGGGTCGAGACTCCCCCGGCCTCGCCGACGGAGAGGACCTCGCGGGCCCAGTCGAGTTCGGCGTCGGTCGGGGCGAACGCCTCGTGGATGACGGGCAGCTGGCTGGGGTGGACCGCCGACCGTCCGAACCAGCCCGACTCGCGGCCTCGCAGGGTGTCGGCGCGCAGCGCATCCAGATTGCGGATGTCGGGGAACGCCGACATCATCGGCGCCTCGAGCCCTGCCGACCGGGCCGCGTACAGCAGCCGGATGCGGGCATAGTCGAGCACGGCGGGCGCGCGTGTGCCGAGCTCGCTCGCGAGGTCGGATTCGCCGAGCGCGAGCCGGGTCACGGCCGGATGCGCGGCGATCGCGTAGGCGTTCTCGACGCCCAGCGCCGACTCGACGAGGGCGGTCACCGGCAGCCCGGAGGCGAGGCCCGCGAGCACGTCGAGCTGACCGGGCGTCTCGACCTTGGGCACGCGCAGCTCGATCGCCGCGGGTGATGAGGCCAGCGCGCGCACGTCGTCGTCGCCGCGTTCACCGCTGTTGATGCGCACCTGCACCACGGCGAGCGCCGGATGCCGTTCGTCGCCCGGCCTGAACGCGGCGAGCCAGTCGAGCACGGCCTCACGGGCGGCGTCTTTGCGCTCGGGCGCGACCGCGTCCTCGAGGTCGAGGATCACCATGTTCGCGCCGCTCGCCGCCGCCGTCTCGAAGCGATCCGGGCGGTCCCCGGGCACGTACAGAGCGGCGACGATAGGCCGGGCACCGGATGCGCGGGCGCTCACAGGATCCCCCGTTCGCGCAGCGCTGCCCGCTGCTCCGCCGTGATGCCGATCTCGTCGAGCACCTCGTCGGTGTCGTGGCCGTGCGGCCGGCCGCTGAACCGGATCGATCCGGGCGTCTCGGAGAGCCGGAACAGCACGTTCTGCATCTTGACCGGGCCCAGCTCGTCGTCGTCGACGGTCTGAACGGTGCCGAGCGCGGCGTACTGCGGATCGGCGAGGATGCCCCGCACATCGTAGACGGGCGCGACCGCGGCCTGGGCCCTCTCGAACTCCTCGAGCACCACCGCCGTGGGGCGCGCGGCGACCCAGGATGCGACGGCCTCGTCGAGCTCGTCGGCATGCTGGGCCCGGCTGTGCCCGCTCGAGAACCAGGTCTCGTCGACGAGTTCGGGCCGACCGACGAGGGTCATCACGCGCTCGGCGATGGACTGCGAGCTGGTCGAGATGGCGACCCACTCGTCGTCGGCCGTGCGGTACACGTTGCGCGGCGCGTTGTTCACGCTGCGGTTGCCGGTGCGCGCCTGCACGGTTCCGAGCTGGTCGAAGGCCGTGATCTGGCCGCCGAGCAGCATCAGGATGGGCTCGATGATGGCCATGTCGACCACCTGGCCGCGGCCGGTCGCCTCGGCTGAGCGAAGCGCCACCATCACCGCGTAGCTCGTGGCGAGCGCGGCGACGCCGTCGGCGAGGCCGAAGGGCGGCAGGGTCGGCGGCCCGTCGGGCTCGCCCGTGAGCGCGGCGAATCCGCTCATCGCCTCGGCGAGGCTGCCGAAGCCGGGACGGGCCGAGTAGGGCCCGAATTGTCCGAAAGCGGTGACCCTCGCTATGACCAGTGCCGGGTTGGCGGCGAGCAGCGCATCCGGCCCCAGACCCCAGCGCTCGAGCGTGCCGGGCCTGAAGTTCTCGATCAGCACGTCGGCCGTGCGCACGAGCTCGAGCAGCACGGCGGCCCCGTCGGCCTGGCCGAGGTTGAGCGTGACCGTGCGCTTGTTGCGGCCGAGCGTCTTCCACCACAGGTTCACGCCGTCTTTGGCGGGCCCGTGCCCGCGCGAGGCGTCGGGCTTGAGCGGATGCTCGACCTTGATCACGTCGGCCCCGAAGTCGCCCAGGAACGTGGCGGCGAGCGGACCCGCGAAGAGCGTCGAGACGTCGAGAACCCTCACTCCATCGAGAGGCGCGCTGCTCATTCGCCGTCCTCCACGTCCCACGCGAGGCGGAAGCCGATGTTCGGCGACCTCGAGAGCCCCAGCCCCGTGAGCAGGTACTTCAGGCTGAACTCGGGCGCGCGGCGGCCTCCGTCGACGTACCAGTCCGAGCCCTGCGCCTCGAAGTCGGCTCCGCCCTTCAGCTGCACGAAGCGGGTGACGCCGTCGCTATGCTCGCTCTCGGTCCAGTTCCAGACCCACGGCTCTGCCCGTTCGAAGGCCCGGTCGGATGCCGCCAGCTGCCACTCGAATTCGGTGGGCAGGCGGGCCCCGGCCCACGCGGCGTAGGCGCGCGCGTCGTCGAGGTCGATGCAGTTCGCCGCGTCGCCATCCGCCTGGGCGGCGAGCAGGAAGCGGTTGTCGCTCGCGGGCGCGTAGCCCGTGTCGGCCACGAAGCGATCGAACTCGGCGCGGGTGACCTCGCGACGGGCGACGGCGACGCGGCCGGTCTCCACCGTGACCTCGAGGCTGCGGTCGTCGTGCAGCCGGGGCGGCAGCGGCTTCCACTCCTCGACGTAGGGAGCCTCGCCGTAGAGTCCCGTCTCGCGACGGCGGAAGCGCACGACGAGTTCGTGCGTCGCGGCGTCGATCACGACCGAGTCCGCAGGTGCCGCCGCGACCGGCGCCGGCGCCGGCACCCGTCGCACGGCCTCGCGCGCGGGGAACCTCGAGTCGGCGCTGGGCGCATCCGCGGCGGCCTCGGCGAGGAGCCCGCGGAGAACATCGGAGTGCGGCTCCGCCACAACCGGCGATGTCGCATCCGGAACCGTCGTACCCGCGCGCGCCCTCTCGCGCACGATCGCGGTGACGCCTCGGGCGGGAACGACGACGCCCTCGGGGCCGACGATGCGCCCGGCCGTCGCATCCCACAGCACGCCCGAGCCGTGCTCGCCCGTCAGGGCCGGGCCTGTGTAGTCCGAACCCGAGCGGTTGACGAGCGTGTAGACATCGACCTCGTCCGTCGACCAGCGCGAGGCGTAGACGCCGTGCTCGAGGGCGTGGGCGGAGGCGCCGTCGAGCGGCACCCAGTCGCCCGAAACGAACACGTCGCCGAGGGCGCGCTGCACCCGCAGCATACGCCGCAGCGTCGACCGGTCGCGGGCGTTCCAGCCCACCCAGACGCCGAAGACCGTGTCCCAGACGAGCATGCCCGTGCCGTTCATAAAGGCCGACTGCAGCTCGGAGCTGTGGTCGCGATTCCAGCGGCGGGTGGAGTGCATCATGTGCCGACGCTCGAACCAGTGGGCGCGCATCACGCCGGGCGCCTCGCTGTCGTCGAACCACTGCGCCCAGCTCAGCTGGTGGTCTTCGATGCGCACGTTGGGAACACGCGACTCGCCCTCGAGCGCGCGCGGCGGCGACGACTCGCGCAGGGCCGTGACGAGCGCGCGGTCGCCCTCCTTCATCGTGTCGAGGAAGACGCCGTCGACGCCCAGCTCGTCGACGATCAGGGCGAGCTCTGCCGCGTCGTCGTTGTCGGCGCGGCGCGTCCCCGTGTCCCACGGGTTGTAGTCGATGAACACGCGGATGCCGAGCCGCTGGAACTCGGCGATGAGCTCGCGGAGACCGGGAACGTCGCGGTAGTAGTCGAACTGGTTGCGATCGTCGACGCCGATCACCGGGTAGGCGTGCCAGAGCACCACGCCGTCGACACCTCCGAAAGCGGTCGTCGCGTCGACGAAACGCTGCACGTCGAAGCGCTCCGCCTCGGCGTCGAAGAGCCGCTCGTCCCAGAGCCACACGAGGGCGACGGATGCGCAGTGCTGGGTCCAGCGCGAGGTGACGTCGTCGTAGGCCGCGCCCGAGTAGTCGATGCGGCGGTGGGCGTCGGCGCGCCAGGCCGCGAGCGCCTCACGCCAGGCGGGCCACTCGGCCGGGTCCGCGGGAGCCGCGAAGATCTTGGCGATGTCGCCCACTGCCTCATCGAGCGCGCCGGTCAGCGGCAGCTCGGTCGCGCGGTCGATCGGGCGCGGCACCAGCGGGTCGAACTCGTTGGTGTTGGCCTCGTCGGGGTCGTGAACAGGTTCGACGGCGGGCAGGACGTCAGAGCGATGAGACAAGAGCGTCGATCTCCTTGCGATCGGGAATGGAGGGCACAGCTCCCACGCGCTGCACCGAGAGGGCGGAGGCCGCGGTCGCGAAGCGCACAGCCGAGGGCATGTCGAGCCCCTCGTCGAGCGCGGTGGCGAAGGCGCCGCAGAACGTGTCGCCGGCCCCCGTGGTATCGACGGCCTCGACCTCGTGAGCATCCACCCGCGTGAGCTCGGCGTCGCCGCGATGCAGCAGCGCCGAACCGGCCGACCCGAGGGTGATGATGACGCTCGGCACGTCGCGGGTGAGCGCCCGTGCCCGCGAGAACAGGTCGCGCGCGTCGTCGCCGGCGAGCTGAGCCGCCTCGGTCTCGTTCACGATCAGCACGTCGACGAGCGCGAGCAGCTCGGAGGGCAGAGGCCGCACCGGCGCCGCGTTCAGCAGCACGCGCGTTCCCGCGGCGCGGGCGATGGCGGCGGCCACGCGCACGGTCTCGAGGGGGATCTCGAGCTGCAGCACGAGCACGTCCGCGTCGCGGATGAGCTGCGCCTGGTCGTCGGCGAGCGAGGTGAACAGCGCGTTCGTTCCCTGGTTCACCACGATCGTGTTCTCGGCGTGCGCGTCGACGGTGATGAGCGCGGTGCCGGTCTCGCCGGCGGTGACGCGCGTCGCATCCACGACCCCGGCGCCGCGCAGGCTGTCGCGCAGCAGCGCCCCCGCGTCGTCGTCGCCGAGCAGCGCGACGAACGTGGTCGCCGCACCGGCACGGGCGGCCGCGACGGCCTGGTTGACGCCCTTGCCACCCGGATGCCGGCCGCCGCCCGTCGCAAGCACGGTCTCGCCGGGCGCGGGGATCGCCTCGACCGTGTAGACGAGGTCGAGGTTGGCGCTTCCGACCACGATGACGCTCATCGGGCGGCCTGCGCGAGGGTCGGCACGAGCGCGCCCGTGCGGGCGGCGAGCTCGTCGAAGCCGATGCCGTCGAAGCCAGGGATCGACGTGGCGAGCCGATTGTGCAGCGGCTCGATCCATGCCGGCGGCAGCGCGGCGGCTCCGGTGAGGGCGCCCGCGATCGCACCGGCGGTGGCCCCCACCGAGTCCGTGTCCCATCCGCCCATCACGGCGATCGAGATCGCCGTCGCGAAGTCGCCGTCGGAGCGCACGAGCGCGAACGCCAGCAGCGCGCTGTTGTTGAGCGCGTGCACCCAGTGCAGGTGACCGAACCCGGCGGCGAGCGCGTCGAGGCCCTCGTCGATCGAGAGATCGGATGCGCCCAGCTCGGCGCCGCGCAGGATGGCCGCGGCGTAGCGGCTGCCCTCGGGAACCGCCGAGAGCCCGGCCGCGATCACCTCGTGCACCGACGAGGCGACGAGCGCCGCGGAGCTGGCAGCCGCGACGAACAGCGCACCGTAGAGCCCGCTGCGTCGATGGCTGAGCCATGCGTCGCGGTGAGCGAGCGCGGCCGCGGCGTGGGGGTCGCCGGGCCGCGCCCAGCCATAGACATCGGTGCGGATCTGCGCACCGATCCAATCCTGGAACGGGTTCTGCACCGTGGCCGCCACGTCGGGCTCGTGCCCCTCGAGCAAATTGCGGTAGACGATGCGCTCGGCCGTGAACACGCGGCCTCCGGGCAGATTCGCGAGCCACGAGAGCGCCACCTCGTCGGTCGTGAAGTCGGCCCCCGCGCGCTCGAGCAGTTCGAGGGCGATCAGGGGAAAGTTGAGGTCGTCGTCCTCGGGCATGCCGTCGATGTTCTCGACGAGGCTCGTGGGGCGGCTGCGCCGGTTCCACGGGTACCGCGCGGCGACGGCCGGGTCGAGTCCCTGCTCTGTGAAGTACGACGAGACCGGCCAGTTGCCGGTCGACTGCGCGATGGCGCGGATGCCCTCGCGCGAGATCTTCTCCACGGGCTTGCCGAGCAGGCAGCCGGCGGCCCTGCCCAGCCAGGCCCCGAGCATCCGGTCGCCGAACGAGCGGGCAGAGGCTGCCGGCAGTTCGGGCGGCTGCGGCGCCAGGTCGAGAATGGCGGCGAAGCCGTCGGGCTCTGCGGCGACGAGCGCACCGGGAAGCGGCAACTCGTCGATGCGGGCGAGCAGCGCTCGCCCGAGCTCGCGCAGCTCGGGCGAGGCGGGCACGGGTGAGGCACCGCTGACGGCGGCGTTCGGCGATCCGCCCGCGGCCACCCATTCCGCCTCGAGCGCCGACACGTCGACCCCGTCGAGGCGAGCGGCGGCCAGCGCGTGCGGCACCAGGTCCTCGGGCTGGGTCCAGCTCAATCGCAGCATCAGAGTGCCCGCGTGAGCGCCGACATCGAGGCCGCGCGGGCCTCGGCGCGGGCGCAGTCCTTCTCGAACACCTCACGCGCGACGGCCGCGATGCGCGGGCCGGTGGCCGTGATGTCGATGCGGCTGCCCTGCGTGACGGCGTCGACCCACTCGCCCGGAACCGCCTCGAGCCCGTGCAGCGCGCCCGCGATCGACCCGGCCATCACGGCGATCGAGTCGGAGTCTCGGCCGTAGTTGATCGAGCCGAGAACGGCCTCGCTGTAGTCTCCTCCGCCGACCACGAGCATGCCGAGGGCGATGGGCAGCTCCTCGATCGACTTCGTGCGGCTCGGGATGCGGGCATCGCGGGCGGGCGCCCGGTAGTTCGGGCCGACGGTGTCGAACGGCTCGACGGCCGAGCGCAGGTGGGCGAGCGAGTCGCGCCAGTCGCTGCGGGTGGATGCGGCCTCGACGACCGATTCGATCGCGTCGCGCGTGCCGTCCTTCGCGAGCCGTAGGGCGACATCCAGAACGCTCGAGACGGTCGCGCCGACGCGCATCGCCTCGGCGACCGCCGCCGCGTAGACACCGGCCGCCTCGCGGCCGTAGCTCGACTGGTGGGCGCCGGCCACGTCGACGGCCTCGGCATAGGCGGTGTCGGGCGATCCGGCGTTGATGATTCCGATGGGGGCCGCGTACATGGTGGCGCCGCAGTTCACGATGTTGCCGACGCCCGCCTCGCGGGGGTCGATGTGGCCGTAGTGGATGCGCGCGACCAGCCACTTCTCGGCGAGGAAGATGCGCTGCAGCAGGATCGCGTCGGTCTCGAGCTCGGGGATCCACTGGCGTTCGCCGATGAGGCGCGGAACGAACTGCTCGGCGATCGCGTAGGCGTCGAGGTGGTCGCGCACCTCGTCGTAGACGTCGACGAGCGCGTTTGTCATGAGGGTGTCATCGGTGATGTGGCCGTCGCCCTTGTGATACGGAGCGATGGGCCGGGCGTTGCGCCAGTCCGCGAGGAACGGCGGCACGACTCCCGTGATGAATCCGTCGTAGCGTTCCTGGATGGCCTCGGGTGTGTTGCCCTCCGCGGCTCCTCCCAGGGCGTCGCCCACTGCGGCGCCCGCGAGAGCCCCGGTCGCCTTGTCTTCGAGCAGATCCATCCTGAAGTCTCCTTGTGTTCCGGCAGGTCTGGCCGGCTGAGTGTCGTGTGTCATGGGGTGTGGTCCGGTGCTGAGGCCGAGGGGGGGGGGGGGGGGGGGGCCCCCCCCCCCCGCGGCGGTCGGTTCTACTGCAGGCTGGACTTGCCGCCGTAGATGTCGTCGAGCAGGGAGTTGTCGAAGAGCGAC
>NZ_JARUXC010000088.1 GCF_030433855.1 Agreia sp. PsM10 | reverse complement strand
CATGTAGAGGAGGAAGAACGCGACCGCCGAGATGACGAGAATCTGCGAGAGCGCCAGCAGCGTGCGCTTGGCGATGAAGGACAGCAGGTGTGGGGCCTTTCGTGGGCGGGGCCCCCGCGACTGGCGCGGGGACCCCAACCGGATCAGTTGGCCGGCGAGTAGTAGTAGATCGACCGCACCGCCTGCTGCGTCAGCAGCTCGACCGACACGGTGACGTCCTGCCCGTAGGTGCTGAG
>NZ_JARUXC010000086.1 GCF_030433855.1 Agreia sp. PsM10 | reverse complement strand
CAATTTGGAAGCAACCAGAAATTTCCAAAGCTATGGAATTGTTGTCTATCTCAGGTGAAGATATTGAGTCATATTTTTTTAAAAAGAAAGCTCATGACACAGAACAAGAATAGAAAGGAAGCAACATGAACGAACTTATTAACATCACACTTAACGAAAATCACGAACCAATTGTAAGTGCAAGAGAATTGCATAAAGGGCTAGAAATCTCAAAACGATTTAGTGCTTGGTTTGACC
>NZ_JARUXC010000085.1 GCF_030433855.1 Agreia sp. PsM10 | reverse complement strand
GTATAGACGTAATTCATCAATTCTGGGTAAGGATATTCTGCAAATTGACTTGCCACGTAATCAAAACTATTCCGGCCGATAATCAACGTATCAATGGTCGCCATAAAATCAGTGTAAGCTTGATTAATCGCATCGGGCACCTCAAACTTCTCCAACCAATCAATCTGTTGATCCCGATCGGCTAAATAACCATCTAACGAAATGGCACCATAAAAAACGGCTGAGCGCATAATAATAC
>NZ_JARUXC010000084.1 GCF_030433855.1 Agreia sp. PsM10 | reverse complement strand
AAATTATCCAATATTGGCGACGTGATCAATGCGGCGATGCAGGAGTTTAATCCTGAATTTGCAAAAGATAATTTGTATGAAAACGCAGTTTACATATTGACTGCTGCTGCGCCGCCTGAACGTTCGTGCATTACACTTGAAAATTATCCTACTTCGCAAAGGCTTTCAGACCTGTATGTAGCCACAGAAGATAAAAATATTATTCATTTACTGAACACGGAAAAATCAGGCCGCAGGGG
>NZ_JARUXC010000083.1 GCF_030433855.1 Agreia sp. PsM10 | reverse complement strand
CGCCTGATATGACGAGTATCAAAACGTACATTCCTAAATTTGATGTCAACTACTTCACCACGATTTCAATGTTAGTTTTTGCCGTTGGTGGTGCTGAAAAAATTTCACCTTACGTCAACAATACGCATAATGCCGCCCGCGAATTTCCGAAAGGGATGTTAGTCCTTGCCGGGATGGTCGCATTTTGTGCGATCTTAGGGTCATTCGGAATGGGGATGCTCTTTAATTCCAACCACATTC
>NZ_JARUXC010000082.1 GCF_030433855.1 Agreia sp. PsM10 | reverse complement strand
GATTTAACCTTGTTTCCTATGACAGTATCGATTTCCCAATGACCGAATGTTTCCCGAGTTTCGACGACTGCTGGGCGCTCATCTATGGGTGTTCCTAGTATTCGTTTATTAAGACGAGGTTTATGATCCAGTTTTTTTATTTTTCGGGACAGCTTTTCGAGCAAATCTAAGTTTGTTGTTTTCATGATACCTCGGTCAATCCACTGGTACAGAGTGGTCGTACAGGGAATGATCGTAGAAC
>NZ_JARUXC010000081.1 GCF_030433855.1 Agreia sp. PsM10 | reverse complement strand
CATGTACCTAATGAGTTAGTACAACCTGAACTAGAATGTTATGACATCAGTCATGACATTCACACATACACTTGGGATTTACCAAAAATGCAAGCCAATACCTAAACACCTACAAACTCCCCCTTTGGCAGATTTTTGGCTAAAGTCCCTAAACAATCAGAGATAGATAGATAGCAGCAGAAATAAGTGACAGCAGAAAAATATAATGTCAAGTACTAATTAAGCAAGTACCAAAATATTC
>NZ_JARUXC010000080.1 GCF_030433855.1 Agreia sp. PsM10 | reverse complement strand
ATCTATGAATATGATATAGAGAATATTTATATCGTTAGAAAGTCAGACGATAAACAGGTTATCGCATTACCTGAAAGTGTTAAAAGTCATACAGAAAAAATTAAAACACTCGATTACTTGTTTAATAACTGTAAGCCTGAGTTTAGTAGTGACAATATTCATGAATGGTTAAATGGTGAAAGTGATATTCACCAAAGTATTAAACAAAGTATTCATCAAGTTTCTAATCATCCACTTATACC
>NZ_JARUXC010000079.1 GCF_030433855.1 Agreia sp. PsM10 | reverse complement strand
GGCTGGATCTGGCCCTCAAGGGCGGCCAGATGGGCGCTCCCGACTACTTCGTCCGCGCGCTGCGGGGCAGCGCCGGGGACGCCTGATGCATTGAACCATTCACACAAAACCACCAGGAGACCTGTCTTGCCATCCACCCACACTCCACACCGCGTCGCGGTCGTCACCGGCGGCCCGATGGGCATCGGCGCCGAAGTCTGCCGGCGTCTGGCCGCCGCAGGCTTTGCCATCGTCGTCGCCGAC
>NZ_JARUXC010000007.1 GCF_030433855.1 Agreia sp. PsM10 | reverse complement strand
GGGTTTTCGAGCGACCACGCGCGGTTGTGCGGGCCCGACCCCGGGGGGGGCAGCCGGGAGGGGGGCCCGGGGGCGCAGGCCCGCCGGCGGCCCGACGGAGTGTCTCACTGCGGGTGGGCAGGGCATAACGATCTGTTCTCGGCCGGTGTCTCCCGAGAGTTCGCGAGCGAGGCGTTCGATGGCCCATCGCCCCATCTCGTAGTGAGGCAGCCCGATCGAGGTGAGTCCGGGCAGGAGTGCGTCGGCGACGAGTTCGAAGTTGTCGATGCTCACGACCGAGAGGTCGTTCGGGATGCTGAGGCCGACGGCCTGCGCGGCCTGGTAGGCGCCCATGGCCATCCGATCGTTGAAGCAGAACAGCGCGGTGGGTCGGTCTGGTCGCGCGAGCAGGTCGGCCGCCGCCTCGCGGCCGGGCGCGGTGGTCGCCCCGCTGACCGTGATCAGCGATTCGTCGACCGGGATGCCGTGCTTCGCCATGGTCGCTCTGAAGCCCGCGAGGCGACCGCGCGTCGCCGGAATGTCGTCTTCGTTCGACAGGTAGCCGATTCGGCGGTGTCCCGCCGCGATCAGCTCCTCTACGGCGCTGCGTGCCGCACCCTCTTCATCGGGCACGACAGACGAGATCGCTGGATCGTCGCATGAGGCGTCGAGCAACACGGTCGGCACTCCTCGCAAGCTGCGGGGAACGACGATCTCCTGGTGGTACATGCGCGCGTAGATGATTCCATCGACGCGGTGTTGGAGGAACGCCCCGATGCCCTGGTCTTCGAGCCCGCCGTCGGCATTGGTGTTGAGGATCATCAGCACCCACTCGTTCTCGGCCGCCGCCTCTTGGGCGCCGATCAAAACCTTGCCCGCGTACGGGGTGGTCGAGATCTCGTCGCTGACGAAGCCGATGATCTGCGAGCGCTTGCTGCGCAATCCGCTCGCGAGCCGGTTGGGGGCGTAGTTGAGTTCGGATGCGACGGCCCGGACGTGCTCGCGGGTGGCGGGGCTGATCTGGCCGCCGCCGCTGAGGGAGTGAGAGACCGTGGTCACCGAGACGCCGGCCGCAGCCGCAACATCTCTGATGCCTACTCGCTTGCTCATCATTGAACTCCCAAAACGTTTTTGTAATACGTGTTGGCGATCTTACATAAACGTTTTTGTGGATGTCAATGACCGATCGCGATTCGGCCTCGCCTACTAACCGAGTGTCGTCAATCCATCCTGTCGAACGGCGCAGCGAAGAAGGCGAGCTCGTGCTCGGCCGACCGGACGAACGCGTCCCTCATCGCGGAGCGACCCGCGTCGTCGGCGCGAGCGGCGGCATCCATGACGAAGGCGACGGCCGCCTCGGTCGTCGTGGCGACAGCCTCGTCGGCGTAGGCCTCGATCCACGATCGGTACGGATGTGCCTCGTGCGAGACGGCCAACAGGCGTTCGCCGAGGTCCTGATACAGCCAGAAACACGGCAGGAGCGCGGCGATGAGCGTGGTGTACGACCCGTCGGTGCACCGGGCGAGCAGGTGGTTCAGGTAGGCGGTGGTCGCGTGGTCTGCGCGGGTGCCGGCTAACGCGCCGTCGGCGAGCCACGAATCATGCAACTCGAGTTCGGCGGTGATCGACCCCTCGGCGGCCGCCGCCCAGAACGCCTGCTCGGTCAGGGTGGGCGCCAGCGCGCTCGCGGTCGCCAGGGCCCGGGCGAAATCGCGCAGGTACAGAGCATCCTGGGCGAGGTAGCCGCGGAACGTCTGGTCGTCGAGCGTTCCATCGCCGAGGCCGACCACGAACGGCAGGGTGTCGATCCGCTCGCGCACCGGCCGGATGCCCTCCCACCATTCCGCTCGGATCTCGCCCGCGGTGGGGCGGGTGTCGAGCCCGGCCCGCTGCCACATTCCGGCGAAATGGCTGATCGGTCCGTTGCCGCGGCCGACCTCGAGGTCGGCGCCGCCTCGGATGCTCTCGCTCAGCCACCGCTTCGCCTCGCCGACCGCATGCGCGGCATCGGGCGAGGTCACGAGCCTTGTCGCGAGGGCGGACGAGAGGGAGCACCCGGTTCCGTGGGTGTTCGTGGTCGCGATGCGCGGAGCATCGAACAGGATGGTGAGCACCTCGCCGCCGCGGGCATCGACCAGCGCGTCGGGCGACGTGCCGTGGTCGAGGTGCCCGCCCTTGGCGAGCACCATCACGCCGAGTCGCTTCGACACTCTCGCCGCCTGGGCGACAGTCTCCTCCCAGCTCGTGGCCGGCGGTTCGTCGGCGAGGATCGCCAGCTCGGGAATGTTAGGAGTGACCAGGTGAGCGAGGCGTGCCAGATCGCGCAGCGCACCCTCCGAGTCGGCGCGCAGCAGCCTGTCGCCGCTGGTCGCCACCATCACGGGGTCGAGCACGACGATCGGCGGCGCCACCCGAACCAGCCACTCGCGCACGGCCCCGATCACGTCGATGTCGGCGAGCATCCCGATCTTCACCGCGTCGATCTCGACGTCGTCACTGACCGCATCGAGTTGCTCGCGGAGGAAGGTCACTGGAGGAACATGAACCGAGCGCACTCCGCCCGTGTTCTGCGTGACGAGGGCCGTGACGACCGCCATGCCGTAGCCGCCGTTCGCCGCGATGCTCTTCAGGTCGGCCTGGATTCCGGCGCCTCCGGTGGGGTCGGTGCCCGCGATGCTCAGCACGCGAGGAACGGCGCGGACGGCCTGCGCATTCGCTGCTTCGCTCATCAGGCGTTCCTCCATTCGGTCACGAGTTCCCGAGCGGCGTCGCGGGGGCTGACAGCCGAGCAGATCGCGGAGACGACTGCTGCTCCCGCCGCCCCTGCCCGCCGCAGGGGCGCGATGTCCGCCTGGCCGATGCCGCCGATGGCCACGGCGGGCAGGCGCGTGGATGCGGCCAGCGCCGCGAAGGCGTCGAGCCCCAGGGGCCGGGGCGCGTCGGGCTTCGTGGTCGTCGCGTGCAGCGCCCCGATTCCGACGTAGTCGACGGCGGCGCGGTCGGCCTCGGCCTCGCGCAGCTGCGCGGGCGTCGACGCGCTGAGTCCGAGCACCGCATCGGGGCCGATGAGGTCTCGCGCCAGCGAAGGCGGCAGATCGGACTGCCCGAGATGCACGCCGCCCACCCGCGCGCCGAGCCTGCGGGCGGCGAGAAAGACATCCACCCTGTCGTTGACGATCACGGTCACAGACTCGGGCACCGCATCGGCGACCCCGCAGACCAGGTCGAGGAAATCGCGGGCCGTGCCGTGCTTCTCGCGAAGCTGCACGACGCTCACGCCGCCGGCCACCGCCTCACGCACGACCGACAGAATCGGATGCCCGGCCGCGGCGGCGATGGCGGTGTCGGTCACGAGATAGATCGACAGGTCGAGGCTCATGAGATCCTCGCTCGCGCCGCGACGTGCTCGCCGTCGATCGATGCGAGCGCGTCGAGGAAGGCGACGCCGAAGGTGCCGGGGCCTGCGGACTGCGCCGCGGCCAGCTCGGCGGCGATCGTGTACACCGTGACGGCGGCGACCGTGGCGGCCAGATGGTCGTCGTCGGCCGCCAGGAACGCGGCCATCACGGCGCCGAGTGCGCATCCGCCGCCGGTGATGCGGGTGAGCATCGGGTCGCCGTTGGCGATGCGCACGACCCGGATGCCGTCGGTCAGCAGGTCGACGGCGCCGGAGACGGCGACGACTCCGCCGGTCGATTCGGCGAGCGAGCGCGCGGCGGGCAATGCGGCCTCGACGGAGTCGAGGGCGTCGACCCCGCGCCCGCCCGCACCGCTGCCCGAGAGCGCGATGATCTCGGAGGCGTTGCCGCGCACGACCGAGGGACGCAGCTCGCGCAGCCGGTGAGCGAGGGGCGTGCGCACGGGCAGAGAGCCGATCGCGACAGGGTCGAGCACCCAGGGCGTCGACCCTGCGGCAGCCCCCGCCTGCGCCTCGATCATCGCGTCACGCTGCTCCGGCGTGGGCGTGCCGAGGTTGATCAACAGCCCCGAGGCGACGGTCGCGAACGGTCCGGCCTCGCCGATGATGTCGACCATCGCGGGAGCGGCCCCGATCGCGAGGAGTGCGTTGGCCGTGAAGTTCACGACGACGCTGTTCGTGATGCACTGCACGAGCGGGCTGGTCTGCCGCACCCGGTTCAGGGCATCGATGTTGGACTCGATGAATGGTTCTGACGTGCGCATAAGCGCGACATCCCTTCGCTAGTACGAACTAGATCAGGTTCGACGGGTGTGATCTCAGCCCCGAAGGGGCACCCCGTGTCACGTAATTGCAGTCAGCCTAGCAAGGCCCCTCAGACATGCGCCGCGATGAGTTCGTCGACCCGGGCGTTCAACTCGGCCGAGGTGTAGTCGTGTCCGTCGCGCATCACGAGCGAGATCGAGCTCAGTCCCTCGATCGAGGCCAGCGGGTCGGCATCGAGGAGCAGCAGATCGGCATCCATGCCGGGCGCGACCCGTCCCATACGGTCCGTGCGATCGAGGTACCTCGCCGGCGCGCTGGTCGTGGCTTGCAGAACCTGCAACGGAGTGAGCCCGGCACGGCCCAGCTCGCGGAACTCGATCGCAAAGCTGTTGCCGACACCGCGGCCGTTGCCGTCGGTGCCGGTCATGATCGGCGCTCCCTCGTTCGCCCAGATACCCACCGTCTGAAGAACCCGTTCGTAGTACTCGTGCAGGATGTCGAGGTCGGCTCGCGGTGTGGAGCCGAATGCCTCGACGGCGGCGAGGTGTTCCTCCTTCTCGGCGGCGGGGAGTCGCTGAAGCCACGGGTCCTCGAGAAACTCCGGGTCGTCGAGCACGTACTTGCTCCTGATATTGGCCATCGTCGGCGTGTTCCACGTCTGCTTCTCAACGAAGGTGTGCGCGAGCCGTGCCGCGCGGTCTTCGGAATAGGTCGCGAAGGCGTGCTTCAGGAGGGCGAGCTGGTCGGCATCCGTGGTGCTGGTCGCCGGGCCGAGGAAGTTCTTCTTGAGGAACGTGTCGAACGCCCAGCCGGCGAACGGGATGCCCGTCGCCCACGAGGGGAACGGCAGCTCGGTGGGGGTCTGCGCCCACAGCTCGTCGGCCTTCGACGACAATGTCAGAAAGACGCTCGACCCGGTTCCGAGGTGCTCGAGGCTGTCGAACCCGCTCTCGGCGGCGCGGTCGATGCGCACGACAGGGGGCAGGTGACCCGCGATGCGCATGCCTCTCGTGTGCGCCGCGTCGATGACCGCGAAGAACACCTCGCGGTCGGTCAGCACCATCTTGATGAAGTCGGCTCCCTGGTCCCACTGTCGCGCGATCTCGAGCCGGGCATCCTCGACGGACCTCGCGTTGAAGGGCAGCAGCAGACTGCCCGGCATCTGCAGCAGTCGCGGCGCCTTCTCGTTCAGGCCGAGCCGGTTCTCGGCGCGGTTCGCCAGCAGCTCGGGCGAGCCCTCCATCTGGCGGATGCCGGTGACACCCTGGGCGAGCATCAGGGCGAAGCCGAGTTCGGCGATCGGCGACTGCAGCACGTGCGTGTGCATGTCGTTGTAGCCCGGAACGGCGAATCGGCCGGCGCCGTCGATCACGCGCATGGATGCTTCGGCCGGGATAGACGAGATCGGAAGGACGTCGACGATGCGGCCCTCGCGCACGACGATCGACTGTCCGGCGCGGCGGCTCCCATCGGTCGGGTCGATGACGGTCACGTCGTCGATGCGCACACCATCCGCCGTCGTCACGGCAGTGCGTGCGGAAACCACCGGCGCGGTGGACCGTCGCACTGTCTCATCTGCTGCGATTCCCAGGCCCACGAGTGCGGCTCCCACGCCCGCGCGCTTCAGGAATGTGCGCCGGTTGCTTCCCCGCTTCTTCGTAGTCTCGGGAGCGTGCGGCTCCTGGTCGGCCGGGCTTTCGCGGCTGTTCTCCGCATTCTCCTGGCTCTTTCGTTCGTCCTGTCTATTCACAAATTGATTGTATCCACAGTTTTGATGAAAACATCATGAATGATGACAGGAGTAGATTGTCGTCATGCCATCGACCAGCCCACCCGGCCCGGCCCGGCAGGACCGCCGCAAGGAGCGCACCCGCGCTGCCCTCATCGACGCCGCACAGCAGCTCATAGCCACGGGCGACGACGCGCACGCCAGCATCCAGGCGATCACCGATCTTGCCGATGTGGGCTTCGGCTCGTTCTACAACTACTTCTCGTCGAAAGACGAGCTCTTCGACGCGGCGGCTACGTCGGCTGTCGACGAGTACCTCGGCTGGCTCGACGAGAGCCTGCCCGACGATTCCGACCCTGTGACGCGTCTGATCGAGAGTGTCCGGCACACCGGCCGATTGGCTCTCGAACGACCGCGCACGGCCGCTATTCTCACCAAGCGCCTCGCGCTGATCGATAACGAGGGTGACCCGCGAGGCGAGCGCATCCGGGCCGATGTGAGCGCAGCGATGACGAACGGTGGCACCGTCGCCGACACTCTCGAGTTCGAGATCCTCGTGACCGCCGCCCTCGGCGCGATCCTGGCCGTCCTCAGACGAACGACATCGCTCTCGCCGGCCGAGATATCTGATGCCGCCGACGTGCTGGCCCCGGCGATACTCCGCCTCCTGGGCGTTGAGCCATCGACGGCTGCCCCGTAGGACGGCTGCCCGTAGGACGGCTGCCCCGTAGTCAGTCGCGTCCCGCCCGGCTATTACAGGACGAATCGAAGTTGCGTCGGCGCGTCACAGCTCAGCGACCGGAGTGTCGTCGATACATCCTGTCGAACGAGGAGACGTGTGGTCGTGACCGTCAGGCCAGCATGCGGTCGGCGGTGCGCAGCGACAGCGCCAGCTGCGCCAGGCACGGGTTGGCGCTGAGGGCGCTCGGGAAAGTCGAGTTATCCGAGATCCACAGATTCGGGATGTCGTGGCTGCGGCCGTCGGCGTCGACCACGCCCGTAGACGGGTCGGCGCTCATGCGGCACGTGCCCAGGGTGTGCGCGGTGCGGGCGAGCACCCGCGTCTCCCGCGCTCCCGCCGCCTCGAGGATCCGCGTCATCGTCGACAGAGCGTGGTCTTCGATGGCCTGCTCGTTGGTGCCGGCCGCGAAGGTGACGAGGGCGCGCGGCACGCCCCATTCATCCCGTTCGTCGGTGAGCACGAGCCTGTTGTCCTCCGCCGGCAGACACTCGCCGTTGATCCCGATCCCGGCCGAATAGCGCCACGCATCCATCGCCTGCATCAGCTCGTCGCCCCAGAGCCCTGCGCCGCGCACGAGGGTGTTCGCGTAGTTCAGCGGCATCACGCCGAGGCTCTGCATGAGGTAGCCGCCGGCGAAGTCGACGTCGTCGGGGCGCACGAAGTCTTCGCTGATCAGCGAGGAGGGGTAGCCGCGGTAGCCGCGGATCTGCTCGTCGAAGCGGCCCCACACCTGCACGCCGCCGTGCGCGAGGAAGTTGCGGCCGACCTGGCCCGAGGAGTTCGCGAGCCCCGTGTTCAGCAGCAGGCGCGGGGTCTCGATGCCGCCGCCCGCGAGCACGAGGGCAGCGCAGCGCTGGCGATATTCGACGCCCTCGTGCCGGTAGACCACGGCCTCGACGCGGCCGAGCGAGTCGAGCTCGATGCCGTGCACCATCGATTCGGGGCGGATCTCCGCTCCGGAGGCGACGGCCGCCGGCAGGTACGTGTTCGCGGTCGTGGCCTTCGTTCCGTAGCGCTCGCCCTGATGGATGCTGCCCAGGTTCTGGCTCGCCCGCCGTTCGCCGAAGTGCGGCTGGTCGCGGTCACGGCTCAGGATGGCCGCCGGCGCATCCGTGGCCCGGATGCCGAGCTGTGCGCATCCGGCCGCCATGAGGTCGGCGGGGGCGTTGCGGTCGACGGGAGGCTCGAGGTACTCGCGTTCCGGGTCCCACGGATACGGGGTCGGGCCGGAGACGCCGATGGTGCGCTCGACCTCCACGATGTAGCGGGTGAGTTCGGCGTGGTCGATCGGCCAGTCCTCGCCGACGCCCGTCTCGGTGCGCAGCCGCATGTCGCGCGCGTCGGGGCGCGGCGTGAACGCGCCCCAGTGCAGCGTTCCGCCGCCCACGCCGAAGCCGCTGTTGTTCGTTCCGAACGCGGTGGGGTCGTCGCCGCCCGACAGTCGCTCCGACATCCAGTTGATGCGCGGCGATTCGATCTCGTCGTTCGTGAAACCGTCGGGGTCGGTGTTCGGGCCGGCCTCGAGGGCCACGACCTTCAGTCCGCGCTCGGCGAGGCGCGCGAGAAGCGGACCCCCGCCCGCTCCGGTTCCGACGACGACGACATCGACGATCTCGTCTCGGTCGTACGTGCGCATGCGGCTCAGATCCACGCGGGGTTCTCCTCGACGGTTCGGGTGTTGTTCGGGGTGGGGCTGTCGCGCCCGTCGTCTTGCTCGTCGTCGTCGTACTCGTCGTCATCGTCGGATGCGATGCTTCCGAGCTCGGCCGGCTCCCAGGGGTCGCGCTGGCCGGCCGCGACGGCGACGTAGCCAGCGTCGCCGGTCGCCGCGCCGCTGGTGGCGAAGCCGTCGTAGCCCACGCGGGCGAGAGAGGCCGGATGTGCCAGCCAGATTCGGGTCAGGTCGGCGCGCACATCGTCGATCCAGTGCTGGCGCATCTCGCCGTTCCAGTCGTCGCCGCCGAGTGCCTCGTGGTCGTTCAGTTCGCCCGAGATGAGGCCCGCGATCAGGGCGTCCTGCTCGGCCGCCGCGTTCTGTTCATCCGTGTCGTCGGGCCAGAGGGCGGCGAGGTCGTCGAGTCCGAGGCGGTACGCGGAGGCGTCATCCGGCTGCCCGGCGTTTCGCCACCCGTCTCCGCGCCCTGATGCGAGGTCGTCGTCGACTCGCGCGGCGAGGTCGATGCGTCGACCTTCCGGCTGCGGAACGAGCCGGTCGGCGAGGAGGCGAAGCGTGGCGAGCTGCGCCGCCGAGAGGGCGCGAGGCCGGTAGTCCGGGTCGTCGGCGATCAGCCTGCGCGCGAGAAAGCCGCGCGCCTCGGGCGCCGTGCGGTCGGAGGCGACGAGCCGGCCCCATTCGGGCGTGAGCTGCGGGCTCACCGATACCGTCGCATCCCACAGCCGCACGATCTCGGCCGCCACCTCGGCGGGCCGCTCGTAGGGCAGCAGGTGCCCTGTCTCGGGGAAAGCGACGACGCGGGCCCGCGGGTACAGCTCGGCGACGAGGCCCGGCTGGGCGGATGCGCCGAGGTCGTCGTCGTCTTCGCCGGCCAGAACGACGACGGGAAGGTCGATCGAGCCGAGCTCCTCCGACACGTCTTCCGTGCTGCCATCGGTGAGCCAGCGACGCCACGCGAGCGGCGACATGAGGCGCACCTGGGCGATCGCCGCGCGCTCGTCGTCGTCACTGAGCGGGGTGGCCACGTTCTGCGCCACGAACTCGATCGCGTGCTCCTCGGAGATGAGCCCGTTCTCGGCCCATCCCAGCATCTCGGCGCGCTTGTCGTCGGCCATGGGCTCGGGGGTCGGCGGAGACGGCGCGAGCAGCACGAGCGCGGCGAGGCCGAACACGTTCGCGTCGCCGTTCAGGATGCGATGGGCTGCGACGGCCGCGACCTTGCCGCCCATGCTGTGGGCCGCGATCACGAACGGGCCGCCGTCGGCCTCGGCTTCGATGACCTGAAGCGCGCGGTCGGCGAGCGCCGATACTGAGCCGTTCGGCGCATCCGGAGACCCGCCGTGCCCGGGCAGGTCGATGCCGACAACGCGCAGGCGACCGCCCGCGAGGCTGTCGAGGGCGTCGGCGATCGGAGCGGCGGCTGCCGCGTCGAATCCGAGGCCGGGGAGGAAGAAGACGGTTCCGTCGGCGGCGGTCACGGTGTGACCATGCCCCCGTTGACGTTGAGCGTCTCGCCCGAGACGTAGCTCGACTCGGCCGATGCGAGGAACACGTAGGCGGGCGCCAGCTCGGCCGGCTGGCCGGAGCGCTGGTAGGTGCTCTCGTCGTCGAAGGCCTTCATCTGCTCGTCGGAGACTCCGCCCGACACCTGCAGCGCGGTCCACGTGGGGCCGGGCGCGACGATGTTCACGCGGATGCCGCGGGGAGCGAGCTGCTGCGCCAGACCCTTCGAGAAGTTGTTGATCGCGGCCTTGGTCGACGCGTAGTCGAGGCGGTCGGGGGCCGGCTTGTAGGCCTCGAGCGAGGCGGTGTTGATGATGGTGGCGCCCTCGGGCAGGTGGGGGAGCGCGGCCTTGGTGAGCCAGAAGTTCGCGAACACGTTGGTGCGGAAGGTCTGCTCGAACTGCTCGTCGCTCAGGTCTTCGAGCCGATCGACGGCGATCTGCTTGCCGGCGTTGTTGACGAGGATGTCGAGTCCGCCGAGCACGTTCACGGCCTCGTCGATGATGGCGCGGCACGTGACGGCCTCGCTGATGTCGGCGGCGATCGCGTGGCCCTTCGTGCCGGCCTGCTCGATCAGGCCGACGATGCGATCGGCGTCCTCCCTCTCGGCGGGCAGGTGCACGATGACCACGTCGGCGCCCTCGCGGGCGAAGGCGATCGCCACGGCGCCGCCGATGCCCGAGTCGCCGCCGGTGATCAGTGCCTTGCGGCCCGTGAGTCGGCCGGTGCCTCGGTAGGTCTTCTCGCCGAGATCGGGAACCGGTGTCATCTGCGCCTGCACCCCGGGCTCGGGCTGATGCTGCACGGGCGGTTCGACCCGGTCGTACTGGGTGACCGGGTTCGTGAAGGTGTACTGGTCGCGTTCCGTCATACGATCCACCGTAGGACGGGCGGGTTCTCAGGGCGGGGGCATTGCGCGCCGCTCAGCTTCTGGTAACGGCGGGGTCGCGCCGCAACTCAGGAAGAACCGACTCCCAGCGTGCGGAACTCCCCCATACGGCCCGTTTTTCCTGCGTTGCAGCGGCAGGCGGATCCGTCACCGCGGCGTGCTCACCCCTGGCGGGCTTTGAAGCGCGGGTTGAGCTTGTTGATCACGAACACGCGACCCCGTCTGCGCACGACCTGCGAGCCCGGCATCTTCTTCATGGACCTGATCGAATTGCGTACCTTCACGGCTGCCTCCGGTTGTTATTGAGAACGATTCTCACATACAGTAGCCCACATGACCGACTCCTTCGACCGCAGTTCACTGGCCGGTCTCGCTGTGACCCTGGTGGGCGGCAGCGACCGTCGGGCTGCGCAGCAGATCGCCGCCGTGCTCAGCGGCCGCCCCGCATCGGAGGCCCCCGTCGAGCTCGACGTCGGGGGCGACGACGACGCCTCGTTCGCCGTCGAACTCGCGCACCGACTCGCATCCGACTACGACGACGGGCTCACCGGCAACACCGTCATCGTCGTCGAACCGCACGCCGACATCGTCGAGATCGCCCTGGTGCTCGAGCATATGCTCGACTCCCGGCGCCCCAGGCCTCCCATCGGAATCCGCGACGTCGTGGCGGTGACGTCGGTGCGCGAGATCGGCGAGCTCCTCTTCCACCGCGCGCCCGAGGCCCGGAACGAAGGGGATTTCACTTCGCCGGGGCGTCTGGCGTCCCGCCTCGAGTTCGCCAGCATGATCGTGCTGACAGACGTGCCGGATGCGGCTGCGCCGGCGGACACCCGCCTGGCGCTCGCGTTCCTCGCGCGACTGGCGCCGTCAGCCCTGCTGCTGTCTCCGCTCGACATGGAGCACGCGCGACAGCTGTCGGGGCTGCTGGTGCGCGGACGAGCGCACAGGCTGGGAGCCACGATGGGGTGGCAGCGTGAGATCGCCGACACTGCGCCCGCGCATCCGGTCTCTGATGCCTGCACGACGTTCGTCTTCCGCGACCCGCGACCGTTCCACCCGGGCCGCCTGCACGCGGCCGTGACCGAGAGACTGACTCACGACACCGTCGGATGCGTCGCCCGGTCGCGCGGTTTCGTGCGGCTCGCGACGCGCCCGGCCAGGGTCGGATCGTGGGCGACCGCCGGCGACGTGCTCGACCTCGGACCCACCGACATGCTGAGCTGGCAGCCGGATTCGCCGATCGGCCAGGAGATCGTGTTCTTCGGCCCCGGTCTCGACGGGGAGGCACTCGCGGCGACGCTCGGCGACTGCCTGCTCACGGCAGACGAGCTGGTGGCCGGAGCGGATGCCTGGGCGCACTACTCCGACCCGTTCCCCGAGTGGGTGGTCGAGCATCACCACTGAGCCGAGCCGACGGGGCTCGCTTCAGGCCCCTTGCCCGGCGCGCCTGCTCGCCCGCGCCTCTCGAACGAGGAACCACACGAGGTAGCAGCCTCCGAGTACGACGGTGACGACCCCGACGGGAACCGTCACGGGCAGGGCGTGCTGAGCGATCAGGTCGGAGGCGCTGAGCATGACGGCGCCGAAGAGCGCCGTCGTCAGCAGCGGGATATGGGGCGTGCAGGCGATCCGTCGAGAGATCTGCGGGGCGGCGAGGGCGACGAAGGCCACGGGCCCCGCCACCGTCGTGGCCGCGCAGACGAGAACCACACCGACGGCGAGCATCGTGATGCGTGTCACCGTGATGCGCACCCCTGTGACGACGGCGATGTCGTCGCCGAGACCGAGCTGGTGCAGGGCTCGCGCGTGAAGGGGGATCACGGCGAAGAGGATCCCGACCAGCACGGCTGCGGTGGCGACGCCGCCGACGGTCACGCCGGCGAGCGTGCCCGCACCCCAGGCCGATGCGAAGAGCGCCGTATCGACATCGACCTGCAGAAGGAGCCATGTGCCCACAGCGGCTGCCATCGATGAGATCGCGATTCCCACGACGATGAAGCGGAAACCGCCGATGCCGAGGCCGCGCGCGAGAACGACGATGAGCAGGGCGACGGCGATGCCGCCCACCAGGGCGCCGATGGTGCGTGACTCGATCGACGATCCGGCGGCGATGAGCGCGACGAGCATCCCGACGAAAGCCCCGTTGGAGAGGCCGATCACGTCGGGACTCGCGAGGGGGTTGTGGGTGACGGTCTGAAAGAGGCCTCCGGCAACTCCGAGAGCCGAACCGACGACGATGGCCGCCGCTATGCGGGGCACTCTCCACTCCAGTACGACAGTGGTCGCCAGGTCGCCGGCTGTGCCCGACAGCACCTTCACGAGGTCGCCGAACGGAACGATGAAATCTCCGGTCATCGCGGCGATCGCGGCCAGAACCGCGAGAAGAACGAGAAGGGTCAGGTTCACCGTCGCGGGGCGTAACCGGTGTGGTGATCGACGATTCACAGGCCGGTCACCCGACGGTTCCGACGCACGAGCACGATGAGTACGGGAGCGCCGACGAACGCGGTGACGATGCCGACCGGCATCTCTCCGGGAAGCGCCACGAGTCGCCCGATGATGTCGGAGATGAGCACCAGAATCGGCCCGGTGACGATCGATCCGGCGATGATGCGGCGGTGATCCACTCCCACGACCCACCGGACCACGTGCGGCATCATCAGGCCGACGAATGAGATGGGGCCGGCCACGGCAGTGGCCGTGCCGGCGAGAAGGGTGATCGCGATCACGGCGAGCAGTCGGGTGCGCGGCACGCTCACGCCGTGGCCCGTGGCCACCTCGTCGCCCAGCGCCATGGCGTTGAGCGCGGGTCCGATGGCCATGGCAAGGACGATGCCCACCGCCAGCGGCAGCAGCACCGGGGTGGTCACGTCGAACCCCCGGCCGAGAAGACTGCCGGCCGACCAGCCGAGCATCCGCTCGAACGCATCGGGATTCGTGAGCGTGAGGCCCGTGGTGAGCCCGGAGAGGACGGCACCGACGGCCAGCCCCGCGAAGGTGAGAGTAAGGGGATCGGCCCGACGCGGCCCGGCCGATCCGAGGAGGAAGACCGCCGCCGTCAAGACGAAGGCGCCGGCGTAGGCGAACCATACGTACTGGCTCGGGCTGGTCACGCCCAGGAACACGATGGCGACGGCGACCGCCGCCGCCGCTCCCGCATTGACGCCGAGGATTCCCGGATCGGCGAGCGGATTGCGGGTGACGGCCTGGATGAGTGCCCCCGCGCCGCCGAGGCCGGCTCCGACCACGAGCGCCGCCGCCGACCGCGGCACTCGCTGGTCGAGGAGGATGAAACGCGACTCCTCTGTTCCCCTGCCCGCCAGCGTGTCGAGCAGCACGGACACCGACACCATGTTCGTGCCGATCACCAGGGAGAGAACGAGGAGCAGGGTGACGAGCACGCAGGCTGCCGCTATGAAGAGAGCGAATCGACGGGTCGATTCAGCGGGTGCTCCCGCGGACCGTGCCGAGGGCGGTGCTGTGCGGGCGGTGGCCCCGTCTGCCGCACTCACTGAGCGTCGCGGAGGATGCTTTCGATGTCGTCGAGCACCGCGAGGCCGCCGAGGGGCCCTACTCCCGTGATCCAGTGGGACTGATCGACGAGGTGCACGTTGGGAAACGACGACGAATTGGCGGTGATCGCCTCGGGAATCGTCGACGTGTCGTCGACGTCGGTCGTGGTCACGACCACGAGGTCGGCCTTCGCCTCGAGAACCTTCTCGGGCGACAGATCGACGGAGATGGAGTCCTGCCAGTCTCGTGCCGGGGTGGTGAACCCGACGCACTCGAGGGTGCTGCCCGCGAACGACTCCGGGCCGTAGACCGTCAGCAGACCGTCGCGGGGCCGGATGAGCTGCGCCGTCTCGCCGCTGATCGCGAACTCGTCCTTCACCTCGGCACAACGGTCGTCATAGCCGGCGAGCAGGTCCGCGGCCGCATCCGCTCTGCCGAGGGCTTCGCCCACGAGCGTCACATTGTCCTTCCACGGGTCTGCCTGAGAGGCGAGGAACACGGTGGGAGCAACCGAGGCCAACTGGTCGTACAGGGCCGAGTGGCGCGACTCGGTGCCGATGATGAGGTCGGGGGCGAGGGCGGCGATCTTCTCCAGACTCGGCTCCGTCACCGTGCCGACGCTCTCGATACCGCTCGCGTCCGTGCCGAGATACGAAGGGATTCCCGCGGCCTCGTTCAGGACAGCCGCGCCGACGGGAATGATGCCCAGTGCGACGGAGGTGTCGAGCGCGACCGGTTCGAGCACGACGACGCGCTTCGCCTGGGCCGGCACGTCCGATTCGCCTCGGGCGTGAGTGACAGTGATCGTTCCCTCATCGGCCGAGTCGGTCGCGGCCGGCGTTGTCGATTGGGCTGAGCAGCCGGACAGGGCGAGCGCGGTGATCACGATGCCGGCGAGCACTGCGGCGGGTCGGAGGCGGCGGGCGGCGAAAGGGAACGGCGGCATTGAAGGCCCTCTGGGTCGGCGTACGGATGAACATCGACGACCCTGGCGACCAAGGTTAGGCTACCCTACCTATCTGCTCGCCTCCCGCCCGTCGACTCTCCAGTAGCCCTGACGGTGAATGAGCTCGCGGGGGATTCCTGACTCTGCGACAGCTGTGCCCAGTCCCGAGACGGCGGAACTCTCGGCGGCGATCCATGCGGCGAATCCTGTTCCTGCGACTCGCGCCTCGTGGGCATCCGATGCGGCCCACCGTGCGATGGCCGCGCCGAGAGTCGCGCCGGGTCGACCTCGATCGCGGCTGACGTGCCGAACGGTCACGCCGACCGGCACGTTCTCGATCGGCGGGCACGCATGCACGTCATCTGCCTCGACGATGACGGTTCCTCGCGTGTCGGTGCCGAGGGACGCGACGATTCCGTTGATCGCAGGAATCGCCGTCTCGTCGCCCAGCAGGAGCACGACCGTGGGCGGCTCGGCCGGGCGCCACTGGATGCCGTGCCGCCGGTCGTCTGCTCGAACGTCGGGACCCGACACCAGGATTCGATCGCCGGGAGCCGCGGAGGCCGCCCAGCTGGAGGCAGGCCCTGTCGGGTGATGGATGAAGAAGTCGATGTCGATTTCGCACTCCCCGGGGCGAACGGCGGCCGTCGTGTACGTGCGCGCGAGGTGGTGATCGGCCGGGGGCAACCGCGCGAGCTCGGCTCGCCATTCGGGTGCGGAGATGCCGTCGACCTCCTCGGAGAACCGGCCCCGCCAGGAGCGGTCCTCGGTCGTGGCCCGGTCGCCGCCGTGCGGGAGGATCAGCTTGACGCGCTGGTCCAGGCCCCACGGGGCGAAGTGCCGAAGAGACGGTGCGCCGAGAGTCACGCGCACGAACGTCCGAGTCATCCGGTTGCTGCGGATGACGCGCGTATCGAAGAGACGAGGCGAGAGGGGTGCGGGCGCGGTCGTCATCGGAGGAATACTAGCGACAGATCTCGGGAGGGCAGGGTGCAGAATCCGTCGCCCTCCCTCACGGGATGAGGCGCTGGTCTCGCAGATCCTGGAAGATGCGCAGGAACATCGCCTCGGTGCCGACGTACTCGTGGAACCCGGCGCGACGGGACTTCGAGCTGTCCGAGATGACGTCGTAGTCCCACGCGAACACGAAGTCGCCGAAGGCCCACGACGAGACGTCGGAGTAGGGAGTGGCGACGAGGCCGTGGCACTCGATCATGGCGTTCCACAGGGGCTCCTTGTCGGCCATCACCTCGGTGAGGCTCATCTCGAGCGGGGGAGCAACGTCGAGATCGAAGAACGCGGCGATGCGCGGCCACATCGACGACCACCGGAACATGTCGCCGTTGGTGATGTTGTACGCCTCGTTTCGACCGGACTCGGTGGTCGCCGCCCACACCATGGCCTTGGCGAGCAGGTCGGCATCCGTCATCTCGATGAGGCTCGTGTAGGCGCCGGGCCTGCCCGGGAACCGCAGGGGGATGCGCAGCTCCTTGCTCATCGAGGCGTAAACGGCGATCACCATGGCGAGGTTCATCGGGTTTCCGAGGCCGACGCCGGCGACGACGGATGGGCGCAGGGCCGACCAGGTCCAGCTCGCGCCGGCCTGTCGGCGTTCGAGGAACTGCTGCTGGTCGACGTTGAACTCGGGAGGCATGTGCGGCGGATCGGACTCCTTGGCCGGCGTCGCGAAGGGGCCGAGATGGGCCCCGTAGACCTTGTAGCCCTGCATCAGGCCGATGTGTTCGAGCTCAGGGGCGACGGGCTCGATGGCGTCGACCACGTTCGTGAGCATGGCGAGGTTCGGCGGCACGAGCTCGGCCCAGGTGGGTCGGTCCTGGTAGGCGGCATAGAACACGTGGGTCACGTCTGACAGCCCCCGCAGCGAGTCGACGGTCGCCTCGCTGTCGAGCAGGTCGACCGCGATGTGGCGCACCCGCCCGCGATCCTGGCCGCCCCGGCGTGAGAGACCGACGATGTTCCACTCGCCGAGGGATCCCAGGTAATCGATGAGATTGCCTCCGATCACGCCGCGCGCTCCGACTACCAGGGCCGTCTTCTGTGTCATGGTTTCTCCATCGTTAGATCGCAATTTACCGATCTAAGATCTATCACATCATCGGTAAATACCGATATTGCGATATGGTGGGAGAATGAGCGAGACGCAGGAGCCCGATCTCGTGGCGGTGTTCAAGGCCCTCGGCCATCCGACCCGCCTCGCGATCATGGGGTGGTTGAAGGAGCCGGAGTCGTTCCCGCCGCAAGACGTGCCTGCAGCCGAGGTGGGGGTGTGCCTCAAGCACATCCAGGCCAGGGCCGAGGTCTCGCAGTCGACCGCGTCGCAGTTCATGGCCACTCTGCAGCGCGCCGGCCTGGTGACCTGCACCCGCATCGGGCAGTGGTCGCACTACAGCCGCAACGAGAAGGCGATCGAGGCGCTCGGCACGAAGGTCTCGCTCAGCGTCTGAGATTCACGGGGCGGCGAGGAATCGGCCGCGCTCCTCGATGAGGCGCCGCATGTACCGGGCGAGCACGAACCTCTCGACAGCCCGACCAAGAGGTCCGAACGGCGCGTCGAAGCGAACGCGGTCGATCATCACCGAGCCGAATTCCGTCGCCTCGAAGCGGTGCTCGTGGTGAAAGGTCGTGAAGGGGCCGCGAATCTGCTCGTCGACGAAACGATGGGGCGGTTCGAACTCCGTGACCCGGCTCGTCAGCGTGAACGGCAGCCCGAAATGCCGGGCCTTCCAAGTGACGTTCTGGTGCAGTCCGATGAGCCCCCCGGTCACGCCTGCGACGGCCTTCTCGCCGGCGTCGGCCTGGGACCGGGTATGGGTGTCGATGTTCCTCGCGAGATCGAACATCTGCTCGACAGACTTGCTCGAGGTCGTCACGCAGTCGAATTCGGCAGTCACGCGGCGTTCTCGATGAGCTGCAGTTGCGTTCCGTCGAGGTCGATGAGGAAGCCCGCTCGATGTCCCCAGGGCTGCAGGTGCACGGGATGCAGTCGCGGATGCCCCACGGACTTCTCCTCGACGCCGGACTGTGCGATCTGGCGGTACAGCTCGTCGACGTCGTCGACGCGCACGCTGCACATGAACGAACTCTCCTCCGGCACGAGGTCGGGGAACGGAAAGAACTCCAGCTGGAGCTCGCCGCGGCGCAGGCTGAGCCAGTCGTCGCCACGGTAGCTCGGCTCGAATCCGAAGCCGCCGTAGAACGAGACCGTCGCGTCGAAGTCACGAGACGGCAGATTGGGAATAGCGCGATCGGCCATACGGCCAAAGTAGTACTCCGATCGCGGCCGCGACAGAACGTCGTCTCGATTCGACTCCCGCAGCCCACTCGATAGGGTCGAAGGAGGGTACGCAGATCGCGGCCCGTCTGGCGGGGAGCTCGATGACTCAGTGGCGGTGGCGTTACGCCCTCTGGTATCTGCTCGCTCTGCCGGCGATCTGGCCCCTGGCCGCCTTCGCGGGATGGGCGGCCGAGAACTTTTCGCACAGTGCCTCTCCGCCCGACTTTCCGTTCGAGGTGGATCTTCTCCTGGGTGCACTCGTAGTCGTGCCCCTGGTGATCGGACTGTACATCGCCGAGGCGCGAGCCGCTCGGCGCTTCGCGGCGATACGCGCTCAGTTTCCTCGAGCCGTCGTGATGGAGTTCGGGGTCTCCCGAGAACTCCGCGCCTCGCTGCAGCAGGCGCTGGGCCGGCGACTCGCGGGCCCCGTCGTCGCGTCGATGGTGGTCGTCGTCTCCGAGACCGCCATCGGTCTGCACCGCAGGGCCGACCCGACGAGGCCGGAGCTCGTTCTGCGCTGGGGCTCGATCGGACGTGTCGCCGTCGTGCGCAAACGACGCGCCCTCGCGCTCGTGGTCGAGATCCTCCGCCCGAACGACACGACGGGCGAATCCCTGATCCTCGACCTGCCGATGCCGCTCCTGCACTCGCCGAGCCTGCGCGGCTACGACAGCCAGCGGGCCGTTCTCGAGTCGGCTCTCGACGGCATCGAGTCGTGGCGCGAGCACCGTTTCGTCGCGAGTGAGACCAGCGGGTCCGCCTCGTGACCACCCTCCCGCCGTTCCCGCGCGCAGGCAAGAAGAAGCCCTTCCCCGTCTGGGGAATCTGGCTCATCTTCGGCATCATGCTGCTCCCCGGCATCATCACCCTCTACGTCTTCGGCCTCGCCAAAGACACTGCGGCGAGCGGCGTCGACTTCCAACGCGACGCGGTGGGCCGCAGTGTCGTCCTCACGGGAACGCTCTCCGAGGTCGACACCACATCGGGCCTGCCCAAGACCACCGGCTACTACGAGGTCGCTGTTCCGGATGCCGACGGCGGGCCCGGAACGACCGTCACCTTTGCAGGCGGCGAGCACTGGGGCTTCCCGCCCTCGTCCGACTACCCGGCCGAGCAGTCGTTCCTGGTCATCACCGACGACCCGCCGCGGTCGGTGAAGCATGGCCCGGTAGGCAGCATCCAGCCCGTCACCGAAGAGTCGGTGCAGGATGCCGAGAACGGCTTCGCGCTCGCGCAGACCGTATGGGTGGTCGGCATCGTCGGGTTCTGGATGCTGGCGCTGGGCCTGCCCGCGCTGGCCGTCACGCTCTCTGTGCGCAAGCGCCGCGGGCGCGGAGCGGCTGTGCCTCGCGTCTAGGCCGGCCGACGCTGCGTAAGGTGCTGGCATGACTTCTCCGCAGGCGCTCAGCGAAAAAGACCGGCGACTCGTGGCCGCCTGGGCGGCGGACTGTGCCGAGAGGGTGCTCCATGTCTTCGAAGCGGAGGCTCCTGACGACGACCGTGCCCGGGATGCGATCGCCCGGACCCGTGCGTTCGCCGACGGTCAGCTCGATGCCGCGGGCGAGATCCGTCGTCGTTTCGTCGCCAACCGGGCAGCTCAGGTGGTCAGCTCGCCCGCGGCGAAGGCTGCCGCCTGGGCAGCGGGACAGGCATCGGGCGTCGCTCACATGGGAGCGCACGCGTTGGGGGCGGCGGCCTACGCGGCGAAGGCCGCAGAGCTGGATGCGCCCGGCGTCGGCGGCTCGGCCGAGATCGATTGGCAGCTCGATCATCTCACCGAGCCGGTCCGCGAAGCCCTGAGGCTCCTGCCACCGCTCGGCACTGACTCCTCGGGACCGCTCGGCGCGGGACTCTTGGCGTCCGGAGCCCTCGGGGCGAACATCCGACTGCTCCAGGCAGGTCTTTAACATCCGGCTTCGGTGCGGAACGCGCCGATCGGGCTCACATCGCGGGTGTGGGCCTGGCCTCGAACCAGTGCACGAGCTCGCGCACCGCGGCGGTCGTCGCGTTGACGTCGTTGGTCTCGTCGGAGAGGTCGTCGAACGCCTTGCGGTAGCCCGGAACCTGGTCTACGTCGGAGCTGCTGAGCTGCTGGAAGCTCATGGTCCAGTCAGGAAACTGGCGTCGATCGACGGATTCCTTGAGCAGGACGCGCACGTTGCGATGTCCTGAGTCCCCAGCGATCTTCGTCATGAGCTCTTCGACCTGGAGCTGCGGCCCTTCGAGCACCTGCAGAAACCGGTCGTGGCGAGAGAGCAGCATGCCGGTGACGCCGGCGCGGGCATTGTTGTGGCGGCTCACCGTGAGCAGGGCGGCAAGATCGGCATCGGTGAAGGCTGTGGTGGCGGTGCTGGAGTAGACAACGGACAGCACCGGATGACGCGTAGGACTCATTAGACCGATGTTACCGAGCAGAAAACCACCCCTAGCGGGAGTTGACTTCCGCCGCCGACATCCGGTCGATTCACGAACCCCGGCTGGATCACATACCCCGGTCTCCCACTGCCCCTGTCGGCACGATTTCGTGAATACGGGCCAGATCTTCGGTCGTCAAGGTCACCTCCGCAGCGGCGACATTCTCTTCCACGCGTTCTGAGCTGCGCGAGCCGGGGATGGGGACGAGATCATGTCTGACGGCGAGAAGCCAGGCGAGAGCCAGTCCGGCCACTGTCGTGTTCTTGCTCGTCGCGAACTCGGTGAGCCTCGAGACCATCGACAGGTTGGTGTCGAAGTTCTCGGGCGCCCACCAACCAACGCCCTGGCGAAAATCGGTGGCGTCGTAGTGGTCTCGAGGTTTCACGCCGCCGGTAAGGAATCCCCTGGCCAAGGGCGAGTAGGCGACGAGTCCGATTCCCAGGTCGTCGAGAGTGGGGAGGAGGGCCTCGGCATCTCGAGAGAAGATCGAGTACTCGCTCTGCATCACGGAGACCGGGTGCACCGCGTGGGCGCGACGGATGCTCGCGCTGTCGGTGTTCGACAGACCGAGGTAGGACACCTTGCCCGCTGCGATCAGTTCGGCCACAACGCCGACCACGTCCTCGATCGGAACCCCGGGATCTGGAGCGTGCTGGTACAGCACGTCGATGTGGTCGGTATCGAGGTTCCGGAGGCTCGTGTCGACGACCTCTCGGATGTGGGCAGGTGATGAATCCCGGCCGAACGAGTGCGTGAAGCCGAACTTCGTCGCGATGGTCACCTCGTCACGAATCGGCGCCAAGGCCGTTCCGAGCAGCTTCTCTCCTGTGCCCCAGCCATACATCTCGGCGGTGTCGAAGTGAGTGACACCGAGCTCGTGGGCGCGACGGATGGCGGCGATCGACACGGCGTCGTCGCTGGGCCCGTACCCGATAGCCGTGCCCATCGCGCCGTAGGCGATCGCCGATGACGTGAATCCCTGATGCCCGAGAGACCTGATCTGCATGGGAGCTTCCTTTCGTATGAGTGCTGTCAGTCTAAGTTATATCTGTCAGTCTCTGACAATCGATCTGACTATCATGGTGTCATGACGTCCTCCGCCTCTACCGGAAACCCCCTTCGGTCGATCGCTCGGGCGTCGGTGCGAGCTCACATGTCGGAGGTTGCGATCGAGCTCTTCGCTCTTCGCGGCTTCGACAACGTGACGGTGGAGGAGATCGCAGCCGTGGTCGGCGTGTCGGCGCGAAGCTTCCATCGCTACTTTCCGACCAAAGAAGACGCGGTCATCGGAGATGTCGGGCCCTGGGGGGAGTTCGTACGCGACCAGTTCGCGGCCAGGTCGCCCAGCGAGCCGCTCTGGGAATCGCTGCATGCGGCTTTCGATGGATTGCTGGCTTCGTCGGGCGAGCAAGGTGAACGGGAGAAACGCGGATTGCGGGTGTTGGCGAGCACGGCGTCACTGCGTGCGCGGCATCGAGAGAAGCACGCGCTGTGGGAAAAGCTGCTCATCCCTCTCGTCGAGTCCCGACTGGCTGAACCCGACGTGGCACTCCGATCGCGTGTCATCGTGCAGGCGGCCGTCGCCTGTTTCGACACGGCGCTGGCCGTGTGGGCGACTCCGGGCGAGACGCGTTCGTCACGAGAACTCCTGGCCATCGCTTTCGACCAGTTCGACACGATGGGAGAGATCTGACGTGTCGTCCTCAGATCCACCCGTTGTCATGCGCTGTGGCTGCGGCGGCGACGCGTGAACTCGCGTGGAGTTTCGCCATGGCCGACGACAGATGATTGCGGGCCGTGCCGTGGGCTACCCCGAGAGCCCTGGCGATCTGCTTGGTGGCGAGGCCCTCGCCGGTGAGGCGCAGCACGTCGGTTTCGCGCGCGGTGAGGGGGCTCTCCGTCTCGGTGAGTGCCGCCGTGGCGAGCTGCGCGTCGATGTAGCGCTCGCCGGACTCGACCGATCGGATGATGGCGGCGAGAGTGGATGCCGGGGTCGACTTGGGCACGAACCCGCTGGCCTGCGCGGTCAAGGCGCGCTTGAGCGTGCCCGGTCTGGCGTGGCGGGTGACGATGATCGTTTTGCAGGCGGTGACCGAACGAATTTCTCTGGCCGCGTCGATCCCGTCGAGCTCCGGCATCTCGAGATCGAGCAGGACGACGTCCGGTCGGTGGGTGGTAGCCGCTGCCACCGCGGCCCTGCCATCGCTCACATCGGCGACAACCTCGATGTCGGGTTCGAGTGAAAGAAGGGCGACAAGCGCGCCCCGGATGAGTTCCTCGTCGTCCGCGATCAGGACGCGGATCATCGTCCGGCCTCGGTCCGCTGCACAGCGGGCGCCGGAATCCGCACGACAAGGGTGAAGGTGTCGTCGTCGCGGCGGGTCTGCACCGTGCCGTTCCACGCCGCCGCCCGCTCGCCGATCCCCGAGATGCCGGTTCCTCCCGACCGTCGGGCGCTCGAACCGTTGCTCGTGATCGTCAGTCGATACTCCTCGTCGTTCGACAGGATCAGCTCGAGCGAGGCCGCGGTCGCGGTGCTGTGGCGAAGGATATTCGTGGCCGCCTCGCGGATCGCGACGGCGAAGACCGCGCCCATGGGCGGCGGAAGATCGGGCGCATCGATTCGAGCCTCGCAGTCGATCCCCGCCGAGCGCAGCACCGCTGCCGCGTTTCGGGCTTCGACGGCCACGGTGACGGTGCGGTAGTCGTTCACGACCGCGCGAGTGTCCTCCAGCGCCGCCTGTGCGATGCCACGGATATCTGCCAGCTCCCGTGCTGCGAGCTCCGGTTCGCCAGCGAGCAGCCGCCGCTCGGCGAGTTCCCCCTTGAGCGCGATCACCTGTAGGTGATGGCCCTGGATGTCGTGCAGATCGGTTGCGAATCTGAGTCGCTCCGTCGCTACGGCGAGTTCGGATGCCGTCTGCCGCGCCTCCTCGAGGCGCAGAACGACGCGCAGAACCCAGACGGTAGTGCGGGGGAGCACGGTCATGAGCACTGCTCCGGCGACGGTCACGATGTCTCGGTTCTGAGTCCCGGATATCGACGCGACGACTCCGACAGCGGTGTGGTCGTGCCCTACCCACTGAGAGATCCCGCCCAGCGCGATCGTTCCGATCGTGGCCACGATCACCGCGCCGCTTTTCAACCCGGAGACGAGACAGCTGAGCATTCCGCCGCTGATCGCGACGAGGAAAGCCCACCCCCAGCCGGCGAACGGAGGTGCAAGAGCGATCGCCCACGTGAGTAACGACGTTGCGAGCAGCGCGATGACCAGCGGATTACGTGCGGACAGTATGCCGCTTGCCCGCACAAGCGTCGGCACCATGGCCAGCGCGAGAATCACGCACGCGGTCGTCGAGATGACGAGCACGAGCATCCGCACATTCGGGGCGCCGTAGAAGATGCCGAGGAAGAGCTGGATGTAGGCGCTCACGAGAATGAGGCTCGACAGTCCCGCCGCGGTCGTTCGTCGCATCCATCGCAGATCGACGACGGATCGAGGGGTATGCAATCGACCGGGCATCATGACGTCAGCGTAGTTTCTGCGACCGGTGCCACAGTGCCTGGAGCGCCATGACACATGTCACGCCTGGGCATGACAACACGGCACTTCTGGCGTGGACATGGCTCTGCTGAGATGTGCAGATGACACCTCGGCAACCTGCAGTCACCCCATTCGACGCCCGACAGGCCGCGGTCTCTCGTTCGGCCACGCGGGGTCGAGCGGCGTCGGCAACGGTCTGCGTGGCGCTCGCCGGCGCGCTTCTCGGCGCCGCCGCGCTGCCCGCATCCGCGCAGCCTGCCATCGCGTCGACAGCAGCCGCGGTCGCGGCACCGGATGTGCTCGATCTCGATATCTCGGGTGCCCTCGCCAAGCTCGAATCAGGCGAGACGACATCGGTGGCACTCGTCTCGGAGTACCTCGCTCGCATGGCCGCCTACGACACCGCCTACGGTGACCAACCTGGACTGAATGCCCTCATCACCGTCAACCAGGAGGCGCTCGCCGAGGCGGCCGAGCTCGACTCCGAGAGAGCTGCCGGTGTCATCCGGGGAGCCCTGCACGGTGTGCCGATCGTGGTGAAGGACAACTACGCGACGGCCGACATGCCGACGAGTGGCGGCAGCGCATCGCTGGCGACGTTCCAACCGGATGCCGATTCCACGGCGGTCGAACGGCTGCGGGCCGCCGGGGCGATCATCATCGCGAAGAGCAACATGTCGGAGTTCTCGTTCTCGGGCAAGAACTCGATCAGCTCGGTGCGCGGCGCCGCCAACAATCCCTACGACCAGGCGCTGACGACCGGCGGATCCAGCGGTGGAGTAGCTGCATCCGTCGCTGCGGCGTTCAGCACCGCGGGTGTCGGCACAGATACTTGCGGCTCGTTGCTCGGACCGAGCGTGCACCAGTCGCTCGTCGGCTTCCGGCCGACGATGGGGCTCACGAGCGTCAGCGGTGTCCTGCCTCTGTCGCCTCGGCAGGATGTCTCGGGTCCGGTAGGCAAGTCGGTCACCGACACCGCGATTCTGCTTCAGGTGCTCGCGGGCTACGACCCGGCGGACCCGCTGACGGTCATGGCCGACAAGCAGAACGGCGCCGACTACGTCGCCGGGCTGTCGGACCGGGCGCTCGAGGGCAAGAGGATCGCAGTCGCGAACTGGGACTGGTCGCTGTTCGGACCCGTGGCCGGTTCCGATGAGGTCATCGCACTCTACGAGCAGTCCGTCGTCGATCTCGAGGCACAGGGCGCGATCATCGTCGATGTGCCTTTCAGCCTGGCGTTCGCGGGCTCCCTTCCGAGCGGCGGCATGCTCGACGTGCGCGCGGGTATCGACGACTTCTTCGCGTCGACGCCGGCGACGTGGCCGGCTGGGCTCGCGGAGCTGACAGCCCCGGCCGATGCCTTGACCTGGTCCGACATCGCGGCCGACGCGAAATTCTCCTCCACTATCAGCCCGGCTGTGGCCGCCTACATTACCGCCCAGGCCGACATCCCGAACCCTGCCTACGATGCGGCGGGCGCAGCGTGGCAGTCAGGTCGCGCGGCCATCGACGCGTACTTCGCTGACAACGACATCGACGCGATCGCCCTGCCCACCTCGCCTAACCCGGCTACGCCCGACGAGGCGAGCAACCCCTTCTGCGGCCTCGGGGCTTTCACGGGCATCCCGACGATGACCATCCCGACCGGTTTCACCTCGGCCGGTCTCCCTGCAGGGCTCGAACTGGCCGCACCTCGGAGCGAGGACGCTGAGCTGCTGGCGATGGGCTACGACTACGAGCAGGCCACCCGTCACCGGGCTGCCCCGTCGACGACGCCGGAACTCGCGCATCCGACGCCGCAGCCTCAGCCGACCGAGACCCCCGCACCCGCGCCGGGTGATACCGGTTCGACGACACCGTCGACGGCCTCGACTTCGGGCGATCGCCTGGCCGCGACGGGTGTGACGGGCACGGGGGTCTGGCTGTCCGCGGGCATCGCTGTTCTGTTCGCGGGAGCGGGTTCACTCGCGCTGAGACGCTCCCGCCGGCAGGAGTCGTAGCGCATCCGGGGCCTGAGCGATCAGCCCTGCCCACTCACGCTGTTCGCCTTGATGGTCAGGATGACCCGCTGCTGGTCGCGGCCGCCGTACCAGGGGTAGGGCTGCCCGGTGTACTTCTGCCACAACGCCTCGATGCTCTCGAGTGTTCCCTCACAGGGTATCCGCCGCCCACGGCAGATCGGCGCCGGAACGGGAGACCGTGATCGCCGCAGCGGCCACGGCGCGGGTGCCGATGAGCTGCAGATCGTGGGCGCTCAAGGTGGCGCTCGGAGCCCATCGAACCGACGCCAGGAGGGAAGCCATGACGGTGTCACCCGCCCCGATGGTGTCGACTGTGTGAACGTGCGGCGCGGCCACCGCGGTTCGATGAAGCGGCGTGGCAAGGCGCAGGCCGCGGGCGCCGCGGGTGAGCACGACAAGGCCCGCGCCGCACTCCAGAAGCCCATCGATCACCGCCTCGTGGCTGCGGCCGGGGTACAGCCAGGCGGCGTCCTCATCGCTGAGCTTGATCACTGTCGAGGCACGCGCGACGGCCTCGAAGCGGTGCACCGCCTGGCTGTGCTCGCCCGAGAGCGCCGGTCGCACATTGGGATCGACCGAGATCTCAAGGGCGCCGCTGCGCTCGATGTAACCGATGATCTGCTCGGGGTCCGTGAGAAATGTGGCGAACGACCCGATGTGCAGGATGTCCGCCGCCGGCGACGTATCGCCGTGGAACGCCCACGACACATCGAACTCGTAGTGGGCGGCTCCATCGGCATCGATCGTGGCGACTGCTGTGGAGGTGCGCGCCGCGGCAACCGACTCCGGCCGTACGCGTACCCCCGAAGCCCCGAGGTGGCTGATGATGGCATGGCCGCGCGGATCATCGGCGACATGCGTCGACAGGTCGACCGGCACCCCGAGCCGTCCGAGGCCGAGCGCAACATTGGCAGCGCTTCCTCCGGGGTGCTCTGTCACTGCACCGCCGTGCCGCACCACATCGACGAGGGCTTCGCCGACCACGAGCACCGACGGTGGAACGGCCGACCCGCCCTCGGCTGCGCGGCCCAGGGGCTCCGCAGCCGAGTGACGCGCGGTCATCTCAGCAGACCGTGCACGACCGGCGATCCTCCGCCGACGATCGACAGGCCGTCGCCGACAGGCAGCCAGGTGAACCCGAGCGCGCCCTGCGAGCCGGAGATCTCGACAGCCTGCGCATCCAGTACGAGTCTCGCCGACCCGCCGTCGAACGGGAGCACGTAGCGCTCGCCATTCGATCGCGCAATCAGCGAGGAGTCCTCACGGCGCAGCTCGATTCGGCCTCCGTCGGCACCGGCCACGACGAGCATGTCGTTCTGCTCCGGTGTCCACACCACGTCGGCCGCGAGGCCGTCGACCGAACCGGTCGCCGATTCGGCGCCTCGGTAGCGTTCGAGATCCGGATGCGGGCGGGCCGCCAGTCGGTCGCCGTCGAGACCGAGGACATGCGGCACGCTCAGCGCGCTCGCCCAGCCGGTCTCGAGGTCCTCGACCCCGCGCATCCAGAACATGAGACAGGGCCGACCGTCGGCGTCGCGGAAGAACGACGGCGCGTAGTAGCTCGGTCCGTAGGTGAGGCGCCCCCAGGTCTCCGCGACGAAGCGACCATCGCGGTAGTCGCCGATCGCGTAGCCGGCGTAATAGAGCACGTCGTCGTCCCAGACCGACGAGACCATGACCCACCGGCCGTCGACCTCGAAGATCTGGGGGCACTCCCACAGTGCTCCCATCCACACGGGCTCGCGCTCGGTCGTGGAGCGCTCGAGCGCGATGCCCTCGTAGCCCCACGTCTCGAGATCGGATGAGGTGTACGACAGCGCGCGAGCCGCACCGTCAGGGCTGCCGGCTCCGACGAACATGCGCCATCCCTCCGGCTCGCGCACGACGAAGGGGTCTCGGTACGCGATCGTTTCGAGTTCGGCTGGTGCGCCGGCCACGAAGTCGCCCTTGCGCCACTGCAGCCAGCTGTCGTCGGTAGGCTCCGCCACACGGATGCGGCCGATGCCGATGTCTGGTTGCGAGGTCGAGGTGTAGAAGACACGGGTGCGGCCCGTGTCGTCGGTCACCAGCGAACCGGTCCAGATGCCGTCATCGCCCTCGCCTGGAGCGATCGCCACCGGCAGCTCCTGGAGGGAGAAGAGGTCATCTCCGCGAGCGTGTCCCCAATGGCAGTTCGGCGCCCAGACGGTGCTGTCGGGAACGTACTGGAAGAAGGCGTCGTAACCTCCGTCGCGCGGTGTGATGCCGTGCGGATCGTTGATCCAGCCGCGCTCGGCGGTGAAATGAAAACGAGGGCGCATCACTCGGCTGCTCCGTTGTAGCGCACACGAACGTCATGGGCGATGGCCTTGTTGGAGGCCTCCCACTGGTCGATCTGAGCCTTTCGTTCTGCACGCATCGCCTCGCGCTGGGTCACGAAGCGCTCCATGCGCTCGGCGGCGGCCGCGCGGGCTGCCTTCTGCTCGTCGTTCAGTTCGGGCAGGGGCGACTCGATCACGCGATCCACGGGCCGCAGCGGCAGGCGCTCCTCGACGGCCGGAATGGTGAGCTCGGGCGAGGGCAGCGTCTGGTACCAGTACGCGGTGGAGGACCAGTCGTCGGACAGGTGGTTTCCGTGTCCGTGCTCGAACGTCACCTTGATGCGCTTCTCGAAACGGATGGGATCAGCCATGTGGAAGCGGTAGCTGTGATGGAAGCCCGGCACGTTCTCTTCGTGCACCATGGTGCCATTGAACAGATAGGCGTTGTGCTGCATGCCCCAGGCGTGGCCGAAGTAGTCCTCCATGCCGGTGCCGTGCAGGCTCGGCGGCCAGGTGTCGTCGTCGATGAAGATCATGTCGTCACCTTCGCCCCACCACGACCCCTGGAAGTGGCGTACTGCGACGTTGCAGCCTACGTAATGGCCACGGCCCTCGGTCTCCAGTGCGACGTAGTTGTCGTCTCCGGTGAGGTTGGCCACGGTGGTCTCGATGCTGTTCGTCTGCAGATCGGGGCCCCAGCCCTGCGGCAGGGCGCGCCGCCAGTGCGAGTGGAAGTAGACCGTGTCTTCGGGCAGCGGCTCCTTCTGCAGCTCGTAGTCGATGTAGAAGTACTGCAGGTAAGGGATGTCGTTCTGATTCTCGACCGTGATTCGCGCGCGTGAGGAGAACGGCATTCGGAAGTAGCTGTTGAAGGCCGCCGATCCGCCGAAAGTGTGCAGTTCGGGCTCTTTGGCCGAGACGGAGAGCGGGAGCGACTCGTAGCTGCCGGAAAGCGAGTTCATCAGTCCGAAGAAGTCGCCGAGCGGGGCGATGACGGAGGGGGTCTCCTGGTCGTCCCAGTACATCCGCAAGACGATCTTGCGGTAGTAATCGGGATCCACGACCTCCCAGCTCACGCCGAGAGCATTGTGGATCTCGAGCATCGGCACGCCGACCAGGTTCGGATCGATCTGGCCGGGGCCTGGCTGGATGCGGCAGGACTGCGTCATCCAGATGTGGGTGATGAATCCCGGCCCCTCGATATCGGCGAGCGTGCGCTCTTCGCCGGGCATCACGATCCAGTTGTCGCGGTTGCGACCGGTCTGATCGAAGCTCGACGAACGGGCCGTGCGCAGGGAACGCGCCTGGGTGAGATCGCCGAGCAGACCGCCAGGTGTGCGAGATGTGGTCATCATTGTCCTTCCTCGGCTGCGCCCGCATGGAGCGCAGCACTGCGAATGCGCATCGAAACGTTTGCGCGTGAGGACATGCTAGATCGCTCAAGCCTGTCGGCGCAAACGTCCGTCTGAATTCCTGCTTGCCCGCATTTATGCGGCGCTTGCGGGCGTCCGGTAGATTTGCGCAAAACAGGCGGTCCGAGATGTGCGAAAGGTCAGAACGATGGCGAATATGAACGACGTCGCGCGGCGAGCGGAAGTGTCGCTTTCGACGGTCTCTCATGTGGTGAACGGCACGCGCAATGTCGAGCCGAAGACGCGGCAGCGTGTTCTCGACGCGATCCAGGCGACCGGCTACCGCCAAGACGTGCTGGCCCGCGCTATGCGCCGATCCCGCACCGACAGCATCGGGCTGGTGGTGTCGGATGCCGGTGAGCCCGCCTTCGCCGAGATGGTGCACGGCGTCGAGCATGCGGCCGTGCAGCATGGCCTCACCCTGGTGCTCGCGAACTCGGCCGAGGATGCCGAGCGTGAGGAGCGGGCTGTGCACACGCTGCTCGACCGGAGGGTCGACGGGTTGATTCTCGCCCGCTCCGCGGCCACCGCCCCCGGCTTGCTCGGCACGCTGACGGGCAGCAAGGCGCCTGTCATCCTGCTCGACCGCGTGTTTCCCGAACTGCCCTTCGATCAGGTGGGCGTAGACAGCCGCGATGCCATGCAGCGCCTGGTGATGCACCTCGTGAACGCTGGTCACAAGCGCCTCGCGCTCGTTGCCGGCGACCAGAGGGTGCCCACGCTGCGCGAGCGCCTCGACGGCTTCTGGGACGGCGTAAGGCGGGCCCGTCTGGATCCTGCAGAGCAGACGGTGCTCGAGAAAACCGACCCTGACACGCGTGCACAGCTCGAGAAGATGCTCGAGGAAGACATCTTCTCGGCGCTCATCGCCTCCAGTACGCCTCTGGCCACCCTCGCTCTCGAAGCCGTGCAGGGCGGCAGGCGGGTGGTCGGGGGCGACCTCGCCTTCGCCACCTTCGACGGTTTCAACCATCCCGATCTCTTCGAGCCGAGGATCACGACCGTGCGTCAACCCGCGTTCGACATGGGGGTCACGGCTGTGCGGCTGCTCGTGGATCGTCTGGAGTCTCGCGACGCGAATCCCCGCACGGTGAGACTGCAGCAGCAGATCGAGCTGCGTGACTCGACCGAGCGAATCCAACTCGCCTAAGTCGGGACTTGACAGCCTCGCGGTCAGCGTTCTAGTTTCAGAGAAACGTTCGCCGCAAACGTTTCGATGCGAAGCACATTCCGTCGTGAACCCGAACATCAAAGGAGATGACCGTGCACCTACCTTTCAGACGCACACACAGCTTGCGCAGACTCGCCATCGGCGCTCTGGCAGCAACCGTCACTGCCGTAGCCCTGGCGGGCTGCGGCAGTACCGGCGGCGGCTCCGCCGATGGCGTCACCAAGATCACGCTGTCTATGCAGAACGCCGACGTGAAGACCGCCGATCCGGCCACCTGGGCCATCGTGCAGGCCTTCCAGAAGGCCAACCCCGACATCGAGGTCGAAGTATCGGGTGAAGCCGTCGCCGATCATCTGCAGAAGCTGTCGATCGCCGCGCAGAGCGACACCCTGCCCGATGTGTTCTGGATCTACAAGGCCAACGCCGAGGAGATGTTCAGCGCTGGCAAGATCATGGATCTCACCTCGACGCTCGACGATCTGGGCCTGACCGAGAAGTTCCCCGCCAGCACGGTCTCGAACTTCTCGCAGGAGGACAAGGTCTTCGGCGTGCCCTACCAGGGACTGCTGACCGGGCTGTGGGTGAACGAGAAGATCCTCAGCGACAACGGCCTCGAGAAGCCGACCACCTTCGACGAATTGCTGACGGTTGCCAAGACTCTCAATGCCAAGGGAATCCCGACCATCTCCAACGGCGCGAACCAGTCAGCGTTCTCCGTGTGGAGCTTTCTGACCGACCTCGACCGTTTCGGCTACAGCGACAAGATCGAGGGCATCCTCGACGGCAGCGAGAGCTTCAACAACCCCGACTTCCTGACCCTGTACGAGCACATCGCCGAACTGCGCGACGCAGGAGCATTCGCCTCCAACGTCTCGACGCAGACCTACCAGCAGGCCGTGGACCAATTCACGAGCGGCAAGGCTGCGATGCTCGATTCGGGTGTCTGGGCCTCGAGCGCCATTCAAGAGTCCTCGATCGCATCCGATGTGTCGTTCTGGCAGGGGCCGCAGTTCGCCGACGGGGTCGGAGAGCAGAACATCATCATGAACGTCGCCTCGGCTCCCCTCGCCGTCAGCGCCAAGGTGTCGGGAGACCAGACAAAGCTTGCCGCCGTGACGAAGTTCATCGACTTCTACTACAGTGACGCCGCCCAGCAGATCCTGGTGGATAACGGGCAGCCGCCGGTTACCACCTACACGCCGACGATCGACGCGACCACCCAGAGCGCACTCAAATCGGCGCTGGATGCGGCGGCGGCGCCCGGCGTGACCAGCCCCGAGTCCCAGCCCGATCTGCTCGTCTCGACCCCGGTGGCGAACGCGATGTACGACAGCATCTACGGTGTCATCCAGAACCAGCTGACGCCCGAAGAAGCTCTCGATCTTGTTCAGAAGGCGATCGACGCCGAATAGCAGCAGGCGAGGGTTGGCTCAGAGTTCTCGGAGCCGACCCTCGCTCCAGCTGTCCAACCGCTCCCATAGAAAGCGTCCCGCCCGTGACCTGGATTAGTTCCCGCTGGAAGATCGCGCTGATGATCGCGCCCGCCGCGATCCTCTTCTCACTGTTCGTGATCTACCCGGTGCTCTACTCGCTCGGCTACAGCTTCACGAAGTTCCAGGGCTTCAGTGCCCCGGAGTTCATCGGCTTCGACAACTACGTGGCCCTGGGCTCGGATCCATTCTTCTGGATCGCTCTGCAGAACACGGTCATCATCCTGGTCGTGAGCATCGTTCTCCTCGTGCCCTCATCGTTCGCTCTGGCTCTGCTGTTGCGCACCGCGATCCGCGGGGCAGGCGCATTGCGGGCCCTGGTATTCGGGCCGGCCATCATCGCGCCGATCCTTGTAGGGCTGATCTGGGTCTTCATCCTCGACCCGAAGATCGGCCTGCTCAACCGCCTGCTCGCCATCTTCGGCGCTTCGCCCGTGCAGTGGATCGGCGGCGACACCCTCACGCCGTACATGATCTCGATCGTCTTCATCTGGAGCAGCATCGGCTTCGCGATGACCATCTTCTACGCGGGCCTGCAGCTGCTGCCGCAGGATGTGATGGAAGCGAGTTCGCTCGATGGAGCCTCGTCCTGGCAGCAGCTGCGCCTCATCACGATCCCGATGATGAAGGAGACCTTCGGCATCGTGACGATTCTGATGATCACGAACGTCTTCAAGATCTTCGAGCTCGTCTACATGCTCACCGGTGGCGGACCCGTGCACCGCTCGGAGACCCTGGTGAGCTACATGTACTTCGTGACGTTCACCAATCAGCAATACGGCTACGGCATGGCGATCGCCGTGATCGTCACCCTCCTCGGCGCCGCCGCGTCGATCGGCTATCTCGCGCTCGCGCGTGGCAAGAAGGAGCAAGAGGCATGAGCTCAATCCTGAAAGACCGTCACCTGGTTCCTCCATCGGAATACGCCGCCGAACCACCCGCGCCGCGCACCCGGTCCAAGGTGAAGCGCGTCGGATTCTGGGTGGGCGCGCTCGCCTACCTCGTGACATTCCTTATCGTGCTGCCCCTGTTCTGGATCGTGCTGCTGTCGTTCCAGCCGAGCGGCAACATCCTGAGCAACCCGTTCGACCTCAGCCAGCTGACGCTCGACAACTACATCAATGCGATCAGCCAGTTGCCACTGCTCACGATGTACGGCAATACGATTCTCATCGCACTGATCTCTGTCACGGTGGGCACGGCGGTGTCGTTCACGGCGGCGTTCGCGCTCACGCGCATGATCTTCCGTCGCAAGAAGCTGCAATCCGCATTGCGTTACTACTTGCTCGCCGGCCTCGCCGTGCCCGTGTACATCCTGTTGTTCCCGGTCTACCGGCTCGACCTGGCGCTCGGCGTCTTCGGCACCTACGCGGCGCTGATCCTGCCGTACATCGCCGTGTCGATCCCCTTCAACACCTTGCTTCTCACCGGCTTTCTTCGGGAGTTCCCTGGCGAGATCGAGGAGGCGGCGATCATCGACGGCGCCGGTCTGTTCCGGCTCTGCTGGAGCGTCGTGCTGCCGCTTATGCGGCCCGTCATCGCAACTGTGCTGATCTTCAACGTGGTGTACATCTTCAACGAGTTTCCCTTCGCGTCGATTCTGATCAACAACCCCGACCTCGTGACCGTATCGCTTGCGGTGTCTCGGTTCCAGGGGCAGTACTCAGTCGACTACGGCGGCATGATGGCGGCGGCAACTCTCGTGCTCGTGCCGCAGTTGGTCATCTATGCGATCTTCCAGCGTCACGTGATCGCGGGAATGACCGTGGGTGCGGTCAAGGGCTGACGCGCACAGGTTCGCGCGACAAGAACTCGCTCTTCACGCCCCCACCCCGCGCGCCAGCCGCAGCGCCAGCGCCGTGCGGTCGGGCTCGCCGAGCTTGCGCAGCAGCGCCGACACCGTGTTCTTCACCGTGCCGTGCGCCAGATGCAGGCGCGAGGCGATCTCGGCGTTCGGCAGGCCCCGGGCGACGAGGTCGGCGACGGCCTGTTCGGCGTCCGTGAGAACCGGATGCCGGCTGGCCGGCAAGGCGGGCGACAGCGCGGCGCGCGCGACGCGGGGATCGAGAACGAGGCCGCCGTCGAGAACCTGACGGATCGCATCCGTCAGCGCATCCGTCGAGATGTCTTTGAGCAGGAAGCCGGCGGCGCCCGCGTCGAGCAGCTGGCGCACGAGGCGGGCGTCGTCGAAGGTCGTGAGCACCAGAACGGGCAGTCCGGGATGCGACGCCGCGCACTGCTGCACCAGTCCGAGCCCGTCGAGCACCGGCATGCGGGCGTCGGCCAGCACGACGTCGGGCGCGAGCTCGGGGATCAGCGCAAGCGCGCGCATCCCGTTCTCGGCCTCGCCGACCACCTCGATGGCGGGGTCGGTTTCGAGGATCATGCGCAGTCCTCGTCGCAGCAGCTCCTGGTCGTCGACGATCAGAACGCGGGCGGTCGTCATCGGGCGCCCTGCGTCGCGACGCTCGTCGGCAGGGCGGCCTCGGGTGCGTCGTTCACCTCCGGTGCGGCCGCGGGCAGCGCGAGCGACAGTCGGAAACCGTTCGGTGTCGGTGCCGCGTCGAGCGTTCCGCCGAATGCGTCGGCGCGAGAGCGCAGGGAACGGAGGCCGAAGCCCTCGATGACGGCGACGGGGACGGCGACGCCGGACGAGGCCGCACCGCGATCCTCGAGCACGGCACGCACGGTTCCCGCGGCGTCGACGGCAATCCGCAGCTGCGCGGAGCTCGCGTTCGAGTGCCGCACAACATTGGTCAGCCCCTCCTGCACGAAACGCAGCAGCAGCAGGGAGCGCTCGTGCGTCAGCGCGGAGTCGTCGCCCTCGATCCACACGCCGATGTCGATGCCCGTGCCTTTGAATGCCTCGGCCACCGCGCGGAACGACTCCGCGTTGTCCAGCGTGCCCAGCTCGACGGGGTGCATCGCGCGCACGAGCCGACGCATCGCATCCAGAGACTCGCCGACCTGCTCGCGGGCGTGCCGCAGTTCGTCGTGCGCCGCGTGCGGGTCATTGACGCGGGCGGCATAGTCGAGGGAGAGGCCGATCGCGGTGAGGCGGTGCCCGAGGCCGTCGTGCAGTTCGCGCGCGGTGCGTTCGCGCTCCTCGGCGAGCACCAGATCGCGGTCGGCGACGAGACGTGCGCGCAGCTCGGCGTTGGCCGCATCCAGTTTCTGGAGCGTCTCGCCCAACTCGTCGTTCACCCGCAGACTGTCGCGCAGGATCGCCGAGATCGCGGCCGCGATGCCGGCGAAGAACATCGCGCCGATCGCCTCGGTCACGAGCCGTTCGTCGGAGCTGCCGGCGGAGACGTGCAGCACGGCGACGAGCACAACAAGGACTCCCGCGTAGGCCCATACAACGACCCCCGACGCGAACGTGACTCCGAGCACAAGGCAGGCCGCCCAGATGATGCCGTAGTACAGGGCGCCGTCTCCGAGCATCATGGTTGCGGTGGCAACGAACGTGAAGGCGATCGCGGCCACGCGAGACCGCTGCGCTGAACGCCGCCACAGCGCCCAGATCGCGATCGCGGCGGCGAGCAGCAGCACGACCGTCACCGACGTCCAGAGCGGTCGGCGGTCGATCGAGTACAGCACCATCAGCACCGGACCGGCCAACCCGATGACCGCGGCCAGGTCGAGCAGCAGTGCGCGGCGGGTCGGGATGCTCGGCATATCCCTCAGCGTAGGCAGTCGGGCGGGCCCGCCGCACGTGACCCGGGTCACGAGACGTCGTGACCGCAGGGGCGGGCCGGAAGCCGGGCGGCTCCGTAGCGTGCTGGATATGACCACCGCACCCGTCGCATCCACCCCGCCTGATTCACCCGCTGCGCCCGCCGCGCCCGTTTTGTCTCCTCGTCTCGGCTTGGGCCCGCTCGGAGTGGCCGTGCGCGTCGTGGTGGCCATCGGCATCCTGATGATCGCCAACCTCGTCGCGGGTCTGCTGCCCCTCGCGCTCACCGTCATCCCCGGCGCCGTCGAGACCTTCGGCGGGTCGTCGCCGTGGGGCTTCGCGTTCGCCTTCGTGCTTCAGCTTCTCGTGCTGTGCATCGTCGTGCTTGCCGTGCGGTTCTGGATGCGGAGGGTCGAGCGAGCCCCGCTTCGCGCCGCCGGCTGGCGCTGGGGCAGGCGGTCGGTCGTGTGGCTGCTGCTCGGAGTGGTGGTCTCGGCGGGCAGCGCGTTCGCGGTCGTGGCGCTGCTGCCGTCGACCGGACCCGTGCTCGACGACTCGGCGTTCGTGGGCGAGGAGTCGGTGACGCCGCTGATGGTCGCGCTGCTGATCGTCTACTACCTGGGCCTCGCATTCGTTCAGCAGGGCATTCCCGAGGAGCTGCTCTTCCGCGGCATGCTGCTGTGGAGTCTGCGGGAGCGCCCCGCGCTCGCGGTCGCCGTGACGACGCTCTCGTTCACGGCGATCCACCTGGTGTCGAGCGGCGGGCAGCAGTCGGCGTGGGAGCACGTGCTCTACCTGGCGCTGCCGCTCGGCTTCGGGCTGCTCGCGGTGGGACTGCTGCTGTGGACGGGGTCGCTGTGGGCTGCCGTCGGGGTGCACGGGGGTTTCCACGTGGGGAACTATCTTGCGGTGGGGTTCCTGCCGCAGGTGGATTCGGTCACGTCGTGGCTTGCGATCGGCGGGGTGCAGGCGGTCGTGGGGCTGGCGCTGGTCGTCACGGCGCTGCGGCGCGGTCGGCGAATCTTGGATGGTGAGAGCTGAGCGGTCGCGCGCAGAATCCTGCGGAGCCCTCCTGAACGCAACTGCTGACGGGGATGCGGCGGTTCGGAGCTTCCACCCACGCGCTCGCCAACGCTGGCACGGGCCTGACCGCTGCTTGACGCCCGCGGAATGAGAGCGGCGTGCGCTCAGTCCTCTCGGGTTCCTCGCGGCCCGGTGTGCAGGTAGCGGCGGAGAGCCGCGTAGCGGTATTCCTGATAGAGGCCGTGAAGAACGGCCAGAAGCGCGGCCGTTCCCAGGCCGATGAGGATCGACGGAGTGGGCAGCTGCGTGGACTGCACAACGATGATCGCGACGCCCGCGCCCGCCACCATCGAGTTCACCACCGCGATGGCGGTGGCCGTGGTGAAGAACACGCCCACCCATGATCGCCGACGGCCGATGGGCAGCATCTCGTTGGGCGCGTGAGGTCCGACAGGGCGGGGGAAGTACTTCGCGGCCCCCGGCAGGAGCGTTGCGTAGACGGCCCTGATGCGCTGGATGGCGTCGAGAGCCGCTACATCTTCGAGGGAGGTCTCGACGAGTCGTTCGTAGGTGAAGATGCCGAGAAGAAAGACGACCGGGATGATCACCATCAGGAACCCCAGCGCGTAGTCGGTCTGGGCGAGAAAGCCGAAGGCGACGAGGCTGCTCGAGAGGGTCGTGAGGTACAGGGCGGCCCGGCTGCTCGCCTCGCTGACAGTGATGCTGCGAGCAGACTCGAGCACGAAGTGCTCGTTCATCAAGGCGCTGTAGAAGGCCCCGGCGCGATCCGTCAGCGCCTCGATCGCCTCGTCTGCGGTCGGCAGATCCCCCGACCTGGCCGGCGGCACCTCCGTGCGGGCCTCCTCGTCAGTCATGATCGGCGACCTCTTGCCGCACGGAGAACAGATTGCCGAACGGGTCGAGCAGCTGACACAGCCGCTCTCCGGTGAAGACGGTTTTCGGCCCGCGGTGGGCCACGGCGCCATGCGCGGTCCACTCCTCGACGAACGCATCCACATCGACGACGGTCCAATACGGGCTGGTTCCCGACGGCCCAGGGGAGTTGAACTCGTCTTTCCCATGGAGGGTCAGCCTCGTGCCGTCGAGATCGAATGCCACGAGCGCCCCGCCGCGCACCACGGGCTGCCGCTGCAGCCGCTCCGAATACCATTCGACGGCAGCGTCGAGGTCGTCGACGAAATAGAAGACGTTCCCGACGCCGGCGAACTCGACGCCGGTCATGCCGAGAACACGCCCTGGAGAAAAGCGAGGGACGGGCCGATCGCCGCGGCCGTATACCCCTCGGCATGATGGGTGCCCGGGATCAGCTGCAGCGTGGTGGCGATGCCCGCATCCGACAGCGCCGCCTGCATCGCGCGGGCATCGTCGACCGGCACGAACTCGGCGAGTGAGTTCGCGAGAAAGACCGGGCCGCCCTGAGCCGATACGTGGCGTGTGGTCGACGCGGCTGCGAGCAGACTGCGGTCGCCTCCCACCTCGTTCAGGATGGTCCAGCGCAGGAACGCGTCGTTCCGGCCGGTCTGGTTGATGTCGGCACTCTTCATCGCGTTCAGGTCTTGCGAGGTCGGTGTCGCCGGCAGGTCGTCCGTCGCCTCCACGATGCCCAGAAGATCGAACATCCCCGACCAGCTGACGGCGGGGCGGCCCGTGGCGATGCTCGCCTCCACGACGAGATTGCCGCCCGCCGACCCGCCGAAGAACGCCAGCTTGCTGCGATCGAACGACCAGTCCGATGCGAGAGCCCACTGCGCTGCGGCCTGCACGTCGTCTCTGCTGGCTGGGAACGTGGCATCCGGCGCCTCGCGATAGTTCGGCGCGAAGACGATGTAGCCGGCGTCGACGAGCATCGTCGCCAGCGACAGTTCTTTGCTCTTGTCGCCACGAAACCAGCCGCCGCCGTGGATCAGCACGATGGCTGCGCGCGCACGATCGGCGTCGTCGGAGATGCTCCTGTCGTACACGTCGAGCAGAAGAGGGGTCGAGCCCACGACTCCATACTCGACGTCTCGGATCACTGATGGCTCGTCGGACACGGGAGGCCTTCCTGTCGGCTGGCAGCGCTTGCGGCGCTGAGACGAGCCTAGAATCCGACCTCGCTGTGAACCATGGCCCTGCTGGGGTCAGTCAGGGCTTGAATGGCTGAAAACTGGGCCGTTTTTGCGGTTATGTTCTCTTGTCAGGACATTCTATGTATCATAGAAAAAAGCGTTGCCCGTCCTCATCCTCGTTGGTGCTGTTTCGGCACAGATCCTGCAGAAAGTTGTACAGAGCCGTATGACCCCCTCATCCACGACCTACGACGTGCTGACGATCGGCCGCGCCGGCGTCGACATCTACCCGCTGCAAGACGGAGTCGGCCTCGAAGACGTCGAAACGTTTAAAAAGTACCTCGGTGGCAGCGCGGCGAACGTTGCCGTCGCGGCTGCTCGGCACGGACGTTCGGCAGCTCTTATCTCGCGAACAGGTGACGATCCCTTCGGGCGCTACGTAAAGCGCGAGCTGGGCAGGCTCGGAGTCTCCGACGAGTTCATCGGCATGGATATCGGGCTGGCGACCCCCGTCACGTTCTGCGAGATCTTCCCGCCAGACGACTTTCCGCTGTACTTCTACCGCAAACCCAAGGCGCCCGACCTGGCGATCACCATCCAGTCGCTCGACCTCGACGCCATCCGCCGTGCGAAGGTCTACTGGTCGACCGTCACAGGCCTCAGCGAGGAGCCAAGCCGCTCTGCGCATTTCGCTGCTTGGCAGGCGCGCGAGCGAAAGCCGCTCACCGTGCTCGATCTCGACTACCGTCCCATGTTCTGGAACTCGCCGGAGCAGGCGCATCGTGAGGTGGCGAAGGCGCTCGAGTGGGTGACCGTCGCCGTCGGCAACCGAGACGAGTGCGAGGTCGCCGTTGGTGAGACCGATCCGCACCGCGCCGCAGATGCTCTGCTGGAACGAGGGGTCGAACTCGCGATCGTGAAGCAGGGCCCGCGCGGGGTCCTCGCCAAAACCCGGTCCGAGACGGTCGAGGTTGAGCCGTTCCCGGTCGAGGTCGTGAACGGCCTCGGTGCGGGCGACAGCTTCGGGGGCGCGCTCACCCATGGACTGCTCGAAGGCTGGGATCTCGAGCGCATCCTTCGATTCGCCAATGTCGCGGGTGCCATCGTCGCGTCACGGCGCGAGTGCTCGACGGCCATGCCCACGTCAGACGAGGTCGAGTCATTTCTGAAAGAGCGCACCGATGTCACCATCTGAGGCACTCCGGGCCGGCGATCTGAACGGAGCCTTCGACCGGCTCCGGCTGCTGCGCGCCGAAGACCCCGCCGCCGTCGCGCAGGCACTCGCGACGCGCCGGCGACGTCCTCTCCTGGGCGGCAACAGCCGTCTGTTCATCGTCGCAGCCGATCATCCGGCCCGGGGTGCGCTCGGGGTCCGGAACGATGCCATGGCTATGGCCGACCGATACGATCTGCTCGGCCGTCTCGCCACGGCGCTGTCGCGTCCCGGGGTCGACGGCGTGCTCGGGACACCCGACATCATCGACGATCTCGCACTCCTCGGTCTGCTCGACGACAGGGTCGTCGTGGGGTCGATGAATCGCGGCGGGCTGAAGGGGGCCTCTTTCGAAATGGATGACCGCTTCACCGGCTACGACATCGACAGCATCGTGCGCGACGGACTCGACTTCGCCAAGACGCTTCTGCGCATCAACCTCTCTGATGCGGGATCCGTCGCGACCATCGAAGCGAACGCCCGCGCCGTCACGGCTGCCGCGGCCGCTCACGTGCCGATCATGCTCGAGCCCTTTCTCAGCAAGTGGGTCGACGGCTCGATCGTCAACGACCTCAGTCCGGATGCCGTCATCACCTCGATCGCGATTGCTGCAGGCCTCGGGTCATCCTCGGCCTACACCTGGATGAAACTGCCCGTCGTCGACGACATGGAGCGTGTGATGGCATCGACCACAATGCCCACGCTCCTCCTCGGGGGCGACCCGCAGGGCAGCCCGGAGGCCACCTACGCGACGTGGCAGAGGGCGCTCGCCCTGCCCGGTGTGCGCGGACTCGTCGTCGGTCGCACCCTCATCTACCCGGCCGACGGAGATGTCGCATCGGCCGTCGACACCGCCGCGGCCCTCGTGCACGGCACCTCCGCCTGAGAACCCGATTCGCCAGGCGAACCCGATTCGCCCAGCCCGACCCCCGGCATCCACACCTGACCAGAGAAGAAGGAACCATGTCCGAAACCATTGGAATCGAAGCCCCCTCCGCCGTCACGACGGTCCCGCACTGGATCGATGGCAGGGAGGCGCCCGCCGCCTCGGGACGGACTGCGCCCGTCTACGACCCGGCTCTCGGGGTCGTCACGAAAGAGGTCGGCCTCGCGAACCAGGACGAGATCGCCGCGGCCGTCGCCTCTGCCAAAGCGGCCTTCCCGGCGTGGCGTGATCTCTCCCTGACCAAGCGGCAGGCGATCCTCTTCAGGTTCCGTGAGCTGCTCGAAGCGAAGAAGGGCGACCTCGCCGAGATCATCACCTCCGAACACGGCAAGGTCCTCTCCGACGCTCTCGGCGAGATCACCCGCGGTCAGGAGGTCGTCGAATTCGCTACCGGCCTCGCGCACCACCTGAAGGGCGAGTACTCCGAACAGGTCTCCACCGGCGTCGATGTCTATTCCACCAAGCAGCCCCTCGGCGTCGTCGGCATCATCTCTCCGTTCAACTTCCCTGCGATGGTGCCGATGTGGTTCTTCCCGATCGCGATCGCGGCAGGCAACACCGTCATTCTCAAGCCGAGCGAGAAAGACCCGTCCGCTGCGATCTGGATGGCCGCGCTGTGGAAAGAGGCCGGCCTGCCCGACGGCGTTTTCACGGTTCTGAACGGCGACAAGGAGGCTGTGGACGGTCTCCTGACCCACCCCGATGTCCGGTCCATCTCCTTCGTCGGATCCACTCCGATCGCCCAGTATGTCTACGAGACGGGCACCAAGCACGGCAAGCGTGTGCAGGCGCTGGGCGGCGCGAAGAACCACATGCTGGTTCTTCCCGACGCAGACCTCGACCTCGTGGCCGACTCCGCGATCAACGCCGGATTCGGGTCGGCCGGCGAGCGCTGCATGGCCATCTCCGTGGTCGTCGCCGTCGAGCCGGTCGCCGACGAGCTCATCACCAAGATCCAGGAACGGGCCGCGAAGCTGCGCATCGGTGATGGTCGCCGGGGTTGCGACATGGGACCGCTCGTCACGGAGCAGCATCGCGACAAGGTCGCCTCGTACATCGCCATCGCAGAAGAAGACGGCGCCGACGTGGTGATCGACGGGCGCGGCATCGACGTCGACGGAGCGGCCGACGGATTCTGGCTCGGCCCGACGCTCCTCGACAACGTGCCGACGACATCCCGTGCCTACACCGAAGAGATCTTCGGGCCTGTCCTCTCCATCGTGCGCGTCGCGTCCTACGAGGAGGGCGTGAGCCTGATCAACAGCGGCGCATTCGGAAACGGCACGGCCATCTTCACCAACGACGGAGGTGCTGCCCGGCGCTTCCAGAACGAGGTCGAGGTCGGCATGATCGGAATCAACGTGCCGATCCCGGTGCCGGTCGCGACGTTCTCCTTCGGAGGGTGGAAGTCCTCCCTCTTCGGCGACACCAAGGCCCACGGCGCCGAGGGTGTGCGATTCTTCACTCAGCAGAAGGCGATCACGAGCCGTTGGCTCGACCCCTCGCACGGCGGCATCAACCTGGGCTTCCCCCAGAACTGACAAGGCACGCCCGGCTCGACGACAGAAGGTCACACATGCAACGGCGCAACGAGTGGATGTTTCCCCGAGGGGATCTCCGAGAAGAAGAATGGGAATCTGTCGTCGACAGCAGCCTTCCCGGATGGAAACACACCGGACTCCGGGTAGCCGACCTTCGAGAGGGAGATGAACTGGATCTCCCGGCCGAGGGGCTGGAGCGCATCGTCGTGCCCCTGTCGGGCGGCTTCACCGTGCAGCATCAGGGCGCCGGCCCGGCCATCGTGAGTCGCCTGGAGGGCCGGGCCTCCGTCTTCGACGGTCCGACCGATGTGCTCTACCTCTCGACCGTGTCCTCGGCGACAGTGTCGGGGGTCGGTCGCGTCGCGATCGCTGAAGCGCCCTCCACGTCGGTGCACCCCAGTCGCCATATCCGCCGAGACGAGGTCTCCGTCGAACTCCGCGGAGCCGGACGGTCGAGTCGCCAGGTGCACAACTTCGGCCTACCCGGCGAGCTCGAAGCCGATCGTCTCATCGTGTGCGAAGTCATCACTCCGGCCGAGAACTGGTCCAGCTATCCCGCTCACAAGCACGATGAGGACGTTCCCGGCCACGAGTCCCGTCTGGAAGAGATCTACTACTTCGAATCGGCCGTCAGTCGAGGGCTTCACGCCCCCGCGAACGCCGAGCCGTTCGGCTTCTTCAGTACATCGTCGTCGCCCGCCGGGGAGATCGCCATAGACTCGCCGGTCCGCACCGGCGACATCGCCCTGGTTCCGTTCGGATATCACGGACCCGCCATCGCGGCCCCGGGATACGACCTCTACTACCTCAACGTCATGGCCGGACCGGGCGACGAGCGTGCCTGGCTGATCAGCGACCACCCGGCCCATGGCTGGATCCGCGAGACCTGGAACGACCAGGACATCGACGCCCGATTGCCCTACACCCGCTCGACCAGTGAAGGAAGCACGCACGCATGAGTACGACGAAGCAGATGACGGTGGCTCAGGCTCTGATCGAGTTCCTCGCCAACCAGTGGACCGTCGACGGTGATATCCGCGAACGCACCATCGCCGGAACCTTCGGAATCTTCGGGCACGGCAACGTCGCGGGAATCGGCCAGGCCCTGAAGCAGATCGAAGCGGAGCGGCCCGGGCTGATGCCGTACCACCAGGCCCGCAACGAGCAGGCGATGGTGCACCAGTCGGTGGGCTACGCCCGGATGCGTCGGCGCCGGGGCACATACGCGAGCGCGGCATCCGTCGGGCCGGGCGCCGCCAACATGCTGACCGGCGCGGCCCTCGCGACAACCAACCGGCTGCCGGCACTGCTTCTGCCGAGCGACACCTTCGCGACGCGGGTCGCCGATCCGGTTCTCCAACAGATCGAGCTCCCGCACGACACATCGCTCCAGGTCACGGACGCATTCAGGCCTCTCTCCCGCTTCTTCGATCGAGTCGATCGGCCCGAGAAGCTCTTCTCCATTGCTCTCGCTGCAATGCGTGTTCTCACCGATCCGGCAGAGACCGGCGCGGTCACGATCGCGTTGCCGGAGGATGTGCAGGCCGAGAGCATCGACGTGCCCCTCGAATTCCTCGCCCCTCGTGAGTGGCACATCAGACGTCCGACGCCCGAGGCCGGCCCCCTCGCCCGGGCTGTCGCTGCTATCCGCGCAGCGAAGAACCCCATCATCGTCGCCGGGGGCGGCGTGATCTACAGCGGGGCCGAGGATGCGCTGAGGGCTCTGGTCGAAGCGACCGGAATTCCTGTCGGCACGACCCAGGCGGGGGGAGGCGCTCTGCTCTGGGATCACCCGCAGTATCTGGGTGGCATCGGAGCGACCGGCTCCACAGCGGCGAACCGACTTGCGGAACAGGCGGACGTGGTCATCGGCATCGGCACCCGGTACTCCGACTTCACGACCGCCAGCCGTACGGCGTTCCAGACGCCCGGGGTGAGGTTCGTGAACATCAACGTGGCCTCGTTCGACGCGTACAAGCACGGCTCGCAGCTGCCGGTGATCGCCGACGCGAGAGAGGCGCTGATCGCGCTGACGCGTGCACTCGACGACTATCGGGTGCCCGATGAATGGGCCAACACTGCGACGCGGGAGAAGTTGGTGTGGGATGCGACGGTCGACGCGGCTCTCGCACCATCGGGCCGGGCCGTCCCGGGTCAGGCCGAGATCATCGGGGTCGTCCAGTCGTCTACCGATCCCCGAGACGTCATCGTTCAGGCCGCTGGCTCATTGCCGGGCGACCTGCACAAGTTGTGGCGAGTTCGGGACAGCCTCGGCTATCACGTCGAGTACGCCTTCTCCTGCATGGGCTACGAGATCGCTGGCGGGTTGGGAGTGCGCCGCGCTTCGCCCGACCGCGACGCCATCATCATGGTCGGCGACGGCTCCTATCTGATGCTCCACACTGAGCTCGTCACGGCCGTCGCCGAGGGCATCAAGGTGATCGTGGTGCTCATCCAGAATCACGGCTACGCTTCGATCGGTCACCTGTCCGAGACCATAGGTTCCGAGCGATTCGGCACCCTGTACCGGTACCAGGATCGCGAAGGGGGCTTCCAGGGAGAGCGGATTCTGCCGATCGACCTTGCGGCGAACGCACGAAGCTATGGCGTGGAGACGATCGAAGTCGCCCCGGGTCCTGACGCGATCGCCGACCTCAAGGCGGCGATGGCTGTTGCGAAGGCGTCGCCAACGACGACCCTCATCCATGTCAACAGCGACCCACTGTCGTACGCTCCCGACGGCGGGGGCTGGTGGGATGTGCCGGTCGCCGAGGTGTCTGCTCTCGAGACCACGACTATCTCCCGCCGAGCCTACGAGGAGCAGAGGACCCGCCAACGCCCCCTGCTGGGATGACCTATCTGTCGACGAGCGTGATCTCGAAGGAGTAGAGGTCGGGGCGGTAGCAGTGCTGGCCGTATTCGACCGCGCGTCCGGAATTGTCGAAGGCCGTCCTCGTCATCGTGAGAACAGCGGCGCCTTTGCGCAGATCCAGAAGCTCCGCTTCCTTCGTGGTCGCCGCGCGCGCCCCGATGCGCTGCTTCGCCACGCGCATGGCAACACCGCGTGCGCGGAGCAGTTGATACAGTCCGTGCGCGTCGAGAGCGGCCAGGTCGAGGTCGATGAATTCTGCCGGGAGGATGTTGTCGAGCACGGCGAGGGGGACCCCGTCAGCCGACCGGAGCCGGGAGATATGCACGACGGGCGACCCGACTTCCACGCCGAGGGCCTCGGCTGCCTTCTCATCGGCGACACCGATCGAGGAATCGAGAACCTGCGTCTCGGGCTTCTGCCCGGACCTGGCCAGGTCTTCGAAAAGGCTGGTCAGTTCGACGTTCCGTGTGACTCGTCCGTGCACGACCTGGGTACCGATTCCGCGCCGACGCACCAGGAGGCCCTTGTCGACGAGATCCTGAATAGCGCGCCGAATCGTCGGTCTGGACATTCCGAGGCGATTGCCCAGTGATACCTCGTTTTCGAGGCGTGAGCCGGCGGGGAGGGTCTCATCGAGGATGGCGCGTTCGAGGCGCGTAGCAATCTGGTGGTACAGCGGAACCGGGCCGGATCGATCGAGGTCCATAAAGAGGTCCGCCGGAAGCGGCTGTTCTTGTTGCAGCGCCATCAGTTCTCCTTGCTCGAGTCCCCAGCTCGTCAGAGCCCGAGGTTACATTATGCCCCATATGTCAGCTCACCACTATTATGTATTGTTAGGACATAAGGTGATTAGCGGTTAAGCTTGATTGAACCGATGGCGTCGACCTCCGTCGACGATGCAGAGTTGGAGAGATACATGAGCAACGCCCTGGCAGTGAACGCGACCGATCCGTCCCGCGAGCCGATGCTCCCACTCCGGTTTGTTGCCGACAAGACGAAGACGAGTCTCTGGAACGACTCGGCCGACATCCACGAACTCACCCAGTCGATCTCCTTCGGGGCCGTCGGTGCGACCTGCAATCCTGTCATCGCGCTGACGACGATCCAGAAGAATCTCGACGTGTGGGCGCCTCGGATCGCGCGTTTGGCTGTCGAGCATCCGACGTCGGGTGAGAGCGAGCTGGGTTGGCTCGCCATCGAGGCGATGTCCATCGAGGCTGCCGAGCTCCTCCTCCCGGCGTTCCACTCCAGCGGAGGTCGCGACGGTCGGCTCTCGGTGCAGACGGACCCGAGGCTTCATCGCGATGTCGACGCGCTCGTCGCCCAGGCGGTGCACTTCTCCCAGCTCGCCGAGAACATCATCGTGAAGATCCCGGCAACCGCTGTCGGCATCCGGGCTATCGAAGAGGCGACTTTCCGTGGCGTGAGTATCAACGCGACGGTCTCCTTCACCGTCGCGCAGGCGGTCGCCGTCGCTGAGGCAATCGAGCGCGGCCTCGACCGTCGCGCTGCTGCCGGCAAGCCTGAGCGGGAGTTCGGTTCTGTGGTGACCATCATGGGCGGACGCCTCGATGACTGGATCAAAGCCTCTGTTGCCGCCGATCGGCTTCTGGTCGAGCCCGGCTACCTCGAATGGGCTGGGGTGGCGGCGCTCAAGGAGGCATATCGAATCTTCCGTCGGCGAGGTTATCGCTCGCGGGTCTTGTCGGCCGCGTTCAGGAACCATCTCCAATGGTCTGAATTGGTCGGCGGCGACCTCGTCGTCTCACCCCCCTTCGACTGGCAGCTCCTGATCGACGAGAACAGGATCGCCGTCGACGTCGATCGAATCAACACGCCGGTTGCTCGCGAGGTGCTGGACGCGCTCCTTGAGCTGCCCGAATTCCGCCGCGCGTACCTAGAAGACGGCATGAGCGTCGACGAGTTCGAATCGTTCGGTGCCACTCGACGCACGCTCCGACAGTTCCTCGACGCGGATGCGCAGCTCGACGCGCTCGTGCGCGACATCATCCTGCCCGCGATCTGAACGGATGAGCGCGACGAGCGAGGGCGGTGCCGACGACATCACCTTCCGGTCGCGGCGGTGGGTGCGGCCCGAAGATCTCAATGCTCACGGCAGCCTTTTCGGTGGCAGCCTTCTGCGGTGGATCGACGAGGAGGCCGCGATCTACGCGATCCTCCAACTCGGCAACCCCCGGGCAGTCACGAAGTTCATCTCCGAGATCGAGTTCGTCTCATCGGCCGTGCAGGGAGATCTCATCGAGATGGGACTGCGCGCGACGGCCTTCGGCCGTACCTCGCTGACCATGCGGGCCGAGGTTCGCAACATGATCACTCGACGCCGCATCCTCGCCATCGAGCGGATCGTCTTTGTCGGCCTCGATGAGAACGGTGTACCCGTGCCTCACGGGTACACCGAGATCACCTACGATCGAGACCGTCTTCCGGCTAACTGACGGGCGTCACTTCTCCGTCTGGATCTTGTAGATCGAGCCTGTCGTGACATCCTCTTCGATTGCCTCGAGGGTGCGCCCACGGGTTTCGGGAACCTGGGTCGCAATGAAGACCAAGGCCCCGACTCCGATTGCGGCGAAGATGAAGAAGGTGCCTGAGATGCCGATCGCTTCGACCACCGTAGGGAACCAGAGGCCGAGCACCGCGTTCGCGATCCAGCCCCAGAAGACGGCGATGCCGATGGCGAAGCCCCGGATGAACAGGGGGAATATCTCTGCGAGCATGACCCAGATGGCGATGTTCAGAAAGGTCTGCATCGACCCGACGAAGAGCACGACGAGCAGCAGGATGACGAACGGGCGTGCTGGGTTGCCGACCGGGAGGGCGATCGAGGAGATGCCGATCAGGAAGTGCATCGTGGTCGTCAGGGAGAATCCCACGAGCAGGGTCGTGCGCCGGTTGATCCGCTGCATCAGGTTCAGGCCGATGATGCCGCCGATGACCGAGATGACGCCGGGCGCTATGTTGGCGACGAGGGCGGAGCCCTGGTCGAAGCCGGCCTCGGTCAGCACTGATTGGCCGTAGTACATGATCGAGTTGATGCCGGTGAGCTGCTGGGCGACGCTGATGCCAATGCCGACGAGCACGATGCGCAGGATCCACTTGTCTTTCAGTGAGTGCCAGCTGCCTCGCGGGCGCGAGGTCTCGGCGCGTGCGGCGCTTTCGATCTCCGCGAGCTCTGCCCGAGCGCGCTCAGGGCTGCGAACGGTGGTGAGCACGGCCAGCGCGTCGTCGAGGCGGCCCTGCGCGATGAGCCAGCGAGGCGATTCGGGCACCCGGGTCATACCGACGAGAAGGGCGGCGGCCGGTAGGGCGCTCACTGCCAGCATGTAGCGCCAGACGCTGCCGTGGTCTGCCCAGACGGTGCCGATGATGGCGTTGACCACGAAGGCGGAGAGCTGGCCGACGACGATCATGAGTTCGTTGCGCCCGGCAATAGATCCGCGGATTTCGTAGGGCGCGAGCTCGGAGAGGAAGACGGGCACGACGACGGATGCGCCGCCGACCGCGAGGCCGAGGATGGATCGCCCCACGATCATGATCTCGAGGTTCGGCGTGAAGACGCAGGTGAGCGCTCCGATGATGAACATGATCGCCAACAGGATGATCGTGCGGCGCCGGCCCCAGGAATCGGACAGGCGCCCGCCGAGCAGCGCGCCGATCGCTGCGCCGATGAGCAGCGAGCTCGTGACGACGCCCTCGGTCAACGTCGTCAGACCGAGCTCGACGGCCATGGGAGCGAGGGCTCCGTTGATGACTCCTGTGTCGTAGCCGAAGAGCAAGCCTCCGAGCGTCGCCACGAGGGCGACGATGCCGAGGCGACGGCGATGCGGGCCCGCTGTGAGTGGCGGGAGCGTGCTGGGGGACTGCACGGATGAGGTCACGAGACTCCTTCGTCGGTATGCAACTATCGCGGAGCAGCCTATATCGCCCTGCGCTATTGTGCTATTGTAAGAACATTAGCCATTCCGTCTTTGACACTGAGCTCATTCCGCTCCAAAGGAGTTGTACACCGCCGTATGATCCAGACAATCGTGTGCGCCGCCGCATCCCCCACGTCTACTTCCGGAGGCGGTCTGTGAAGGCCTCGGTCGCCGGCGCCCCGGTCAGCTTCGGCGTCTTCGAGCTCACACCAGAGGGCTCCGAGGTCGTCGCATCAGATGACCTCGTCGACGTTCTCACCGAAACCGGTTATACGGGAATCGACCTCGGTCCGGTCGGCTATCTCGGCCGCGGTGTCGAACTCCGCAGGCGATTGCAGCGTTCGGGCCTCGATCTGGCGGGCGGCTGGATTCAGCTCCCCTTCACCGACGACGCCGCGTTCGAGGCGTCTCTTCCCCAGCTCGACGAGACTCTCCGCATCTTCTCCGAAGCGTCGGAGCTCGGCCCGTCCCGTCTTCCCTTGCCGACCCTCGCCGACGACGGCTCACCGGCAAGACGGTCACACCCGGGCAGTGGCGCCGAGGCCGATCCCCTCGACGAGGAACGGTGGTCCAGGCTGATCACCAACGTGGAACGGGCCGTGGGCAGGGTTCGCGCCGCCGGCTTCGAGCCGACTTTCCATCACCATGCGGGAACCTACATCGAATCCCCGCATGAGATCGACCGATTTCTCGCGGCCGTCGATATCGGCCTGACACTCGATACCGGGCATCTCCTGATCGGCGGGGGCGATCCCGTCGATGCGATCGAACGGTGGGGCTCGCGCATCAACCACCTCCACCTCAAAGACGTCGACGTCGCCGAGTTGCGACGTGTGCTCGCCGCCGGGGGCGGTATGCGTGAGGTCTGGTCGTCGCAGTCGTTCGTCGCCTTCGGCCGCGGTGATATCGATCTCGCCGCCGTGATGACAGCGATGGATGCCCATGGCTACGACGGGTGGGTCGTCGTCGAGCAGGACGTCCTCAACTCCCCCGACGCCGCCATCGCCGCCTTCCGCGCCGAACGCGGCGACGACCAGAAGGTCAACCGCGAGGCTCTTCGCGACTGGGTGTGATCAGACCGACCCGCTTCCTGCGATGTGCAGACAATTCGAACGAGACAATGCCCTCAGGGCAGCAAGGACAATGACGTGACTCAGACCCCTCTTCGCTTCGGGCTCATCGGCACTGGCCGTATCGGCCAGGTGCACGCGGCGAACATCGCCGCCGACCCGCAGGCCACCCTGGCGTGGGTGTGCGACCCGTTCATCGAGGGCGCACATGCGCTTTCGGCCCTCTATGGCGGCACGGTGACGACCGACGCCGCCGAGATGTTCGCCTCCGGCGAGGTCGACGCCGTGCTGATCGCCTCGCCGACCGCCACCCATGTCGACCTTCTCGAGGCGGCGATCGATGCGGGAGTTCCCGCCCTCTGCGAGAAGCCGATCGATCTCGACACGGCCCGCGTCGATGCTCTTCTTCCCCGCGTGCAGTCGTCGGGTGTGCCTATCGCGCTGGGCTTCAATCGCCGCTTCGACCCCGCCTTCGCCGAGGCTCGGGCCCGGGTCGCCGCCGGGGAGATCGGAGCGCTCGAGCAGTTGTCGATCATCAGTCGGGACCCCGCGGCTCCGCCCGCGTCGTACGTTGCCGTCTCGGGTGGCATCTTCCGCGACATGACCATCCATGATCTCGACATGGCACGGTTCTTCCTGCCCGACATCGTCGAGGTGACCGCGACGGGCAGCACCACCTTCGATCCCGGGGCGCGTGAACACGACGACTTCGACACGGCTGTCGTCACCCTTCGGGCGTCCTCCGGCGCACTGGTCTCGATCACCAACTCGCGCCACAGCTCCGTCGGCTACGACCAGCGGCTCGAGGCGTTCGGAGCCGAGGGATCGATCGAGGTGGCGAACGCTCTCACCAGCCTGGTGAGCGTGTCGAACGGGCAGAGCGTGCAGGCGCGGCCGCCGTACCAGAACTTCTTCCTCGAACGCTACTCCGTGGCGTACCAGGCAGAGTTGGCCGAGTTCATCAAGCTCGCTCGAGGCGAGCAGTCCACGAGCCCGACCTTCGCTGACGGCCGCGCCGCGCTGATCCTCGCCGACGCTGCAGCTCGATCCGCCGTCGAGCGCGTCTCGGTCGCGGTCACGCTGTGACGATTCGACCCGAGGAAATCAGAAGATGACCTTCAGGCTGGCGGCATCCGCCGAGATGCTCTTTCCAGAACTTGACGTCGTCGATCGAGTACGCCGTCTGCATGAACGGGGTTTCGAGGTCGAGATCTGGGACTGGTCGACGAAAGACCTGCCCTCCCTCGCTGCGACAGGCGCGACATTCTCGTCGATGACCGGATACCTGCGGGGAGATCTCACGACTCCAGACGGAATCGACGAGCTCCTCCGCACTGCGACCCTGTCGCTTGCCGCTGCGGAGATCATCGACAGCCCCCGCCTCAACCTGCACGGCACGGGCCTTGCGCCCGGAGGGCTGCCCGTCAACCCGGGCAGCGCCGTCTCACCCGCCGAGCGCGAGCGGGCGCAAGACACTCTCGCCCGTCTCGCCGAGTTGGGGGAGGCGCACGGCAGGGTCTTCACGCTGGAGAACCTCAACACGGCGGTCGACCACCCCGGCACGCCGTTCGCGCGAGCAGAGGACACGCTCTCGCTGGTCAGCGCCGTCGACCGAACCGGGCTCAAACTCAATCTCGATCTGTATCACGCGCAGATCGGCGAAGGAAACCTCATCGACCTCGTGCGGCGCTCACTGCCCTGGATCGGCGAGATCCAGGTGGCCGATGTTCCGGGTCGACAGGAGCCGGGCACCGGCGAGATCCGTTACCCGGCGATCGCGCGGGAGCTGCGCTCTCTCGAATACGACGGTGTCGTCGGACTCGAAGCATGGCCGTCGGGCGACTCCGAGTCGGCGCTCGACGCGTTCGAGAAGGCGTTCCGCGACTGAGCTCGTCTCGGCCCCAGACAGAAAGGATGCCCTGTGCGTGGTTGTCGCACAGGGCATCCTTTTCGTTCGGCTGCTAGTCGGCATCCCTGTCGTACGTGGTCGTCCCCGTGACCGGCAGCACGGTCTCCCATGCTTTCGCTCGGTCGCTGCGAACCGCCGCCTCGACGATCTCGGCCGCGGACCAGGCATCGGAGGCGGAGGGAGCGATCTGTCGTCGTTCGATGACCGACCTGAGAAAGAGCGACGCCTCGATGGTCTTGAGATCGTCGAAACCCATACTCGTTCCGGCTCCCGGCTGGAAGCGATCGAAGTCGCCGAACCCGGGCTGCGCCATGACCGTTCGATACCCGCTCGGGTCGTCCGCCAGCTGCAGTTCATTGAGCCGCTGGAAGTCCCATCGCAGCGATCCCTTGGTTCCGTAGATCTCCAGTGAGTACTCGGCTCGCGGTCCGACCGCCACGCGGCTCGCCTCCAGAACTGCAACGGCACCGGACTCGAACCGCCCCAGGACCGCGGCGTAGTCCTCGTTCTCGACCGGGCCCCGTGCACCGCCCTCGGATCCCTTGCTGAAGTGGCCCGCGGCATCCGAGCCGGGCAGTGGGCGCTCGCGAATGAATGTCTCGGTCAGGGCTGAGACCGAGTCGATTCTCCCCACTACGTACTGGGCCAGGTCGGCGCCGTGCGAGAGGAGGTCGCCGAGCACGCCTGATCCGGCGCGATCGCGGACGAACCGCCAGGTCAAAGCCCCCAGCGGGTCTGCCGAATAGTCGGCGAGCAGCCGCACGCTGACATTCGTCACCGCGCCGATGCTCCCGCCGCGCACGAGTTCTCGGGCCTTGGCGACGGCCGGCGCATGGCGGTAGTTGAAGCCCACAGAGGTGATGATCCCTGCGGAGTCGGCCGCGCGCGCGATGTCGGAGGACTCGGCAGCCGATCGCCCCATCGGCTTCTCGATCCAGAAGGGCTTGCCTGCCTCGACGGCCGCAAGGGCGACTTCGCGGTGAAGGAAGTTGGGTGCGCAGATCGAGACGACGTCGACCTCCGGGTCGGAGAGGACCTCTCTGTAGTCCGGAGTCGTGCGTCGATACCCGAGGACGTCCTGCGCCATCGTGCGGGTTGCGGAGTCGGTGTCGGCAGCCGAGATCAGGTCGACAGCGACACCGAGTTCCGGATAGTGCTCTGGCACCGCCCGGTAGGCGCGTGTGTGCAGGCGCCCCATCCAACCGACTGAGACCAAACCGACCCCTATGCGCTCAGCCATGGGATACCTCTTCCTGCTATCGACGATGATGTACAGCCAAGTATAACTGAATGACAATATGTATTGACATTCGCACTAGCTGCTCGGCATACTTAGCGCACAATGATGTTGACCGGACCGTCGCAGGCGACGCAATCCGCATCGAAAGGACTTTCAATGAAGAAACGCTTTCTTGGCGGGCTCGGCCTGACGGCCGCGGCCGCATTGCTGCTGGCCGGATGCACGGGCACGGGTCAGGAGACCGCGCCCGACTCCTCAGGCGGAGATTTCACCTACGCCGTGGTCACGCACTCGGGCCCAGGCGATGCCTTCTGGGATCGGGTGAAGTCGGGGGCCGAGGCGGCCGGAGCCGACTACGGCGCCACGATCACCTACAACTCCGATCCTGATCCGGCCAAGCAGTCGCAGCTCATCGACAATGCAGTCGCGCAGGGCGTCGACGGCATCGTGGTGTCGATGGCCAACCCGGATGGTGTTCGGGACAGTGTCGAGAAGGCAGTGGCCGCGGGCATTCCGGTGGTCACCATCAACTCCGGCATCGAACGGTCCGCCGAATTCGGCGCTCTCACCCACATCGGCCAGAGCGAGACCGTCGCTGGCGAGGCGGTCGGCACCAAGCTCGCCGACGCCGGTGCCAAGAATGCGCTCTGCGTCATTCAAGAGGCAGGCAACGTGGGTCTCGAGGAGCGGTGCAAGGCGGCAGCCTCGACTTTCGGCGGCACCATGACGAACCTGCAGGTCGACGGCACGAACGACGCCGACGTCAAAGCGACGATCAAATCGAAGCTGCAGGCCGACCCGTCCATCGACGGGGTCCTGACCTTGGGTGGGCAATACGCGATCGACGCCGTGGGCGCCGTCTCGGAGTCGGGAAGCTCGGCGCAGATCGGCACGTTCGACCTCTCGGAGGACGTCGTCGCTGGAGTGGAGGACGGTTCGATCCTCTTCGCGGTGGACCAGCAGCCCTACGTTCAGGGCTTCCTGGGCATCACGGCCCTCTCCTTGTACTCCACGAACGGTAACGTGATCGGCGGAGGCCAGCCGGTCTACTCCGGACCCGCCTTCATCACGAAAGACAACGCCGCAGCGGTCGCCGAGTTCGCCGCAAAGGGCACTCGCTAGAACCCCCTCGGAGGTCGGCGCGTGTGGGGCGCGCCGACCTCCACCCTTCTCTCTTTAGGAGTCACCGTTGACGACCACTGACATCGTGACGATCGCAACGAGGCCTCGCCTCGAACGACGTCCCATCCGCAAGATCCTCAGTCGCCCCGAGGTCGGCGCTTTCGTCGCCGCCCTCGCAGTGCTGCTGTTCTTCTCCCTCTACACCCCGCAGTTCCTCAGCATGGCCGGAGCCGGCGTCTGGCTTGAATCAGCATCGACGTTCGGAATCATGGCTGTCGCGGTGGCGCTGCTGATGATCGGTGGCGAGTTCGACCTCTCCGCCGGTGTCATGACAGGCTTCTCCGCCTTGATCGTCGGCATCCTCACCACGCACTATGGGCTGAGCATCTGGGTGGCCGTGTTCATCTCCCTCGTCACCTGCCTCGGCGTCGGTGCCTTGAACGGCTTCCTCGTCATGAAGACCGGTCTCCCGAGCTTCATCGTGACGCTGGGCACGTTCTTCGCCCTCGCGGGAATCGACCTCGCCGTGACCAAGATCATCACGGGCCAGGTCGCCATCCAGGGCATGACGAACGTGCCCGGGTACGACAGCATCCAGCCGCTCTTCGGCTCGTCGCTCGCGGTGGGGGGCGGCAATTTCTACATCTCCGTGCTGTGGTGGTTCATGGTGACGGCCGTCGCCACCTGGATTCTTCTGCGCACCCGCGCCGGCAACTGGATCTTCGCCGTCGGAGGCGCCCAGACGGCCTCCCGTCAGATCGGCGTACCGGTATTCAAGACCAAGATCGGCCTCTTCATGGGCACGGCGGGCGCCGCGTGGCTCGTGGGAATGATCTCGCTCTTCCGCACCTCGACGGTTCAGGCGAACACCGGTGTCGGCCAGGAGTTCATCTACATCATCTGCGCGGTGGTCGGCGGATGCCTCATGACCGGTGGCTTCGGCTCGGCGATCGGGGCTGCTCTCGGCGCGCTCATCTACGGAATGGTCTTCCAGGGCATCACCTTCGCCCAGTGGGACACGAACTGGCTCCGCACGGTCCTCGGTGCGATGCTTCTCGCCGCTGTACTACTCAACAACTTCGTACGGACACGAGCAGGAGGCGGACGATGACGACAGAAACAGCGGCCATGACGGGCGCCCACGAAACGTCTAAGCCGGTCACGATCGTAGAGGTCCGCAACATCGGCAAGAGCTACGGGGCGGTCAATGCCCTATCCGGCATCTCGACGACGGTCAACGCGGGGCAGGTCACCTGTGTGCTCGGCGACAATGGCGCGGGCAAGTCGACGTTCATCAAAATGCTCGCCGGTGCCCACACCCCGTCGGAAGGCGAATTGCTCCTCGACGGAAACCCGGTGACCTTCTCATCGCCTCGCGCTGCCCTGCAGGCTGGTATCGCGACGGTCTACCAGGATCTCGCCGTCGTGCCTTTGATGCCCGTCTGGCGCAACTTCTTCCTCGGATCGGAGATCACCAAGGGCTGGGGCCCGCTGAAACGCCTCGACGTCAAGGCGATGAAGCGGATCACGCAGACAGAGCTCGGCAACATGGGAATCGACCTGAGAGACGTCGATCAGCCGATCGGCACCCTCTCGGGTGGCGAGCGGCAGTGCGTCGCCATCGCCCGTGCGGTCTATTTCGGTGCCCGAGTCCTCATCCTCGACGAGCCGACCGCGGCCCTGGGCGTGAAGCAGTCGGGCGTCGTGCTCAAATACATCGCCCGATCGCGGGACCAGGGCCTCGGAGTCGTGTTCATCACGCACAACCCGCACCATGCATACCCTGTCGGTGACCGCTTCCTTTTGCTGAATCGCGGAACGAGCCTGGGCAATTTTGAGAAAAGCGAGATCAGCCTCGGCGAGTTGACGAGCCTCATGGCCGGTGGTGCTGAGCTTGCCTCCCTCGCCCACGAGCTCGAGCGCTCGATGGGGCCGGAATCCGACATCGCGGCAGAGGTCGGGCGCGAGGCATCGAAGAACTAGGGGTAGTGGGCTCGGGCCCCAGGTCAGATGGAGACGTTGTCCCGCGATGGTGGGGCGATGGGTCTCAGCCCTTCGGAGCAGTGTTGAGTTGGACGGCCGCGCGGATCACGGCCTGGAACGCCTCCGCATCCACCGTGTCGCCCTCGTGCAGATCGATCGCCCGCCGCACGCCCGCGCCCACGGCGAGCAACCCCTCGGGATCGGGAAGAGACGATCCCTCCGGAAACGTGAACTTGACCTTGTCTCTATAGGTGTGGAGTTGATCACTAAGTGGCGGTGTTTTGTGATCGCTCTCTGGCATTAGTTGCCGATGACGAGGATGCTGGCTGCAGCTTCGATGACGTCGTCTGTGATGGTCTCGAGTTCGTTGATCTTGAGTACTCGGGCTATTTGTGGAAAGAGTCGTTCGAGGAGGCGGAAGTTACCGCGGGTGATGCGTTCGATCGCGGCGATGGCCTGGGCGTCGGTGAAGTCGTCAGGGTCGAGGGTGCGGCCGAGGCGTTTCCAGTGCCGGTCGAGGACGAATAGGAGTTCGTCGCGTCCGAGGGTGCGGTAGTGGTGGGAGAAGCCAAGGCGGCTGTAGAGCTGTGGGTAGTGGCGGAACCGCTGGTCGATTCCGGTCGTGTCGGTCGCGGAGCATCTCGAGCCCTGTGGGTGTGAGTCGTTCGGCTTCGTCGATGATGAGTAGCTCGACAAGATGCGCCACCCCGCCGGCTCTGACCCGCAGGGCGGTCTCGGTGGAGCGGAGGTGTTCGTCGGCGCAGATGCCTACCTTCGCTTGCCAGTGGTCGATGTCGTTCATGAGGTCTTTGGGCCGACAGAGGACTTCGGGCGTGTAGAAGACGGTGCGGGACCGGTTGGCGAGGGCGTAGTGCTTGGCGTCGTGGTCGCCGCGGGGTCCCCATTCGTTGATGTAGGGCTCGAGGGTGTCCCAGTTGGCGTAGCGGCGGGCGGAGTTGGTCTTGCCGACGCCGGCATCGCCGTGGCAGATGCCGATGGTTCGTTCTTTGCGGACGGCGTTGGCGAATTCGGTGAAGCGTCGGTGTTCTTTGGTCACGATGAAGGTCTGGTTCATCACTCGTCCTCTTCATAGGTGCGGAGCCGGCGCCGGCGTGGAGCAGGCGCTACGTCGCGCGTCTCCTCGGGGGTGGCAGCGGTTGGGATGCGGTCGTTGATTGTGCGACGGAGTTGTCGGCGGCGGGCTCGACGGGCGGTTTCGATGTCGCGGAGGCTCATCCGGAGATTGGGGTGGGCTTCGTCGACGGCGACGCAGATGAAGGTGTTGCGGTCGTAGACGCGGATCTCGGAGATGTCGCGCGGGTCGTAGCGGATGGTGATGGTGTGCCCGACGAACGGAGCGAGCGTCGGTGCGAGGTAGCGCTGGCCTTGGAAGTGGATGCCGTCTCGTTGCACCACGCGGCTTTTGGGGACGGTGAGCAGGAGCCCGTCGAGTTCTTCGAGACTGGTCGGCATCCGCGGGAGCCAGCCTTCGGCGACCCAGGCATCTCGAGGCGAGAGACCAAGCTCACGATGGGTGCGTTCGTTGTAGGTCGAGATAAAGCGTTGACGGCTTGGTCGAGTGCGGGGAGATCTAGGGAGGGCTGAGGTTTTCTGCTGCCGGGCTCGATGTGTCCCGGGAGGGCAGCGAGGAGTTCGGTGTTGATCGTTCGGAAGAAGCGTTCGATCTTGCCTCGGCCCTGGGGTCGCCCGACTGTTGAGTGGATGATGCGGATGCGCAGCTCGATGGCGGTGCGTTCGAGGTGGTGGCTGGTGAAGTCGGATCCGTGGTCGACGTGGAGGATGTCAGGGATGCCGCACATCGCCCACGTCGGGTCGGTTTTACGCCAGATCGCCTGGCGCAATGCGAGGGCCGTGTTGATTGCCGAGGGTGCGCCGGTGAACACGGTGTACCCGCATATTGCCCTCGAGTAGTCGTCCATCACGATCGTCAGCCAGGGCCGGTCCGGTTTTCCGCCGACACCGGTGATGAGGACGTCGAGTTCAGTGTGGTCCGCTTGCCAGGTCTGATTCGGACGTTCTGCCCGACGACGAAACACGAGCTCATGCTTGTCGCGATAGGAAGTCGGTCCCTCCAGAGCGAGGGTGACAAGCGCTGGATCCAGCGCCCGGACGATCTGCCTAACAGTGGCATAGCTCGGCGCCGAGCGCCCCGACCGTTCTGCTTCATCAACGGCGAGGCGGTGCAGCGTCGCAAGGGCAGGGCGAGGCCTGGTCAGTGCAAGCCGTTCAATGAACGTCACTGTCTCGGCGGCAGTGCGGCGGGTGCCGGTGTCCGCTCGAGGGTGAGAGTCGAGAGCGGTGCGGCCGCCGTCCCGGTACAGCTGGTGCCACCGCTGCAGTGTTCGAAGGGCAACGCCCGTATCTCGGGCGAGAATAGCGAGGGGTAGCTGGTCTTCGACGTGAAGTCGGAGGATGCGCCATCGCTCATCGCCGTTCATGACATCGCTACACGGCGGCGCTCTCGCGGCCGGCCACGGCGTGCTGGTGACGGTAGAGAGTGGCTCGACTCCAGCCGACAAGCCGGGCGGCGTCTTCGGCCGTGCGGCCCTTTGCTCGAGCGTCGGCGGCGATCGCGAGCTTGTCGGCAATGACTGCTGGGTCAGATAGGGGCCGGCCGAAGCGGGTCCCGCTCTGCCTGGCCGCAGCAATGCCGGCATTCACTCGCTCGACAATGAGCTCGCGTTCGTACTCGGCGAGCGTGGCCAGCATATTGAGCATCAACCGGCCCGTCGACGTCGCCGGATCGATGCCATCAGATATTGAGCGCACGTGGATACCGCGGCCGCGTAGCAAGTTCACGGTATTCAGAACGTCGATCAGGGAGCGGCCGAGGCGATCGACTCGCCACACCACAACCGTGTCGCCGGACTCCGCGTGCTCCAGAAGCTTCTTCATCCCTCGACGCTCGATCGCGGTCTTACTCCCGGAGGTGACGTCCGCGAACACATCTCGCTTTTGAACGCCAGCCGCGACGAGAGCATCGAGCTGCAGCTGGGCGTCCTGGCTCGACGTACTCACCCGCGTGTACCCAAGAAGTCTCATTCGGCCATTCTGACCCAGAAACCCCGATCCATCACAACGCTGAGACGATTTGCTGTAAGACGTCTTTCTAAGACATCGCCTTCCGCGAAACGACGCGCGGTTAGGTTCGTCGTTTTTGCCCTAACGGCATGTCTCGGAAAGCTTTATTTTGCTGAGGCATCGGTAATCCGGTCCACGAGGGGTCGGCCCCCAGCGCTAGGCCGAAACCAACTGGGTGCGCATCTCGAGGAAGGACGGGCGGCCCAAGGTGGTCGGCTTCTGGCATCCCACTTCATAACCACGATTACTCCCGCGGAAGAGACGCGTCGTTTTCGTGCTCGAAATAGTCAGTTTGGCGGGGATACGCCCAGACCCCGTCGCCTATGCCGCGAGAGTGGTGCGGTACACCTGGTCCAGGTGGGCTAGGGCTGCTGCTGCGTCGTCTCTCATCTGCGCAGCTGCCTCTCGCGGAGCACTGGCATTGATGACCGCACGGCCCGTTGCATCGGTGATGCTCTGAATGACGGAGATGAGTGCGGCTGCGTGCGCTCGGGCGACGATGGGGTGAATCGCCGGGTCGGTCTCGAGGAGGGCGGCCGCGAGGTGCTGTCCTTGCTCCTGCCGCAGCTCGAGCGCGAAACGCCGCAGTGTGTCGCTCTGTAGGCACAGGGCGGGAAACTCACCCCCTGCGAGACCGGGTTCCTCCTCGAGGTAAAAATCGATCGAGTTCATCAGGATGGGTTGCAGTGCGTCGGCAGGGCTCTGAGCGCGTGGCCGGTCGCGGACGACCCGGGAGTAGAGCGTTCGGTACTCGTCGGCGCGGTCCAGTACTAGGTCGGGTTTAGTCGGGAAGTAGTTGTAGACGGTCTGGTCCGATACGTCTGCGGCCCGCGCGACCTCCGCCATCGACACTGCGTCAAAGCCGCGCTCAGCGAAGAGCGCAGCCGCGGCGTCAGCGATCAGCTCCCGCTGTTGCATCTTCTTCCGCTCACGAAGTCCCAGCTGATCACTCATAAAGCCAGAGTATCGGAATTGGTGGAAATGGTCTAATGTTAGAGTCGCTACAAAATAGTTATTTGAACTAATGGAGGCACTACACAGATGACAACGACACACGACGACGCAACGTGGGGCGCCCCCAAGGCACTCGTCTCGGGCGCCGGATTCGCAGGTCTGACGACAGCGTTTTGGATGCACAGGCTCGGCTACCAGGTCACCATCGTGGAAAGAGGCGTCGGCTTGAAGCGGGGTGGCACTCCCGTGGACATCAAGGACGAGACAGTCGGCATCGCCGAACGGATGGGAATTCTCGACGCCATCCGTGAGAAGAGCCTCCCGCCGCGCGCGACGGAGTTCACGAACATCGACGGCGGAACCGACGTTCGCCTAGAACCAGAACCCGCAGAGGCGGGCGATCCCGTCGACGAGTATGAAATTCCACGCGACGCCCTTCTCGACATCCTCTTTGGAGCGGTTGAAGGCAAGGTCGAGATGCGTTTCAACGACTCCATCACCGAGCTCACCGACATCCCCGGTGGCGTTCGAGCGTCTTTCCGTCAGGGTCCGGAGAGTGACTTCGACGTCGTCTTCGGTTGCGATGGCAACCATTCCAACGTCCGAAAGCTCCGCTTCGGGAATGAGGCGGACTTCAGTCACTTCCTCCACAACTACTTCACGGTCGCAATCGTTGCCGAGACACTCATCCCGGAGGACACCACACGCATTCTCAGCATCCCCGGCAGGACGTTGATGCTGAATTCCTACGAGGACAAGACCGACATCAGCTTCCTGTTCCACTCCGATGAAAAGATCGCTTACGACTACCGCGACCAACAGCAGCAAAAGGACATCGTGCGGGGATCGTTCGCCGGCGCGGGCCCTCAGTTCCTTGCCTTCCTCGAAAAAGGGCTCAGCGCGGATAACTTCTACTTCGACGAGCTCAGCCAAACCAAGATGCCGCACTGGTCCGACGGGCGTGTGGCACTCGTGGGCGACGCCGGCTACTGCGCCTCCCCCGCCGCGGGCATGGGCGGTTCCCTTGCAATCATCGGTGCCACGGCCCTCTACGACGCATTTGAGACCGCCAATGGCGACATCGACGCAGCCTTCGCCGAATACGAAAAGACTCTCCGGCCCATCGTCGAGCAGATCCAAGCCATGGCCGTGAATTTCGGTCTAACCACCTTCTTCCCCGAAACGGAAGAAGCCATCCGAGCCCGAAACGACATGCTCACCGGCAAGTAAGCCTAAACCCCTCCATGACCGATACAACATCAACCCTCTTGAACGGAGAACAATCATGATCGACCCCACCCAGCCCGGAAAAGTCCTGCGGTTCACCGCAAAACCCGGCAAAGGAGAAGAGCTCTTCGCCCTCTGCGCTCAGATGAGCGAACGCTCCCCCGCTGTCGATAAGTGCATCATCGCCCGCGACGAAGACGACCCCGACACCATGTGGGCCATGGAATGGTTCATCAGCGACGAAAAACTCGCTGAGCAGGACGCCGACTCGGAGTGGGACGACATCCACGCTCAGATCGGTGCCCTTATCGCAGACTTCCAGCACATTAAGGTCCGAGCCGTCTACTCACACCTTTAACCACTCGGGCCCGACACGCAATCACTAAACGTTGCACATCGCGCCAGCAGTCGCGATGAAGATGAGTTTGATTGCCAGTCGGGCCCGCGCTGAGCGATCGCAGGGCACCTCCAGAGAGCGGTTAAATTCACAGATGGTTGCAACACGTAATTTCGAGAATCGCCGAGGCCTCGAATTTCGCCATTCGAGGCTGACGAAAATCGACCGCGTCGAGACGCCTCGTGTTCCTAGGGATGCAAGACGCTGACTACCCGTCCTGAGCAAGCCGAGAAACCAGGTCGATGCGCCAAATAGCGATCGCAGAACGTCGCCATATAACGCCGAAAGTCACAGGCCCGGCCGGTAGCGTAGGCCGTAGCCATCACCCAGAGAACGGATGCGCCGATGCCCCTCTCCTCCGCCTCGTGCTCTGGCGGCATGGTCTCGCTCGCATGGTCGGTGGCGGTGCCACCGGAGAACGTGTGGTCAGCGTGGGCTGACCCGACGATGCTCTCTCATTGGCTGGGTTCCGCGGTCGAATGCGATATCAGGGCGGGCGGCCGTCTTGTGGTCGACCACGGCGAGGGTGCTCTCTCTCGAAGCGACATTCTCGATGCCGCTGCACCGCGCCTCTTGGTGATGACGTGGGAGTTTCCGAACGAGGCGCCTTCACGGGTCTCCATCACCCTCGACAGGGAGGGCTACGGCACGCGTCTGGCACTCGTCCACCAGCAACTGGGCGACCTCGCGGGGCCGTACGAGTCGGGGTGGATGACTCACCTGACATTCCTCGAAGCGGCCGTCGAGGGTGATCCGCTGCCCACCTCGCAGTTCTGGAAGCTGCACGACACCTTCAAGGCGCTGACGGCGGTCGACCGTGGTCAGCTCGAGTGACGAGGAACGGTCGCTGTACGCGGTGAGCTCCTGAGATCCAGGTGACGTTGGCACAATGGACGCGTGCCACACCGTCAGTCCGCCCCGCAGAACGAGCCGCAGGAGAAGGTGTGCGCATCCTGCGGTCGGCCGATGCGATGGAGGGCGAAGTGGGCCCAGAACTGGGCCGACGTGAAGTACTGCTCCGACAGCTGTCGACGTCGCGGCGTGACCGAGGCCGACAGGCGGCTCGAAGCCACCGTCGTGAGGCTCGTATCGGAGGGTCAGGATGCGCCCGTCACCCCGGAGCTCGTGGCACGAACCGCGGCGCCCGATGACTGGCAGCCGCTCTACGAACCCGCCCGTCGTGCGGCACGTCGGCTCGCGCACCGCGGTGAGGTCGACATCGTTCAGAACGGTCGTGCCGTCGACCCGGGCTCGGTGCGCGGGCCGTTCACCATCCGAGCAGGCGTGCGCAGGTAATCGATCGCCGCGCCGGTTGCCGTAAGAACCCCTCGAAGTCGCTCGCGACGAGGAGTAATCTCGCTCGCATGTGCAGGAACATCCGAGTACTCCACAATTTCGAGCCGCCGACCACCGACGATGAGGTGCACGAGGCAGCGCTGCAGTTCGTGCGCAAGGTCAGCGGATCCACGCATCCCTCTCGCGCCAACACCGAGGCGTTCGAGCAGGCCATCGAGGAGATCGCGGAGGCGACGCGGCGACTGCTCGACGGCCTGGTGACGAACGCCCCGCCCAAGAGCCGCGAGCTCGAAGCGGTCAAGGGCCGGGAGCGGCACGAGAAGCGTATGGAGCGAGAGGTGCGCATCCGAACGGCGAGTGCTGAGGGGACGCTGAGCGCGGAGCAGTTGGTAGCGTCGTAGGCACGTCGATCGTCGGCAGTGACAAAGGACGGTGATTCATCTGAAGACACAGACCGCACCGCTTGAGGTCGCGGCCCTCGTCGTTCTCGCCGGACTGGGCGTGTACTTCACCGTCATCGTGCCTGCTCTGACGATGACGCTGCATATGCTGCCCATCGGGCTGATCCTTCTGGTGGCCGCGGTCTCGATGGTGGTCCTCATGGTTCGGCGTTCTCGTCGGCGGTGACCCGACTCGCTACTCCGAACGACTCGTGACCGCGGGCTGGATCCAGCTCGCCAGGCGGTGCCCTCAAACCGCGTCGAGGAATCGCTCGATGGTCGACGCGAACTCCTCCACGTTCTCGATCTGCGGCATGTGCCCGGCGTCGGCGAAGACGGTGACCTGCGCCTGAGGCAGTGCGGCGCGCGCTGCGGCGAGGTGAGAGAAGGGCAGGATGCGGTCGCGCGCGCCCCACACGAGCAGCACGGGTCGGTCCTTCGCCGCGATCCGCGACAGCAGGGCCTGCCGCCACGCGGTCTTGAGTCCCCGAAGGGTGCCGAGATCGCGGGCGATGTCGAGCGTTGTGCGGGAGTGCCCCTGACGTTGCGACAGCCTGTACGAGCGCGCGATGCGCGCCTCCGTCGCGTACTTCTCGTCGGTGAACACCGCACGCACAGCGGCCCTGGCCGTGCCGAGGCGGGGTCGCGTGAGCACTTCGCCGAGCAGGGGCACCGTGAGCAGGCGCAGGGCGAGGGTCACCTCCGATCCGAAGCCCGCGCTGTCGACCAGCACCAGCGCCGAGACGCGGTCGGGGTGCTCTGCGGCGAACTGCATGGCCACCGCTCCTCCGAGCGAGTTGCCCACGACGGGGATGGCGTGGGTCACCCCGACCGAGTCGAGGAACGTGGGAAGCACCGCGGCAAGCCGCTTCAGCGTGGCCCTGCCGGGCAGCCGCTCCGAGTAGGCGAACCCGGGCAGATCGAGGCTGTACACGGTGTGCCGCGCGGAGAGCAGCTCGTGCTGCTCGTTCCAGTCGTCGAGGCTCTGGCCGATGCCGTGCAGCAGAAGTACTGCAGGGCCGTCCCCTGTCACCCGGTACCGGATGCGTCGGCCGTCGACCTCGACGGTGGCCATGCCCGGCCGATCGAGCAGCACCCGCCGGTCGCTGTCGCCCTGCCGCTCCAGGCCGGGCGGCGTGCGCTCGCCGGCGAACCCGAAGCGCACGGAGTCCGTGACCCTTCCGGTTCGCAGCAGCACGAAGTCGCGCACGTAGTTCTGGTGCAGGCGCCACGGCGTGCGTTCTCCCTGTTTGGGCAACGACCGGATGCTGCGGCGCACGTACCCTGCCGCGAGATCGATCAGCGGGGTGAGCTGGCCTTTGACCACGGCGGAATCGGCCCGGGGCGTGACGCTCGAGTACCCATGGCGATCCATGAACTTCAGCAGTCGGGCGACGTAGCGGGCCACGAGGTCTGCCTTCAGCGTCCAGGAGGCGTTGGTGTAGCCGATCGTCATCGACAGATTGGGAACGCCGGCCAGCATCATGCCCTTGTATGCCAGTGTCTTCGAGACGTCGACGTCGCGCCCGTCGACGACCAATCGCATCCCCCCGAGGTAGAGCAGGCTGAGGCCGGTGGCGGTCACGATGACGTCGGCGTCGAGGTGCCCGCCATCCGCCAGATCGATGCCGCCGGGAGTGACGCGGTCGATCTGCCCGGTCACGATGTCGGCCTTGCCACGGCGGATCGCCGAGAAGAGGTCGCCGTCGGGGATGGCGCAGAGGCGCTGATCCCAGGGCTCGTAGGTGGGAGTGAGGTTCGGGTCGATCGCGAAGTCTGTCGGCAGTCGTTGCGCGGCCGCCTTGTGCAGGATGCCCTTCATCGCCTCGGGTCGCCGGCGCGCGAACTGGTAGGTGAGCTGCGAGAAGCCGATGTTCTTCGCCCGCACCAGCGCGTAGGCGAGGCGCTCGGGCATTCGGCCCCTCAGTCTGTCGGCGAGACGGTCCACCGACGAGACCGAGGCGATGTATGTGGGGGAGCGCTGCAGCATCGTGACGTGCTCGGCGCGTTCGGCCATCGACGGCACGAGGGTGACCGCGGTTGCCCCGCTGCCGATCACGACCACGCGGCTGCCCGCGTAGTCGAGGTCGGCGGGCCAGCTCTGCGGGTGAACCACGCGGCCCCCGAACGACTCGAGCCCGGGGATCTCCGGCGTGTAGCCCTGGTCGTAGCGGTAGTAGCCGGAACAGATCTGCAGGAACGAGCACGTGATGGTGACGGTCTCGCCCTGTGCATCGTTCTCGGTGAATTCCCCGCCGCGCCTGGGCGTGCGCACCGCGGTGAGCGTCCAGAGCGAGTCGGCGCTCGACCAGGATGCCGAGACGACACGGTGGTTGAGACGGATCGCGGGCTCCAGCCCCTCGTCGGCGACGGTCGATGTGATGTACTCGCGGATGGCGTCGCCGTCGGCCAGCGCTTTCGAGCCCCGCCACGGGCGGAACGAGTAGCCGAGCGTCGACATGTCGGAATCGGAGCGCACGCCCGGGTAGCGGAACAGGTCCCACGTGCCGCCCACTGAATCGCGGGATTCGAGGATCAGGAACGACTTGTCGGGGCGGTCGCGCTTGAGGATGCTCGCGGCGCCGATGCCGCTGAGGCCTGCCCCGACGACCACCACGTCTACGTGAACCACCATGTCGACCACTCTACTCGACGGACTGTCGAATTACTCAACACCGTGTCGAGTGAAGTGCTAGCGTGGAGGCATGGCAGAACGATCACGGCGCGCTTCCCGCCCCTCCGGAGATGATCGCCAGGAGGCGATCCTCGTCACCACCGAGGCGCTGCTCCAGTCGCGCGACTTCGACAGCCTCTCGATCGATGAGCTGGCGAAGGGCGCCGGCATCTCTCGCCCGACCTTCTACTTCTACTTCGCCTCGAAAGAGGCGGTGCTGCTCGCTTTGCTCGACCGCGTGATCCGTCAGGTGGAGGAGCGCGTCGGAGCACTGCCGCGCGAGTTCGAGGCCGACCCCGCCTCGGCATGGCGCCGCTCGATCGCGGTATTCATCGAGGTCTTCTCCGAGCACCGCGCTGTCGCGACGGCCGCCATGTCGGTGCGCTCGCGCAACGCCGAGGTGCATGACCTCTGGTCGCGCTCGATGCTGAGCTGGGTCGATTACACGGCCGAGGTCATCGAGGCGGAACGGGCCCGCGGGGCCGCGCCCGACGGCATCCAGGCTCGTGATCTCGCGGCATCGCTGAATCTTATGAACGAGCGCGTGCTGCTCGCCGCGGCCACGGGCGAGCATCCGGCCGTCACGGCCGGCGCCGAACTCGACGTTCTCGTCGCCGTGTGGGTGCAGAGCATCTACGGCGTCATCTCAACCTCTAAGTAAAAGGAGCACCACCATGTCCACCATCCAGAACGTCACCGTCATCGGCACCGGAGTACTCGGTTCGCAGATTGCGTACCAGGCCGCCTTCCACGGATTCTCTGTGACGGCCTACGACGTCACCGACGACGCGCTCGAGCACGCCCGCACGCGCATCGCCCAACTGGCGCCGGTGTATGTGGCCGACAAAGTGGCCGGGGCCACGCCCGAGTCGACCGAGGCGGCGGCTGCCGGCATCCGGTATTCGAGCGATCTCGCGCAGGCCGTGGCCGATGCCGACCTGGTGATCGAGGCGGCGCCGGAGAGCATCGACATCAAGCGCGACCTCTACCAGCGGCTCGCCGAGGCGGCTCCGCAGAAGACGATCTTCGCCACCAACTCGTCGACGCTGCTGCCCAGCGACCTGAAGGACTTCACCGGGCGCGCCGACCGCTTTCTCGCGCTGCACTACGCGAACCAGGTCTGGCGCCAGAACACGGCTGAGATCATGGGCACGACCGACACCGACCCGGATGTCTACCGCTCGGTGGTCGACTTCGCCGAACGCAGCGGACTCGTGCCCATCGAGCTGAAGAAGGAGAAGGCGGGCTACGTTCTCAACTCCCTTCTGGTGCCTCTGCTCAATGCCGCGGCCGGCCTTGTTCTTCAGGGCATCGCCGACCCGGAGACCGTCGACAAGACCTGGCGCATCGGCACGGGAGCGCCCGTCGGACCGTTCCAGATCTACGACGTCGTCGGACTCACGACCGCCTACAACATCGCGTCGGCGAACCCGGAGCCGGGATCGCAGGCCTGGGCCGCGTACCTCAAGACGAACTTCATCGACCAGGGCAAGCTGGGCGTCGCGACGGGCGAGGGGTTCTACCGGTACTAGGCGGCAGCTCGGACTGCTGCCCAAGTAACGCAATCTCTGTAGCGCTAACCGAGGAGTCCTATGGCCGCGGTGAGCGGCAGCGCATCACGGCACTGGTGGCAAGAGGGGAAGCGGCCGCGGGGTGCGCTGACGAGGGGCCGAGCCGAGTCGCCGCGAGAGCATCCGTCAACACGACTGGTCGCCCCCTCGTTGACGACGGTGGTTGCCGCAACGCGGGTTCCGGATGCCGCCGCCGATCTGGCCGTGAAAGTGACGACTTCGTTGCGAGTCGTAGATCACGTGAAGGACGCGTGGGATGGATCGTCAAGCAGCCGAACGATCTCGCCAAGCAACGCATCGCCCGTTCTGACTCCCTCCCGGAGCGCGTTGGCTATAGCCGTCGCTTCGGACGTCAGAATGACGGCGTCCCTGTCTCCGACTCGTGCGATAACCCGGTCAAACAGTCGGCCGCTTTCTTTTGCTACCCGGCCAGCGCCGTCGTGTGCGCAGTGCGGTGCGCAGAGTTCGGGCTCCCAATCCTCGAGTTGTGCGACCGTGCGGCGAAAGTTCACGGCGTCCCACTTGTTCGAGGTGCGAATCCACTCAATTAGTTCATGACGATCGGGGATGCTCTGGTCGCACTGCCGCAGTAGTTCCGAATCCGGCGATCCGCGGAGCGCGTCTGCGATGTCGGCCGAGCTGGCGGTCATCGGGTCGAGGCCCATGATCGTACGGAAGACCACCCCAGTAACAGCGGAAAGCGGCAGAGTCTTCTTGTCTTCGTTGAACGGCTCATTGAGAATGCTCGGATTATCGATTGCCCGCTGCACCCACCGCTCGAGTTGCTTGAGGCCGTAAGTGATCGCGTTCTCTTTTGACATACCGGAGTGGCGCTGGTGTGCGCTGGACGCATCACGAGCAGACGACCATGCCATCCGGTACAGATGTCCGATTGCGAAACTACGTGCTCCTCGTGTAGTTGTCGTTCGAAGCGCCTCTTCGTGGGTTTCGGTCAGATCGGGCAGGTTGTGCTCGCGCAGCATGTGAACGAAGTAACGGCCTGATTCGTCGGCAATAATTCGCCCTGCGAGTGCAGAAAGCTCCGCGCGTTCTGTTGACCACATCGTCGGGAGAGAAAGACGGAGCCGGAGATCCCGTGCGAAATCTTCACGTCGCTTTTCCAGAGTCCCAACACCTGGAAAGAAGAATCGAACTCGGTTCGCATAGATGCTGTCTCCGAGACTCGATCCATTCCAAACGAACGCGTCAAGTGGTGAGGACGGATGAATTTGAAGGAGGTCTTCCCACCAGGCGGCTTTGAACAGCTCATGACTAAGTGAGTAGTTTGGCCCTATCTCGTCAGTGTGAGTCTCCACCGGATAGACAAGTCCGCCGTGGTCTCCGGTCGCGTGGATAACTGTGAGCGCCCCGATCCTGGCCAAGAACGAGGCGCGATCGAGGAGGTATTCACCGCTGGTGTCTTCGACTGGGTACCGCTTAGCGAGTGCGCTCCGTCGGTCGTCGTCTAGTTCGCGCAATGCGACCGCTGCCAGCTGAGCTGCCTTTGTAGCGGACGCCCGTCGCGATCGTTCATCAATGGCCTTTGGGTCGAGGATCTTTGCCGCGCGCTCATTCACCGACGGATTGCACGAACGGCATTCAACGTCCTTGCCGCGGATAGCATCGGTCAGCGCCCGTCGCGATGCAAGAGTAAGCGGTTCTCCGCAAGTCGAGCATTCGAAGGACGGAGCTGTGGCAGAGACAGCTGCCGCCGCCGCGTAATGCGCTGTTCCTGACCAGACTTTGAATCCGATGTCGCTCGTTCGGTGAGCCCAGACGGGTTCACCTGTCTCAATGTCGACATTCCGGATGCTCCAATATGCGGCCCCGACCGACTGAAGTTCAAGAGGGGCGTCGCCATTCTGCACAACCTGCAAGATGATGCTTGACGGTTCGAATGTGGAAGTCATGGTTAATTATCGACTGAGCCGCCGACACGTCACTGGCAATATTGGCTAACCACATGGTTCTGTCGATGACGCTCACGATCCCGATGTTTCTATTTGCGGGTGAATCGTAAATAAATTGGATATAAGAAATAATTTAAATAATTGGATTACCTGATTTGAATTCGATATTCAAATTCCACGACCTATAGCAGTCAAATAAAAGCAAGTAATGCAATAAATGCAATATCAAAATAGATAGCAATAAAATGCTTTCATGAACGAAATTAAATATCCCCAATTCTCGTTCGACAGCGATTTGACTCGTGCCGTGATAGAACTTGAGCGCGAACGCACCAATCTCAACCGAGGAACCACACCGAGCGAGGTCTTCCTCCAGCTCAAGGATCTTTTTCAACTTTTGACAAGCATTATGTCCGCGCGAATCGAAGGAAACAGGACTTCGATACTCGACGCGGTCACTGGCGCGGCGGGCCTCCGGGATTCTTCTCGATCAAGCATGCGAAATGACGGGGTGGAGGAGATCCTCAACATCCAGCGAGCGGTCGATTTTATTGAGCAAACGGCAGCGACATCGCCGATCAACCACATGTTCATCCGAGAGCTCCATCGGATCGTGGTTTCAGATCTGAGTCGTGAGGGAGATCGAACTCCGGGCGCGTATCGGCTGGGAGAGGTGTCGATCGGGCGGTCAAACCATCGGCCGCCGTGGCCAGCTGATGTGCCAGACCACATGTCCACGCTCATCGACTTCATAGGTGAAGAGGTTGAGCCTCAAATGCAGTTGCTGCAGACCGCCATTGCCCACCACCGCTTTCTATGGATTCACCCATTCGGCAATGGCAATGGGCGAACTGCTCGGCTACTCACATACGCAATGCTCGTCAAGCAGGGATATACGTCGGCATCGGACTATCGTGCCGTGAATCCCACGGCGGTATTCGGTTCGGATCGGCAGGGATATTACGACAATCTAGAGGCTGCGGACTCTCTGTCTGACGAGGGGATTGTGGCCTGGTGCACCTACGTGCTCTCGGGGCTTAATACAGATCTGAAGAAACTAGGTCGTCTGACAGATCAGAACTTTGTCACGAACGAATTGCTCATCCCCGCCATTGAACGATTGCGTTCTGCTGGAGGTCTGACATCGGGGGAAGCTGCCGCTTTGGGCGTCGCGGCGCGCAAGACGATCGTCAAGGCTGGCGATCTCGACAAGGCTCTGCCAGGTTCGCCATCCACCCGCAGCCAAGCAATTCGGCGACTGACGGATCGGAATCTGCTGAGGGCGGTTGCTCCGGGAGCGCGTTCATACCAACTCATCTTCGCCCCCAACGAATTGACGGTTCACATGGTCAATCGCCTCGATGTCTCTGGGCTGCTGCCGAGGATTCTCACCGAGGACCCGATTTAGCGGGAGGGCGCATCGATCCAGGCAGGATCGCTGAGCTCAGCGACTAGGCCCCGCTCACCGCTTCGTGATCTGCCGCAACGTTCTTCTGCACCGCGAACTGGGTGCGGTGCAGCTCCTCGTACCGCCCTCCCGCAGCGAGCAGTTCGTCATGCGTGCCGCGCTCCACGATCGAGCCGTCTTCGACCACGAGGATCATGTCCGCGCTGCGAATAGTCGAGAGTCGGTGAGCGATCACCATCGCCGTGCGTCCCTCGAGCGCCTCGCTGAGCGCCGCCTGCACGGCGGCCTCCGACGTCGAGTCCAGCGCCGCCGTCGCCTCGTCGAGGATGACGACGCGCGGCTGGGCGAGCAGGAGCCTCGCGATGGTCATCCGCTGGCGCTCCCCGCCTGAGAGGCGGTAGCCGCGCTCTCCCACCATGGTGTCGAGCTGGTCGGGCAGCGACCGGATGAGCGGCTCGAGCCGTGCGCGACGCACGGCGTCCCACACGTCGTCGGTGGATGCATCCGGCCTCGCGAGACGGAGATTGGACAGGATGGTCTCGTGGAACAGGTGGCCGTCTTGCGTCACCATGCCGAGGGTGTGCCGCAGGGAGGCGAAGGTGACGTCGCGCACATCCAGCCCTGCGAGGCGCACGGCGCCGCTGTCGACGTCGTAGAGGCGCGAGAGCAGCTGCGCGATCGTGGACTTGCCGGCGCCGGACGTGCCGACGAGGGCGACGGTCTGCCCCGGCTCGATGCGGAACGAGATGCCGTGCAGCACCTCTTCGCCGCCGCGGGTGTCCAGCGTCGAGACCTCCTCCAGGGAGGCGAGCGACACCTTGTCGGCGCTCGGGTAGGCGAAGCGCACGTCGTCGAACTCGACCGATACCGGGCCGTCGGGCACGGATGCCGCGCCGGGCTTCTCCTGGATGAGCGGTTCGAGATCGAGCACCTCGAAGACGCGCTCGAAGCTGACCACCGCGCTCATGATCTCGACCCGGGCGCTCGCGAGGCCGGTCAGCGGAACGTAGAGGCGGGTGAGGAGGAGCGCCAGCGTGACCACGTCGCCGGTGTCGAGCTGGCCGGCGAGTGCCAGGAAACCGCCGAGCCCGTAGACGAGCGCAAGGGCGAGAGCGGAGACGAGCGTCAGTGCGGTGACGAAGATGAACTGCAGCGTCGTCGAGCGCACTCCGATGTCGCGCACACGGGCGGCGCGCACGCGGAACTCCTCGGCCTCCTCATCGGGCCTCCCGAACAGCTTGACGAGGGTGGCGCCGGGGGCTGAGAAGCGCTCGGTCATCTGCGTGCTCATGGCGGAGTTGTGGTCGGCTGCCTCGCGGCGCAACGCGGCGAGGCGGCTGCCCATGCGGCGCGCGGGGATCAGGAAGACGGGCAGCATGATCACGGCGAGAAGCGTCACGAGCCACGAGGTGCTGAGCATGACGATCAGGGTGAGGATCAGCGCCACGAGGTTCGTGACGACGCCGGACAGTGTGCCGCTGAAGGCCTGCTGAGCGCCGATCACATCGTTGTTCAGGCGGCTCACGAGGGCGCCGGTTCGTGTGCGGGTGAAGAAGGCGATCGGCATCTTCTGCACGTGGTTGAAGACGGCGGTGCGCAGATCCAGGATCACGCCCTCGCCGATGCGCGCCGAGAACCAGCGCGTCACGAGTGACACGGCGGCATCGGCCACGGCCACGAGGGCGATGACGATGGCGAGCCACACGATCGTGTTCACCGCGCCCCGCGCCACGATGACGTTGACCACCTGGCCGGCGAGTACCGGAGTCGCGACCGCGAGGAAAGCCCCCACGACGGAGAGCGCGATGAAGATCACCAGCTTGGCCCGGTAGGGCACCGCGAACGCCAGGATGCGCCGCACGGATTCACGGGAGAAGCCGTTCTTGCCGCCTTTGGCGCTCGAGATCTTGTACAGCGAGCTCCAGGCGGCGCTTTCCATGCTCATGGCGATTCCTTCCGAGGGGACCATGCCCAACCTACGTGACCGGTCCCGCTCCGGATGTCCGCCGCTTGACCTACACAGCGGGGGTCGCGTCGAAAGACGATGTCTGCCGTCCGAGAACCTTGAGCAGGTCGATCTTGCCGCGACTCGCCGATCCTGGACGCGTGGTCAGAACGACGAGACTCTGGGAGTGATTCTCGGTGAAGAGCACCTGACCGTCCACCTCGATCGGCCCGAGTGCTGGATGAAGGATTGTCTTGCAGTCGTCGTATCGGTGAGCAACCTCGTGGAGGTCCCACATACGCACGAATTCGGTGCTGTGCTTATGCAGCTCCGAATAGATGCGCTGGGCCCGCGCGGTGTCGCTTCCCGCCGCCATAGCGGCCCGCAGTCGAGCGGCATGGGATCGGCCGTGTTGTTCGTGGGTATCCGCAGGGTAGATCGATCGCTCCTCCGGGTCGAGAAACCATCGAAGGTAGCCGCTGCTGTGCAGGCCGGCGAAGCGGGTCTGGTCTCCGAGGAGGGCGGCTGCGAGGGGGTTCATCGCCAGGGTTTCGAGCAGATCGGTCTGTACCAGGCAGGGGGTGTCGACAAGGCTGTCCAGCACTCCGAGCAGCGCGGGGCTGACATGATCGCTGCGCTCGAAGCGTGTCGGCGCGTTGTGGCCCGTGAGAACGAACAGGTGATCGCGTTCGTCGAGAGTCAGCCTGAGCGCGCGCGCGAGCGCGGCCGTGATCTGCGTCGACGGGCGCGGTGCGCGCTGCTGCTCGAGCTTCGCGTAGTAGTCGGTAGACATTCCGGCGAGTTGGGCGACTTCTTCTCGCCGGAGTCCGGGCGCCCGTCTTCTCGGACCTTCGACCATACCTACGTCTCGTGGGCTCAGGAGCTCACGTCGCGCGCGCAGAAAGGAGGCGAGTTCCTCTTTGTTCATGGATCCATCCTCGCCGCTTGCGCGACGGCTATCCAGAGACCAGCGATGCACCCCTACGCGAGGGGTGACTGTTCAGATGCTGCTGAATGTGTCCAGGAGTTTGTCGTAGGAACCGTTCGCGAGGGCATGACGAATGGGCATGGCGGCGTCGACGACGAGTTCCCGTGCCTCGGGGTTGTCGCGCAGCAGGCCCAGGAGTTCGGTGAGGAAGTCCTCCAGGGGCAGGGCGTGTTCGTTGTCCCGCTGATCGAGAAGGTCGGTGCGAACGCCCGGAGGAACGATCTCGATGACCTGGATGCCCGTGGCTGCGCTCGAGAGTTGGACGCGAAGGCTCTCGGTGAACGAATGCAACGCGGCCTTGGTGGCGTTGTAGGTGGGCGTTACCGGGTAGGGAACGAAAGCCAGCGATGACGTGACGTTGACGATGGCGGCATCGGCTTTGCCTGCCAGTAACGGCAGGAGGGCGTACGTCAACCGGATGGTGCCGAGCAGGTTGATGGCGATGTGCTGCTCTGCGATGCCGACGTCGGCCGGGTCGAGTAGATCCTCCTTCAGCATGATGCCGGCGTTGTTCACGAGCACATTCAGGTGCGGGTGACTCTTCTCAAGCTGGGCGCGGGCGTGAGCAATGGACTCCGGATCGGCAACGTCGAGCTCGATGCCGTCGATTCCCGGGTGCTCGGTCGTGATCGTCTCGATAAGCGCTCTGCGTCGCCCGGCAATGATGACCTTGTTGCCGCCGGCCTGCAGGCGCAGAGCGAGGCCGAGGCCGATACCGGACGTTCCGCCCGTGATGAGAATCGTGTTGCCTGTGAGATGCATGGTGTGAGCTCCATTTGTTTCAGTGTGACGGGCTCGACGGAAGCCTCGTCAGTCACGCTATGTGGGGTGGTGAGGGGCAGGGAGAGAAGGTTTATCCACGGACAAGGAATCCATGGACCGGTTGGTCGCAGCCGTCAGCTCAGTGCCGCAGCATCGTCCGATACAGACGCGAGCAGGTCGAGCGCCTCGAACGGCCGCGGGGTCGCTGCGGCGAGATAGAGCACCGAGAAGCCGAGCTCGTTCGCCTTCTCCATCGTGCCGAGCAGCTCATCGCGAGTGGTCGTAGGGGTGATGCTCGCGGTCGTTGTCTTCTGCACGGTGGCGAAATCGCGGCCCACGTCATCGCAGTGCCGTTGCAGCACCTCGAGTTTGTGGAGCGTGTCGTCGGCGACCCTGAGGTTGCACGCGTCTGCATACTGGGCGACGAGCCGCAGAGTCTTGCGTTCGCCGCCGCCGCCGATGAGGAGGTACGGCCGCGGACGGGACAGGGGCGCGGGCGCGCTCAGCGTTCGGGTCAGTTGGTAGTGCTGCCCGTCGTACGGCCCATCAACCTCGCCCCACATCTGCAGGCAGATCTGCACTGTCTCTTCGAGCCTCTCGAAACGTTCCTTGAGGGGCGGCAGATGAAGGCCGAGTCCTGATGCTTCGTCTTCATTCCAGGCTGCCCCGATGCCCAGACCCGCTCTTCCATTGCTCAGGGTGTCGAGCGTGGCCACCTGCTTGGCCAGCAGGCCCGGTGACCGGTAGGTCACGCCGGTCACCAGGGTGTGCAGGAGAACGGACTCGGTTCGGCCGGCCAGAAACCCCAGCAGCGTGTAGGCCTCGAGCATCGCGTTCTCGACGGGCCCGTACATGCTGACCTGCCAGACGTGGTCCATCACACTGATGCGTTGAGCTCCCCCCTGTTCGGCCGTCTGGGCGAGCCGCGCGATGGTCTGCGCGAGCTGGGCGGGCGGGGTGTCCTGCTGGGTGAAGTTGGCGAGGTGAAATCCGAGGTCCATGGTGTGGCTCCTGCCTAATACGTCTGAGCGCGGCTCAGAGCGCGCCGCTCAACATCTCGAGAACCTGCGGGTAGCTTCCGTTCGCGGTGGCCTGACGCAGGAAGGCGACGTTCTGCACGGTGATTTCGTGCGCATCCGGCTGGCTGGTGATGAGCTCCATCACCTCGTCGAGGAATGCCTCGAGCGGCATCGCGATCGGCGACTCCGACTGACCCGGCATGAGTTCCGTCTGAACGGCCGGCGGGACGAGCTCGATGACCTGCACCGACGTGTCGGCGAGCTGCACCCTCATGCTTTCCGTGAAGGAGTGGACGGCGGCTTTGGAAGCACTGTAGGTCGGGGTGAACGGCAGGGGCACGAACGCGAGGCCCGATGACACCGTGACCACGACCGGGTCGGTGGCCTGCTGCAGGAACGGAAGGAATGCCGCGAACAGTCGGATCGGTCCGAGCAGGTTCGTCTCGATCGTGAGCTCGGACGTCGAAAGGAAGGATGCGTCGTGCAGGTTCTCCGGCTGCTGGATGCCGGCCATCGGGATCAGCACATTGAGGTCGGGGTGACGCTCGGTGACCGTTTCGAACGCCGCTGCGATGGAGGAGGGATCAGTGATGTCGATCTGGACCGAGTCCAGTCCGGGGTGCTCAGCCACGAGGCTGTCGAGCAGCTCCGCGCGGCGTCCGCCGATGATGACGGTGTTGCCGAGGGCCTGGAACCTGAGGGCGAGGCCGAGGCCGATGCCCGAGGTCGCGCCGGGGATGAATATGGTGTTTCCTGTTGTCTTCATGAGATTGAGTGTGCTCGGGTGCGAGAGAGTGCGGCAGAGTGCGCTTATCCACGGACTGGCATTCCTAGCTTCCAGACGTGCGCGTCATACTGGATCACATGGACCGCGCCGAGCTCGCCGACTTCTTGCGGACGCGCCGCGAGTCGATACAGCCGGCCGACGTCGGAATCAGTGTCGGACAGCGTCGTCGAGCGCCGGGACTGCGCCGAGAAGAGGTCGCCTGGCTCGCAGGAATGTCGACCGACTACTACGCCCGCCTCGAGCAGCAGCGCGCAGTCCAGCCGAGCGAGCAGATCCTCATCGCGGTTGCGCGCGCACTCCGCCTCACTGCCGAGGAGCACGCTCACCTCTTCCGCCTTGCCGGTCATCACGCGGCACCACCGCGAGACCGGTCGCAACAGATCGAACCCGCCCTCCTGCGCGTGCTCGATCGGCTCGATGATACGCCGGCGATGATCGTGACCGACATCGCCTTCACCCTCGCGCAGAATGCGCTCGCGACGGCGCTGTTCGGAGACGAGACCAGCTACACGGGCCTGGCTCGCAGCTCGTACTACCGCTGGTTCACAGACGATTCCGCCAGGGCCCTGTCGCCGATCCGGGAACACGCGATTCACAGCCGGTTGAATGTCGCGGGCCTGCGCGCAGCTCTGTCTGCGGGGGGAGAAGACCCGACCGCAACCACCATGGTCGATGAGCTTCTGCGTCGCAGTCCGGAGTTCGCGTCGCTGTGGGCTGAACACATCGTCGCCGAGCGTCTGGGCGACGAGAAAACCGTGATTCATCCGGAGCTGGGCGAGATCGAATTCGACTGCCAGCCCCTCTACCTCGAGAACCGTGCCCAGGCTCTCCTTGTGATGACGCCCCGAGCAGGCTCGAACGCGTCGGAGAAACTGCGTCTCTTACAGCTGGGCACCCTGGGCTAGGCCAGGCATCCGGTCGGTCAGCCCTTGCTGCGTTTGTAGGCGCGGTACAGGGAGATTCCGCGGACGGCGAGCACGATGACGGCAGGGATCTGGATCGCCGCGGAGATCCAGTGCCAGCCCACTCCTTCTTCAGGGTAACTGTCGAAATCGGTGGGGATGCCGCTCGTCGATGTGTAGACGCCGGCGAAGAACAGCGACATGAATCCGAACAGGATGATCGAGACCGCCCCCATGAGCGCCAGGTCGTCTGCTGTGTCGTGACGGAAAGAGGGCACCGCCATGAACACGCCGGTCACGGCCGCGAGCCCGGCCGCGATCACGAGAAATGCAGGCAACGGAATGAACGGCCACGCGGCCGTCTCGTCCCAGCGGGCCGTGTCGCGAAGTCCCATCCGGCCGCCGGCGAGAACGAAGTTCAGCAGGCTGAGGAGGAAGAACAGGAACATGGCGAAGGCGGCGTACATAAAGACGCGCTTGCCACGAGCGACACGGCGGTCGAGTTCGGCGTCCGTCAGGGCCGTTCGGCCCCTACTCCTTCTCATACACGTCGAACTGGGCCTCGTTCTCCTGCAGCGAGCCGAGCAGCGCGAGGGCCTCGGCGCTCGAGCTGCCTATCGCGGGCGTGCCGACGAGCAGCTGCTGGCCCGGCGCATCCCGAACTTCGAACGTCTGGTACGTGAGCTCGATGCGCCCGACCGTGGGGTGGACGAACACCTTGTAGGCGCGCGCCAGGCCGGCGACGGTCTGGTCGTCCCAGAGCTCGCGGAACGCGGGCACCGGCAGCATCTCGTCGAGCAGCGCGCGGATCGCCGGGTTGTCCGGGTCGTAGCCGGCGTTCAAGCGCAGGGCGTGCACGGTCGCGCGGGTCACGGTGTTCCACTCGGTGAACACGTTCCTGGCCTCGGGGTGCGCGAACAGAACGCGCACCATGTTGATCGGGCCGTCGGCGTCGGTGTCGTCGAAGGGCGACAGAAGAGCGGATGCCGCGGCGTTGGTCGCGAGAACGTCGAACGACGGGCCCAGCACGTAGGCGGCGGCCGCCGGGAACGACTCGAGCAGGGTCAGAAGCGCCGGATCGACGAGGTCGCGAGGGCTGCCGGCCCGCAGGCTCGGGTCCATTCCGGCCAGCCGGTAGAGGTGCCCACGGGAATCGGTGTCGAGCCTGAGGGCCCGGCCGATCGCATCCAGAACCTGTGACGAGGGGCTGCGCTCGCGGCCCTGCTCGAGCCGCGCGTAGTAGTCGGCGCTCACGCCGGCGAGCACGGCGACCTCTTCGCGGCGCAGACCCGCGACCCGGCGCGTGCCGTGGCCGCCCGCGAGACCGGCCTGGTGCGGGTCGACGTTGGCGCGGCTCGCTCGAAGGAAGTCGCCCAAGGCATTTCCGGAGAGTGTCTGCATACTCCCCAACGTAGTCGCGGCCTCGGGCCGGTGGGGGTGGTGCGGCCGCAGCCAGGGTGCGGCACACCTAGGTTCGCTCGCCCTTCTTCGCCGCGAGCGATGCGCCGAGACTCGAAGCACGAACACATCCGCCGTATCGACAGAGAGCCGCCCCTCATGACCGAGATCCTCGAAGTGACCACCCTTCGCCCCGCCGCCGGCCTCACCGCCGCCGATTTCATCACGGCCAATGCCGACATCGACGCCTACCTGGCGCGCCAGCCCGGCTTCGAGTGGCGCCGCATCCTCGAGAAGAGCGACGGCACCATCATCGACATCGTCGCCTACGACAGCATGGAGCACGCTCGCGCTGGAGCCGACGGCATCGGCGGCGAGATGGCGGGTTCGCCCGTGCACGCGACGATCGACCACTCCAGCGTCGACTGGAACCTGACCACCGTGCTGCACCGTGTCGACGGCAACTGACACGGCGGTCGATGCGGCTGCCGCGCGTCGTCGTTCTCTTGTCCGCGTGTTAGTTCGCCGCAGTAGAGGTCTCTACGAGGGTCCGACTAACGAGTGCTCAACTTTCCCCAGCTCACGGGAACCATCGCCACGGCGGCAGCGACCGTCGCAAAGACCAAGCCTCGCTCAGAATTCTGCATCGCGCGAGAGAACGTCGCCGGAAGCTCTCGGATCCTTCCTGCGATCACATCAAAGAAGTCGAGGAGCGATGCATCTGCTTGGAAAATGACGACCCCGTAGAACGAAAAGTCCTCGTGGCGCGTGGCCGTAAAGAACCAGCCGAGTATTGAGAGAATGAGCCCGAATCCGAGGAGGCATACTGCCGTCCATCCGATCCACCTGATGATCGCTGGCACTAACGTCGCAACAAAGTTGACTCCAAGAATGAAAGCGCGAGCCGTCCGCACGCTGAGAGGAAGCTTCCTGAATGGGTTGAGCTTGGGTTCGGAAACGATCTGCCGAAGGCTTGTATTCGCCGCGGCTCGCTCGACTTCTCGCAGAAACCGCCTGAGACGAATGCTCGTGAGCAGATTGATCCTGAGAGACAATCCCACCACTCCCGCGCAAGCAAGCCAGATCAGACCAAGCAAAGGCTTGTCGTTGCTCAGGTCGACAAACAGAGCAAGGGATGCGAGCAGCACCGGGATAAGACAGAAGAGGGCCCATCCCCGCACGTAGCGGAGCAGGGTATGTCGAACGTCATTTTCATCGCTCCTCACGACGTAGGCAAGTCCGATGCTCGGGATAATCAGTAGCACAGTCACCGCTGCGTCGACCATGGCCCCTGGCGAGGACGGGGATCCGTGGATATAGCTCAGCACCTCGAACGGACTGAGCTGGGCGATCGCTCCTGCTAACAACAAAATGAAGATCGTCCATGTCCACAGAAGCACCGGCCTCATGACACCTTGCGGGTTTGGGAGCATTAGCGAGAAGACGTACCGTGACCGAACCCGTGTCCACTCGCTGACCTTACCCGGGTAGAAGATCTGCCTCGTATGCGTCTGGCGATCGCGATACTCGTACTGGATCGGTGATGTCGCGTTCCATAAGAGAAAGACACCCACCGCGAAAAAGGTTCCGGGTGGGGCAACTAGGCGAATGTGCTCTCGTACTGGGCCGGAAGTCTCGGAGACTCGAACGGCGACTAGACCTGCACCCGGGATGGCAGACGCGCGAGCGTTTCTTGCGTGTGTCCGCTTCAAGAGTTCGATAAGGGGGTCGCGTTCGTCTTCAACTCGCCGGAGCTTGAAGAGTTCCTCGCCCTTCCCGAGGTCGTACCACGTAGTGGGAACGAAAGCCACGGCCATGCGTTCGATAAGGGATCCGTGTTCAGAGGCGACGAGATATTGCCACACCTTTCGGTCCGATGGCGACATCTGTGAAACCACATCCGGGACGATCGGGGTCTTCGCGTCGTCGTGGACGTACCACTGCATCACCGCATCCGCGGTGGGGAAATCAAGCGCGACGTCGCGCATGATCTCGAACGCCCTCTCTCGACAGTGCGACGGCAAGCCACCGGCGGCCACGTAGCCAACAAGGCCAACCATCGCAGAATCCTCTGCGCTGTTGAAAAGCGACACCGCCTCGCCACGGCTGTTCCGAAGATCGAAATCAAGAATCAAGCCCTTGTTGAGGATGCCCAGCGGCACGGGGATGTGGTCCGCCCGCGCGAGTCCGTACTTCTTTGCTCGGGTACGCAGGGCGTTTACGTCAATGTCAAAACTGACGGTCCGTTCTCGGAGACCGTCTGTCAGCACAGCGATGGTCTCCACTCGCCTGGAAATCCAGGACCAATCGGTCAACAGATCAACGTACAACCGAGCGTATGCAGCCCGTGCGCGACTGACACGAACGCCCCCTAAGACACCTTCTTTTGTTGCTACCACGACGCCCCTCCGGCTGTGGAAAGAGCAATTAGCTAGTTGTCCTCATCGCCACGGTCGACCTTCATCTGCATACCCATCGTCACCTGGACGTTGCGGATTAGCTGCTCCGAGCCGAACGGAAGACCTCGGACATCTCGCCGCGAATTGAACCGGGTGTTTTTCCAGGCTTTTGCGACTTCACGCCAGAACCCGCCAAACGCTTCTGGCCTAGTGGGCTCACTTGCGCTGACAGCTATGTCACCCAACATTCACTCCTTCGATTTCCTACGACGCGGAGGAATATCCACTTCGTGGAGCTCGAGACGAAAACCATCGGTCAACGAATCGAAATTCATTAGCACTCTCATGATAAGTGAGTGATGAGTAGAGATCATATCTACTGCCGAGTCAAGCAACGAGCTGCAATCGAAACAATAGCGGCCCCACAACGTCGACCGCGACGGCACGCAGGCTCGGACCCCTCATCCCTGTGCTCATGACGAAGCTAAAGCCCCAGCACCGGTAGTTGCGCCTCCGAGCCTGCGGAGTTCCGAACGTGGCGGCCGACGTCGTTCCCAGCGAGCGGTCAGCCCGCGGCTGTCGAAGTGAACGAGAGCGTTGTACGACCGACGCTCCAGGGCTGGGGGCCACGACGAACTCGTCATCACTGCCGGCGCTCGCCCGGAGCTCAGCCCTCTTCGACGTCGGCGAACGTGATCCGCACACCTCCGGTCGCGAGTCCGAAGATCGTCGGGAACAGCGCCGCCGCCTCAGGAGTCGCGACCGCCGCCGACGCGGTGTCGTAGTCGGCGAAGTACAGGTCGACGAGGCGGTAGGCCGGCGTCGGGCTGCCGTCCTCCTTGGGCCAGACCTTCGACGATTCGAGGCGCTGCAGGCCGGGGAGTGCCTTGGCCAGCTCGAGCTGCTTCGACTCGGCGAAGCCTGCCTCGAACGCGTCGGCGTCGGTGGGGTTGTCGTAGATGACGGTGATTTTGGTAGTCATGATTCAGTCTGCTTTCTTTTGTGGGTGAGAGGGAAGGGAACGGAGCGGACGGTCAGGAATCCCGGCCGTAGGTCTCGAGCAGTCGCAGCCAGACCTCGCTGACCGTGGGGTAGGCGGGCACGGCGTGCCACAGCCGGTCGATCGGCACCTCGCCGGCGATCGCAATCGTCGCCGCGTGCAGCAGCTCGGCCACATCCGGCCCGACCACGGTGAAGCCCACGATCACGCCGAGATCCTCGTCGACGACCATTCCGGCCCGGCCGGTGTAGCCGTCGGCGTGCAGGGATGCGCCGGCTACCGCGCCCAGGTCGTACTCGACGGCGCGAATGCGCAGTCCGCGCCGCGTGGCCTCGGCGACGGTGAATCCGACGGATGCGACTTCCGGGTCACCGAAGATCACCTGCGGCACCGCGAGATCGTCGGCCGTGAAGGCGTGACGCCCCCACGCCGTGGCATCCGGTGCCGTGCCCTGGGCGCGGGCCACGATGCTGTCGCCGAGGATCCGGGCCTGGTACTTGCCCTGATGCGTCAGCAGCACGCGCCGGTTCACGTCTCCGGCCGCATACAGCCACTCGCCCTCCACGGGCGCGCCGTCGCGCAGCACGAGAAGCGCGTCGTCGACGGTCAGCCAGTCGCCCGGCTCCAGCCCGACGCTCTCCACACCCAGACGAGACGTGTTCGGCATCCGACCCGTGGCCACGAGCACTTCATCGGCGAGCACAGCCGATCCATCGGCGAGCTCGATGTGCACGAGCCCGCTGTCATCGCGACTGACGGATGTCGGCTCCGTCGACAGATGCAGCGACACCCCCTTCGCGCGCAGCGACTCGGTGAGCAGCTCGCGGGCGAACGGCTCCACGGCGGGCAGCAGCCCGTCGCGAGCGACGATCGTCACGGCCGTTCCGAACGCCGAGAACGCCGTCGCCATCTCGACGCCCACGACTCCTCCGCCGATGATCGCCAGTCGCTCGGGCACGGTCGGGGTGGATGCCGCTTCCCGGCTCGTCCACGGACGTGCGGCCGCCAGGCCGGGCACCTCGGGAACGCGGGCGCTCGACCCGGTCGCGATGACGACCGCGTGGCGCGCATCCAGTGTCTGAGAAGCACCAAAACCGTCGATGACCGACACCTGCCGGGTGCCGCTGATGCGGCCCTCGCCGCGGAACAGCGTGACGCCCGCGCTCTCGAGCCAGGCGGCCTGGCCGTCGTCCTTCCAGCGCGAGGCGAACGAGTCGCGGCGACGCAGCACGGCCGACACGTCGAGTTCGCCGGTGACCGCGGCCCGGGCGCCGGGCAGGTGCGAGACGGCGCGGAGGGCAGCGGCATCCCGAAGCAGAGCCTTGGTGGGCATGCAGGCCCAGTACGAGCATTCGCCGCCGATGAGTTCGCGTTCGACGATGGCGACGGTGAGCCCGCCCTGCACGACGCGGTCGGCCACGTTCTCGCCGACGGGGCCGGCGCCGATGATGATGACGTCGAAGGTGGGGTTCGTCATGACTACAGGCCCTTCGCGGCGCGGCCCAGGCGCAGGGCCGAGACGAGGAAGAAGATTCCGCCGAGGGTGGCGTAGCCGCCGACGGTGCCGACAGAGGCAGATGCGCCGCCGGCCATCGAGGCGATCGCGGTTCCGGCGAGCACCGAAAGGCCGCCCGAGAGGATCAGGGCCCACTGGCCGCCGAGCGCGCGGCGGCGCAGGGCGACGATCAGCTGAACGGCTCCGGCGGTGATGGCCCAGACTCCCCAGACGACGAGTACGGCGGGCGTTCCGGATGCCGATGCGATCGCCAGGCCGATGGCCGCCAGCAGGCTGAGCGCCATGTTGATGTAGAGCAGCGGGGTGGCGCCGGTGCCGCGGTTCGTGCGGGAGTCGACGACGGCCGCCGCGACATCGAAGAGGGGGTACAGCACGAGCAGCGCGACGGTCGCGATGCCGAGGGCAGCTCCCGCGCTCGGCGCCGTGACGAACACGAGCACCGCCCACACGACGGCGAAGGCGAAGCGAACGAAGTACAGCTTTCGCAGCGACGACGCCACGGTGGCGGTCTCGGTGGTGGGCGTGGTGGTTGTCATCATGATCCTGTTCTCAAGCGGTGAAGGGTGGGGCGGCTGCCTCGCTGAGCAGTCTTCGCTTCGCCGACAGGGGTCATGTACTTCGTTTGAACTACTTCGGCGGGCAATCTCGGCCGGGTCGGCTCGATCGAGCGCCGTCTACTTCGAACGAAGTACACGGCAGGTCGTCAGAGGGCCAGACTCGACTCATGAGCACAGCAGAGAACGTCGTCGACGCCGCCCGGGCGCCCCTCTGGATTCGCCGCCCCGGCACGCTGCACCTCGTCGCGTACGTCGTGGCCGGGCTCGTCTTCGTGGGCCAGCTCATCGTGATGGCCGTTCAGGGCGCGGATGCCGTGACGCTCGCGGGCGTGCTGGTCGCGGGCGCCGGGGTCGCGATCTCGTGGCGGATGCCGTGGGTCGGCCTCATCGTGACGAGCGCCGCGTCGTTCGCGGTCGCGGCCGTCGGCGAGAACCGCATCTCGGTCTGGATGATGGCCGTGCTCGTGCTGTTCTCGTTCACCCTGCGCGGCAAGCGCCCCGTGGTCGGAACAGTCATCGTCGCCCTCGTGTTCTTGGCCGCGCTGTTCACCGTCGGAGACATGCGCGGCGGTGCGGTCGTTGCGACCGCGGCTCTCTTCTCTGCCATCGGCGGCGGCGCGACGGGCGCTGCCCTCCGTCTTGCGCGAGAGCACTGGTTGGCAGTGGAGGAGCGGGCCCGCCAGGCATCCGCGACCCGCGAGATCGAGGCCGAGCGCCGCGTCACCGAGGAGCGCCTGCGCATCGCCCGCGACCTGCACGACGTGGTCGGACACCAGGTGGCGATGCTCAGCGTCAACCTCGGAGTCGCCGAGATCGGCCTGCCTGGCGAGGCGGTGTCGTCGCGGCAGGCCCTGGACTCGGCCCGCTCGAACGCGCGCAACGTCGTGAGCGAAACCCAACGCATCCTGAACCTGCTTCGTCGGGGAGACGCCGCGGCCGACGACGACGCCCTGCGGCCGACCCCGTCGTTCGGCGCCCTCGAGGGTCTGGTCGAGTCGTTCGAGAGCATCGGTCTCGAGGTGACGGCGTCGATCTCGGTTCCGGATGCCGTGGCCGGCCCGGTCGTGGGAGTGACGGTCTATCGCGTCGTGCAGGAGGCGCTGACGAACGCGTACCGGCACGGTGAGGGAGCGGCGGTCGTTGATGTTCGCTCGGACGGGGGCAGGATTCACGTGAGTGTGGAGAACCGGATCAGTCACACGCTGCGCGGTTCGGTCGCCGGCAGTGGCCTCGGGCTGGTGGGCATGCGGGAGCGCGTGGAGTCGTGCGGCGGGACGCTTCTGTTGTCGTCTGCTGACGATATTTTTCGCGTGAGCGCCGTGCTCGACCCGGTGGGAGCGCAGCTCGCATGACGAACATTCTGATCGTCGACGACCAGGACGACATGCGGGCGGGCATTCGGTCGATGCTGCTGCTCGACCCCACGTTCGTCGTTGTGGGGGACCTGTCTGATGGACTGCAGGTGCCCGCATTTCTACGGGACAACGCTGTGGATCTGGTGCTGATGGACATTCGGATGCCCGGGATCGACGGTGTTGAGGCCACTCGGCGGATCCGGGCAGAGTATCCGGCTTCTCGGCTGCGGGTGATCGTGCTGACGACGTTCGACCAGGACGAGATCGTGCTCGCGGCGCTGCGTGCGGGGGCGAACGGATTTTTGAGTAAGACGGTCAGCCCCGCCGAGCTCGTGGCCGGAATCGCCGAGGTGGTTGCCGGTGGGGGAGCGCTGTCGGCTGCGGCGACGGCGGCGCTGATCGGGCACATGACAGACAGCCCACCGCCTGCGATCGACAAGGAGCTGCTGCAGCGGTTCGAGGCGCTGACCCCACGGGAGCGCGACGTGGTCGTGGCTGTCGCGAGCGGACTCGACAACCACGAGATCGCGGCGCAGATGTCGGTGTCGCCGTTCACGGTGAAGACCCACGCGGTGCGCGCGATGACGAAGGTCGGAGCCAGGGACCGGGCGCAGCTGGTGACGTTCACGTTCCGGGCGGGGCTGTACCCGTGATTGGGCAGACGGTCATACCGCTGTGGTCGAGTCCTTCGCCCGGTCGAGACGTAGCCGTAGTTAATGGCCCTGATCAGAATAGTTATGCGGTAATTCTGTCTTCAGCAGCCCGCGGCATTTCGCTCCAAGTTCGCCCGTCCAGCTCGCGCCCATTGATTTTGGGTGTCCTTCCGCCCCATTGCTTGAAAAAGAAAGGAACGTCAGCGGTTACGCATTGATCTCGAATTTCTTCCACCCACCCGACCTCCATCTGCCGGTGTCTCGGACCTGACTCACCGCCAGCGATCACCCAATCAATTCCGGCCAGCGGTATCTCAGGTAATGCGGCAAGGAGTGGTTCACAGGACAGAAATCGAACTGCGGCTGGGACCCGAGACAGCTCATGAATTCGATCAAACGCGGTCGGATCTTCCACCGACACTCCAATCCAGACGTTGCTGGGCCACCGTAGATGTGGGGCTAGGCGTCGCAAGCGGCGCGCCCGCTTTGTCAGAATTTGATACGTGTGTTGAGGTGTCTTTTCCATTACCTCGAAGACCCTTTGAATGAAATCCAGCGATACTTTCGCGTGGAATAAATCACTCATTGAATTCACAAACACTATCGATGGCTTGGACCAGGTCAGTGGCTGCCCCAGCGAACCCTCGTGCATGGTGACCCCGAATCCAGGACCGGACGTGACAGGATCTCCATCGTTTTGGTACTTGGCCGCTCCCATCGCTTTCAGTCGCTTTGAGAGAGTCAGGGCGTAGCAGTTGTCGCATCCCGTCGACACCTGATCGCAGCCGGTCACCGGGTTCCAGGTGACCTCAGTCCACTCAATTGCAGTTCTTGCCATGCTCGTCTGACCTCACTATCCAAAACGCATCAACCTGTCTCGTCAGCGTGTTGTCGATCACCACCTTACGGACACCGCGCATGTCGTCCCCCGATTGAAGCCCGCGTTCGAAGTCTCTGCCACGAGGGACCAAATTCCTAGAGAAAATTGATCGTCGTTTGTCCATCGCGTTTATATCCCGATTTCGCCTTGCGGATGACGGTGATTTTGTGAGCTCTCTCTAGCTCGCGCAGTGCACTGGTCATGTGCGTTTCTCGAAAGGGAGTCTCAAGAATCACAAACTCCTCGATTATCTCGGCGAAGATTGGTCCCATATCTCGAAACCTCGTCGACAAAGCGTCTTTCAATGGCTCGATGTCCGGGTCTGGGGTAAACAAAATCGATTGTCCGGCGAGCCGATCTGCGAAGACCCGCCCGGAGCCCGGGTCGAGTTTCCACATTGCTTCCTTTATCGTTTTCACGCCCTCGTAGTGCCTGGTCCCGTGGATCAGGTAATAGGACACGTTGCCCGACGAATTGCGCATCTCAAAACTACTTACAAACGTGAACTTGGCCACGTTCTTCAGTTGCTTCGCGTAGACATCTCGTAGGTGCGCGATTCGAGCTGCGCCGGGCGTTCCGTCATAATCCGCCATCACTTCGTCTGGCGGAAGGCCGAATAGGGATTGAATTGCATTCTCTTGACCTGGACGCTCAACAAATCGTTGGACATGTCCAACCATGAAGTTGATAAGCACCTCCGATTTAGAGTCTCGCAGGAGGTCGGCGATCGTCGCCATGGACAAACCCGTGTACCCGAAAGGATCTATGAATGCGAAGGTGGGGGCCAGCCGCTTTCCTCGCGATGTGAGGTCATCTGTGATTTCGCGGGCTACATTTTCAAACGTGTCGTTGATGACGACCGTTTTCACATTTTCTGTGACGAGGCTGGCCTCATTTTTTCGGAATCTGTCGATCGTGTCCGCTAGCGACTCGGCGTTCTCTTTGTTCTTCTCTATGAAGTAGAACTGGAAATTACAACTCGACATCTTTGGCGCATGTCGATGATCGACTAACCGACGCAACGCAATCACGGGGGAGCCGTGCGTCCCGTCTTCGTAGACGCCGCGACCCGCGAAACCGTCCAAGAAGACTACTCGCCTGTTCCAGCTAGCCATTTTGGGAAACCATGCACCAAGATAACGTTCTAGCAGCTGGTGTTTGGCTCGGGTATGAGGGTCGAGCTCCCACTTCGACGGATCTGAATCCCTCATCGACGCCCCCTCGTTCGCTACGAAAACTCATGTTTGCATAAGGGATTGTAAACGCTCGGACTCCAGTCTTCGGGCGTGTCGTATCCTGCCGGCTGACTCGCAACATGCCCTTCTCCTGAAGCACACTTGATCAATAGTCAGATTTGAGCTCTTGTGCCGCCCAACGGGGGGCCCGAAGCATCCTCGCGTCCACTACGGGGCCGGTTATGCATTTGTGAGATTAGGAAATAGGGATTCCTCTTGGTCACTCGAGGTGCTCAAACTGACGCGTACATACCGTTCGTGGCCTGCGAGCTTCAGAGACGTGGCTGCCGGGGTTCAGGGAAAGTAGATCACCGCGAGGTGATCACGCCGCCCCGCTGCGACCCAACGGGATCGTACGATCTTCGCCGTTGCTTAAGAGGTCAACGTGCCTCAGCGCGAGTGTCCCAGTGTCCACGAGCACCTGAACCGTCAATACATGGGGGCGACTGCAGCAATTGCAATCCTCCGACAACACCAAGCGGGCGCTGATCAGAACAGGGGCTTGTTGAACCCGACGAGCTCTCACGTGAACCGTGTTCACATCCTGAGGTTCTGGGGGCAGTTCGAACGATTCCTCAGACTCGGTAACCTCGGTCACGGACGACGTCATGCTCTCTCGCAACTGAACTGAGACCTCGTTCTGGAGCTTGGCAGAGAGTTTCGAAACCTTGCCAACGCCGAGCGAAAATTCAGCCCCAATTTTTGTCGACACCTCATCCTCCAACTGAAGCGTCCAAGCGGCAGTACGGGATAAGGTCGCTCGTCGTTTCTGCCCGGCTTGTAACGTCAAGACCTCTCGCCAGTCTTCATCCCGTACGAGGGATTCATTGACAATTTCGAGCGCGATTAGACGGATAGTTGTGAGCGACCCAATTGGCCACCACTTCCGTCTGCGTGCAATCACCGGCTGCTCCGCCGAAACGCCAATTAGCGCATGATTCTGGTACTGGATGTACTCGCCCCGAATCACACCGGGTAACTGTGTAAGCGCTTGCGGCTTAGCAATGTAGCGAGAAAATCCGCGATTCAAGGCTTCGCCCACATCGCTACTACTTGCCTCGCCTGTCAACAAAACGCCACGGACTCGCGGATCAATCTCACGAAGTCGAATGAATAGATCAATCCCAAGAATCTGAGGCATCTGCTGGTCCAGGACGACAATCGCGACACCCCCGGATCTAACGGCTTCTTCAGCCTCCCCCGGATCGTCGTATGCGACGGCCGAAAGTCCCGTCGCTTGGGTGACGAGACGCGCGTAGTCCTCAGCAGCGTCGCGATCATCATCGACGACGACTACCGCACTCATGCTAGCCCCCGAGGGTTCAGGGGAAGGGATACAGCGAACATGGCTCGTCCGTCCTTGACCTCTTGGGTGAATACTGCCCCCGGAACTGATCGGACAAGCCGTTGCACCACGGCTAATCCGAGCCCTTCATGATCCGGCTTAGTAGAGAAACCTCGCGTAAGTATCTCTGGATCTAAGGATTTCTGCGCATTGTCTTCGTCCAAGAATTTGTTTTCGACCAATAACGAAATTTCGTTACGAGACTGGGTGCCTTTGACAAAAACGTCTATCGCCGGTGACGCTTCGACGGCGTTCTCGATCAACGGCACAAGGAGGGCCAGAATGAACGACGATCGATAATCAAGTTGAGTAGGAATATCCAGAATCACATGGTCTTTGCTGACGCCTAGTCCAGACGCCGCTCTCAGCACGAACTCCGCGAGCCCTTCATTGGACGCAACTTCAGAGGCCATGTCACCGCCAGAAACTATGCGGAACGCCTGGATGAACGACTTAGAGATAGCAACGCTTGTGGCTGCCCGGGCAAGCGCGCTCCGATCGTCAGAACTTAGTTCTTTGCTGCCCGCCACCAAAGAGAGGGCGACTTCTATTTGTGACAAAGGTGTATTTAGGCTGTGGCTTATTTCGCGCACAATGAGGGCCACAGATTCATTCAAAGCATCTGTGTCCAATTGACCAGCCTCTTTCTGGTCGGTCAGAGACGTTCCACTCCGAGTGCTGCGCCGCGTTTCCCTTATGAGCGATTCAATTGTATTTCGCTGCGTCAACAAAATTTCTTGCAGAAACTGATCCCGCTCTTTTGCATCCCGACTTCTTAATTCCGCCTCGATGCGCTTAGACCGGACGTTCTCTCGAGCTTCGTAGATGCGCGAGAAGACCAATAGAGTACTGACCGCTAGTACAGCTACCGCGGGAAGGAACCAGGTCAAGATATCCGTCATCATTCTCCGTTCGTACTGCTGCCGTCGGGCCAACGCTACCGCCCTGATGGACAGATCTAACGTCGTCGGAAGTCGCGGTGAAGTGGATCTGGTTTACGGGTGTTAGGGCCGGCCGCCTCGTTGCCACGGTTTCGTCCTGTGGGAAGCGTGAGTGCGACTACGTCAAGGCCCGCGCATTACTTGCAGCAGGTCGATTAGTCCGTCGACTTAGAACACGGGCGTAGCGCTCGGAGTTGACGTGGGCGATTACGAAAGTTGAAGCTAGGAACTGGCCACAGCCGGTGACGTTTACGATCCAGGTGCTGTGCTCATTTCGTGGCTATCTTGTGCGCGACACTTGCTTGGCAACACCGGTGGTGTTGTACCTGTATCGAGCCATCTCTGAGGTCACTAAATACTGGTCTGCGATTTGTTCGATTGTCGCGTTGCGGCGGGCCGCCGACATCAATAGATCGCGCGGTAACAGAAGAGCGCCCCCAAGCGCAGTGGCTTCCTCCTCCTCCTCGGGCTTACAGGTCCGGAAGGGCATGCCAGCGAGTTCTCGAACTTCTGAAAGGTCGTGGTCAAGGATGACGTGCGAAAGTTCGTGCGCGATATCGCTGTTTTGGCGACCGCGGCTGCGAAGAGGGCTGACCACAATGATCTTTCTCGCGCTTATATCGAAGGTCGCTGCAGAAAAAGAATAGGCCTGGATGCGCTCGAGCTCTTCCAACTCTTCGACAGCGATGAGCGAGCCCGCATCGACGACAGCGACCCCTAGGTGCTCAGCCAGAACGCGTGGATCTAGCGCGTCGCTGGCAGCCAGGCCGAGTTCGCCCCTGAACTTCGAAGCCGTCCGCTCGGACTGAGCCTTGAAGCCGTGCTTGAGAGTCAAATTTCCCCCGCAGCGATTTTGCGTTCGAGGGACTCATGCATAGTTCCGAGGATTTGATTAAGACGTTGGGGCACTCCGGGGCGAAGGACGCTCGCTGCTCTCAAGTGACACGCAATTACCGGCGGACCCGCGATGTTAACGGCGAGGGCGTCATACATAGTTCGCAGCATCTCGGATATCTTGGTCGCCGCAGCGGGCTCAAGGCGGGGGTCTGAGGTTAGGTGCGAGATCGCCTCATCGATCGGATTGACCTCGCGAGGGACGATGGGTGCGAAGAATCTACTCGGCGGAACTCCGAGCCAAGCGCAAAGCAACATGAATGATGTCAGATCCGGCTGAGACCCGGCTTCGACGCGGGAGAACGTGCTGAAGCTGACATTCGCCTCAGCTGCGGCCTTGCGAAGCGACAGCGACCCTCGATGTTCCTTAAGCATGGAGCCCAGTTGAACCACGTCCAGGCGTTCAATGGGGCCGGAGTCCGTTTCCGGCGAGATGTCTGCGGTCATCGTCCGCAGCGTAAATGGCTCATCGACATGCTCCCAGCATAAGGCACCTTGTTTCTTGACTGATTCAGACACGCGACGCTCTATGTGGGCAATGACTCTTTACTGATACAGTTAGCGGACCACCTACGCCGACCAGGCAGAAATGAGGCGCCCGATGGGTACCAGTGAGTCCAGAGCGAAAATCCGATTCACGATTGATGGAATCGAGTACAGTACTCGCGACGATGACCAAGAAGCGGCCAACCTTCTGCGTCTGGCCGGTCGCGACCCCGATGTATTCGACCTTGCTCGGATCGTCCCTGGCGATGACCCGGACGTGCTTAAAGACGGCAAGGTCCTGGACCTGAAGGAGGGCGACGCTTTTCTCGCCCTGAAGCAACGGGTGCTGCTGACTTTCACAATCGACGGCAACTCGTACTCGACACGCGACGACGACCAGGAAGCAGCATCCTTGCTCCGCCTCGCCGGTCTCGACCCAGCGCACTTCGATCTCGCCAAGATCAAGGCGAACGGTGAAATAACCGTCCTTCGGGACGTGAAGGTAATCGACCTCCGCGAAGGAGATGCGTTCGTCTCCGTCGCCCAGGTCGCGAGCTGGACCATCGTCGTGAATACCGTCCCCGCGGCTGTCGACGACGAGGAGGTCGACTACGACAAAGTGGTCCAGCTCGCATTCCCAGTCCCACCTAGTCCCGACACGCGCTTCACTGTTACTTTCCGCAAGGCGAAGGAGCCGAAAGAGGGCACCTTAAAGGCAGGTAAAACCGTCATCGTCAAGAAGGAAGGGACGATCTTCAATGTCAAAGCCACTGGTAAGTCGTAGCCCCGACCTCAACCGCCTTCAGGTCGAGGGATACGACATTGCGGTGGAGGCGAACAACCTCATCGTTCGCGTACCTTACGTCGATGCAAACCGGAAAGTTCAGTGGGGGTTCCTGGTGTCCGAGTTGACTGTCGTCATGGACGTCGCGGCGGGTGGTGAACGCACAGGCCCGATGAGCAGCCACGTGGTGAACTTCGTCGGTGTGACTGCCGAAGACCTGCCGTGTGACTCAAACGGGCAAGTGCTTCACGCGTTGATCTACCAGATCGGCACGACGCACCTCGGTGGCGGACTGATCGCAAGCTGTGGCTTCTCCCACAAGCCCGAGCCCATCTATCAGGACTACTACGAGAAGATGACGACATACGCGGACATGTTGCTGTCCGAGGTCCACGAGATAGACCCGGCGGTCAAAGTTCAGACTTTCCCGCCGATCAAGGCAGGCGAAGACGAGACGCCACTGCGGTACTTCGATTCCGCGAGCAGTCGCGCTGGAATTGGGGCCGTAATCGATCGGCTTCGCGGTCAGAAAGTGATTATTGTCGGGCTGGGCGGCACGGGCTCGTACATCCTCGACGCGGTTGCCAAAACGCCAGTCGCCGAAGTGCATCTATACGATGGCGACACGTATCTGACCCATAATGCGTTCCGTTCGCCCGGTGCCGCGACGTTCGACCAGCTCACGGCTCAGCCGCTGAAGGTTCACCATCACCAGGTCACCTATGACGCCATGCACCGCGGTGTCATTGCTCACGCAGAACGTGTGACCAACGCCAATATCGACGAACTGCGAGACGCATCCTTCGTGTTCCTCGCGATGGACACCAGTCCGCAGAAGCTCTACATCATCGAGAAGCTACAAGAGTTCGCCATCCCGATGGTGGACTGCGGGATGGGTATATACCAGGCCGGTACCTCGATAGCTGGAATCGTGAGAACGACTATGAGCTCGGCAAGGCAGGACAATCAAACCTGGATTAACGACAACATTTCGTTTGCCGATGAGGATGACGACGAATACTCGCAGAACATCCAGATCGCCGAACTGAACATGCTGAACGCCGCGTTTGCGGTCATTGCGTGGAAAAAATACTTCGGTTACTACGCAGACTTCGAGTCAGAAACGTCGAGCGTGTACACGATCGACGGAAACCACCTACTCAATGAGGTGGTGACCGTTGAAGACTGAGTACCTCGATCCAGAGTTCATCGATACCTTTCCGAACACACTCGAGCCGGGTGTGTTGTACATCTCGATGAAGTACGCGACTACGGCACATCTCTGCGCCAGCGGCTGCGGAAATAGCGTTGTATTGCCGCTCAGTCCAGCCGAGTGGAAAATGTACTTCGATGGCGAGGCCGTCAGTATTACGCCCTCGGTCGGTAACTGGGAATACCCCTGCCAGGCCCACTACTGGATTCGTGGGAACAAAGTTCATTGGGCAGCCCTCTGGACAAAGAAGGAGATCGAGAACGGCCGGGCGAACGATCAACGCGATCTCGACATTCATTTCTCGACTGCGGAAGACCAAGCTCTAGTGTCGGAACCTGTTGCACGTAAACCGTCATTCTTGATGAGACTTCTCAAGACTTTCTTCGGCCGCTAAAGCGCGCCAACAAGGATCGAGTGATGACGCTAAATCTCACGCCGGGGGACTCAGGCGACGTAGTAGGACGCCACCCCCGGTCTCTGGTGCAATGCGGGGCTGGGGCTGATGCTCTAACGTCGTGATCCGCGGAAAGGACAGCCAACATAGACTGACCCAGTGAGTGACTCCTCCATTCCCCCCGTCAAGCTGCGCCCCGAGATCCTCGCTTTGCCGCCGTATAAGCAGGGCACCTCTATAGAGGGAGGGTTCAAGCTCTCCAGCAACGAGAACCCCTTTCCGCCGCTGCCCGGGGTGCTCGAGGCCGTCGAGAAGGCCAGCGCCTCGCTCAATCGCTATCCGAATGCCGCCGCGCCCGACCTCACCGCCAAGCTGGCCGAGCGGTTCGGCGTGAGCGCCGACGAGGTCATCATCGGGGCGGGGTCGGTCTCCCTCCTTGTTCAGCTCGTGCAGGCCGCGGCCGGCGCGGGTGACGAGGTCGTCTACTCGTGGCGGTCGTTCGAGGCCTACCCCTGGATGCCCACCCTCACCGGGGCGGTCAGCGTGAAGGTTCCGAACAGCGACGATCACCGGCACGATCTAGATGCCATGAGAGACGCGATCACCGAGCGCACGCGCCTGATCATCGTGTGCAGCCCCAACAACCCGACCGGCACGATCGTCACCAAAGACGAGTTCGCCGAGTTCATGGACGCCGTTCCGAGCGACCTGCTCGTGATCCTCGACGAGGCCTACCGCGAGTTCGTCACCGACGACGACGCGGTGGACGGCAAGGAGCTCCTGGGCAAGTACCCGAACCTCGTTGTGCTGCGCACATTCTCCAAGGCCTACGGGCTCGCCGGGCTGCGCGTCGGCTACGGCATCGGCCCCGCCGCCATTCTGCAGGCCGCTCGCACGACTGCCATCCCGCTCGGAATCACCGACCAGGCGCAGCACGCCGCCGTCGTGAGCCTGGGCGACGACGTGCAGCTCAACGAGCGAGTCGCAGACATCGCCCAGCGCCGCGACGACCTCTGGGTCGCCCTCATCGACCAGGGCTGGGACGCTCCGAAGCCCCAGGGAAACTTCATCTGGCTGCCCACCGGAGAGCACACCGCGCACGCTGCACAGGTATATGCCGAAAATGGAATAGTCGTGCGCGCATTCCACCCCGAAGGAGTGCGCATTTCGATCGGCGAGCACGAATCTGTAGAGAAACTCATCGCTATCTCGTCAAAGCTTGTCGCAACCCTCTCAGATGGCCCGTCGACGCACCCGATAGCGTAGCCATACAAGCGAAAGACAAGAGGGTTCATCCATGACCACTCCTCCGCCCGCGGTTCAATTTCTGGCCACAGACGGTTCCTTCGCTCCCAGCGCCGGGAGCGACGAGTACCTGCCTTACATAGAGGCGCTCACCGACGAACAGCACGAGCAGTTCTATCGCGATATGGCCGTCATCCGGCGCTTCGACACCGAATGCACCAACCTGCAGCGTCAGGGGCAGATGGCCCTGTGGCCGCCGAGCCACGGACAAGAGGCCGCTCAGGTCGGATCGGCCCGGGCAACGAAGCGCCAGGACCACATCTTCCCCAGCTACCGCGAGCACGTCGTCGGCAAGATCCGCGGCATCGACCTGATGGGCATTGTCGAGCTGATGCGCGGCACCACCCTCGGCGGGTGGGACGTGAACGACCCGAAGAACGGCAACTTCCACGGCTACACCCTGGTTCTCGGCACGCAGACGCTGCACGCCACCGGTTACGGCATGGGCATCAACTTCGACGGCGCCGTCGGAACAGGCAACCCCGACACCGACACCGCCGTGATCGTCTACTTTGGCGACGGCTCCACCAGCGAGGGCGACGTCAACGAGGCCATGGTCTTCGCGGCCAGCTACCAGACGCCCACCGTCTTCTTTTTGCAGAACAACCAGTGGGCCATCTCGGTTCCGGTCGCCACGCAGTCACGCGTCCCTCTCTACCTGCGCCCGCGCGGCTTCGGCATTCCGAGCGTGCAGGTCGACGGCAACGACGTGCTCGCCAGTTACGCGGTGAGCGCCAAGCACCTCGACGATGCCCGCAACGGCCTTGGACCCAGCTATATCGAGGCCCAAACGTACCGCATCGGCGCCCACACGACATCCGATGACCCCACCCGCTACCAGAATGACGAGCAGCTGGCCTACTGGGTCGCCCGCGACCCGATTCTGCGCTTCGAGGCCTTCTTGAAGAACAAGGGCGCGAGCGAGGCCTTCTTCGCCGACGTCGAGCAGGAGGCGGCCGACTTCGCGGCGGACATCCGGAAGCGCACGCTCGAGCTGCCCAACCCCACGATCGACAACCTGTTCGACCACGTCTACAGCGAGCCGCACCCGCTCATCACCGAGCAGAAGGCCTGGCTGGCGAACTACGAGGCGTCGTTCGGAGGAGACAAGTAATGGCCGTCGAAGAACTTCCGCTGGCGAAGGCCATCAATGCGGGCCTGCGCAAGGCCATGACCGACAACGACAAAGTCCTGCTCATGGGTGAGGACATCGGCACGCTCGGCGGCGTCTTCCGCGTGACCGAGGGCATCAAGGCCGAGTTCGGCGACAAGCGCGTGCTCGACACGCCCCTCGCCGAGTCGGGAATCGTCGGCACCGCCATCGGCCTCGCCCTGCGCGGCTACCGCCCGGTCTGCGAGATCCAGTTCGATGGCTTCGTCTACCCGGCCTTCAACCAGATCACCACGCAGCTGGCCAAACTCACCAACCGCGGTCGCGGAACGCTCACCATGCCCGTGGTCATCCGCATCCCCTACGGCGCCCACATCGGCGCGATCGAGCACCACATGGAGAGCCCCGAGGCGTACTTCGCGCACACGGCCGGCCTGCGCGTGGTCAGCCCGTCGACCCCCAACGACGCCTACTGGATGATCCAGGAGTCGATCGAGTCGAACGACCCCGTGATCTTCTTCGAGCCCAAGAGCCGCTACTGGCCCAAGGGCCCCGTCGATCTGGATGCCTCGGCCTCGCCGCTGCACGCCAGTCGCGTCGCGCGCACGGGCACGGATGCGACGCTCGTCGGCCACGGCGCCATGGTCACCATGATGCTGCAGGCCGCAGAGCTCGCCGCGTCGGAAGGCGTCAGCCTCGAGGTGATCGACCTGCGCTCGATCAGCCCCATCGACTACGCGCCCATTCTCGAGTCGGTCACCAAGACCGGCCGCCTGGTCGTATGCCAGGAGGCCGCCGGCTTCGTCAGCGTCGGATCCGAGATCGCCGCCACCGTCGCCGAGAAGGCGTTCTACTCGCTGCAGGCTCCCGTCATCCGGGTGTCGAGCTTCGACGTTCCCGTTCCCGCGCCTCGCATCGAGCAGCTGTTCCTGCCCGACGTCGACCGCATCCTCGAGGCCGTCGACCGGTCGCTGGCTTACTAGACCCATGATTTCCCTTCGACAGGCTCAGGGAACGGTCCGTTCCCTGAGCCCGTCGAAGGGCCCGCTTCAATCGCAAAGGATGGCATCGTGACCACCTCGCACTTCAACCTCCCCGACGTCGGCGAAGGCCTCACCGAGGCCGAGATCGTCTCGTGGCGCGTCGCCCCCGGTGACACCGTCGCCATCAACGACGTGCTCGTCGAGATCGAGACCGCCAAGTCGCTCGTCGAGCTGCCCTCTCCGTTCGAGGGCGTCGTCGAAGGACTGCTCGTCGCCGAGGGCGACACCGTCGACGTGGGAACGCCGATCATCACCGTCACCTCCTCCGGCGGCACGTCCGCGTCCGCTCCCGTTCCCGGGTTCGAGACGCCCATCACCGCGGCTGCCGCGGCTCCCGTGCGCGAGCCCGCCCCGGCCCCCACGGCCGCACACCACGTCGCCCCCGCGGTCGCGTCGTCGCCCGCGGTCGTCGAGGCCGAGCAGGTGCGAGCGGATGCCGCCGCCTCGGTCTCGCAGGAATCCGACAGCTCGTCGGGCGCGGTTCTGGTCGGGTACGGCATCAAGGGTCACGTCGCCAGCCGCCGGCCCGCTCGCTCCGGCGCGGGCGCCGCGGCACCCAAGCCAAACGCAGCGTCGACCGGGCCCGCATCGAGCGGCCAGCCGCAGGCATCCGGTGCCCGCGCGGCACGCGTGCCCGTTCTCACGGGCCTGCCGATCATCGCCAAGCCGCCCATTCGCAAGCTCGCCAAAGACCTGGGCGTGAACCTCGCCGAGGTGCAGCCCACCGGGCCCATCGGCGACATCACCCGCGACGACGTCGTGCGCCACGCGGAGCAGGCGAAGGTGTTCCACAACATCGAGACGCCGCAGTGGGCCGACACGCGTGAAGAGATCATTCCCGTGAAGGGCGTGCGCAAGCAGATCGCGAAGGCCATGACGCACTCCGCGTTCTCGGCGCCGCACGTGAGCCTGTTCGTCGACGTCGACGCGACTCGCACCATGGAGTTCGTGAAGCGACTGAAGACGTCGACCGACTTCACCGGCGTGAAGGTATCGCCGCTGCTGATCATGGCGCGGGCCATGATCTGGGCCGTGCGCCGCAACCCGATGGTGAACTCGGCGTGGACCGACAAGGAGATCATCGTTCGCAACTACGTGAACCTCGGCATCGCGGCGGCGACCCCGCGCGGGCTGATCGTTCCGAACGTGAAGGATGCGCAGGACATGTCGCTGCTCGAGCTCGCCACGGCGCTGGAGCAGCTCACGCTGACCGCGCGCGAGGGGCGCACCTCGCCGGCGGACCAAGCCAACGGGACGATCACGATCACGAACATCGGGGTGTTCGGCATGGACACGGGCACGCCGATTCTGAACCCGGGCGAGGTCGCGATCGTCGCCCTGGGAACGATCAAGCAGAAGCCGTGGGTCGTGGATGGGGAAGTACGTCCGCGGTTTGTGACGACCGTCGGGGCGAGCTTCGATCACCGTGTTGTCGACGGCGATGTGGCGAGCCGGTTCCTGGCCGACGTCGCGAGCATCATGGAAGAGCCGGCGCTGCTGCTCGACTAGCTTCCTTGCGCCGGTCGAGTAGCCAGAGGCCGCCTGCGGCCGAAGCGTATCGAGACCACCGGTGGTGATCTCGATACTCGGGTTCGTTCCTCACCCGCTACTCGATCAGCGCAGAGCAGTGCGGCGGCGCTCAGTCGTAGATGACCGTGATGGGTTCGTCACCGTCGGGCACGGCCTGGCAGCCGAGAATCAAGTCGTTCGAGAGGTCGTCCTCGTCGAGGATCTCGTTGATGGCCATGGTCACGCTGCCGCTGGTCAGACGCGCGATGCACGCGCCGCAGAAGCCCTCTCCGCACGCATATGGCACCTTGATGCCACGTGATTTCAAGAAGTCGGCGAGCGGCACAGCCGGCGGCCACAGCAGCTCGTGCCGTTCGCCGTCGAACTCCACGACGAGTGGATGGTCGGTGTCGCTCTCCATGCCTACTCCCGGAAGTAATCGATCGGTACGGCGATGACGCCCGAGCGAACGGCGTCGCCGATTGCCGCGTTGAGAACTGAACTGGGCAGCCCGACGCGAGTGCACGCTCGCGCTGCGTCGAAGCCTCGAGAAGCGTAACTCAGTGCAGACCTTGGAGTCACTGCACGGCCGTCTTCGACCGAAGCGCATCGAGACCAGACTGGACCTATGACACGCACGCCCTTCCCCGTCGTCTCCGTTCTGCGGAGCCGGCACACCGCGTACCTGCTCCTCACCTCGCTGCTGGGCCGTCTGCCCGGAGCGATGGCGGCACTCGCGATCGTTCAGCTCGTGCGGTCGACCAGCGGAGACTTCGGCTTCGCCGGGCTCATCACCGCGGTCTACGTGGTCGCCGGAGCCGTCGGACAGCCGCTTCTCGGCAGACTCATCGACCGCTTCGGGCAGGTCGCCATTCTCGCCCTGAGCGGCATCCTGAGCTTTCTCGCCTTCACCGGCATGGCGCTGACCCTCGAACCGTTGCCGGGCCTCGCCGTGGCCCTCGCGGCGGCCGCCGGCGTGTTCACGCCGCCGCTCGAGCCCGCCCTTCGCGCCCTCTGGCCGCGTCTGGTGAACCCCGGCCCGCAGCTCAAGGCCGCCTTCAGTCTGGATGCCGGTGCCCAGGAGATCATCTTCATCGTCGGTCCGCTGCTCACCGTCGTCGGAATCGCCGTCTTCGGCCCGGTCGGCAACCTCCTGTTCGCGGCCGGGCTCGGACTCGTCGGCGCGCTCGCCTTCATCGTCAACCCGGCACCCCGCGCCGCCTCGGCCCACCGACGGGCCGGGGGCGCCGCCCACCCGGGCATCCGGTCGCCTATTCTTATGCCGGCCGTCGCCCGGGTCGCCGTGTTCACCTTCGGCATCGGCGTTCCGGTCGGGGCGCTGACCATCGTGGCGACCGCCTCCGAAGCTGCCCGGGCCAGCGACGGACTCGCCGGATGGATCCTCGCGGTGAACGCCGCGGGTGCCCTCGTCGGCGCGACCGTCGTCGGCATCCGGCCCCTCGGTTCGACCCCGGCACGACTGCTCACGGTGTGCGGGCTTCTGCTGGCGGTCGGGTACCTGCCCCTCGTGGCGACAGGGCTGCCGACCTGGGTGTACGTGGTCGTCGCAGGTGTCTCGGGGCTGATGCTTCCTCCGACACTGGGCCAGGTGTTCGAGCGCATCGCGCAGCTCAGCCCTGCCGCCGCGCTCACCGAGGCGAACGGGTGGGTGGTCAGCGCGATGACGCTCGGGATCGGCGCGGGAACTCTCGTGGCGGGAGCGGTCGTGGGTGCGGCGGGGACATCTGTTGTGGCGTGGGTGGTGCTCGGGGCGTCGGCGATCACGGCGCTGCTGTCGCTGATCGCGCTGCCGAGCTGGAGGTCGAGCACGCCGGTCGAATAGTGCTGCTTCTGCGTCGGTCGAGTGGCCCGAGGCCGCCGGGGGTGATCTCGATCCGCGGGCTCCTTTGTCGCGCCGCTGCTCGATCGGCGCAGTGGGGTCCGCCAGTAGTGCCCCTCGCGGACAGTAGTGCCCGGTGCGCCGGCAACTACTGTCCGCAGCGGGGAGTTCTAGGGGCAGCGCGCAGCGTCAGGCGCCGGTCGCGACGCGCAGGGCGAGCCAGACCGAGGTCGTGCCCACGGTCGTCCAGAAGACGATCGCGACGGCCTGCCAGAGAAGAACCCATGCCCGCGGGGTGCCTCCGGCGACCAGGATGGCCGACGTGATCTGAGTGGGGATCGCCAGTGGCCCGAGGATGCTCGCCCCCGGAACGCCGAAGCGCACGAGCCACTTATTGAAGCGCAGGCGGCCCTTCGATAGGGGCTTTGTGGGCTTCGCCTCGGCGGCGTGCGAGTCCGCGTCGACCTCGGCGACGTCGACCGTGGCGATGCTCGTGGTCGGAACACCCGCCGTCGACGAGCCGACCCCGTCGTGGCCCGCGCGCATCCGCTTCGCCGAAGCCGAAGCCGAAGCCGAAGCCGAAGCCGAAGCCGAAGCCGAAGCCCAAGACGAAGCCCGAGCGGCCCGACGGTCGACGACCGCGGTGCGTGCCCGCGAGCTCAGCAGCACCACGAGCAGCACGCACAGAAAGTTGCCCGTGGCGCCGGCGATGGCGGCGGCGATCGGATTGACTCCGCCGATCACGCCGATGATGGCTGAGAGCTCGCCCTCGACGAAGGGAACGGCTCCGGCGAGCACGAGGATGAGTGGTTGGAGGAACTCGGGCACCTGGGCGACGAGGTCTTGAAAATTGCTGACGAGCTGTTCGATGGGGTTCATACGTGTCAGTAGAGACCGTGTTCCCGCCACAGGGTCAAGCGCTCTTGACCCTGTGGTGGGAACAGGGTGTCTGCTGTCGTCATGACACAGAAGACGTACGAACCCGAGGCAGCCGCCTCGGACACCCGGCGGCCCCGCATGTTGCGCCGCCCCTTCGAGATCCTCGGCGCGAACAAACGGGCCTACCTCGCCATCAACCTGATGGCCTACGGCCTGGTGGTCGCGGGCTTCGTCGTGGGAATGGTGTTCCCCGACCTCAGCCGCGCCCGGCTGCAGACGCAGCAGACCGACGGCACGTCGGAGCTGGTCGGTTCGCTGCTCAGCAGCCCGTGGCTCTTCGCGGTGGTCATCTTCGCCATCAACGTCGGAAAGCTCAGCGCACTTACCATCGTGCTGCCCTCGCTGGTCGTGCCCTTCGTGGGCCTGCCCCTGTTCGCCTGGTGGTCGTTCACGACCGGCATCACCATCGCCCCGACGACCGACATCGGCTGGGTGGCCCTCAGCCCGCATTCCCTGACGGTCGTGATCGAGCTGCAGGCATACATCCTGCTTCTGCTCGGCGCCTATCTGCTCGGCCGGTCGTGGCTGTGGCCCCGCACCGCCGCCGTGACCACCCACCGCCAGGGCTATCTGCGCGGCCTGCAGCAGCTGGGCTGGCTTGCCCTGCCCGCACTGGTCCTGCTCGTGATCGGCGCGCTCTACGAATCGTTCTCGCTGCTCTACCTCGTGCACCCGCTGTCGCTGTGGCTGCTGTGAACCCGAGAGATGCCGTGACGGCGGCGCCGATGTTTGACAGTGTGGGGTGCACAGGCATCTCGATCGCTGCGCACCCCACCGCGACACCGAGAACCGAAGGGAGCATGCGACATGCCGTGGAGCACCCGTGAAGTGGCCGACCTCGCCGGAACGACCGTGAACACCGTGCGGCACTACCACCGCGCCGGCCTGCTCGGCGAGCCGGTGCGCATGTCGAACGGCTACAAGCAATATCAGGTCGCCCACCTCGTGCGGCTGCTGCAGATCAGGCGGCTGCGCGACCTCGGCGTTCCACTCGACCAGATCGAGCAGGTGGGCTTCGGTAAAGACTCGCCGGCGGATGCCCTCCGCGCGATAGACGCGGACCTCGCGTCGAGCATCGAGCGGCTCCAACGCGCCCGCGCGGAGGTGCGCGCCATCCTCGACGGCTCCTCCGTCACGGGCGTGCCGGCCGGGTTCGAGAACGTCGCCGCGAACCTCACGAAGCCCGAGCAGTCCCTGATGCTGATCTACAACCAGCTCTACGACGACACGGCCATGGCCGATCTGCGGCAGATGGCCGAGGTCGGTTCGGATGCCGTCGATGAGGAATTCGAGAACCTCGCGCCGGATGCGGACGAGCCCACGCGCATCCGATTGGCGGAGCATTTCGGCCCGGTGTTCGCCAAGCTCTTCGACGAGTACCCCTGGCTGGTGACGCCCGGAGCGCACCTGACCAAAGGTTCCCACGTCGTTCGCGAAACGATCGATGAGTCGGTGCGGGTGACCTACAACGCCGCCCAGCTCGAGGTGATGGCCCGTGCGGGCGTCATCGCCCTCGAACTCGCCAGGGAACACAACGACTGACCGCGCACTTCGCTGTCACCCGTTCAACAGGACGTTTCGATGGAGGCTCGGCGTTTCTGCGTAGCCGGAGCGGCGTGTCCGATTGTTTGTCCTGTAATACGGATCGCGCCCTCTGCAGAGGGAAGACCTAGCCGGCGCAGAGTACGGCCCGCTCCTCGGTCAGCGCAGGTCGTCCGTCAGCAGGCGGGCGCCTCCGAGGTAGACCATCTCCTCGGCCTCGGCGCGGCGCCTGCGGGTCACCGACATGAACATGGCGACCCCGATGCCCACGAGCGCCAGCCCGCTCACCAGGATTCCGATGTTCGTGAGCAGCGGCAGCTCGCTGTCGACGAGCGCGACGATGCCGATGATGATCATGACCGCTCCGACCACGCTCCAGATACCCGCCCCCGCGGAGCGCAGCCTCCACGCCTGCTCTGTCCACGCCAGCAGAAACGGTGTCGGCATGCCGCGCTCGCGGTCGTCGCCGTCGCGCAGCGCCATCCACCGGCGGGCGAGAGCTCGTCGGCTCCGCACGTCGGCATCGGCCGCCGCGCACCAGCCCAGAATGAGCGGGATCGACAGCAGGATGGCGCTCACGACCACCAGCAGCACCACGTCTTCGCCGGTCGCGTCGAGGATTCTCGAGCTGATCGCGTCGAGCACGATCGACACCGCGACCACCCCGACGCCGACAACGATGCAGCCGATGAGCAGCCGCAGCAGCAATCGGCGCAGACGACCGGTGCGGGCCAGGTGCGATGCGAGAAGGTCGGTGGCCTCCGCGTCGTCATCTTCCCGCGCGCGCTCGAGGCGGTCGGCCTTGACCAGGGCGATCAGGGCCCGGATGCCGCCGCGCGGCCGCCGGGTCGCCGGTGCGGCGGGCTCCCGCGACCCCGTGGTTCCGTCGGCACCTGGCGGGTACGGGGAGTCCGCTGCCTCGGCTGTGTCGATCAGGCCCTGCAGTTCGATCAGCAGGGTCTCGCGGCCCACGCGAGACTTGCCGCCGCCCTCGGTGAGTGACACCGCCGCGGCGCGCTGCCGCTCGGTGAGCGCGGGAGTGCCGGCCGTCTCGCGGCCGTCACCGATGCGCGCCGGCCGGGCCGCGGCATCCGGAACCTCGAGCGGAAGGCCGCCGACGAACGCGGCCAGACTGCGCAGGCCCTGCGCATCCAGGCCCGTCATCGGGCGGCCCCGAACGAGCACGCGGGAGGTCGCGCCGTCGGTCGAGGTGAAGCGGTAGACGATGTAGTCGGTGCCGTTGGGGGCGGAAGAGACCGAGCGCCAGGCCTCGGTGATCGTGTCGAGCGGCACGGTGCGGCGGCGGAACGAGAACGTGCCGCGGCGCATCGAGGCGGTGCGTTCGTGCGGGCTGAATTCGATCACGTCGTAGGCGAGGGTGACTCCGATGGCGATGCCGCCTCCGAAGACGAGCCAGACGGCGAGGATCCCGAGGGGCCAGCTCCAATCGCCGGCGCCGAGGGAGGAGAAGAGGAGTGACGCGGGCGCCCCGAGGGCGGCGGCCAGGCCGAGAGAGGCCTCCGCGATGAGGCGCAGGTTCTGGATGCCCGGGTGCCGTCCGAGGCGCGCGGTGTCGTCGGAGGGCGCGGGCATGGGTCAACGCTCGCAGAAACTTCTGCGCTACTCAATCAGCGCCGGGTGAGACGGGGTCTACTCGTCGAGGGCGTCGAGTTGTCTCAGGGCCTCGTTCGCCCGGGCGATCCTGTCTTTCTCGGGGGAGTCCCACCAGAGGGGACCGCGCTCGCCGAGGCCGTGCTTCGCCAGGCCGACCCGCGTTCGCGCTGCGGCGACGGCCGCAGCAACGGCGGCTTCGTCGCCCGCCGACTTCGCCGCGCGCACCCCGGAGCGGCCGCGCCCGAGGTGCGACTTAAGTCGAGACACCAGCGTCTCACTGAGAACGGGGTCTGTGCGACGCCACTTGCGGCCATTGATGACCAACCAGCGGTCGTCGTCGACAGACCCCGTCTCAGACATGCGCGTGAGAAGTGTGGCGCTAGGCCGCGATCAGCTCGGGCCGACCGGCCCACGATCCCGACGGGTTCTCCACGGGAGTCCCGTCCGGCTCGGTTCCGGTCTCGGGGTCGATCTCGTCGGGCTTCGGGGTGTGCTCGGGGCGAGGGTCACTCATCGTTTGCTCCTCCGCCCGATGCCGTGTCGGCACCATCCTGGGGCTCGCTGCCGTCTGATCCCGAGCCATCGGGAATCTCGTCGGCATCCGATTTCTTGGATTCGTTCGTCGTCATTCGTGCTCCTTTCCACACGCGACGTTACGCCTGCGCGCCGACTCGGCGTCAGGGGTTGACGCTGTGGGCGCGAATCCGGCGTACGGCCGCGCGCGTGAACCGACGTCGTCAGCGCGACAGCAGAGTTCAGCGCGACAGCAGCGCCCTCGCGCAGCGCCTCACGAGCGCGCGATCGGTCGTCAGCGAGAACTCGTAGAACCCCTCGCGATGGCGGGTGCGGTCGATCTCGCGAGCGGTGAGGGCCGCGGCGTAGTCGGCGGTCAGCAGAACGACATCCCATTCGGCGGCGAGCGGGTCGTCGTCGGCGACGACCACACTGCGGGCCGGATGCGGAAGACCCGCAGACGCGCCCGTCGAGTACGCCGTCAACAGACATCCGGAACCGACCAGGGCCTCGTAACGGGTTCGCGTAGCGGGCGTGATGTTGTCTTCGGCCTGGAAGGTCGCGAGCAGCACGGCGGAATCGCCGCCGGCGCCGGCCCTCTCCTCGAGGAACGCGCTGACCTGCAGGAGCAGGGCGCGGTCGCCCAGCTTGACCGGCGCCGCCCGCGACACCACGTCGAACGGGGTGGTGCCTCTCGGCTCGTCACTGACGTCGAGGGCATGGCGGCCGCGCTTCGGGCGGAGGCGGGCGATTCCGGGAGTCTCATCGGTCGTCGCGGTCGCCTTGCCGTAGTGCCAGCCCTGGGCGAGGGATGCGCCGAAAGCACGCGCGCGGGTGATGTGGGCGGGCGTCTCGATGCCCTCGGCCAGAATGATCGCGCCGCTCCTCTCGGCGTAGCCCGCGATCGCGGTCATCGTCATCGCGGCCGTGCGATCGGGCTGCCGACGGATGAGGTTCATGTCGAGCTTCACGATTTCAGGCGCGAGCAGCGGAAGAAGCGCGAGAGACGCGGGCTCGGCGCCCAGGTCGTCGATCGCGATGAGGTGGCCTGCGGCCCGCAGCGCCGCGGCGGCGGTGAGCAGGGACCCCGGGTCATGAGTGAGCGCGCGCTCGGTGATCTCGACGACGAGCGGCGGAGCACCGATGAGCTCCGGTGGTACGCGTCCGTGGGCCAGGCTGGCCGGCTCCACGTTCACGAAGACGGAGTGCGGGGTGTCGAGGCTCTGGGTGTCGATGGCGCGCAGCGCGGAATCGAGGAAGGCGGAGTCGAGCTGTGCCGCCAGGTCGTCTCGATACGCGTCACGCAGCAATCGATCGGGGGGCACCGGAGAGCCGTCGGAGAACGCGCGGCTCAGGGCTTCATAGGCCACGACCATCCCCGAATCGATGTCGATCACCGGTTGGAAGTTCGTCACGAGACGGTCGAAACCGAGAGTCTGCATGTGCCTATTAACGCAGTACTCGGGCGAAACCGGTTACTACGGCGGTCTGGAGTCGCGCTGTGAGCGAATACCGCCGCGCTCGCGGGGTGCCCGGTCGTACAGTCTGAGACACCGCTCGGCTGTGAAAGGACACACCATGCAACTCCTCTTCGTGCACGGCGCCCTCGTTCGCGACGGAGCCTGGTGGTGGCAGCCCGCAGCCGACCTGCTCGAGCGGCGCACGGGCATCCGGAGCCGCGCCGTGGCGCTGCCGTCGTGCGGCGAAGGCACGGCCGACGGCCTTTCGGATGCCGCCGGCGGGCTCGTCGGTGACGCCGCCGCGCTGCGCCGTGAGCTCGACGCCGTCGACGAGGCGATCGTGGTGGGGCACTCCTACGGCGGAACCGTCATCGCCGAGGCCGGCGCCCACCCCGCGATTCGCCACCTGCTCTACATCTCGTCATACCTGCCCGACAGCGGCCAGGCGCAGGGCGCGATCATGAGCGGCGAGCCCGATCCCGTGTCGATCGGCGACAACGGCGACGGCACGCTCAGCGTCACGGGCTACGACGCGACGTCGTTCGGCGCCCGGTTCCTGCAGGATGCCGCTGAAGAGACCCAGCGCGAGGCCTGGTCGCGCGTCACGGCCCAGGACGCGACGGCGTTCATGACTCCGACGACGGCGGCCGGATGGCGGGGAGTCGATTCGACGTACATCGTGTGCGGCGAGGATCGCAGCACCTCGCTCGAGCTGCAGCGCTTCCATGCGGCACGGGCCACCCGCTCGGTGGAGCTGCCGACGGGCCATCACCCGTTCATCACGCGCCCCGACCTCATGGTCGAGCAGCTGGCCGCGCTTATCGAGTAGGCCGCCTTCCTCTTTCCAAACGGGAGGAACCACGCGCATCTGCCCCCCCGCCGAAGTCGATGCCGCTTCAGACGGGCCGTACGTTCAGGCAAGCCCGGGCGACCCGGCATCCAGAGCGTTCTTCAGTGCCTCATTCGCATCGAGCCACTCGGCGGAGTCTTCGTCGGCCCACAGCTCGCTCAATTCGCTCTCGGGCGACGTGGATGCGGCGAGCGCCTCGAGGGCGATGGCCACGAGGGCCGCGTCGGGGGGCCCGACCCGCTGAACGAAAACGCCCACCGATTCGGTGTAGGCGTCGGACTGGGTCGGACGGCCGAGGCCGTGGGCGACCACCTCTGCCGCAGCGATCGCAACGACCGCGTCGTCGGCGTCGACCTCGGTCTGCCCGATAACGCGGGTCAGGGCATCACGCACAAAACCCCAGCCGGCCGCGTCGTCGAGGTCCCAGGCCCAGTCGCCGGCCGAGTCGCTTCCGAATGGTTGTCCGCTCCATGTCCCCATGGTTCCAAGATAGATGCATGACGAACATTCTCGGGATCGATGTCGCCGCCGAACTGCAGCAGGTCGAGAAGCACTGGACTCCTCGGGTCGTCGGCCGCGTCAACGACCAGTACATCAAGGTCGCGAAGCTGCTCGGCGAGCTGATGTGGCACGCGCACGACCAGGAGGACGAGATGTTTCTCGTGGTCTCGGGGCGGCTTCGCATCCAATTGGAGGGCGACGAGGAGGTCGTGCTCGACCCGGGCCAGTTCTACGTCGTTCCGCGCGGAGTGCGGCATAACCCCGTGGCCGAGGAGGAGGTCGAGATCATGCTCATCGAGACGGTGACCACCGCGCACACGGGCGACGTGGTCTCGGAGAGGTCGGTTCCGATCGACCAGCAGCTGGGCTCGTTCAGCTGAGGCCGGCTGCTCGACCGGCGCAGCGCGTGAGGCGGGTACTCGCAGTGCCTCCCGCAGCACAGCGCAGCGGGGTTAGCGTGGAGTCATGACCGACGCCCGAGACGAAGTGCGCGAGTTCCTCAGCTCACGCCGCGCGCGCATCACGCCCGAGCAGGCGGGCCTCCCCGTCTACGGCGGCAACCGCCGGGTCAGCGGCCTGCGCCGTGAAGAGGTCGCCATGCTCACCGGTGTCTCGGTCGATTACTACGTGCGCCTCGAGCGCGGGAACCTCGCCGGGGCATCCGAGAGCGTTCTCGACTCGCTGGCCCGCACGTTGCAGCTCGACGACGCCGAGCGCGACCATCTGTTCGACCTGGCCCGCAACGCGGGCCCGTCTCGCAAGCCCCGCGCGGTGCCGGCCGAGGTACGGCCCGCGGTGCGGCAGGTGCTCGACGCGATGGCGGATGCGCCGGCCTGGGTGCGCAACGGACGTCACGACATCCTGGCCGCCAACCGCATGGGCCGCGCGCTCTACGCGCCGGTGTTCGACGACCCTCATCGGCCGGTGAACACCACGCGCTTCACCTACCTCAACCCGGCGGCGAAGGAGTTCTGGCGCGACTACGACAAGATCACCTTCGATGCCGCCGCGATGCTGCGCCTCGAAGCAGGGCGCGCTCCGCACGATGAGGCGCTCATCCGCCTGATCGGCGAACTGTCGATGCAGAGCGAACTGTTCCGGCAGCGCTGGGCCTCCCGCGACGTCATGTACCACCGAAGCGGGGTGAAGCGCCTGCACCACCCGATCGTCGGCGACCTCGACCTGAACTTCGAGTCGATGGAGCTGCCGAGCGAACCCGGCCTGGTCATGAACGTCTACACGGCCCCGGCCGGCTCGCCGACCGCCGAGCGCCTCACGCTGCTCGCGTCGTGGGCGGCGACGCAGGATGCGACGGACGCGGCGACTGTCGACGCCCCGCCGGCGGCGGCGCCCCGCTAGTCGGATCCCGTTCGTCAGAGCGGGTGCTCTACTCGGTCGACTCCGCGATACCGAACAGTGAGCGTGCGTTGCCTGACGTGAACTTCTCCCGGGCCTCATCCGTCGGGAAGGCCGTAAGGAATTCGGCGATGTCGCTGCGGCTCGGGCGTTGAAACGGGTAGTCCGTGGAGAAGAGGAGTCTGTCGGGAGTCGTGACGTCGAGAGCGTGGCGCAGGAGTGTCGGGTTCAGCATTCCCGAACTCGTGATGTGCACGTCGGAGCGGATGTAGTCGGATACTCTCCGGTCGAGGCCTGCGACGAGGGAGAGGCTGTCGGTGCGGTCGCTCCAGAACGCGAGCAGTTCACCCCAGTGGCCGAGTATGAGCTGCAGGTCGGGGTGGCGGTCGAGGCTCCCGCGCACGATCAGGCGAAGTGCGGAGAGGGCCGCCTCGAGGTGCCAGCCCCAGCCGAACGTCGCAAGGCCGAGGTCGGTGATGGCGTCGAAGCCGCTGTAGGCAGCCTCGCGCACGTCGCGCTGCGGAATCTGCGGATGAATGAAGACGGGCAGCTTCCGGGCCGCGGCGACAGCGAGCAGGTCGTCGTAGCGGGGATCGTCGAGCGGCGTCGTGCCTGTTCTGCCGTAGACCATCACTCCGACGAAGCCGAGGTCGGCTGCGCGTTCGAGCTCGATTCCGGCGGCAACCGGGTCCGCCATCGGCAACGTCGCGAAAGCCCGGAAGCGTGAGGGGTGGCGGTTCACCGCCTCCACGGCGAGGTCGTTCGCGAGCATGCTGAGACGCACCGCGTCGGCGGCGTCGAGAGGCTGGGCTCCGGGAGGGGCGAGAGAGAGGATCTGGAGGTCGACACCCTGCTCGTCCATCAGGGCGACCCGCGCGTCGCCGATATCGTCGAGGCGCTCGAGGTTGTCGCCCATCTCGTCGAAGGCGATGCTGGCGTCCGCACGATCCGCAGGCAGCGCCTTGACGGCCGAGGTCAGCTCGGGCAGGTTCCAGTGCTCTTCGATCGCTATCAGTGTCAAGCGGGTCTCCATTCACGACGGTCAGGGTCACCTCGGAGCGCGGGCACACGCTGCTCCGTCAGCGTACGTCGGGTGTTGCCACTTCGGGTCGACCGAACCGGCAACACCCGGCGCGCAGGTGGCGCGAATTGGCAACTCGCGAGGCGAGCAGGCTGCGCGACGTCACTCCTTGCGCGAAATGGTTGTCGTCAGAACGTCACCATGACCTTCAGCGCCTCACGGGCATCCATCGCGGCGTAGCCGGCGGGCACCTCGTCGATCGCGACCCGGCGGTCGAAGACGCGGCCCGGGTCGATCTCGCCGTTCAGAACCTGCTGGATGGCGGGCTCGAGGTAGGCGCGAACGGGGGCGGGGCCGCCCGTGAGGGTGGCGTTCTTGCCGAACAGCGAGCCGAAGCCCACGGGCGCATCCTCGTACTGCGGAACGCCGACGCGCGAGATGACTCCGCCGGGGCGCACGATTCCGTAGGCCTGCTCGTAGGCGGGCATGTGGCCCACGGCCTCGAGCACGATGTGGCTGCCCTCGCCGTTCGTGAGGTCCATGACCTTCGCGATGCCCTCGTCGCCGCGCTCGGCGACGACGTCGGTGGCTCCGAACTCGATGCCGAGGTCGGTACGCGAGGTGTGCCGACCCATGAGGATGATGCGCTCGGCGCCGAGCTGCCGAGAGGCGAGAACGGCCGAGAGCCCGACGGCGCCGTCACCGATCACGGTCACGGTCTTGCCCGCCTCGACGCGGCCCATGTGGGCGGCGTGGAATCCGGTGAGGTAGACGTCGGAGAGGGAGAGCAGCGAGGCAAGCAGGGCCTCGTCGGCGGTCGACGCATCCGCCCCGGCCACCTTCACGAGGCTGCCGTCGGCCTGCGGAACCCGGGCCAGCTCGGCCTGCAGTCCGGCCGTCTCGGCCGTGGCGTAGAAGCCGCCGTGAACGCACGAGGTCTGCACGCCGTCGCGGCAGAACGCGCAGGTGTTGTCCTGGAAGGCGAAGGGCGCGATGACGAAGTCGCCGACCTTGACGAGTGCGACGGCCGATCCGACCTCCTCGACGATGCCGATCATCTCGTGGCCCATCGACTGGCCCTTCTCGGAGGCGGGCATGGAGTGATACGGGTGCAGGTCGGACCCGCAGATGCAGGCGCGCACGACGCGGACGATGGCATCAGTGGGCTGCTGGATGACGGGACCGGCGACGGTCTCGATGCGGACGTCGCCCGCTCCGTACATGAATGTGGCCTTCATGGGGCTCCTTCTGATCGGGGTCTGTGGAGGCCCGGCGTCGGGCCCGAACACAGTCAACTCCTCCCTGTCCCGTGCGCGGGAGGGTCTGGTGAAACGGGTAATGGCAGACCCTCCCGCACCGCATCCGGTCGGCGTAGCGTCGCCGACATGCAGATCGAACCCCGGAAGCCCAGTGTCAAGAACCCGCCCGAGCAGTTCGCCGGAGACGTGTGGCTCGACGTCGTCGCGGCACCGCACACCGACGACCAGCGGATGACCGTGGCGATCGTGAAGTTCGCCCCCGGTGCGCGAACGGCGTGGCATTCGCATGCCCGCGGGCAGTACCTGCGCGTCACCCAGGGAATCGCACGTTTCGGCGACCGCGCCGGGAACATCCATGAGGTGCACCCCGGGCAGACGATCTACACGCCGCCGGGCGAGGAGCATTTCCACGCGGCGTCGGGCGACACGTTCATGGAGCACATCGCGATGCTCGAGGCTGGCGACGACCCGGCGACCACGACGACCTGGCTCGAGCACATCACCGACGAGGACTACGGGCCTGCGGTGATCGAGTAGGGGCGCCCTTCGACAGGCTCAGGGAACGACAGGCTCAGGGAACGGTCCTATGAGGTGAGCTCTGCGCGGAGGATGTCGGCGCCCGCCGCGAGCGCACTCATCTTGCCCAGAGCCACATCCCTCGCCAGCGGCGCCATTCCGCAGTTCGTGCTGGGAATGAGGTTGTCGGCATCGACGAACGCGAGCGCCTTCCGCAGAGTGTCTGCGACCTCTTCTGGCGTCTCGACCTCCGAGCTCGCCACGTCGATCGCTCCGAGCATGACCTTCTTGCCGCGGATGAGTTCGATGAGGTCCATCGGCACATGCGAGTGCTGGCATTCCAGCGAGACGATGTCGATCGACGACTGCTCCAGCAGAGGGAACGACTTCTCGTACTGGCGCCATTCGGCGCCGAGGGTCGCTTTCCAGTCGTTGTTCGCCTTGATGCCGTAGCCGTAACAGATGTGCACGGCTGTCTGGGCGCGCAGCCCTTCCGCAGCTCGCTCGAGCGTAGCCACGCCCCAGTCCTGCACCTCGTCATGGAAGACGTTGAAGGCGGGTTCGTCGAACTGGATGATGTCGACTCCTGCAGCCTCGAGTTCTTTCGCCTCCTGGTTGAGGATCGTCGCGAACTCCCACGCCAGCTTCTCCCGACTCTTGTAGTGGCGGTCGTAGAGCGTGTCGATCATCGTCATGGGGCCCGGGAGCGCCCACTTGATCGGCTGGTCGGTCTGCTGTCGGAGGAACCGGGCGTCGTCGACGAACACAGGCTTCTCGCGGCTCACCGCCCCGACGACGGTGGGCACGCTGGCGTCGTAGCGATCGCGGATCCGCACGGTCTCGCGCTGGGAGAAGTCGACACCGCTCAGGTGCTCGATGAACGTGGTGACGAAGTGCTGGCGGGTCTGCTCGCCGTCGCTGACGATGTCGATGCCGCGCCGGCGCTGCTCGTGGAGTGCGACGTTCAGCGCATCCTGTTTGCCCTCGACCAGGCGGTCACCCTGCAGCGTCCAGGGAGACCAGAGGGTCTCCGGCTCCGCGAGCCAGGACGGTTTGGGGAGGCTGCCGGCGATGGTCGTGGGGAGAAGGCTGTTCATGGTCGTCGATTCGTCGTGGGTCATCGGGCGGGAACGGGGTAGTTGGCGGCCCAGTGCTGCAGCACGCGCCCGTGCGGCTTCACGAAGTGCTCTTCGGTGAACCGGCCCTGCGTGACCGCAAGCCGACTGCGCTCCTCGCGGTCGTAGTCGATCTCGGTGCGGGAGTAGTCCTGCTGATCGAGGGTCGGCCGGTAGATGCTCGGCGCGGAGGAGTTCGCGTTGTAGATCTCGGGTCGATAGATCTTCTGGAACGTCTCCATCGTGCTGATGGTGCCGATGAGCTGCAGATTCGAGTAGTCGCCCAGCAGGTCGCCGCGGAAGTAGAACGCGAGCGGCGCCACGCTGCCCGGCGGCATGAAGTAGCGAACCGTCAGGCCCATTCGACCGAAGTAGTCGTCGGTCAGCGAGTAGTCGCTTTGCTCGTACTCGACGCCGAGGATCGGGTGGTGATTCTCGAGCCGACGATACGTCTTGCTCGTCGAGACGCTGATGCAGATGACCGGCGGCTTCGGGAAGCGTTCCTTGTACGCAGCAGAGTCGAGAAAGTGCTGGAACAGCTTGCCGTGCAGGGCGCCGAAGTCGTCGGGCACGGTGAACTCCGTGGCGCCCTCGTTGGCCGCCGGCAGGAGCACGCTGAAGTCGAAGTCGCGCAGGTACGACGAGAAGTTGTTGCCGACGATGCCCTGGTGACGAATGCCGGTCTGCTGGTCGTTGACGTGGATGTCGAGCACCTCGAGCAGGGGGAACTCCCGGTCCTCGCCTCCGTCGGTGAACTGCAATTCGACGGTCACGATCTCGAGCTCGACGACATAACGGTCTGCGGTGGGGTTGTCCCAGTGCGCGAGGGCGTTGAATCGGCGGTTGATCATGGTGAGGGCGTTGCGCAGGTTCTGCTGGCGGTGCTCGCCTCGAGCCAGATTGGCGAAGTTGGTCGTGGCCCGGGACTCCTCCGACGGCGTGTAGTCCTCGTCGAAGGGGGTGGTGGTGATGCTGAACGTGAACTCGTTCGCCATGAGTGGCCAATCCGATGGATGATCGGCCGGGTCGGCCGTGTGGAAGTCGATGTGTTCATCGTGCACGCGTCCACGGGCTATCGGGTAATTCGAGAGTTTTATGCGGCCATATAGGCTCTTCCTATGGCACGTCAGACCAGCGGCGTCACGCTGCAGCAGCTCTACTACTTCATCGAGGTCGCCGCGGAGGGATCGATCACCGCGGCAGCCGAGATCCTGTTCGTCGCCCAGCCGACCATGTCGGCGGCGATGAAAGACCTCGAGACCAGGGTGGGTCGCTCGCTGCTCCTCCGTTCCGCCCGCGGAGTCTCTCTCACCACCGACGGCGTGGAGTTCCTCGGATACGCCCGCCAGGTCGTCGAGCAGGTAGCGCTGCTCGAGCAGCGCTACCTCGGCCGGCCGCCCCTGCGACGACTGCTCGGAGTGTCGACGCAGCACTACTCGTTCGCGGTCGACGCGTTCGTGCGCATGGTCAGAGGCACCGAGGCGTCTGAGTACGAGTTCTCCCTGCGCGAGACGCGTACCTGGGACATCATCGAAGACGTGAGGACCCTCCGCAGCGAGCTGGGCATCCTGTACCGCAACGACTTCAACCGCAACGTCATCGACAAGCTTCTGCGAGATTCCGGGCTGATCTTCCGCCCCCTCTTCCTCGCCGAACCGCACATCTTCATCTCCCGCAAGAATCCCCTCGCCAAGAAGGATCGCGCGACCCTCGCCGATCTCGCCAACCTGCCGCGGCTCACCTTCGATCAGGGCAACAACAACTCCTTCTACTTCGCGGAGGAGATCCTCTCGACCCTGTCGAGCAAACGGGAGATCCGGGTCTCCGACCGCGCCACGATCTTCAACCTCATGATCGGACTCAACGGTTACACGATCTCGACGGGCATCATCAGCGATGACCTCGACCCGGAGATCGTCGCCGTGCCGCTCAACGTCGACGAGGAGATCGAGATCGGCTGGATCGGCCATTCCGCGATCCCCCTCACCGAGCAGGGGCAGCGCTACCTCTCCGAGGTGCGGGCCGTCGTCGCCGACTTCGGCGTGGAACTGGTCGGCTAGCCGAAGCGCCGAGCTCGAGGCGTGATTGAAGTGCGGAGAATGGCCGCTTCGCCCGCGCCCGAAGCGGCCATTCTCCGCCCCTCAATGCGGTGAGCTGGTTGTGCGCACCGGCTGGCGCAGTACCGTCTTGAGCTTCTCGGGTGCGGTTCGTCGGGCGTCGTTCAGGTAGATCTCGTGGTGCGGCCCGGCGAACGTCAGCCCATTCTGCGGCATGTACTCGTCGTGCAGCCGCGCCAGCGTCGGCCCCTCGTCGTCGTACGACCCGACGTGCAGAATCTGGATGCTGCGCCCCTCGTCGAGCGTGATCAGTCGCGTCAGCGGCAGGGCCGGGTTGGGCTTCTTCGCCGCCGCGGCCTCGAGGGCCGCGGCCACGTCGTCGCCGGTGATCCACTCGGGCTGGTTGATCAGCGCGGTCCACTGCCATGAGGTCTTGTCGCGCGAAACGAATGCGCTCGGATCGTCGGCGGTCCAGAGGGCTTCGAGCGGGGCGACGACGTAGTCGCGGCCACGGGCCTTGCTCCCGAACTTCAGCGTGTAGGAGGTGGAGAACAGCGCCTCGATGGCGGCCGCGTAGGCCGGAGCCGTGTTCGGGTCGCCGGCGCCCTCGACGGCGAGGTACTGCAGGGGCGGCACGACCACGTCGCTGAATGTCTTCGACGAGGGGGAGTAGAGCGCGGGGTGCTCCTTCTTCACGTCGTGCTTCATATCTCGGAGGGTAGTCGCGGGGCGGTGATCTCGATACGCCGGCTCCTTCGTCGCGCGGCTACTCGATCGGCGCGGCAGGGGTATCTGCGCGGCTCCCCGATCAGCGCAGGGCGACAGATGTCGGCCAAAAAGGTTAGGGTTGGTGAGGTAAGGCGTTCCTAACTTCGCCCGCACCCCTCCACTCTCACACTCCACACCGCATAGGTTCTCGATGCCCACCACACGCGCCCTCAGCGGCGAACAACTGGTGCTGCGCTACGGCAACGACGCGGTGGTCGACGGTGTCTCGATGACGCTCGAACCGGGCCGAGTGACGGCGCTCGTCGGGCCAAACGGGAGCGGCAAGTCGACCCTCCTGCGCTCGCTTGCCCGGCTGCACCCGATCGGCGAGGGCGACGTGACCCTGGGAGCCCGCGACGGGCATCCGGAACGTGCCGTCTCGATGCTGAGCGCGCGCCAGTTCGCCCGCGAGGTGACCTGTTCTCGCAGTCGCGGCCAGCTCCGCAGGGGCTCTCGGTGAGCGAGGTCGTGGCCTTCGGCCGCCATCCGTACCGCCGCGGATTCGCCGGGCTCTCGGCCGCCGACCGCACGGCCATCGACCGCGCACTGCGCGCCACGGGCGTGCTCGATATGAAGGACCGCTCGGTCGGCGAGCTCTCGGGCGGCGAGGTGCAGCGCGTCTGGCTCGCGGCCTGCATCGCGCAGGAGACCGGAGTCGTGCTGCTCGACGAACCCACCAACCACCTCGACCTGCGCTACCAGATCGAGACCCTCGACCTCGTGCGCGACCTCGTCGACGACCACGGCGTGGCCGTGGGCGTCGTGCTGCACGACCTCGATCACGCGGCCCGCATCGCCGACACCCTGCTGCTTCTGTCGGCCGGGCGCATCCACGCCGCAGGCGACCCGCGCGAGGTGCTGACCACGCAGAACATCAGCGAGGTCTACGAGATCGCCGTCGAGGTCACCCTCGACGAACGCACGAACAGGCTGCGCATCGATCCCGTCGGCCGACACGCGGCGCGCACATCCGACCCAGCCCCGACCACCACCCGAGAGGACCATTCATGATCCGCCCCCGTTCCATCGCGACCGCAGCCGCAACGCTCGCCATCGCCGCCCTCGCCCTCACCGGCTGCGGCACGACCACCGTCGACGACATCGGCGCCCCCGTCGCCGAGGCCACCTCCGACGCCTGCGCATCCGACACCACGACCACGTCGACCGGGCCGGTCTCGCTGACCGACGGCGTCGGCCGCACGGTCGAGCTCGACAAGCCCGCCGAGCGCGTCGCCGTTCTCGAATGGCAGCAGATCGAGGATGCCCTCACCCTGTGCGTCGCGCCCGTCGCGGTCTCCGATTCGGCCGGGTGCGCCACCTACGTGAGCGCTGAGACGCTGCCCGAGGGCGTCGTCGACCTGGGCACGCGCGGAGAGCCCGACCTCGACGCGCTGTACGCCACGAACCCCGACCTGATCATCGTCGAGGCGTTCAGCGCCGATGACGAGCTGATCGGCACGCTCGAGGAGCGCGGCGTTCCCGTGCTCGCCACCATCGGAGCCGACGGGGCCGACCCGATCGGCAACATGAAGACCGTGTTCTCGATGATCGCCGAGGCCACCGGTCGCGAAGATCGCGCGGAGCAGGTGCTCGACGAGTTCGACGCGCACCTCGCCGACGCCAAGACCGAGGTCTCGTCCGTCGCCCTGCCGACCACCGACTTCCTCTTCTTCGACGGCTGGGTCGAGGGCGGCAACGTCGTCATCCGCCCCTACGGACAGGGCGCCCTGTTCACCGCGCTCGGCGAGCAGCTCGGCCTGACCTCGGCCTGGACCGACGAGATCGACGAGGCCTACGGCAGCGGAGGAGTCGACCCGGCCTACGGCCTCGGCCAGACCGACATCGAGGGCCTCACCGCCGTCGGCAACGCGAACCTCTTCTACTCGGCCGACGAGGGCGCAGACGGCTACGTCTCCGAGTTCGAGAAGAGCCCGATCTGGAGCTCGCTGCCCGCCGTTCAGGAGGGCCGCGCCCACGCGTTCCCGTCGGGCGTCTGGGGTGCCGGCGGCCCGCTGTCGAACCAGCAGGCCATCGACGCCTACGTAGACATCATCACGCAGCAGGGTTGAGAACCGCCGTCCGGGCAGCTCGCGCGACACCCGTCGGCCTGCGCGGCGCTGCGAGCGGGGCGGCCACGCTGGCCGCCCTGCTGCTCGCCGTCGTCGTGGTCGGACTCTGGCATGTGACGCAGGGAACCTCCGGCGTCGACATGTGGGGTCTCGTGCGACTGCTCGGCGGCGCGCAGGAGACCGTGGGCGGTGTGCCGGTCGGCGACGTGCTGACCGGCTCCCGCCTGCCGCGCCTCTTCGCCGGTGTCGCGGTGGGCTTCGCCCTCGGTGCGGCCGGCGTGCTGCTGCAGTCGATCAGCCGCAACGCGCTCGCCTCGCCCGACACCCTCGCGGTCACGGCGGGCTCCTACTTCGCGCTCACCGCGGTGGCCGCGTTCGGACTCTCCGTTCCCCTGTGGGCATCGAGCGGGGTCGCCTTCATCGGGGGCCTGCTCGCCGCAGCCGTCGTGCTCGGCCTCGCCGGAACATCCGCCGGCACCGGCACTACCCGGCTGATCCTCGCCGGCTCGGCCATCGCCCTGGCCCTCGACGCGGCGACCGCCATGCTGCTCATTCTCTTCAAAGAGAACACGACAGGCCTCTACGCCTGGGGCAGCGGCTCGCTAGCGCAGCTCAACATCGACGCGTCGGTGCGCGCCGCCCCCGTGATCATCGTGGCGCTCGCGGCCGCGCTGCTGCTCTCGCGGCGCCTCGACGTGCTCGGCCTGGGCGATGACGCCGCGTCGTCGCTGGGCGTGCCCATCCGGTCGACCCGCGTCGTCGCGGTGCTCTGCGCCGTCGTTCTCACCGCCATCTCGGTGACCCTCGCCGGCCCGATCGCCTTCGTGGGCCTCGGCGCCCCGGTGCTGGCCCGCCTGCTGGCCTCGCGCATCCGGGTGCTGAACCGTCACCTCTTTCTCATTCCCGCCACGGGTCTAGTCGGCGCGCTGCTGATCCTGCTGGCGGATGCGACGCTTCGCGCGATCCTCGGTGCCGAGGGCGCCGCGGCGATTCCGACCGGCGTGCCCACCGCCCTGCTCGGAGCCGTCGTGATCGTGGTGCTCGCCCGCCGCCTGCGCGACTCCGGGCCGATCCGCCTGCCCCCGCAGGCCAGGGCCGGGCTGCGCTCGCACCGCCGCTATGTCGTCGCGCTCGTCGTGGTCGCGGTTCTGCTCGCGATCGCCATCGTCGTCGGCCTGCTCGCCGGCAGCCTGTGGCTGCGCACCGGCGACATCGGACTCTGGCTGCAGGGTGCCGCCCCCGATCTCGTGGGCAGGGCGCTGGATGAGCGGCTTCCGCGCGTGGCCGCGGCGGTTCTGGCCGGTGCGGCCCTCGGGCTGGCCGGATGCGTGGTGCAGAGCACCGTGCGCAACCCGCTCGCCGAGCCGGGCATTTTGGGCATCACCGCCGGTGCCGGCCTCGGAGCCGTGATCGTGGTCACGTCTCTGGGCGGAAGCCGCCCCCTGCTCGTCGTGATGGCGGTCGTGCTCGGCCTGGCGACCTTCGCCCTGATCACGGCCCTCGCCTGGCGCGGTGGCCTGCTGCCCGATCGCTTCGTGCTGATCGGCATCGGCTGCGGCTACGGAATCAGCGCCCTCACGACGTTCCTGCTGCTTCGAGCCGACCCCTACAACACCCCGCGCATCCTGACCTGGCTGTCGGGAACGACCTACGGCCGCACCCTGCCCGACGTCGCGCCCGTGGCTGTGGCGCTCGTCATCGCGATTCCCCTGCTGCTCGGCATGCGGCGCCAGCTCGACCTGCTCGCCATCGACGAGGACACCCCGCGCATCCTCGGCGTGCGACTCGAGCGCACGCGGCTCGGAGTGCTCGCGCTCGCGGCGGTGCTCGCGGCGGTCAGTGTCGTCGCGATCGGGGCTGTCGGATTCGTCGGCTTGGTCGCGCCGCACCTCGCCCGGGCGCTCGTCGGGTCGCGACACGGCCGGGTGATTCCGGTCTCGATGGTGCTCGGTGCCGTGCTCGTGTGCGTCGCCGACCTGCTCGGGCGCACGCTGATCGCTCCGGCGCAGGTTCCGGCCGGGCTCATGATCGCTCTGATCGGGGCGCCCTACTTCGTGTGGCTGCTGCGGCGCTCGCGCTGACCGCTCGGTCTGGGCCTGGGGTCACGTGTGATCAGCGTCGAGCAGCGAAGGCGGTGCGCCGACCGTACAGCGTGAGCGCGAGCGCGAACACGCCGAGCACGGTCATGGCGGCCGGCAGAATCAGTCCGTCGCCGACCGTCAGCAGCAGCGCCCCCAGGATGCCGGCGCCGAAGATGGCGAGGTTGAACGCCACCGGCAGGAACGAGTTGGCGATGTCTGCGTTGTCGCCGCCCGCGTGGGTCAAGGCGTTCTGCAGCTGCGGTGCGGTGCCGCCGAAGCTGATTCCCCACAGCACCGCCGCGACGAGGATCGCGGGCGTCGACGCGTGTCCGAGGAGCAGCACGGCGCCTGCTGCGGCGAAGGTCGCCGCCGAGAGGTGCAGCAGCGCGCGGGGATGACGATCGAGGAACACACCCACGAGCGCGACTCCGCCGAGGGATGCGACGCCGTAGACGAGCAGCATCAGGTCGGGCGTGATGCCCGTGCCCGTCGCCCGCAGGTACGGGGCGACGTAGGTGTAGATCGTGCTGTGGGCGAGCATCCACACCACGATCACGATGAGCACGATCGGCACGCCGCGCAGGGTGATGACCCTGCGGAGCGGCAACCGTGTGGCGGCAGGCAGCCCCGGAGCATCCGGCACGCAGCCGAGAATGACGACACCCACGATCAGGCCCAGCAGGCTGAGGCCGGCGAACGACCAGCGCCAGTCGGTGAGGCCCCCGATGAAGGCGCCGAGGGGCGTGCCGAACGCGAATCCGAGGGGTGCGCCGATCGACATGATCGACAGCGCGAGCCCGGAGCGGGACGGCGGGCTGATGCGAATTGCGTAGGCCGCGAGCATCCCCCAGATGATGCCCGAGAACGAGCCGGCCGCGAACCGCGAGGCCAGCGAGAGGGCGACGTCGGGCGAGATCGCGGTGACGGCGTTCGCCACGACCAGCCCGGCGACGCTGATCAGGAGCAGTGGCTTACGGCGGAACCGTCGCGTGAGCGAGATGGCGGGAACGGTGACGATCACCGTGCCGAGCGCGTAGGCGCTCACGAACAGGCCCACGCTGCCCTCGCTGATCGCCATGCCCTCCGCGATGTCGGGAAGCAGTCCGGCCGGCATCGTCTCCATCGCGAGAAGGATGAAGCCGATCAACGCGAGCGAGAGCAGGGCCAGCAGGGGCAGTCGCTTCTCTGCGGATGCCTCGGTCACCGGGGTGCTCGCCGTGACGGCGCTCATTCGGCGCCGCCCGCGGTGACTGCGCCGACGAAGGCGGGTGCGTTCTGAACGGTTGCGACATCGTCGAAGGTGCCGAGCGGGATGATGCCGTCGTAGTAGCCGACCGAGTCGTAGTAGAGCACGAGAGCCTGGTCGGGCGCGTAGTAGCCGATCGTTCCGGGTTCGGCGCTGCCGCCCGAGGGCATCCCGTCGAGCACCAGGGGTGCCGGGAGTCCAGCGATCTTCTCCTGTCCGCCATAGTCGACGAACGACAGCTCCAGCGGCAACTGCGCCAGCAGCGACGCCGTAGCCGCGTTGCTCTGAAGCACTCCCGTGACGGTCGTGCCGTTCACGCTGATGGCGATGGTCGTTTCAGTGGGCACGGGGCGCTCCGGGGTCTCGGTGGCAGGGGGTTCGGTCGTCGGCATGGCAGTGGTGGGTGGGGGTGAGGTCGGGCCTGCGGTGAACGGAGTGTTCGACGGGGATTGAGGGCCGGAGGCGCAGGCGGCAAGACTCATCACGGTCACGATGGCCAGTGCGGCCGCGCGGAATCGTGATTCGGTCATGGTTCGATGTCCTCGCTGTGCTGGTGCGGTCGGGTGTGTGTTCAGTCAACGCGCCCTCAGCAGGGGTAGCGAGGGTACTGGCTAAACGGGTTGCGGCAGAACCTCCCTCCGGTGCGGTCGGGACACCTAGCGTGGAGCCATGGACAACCGCAGTGAAGTACGCGAGTTTCTGGTCTCGCGCCGGGCGCGGATCAGCCCGGAGCAGGCCGGGGTGGAACCGTCGGGAGGCAGAAGACGGGTTCCCGGGCTGCGCCGCGACGAGGTCGCTCGGCTTGCCGGACTGAGCGTCGACTACTACACCCGCGTCGAGCGCGGCAATCTGACGGGCGTCTCAGACAGTGTGCTCGATGCCGTCGCGCGCGCTCTCGATCTGGATCATGCCGAACGGGATCACCTGCACGATCTCGCCCGCACCGCGAACCTCGGCAGTCGTCCCCGCGCACCGAAGCCTCCGGCGCACAGCCTGCGGTCGGCGACGCAGCATCTCCTCGATTCGATCACCGGCGCCCCGGCATTCGTGGGCAACAACCGCATGGACCTCGTCGCCGCGAACGAGCTCGGCTTCGCGCTGTATTCGGAGATGTTCCGCACGAGCGCCCGCCCGGCGAACCATTCCCGGTTCATCTTTCTCGACCCCCGGGCCCGTGACCTATACCCCGATTGGGACCGCGCCGCGAACGTCAACGTGCAGATCCTTCGCCGCGACGCCGGTCGAAGCCCGTTCGACAAGGAGCTCAGCGACCTCGTCGGCGAACTCTCGGTGCGAAGCGAAGAATTCAGAACTCTCTGGGGAGCACACGACGTGCGTCGCCACTACTCGGGAGCCAAGCAGTTCCAGCACCCCGTCGTCGGCGCACTCGAGCTGACCTATCACGTCATGGAACTCGAAGACGATCCCGGACACACCCTCACGGTGTACACCGCCGCCCCCGGAAGCCCGTCCGAAGATGCGTTGCGTCTTCTCTCGACGTGGGCCGCAACCGAGCACATCGCCGAGATCGCCCGCGATCCGAGGGCTCGCCAGCAGGTGACGGAGGGCTAGCCCCTACGGCAGAAAGTCGCCGATCACCCGGCTGATCAGCTCGGGCTGCTCGGCCAGCAGGCCGTGGGATGCCCCGGGCACGATGCAGAGGCGGGCGCCGGGAATCGAGGCGGCCATGAGCAGGCTGTGGTCGGGCCTGATCGAGTCGCGGTCGCCGGCCACGATGAGCGTCGGCGCCGCGATGCTCGCGAGTCGGGCGGGGTCGATGTTCGGCTCGCTCGTCCAGAGGCGGAAAAGCTTGTCGAGCACGACGTCGGCGTGCTGCGGGCCGTCGGGCGAGAGCCGCTCGTAGTGCCGGCGCTCGAGGTCGGGCTTGGGCTGATCTTCGGATGCGTCGGGCCCGGTCGTCGCCGCCGGCTCGGCCGACAGCAGCAGGCGTTCGTGCTCGCCGGTGCGGTCGAACGCCGAGGGATCGAGGTTGCCGCTGATCGAGACGGCCGAGCGCACCCGCTCCGGATGGTCGAGTGCGAGCAGCAGGGCGAGGATCGCGCCGTCGCTGTAGCCGATGACGTGGACACTCTCGAGCCGCTGCTTGTCGAGGTACGCGACCGTGTCGGCGAGCCCGCGGTCGTAGCTGTACTCCTCGTCGATGTCGGCGGACCGCCCATGGCCCGGGCGCTCGAACGCGTGCACCTCGTAGCGAGGCACGAGCGCATCCGATTGGGCCCGCAGTGATTCGAGCGAGCAGAAGCCGCCATGCAACAGCAGCACGGGCTCGCCCTCGCCATCCACTTCGATGTACAGCTCGACGCCGTTGATGGTCAGGTAGGTGGTCTGCTGCATCGAATCACAGTAGCTCTGTACGCTTCTCGGCATGATCCAGTTGCCCGCAGCACCCGCGTTGACCGTGCCATCGGCGGCCGTGAAGACCTCCTATCTCGTCGGCGAACAGGCCGACATGAGACACCGGGCATCGGACACGCAGTGGTTGAGCGCCGCGAGCCTCGACTTCGATTCGTACGTGGCCGAGCGAACGGGTGTGCGTGAACGCTGGGGTGTTCCGTCCGAACTCTTCTGGTTCACCTCGGGCGAGTACTACATCGGCTCACTCGTCATCAGGCACGAGCTCACCGACGACGAGGGCGGCGGCCACATCGGATACCACGTGGTGTACCCGTGGCAGAACCAGGGCCACGCGACCCGGATGCTGGGGGACGCGTTGGTGCGATGCGCCGCGTTGGGCATCGACCGGGCCCTGTTGACCGTCGCTCCTGACAACGCCGCATCGATCGCGGTCGTGCGGCGCAACGGCGGCGTGGAGGAAGGCGGCCTGAACAGCGAGGGCGAACTGCGCTTCTGGATCGACACCCCCTGACCCGGGTGGCTCCGTCCGATACGCTTTTCTGAACCGGGGGGTGGCACATCGAGCGACTCTCGCTGTCTGAGAGGGCTCCGATGCACGAGCACAACACCCCATCGCCATGGAAGAGCTTCTGGGAGCGGGGCGGGTGGTGGAAGGCCCTCGTGCTCGTGCTCGTCTACTACGGCGTCTACCAGCTGGGCGGCGTGCTGCTCAACCTCATCTTCCGCGGTGCCGGCATCGAGGCGGACAGTGCGCCAGGCATCTTCGTGAACGTCGGTCTGCCTATCGTGCTCGGCAGCATCCTGCTGGTGATTCTCGCGTGGTCGGTCGGATGGCTGAAGGAGCTCTTCGGTCGCCAGGCCATCCGCGGTCGCGGCTGGATGTGGATCGCCGTCGCGGTCGTGCTGCTCACGAACATCTTTCGGTTCATCGCCCTCGACTACGAGAAGACGGGCGCGGCGCTCCTCTTCTCCTGGCTGCTGACGGGACTGTTCATCGGATTCGCCGAAGAAGTGCTCACCCGCGGATTCGTCGTGCAGCTCATGCGCAAGGCGGGCCACCCCGAGATCGCCGTGGCGCTCGTGTCGGCGGCGCTGTTCGCGATGCTGCACGCGGGCAATCTCTTCGGCGGGCAGGGCGCACTGGCGACGGTCGTGCAGGTGGGCTACACCTTCTTCTTCGGCCTGCTGATGTACCTGGCCTACCGGGTGACCGGTCGACTGATCGTGCCGATTCTGCTGCACGCCAGCACAGACCCGAGCATCTTCCTCTTCTCGACCAATCCGTCCGCCGCCAGTCCACTCGCGCCGCTGGCGGGTCCGGGCAACATCATCGTGATCCTCTTCGGTCTCGTCCTGCTGATCGTGCTGATCTTCAGTGGTGGCAAGGATCGGGCGTTCGCGCGAACGGAGCTGTCGGGCGGACCCGTCGGCGCGTGATCCGCAACGGGCTCAGTGGCCGTCGTGGTCGTGGTCGACTTCGTCGTCGAGCAGCATTCCCACCGACGTCGCGCAGGTGTCTCCGCGCCACGCCTCGATGCCCTCGCGAACGGCGAATCCCGCGATGACGAGGCCCGCGATCGCGTCGGCCCACCACCAGCCGAGCAGGCTGTTCAGCACGAGGCCGACGAGGACGGCGGCCGACAGGTAGGTGCAGATCAGGGTCTGCTTGGAGTCGGCGACCGCGGTGGCCGATCCCAGTTCGCGGCCGGCGCGGCGCTCGGCGAGCGAAAGGAACGGCATGATCACGACGCTGAGCGCCGTGATGACGATGCCGAGGGTGGAATGCCGCACCTGCTCCTGACCCGCCAGAGCGACGACGGAGGACACCGTGACGTACGCGGCCAGAGCGAAGAACGCCACCGCGATGACCCTGAGCGTTCCCTTCTCCCAGCGCTCCGGATCGCGCCTCGTGAACTGCCAGGCGACCGCGGCCGCGGAGAGCACCTCGATCACCGAGTCGAGTCCGAATCCGATGAGCGCGGCCGACGACGCGATGGAGCCCGCGGTAATCGCCACGACGGCCTCGACCACGTTGTAGGCGATCGTCGCTCCGACGATCAACCGGATGCGGTGCTGAAGGAGCTGTCGTCTCTCGGGGGCCGGAGCCTGCGTCGCGGTCATGCGCACGAGCATCCGTCGCCGTCGCAGCAGTCGGGTTCGACACGGAGCGTCACCCGCAGCAGCTCGTCGAGAGCGGCCGCGAGGTGTTCGTCGGCGAGCCGGTAGCCGGTGCGGCGGCCTTCGGGTATCGCCTCGACGAGACCGCACCCGCGAAGGCAGGCGAGCTGGTTCGACATGACCTGCCGCGAGACTCCCAGGTCGTCGGCGAGGTCGGACGGGTAGGCCGGTGCCTCGCGCAGTGCGAGCAGGACGCCCGCCCGCGTCGGATCGCCGAGGGCGTGGCCGAGGCGGGAGAGTGCGGCGGTATGCGAGAGCGTTGCGGTTGCGGCGGGCATGCCTCGACAGTACAGCAAAGCGTGTACTGCTGACATGAATACCGGTCACACCACCGGCACCGGCGACCCGACCATGCCGAACAGGTTCTTCGGGTCGTCGGGTTCGGCGATCAGGTCGATCTGCTCGCTGAAGCGGGTGCCGCTCGTCGCGTCGCGCGCGAAGCGCAGCGCCGTGAAGTCCTCGATGGCGAAGCCCACCGAGTCGAACACCGTGACCTCCTCGGCGCTCACCCGGCCGGGGGCCCGGCCGTCGATCACGGTCCAGAGCTCGGTCACGGGCGAATCGGCGGGCAGCTTCTGGATCTCGCCCTCGATGCGTGTCTGCGGTTCGTGCTCGATGAAGACCCTGTTGTCGCGCACGAGGGCGATGTCGAGTTCGGTCTTGCCCGGGCAGTCGCCGCCGATCGCGTTGATGTGGGTTCCGGGCCGCACCTCGTCGGCGCGCAGCACGACGGCGTTCGACTTGTCCGCCGTGCAGGTGGTGATGACGTCGGCGTCGCGGGCGGCATCCGCGGCCGACGCCTCGACGGTCACATCGAAGCCGAGCGGGCGCAGGTTGCGCGCCGTGGCCTCCGCCGCGCCGGCGTCAGTGTCGAACAGGCGCAGCTTCGTGATTCCGAGCTGCGACCGAATGGCCAACGCCTGGAACTCGGCTTGCGATCCTGCGCCGATCATCGCCATCCGGTCGCTGTCGGGGCGCGCGAGAACCCGCGCGGCGAGGCCCGACGTGGCCGCCGTTCGCAAGGCGGTGAGCAGGGTCATCTCCGACAGGAACAGCGGATAGCCGGTGAGCACGTCGGCCAGCACACCGAACGCCGTGACGGTCTGAAAACCCTGGGCCGGGTTGTCGGGGTGGCCGTTCACGTACTTGAAGGCGTAGAGCTCGCCGTCGCTGGTCGGCATCAGCTCGATCACCCCGATGGGCGAGTGGCTGGCGATGCGCGGTTCGCGCTCGAAGCGCTCCCAGCGGGCGAAGTCCACGGCGAGGGCGTCGACGAGCCCCGCGATGATGGTCTCCGGCCCGGTCTCGCGGATCCAGCCGGACATGTTGCGGACACTGATGAAGCGCATGGTTACTCCTTGATGAGACGTGGCAATGCCGGGTCGGGCGCACCGAAGATCAGGATGACGTCGGCCGGCAGGTCGGATTCGTTGGCGACCCCGTGCCTCGAGCCCGACGGGGCGTAGAGGGCGTCGCCGGCGCGGAGCACGGAGCGTTCGCCGTCGACGGTCATGACGACCTCGCCGACGACCACGACGTAGAGCTCGTCGGAGTTCTTCACCGAACAGCTCTCGGGATCGCCCTCGAGGTGCAGGTGCTCTCCTTCTTCGGCCCCGGGTTCGAGGTGGTACCGCACGACCGAGGTCGGCAGCGCCGTGCGCTCGCGGAAGTACCACTCGACGTCGACCTTGCCGGCGCCTCCATAGAGCTCCCACTCGAGGGCGTTGTCTCCGAGCCGTTGTACAAGCATCCGGCGCCCCTTACAGGTGAACGGGCACGGTCGGCCGCACGCCGAAGGCGGAGATGTCCTCTGTCGAGGTTCCGTCGACGGCGAGCTCGGCGAGGATGCGTCCGAAGGTGGGCGTGAATTTGAACGCGTGGCCCGCGCCGAGGCCCACGATGATGTTCGGATGCTCCTCGAGCGGGCTGATGATGAAACGGCGATCGAGCGTGATCGCGTACTGGCAGGTCACCGTGCGCAGAACCTGGCCGCTGCCGGGAATCGTGTCGCCCATGAACGTCGTCAGCTGTTCGAGCAGCTCGGGGGAGGGAACGAAGGTGCGCTCCTGCGGCGTCATGAAGTTGTTCGACACGTCACGCGCCGCCTTGATCGACGGCTCTCCGTAGGTGGGGAAGCCGTAGTAGCAGTACTCGTCCTCCCAGATCCACACCGGAAAACGGTCGCGGTCGAACGCGGCATCGTCGGCCGGCTTGAAGTAGCTCACCTGCTCCTGCATCGTGATCAGCGGAATCTCGGCGCCGAGCGGGGCGAGCAGCTCGTTGGTCCAGGCATCCGCCGCCACGATGACCTTGCCGGCCCGCACCTCGCCGTGGGCGGTGTGGATGACGACACCATCGGCATCCGGAACCAGCCGTTCGACGGGCGTTCGGTCTCGGATGACGGCGCCGTGTGCGCGGGCCTGCATCTGCAGGGCCGCCACCGATCGCGACGCGTGCACGATGCCCGAGTCGGCGGTGTAGATCGCCTTCGCCCCCTCGGGCAGCGAGAACTGCGGCCACCGGGCCGAGACCTCGGCGGGGGTCAGCAGTTCGTAGGGAACACCGGTCTCGTCGAGGCTCGACCGGAAGTCGTCGGCCGAATACGGCCCGCCCTCGGGAAAGAACACGAGGCCGCCCGTGACGGTCACGAAGGTCTCGCCTGTGACGCTCTCGAGCTCGGCCCAGTCGCGGTAGGCGGACTGCGCGAGCCGCACGTACTCGGGCGCGCCGTACGACGTGCGGATGATGCGCGACGTGTCGTGCGAGGCCCCGCGAACGTGGCCGAGTTCGAACTGCTCGAACGCCACGACGTTCACGCCGCGGCGGGCGAGCTGGTAGGCGGCGGCGCTGCCGAGCGCGCCCATTCCGATGACGGCGACGTCGAAGGTCTTCATGGGGTTCTTCTCTTCTCTCTGCGCTGTTCGAGTGCCATCAATGTAGGAAGCGGCGGGAATCGGCTGTGTTACAGTGCGCAGCAGGCGCAAAGCTGCCGCGTCTGAATTGCGGTTTCTGCGGGCAGCGGGGATGGCGCGGGCGGATGACTTCTCGGGTGACGGCGGCGCTCATGGTCGTGCGGTTCGTCGCCGAGCGGCTCGATCCCTCCGACCCGATCGCGGTGGGCGCGATCGCCTCCGAGCTCGGCATGTCGCTCTCAAGCGCCTCTCGTCTCTGCTCCGAGCTCGAGGGCGAGGGCATGCTCGAACGGGGTGGCGCCTACGGCAGCTACCGCCTCGGGCGTTACGCCATCCGGTTGTCGGGAATGGCCGCCGCGCCCTACGCCAGGATGCTGCGCTTCGTGACGACGTTCGCGGCCCAGCAGACCGGCGAGACGGTGTGCCTCGTCGCTCCCTCGCGCTCGGGCATGACCGTGGTGCAGTCGGTGATGTCGACCTGGACCCTGCACTCGCCCGCTAGGGTGGGCGAGATCGTCGCTGACGAGCGCAGTGCGATCGTCATCGCCGGTCGGCTGCTCGACTCCGAGGCGGAGGCGGAGGAAGGTGCTCGGCAATCGGTCATCGAGTCGATCATCGGAAAGAGCGTCGAGATCGCGACCCCGGTGCGCAGTCCATCCGGTGAATGTGTCGCCGTGCTGGCCATCCGGCTTCCGCTGAACCGGATCGAGCAGAACGGTGCGCGTGCCCGTCGCGCCGTGCTTGTCGCCCGCCGCCACGTCGAGACGCTGCTGGCCGACGAGCTCAGTGCACCGCGTCTGCCACCGGATGCGCAGAGCCAGGTGACGGGCGCGATGGGCGCGGCGCCGAACGTGGTCGCCGGATCGCCGTCGGCCGTCTCGGCGGCCCTGCGCATCCTGAGTCACCTCGCCGCGGGACCGGACTCGATCGCCGGCACGGCGCGGGCGACCGGTCTGCGCCATGACCGGGTGTCGCGGCTGGTGAAATCGTGCGTCGGGTGGGGCTTCGTCTCGGCCGTCGCCGACGGCGGCAGGTACCAGCTCGCCTGGATGATCCATGGCTGGCATCGCAGCGTCGCGGCTCCCCTTCTGGTGGCGCAGGGCAAGCCGCTGGTGGCCGAGACGGCGAACCGATCGCGAACCTGCGCGTTCATCACGGTGCTCGCCGGCATGCGCAGCCTCACGCTGGTCGAAGAGCTCGAAATGGCGGGAGAGGGGCTCGAGATGATCTCGTGGCTGGGGCGCGCGCATCCGATCGTGGGGTCGGATGGCGGGCCGACCCTGCTGATGGATCTCGACGACGGCGAATTGAGGCAGCTGTTTCCGGCGCGCTACACCGCGCACGAGCTGGCCACGTTTGCCCGGAGTGTGCGCACGGTCGCCGCTCACGGGGTGCTGTCGATGCAGGCGTTCGAAGACGCGGGACTGATCTCGATCTCTGCGCCGATACGCGATTCGAGCGGCGCCGTGGCGGCGGCGGTCTGCCTGGTCGGGACGACGGACTACATGCAGGCGAACAGGCGCGAGTTCGAGCGCGAGACCCGCGAGCTTGCAGGCAGGGTGTCGGCGCTGCTCTGCTGAGTTGCCATTTCGGGTCGACAGATGTGGCATCGCGAGCGGTCTATTGCACCGATAGTGTCACCTCGTCGACAGCGTCACCTCGTCGACAGTGCCGGCTATCGGGCGGCGCCCATCAGGCGCAGGCGGCACGCCAGCTCGAGGGCGAAGCGCGAGTCCGGGTCCTCCAGGTTGAGGTTCAGCGACTGCTCGATGCGCCGCACCCGGTAGTTCACCGCGTTCGGGTGCAGCATCAGAGCCTCTCCGGCGCGCGCGAGCGAATTGCGGTTGCTGAGGTACGCGAGCAGGGTGCGCACCGAGATGGCCGACCGCTCGGGGCCGAGCGCATCCAGTGGCGCGAGCACGTCGTCGAGCAGAGTGCGGCTCAGCGGCGACGCGTAGAAGTCGAGCAGCACGCGGCGCAGGCCGGTGACGTCGGTCACCTCGATGGCGCCGAGGCGGCCGGATGCGACGGCGGTCTCGGCCGTGATGCGCGCCTCGGTCGCCGACTGCCGGAGCCCCGAGGCGCCCGACTGCGGAGTGCCGAGCCCGACGGTGAACGTCCATTCGTCGCCCGCGACCGCGCGGCAGAAAGCGGTCAGCTCCTCGGTGACATCGCGCAGTCGCCGCTGGTGGTCGGGAGCTCCCGACTCCTCGGACGTGACCATCAGCAGGTCGTCGTGGAAGGCCGCAAGGTGCCAGACCTCGGAGCGGTTGTCGATCAGCTGGAAGGCCCGAAGCTCGATGGCGGCCGTGATGGATGCCGGGAGCCGGTGCGCCGGATCGTCGCGATGGGTGGGCGCGATCCACGCGACCGCGTGGGTGAGCTGCACGGGCAGGCCCGCCCGGGCTGCGTCGACCGCCAGCGCGTCGATGCGCGACGACTCGGCCAGAAGCAGCTCGACGATGAGGTCGGCGCGCGAGCGTGCCGGACCGAAGCGCTCCTGGGACTCGCGCTGCAGGGCACGAGACAGGATGGCGGCGACCACGGGCAGCGCGATGGACACGGCCGCGTCGGGCTCTTCGCCCACGAGTCGGCCCACCGGCACCTCGCCGATGCAGACCGCGTCGAAGTCCGTCCACTTCACGAGCGGGTCGTCGACGAGCACGAGTCCGACGCCGAGCGCTGCCGCCGCCGCGTCGAGGATGGCGGTGCGCGCATCGAGCGGGGCGGAGTCGGCGGCCGCGCCGACGGCCGCGACGGCATGCTCCGCGCGCACGATCGCCTCGGCGGCACCGCCCCGCACGAGACGGTCGATGAAGACGGCGAGCTCGGAGGGCGGAGCGTTCGCGGTGAGCACGGGCAGCGCGCCGCGGTCGGCGAGCGAGCGCGACGTCTCGGCGAGCGACACGCCCCCGACGAGCAGAAGGGCGGCGGCCTCGGCGGCGATGGCGCGTCTGATCGCGATGTCGATCTGGTAGGCGCGGGGCTGCTCGGCGGAGTTGGGCAGAACGATCACGAGGTTGCCGGCAGACGAGAGGCCGACGTCTTCGAGCGCCAGCATCTCGACGCCTGTGATGGCCACGCCCTCCATATCGCCGGCCCGGCAGATCATGCCGAACTGGTCGCACTGGTCGATCACGCGGGCCAGCGTTGTTTGTGCCATGAGCCCAATATGCCGCATTTCCTCGTTGCCCCGGCACATTCCGCCCGAAACATTCGCTCATTACAGTCAAGATATGAGCTCCACGTCGCCCCAGGCATCCCCTCCCATCCGTCTCGTCACCTCCGACGACGTCGCCGCGCTGGCCGCCGGCTGCGCCATCTTCGGAACCGGCGGTGGCGGCTCGGTGCACGGGGCCCAGCTCTCGGTGGCGAACGCGATCGAGGCCAACGGACCCGTTCGCCTGGTGGGCGTCGACGACCTCGGTCCCGACGACGCCGTCATCATCATGTCGGGCATGGGCGCTCCCTCGGTGGGAATCGAGATGCTCGGCTCGACGAGCCAGGCCCACACCCTGCTGCGCGAGGTCGAGCGACTCGTCGGCCGTCCCATCACCACGGTCATGGCCGCGGAGATCGGCGGCAGCAACGGCGTCGCCCCGGTCGGATGGGCTGCCGAGCTCGGCCTCGCCGTTCTGGATGCCGACGGCATGGGTCGCGCTTTCCCCAAGGCCACCATGATCTCGATGAACGTCGCCGGGCTGCCGAGCGAGTTCGCCGTGATGAGCGATGTGGTCGGAAACGTGTCGGTGCTCACCACCGTCGACATCGCGTGGCTCGAGCGCCACGCCCGCGCATTCACAGTGGCCGCCGGCGGCATCGCCCTCGGCGCCCACTATCTGCTCACCCACGAGACGGCTCCGGGCGCCGTGATCGAGGGAACGGTCAGCCGCGCGATTCAGGTCGGCCGCCGCCTGCTCTCCTCCCGCGAGCCGATCGTCGACATCGCCGAAGAACTCGGAGCGGCCGTGCTGCTCGGCGGCAAGGTGATCGACATCGACCGCAACACCGTCGGGGGATTCACCCGAGGCTCCGTCACGATCGAGGGCATCGGCGACGACCGCGGCCGAATGGTGCGCGTCGAGATCCAGAACGAGAACCTCGTCGTGATCGAAGACGGCGCGGTCGTGGTCAGCGTTCCCGACCTCGTCTCGATCCTCGACTCCGAGACGGGCGAGGCGATCTCGACCGAGATGCTGCGGTTCGGACAGAGGGTGAGCGTGCTCGCCTGGGCCTGCGATCCGCTCTGGCGAACGCCGAGGGGCATCGAGCTCGCCGGACCGGCGGCGTTCGACTTCGATTTCGACTACGTGCCCTTCGACGGCCCCGCTGCGCTGCAGGCCGTCGCCGAGACCGAGGCGGTCGCCCGATGAGCGCGGTGGTCGGCGAGCTGATGGTCCGTGACCTCTCTGTGGGCATCGACGTCGGAGGAACGAACACCGACGCCGTCGTGCTCGACGCCGACGGCCACGTGATCGCCTGGACGAAGAAGGCGACGACCGAGGACGTGACCGGCGGCATCCGGGCCGCACTGTCTGCCGTGCTCGCCGAGCTCGGCGACGCCCGCGACCGCGTGTCGCGCGTGATGCTCGGCACGACCCACGCGACGAACGCGATCGTGCGTCGTCGCGGCCTCGGCCGGGTCGCCGTGATCCGCCTGGGCGCGCCGGCGAGCACGGAGTTCCCGTCGCTGTCGGACTGGCCGGCCGACCTGCGCGGGGTCGTGCTCGCGGGGGCACTCCTCGCCGGCGGCGGCCACATGATCGACGGTTACCCGATCTCGCCGCTCGACATCGACGGCATCCGACGCTTTCTCGACGGCCTCGAGGGACGATTCGACGCCGTGGCGGTCTGCGGCATCTTCAGCCCGTCATTCCCCGAGCAGGAGCTCGAGGTCGCGTCGATCGTCGGCGACCACGTCGGTGTCGACGTGCCCGTCTCGCTGAGTCACGAGATCGGAGCGCTCGGACTGCTCGAGCGTGAGAACGCGACCGTGCTCAACGCGGCGCTTCACGGCATCGCCCGCGACGTGACCCAGGGCCTCCTCACCGTGGTGCAGGAGGAGAAGCTCGACGCCGCCACCTTCTTCGCCCAGAACGACGGCACCCTGATGGCCGTCGAGTACGCGGCCCGCTATCCGGTTCTCACCATCGGGTCGGGTCCTGCCAACTCGATCCGCGGCGCCGCGTTCCTCTCGGGAGCCGACAACGCCATCATCATCGACGTGGGCGGCACCACGAGCGACCTCGGCGTTCTCGTCGACCGGTTCCCCCGTGAATCGACCCTGCCGCGCGAGATCGGCGGGGTGCGCACCAACTTCCGCATGCCCGACATCCTGAGCGTGGGAATCGGCGGCGGCACGATCGTCGACATCGCCGCCGGCGCCCCGAAGCACGATTCGCTGGGCTATCTGCTCACCGAGCAGGCCCTGCTGTTCGGCGGTGACACCCCGACGCTCACCGATGCGGCAGCGATGCTCACCCCCGGACTGATCGACGGTCGGGCCCTGCCCGCCCTCGACCGGGCGACCCGCGCCGGGCTCGGGAACGCCCTCGCCGTGGCGCACGACCGCATCGAGTCGGCCGTCGAACGGATGTCGCTGGGTCGCCTCGGCCTGCCGCTGGTCGTCGTGGGCGGTGGCGGGTTCCTCGTGCCCGACCGCGTTCTCGGGGCGAGCGACGTGCTGCACCCAGACCGCGGCAATGTGGCCAACGCCGTGGGAGCCGCCATCGCCCTCGCGGGCGGGCGGGCCGACCAGATGTGCGACTACGTCGACCGCGCGGGCGCGATCGAGGCGGCCGGGCGCATAGCCATCGAACGCGCCATCCAGGCCGGGGCCGACCCCCGCCTCGTCGAGATCGTCGACGTGCTCGAGACACCGCTCTCGTACTCGACGAGCGCGACGCTCAAAGTCTCCGTGAAGGCCGCGGGCCCACTGGCCCTGATCGGGAATCCTGCACCACTCGCATCCCACACCCCGAAGGACGCATCATGAAAAGACAGCACCACGCAGTAGCCGTTGCGGCGGTCACCGTCGCCGCCGCGATGCTGCTCACCTCCTGCAGCAGCGGCTCGAGCGATTCGGACTCATCCTCCGAAGTCGTCTCGGGCGGCACCTTCTCGATCGCGATCAACGACGACCCGGGCAGCCTCTCGCCGCTCACCGGAGTCTCGCTCGTGCAGCGCGCCCTCGTGACGTTCGGCTACGACTCGCTCGCCTACACGAGCGCCGACGGCGAGATCAGCCCCTTCCTCGCCGAGAGCTGGGAGGTCACGGGCACCTCGATCGCCTACACGCTGAAAGACGGCATCACCTGCGCCGACGGCACGCCCTTCACGGCCGAGACCGCGGCCGCGAACATCAACTACCAGGCCGACGAGGCCAACGGAACGTTCTGGTTCGGCTCGAGCATCACCGCCGACATGAGCGCGGCCGCCGAGGGCAACGTGGTCACGATCACGTCGGCCACCAACAACCCGTTCCTGCTCGAAGGCACCGGAAGCGTGGAGATGGTGTGCCAGGCCGGCCTCGACGATCCCGACAGCCTCACGGATGCCACGAACGGCACCGCGCTCTACTCGCTGTCGTCGTCGAACCCCGGGTCCGACTACGTCTACACGAAGCGCGACGACTACACCTGGGGACCGGACGACGTCACCAGCGAGACCAAGGGCCTGCCCGACGAGCTCGAGGCGCGCGTGATCACCGATGAGGCGACGGCCGCCAACCTGCTGATCTCGGGAGAGCTGAACGCGGCATCCGTGATCGGGGCCGACCGCCAGCGCCTCGACGGGGCAGGCCTCGAGTCCGAGGGCGTTCTCAACCCGATCGGCGAGATGCTGTTCAATGAGCGCGCCGACCGGCCGACATCCGACGTGCGCGTGCGCCAGGCACTGACCCTGGGCCTCGACCGCGATTCGGTCGGCGAGCTGGTGACCGACGGCAACCCCGTCGACTCCGTCTCGCTCGTCAATCAGATTCCGCTCACCTGCGTCGCGGGCGGACCCGACTGGACCCTGCCCGAGACAGACCTCGACAAGGCGGGAGACCTGCTCGACGAGGCCGGGTACACGCTGGGCTCCGACGGGCTGCGCACCAAGGATGGCGAGCCGCTCACGATCCGCTTCCTCTACGACGCCGGAACGCCGTCGCACGGAGCGGCCGCCGAAGAGGTGCAGCAGGAGTGGAACGAGCTCGGCATCACCACCGATCTCGTGGCGGAGGACTCGGCCGGCTGGTCGACCGACCTCTACCAGAGCTACGACTGGGACACCGGCTTCATCCAGCTCGCACCCTCGAGCCCCGTTGTGCTGAGCCTCTTCTTCCTCGGAGCCACGAGCGAGGACGGCGGCTACAACTTCATGGGTGTCTCGAACCCCGAATACAACGCCCTGGCGACCGAGGCCTTCACCGCCACGACCGCCGACGAGGCGTGCGGGCTGTGGAAGCAGGCCGAGAAGGAACTGATCGACCGCGTCGACATCTTCCCCCTCGCCGAGACCGAGTCGCCGATGTACCTCAACGGCGTCACGCTCGAGCGTCCCGGAACCGTCGCACCCACCACCATCCGGATGCAGGGCTAGAACGATGACGATCCCCTCGACCGTGCTGACGGCAGAACCGACGATCGCGTCGACCGAGCCTTCGCCCGCGCGTCGGGGGGATCGCCTGCTCTCAGCCGTCGGTTCACCACGACTCGCGTTCCTGCTGCGCCGATTCGCCCGCGCCATCATCTCGCTGGCGATCGTGCTGGTCGCCTCGTTCTTCATGGTGCACCTCGTGCCGGGCGACCCCGTGCGGGCCGCCCTCGGCCCGACCGCGCCGCCCGAGACCGTGGAACTGCTGCGCCGCACACTCGGCCTCGACCTGCCGATCGGGGAGCAGTTCGTCAACTACGTCGCCGGACTGTTCCGCGGCGACCTCGGAGTGTCGGTCAGCACCCAGCGGCCGGTCGCGACCACCCTGTCGGAGCGCCTGCCCGCCACGCTGATGCTCTCGGTCGTGTCATTCATCGTGGCCGCACTCGGCGCCTTCCCCATCGGCGTCGCGACGGCGGTCTCGGCCCGCGCCGGGCGGCACCGCGGCCTCGACCTCGGGGTGTCGAGCCTGCTCGGCATCATCATCGCGGTGCCCAACTTCCTGCTCGCCGTCGTGCTGATCTGGCTGTTCAGTATCGTCATTCCGCTCGCTCCGTCGGCGGGCTGGGGCAGCCCGCAGCAGGCCGTGCTGCCCGTGCTCGCACTGGCGATCGGCCCGCTCGCCTACCTCGCGCGCATCGTGCACGTCGAGATGGTGCGGGTTCTGGATGCCCCGTACATCACGACCGCGCGCAGCAAGCGACTGCCCGCACATCTGCTCTACCTGCGGCATGCCCTGCCCAACATCGTGACCGCGACGCTGACCGCCGGAGGCGTCGTGCTGACCGGACTCGTGGCGGGAACGGTGCTGATCGAGACCGTCTTCGTGATTCCGGGCATCGGATCGACGATCGTCTCCTCGATCACGACAAAGGACTATCCACTCATCCAGGGGGTCGTGCTGGCGTACGCGGTGCTCGTGCTCGCCGCCAACCTCGTGATCGATCTGCTGCTCGCCGCCCTCGATCCGCGCTCAGCGATTGCCGAGGTGTGACGACATGACCAACCCGACACGCACGCACCGTCTGCCCGCCGCCCTCCGCACTCCGCAGGGGATCGCGGCATCCATCGGCCTCGTGCTGGTGATACTCGTGACCGTCTTCGGCCCGATCCTCTTCGGAGACCTGGCGACCGAGCGCTCCATCCCCGACCGGCAGCTGGGCGTGAGCCTCGCGCACCCGTTCGGCACCGACGACCTCGGTCGCGATCTCTTCGCCCGCGTCATCGTGGCGGCCAGGGTATCGGTGCTGCTCACGCTCGGGGCGACCGGCATCTCGGTGATCGGCGGCATCCTGCTGGGCGTGACCGCGGTGCTGCTGCCGCGATTCCTGCAACGGCTCGTCGCCGGGCTCATCGACATCCTCCTGTCGTTCCCGTGGCTGCTGCTGGCCCTGTTCTTCTCGGTGATCTGGGGCACCACCGCGGTGGGCGCCATGCTCGCCGTCGGCTTCGCCGGCATCCCGGTGTTCGCCCGACTCACGAGCACCCTCTCGGCCTCCGTCGCCTCGAGCGACTACGTGCGTGCGGCCGGCATGCTCGGAAGCGGCGCGCTGCGCACGACCGTTCGTCACGTGGTGCCGAACATCCTGCCTCCGCTGCTCGTGAACACGGCCGCGCACGCCTCGGTCACGCTGCTGTCGTTCGCCGCCCTGTCGTTCCTCGGCCTCGGCGTGCAGGCACCCGAATACGACTGGGGCCGCCTGCTCAACGAGGGCGCCAAGCGCATCTACGTCGACCCGATGGCCGCGATCGGCCCGGGTATCGCGATCGTTCTCGTCGGCGTGGTCTTCGCGCTGCTCGGAGAGGTCTTCAGCGAATCGTCGTCGAAGAAGCTGCCCCCCAAGGCCGTGCGCCGTCGCCGCTCGACGGACTACGTCGCGCCGGTCACCGACGCCACCCCGGTGGTCGAGATGGCCGACCTGCGCGTCGCCTTCCCCGGCCGCGACGGCGAGATGGTCGAGCGCGTGCACGGCGTGACACTCACGATCGCCTCCGGCGAGACCGTCGGCATCGTGGGCGAATCCGGATCGGGCAAGTCGGTCACGGCCTCGGCCGTCGCCGGCCTGCTCGGCCCCGAGGCCCTCGTCACCAGCACGCAGCTGATGTTCCGCGAGATCGACATGACCGCGGTGCCGAATATGGCCGAACGCCGCCGCCTCGGCGTGGAGCAGGCCATGATCTTCCAGGACCCGCTCACGTCGCTGAATCCGGCCCTGACGATCGGTCGGCAGCTGCGCGAGGCCAGCGAGGTGCACGCCAAGATGAGCCGTGCCGATTCGCTGCGCCGGGCCGTCGACAAGCTGAACCTCGTGCGCATCCCGAACGCCGAACAGCGCCTCGGCCAGTTGCCGCACGAATTCTCGGGCGGAATGCGGCAGCGCGCCATGATCGCGATGGGCCTCATGGGCACACCGCGCCTCATCATCGCCGACGAGCCGACGACCGCACTCGACGTGACGGTGCAGCGCCAGGTCATGCAGACGCTGCGCGACGCCCAGAACGCCACGGGTGCGGCGATCCTGTTCATCTCGCACGACATCGCCCTCGTCAGCGGATTCTGCGACCGCATCATCGTGATGCGCGACGGCAGGGTGGTCGAGGAGATCGCGGCCGACAGGCTCGACGAGGCCACGCATCCGTACACCCGCGGCCTCATCGCGTGCGTGCCCGACATGACCACCGACCGCACGACGGCCCTGCCCGTCATCGCGGCGGCCGACGAGGAGACGATCCCCGCATGAGCGAATTCCGTTTCGAGTCGGTGACCGTGCGTTTCGGCCACGGACGCACCGCGAACACGGCCGTGAACGCCGTAGACCTCACGGTGAGGCCGGGCACCACGCACGGCCTCGTGGGCGAGTCCGGCTCCGGCAAATCGACCGTCGCCCGTGTCGCCGTGGGCCTCTCGCCGGTCAGCGCCGGGCGCATCCTGCTCGACGGCGTCGACATCACCAGCCGCGAGCCGTCGGCGCGCGCCGCACGACGGCGGGTGCAGATGGTGTTCCAGGACCCGCTGTCGGCACTCGACCCGCGGATGTCGGTGGGCGCGTCGATCGCCGAGGGCCTGCTGGCCACCGGTCGCCGCCACGGCGCCGCCCAGCGCGACGCCCGCGTTCGCGAACTGCTCGACCTGGTGCACATCGACCCGGCGCGCGCCGATGATCGCCCCACCGCCTTCTCGGGCGGACAGCGCCAGCGCATCACCATCGCCCGCGCGCTCGCCGCCGAACCCGAGGTGCTGATCGCCGACGAGATCACCTCGGCCCTCGACGTGTCGGTGCAGGGCGTGGTGCTGAACCTGCTGCGCGAGCTGCAGCAGCGGCTCGACCTCACCATGCTGTTCATCTCGCACAACCTCGCCGTGGTGCGCTACGTGAGCGACGAGGTCACCGTGCTGCGCGGCGGCCGGGTGATCGAGAACGGTCCGACCGACGCCGTGCTCACCGACCCCGAAGACCCCTATACCCGTGAACTGCTGCGCGCCGTGCCCGTGATGGGCCGGCCGCTCGACCTGGAGGATTCGTGAACGACCTGATCGTGCAGAACGCCCGCATCGCCGGCTGGAACGGCCCGACCGACCTGATCGTGCGCGACGGGGCTGTCGCCTCCATCGTGCCGTCGGGCGCGGACACCGGGGCGTCATCGTCGGCGACGTCGCCCGCCGCGTCGCTCGACGCCGGCGGACGCTGGGTCATGCCCGGGCTGTGGGATGCGCACGTGCACTTCTCGCAGTGGGTCGTGCGGCGGCAGCGGGTCGACCTCGCACCGGCCGAGAGCGCGGCGCACGCCGTGGCGATCATGCGCGACGCGCTCGCGGCTCGCAGCGACGACGTGCTGATCGGCTACGGGTTCCGCGACGGTCTGTGGCCGGATGCTCCCACCCGGGCAGCGCTCGACGAGATCGCGCCCGAACGCCCCGTCATCCTCATCAGCGGCGACCTGCACTGCGGATGGCTCAACACGGCCGCCGCGGCCCGGCTCGGCGTGCACGCGCTGCCCGACGACGGCATGCTGCGCGAGACCGAATGGATCGGCACGCTCGACCGCCTCGACGCCGACCACCAGCCCTCGCTCGAGGCGTATCGCGAGACCGCTGCGGCGGCCGCGGCCCGCGGCGTCGTGGGTATCGTCGAGTTCGAGAATGCCGACAATGCCAGCTTGTGGCCCGCCCGCGTCGACGCCGGAGTGACCTCTCTGCGGGTCGAGACCTCGGTGTGGCCCGACCGGCTCGACGAGGTCATCGCCCGCGGTCTGCGCACGGGAGACCGGCTCGAGGCATCCGGAATCATCACGATGGGGCGGCTGAAGATCGTCGTCGACGGATCGCTGAACACTCGCACGGCCTACTGCTGGGATCCGTATCCCGGCGTGGCGGCCACGAGCGCCCACCCGTGCGGCATGCTCAGCGTCGCGCCCGAGGAGGTCGAGGAGCTTCTGGTGCGCGCCCGCGCCGCGGGAATCGCCCCCGCCGTGCACGCCATCGGCGACCGCGCCAACACCGCCGTTCTCGACGCGTTCGAACGCCTCGGCATCGCCGGAACGATCGAGCACGCGCAGCTCGTGTCGCGGGGCGACTTCGAGCGGTTCGGTCGACTGGGCCTCACCGCCAGCGTGCAGCCCGAGCACGCGATGGACGATCGCGATGTCGCCGACCGTTACTGGGAGGGGCGCACCGACCGGGCCTTCGCGTTCCAGTCGCTGCACGCGGCCGGGGCCACGCTCGCCCTCGGCTCCGACGCGCCCGTGGCTCCGCTCGACCCCTGGCTCGCCATCTCCGCCGCGGTCAGCCGCCGGCGCGACGGACGCGAGGCGTGGCATCCGGCCGAGCGTCTCGGCGCCGACGTCGCGGTCGCCGCGAGCACCCGCGGCGCATCCGTGTCGCCCGGAGCCGTGGCCGATCTCGTGATCGTCGACGCCGATCCCACGACGGTGGATGCCGACGGCCTGCGCGACATGCCCGTCGCGGCGACGCTCCTCGGCGGCACGCCCACGTGGAACACTCTGTGACCCGTTCGACCTTCGACCGACAGGACCACCCGCAATGCCCCTGATCACCTCCGCGGCCGGAATCGCCGTGTACTACGAGACTCTCGGTGACCCTGCAGGGCGCCCGCTCGTGCTGCTGCACGGCGGCGGGGCGCAGCTCATCGGCTGGGACGAACGGTTCTGCACGATGCTCGCCGAGGCCGGATTCTTCGTCATCCGTGTCGACAACCGCGACATCGGGCTGAGCCAGGCCACGGGCGGGCCGAACGATGTGGAGGCCACGTACGACCTGGCCGACATGGCGCTCGACGTGGTCGCCGTGCTCGACGACCTCGACATCGAGCGGGCGCACGTGACCGGCATGTCGATGGGCGGTTACATCGCCCAGCTGCTCGCCATCGGGCATCCGTCTCGTGTGGCATCGCTCGGGCTGATGTCGACGTCGTTGTCGTCGGCACCGGAGTTCCTGGTCGGCGAGCACTCGGCCGAGCCCGTCACCGAGGTTCCGCCCGTGCTCGACCGCGACGCCTACATCGAGATGTTCATCGGCGGGCAGCGGCACTATCAGTCGCCCGGATTCCCCTTCGACGAGGCCGCCTCGGCCGAGCTCGCGGGCCGGTACTACGACCGCGCCTACACGCCCACCGGGTTGTTCCGGCAGTGGAACGCGCTGCTGCGTGGGCCGCTCGAACGGCGTGACGACATGAGCCGCGTGACCGTGCCCACCGTGGTGATCCACGGCCGCGGCGACCAGAGCCTGCACTGGAGCGCCGCGCTCGAGACCGCCCGGGTCATGCCGCACGCCGAGGTGCACATCTACGAGGAGATGGGTCACGACATCCCTATCGAGCTGTGGCCGGAGTTCGTGGCGGCGCTGGCGCGGACGGCTGCGCGGGCGGAGCGTGCCGAAGCCGGGGAGCGTGCCCTCGATGCGTGAGAATCCCGACTACGCGATGACCGACCTCGCCGACGTGCGCGCCCTCATCGAGTCCTACCCGTGGGCGACCATGGTGAGCGCCACCGGGAACGGCGTCGTCATCTCGCACTATCCGTTCCTGCTCGAGGAGTCCGATGACGATTCCCTCGTTCTGGTCAGCCATGTCGGCCGGCCCGACGAGCGCGCCCACGGGCTCGGCGCATCCGAGATCGCGGTCGTGTTCTACGGCCCGAGCGGCTACGTGTCGCCCAGTTGGTACGGAGTCGACCGCGCCGTTCCCACGTGGAACTTCGCGACCGTGCACGCCTACGGCGTTCCCGAGATCCTCTCCGACGCCGAGAATCTCGCCGTTCTGGGGCGCCTCGTCGAGCATTTCGAGAACCCGCTGCCGAATCCGTTCACGCTGAGCATCTCGGCGGAGAATACGGCGTACGCCGAGCGCATCCTGCACGGAACCGTGGGGTTCCGCATGCGCATCACCCGCTTCGAGGCCAAGGAGAAGATGAGCCAGGACAAGCCCGTCGACATAGTCGAGCGCATCACCACGGCTCTGGATGCGCCGGGCCCGTACCTCAACCCGGCCCTCGCAGAGCGCATGCGGCGGGTGCGGGCGTGACCTTCGATGGCGCGGCTTCCGCCCTGCTCGACGACCTCGTCGACCTGCGCCGCAGACTGCACGCCGACCCGGAGATCGGGCTCGACCTTCCCCGCACGCAGTCCGCGCTGCTGGCGGAGCTCGCTCCACTCGAGGCCCTCGGTCTCGAGCTCTCGACCGGCACCGGGCTCAGCTCGATCACCGCCGTGCTGCGCGGGGCGCTGCCCGGCCCGGTCGTGCTGCTGCGCGCCGACATGGATGCACTGCCCGTCGTCGAGACGACGGGCCTCGACTTCGCGTCGAGCAATGGAGCGATGCACGCCTGCGGCCACGATCTGCACATGGCGGGGCTCGTGGGAGCGGCTCGACTGCTCGCCGCGCGGCGAGCCGGGCTCGCCGGAACGATCGTCCTCATGTTCCAGCCGGGGGAGGAGGGTTTCGCCGGCGGGCGGCTCATGATCGAAGAGGGTGTGCTCGACGCGGCGGGCGAGCGCCCCGTTGCAGCCTTCGCCATGCACGTGGACTGCTCGACCGACAACGGTCTCTTCGTCTCTCGCCCCGGCCCGATGATGGCGAGCGCCAGCGGCCTGCGCATCGTCGTCTCTGGCACGGGCGGGCACGCGGCCTTCCCGCATCTCGCGACCGACCCCATTCCGGCCTCGGCCGCCATCGTGCAGGCGCTGCAGACCTTCGTCGCCCGCCGGGTGCCGGCCGCCGACCCGGCCATCGTCTCGGTGACGAGCATCGTCAGCGACAGGGGAGCCCCCAACGTCCTGGCCTCGCGCGTCGAGCTGCTCGTGAACATCCGCACGCTCTCGCGCGAGACCTTCGCGCTCGTGAGGTCGTCGATCGGAGAGCTGGTGACCGGCATCGCCGAGGCGCACGGCTGCACGATCGAGACGGAGTTCATCGACTCCTACCCGGTGACCCACAACGACCCGACCGAGACGAACCGGGTGCTCGACAGGCTCGTGAGCCTGCACGGCGACGACCGGGTGCTGCGGCTGGCCGCCCCGTCGATGGCGTCGGAGGACTTCGCCTATGTGCTCGACGAGGTTCCGGGAACCCTGCTGTTCCTCGGCACCCGGCCCCGTGACATCCCGGCCGCCGGCGCACCCTCGATGCACTCGGAGCTCGCCGTCTTCGACGATTCGCTGCTCGGCCTGCACGCCGAGACGCTCGCCGACCTGGCCTGGCGGGCGCTGGAGCGGCACGGGCCGGACCGGGCGGGAGAGGCCGCGTGATGGCATCCCGGTTCGCGGCCCTCACCGAGGCCGAGGTGCGGGCCAGCCTCGGCGAGATCGAGAAGCCCACGACCGACAAGATCCTCGACCATCTCGACCGCAGCTGCCTCACCTTTCTGGCGCATTCCCCGTTCTGCTGCCTGTCGACCAGCGACTCGGCCGGCAACTGCGACTGCTCGCCACGGGGCGACTACCCGGGATTCGTGCGTGCGCTCGACGACCGCACGCTCGTGCTGCCCGACCGGCTCGGCAACAGGCTCGCCGACTCGTTCACGAACATCCTCGACAACGGGCACGTCGGACTGCTCTGCTTCGTGCCCGGCATGATCGAGACGCTGCGCATCAACGGGTCGGCGTACGTCACGAACGATCCGTCGCTCATGGCGATGCTCGAACAGGACCACGTGGTGCCGCAGCTGGCGACCGTCATCGAGGTGGAGCAGGCGTATCTGCACTGCGGCCGGGCGCTGCTGCGCTCGCGGCTGTGGGACGACGAGATGCACGACCTGGCCACCGAGGTGCCGAGCGCCGGAACCATGTGGGCCGAGGCATCCGGTCTCGACGCCGACGTGGCGCGCGCCATCGACGAGGCGTCGGTCGCGGGCTACAAGACGCTCTACTGATGGCTCGCGATCGGGGGATGCTGAGGCTCGTCGTCACGCGCATGTCGCGCGAGAGCGCGGGCATCGTGAGCATCGAATTGGCGGATGCGACCGGTCGGCCGCTTCCCGCGTGGGAGCCGGGGGCTCACATCGACGTGCAGCTGATCACGCGGATGCAGCGGCAGTACTCGCTGTGCGGGGACCCGGCCGACCTGCGCTCGTATCGCATCGCCGTTCTTCGGGAGGACTTCTCGCGGGGTGTCTCGATGTACGTGCACGACTTCTTGCACGTGGGCAGCGTGGTGCACGTGCGGCCCCCGCGCAACCTGTTCCCTGTCCTGCCGGCATCGGAGTATCTGCTGCTCGCTGCGGGAATCGGCATCACGCCCCTGCTGCCGATGGCGCGTTCTTTGAGCCGTGCGCGCGCCCCGTGGGCGATGAACTACGCGGTGCGCGACGAGGCGAATCTGCCGTTCGCCTCCGAACTGGAGTCGCTCGGGCCGGCCGTCACCATCAACGCGCCCGGCCGGGCCGGGCGGCTCGACCTCGCCGCGCTGCTGGCGGCGCCGCATCCGGGGCTCGGCGTGTACGCGTGCGGCCCGGCCCGGTTCATCGACGGGGTCGTGGATGCGATGGGTCACTGGCCGAGCGGATCGCTTCACCTCGAGAGGTTCGAACCGAAGCCGGTTGTGGCGCTGCCCAACGCCCCGTTCACGGTTCACTGCGCGCGCTCGAACCTCGACGTGGAGGTGCCCGCGGAGCGCACGATGCTGCAGGCGATCACCGACGTCGACCTTCCGGTGACGGGGTCGTGCCTGCGCGGAGTCTGCGGGTCGTGCGCGGTGCGCGTTCTCGACGGCGAGGTCGAACATCGCGACTCGTTGACCACGGATCCCGACTCGCGCGTGATGTACCCGTGCGTGTCGAGGGCGAGAGCGGCCCGCCTGACGATCGACGTCTGAGGCGGGCCGCTCTCGTCGGCTCAATCGGTGCTCAGTCGGTGCCGAGGATCTGGGTCATCTGCTCGTAGAAGACGGCCGGGTCTCCCGCGAGCGAGGCCTTCACCATCGCGGCCCAGTCGTCGACGATCACTTCGATCTTTCCTGCAGTCAGTCCGTCGAGCGAGGAGCGAGCGACGTCGCGCGGGTCGATCTTGGGCCCGTCGTACCCCGCCATGATGTCGGTGTCGGCCGCGCCGAGATGGACGCCCTGCACGAGGGTGCCCTGGGCTGCGAGTTCGAGCCGCACCCCGTTGGTCATGTTCCACTCGGCCGCTTTGGCTGCCGCATAGCCGCCACTGCCGGGGGCCGCGAACCAGGACAGCGCCGAGAGCACGTTCACGATGGCGCCGCCGCTCTGGGCGGCGAGCGTCGGAGCGAACTCGCGGATCATGTCGAGGGTGCCCCAGAAGTGCGTGTCGAGTTCGCGGTGGAGCTCGCTCAGCTCGCCGATCACGAGTGGCGCACCGGTCGAGATGCCGGCGTTGTTGACGAGGAGGGTGACGTCGGTCGCGGCGGCGGCCGCCTCGACCACCGACTCGTGGTCGAGCAGGTCGAGCCGCAGGGGAACAACGCGCGAGTCATCGAAATCGATCGTTTCGGGGCGCCGAGCGGTGGCGTAGACCTTCGCGGCCCCGCGGTCGAGCAGTTCGAGAACGAACTGGCGGCCGATCCCGCGGTTGGCTCCGGTGACGAGGGCGACCTGGTCGGTGATGTTCATGCTGTGCCGTGCTTTCTGCTGATGAGTGTCTTTCGCCATGCGTTCGCGAGGCGACATCGGCTACGCTAAACGTTGACGTTGACGTCAAGGGCAAGTCAGAAGACGAATTCACAATTCTGGGAGGCAGGGCATCATGCGCATAGGCGACGTCGCGCAACGCGCAGGAGTCAGCACCCGGGCACTCCGCTACTACGAAGAACAGGGTCTGCTGGGGTCCGAGCGCACATCGACGGGCCAGCGCACCTATACGGAGTCTGCAATCGAGCGCGTGCAGCTCATTCAGCAGTTCTTCACCGCCGGCCTGCCGAGCCGCACCATCCTCCAGCTGCTTCCGTGCGTCGAGAGCGGACACGCTTCTCCCGAGGTCTTCGAGGTGCTCGAAGAGGAGCGCAGGCGAATCACCGCGGCCATGGCCGATCTCGCCGCAGCTCGCGACGCCCTTGATCGCATGATCGACATCACCCGCAACCCCACGCCGGAGCACTGCCCCTCACTTCGATGAGGCATGGGCCTGTATCCGCTCTTCGCGCCGGATCTTGCGCTGGTCTCCGATAGGCGTCGGGGCGCGCGAAAGCGCGGAGCGCGCTCGTGCGGGCGGTCCGAGAGAGAGTTCCGGGGTGATCTCGATACGCGGTGCTCGTTCCTCGCGCCACCACTCGATCGGCTCAGGGGTGGTGGTGGGTATCGGGCGCGCTGGATTATCGGCGCTGTGCGGAGGCGCTCTCGTCTCCCTGGAGCCGGCCGAGCAGTCCGCCCCTTCGACGAGCTCGGGGAACGCCCCGGCCTCACCCCCTGGAGCCGGTCGGGTAGGCCGCTGGCCGCCGTATCGAGACCCGGCACCTTTCTGCGTTGATCGGGTAGGCCGCTTGCGGCCGTATCGAGCCCGGTGGTGGTTAGAAGGGGCAGCCGGCGAGCTCCTCCTCGACGGTGATCGTCGTCGCCGCGGCTGCGGCCGCGGCTGCGGCCGCGGCTGCTGCTGTTGCCGCTGTGGCCTTGATGAGGGCTTGTGGTGCGGGCCGCATCCGGCCTTCCGGCCGGGCCGTGTAAACGTGACCGGCGGGCGACGTGGCCGTGAGGGTGTCGTCTCCGTTCTGGATGAACTGCCACCTCGTGTGGTGCTTCACCCGGTGGTGTCCCGTGCTCAGTGGTGCCAGGTTCTCGGGGATGGTGCCGCCACCGTAGGCGTGGTCTTCGGTGTGGTCCATGTCCGCCTGCTCCGACGGAACCGTGCACCCCGGGAACACACACTCCGGATGCACGAGCCGGGCGTGATCGATCATCGCCGCGGTCGGCCGGTAGTCGCGCGGGTCGGTGGCAAGGATCCGTCCCGTGATCGGGTCGGTCAGGATGCGCCGCCAGGACGTCGCGTCGGCGGTGAGCTGGGCGGCGGTGGCCGGGTCGATGGGCCCGTACCCGCGGAGAATCGCCGCCTCCTCACCCACCCCGAGGAGCGTCATCGCGGGAACCATCACATGCACCCGACCCCGAATACCGCGGGTGGCTCCGGGGATCGAGGGTTCCCCGTTGAGAAGCAGGTCGGTCAGAACGTCGACTTTCAGGTGCCCCATGCTCCGGGGGTCACCACCTGTTTTCAGTCCGGCCGCCAATCTGACGGCGCGGTCTGCGATGGCATGGATCTCCGGTGCCGGGGCGAACAAGGTGAGGCAGGCCATGCCGTCCGCTGCCGGGTCGACATAGATGCGCCGGGTGCCGGCGGCTTTCTCCGCTCGTTTCACGGCGGTGGTGGGTTGGGCGAGCTCCACCTCGTGGCGGGCTTTCTTCTCGAGCTGTCGAGGGTTCACCTCACCCGCGAGCACCGCCAAGCGAGCGTCGTACGTGGCCAGGGCGTCGCCGTCGAGTCCGTCGGCGTGTTTCGCGATGACTTCGGCGTGCTCCCACGACACGACACCAGCAGCGACCGCGGCCAGGGTGGCGGGGAGCCGATCGACGAGGGCGGTGCTGGTGTCGACGAGGGTGGCGGTGCGGTACTCGGTTCGTCGGGTCAGCAGGGCGAGCTCGGTGACGAGTTCGACCCGTTCGACCCGGGCGGTGGACCAGACCGGTCCTGCGGTGGACGTGTCGACCGGCGCCTGCCGGTGCAGGTGGTTTCTGGCCGCGGTGACGCGTCTGGCCCTGACCGCGGATAGCCGGGCTATCTGCGTGTCGAGGGCGGCGACCTCATCGAGCGCGACCACGTACGGGTCAGGCTCGAGGGGTGGGGTTTCGAATGTCATGGGGAAAGTCAAACAGTGACCACCGACACTGGGTCGATGCGAGCATTCGATGCTTGATCAGGGGAAACGACTGTGGATAAGTGCCGCTAATGGTGGGTTGTGGAGGAGGGGACGCGGACTGGATGGGTGCCCTTCGACAAGCTCAGGGAACGGGTCTCGATATGGCCGCGAGCGGCCTACTCGACCGGCGCGGGGGCTGTGCGGGCGACCTGCTCGACCCGCGCAGAGGTGGTGCGGGTAGACCGGTCGGGCCCTTCGACGGGCTCAGGGGACAGGGGTCTCGATACGGCTGCGATCGGCCTACTCGACCGGCGCCGGAGCGGAGCAAGGCGGCCTGCCCGACCCGTGCAGGATACTGTGGGAGCCAGACCAGCTGCATCGGCAGCACGAAGACGCCCCCAATCCAAGGAGACGCCCATGTCGGTCGGCCTGCTCGCCGTCGTCGATGACATTCTGACCGCCGCCCTCAAGGCGAGCGCCAAGACCGCCGGCGTCGTGATCGACGATGCCGCCGTCACGCCGCAGTACGTGCAGGGGCTCACACCCGCGCGCGAACTGCCCGTCGTGTGGAAGATCGCGCTCGGAAGCCTCGTCAACAAGTTCGTCATCATCATTCCGATCGCGCTGCTGCTCACCGCGTTCGCTCCCTGGGTCCTGCCCTTCCTGCTGATCATCGGCGGCACCTACCTCTGCTTCGAGGGCGCGGAGAAGGTCACCGAGTGGTTCGGCGTGCACCACGCGGAGGCGGACGAAGAGCAGAAGACAGAGGGAAAGCTCGTGTTCGGCGCGATCCGCACCGACCTCATCCTGAGCACGGAGATCATGCTCATCGCGCTGGCCAGCCTCGATCCGGACTTCGGAATCTGGCTCACTCTCGGCTCGCTTGTCGTGATCGGTCTGGGTATGACCCTGCTCGTGTACGGCGCGGTGGCCCTGCTGGTGAAGATCGACGATATCGGCCTGCGTCTTATGAAGAACCCGGCCCGAGGCATCCGTCGTACCGGCGCGCGGATCGTGCGGGCGATGCCCGCGGTGTTCCGAGTGATCAGCATCGTGGGAACGGTCGCGATGCTCTGGGTCGGTGGTCACCTGGTGATCACGAACCTCGCCGAGACGTTCTGGCACGGTCCGTACGACCTGGTGCACGTGGTGACGCACGCCGTCGAGGCTGCGGGGCCGGTCGTGGTCTGGATCGCCGACACCGCCGTGTCGTTCGTGTTCGGGCTGGTGCTCGGAATGATCATCGTCGGCATCGTCATGGGCCTGTCGCGACTCCTCAAGCGCGACCAGCCGGCGGCCGTGTCACACTGACTGCCTAATACTGACCGCATCGGCTGGTATGCGCGTATGCTCGCGACCATGTCACAGACAACGGATGCGATCGGCGGCAAGGATGCCCCTGTCGCGTTGACCACGGCGCCCGGCTCCTCCGCCTACACGATTCATCGCGACGGAGAGACCCTCGTCTGCACGGTCGGCTCCACCACCTTGATGTACCGCCTCAGCGCGGTGGACGATCTCCACCACTGGCTGCTCGAGCAGAAGGACTGGGTCGCCCTCGGCGGTGCCGACGAGAACAAGCCGGCAGTGCCCGGCGCCGTCGAGGCCTTCGGGCGAGACGAGTCCAACCCGGTCGGCGGCTGGTACGGACTTCGAAAGGGGTACCGCGGACGCTTCGGCGTGTACCTGCCGCCCCTGCTCGAGCACCTCGGTCTCGTCGAACTCGAGCACGGAGCCCGCAACAACCGCGTGCGCGCGACGTAACCACCGCGGTCCCGTCGACGCCAGATACTTTTCCCCTTCCCTCGTCGATCGATGAAGATACGGGGAAGGAGGTCGGAATGAGCGAGATAGACACGTTCGCATCTCGGCTGCAGGAGGAGCTGCGGCATCGAGTCAGGCTGATGCCCGGGCGCGACCCGCATCAGCGAGGTCGGTCTGCGACCCCGTTGGAGCTGCTCTACGACCTCACCTATGTGGTGGCCTTCGCCGCGGCATCCGACCAGCTCGCCGAATATCTCGGCGAGGGAACGGTCTGGCCGGCACTCGGCGCCTTCGCGTTCGCGGTCTGGGCGGTGAGCTGGGCGTGGCTGAACTACTCCTGGTTCGCCTCGGCGTACGGCAACGACGACCTGCTGCTGCGGGTGGCCACGATCGTTCAGATGATCGGCGTGATCGTGCTGACGTACGGGCTTCCGGTGAGTTTCGAGGCCGCGGCGCACGGCGAGAGCCCCAACAACGCGCTGATGGTGATCGGATACATCGTGATGCGCGTGCCGCAGATCGCGCTGTGGATACGCGCCTCGGTCCATGACCCGCAGCACCGTCGAAACGCGCTGTCGTACGTCGCGATCATCTCGGTCGCCCAGATCGCATGGATAGTGACTGCGGTGCTGCCCCTGCCGGCTGCGGCGACCGTAGCTCTGATCATCGTGGTCGCCACCGCAGAAATGGTTGCACCCGTACTGGCGACGCGGCGCTACGGCTTCTCACCGTGGAACGCAGGGCACCTCGCAGAGCGGTTCGCGCTGCTGACCCTGATCACCATCGGTGAGGTCATCGCGGGAACCACGGCCGCGGTCGGCGCCCTCACCCAGGAGGTGGGGTGGTCTCTGGAGGCCGTGCTGATCGCTGCCTCGGGGCTGCTGATCGCCGCGTCGGTCTGGTGGAGCTATTTCCTCGTCCCCTCACGGCTGGTGCTGGAGCAGCGTCCGGAGCGCACATTCGCCTGGCGCTACGCGCACCTCGCCCTGTTCGGGTCGATCGCGGCCATCGGCGCCGGTTTGCACCTGACCACCATCGCCGTGGAGCACGGAGGGGTGTCTCTGCTGGGCATCGCGCTCGCTCTTGCCGTTCCGCTGGCGACCACGGTCTGCGTGATCTTCCTGATCTGGAGCGTGCTCATGCGCTCGTTCGACCTGACTCATTTGCCGCTGCTGCTGATCACGATGGCCCCGCTCGCCGGGGCCGTGGTGGTGGGTGCTCTCTTCCATCCGCAGCAAGCCCTCGACCTCGAGGAGCCGGGCGCCATGACACTGCTCAGCGTGGTGGTCGGCCTTGTCGCGCTCGGTGCCGTGATCGAGGTCGTGGGGCACGAGATCGTCGGTTACGCGCACACGCTCGCCGCATGGCGTCGCCTACCCGCCGCAACAGAGCACACGGGCTGACGCGCGCCGTCGAGCGCTGTCGCTGTGACGTGCAGACGGCAAGGGGTTTCGCGAGCTCCTCGGGTCGTGCTTGTGTATTCGACGGAGGCACAGGGATGAAACGCATCACCATCACGGTCAGTGACACGCAGTACCCGCTCGCCCAAGGTCAGGATGTCGGGGCGATCGAAGCGGCCGCGCTCGTCGCGGTACGAGCAGGCGGCGATATTGTGAAAGTCACCCTCTACGGCAATCGCGAACTCGCGATCCTTGTGTCGCCCGGTGTACCCGTCACCTTCGAGATCGCGGATGTGCCCGACGAGCCGCGCGACAATGGTGACCTGAGCAGCCCCTTCGAGCCGTTCTCGTCTGTCGACGAGCTGTCGGTGTTCGACGACCTCTGATCGGCCGTCTTGCGTATCTCGCAAGAACTCATGTCGCACGGCCAAGAAGGCTCTAGCGTGGTCCCCATGACGCAGCCGCACACGCACGCACATCACTCGCACCACGACCGGCCCGGCCACGGCCCCGCGCCCGAGCACGACACCGGCCTCGCGGAGATCCTCGACCTCGATGCCGTTCTCGGCGCGCCCGTTCTCGACGCCGCCCTCGACGCCGCATCCGGGGCCCTGGATGCCGTGCCGGCCACCATCGTCGACCTCGGCTCGGGCACGGGAACGGGCACCCTCGCCCTCGCACGTCGCTTCGACCGGGCTCGCGTGCACAGCCTCGACGCCTCGCCCGCCATGGTCGACCGACTGCGCGCCGCTGCCGCCGAGGCGGGTCTCGGCGATCGGGTGCAGCCGCAGCTCGTCGACCTCGACGGAGACTGGCCGAGCGCCGTGCCCGCCCCGATCGACCTCGCTTGGGCGGCGCTCTCGCTGCACCACGTGACCGACCCGGCGGTGGTTCTGAGCCAGGCCTTCGACGCACTGCGCCCGGGCGGAGTGATCGTGGTCATCGAGATGACCGCCGCGACGAACTATCGGCCTGCCGACCTCGGCACCGGTCTCGACGGACTCGGCGATCGTGTCGTCTCGGCACTCGCCGAACGGGGCTACCCCGTCTCGGCGGAGTGGACCCACGAGTTGCAGCAGGCCGGATTCGTCGACGTCGAACGGCGAGAGGCTGCCTTCACAGCGTCGACCGACACGTCGGAGGGCACCCGTTACCTCGCCCTGCACCTGACCAGGAACCGCGACGTCGTCGGTGCCGATCTCTCGGCCGACGAGCTCGCCGGCCTGGACTCCGCGATCGCCGAGCTCGAGCGCGGCACGGCAGAGCTGGCGTTCGAATCGACCCGCTTCATCTGGACCGCCACCCGACCGGCGGAGGCGCAGCGATGAACGCCAGCGCAGCGATGACCGCCGGACTGCAGGCCGATGTCGTGGTCGTCGGGGGCGGGGCCGCCGGGCTCGCCGCCGCCGTCGCCCTGGGCAGATCTCGCCGCAGCGTGATCGTCGTCGACGCGGGGCAGCCCCGCAACGCTCCGGCCCACGGCGCCCACAACATGCTCGGGCAGGAAGGCATCTCGCCACTCGAACTGCTCGCCCGGGGCCGAGCCGAGGCGGAGGCCTACGGCGTGCGCATTCTCAACGGCGTCGTGACCGGCGCATCCGGTGTCGCCGATGCCTTCACGATCGAGGTCGACGGCGGCGCATCCGTCGTCACCGCCCGCCGCGTGGTGCTCGCCACGGGCCTCGTCGACGAGCTGCCCGACGTTCCCGGAGTGCGCGAGGCGTGGGGTCGCACCGTGCTGCACTGCCCCTACTGCCATGGATGGGAGGTGCGCGACCAGCGCATCGCCGTGCTCGGCCGCACGGAGGGCGCGATGCACCAGGTGATGCTGTTCAGGCAGCTCAGCTCCGACGTGACCCTCTTTCTGCACGACGCCCCGGAGCCGAGCGACGAGCAGTGGGAGCAGCTCGCCGCGCTCGGGGTGAGCGTCGTGACTCCGCGAGTGCAGCGCATCGTCGTCGACGGCGATCAGGTGCGTGCCGTCGAGATCGAGGGCGGCCGGTCGTTCGAGGTGGATGCCGTCGTGGTCGCGCCTCGCTTCATCGCCCGCACCGAGCTCTACGAGGCGCTCGGCGGCGAGCGCACCCTCACGCCGTTCGGCGAGCAGGTCGTGGCGGATGCGCGCGGCATGACCGCGGTGCCCGGCGTCTTCGTGGCCGGCAACACGGCGGAGCCCATGGCGATGGTGTCGGTCGCCGCCGGATCGGGTGTGATGGCGGGCGCCGCTGTGAATGGCGACCTCGCTGCCGCCGACCTCGCGAGGGCGGTCGCGGCCGCCTAGACAGGTCGAAGGTGCATCGATCCGTCACAGAATGCCCACTCCCGGGCTCGCGATGAACGTTTTCTGACGGATCGATGCGCCATATCCGCGTTCACTCTTCTCCGCAAGCGCCTCCCTTCGCGTTTCGTCTCCGGGCCCGCTGCTGAGAGCATGGAGGACGTGGACGACGCTGGGGAAGACAAGGGGCAGGGGCCCGACGGTCGCACCCTCCACTACGGCGAGTTCTACGAGCAGGGTGGGTCGGGCGTCGAGCCGGATGCCTCCGCGGGCGTCGCCGTCGTCATGGGCAACTGCCAGGCCGAGTCGCTGCGCGTCATGCTGCACGGAGCCGGGCTCCACACCGTGCGGGTTCCGCCCGTGCACGAGCTCGCCGCGGCGGACATCCCTTACCTTCATCGACTGCTCGAGCGCACCTCGCTGCTGGTCTCGCAGCCCGTGCGCGACGACTACCACGAGCTGCCGCTCGGCGTGCGACAGCTGGCCGCGCGCATTCCGGATGCCGGGCGCACGGTTCTCGTGCCGGTCATCCGTTTCGCGGGCCTCTATCCGACCCACGCGATCATCCGGCCGCCGAGCGACCTGTCGCTCACGCCGCCGATCGCGGCCTATCACGACCTGCGCACGCTGGTGGAGGCATCCGGTGGCGAGCCCATCGCCACCTCGGTGACGCCCGCGATGGTGCGTGCGCTCGCGGCCGACTCGATCGGCGAGCTCACCCGGCGCGAGGAGGCCTTCGACACGGTGCGCATCTCCGACCTCTTCGCGACGCCCGACTTCTCTGTGATGCGCACGCTCAATCACCCCGGCAACGCGGTCTTCGAAGCTCTCGCCGAACGAGTCCGCGCCCGCGCCGGCCTCGCCGAGCACGCCGTGGAGTTCGACCGCCCGCTGCTCGACTCGGTGCACGCGCCGCGGTCGGCCGCGGTCATCGAGACGTACGGGCTCGACGAGGAACCGCGAACCGACTGGATCATCGGCGGGGTCGCCGTCTCCGACGACACCGTGAAGCGGGCGCACCTCGAGTGGTACGCCGAGCATCCGGATGCCGTCGAGGCCGGCCTCGTGCGGCACCGCCGCGCCCTCGAGATTCTGGCCGCCGCGTGATCGTCGCGCGGGTGCCGGCCCTCATCGTGACCCCGGATGCCCAGCACGGCGTCACGCAGTACTCCTCGGTCGTCGCGTCGGCCGTCGAGCGGCTGACAGGTGCGAGCCTGCGGTTGTCGAGCAGCGCACTGCTCGGAGCGAGTGTTCCGGCGCGAAGCCATCTGCATTTCACCGACCGCCTCTGGGGCACCTCGCCCGAAGACGCGGCCGACCGCATCGAGGCCATCGCGGCCCGGAGCTCGATCACGGTGACCTTTCACGACGTGCCGCAGGCATCCGATGGATCGGTGAACTTCGCACGCCGCAGCGACTGCTATCGCCGTGTGCTGGCGGCCTCGCACGGCGTGGTCTTCAACAGCGTGCACGAGGTCGATGTGCTGCGCGACTTCACCGATCCCACCGGCCGTGCCCACGTGATTCCGCTGCCCATCGACACCGAGGTTCCCCCGGCCGAGCGGCCCGAGTCCGACGGAAACGTGGCCGTCCTCGGCTTCTACTATCCGGGCAAGGGGCACCTCGAGGTGCTGCGCGCGGTCGCCCGCATCGCCGACACGACCGAGTTGCGGCCGGGCCTGACCTTTCTCGGGCGGCCGTCGGCCGGCCACGAACGCGACCTCGAGCAGCTCGCGGGGCTCGCCCACGACCTCGGCGTGACGCTGGATGTGACGGGGTACCTCGAAGACGCCGAGCTCACGTCGCGCGCACGGCGGGCCTCTGTCGGTGTCGCAGCGCACCAGCACTTCTCGGCATCGGGCAGCATCAACAGCTGGATCGCGGCCGGGCGGCGCCCCCTCGTCGTCGACGGCCGGTACGTTCGCGAGATCGCCGAGCGGCGCCCCGGCACGGTGAGCGTGGTCGATGGCACCCGGGACCTCGCGGCCGGCATCGCCGACGCGCTGCGGAATCCGGGGTCGACCTGGCTGCACGACGACGCCGTGATCGGTCCCAACGTGTCCGACGTCGCATCCGCGTATCTGGCCTGGTGGGACGCCGTCGAATGGTGACGGACGGGTCGGGCCCGGCCGGGTCGGGCCCGCCGTACGGCGTGGGCCTGCGCGGCAATTCCTGGGATGTGCTCGACGGTCGGGTTGCGGCCGAGCTGCCGACCGTGTCGGTGATCGTGGTGCACTACGAGCAGCAGGCCGAGCTCGATCGCACGCTCGCCGGTCTGGCACGTCAGACGTACCCCTCCGAGCTGCTCGAGGTGATCGTCGTCGACGACGGATCGGCGGCGGCCCCGCGCATGTCGCACGGCGCGCGGCTGGTGCGGCAGGAGGACCGTGGCTTTCGGCTCAGCGCCGCCCGCAACCTCGGGGCGGCCTCGTCGACGGGGCGCATCCTGTGCTTTCTCGACGCCGACACCGCGCCCGAACCGGGGTACGTGCATGCGCTCACGCGCCTGCCGGCCCTCGCGCCCGAGGCGGTCACAGTGGGTCGGCGGCGGCACGCGCTCTTCGAGCGCTTCTCCGACGACGACCCCATCGAGGTCGCGGCTCCCCTCGCCGCCCTCGACGAACCGCAGTGGCTCGCCGACGCCTACGCCGCCTCGCGCGACCTGCTCGACAGCGACGACCGCTCGTACCGCTTCGTGATCGGCGCCGTCATCGCGTGCTCGCGCTGGTTCTTCGACTCAGTCGGCGGTTTCGACGAGTCGTTCACGCAGTACGGCGGCGAGGACTGGGAGTGGGCGCACCGCGCCTGGCTCGGCGGCGCGGTGTTCGCTCATGTTCCCTCGGCGGTGGCCTGGCACAACGGGCCCGACTGGGGTGGGCGCAGCGAGGGGGACGCGTCGGATGGCAACGCACGTCAGCGTCGCAAGAACGCGGAGACCCTGCAGCTGGCGCAGTCGATCCCGGCGGCCGGATCAGCGCCGCGAGCCGTGCTGGGCGCACAGGCCGATGTGCTGATTCGTGTTGTGTCCGCCATCTCGGATGCTGCGGCTTTCGTCTGCGTGGACTCGCTTCTCACCGTTGTTCCGCGGGCCCGAGTGGAGGTGGTGGGTCCGCTGCCCGAGGTGCTTCGGGGTGATCCGCGAGTCGTTTCGGCGGGTTCCGGGGCCGGCCCCGTCGTCGCCGCGACCGGCGTCGAGCGCGTGCGCATCGACATCCCGAACGCCGTGGCCGTGCGACTGCCGGATGCGCCGCGCGACAACAGGCTCGCCTGGGCCGTCGAGGCGGTCGGCGTGGGCGAGCTGGGCGAGGTCCTGTTCACCGGCGAGAACGACGAGCCCCTCATGACGGTCACATCGCGCCGGGCCGCGCTGCGGCGTGCGCGCTGGCGCGACGACGCCCTCTTCGACACGCTCGTGGAGCGCGCGCCCTGGCTCGCGCCGATCACGACGGAGCCGAGCGTCGCTGCCTACCTGGGCGGCTGGGGCTAGCCCCGCCGCATCCGCGCCCTCGGGGAGCATCCGCCACCAGTCGGCCGGCGGCGGATGCGCCGAACCAGCGCGGATGAGGCCGGTGACTGCGAGACTGAGCACATGCGTCATATCGTCACAGCGTCCGAGGCCGTCGAGATCGTCAGGCCGGGGCTGCGCATCCATGCTTACTCGCCTGAGGATGCGTTCGCGAGCGCATCGACGATCGAGGTCGACGGAGAGCACCACCGCATTCACAGCACGCACTCCGACAGGATCTACCTGGTGCAGTCCGGATCAGGATGGTTCGAGATCGATGGGGTGACGAAGCGGGTCGGTGCTGACGACGTCGTCTTCCTTCCGCGCGAGACCGGATACTCGTACGGCGGAAAGATGAACCTCTTTCTCGTTCACGCGCCCGGATTCCTCGACGGAACCGACGTCGAGCTCCCCGCGATCGACGAGTCCTGAGTCGCCTGGCTGCTCGATCGCCATACCGCGGAGTCGGCGACTGGCCTAGGTTGGAGTCGTGCCAGACACCTTCGAACAGGCCCAGGCGCGCGTTCTCGCGCTCAACAGCGACGAGCTTCCGTTCGTCTACCAGGCTGCTCCCTACGGCATCCAGGCCGTGTGGAAGTACGCCGACGTGAAGTGGGCCGCGATCACCGCGGCCGGAACGATCGATGCGTCGTACGAGCTGCGGGTCACGCTCGACCCGGCCGAATCCCAGTGGGAGTTCGACGAGACCGACACGCAGAGCGAGTCGCGCATTCGCAGCACGGGCGGCGGCGGGTTCAGCATCGGCGGCTCGACCTCGACCTTCAAGGGCCGAGAGACCAGGAAGACCTTCTCGTTCGGAGTCGGGTCTGCAGCGAGCACGACCGACCGCCAGGGAACTCACGACGGCTTCACCTACGGCTACGCGTTCACCACGGACGAGATCAAGGAACCCCTGATCGCGGCGCTCGAACAGGGCGGCTGGGAGCCGAAGAAGAAGGGCTTCTTCGGAAAGCTGTTCGGCGGCTGATCGGGCCCGCTCAGCCCCGTGACGCGGCGAGACCCATGAGGCGGAGCTTGCCGGCTGCGTCGCTGTTCTCGTCGGGGTAGTAGAGCACGAGAATCAGGTCGCCGAGAGGCAGCTTCTCGCGATGCAGGCGCATCGTGCCGACCGCCGGATGGTTCACGGTCGTGCTGCCGCCCTCGAGCGGGCGCACGTCCTGCCGGGCCCAGAGGGTGCGGAACCGTTCACTGGCCAGGCTGAGCTCGCCGACGAGCTCGACCGCGCGTGGGTCGGTGACCTCGTCGCCGAGGGTCTGTCGCACGAGGGCCACGAACGACGCCACGGATGTCTCCCAATCGTCGTGGAACTCACGCTCCTCCGGATCGAGGAGCAGCGAGCGCAGCCGGTTATGGCCGGGAACGAGGCGCGGCGACAGGGCCGCTGCCAGTGCGTTCGATGCCAGCACGTCGAAGTATCGACCCTCGATGAACGCGGGAACATCAAGCGCCGCGAGAAGGTGATGCACGCGCTCGGGCACGTGCTCGACGCGACGCTGCCGACGGACCCGCGGGCTCTCCGCACCGAGCCCCACGAGATAGGCGGATTCGACCTCGTCGAGCTGAAGGACCCGTGCCAGTGACTCGAGTACCTGCAGCGACGGATGGCTGTCGCGCCCGCGTTCGAGGCGCAGGTAGTAGTCGGCGCTGATGCCCGCCAGCAGGGCCACCTCCTCTCGGCGGAGGCCCGGAACTCGCCGATGAGAGCCGGCAGGCAGGCCGAGTTGCTCGGGGGTGACCAGCCCGCGCCGGGCGCGCAGGTACTCGCCGAGCCGGTTCGAGCGGTCGTCACCATCCATGGGTGTCACGATACCGAGCGCCGAAGCGACGAGAGGGGGTCCTGCCACTCCCCGGATCAGCGGAGGACTGCCTCGCCGTGGCGATCGCGACGAGCATCGAGCTGTAGCCGGGCTCGCTGCGAGCTCGCCAGAAGGAGACATCTCATGGATATCAGCAATCGAACAGTCCTCATCGTGGGCGGCACCTCCGGCATCGGGCTCGGTCTCGCCCGACGGTTCGCCGCCGCGGGCAGCACGGTGATCGTGGGCGGACGCGACACGAGCAGGGTCGACGACCTCGAGTCGGTTCGCATCGACGTGACCGACGCCGCCTCTGTTCTCACGGCCCGCGACCACGTGCTCGCCGCGCACCCCGACCTCGACGTCGTGGTCACCATGTCGGGGGTGCTTCTGCAAGAGGATCTGCGCGACCCGGCCCACTTCGGCGCTGCCGAGACCACGATCGCGGTCAATCTGCTCGGAACGATCCGGGTGATAGACGCGTTCACCCCGCACCTCGTGACCCGCGGCGCAGGCGACATCATCACGGTGACCTCCGGAATCGGATTCCTCCCGTTCCCGCTGATGCCCTCCTACGGGGCGTCCAAAGCCGGCGTGCACGCCTACACGGAGGCGCTTCGTGCGCAGCTGTCGGGCGCCGGTGTCACGGTGACCGAGCTCATCCCGCCGGCCGTCGCCACCGCCGGCCAGGAGAAGGTCAACCCGGCCGCGCTACCGCTCGATGGCTTCCTCGACGAGGTCGTCGGCCTGCTGACCCAGACGCCGACGCCGAACGAGATCGTGGTGCAGGCGGCGCAGCGTCTGCGATGGGCCGAACGCGACGGCACCTATGCCGGTCTCCTGGCGGCCCGCTCCCAGTCGCTGGCCGCGCTGCCCGGCCGGTGATCCGCGCCCGTCCGGCGCATCCGCTGCCAGCCGACCGGAGGCGGATGCACCCACGGGGCGCGGATGCCGTATGCCGCGGTCAGCGGTAGCGGCGCGGCACCGTCCAGTGGCTGCCGAACTCGGCGTCGAAGGACTGCGGCTCGAAGGGGCTGTCGCCTCCGGCCGGATAGCTCGTGAGCTCTCCGAACACGATGCGGTCGGGCAGGGCATACAGGTCGACGCGCACGAAGTCGGTCTCGGCGCCGAGTCTCTCGGCGATCGAGATCATCTCGTCGAGGCGCTCGGGGCGCTCGCGCTCCGGCGAGATCCAGGCCGGGCCGCCGCTCATCGGCAGGTGCTTCCAGTCGGCGTCGTAGAAGTCCTGGGTGCGGCCGCCGAAGCGACCGGCATCCACCTGGATGTACCGGCACCGCCCGTGGAACACGAAGAACTTGTAGTCGTCGGGGATGCCTCCCGGCGCCACGAGCATCTCCTCCACGATCACCGCGGGCTCGACCTCGCCGTACGCCCACTCGCGGTTCGGCCCCTGCCCGTAGAGCTTGGTCATCCAGACCTGCGCGATGTCGACGAGCGCGTCGAGCGACACGGCGGATGGCCGCACGTGCCGGTACACCCAGCCCCACGCGGCTGGCGGCAGGGTCTGGTCCTCGGATGCCTGTGGCGACACCACGATCGCCGCACCGCTGCCGTGGGTCGGCTTCACGACGTAGGACTCGGGCAGTTCGAGCTCGCGCAGGCCTTCGGGATCGCGGAGGATGCCGTATGCCTCGGGCAGGTACTCGGCGCCGACGCGCGACGCCACGTACTCGCGAACCGCGGCCTTGTCGGCGAAGGTGACCAGCAGCATCCGGTGATCGCGCAGCATCTTGTAGCGCACCTTCTCGGTTAAGGTCTGCGGCCTGCGGGTGCGCAGCAGCCGCACGGCGCGGACGAGTCGACTGCGCTGGCGCCAGCGCACGTGGGTCGTGGCCACGCTAGGCGCGGGCGAGCGTCGGCAGTGCGTCGACCAGAGGAGCGAGCTCGGGCATCGCGCGGGCGGCTGCCAGGGCGCGCTCGAGAGTCTCGTCGTGCACGGGGCGTGCCTCGGTGAGCAGCTTCTGCCCCGACGCGGTGAGCTCGGTGTAGATGCCGCGCCGGTCGTCGGCGCACAGCACACGCGTGAGCAGTCCGCGCTCCTCGAGCCGGTTCACGAGGCGCGTCGTGGCGCTGGCGCTGAGGGCCGTGGCGCGGCCGAGCTGCTGCATGCGCATGTGCCAGCCGTGCTGGCGGCTGAGTGCATCCAGAACCGTGTACTCGACGACCGACAGGGCGACGCTCGAGGTGAGGGCGCGCTCGAGCTCGGTCTCGATGAGTCCGTGCAGCGCGGCCAGCGTGCGCCAGCCCTGCGAGCGGATCTCGACTGCGTCGTCTGCGATGCCCATGGTTCCTCCGGTGTTTCGAGCGTGCGGGGCGTCGCGAACGGCCAACACGCAAAGTAGTTGCTTGCGCGGGATAAAAGCGTGTGCAATGATTTATCCCGCGCCTGCAACTACTAGCGTACGCGCTCTACCCGAGCACGCCAAGCATCCATCGCATCCCACACGGAGACTCGCATGCCCCTCGGACTACTCGCCCTCGCCATCGGGGGCTTCGGAATCGGACTCACGGAGTTCGTCATCATGGGTCTCCTGCCCGAGGTGGCCGCCGACTTCGGCGTCACCGAGGCCGCGGCCGGCTGGCTCATCACCGGCTACGCGCTCAGCGTGGTCGTCGGGGCTCTCACTGTTCCCGCGCTCGTCACCCGGTTGCCGCGCAAGAACGTGCTCATGGGCCTGCTCGTTCTCTTCATCGGGGGCAACCTCATCTCGGCCCTCGCGCCCAGCTACGAGCTCATGCTCGCGGGCCGCGTCGTGGCCGCCCTCTGTCACGGAGCCTTCTTCGGCATCGGCTCGGTCGTCGCCGCCGGCCTCGTCGCGGCGAACAAGAAGGCCAGCGCGATCGCCATCATGTTCACCGGCCTCACCGCGGCGAATGTGCTCGGCGTTCCGTTCGGCACGTTCCTGGGCCAGGCATTCGGATGGCGCTCCACGTTCTGGGCCATCACCATCATCGGCGTCATCGCCTTCGCCGGAATCCTCACCCTCGTGCCCCGCTCCGCCGGCGCCGCAGAGGGAACTCCGAGCCTGCGGGCGGAGCTCAGCGCCTTCCGCGCACCGCAGGTGTGGCTGTCGATCGCGGTCACCGTGCTCGGCTACGGCGGAATGTTCGGCGCGTTCACCTACATCGCCTACGTGTTCACCGAGGTCTCGGGCTTCGCATCGAGCGCCGTTCCGTGGCTGCTCATGCTGTTCGGCGTGGGCCTGTTCCTCGGCAACGTCGTGGGCGGCAAGGCCGCAGACAAGGCCCTGGATGCGACGCTCATCGTCGCGCTCGCGGCCCTCGCGATCGTGCTGGTCGCCTTCGCCCTGACGGCTCGGAGCCAGCCGGCCACGATCATCGTCCTCTTCTTCATGGGCGGCTTCGGATTCGCCACCGTTCCCGGGCTGCAGATGCGCGTCATGCGCTCGGCCGGCTCCGGCGCCGCGACCCTCGTCTCGGGGGCGAACATCGGCGCCTTCAACCTGGGCAATGCGCTCGGCGCCTGGCTCGGCGGAGTCACGATCGCCGCGGGCCTCGGCTACACCTCGCCCATCTGGGCCGGAGCAGGGCTCACGGTGCTGGCGATCGCGGTCATCATCCCGGCGGCCGCCGCGGCGAAGCGCGGGGCGGCGCGCGCCGCGGCCGCGCCTGCGCCCGTGCCTGCGCAGGAACCCGCACGCGACGCACCCGCCCAGCCCGTCGCATCCTGAGCCTGCAGTAGTCACCGCTGCGGACAAGAGTGGCCGGTGCGCCGGTCACTCCTGTCCGCAGCGGGCGCAGCTAGCGGCGGCGCTTCGGGGCCGGCGGCGCAGTGGGGACCACGTTCTGGGTGCGGATGTGCTCGTAGACGACGGATGTGCGCACGTCGGCGACCTCGCGGCGTTGCGTGAGCCGGTCGATCACGAAGGCGTAGAGGTCGTCGTTGTGGCGAACGCCGACGTGGATGATGAAGTCCTCGTTGCCCGTCGTGACGAACACGCCGAGGGTCTCGGGCAGCGCGCTCACCCAGTCGCGGAACGCCTCGATGACCTCGCGCGAGGGCGGCCGGATGCGCACGGCCACGAGGGCCTGCACGCCGCGGCCGATCGAGGCGAGATCGATGTCGAGACTGGCGCCCGTGATGACTCCTCGGGCGCGAAGACTGCGCGTGCGTTCGAGCGCCGTCGTCGCGGACACGCCGACGGCCGCGGCGAGGTCGCGATTCGTCATCCGTGCATCTGCCTGCAACTGCCGCAGAATCGCCGTGTCTATCTCGTCCATGATGCCCATTCTGGCCTCCGAACCGTATTAAGTACGGTCTTCGGACGGACAGGCCGCCGAAAAACATAGCCTGTCTCCGTATCGCTGATCATCCGACGAACGGAACCGCTCGATGAACGCCACCACCCCGCCCGTGATCGGCTTCCACGCCGATGAGATCGACCTCTCGACCCCTACCCGGGCGGCGCGCCTGAAGTGGGTCATCGTGGTGAACGAGTCGATCCCCGCGGGCAGGGCTGTGAACGCGGCCGTCTGCGTCGCGAGCGCCACGACCCAGGCGGTCTCGGGCATCCTCGGACCGGAGGTGATCGATGCGTCCGGTGAGACGCACGCCGGTCTGCCATGGGCGGGATGCACGATCCTCTCCGCATCCGCCGACGCGCTGAAGGCCATCAGGGCGAAGGGCGTCGCGCACGAGGCCACGTTCGTGGCCGACATGCCGGCGGTCGCCCAGGCCATTCGGGTCTACGACGAGTACATCGAGACCATGGGAGCGACGGATACGGAGGAGATCGAGTATCTCGCCGTGAGCCTGGTCGGCCCGAAGAACCGCATCGACAAGGTTGTGGGTGGGCTGTCACTGATGCCGTAAGTGAGCTAGCAGTGCCCGCGGCGGACAGTATGCCCCGGTGTGCCGGTACCTCTAGTCCGCAGCGGTCCCTGCTGTCGACGCCCACCTCAGTCCGACCGCCACGAGAGCACCGGCGAACGCGGTCAGCGTGAGCCCCGCGATCGTGACCGCGGCTTCGAACTGCCCTGCCTGAGCGGCGCTCCATTCGGTCGACGCGATGCTTCCGGTGAACAGTGCCGAGAGGATCGTGCCCGTGGCCGCGATGCCGATCGCGGTGGCGAGCTCGCTCGAGGTGTCGACCAGGGCGGCGCCCATCGAGGTGCGCGACTCGGGCAGCCCCTTGAGCACGTTCGTTCCCGCGACCACGCCGACCACGCGCATCCCGGCTGCGACGAGTACGAGCGCGACGAGGATCCACCCGTAGCCGAAGCGGCCGAACAGGCCGAACACCGCGAGCCCCGCGACGACGGCCGCCGAGCTGACGAACGCTGCGCGATCGAGCCCGACCTTCTGCACGAACGGTCCGACGAGCCTGCCGCTGGCGAGCAGCACCACGACCTGCGGCAGCATCGCGACGGCGGCCGCGGCGGGAGGCCAGCCCCACGCGAACTGCAGCTGCAGCGTCACCAGGTAGCTCAGCCCGGCGACGGCGAGCCCGGCCGCAGCCTTGTAGGCGAGTCCGCTCGACACCAGGGGCAGGGCGAGCAGGCGCAGGTCGAGCAGGGGAGTCCGCGCCGTGCGCTCGCGCAGCACGAAGCCGACGCCCGCGGCGACCGTCGCCGCGATGCCGGCCCACGGCATCCACGACCCGGCGCCGAGGTCGACGAACAGAGTCGGGGTGACGAGCGCGAACACGATGGTGGATGTTCCGAGCACGGCCCCCGAGACATCGATCGGGTCGTGATGACGGTCGGCCGGATCGTCGGCCGCGATGCCCGCACGGATGCCGATGAACGCGAGGGCGGCGATGGGCACGTTGATCAGCAGCAGGACCTGCCAGGGGGCCACGGCGAGGGCGAGGCCTCCGGCGGTCGGGCCGATCGCGAGGCCGACGAGCCCGGCCGTGGAGATCACGGTGATGGCACGCACGCGCAGCTCGTCGGTGCCGAAGAGCCGGAATGCCAGCGCCATCGAGCCCGGGGTGGTCATGGCGGCGGCGATCCCCATGACGGCGCGCACGACGATGAGCTGCTCGGTCGTCGTGACGAAGGCCGTGCCCAGGCTTGCGATCCCCAGAATCACGAGGCCCACGAGCATCACGCGGCGGCGCCCGAAGCGGTCGGCTACCGCGCCGAACAGCAGCATCAGGCCGCCGAAGACGACCGAGTACGCGCCTGTGACCCATTGCAGTCCGGCAGTCGTCGCATCCAATTCGCGCCCGATCGTGGGCAGGGCGACGTTGAGGATCGAGTTGTCGAGCATCTCGAACAGGAACACGGCCGAGAGGCCGGCGAGGGCGATCCACGCCTCGCGCAGGGTGCGAGGCGATCGCGGGATGGTGGTGGTCAAGGGACACGCTCCTTCGTAACGAAGAAGTGGCGACTCGTTCGAGACCGCGTGTCTGCGCCGGCCGCACGAAGCGGGTGGGCGTTTTTACCTCAGATGCAAAGACCATACACCGCGCGATGCCCGAGGTGGTCGTCGCTCAGCTCATCCGGCGCATCATGCGTTCGGCTATGCCCAACTGGAGGCGCTTCGGGAGGAGCCGTGTCGAGACGACGGCGAGAGCGCTGTTCATGCGTCCGTCGACCACCGACGGCGCGCTGCCTGCCATCGCCCGCCACGCCGTGTCGACGACCTGCTCGGGCTTGCGCTTGTTCTTCGCGGTGCTCGAACCCATTCCCGTGTCGGTGTCGCCCGGCGAGACGGCGACGATGCGGAGTCCGTGGCGACGGTTCTCTTCGGAGACCGCCTCGGTGAGTTTGATGACGAAGGCCTTCGAGGCCGAGTATGTCGCAAAGTGCGGCATCGCCTGGTTGCCGGCGGCGCTCGCGATGTTGACGATGGTTCCCGTGCCGGCCCGGCGCATCCGGATGACGGCGGCGCGGGTGAGCAGGGTCAGGGCCGTGATGTTGAGATCGATGACCTGACGCAGGTCGTCCTCGTGCGAGTCGGCGAGGTCTCCCTCGGGAGCGACGCCTGCCGAGTTGACCAGGTGATCCAACCGGGGGAGTCCGTGCAGGAGCTTCTCGCCGAGAGCGGTGACATCGTCGGGCTTCGTCAGATCAGCTACGTGCGTGTCGGCCGAGACCTGGTGACGAGTCTTGAGCTCGTCGGCCAGAGCGCGCAATGCCTCGCCTGACCGGGCAACCAGAACGAGGTCGTAGCCCTCGCGAGCGTAGCGTCGAGCGAATTCCCTTCCGATGCCCGAGCTGGCGCCGGTGATCACAGCGAGGGGCGGGGATGTCGTGGTCATGAGTGCTCCGATCTGAAACGGATTATCTATCCGCTCGGATACCTTATCCGTATTCGGAGCTAACCGCATATGCTTGAGGCATGCAGGGGCCTCGTCGAGACGCCGATAGGAATCGGCAGCACATTCTCGAGACGGCGCGAACGCTGGTCGACAGCGGTGCCGGCATCGGGCTGAATGCCGTGGCCCGAGCCGCCGACGTGGGTGTGGCCACCGTGTATCGCCATTTCGCCGTCGTCGAAGAGCTGGAGGAGGCTCTAGTCTGGGGTCGGTTCGACGAGCTCAAGGCCGTGCTCGAGAACACCGGGCCGTCACAGCTCGAAGGAGCCCTCCGAGCGCACTTCGTGCTTCTCGTCGAGGACCCGCTCTTCGAGAAGGTCACTGCCCGGGCGGAGCCGGTTCTCGCCGAGACGCGCGAAAGACGCGAGGCGCTGATCACCGCGCTCGGGGCGCTGGTCGCGTCGGCGAAGAAGGGGTCCGCGATCAGAGAAGACGTCGACGCGCAGGCCGTTCTCCTGCTGCTCTGCGGCATCGCCCATTCCGTGCGCTCCTCGCGATTGCCTGCGAGCGATCCTCGAAGCGAGGCGCTGCTGCGGGTGGCCTTCGACGGTCTCCGGCTTCCCGCTGCCTGACCCTCTCCGCGTTTCGACATCGTCTCGATTCCGGGCGCAGCCGTAAGGATCTCGTGAGGACGCCACCGCCGCCCGATCACCCGGCGTAGACCTGCATCCGTGACCCTCACTTCTCTTCTCCCCTCGCTCCGTTCGAGCATCCCCGACCCGTTCGTCATCGACCGCTGGCCCGAGTGGACGCACCCCACCACCACCGACGTCGTCGTCTCGGGAGTCTCGCTGCTGCGCCTCGTCGAGCTCTGCGACACCCCGTGCGTGCACATCGCCGCGGCCGTCGTGCCGGGCACCCACGGCCGCCCCTCAGACATCGAGCAGTCCTCGGTGATCGTGGCGCGGGTCGTCGAGGCGCCCCGCGGGGGCGCTCTGGTTCTGGATGCCGACATCACGCGCATTCAGGCCCACACAGCGGAGGCGCGTCTTATAGGCCGCGCATCGACGCGGCACTCCGCGCCGTTCGCGCTCGGCGATGGAACGCCCCTGACCCTGCCCGCGGACGTCGCCGTGGGCGACCTCATCGCCATCCCGTGTCGAGGCGCGGTCTGCCGTCGCCAGTTGCGATCGGAGCGTGTGTCATGAGCCTGATGCACACGCTCACTCACTACGCCCGCGCCCGACGGCACCCCCTCGACCGGCGGTTCTGGCCATGGGCGGCCAGGGCGGTGGCCGACGACGTACTCGTGGTGGGGGAGTCGATGGTGGAGATGGCGCGCTCTGTCGGAACCCCCTGCACACGCGTCATCGAGACCTATGACCGAAGCGAGGTCGAACCTCGCCGGTTCTGCGCCGTGATCGTCGCAGCCGTCGAGCTGGTCGTGCCCGCCGCAGACGGCGTGGGTGCCGACATCTGGCTCGACGCCGAGCTCGACGGATGCGAGCCGGTCACCGGCTCGGTGCGGCTCCTCGGTCGGCATTCGTCGGATGCACCGCGCGACTTCGGCGTCAGACCCTCGCCGCGCGCGGGCGAGCTGCACGCGGTGCTGCCCATCGACATCCGGCCCGGCGACCTGCTCGCCTTCGTCGTCGAACGCCCTGTGGCTCTGCACGACATCCGCCGCCGCTCCCGCCACTGGGAGCGCCTGCTCTGAGGGATTGCCGGTCAGTAGTGCCCTCCGCGGACAGTAGTTACCGGCGCACCGGGCACTACTGTCCGCAGTGGGCACTACTGCGGCGGGGTGGCGGCAGGAGCGAGCTCAGCTCGCCGGGTAGTTCACCTGCGTGCGCCACCAGGGGGTCTCGATGAAGCCGCGCTTGAGGAACAGCAGCTCCATCGAGGCGGTCCAGCCCTCGACACCCTCGAGCCGCGAGAGGGTCTGGTTGATGAACTCGTAGAGTCGCTCTGCCGAGGGCATGATGACCTCGCAGAACAGCGAGTTCTCGTCGAGCGTGGCGGCCAGGTAGCGAACGGCCGGCTGCTGAGCGAGTTCGCGAGCCACGGCATCCATGCGCGACGGCGCGACCTTCACGGTGAGCAGCGTCTCCGCGCCCATTCCGAGCGCGGGGGCGGGCACGAGGGTGAGGATGTCGATGCACTTCGAGCTGCGCAGGCGTTCGAAGCGGCGCCGCACGCTCGACTCGTTCATGCCGAGCTTGTCGGCGATCGCCTGGAACGTCTCGCGGCCGTCGTCGCGCAGCGAGTCGAGGATCTTCCAGTCGGCGGCATCGAAGTGCGCGGGGCTGCACACCTCGGGCTCGGCGAACTCCCTGGGCGTGCGGCTCTCGTCGCTTCCGCGCGCCCCGTCGGGCAGGGCCAGGGTCTCGGCGAACAGCTGCCGACCCCAGTCGAACGACACCTTGTAGACGTGCATGATGAGGTCGCTGCGCCAGCGTTCCACGCCTTCGATCGACTGCAGTTCTTCGATCAGCTGGGGGTAGTGGATGGCTCCGCCCTTGACCACGAGCTCGGCGATGATGTCGTAGCCGCCCGTGACCACGGTCACGAAGCGCACGTCGGCATGCTCGACGAGCTCCGCTGCCACGACCAGGGAGGTCCCCGGCTGGCACGTGATGCGGATGAGGAAGGAATCCACCTCGCCCGTGGAGCCGAGGGCGGGCATCACGCCCACCTTGATGGTTCCCGACTGGATGAGGTTCTGACCCCGCCGCGCGACCGTCGCCGTCGACGAACCGACGGCATCCGCTATCGCCCGCCAGCTGGCCCGACCGTCGTTCTGCATGGCGACGACGATGCGACGATCGAGCTCGTCGAGGGTGTCGAGCACCGTGAGCGTCACCGCTCGACCGGACTCTCCTCGCGGGGAAGCCGTGTGCGGGTGAGAAACTCCCGAACGGTGCTCGTCCATAGTTCGACCTCTTCGATCTGGGGGGAATGCCCGGACTTCTCGAACACCACCAGCTCTGAGTTCGGGATCAGGTCGGCGATGGTCTGGCTACACGATACCGGCGTGATCCAGTCGTGTCGCCCCACTGTAATCAAAGTCGGAACGGTGACGCTGGGAAGCTGCGGTTTGAGGTCATACGCGGGCAGGTTCACGGAGAACGCGTAGTTGTGCGCCTCGTAGCGATAGGGGGTGGCCTGCACCTTGCGTTCGACGCTCGACGGGTCGTAGCTGAAGTCGTAGAGCGGCAGGATCTCGCGCCAGCAGTCGCGCAGGTCGTCGTCGTCTGCGACCTGGCCGGTGTCGATGCGGTCGAACTTCTTCATATCGACCTTCACGCGGTCGCTGGCGAGGGCGTTCTCGCGGGCCAGGTGCGCATTGCCGTTGTCGGGAGAGGTGTCGCGCAGCACCATCGCGGTGACGCGCTCGGGGTAGCGGATCGCGTACTCCATCGACATAAAACCGCCGTACGAGCCGCCCGCCATGATGATCGTCTCGACGCCCATCCACTCGCGCAGTCCGTCGATGTCGGCCGCCCACTGCTCGTGGCTGAAGGTACCCGAGCCCTCGCTCTCGCCCGAGCCGCGGGCGTCGAACACCACCACGCGGTACTCGTCGGCCAGGCGGCCGAAGCTCGCTCGCGGTTCGGCCCGCGAGCCCAGGCCGGGCGCCCCGTGGTGCGTGATGATCACGGGTGCGCCCTCGGGGCCGAGCACTTCGACGGCCAGCTCGTTGCCATTGATCACCACGCGCTGGGCGGTGGTCGTGGCGGCGGCGAATTCGGGGGAGACGGCGTTCTCTGTCATGGTGCTCCTTGCAGTGGTGCGGGTGGTCGGTGGTTCGTTCGTCTGGCTCGTGCGGGCCGGTTCGTGCGGGCCGGATGGGGTCAGAGGTCGATGGTGCAGTCGTCGAGGCCCCGCGGGTAGCGGGTCAACGGCTCGGATCCCGAGGCCGTGACGAGCATGCTGTCGCTGATGCGGTAGCCGGCGTGCCCCGGAATGTAGATGCCGGGCTCGTTCGAGACCACCATTCCGGCCTCGAGCAGGGTGTCGTCTCCGGATTCGAGCCAGGGCGGCTCGTGCATGCCCAGGCCGATGCCATGACCCTGCCGGTGGCGCAGGTACTGGCCGAGCCCGGCATCCTCGATCACGGCGAGGCACGTCTCGTTGGCCTGGCGGCACTCCGCGTCGGGCCGGATGGCCCGCCCGCCGATCTCCTGCGCCAGCCGCACGGCCTCGTGGTACCGCCTCTGCTCGTCGCTCGGTGTGCCGAGGACAAAGGTGCGCTCGCCCTCGACGAAGCGGCCGCCCACGGCGCATCCGAGCGACAGCATAAAAGTGTCGCCGGGCTGAAGGCGGTAGCCCGAGGGCAGGCCGTGGGGAAACGCAGAGTTCGCGCCGGCATAGATCAGCCCGCCGGCGAGCGGAGACACGACCACGACGTCGTCGTGCTCGGAGTACATCGTGCTCACGCCGGCGCCCGTGACGACCGAGGTGAGCTCGGCCTCGCTGGGCAGCTGCCCGCCGGATGCGATGGCCTCGCGGAGGTGCGCGACCCCGGCCTCGAGCATCAGGTCGGTCACCCGGGCCGCCTCGCGGTGCAACACGATCTCCTCGTCGAACTTGAGGTAGCGCGCGCGGGTGACGATCGTCGACGCGGTGAACGACGCCTCCGGCAGCTGCGCCGAGACGGCCGTGAGCCGCTCGTTCGTCATGTGGGTCGTGAACGCGATGCGCATCCGGCCAGAGCCCACCGCCGACGCGAGCGACGCGAACGGCGGCCGGATGCCCGGGAACTCGGCGTACGAGACGACCTCGGCGCGGGCGTGCTGGCGTTCGGCGTTCTCGCGCTCGAGTTCGGGGGTCATCAGCACGGCCCGCCCGTCGGCTCCGAGCCACACGGCGACGGGGCGCTCGCAGGGGTGGTGGAAGAAGCCGGTGAGGTAGGCCACGTCCTCCGGGTCGTCGGTGACGAGCGCATCGAATCCGTCGGCGACCAGGGCGTCGCGCACGCGCTCCTGCACGCGGTCGAAGAAGGCGGGCTCGAGGCGCTGCGAGAAGCGCGTGGCGGTGTCGGTCGATGTCATGGTCCGGATGCTCCTAGCGGGCTCGGTTGCGCGGGTTGCGCGCGTCGTTGTACGCGATCGACAGCAGCGTTGCCGAGAGCACGAGCAGCAGGATCGCGATCGAGGGGAACAGCGTCAGCCACCAGGCGCTCGACATGGCGCCCGACTGCTGCGCCTCGTAGAGGATGCGGCCCCACGACCACGTGGTCGGGTCGCCGAGGCCGAGGAACGCCAGGCCCGCCGCCGAGAGCACGGCGCGCGACGCGGTGACCACGACCGAGACGACGATCACCGGAGTGACCGCGGGAATGATGTGCCGGCCGATGATCCAGACGGGCGAGGTGGTCATGAGTCTGGCCGCGTCGACGTAGGGCAGATTCACCACGGTGAGCGCCTGCGAGCGCACGAGGCGGGTGACCTCGGGCCACGAGAACGCGGCGACGACGCCGATGATCGTGGCGGTGCTCGGGCCGATGAGGGCGGCGATGAGGATCATCAGGGGAAGCACGGGCAGCGACAACGTGAGGTCCACGATCACGCTGATGAAGACATCCAGCCGTTTGAAATAGGCGCCGATCACGGCGACCAGCGTGCCGATCGCGATGGCGATGATGGATGCGGCGACCGCCACGAGCAGGCTCTGCTGCGTTCCCCAGATCACCTCGCCCAGAACGTCGCGGCCGAGGGAGTCGGTGCCGAAGAGGTACTGCAGGCTCGGCGGTCTCAGCACGTCGGTGCCGTAGCTCGCCGGGTAGCTGGCGAGCAGGGGAGCGGCGAGGGCCACGACGACGAGCAGGAGCAGCAGGCCGAGCGAGATGATGCCGAGCGGATCGCGGCGGAACACCCGCCAGGTGGCGGCGCCGGCCCGACCGGACTCGGCAACGGGCTCGGCCGAGAGAGCCTCCGAGGAGACGGGCAGCCCGGTGGGAGTCGCGTTGACTGGATCGAGAGAGGTCATGATGTCTTCACCCGGGGGTCGAGGAATCCGTAGACGATGTCGGTGAGCATGTTGGCGACGACGACGGTGATGGCCAGGAGGAGGAAGGCGCCCTGCAGCACCGGGAAGTCGAGCTGGGTGACCGCCTCGTAGATGCCGCGGCCGATGCCGGGGTAGGCGAAGACGGTCTCGGTGAGCACCGCGCCTCCGACGAGGAAGCCGAGCTGCAGGCCGATGAGGGTGGTGGTGGGCAGCAGCGCGTTGCGCAGGGCGTGCTTCCACAGGATGCGCCGGTAGGGCAGGCCGTTGGCCTTGGCGAGCGTCACATAGTCCTCGCCGAGCGCCTCGATGAGCGTCGAGCGCATGGTGAGCACGTAGGAGCCGAGCTGGATGAGCATGAGCGACACGGCGGGCAGGATCAGGTGGCGGGCGACGCTGCCGTACCAGTCCATGCCGTAGGCATCGGTGTCGTAGGCGCCGCCGATCGGCAGCCATTTGAGCGAGAGGCCGAAGACGAAGAGCAGCAGCACGCCGATCGAGGGAACGAAGATCGACTGGCCGGTCACGCCGATCACCTGGATGATCTTGTCGAGCACCTTGCCGCGACGGGATGCCGCGAGCACGCCGAGCGGGATGCCCACGAGCACGGTGATCACCAGCGCGGTGAAGGTGAGCAGCAGGGTCCAGGGCAGGCGCTGCAGCAGCACGTCCATGACCGGCACCGACTGCGTGAACGAGACGCCGAAGTTGCCCTGCAGCATCTGCCACATGTAGAGGCCGTACTGCACGATGAGGGGCTGGTCGAGCCCGTACTGGGTGAGAAGGGCCGCCCGCGCCTCCTCTGTCATGTTCGGACTCGCCACCGCCAGGGCCGGGTCTCCGGGCAGGAGACGCAGCAGCAGGAAGGTCACGGTCACGGCGAACCAGATCGTGAACACCCCCCGGCCGAGACGGGGAAGAACGAAGAACAGACGAGACACGCGGACGGCCCTTTCGTGCGGCTACTGAGCCGCGGTCTTGTGAGCGCTGGCCACTGAGATCGGGTTGACGATCGACAGGAGCTCGCTGGGCTTCGTCACGAAGCCCTCCCACTTTGAACTGTGCGCGAAGTACAGGTTCTGCGTGTACATGATGTTGTCGTAGACCTCATCGTGCACGATCTTCGCGGCATCCCGCATGATCGAGATCTTCTCGTCGGAGTCGGCCGTGACGGCCGCCTTCGCGATGAGCGCGTTCAGCTCGGGATCGTCGACCAGCGTGTAGTTGATCGCCCCACCGGGGAGGTAGGAGAGCGTGAAGTTGGTGACCGGGTCATCCATGATCGCGAAGTTGCCCGCGTAGATGTCGTAGTCGCCGTCGTTCGTCTGGGCGAGGTAGGTGTTGCGCTCCGTGCCCTGAAGCTCGATCGTGATGCCGGCCTCGGCGGCAGAGTCCTTCACCAGCTGCGCCCACTGGCTCGTCACGCTGTCCTGCAGCGAGTAGATGAGCCGGAACGAGACGGGGAAGTTGCCCGAGGCGTCTGCCGTGTAGCCGGCCGACTCCATGAGCTCGCGCGACTTGTCGACGTCGAAGTCGTACTCCTTGATCGACTTGTCGTAGTAGTCGCTCAGAACCGGCATCAGCGGGCTGGAGCCCGTCGAGACGGCCTGTCCCTGCAGAACGACGGTGCGGATGGCGTCGTAGTCGACGGCGTGGGCGAGTGCCTGGCGCACCTCGGTCTTCGCGAGGTCGGGGTTCGTCATGTTGTAGGTCATGTGAGCGTATCCGAGCCCCACGACCTCCTCCACGGTGATCCCGTCGGTGGCCTTCAGCTGCTCGACCTGTGCCGGCGGCAGAGCGTTCGCGATCACGTCGACCTCACCCGACTGCAGGGCGAGGATCTCGGTGTTCACGTCGGGGAAGACGCGGTAGACGACCTTCGCCGCGACCGGTGTGCCGCCCTCGACGAGCGGGTACTCGTCGACGCGATCCATCGAGTAGCTCTGACCGACCTGAACGTCGGTCAGCAGGTACGGGCCTGCGGAGACCCAGCCTCCGTCGCTTCCGTTGTTGGCGAAGGTGGCGACCGACTCGGCCTTCTCGAACACGTGCTGCGGAACCACGTTGCCCCAGAATCCGATCTCCTCGACGATCGAGGTGTCGGGGCTGGCCAGCGTGATCTCGACACGGGTGTCCGAGACCGCCTCTGCCGAGACGAAGTTGGCCAGCTGGCCGTAGAAGGTGCCCGAGGGTGCGTCCTTCTTCACGGCGTTCATGGTCCACGCCACGTCTTCGGCGGTGACGGGCTCGCCGTCGCTCCACGTCATGTCGTCGCGGATCTCGTAGTAGCCGGTCAGCTCGTCGACGTAGCCCCACTCGGTGGCGAGCTGCGGCTCCTTCTTGCCGTCGTCGGCGATCGACAGCAGGTGCGGGTACATGAGGTTCGTGACCCAGTAGTCGCTGCGGCTGTTTCCGATGAGCGGGTTGTAGTTCACGACGTCGGTCGTCGTCGCGATGGTGAGCGTGTCGTTGCCGGCCTCGACCGGCCCCGACGACGCCTCGGGCGCCGATGGCGCGCAGGCGCTCAAGACGAACGTGATGGCCGCGGCGGCCGTCACGAGCGTGAGCGCCCTGCCCCTTCGGATCCCTGTGCGCATGGTGCCTCTGCGCGTGCTGTGATTGTGCATCAAACCCAAACCTCCTCTAGGACCCGCAGGGTGTTTCCTCCCACGACGGCGCGGATTTCGTCGTCGGAGTAGTTGTGCTTCACAAGCCAGCCGATGATGTTGTAGAACTCCTCGGCGGGGTTCTCGACGCCGTCCACATAGGGGACCTTGTCGAAGGTGACACCGCCGTGCGCCTGTCCGAGCGACAGGTTGCCGGCGAAGGCATCGTGCAGTCCGACGTGGTCGCCGAACAGCGTGTCGGGGCCGAAGCTCACGTGCTCGAGCCCGACCAGGTCGACGCAGTACTGGAAGTGGTCCATGACCGAGTCGAGCGAGTGCAGGGGGTGGTTCGGCGACAGCGTCGTGTGCGGTGCGGCCTCGATGCCGATCACGCCCCCGCGCTTGGCGCACTCGATGATGGTCTCGTCGGTCTTCATGCGGTTCGTCGGCCACAGGCCGCGCGCTCCGGCGTGCGTGATGAAGACGGGCTTGGTGGATGCCTTGATCGTGTCGACGCAGGTGCGGTCGCCCGAGTGGGAGATGTCGATCGCGATGCCGAGCTTGTTCATGCGGGCCACGGCGCGCTCGCCGAAGTAGGTGAGACCTCCGTCGCCGCGCTCCTTCAGGCCCGATCCGAGCATGTTGGCCTCGGAGTAGGCGATGCCCATCTGGCGCACGCCGAATCCGTAGAGAACGTCGAGGCGGTCGACCTCGTTCTCGATCATCGTCGACGCCTCGAGGGCGAACACGTGCGCGATCTTGCCGTTCTCCTTCGCGTACTGGATGTCTTTCAGCGTCTCGCCCTTGATGACGTAGTCCTGGTGGGCGAGGTCCGCCATGCGCACTCCGAGATCGAAGAGCACATCCTGGTATTTCCATCCGGCTTCGCTCGAGATGCAGCAGGTGCCGTCCATACCATTGTCGAACACGGCGGTGAGGCCCGAGCGCGCGAGGCCCGCGTAGCCCGTGGGTTCGCGGCCGTAACGGATGCTGTCCTTCACCTCGTCCATTTTCTTGGGGAAGACCTGCACGTGGTCGTGCAGCGAGATGACGGTCTCCTCGCGCAGCAGTGTGGTGGTGCGTTCCTTCTCTGCATCGCTCAGGTCGAGTCCGGCATAGGCCGGAACGCGGCCGATCTGCTCGGCATACTCGAAGGTGTGGTAATCCTTGCCGGCCTCCAGGTAGTCGTAGGCGGTGTAGCCGGTGTAGCCCTCTGCGGGATCAAGCACTCGCGATCTCCTTCACGTCGTGGTTCTGTTCGGGATCGCGCGCTTTTGTCATGATTTCTGGGTCATGGTGCGACAACAAGGCGTCCCGAATGCCAATATGGGCGATATCCGGCTTGGATGTCAATCCACGTGAGCGGATTCGGCATAGATTTATTACGCTTGAAACATTCCGGTAACGATGGCGGGTGAGGATGGGTTCGTGGACATACGAGAGACGACAGCAGTCGATGAGGTTGCGGCCCTGCGCGTGCGCGACCTGTCCGTCACCTTCACGGGCGGCGGCCGCGAGGTGCGGGCGGTGCGGGGCATCGACCTCGACGTAGCGAAGGGGGAGTTCGTCGCCCTGCTCGGAGAGTCGGGCTCCGGAAAGTCCGTGACCGCGCGGGCCATCATGGGGCTCACCGACGAATTCACCCGCGTCGACGCGGCCGAACTGCGGGTGTCGGGCGTCGACATCCAGGCCCTGGGCGAGAACGAGCGGCGCATGATGCGCGGCGAGCGTATGAGCCTTGTGCTGCAGGACGCCCTCTCGGCGCTGAATCCCGTGATGACGATCGGCAACCAGATCGGCGAGCTGTTCCGTGTGCACCGCGGCTCGACCCGCAAGCAGGCCAGGGCGAGCGCGGTCGAGCTGCTCGGCCTCGTCGGTATCCCGGCCCCAGCGAAGAGGGTCGACGACTACCCGCACCAGTTCTCGGGGGGAATGCGCCAGCGCATCCTGATCGCCATGGCGATCGCCCTCGAACCCGAGATGCTGATCGCCGACGAGCCGACCACCGCGCTCGACGTGACCGTGCAGGCCCAGATCCTCGACCTGCTCGGTTCGCTGCGAGACCAGCTCGGCATGGGCATCCTGCTCATCACCCACGACCTCGGCGTCGTGATGGAGGTGGCCGACAGGCTCGCCGTGATGTACGCCGGGCGCATCGTCGAGCGGGGCGACGCCGACACGGTGCTCGACCACCCCGCGCATCCCTACACCGAGGCGCTGCTGCGGTCGGTGCCCGAGGCGGGCATCCGGGGTCGCGACCTCATGACCATTCCCGGCTCGCCGCCGTCGCCCGCGCAGACGCCGCCGGGCTGCTCGTTCAACCCCCGCTGCCATATGGCGATCGACATCTGCCGCACCGTGCGCCCGCCGCTCGTCGACGTCGCCGACGGCCGCGCATCCGCCTGCCACCGATCAGAGGAACTGCTTCATGCCCTCGTCAGTTGAGCCCGTTCTCGATCCGCTCTTCTCCACGCCCATCACCGAGCGCAAGCTCGTGCTCGAGGCGCGTGACCTGCGCCGTACGTTCACGAGCGGCTCGCGGCTGAACCCCACGCGCGTCTCTGCCGTCGACGGGGTGAGCCTGCAGCTGCACGCCGGCGAGACCCTCGGCATCGTGGGCGAATCGGGGTGCGGAAAGTCGACGCTCGCCCGCATGCTCGTGGGTCTCGAGCGCCCCGACGGGGGATCGCTGACCTACCACGGCACCGACGTGACCCGCGCCCGGCGCAGCGATCGCCGGTTGCTGCGCACCGGCGTGCAGATGATCTTCCAAGACCCCTACACATCGCTCGACCCCCGGATGTCGGTGGGCGACATCATCGCGGAGCCCATGGCCGCGACACGGTCGGCTTCACCCGCCGCGCGCCGGGAGCGGGTCGCCGAACTGCTCGGCCTGGTAGGCCTCGCGCCCGACATGATGTCGCGCTATCCCCACCAGTTCTCGGGAGGGCAACGCCAGCGCATCGGCATCGCCCGGGCGCTCGCGCTCGACCCCGACGTGCTCGTCTGCGATGAGGCGGTCTCGGCGCTCGACGTCTCGGTGCAGGCCCAGGTCATCAACCTGCTGGGCGAGCTGCAGCGCCGGCTCGGCGTGGCCATCATGTTCATCGCGCACGACCTCTCGGTGGTGCGGCACATCGCCGACAACGTCGCCGTGATGTACCTCGGCCGCATCGCGGAGCAGGGAGGCACGGAGACGGTCTACGGCTCGCCCGCGCACCCGTACACCCAGGCGCTGCTCTCGGCCACGCCTTCGCACAGCCGTGCCGATCGAGGCAAGCTCGCGCGCCGTCGCATCCTGTCGGGCGAGCCGCCGTCGCCGGTGAACCCGCCTACGGGCTGCCGTTTCAACCCGCGCTGCTGGTTGGCCACCGATGAGTGCCGCACTACGCAGCCCCCGCTGCGCGAGATCGCGGTGGCCTCCCCGACCGTGGCGGCCGACCTGGGCCTGCGCCCCGTCGGCGAGTCCCGAGTGGTGGCCTGCCACCACGCCGAGAAGGCGCTGCAGGAAGCCGCGCTCGTCGGCTAGGAGTGCCCGCTGCGGACAGGATGCCCCGGTGCGCCGGTAACTCTTGTCCGCAGCGGGTCCGACTAGCCGAGCGGGAGCGCCATCTCCAGCTCGTTCTGCGTGCGGTCGAGGGGATAGGGGATGGTCCTGCCCGTGGCCACGTATCCGCGTCGCACGTAGAAGGCCTGTGCGCGCGGGTTGTCCTCGTGCACGTGCAGCAGCAGCCTGCCCTCGGGAATCGCGGCGCGCACCCATGCCTCGACGCCGTCGAGCAGCGCATCCGTCAAGCCGTTCGCCGTGCCGCGCCACGCGGGAGTCACGTAGACGCTGACCAGCATCGCGTCGCCCTTGTCATCGAGGTAGGCGCCCATGGTTCCGAGCCAGGCCCCCGTCGACGTATCGACGGCGGCGAGGCCGAGGCTGCCCTCCCGCGCGGTGCGGGCGGCCCGGAAGCGCCACTCGGACTCGGGCTCGCGACGTGCGTTCTCGAGTGTCTCGAGAAAGGCCAGAGGGGTGTCGGCGAGCATCTCGAGCCGGAGTTCGCGCATGCGCGGCCAGTCGTTTTCGGCGATGCGCACGATATCGAAGCCTGATTCCACCGGGCGAGAGTAGCGGGCCGGCACTCGGTGCGCAACCGGGTCGCAGGCTCCCATCCGAAGAAAGAGGGTGTCCGAATCACCCTCCGAGACGCTCGAAGACGGGCGCGGAAAGGCACCACCATGACAGAGATCACTGCTCACCACGGACTCCTGAACGACACGAAGCTGCACGTCGACGACACCGGCGGATCGGGCCGCCCTGTCGTGCTCATCCACGGCTGGCCGCTCAGCGGAGAATCCTGGAAGTACCAGGTCGGCGCACTCGAGGCCGCGGGCTACCGCGTCGTCACCTACGACCGACGAGGCTTCGGCCGCAGCGACAAGCCGCTCACCGGCTACGACTACAACACGCTCACCGACGACCTGCAGGCGGTGCTCGAAGCGCTCGACCTGCGCGACGTCACGCTCGTGGGCTTCTCCATGGGCGGCGGAGAGGCGGCGCGCTACTTCACGAAGTTCGGGGCGGAGCGCATCCACAGCGTCGTCTTCGCCTCGGCCGTGCCGCCGTACCTGCTTCAGACGCCCGGCAACCCGGATGGACCTCTCACCGCCGCGCTCGCCGCGAAGATGACGGCAGGCCTCACCGCAAACCAGGAGTCGTTCTACGAGGACTTCACCACGCAGTTCTTCTCGGTCGACGAGAAGCTCGTCGTGACCGAGGAGCAGCGCCAGGAGGCGCTGGCCCTCGCGCTGCAGTCGTCGAAGGTCGCCGCGCTCGAGGCCATGGCATCGTTCGCGAGCACGGACTTCCGCGACGACCTGCCGAACGTCACCGTGCCCGCGCTCGTCATACACGGCGACGGCGACGCGACCGTTCCGTTCGAGGGTTCAGGCGAGCGCACGCACGCCGCGCTCGTGAACTCCGAGCTGCACGTGGTCGCGGGCGGCCCCCACGGAGTGAACGTCAGTCACGCCGACGAGTGGAACCGGGTCGTCATCGACTTCCTCGCGAAGTAGCTGCGCTCGCTCGAACGCGGGTGTTCTCGCCTCGCGCGGTGGCTCTGCCGCCGCGCATCGCGGGAGCACCCGCATTCGGCGTCACGGGCGCAGGCGCCGGATGCGGATGGGTCCGCGCGCGGTAGCCAGGTCGACCGGCTCGCCGCCCTGGGTGATCTCGACCTCGCCGCGGGCGACCAGTCTTCCCGCCGCGCTGCGCGACGCATCCATCAGCCCACGCCAGTCGTCGTCGCCGACGGCCCGCGCGGCATCCGAGGGGCAGATCGTCGACGTGGGCGCTCGCTTGTCGAGCAGCTCGAGGATGGTCTGCTCGAGGCGCGCGTCCATGTCGGGGGTCTGATCTGCGGGCATGCATCCAGTCTGCGCGTTCCACTGTCGCCGCAGAGGGGGGTTGCTCACGCGGGCAGCGGCCACCACGACGGCAGGAACACGCGGTAGGCCGACATGAACGCGGCGGTGCTGCGCGGCGTCGGGGTCGACAGCCACACGTCGAGCGCGCCCACCGTGCCGTCGGCGATGAAGCGGGCCGCGGCATCCGCCACGAAGCCCGCGGGCAGGATGCTCGACGCCTGAGGCACGGTGAGTGCGTGCCGTTCGAGGAGCAGCTCGATCGATCCGGCGAAGTGCTGGCTCAGCAGCGGCTGCAGACTCGCCGACCCGCTGCCCTCGCCCAGTCCACGGGTGTAGATCGCGTCGTGCGAGTCGACGTGCTCGAGAACAGCGACGGTCACCCGTTCGATGGCCTCGGATGCCTGTGGCCCGGTCTCGAGGTTCGCCTCGCCCAGATAGTGATCGCGGATCTCGTCGAGTTCGTCGCGAAGCACCCCCTCGAGCAGGGCGACGGGCGACGTGGCGTGCTGGTAGAAGGTGGACCGGTTGATCCCCGCGGCGATGGCGATCTCCGATGCCGTGATCTCGCTCGCCGGCCGTTCGGACGCGAGCGACAGCACGACGGAGGCGAGCTTGGCGCGGGTCTTGATCTGGCGGGAGTCCATGCAGTGATCATAGGAGCGGATGCGCGCTGCCGACCGGTCGGCGACGAGACCGGATGTCTCATGACTATCTGTTTTGACAATCATTATCAATAAGACTACTTTCGAGAAGACCCGAAACGCATCCGACTTAGAACGGCTCACCCCTCCCGTGAAGAAACTCCTCACCCTCACCGCGCTCGCCGCGGCCACCGCACTGGCCCTCTCGGGGTGCGCATCCGCATCCTCAGACGGCGCAGCGACCGACGACCCGGCGAACGAGTCGGGCGTGCGCATCGTCGCCTCGACCAACGTCTACGGCGACATCGCAGAGCAGATCGGCGGAGACCGGGTCAGCGTCACGTCGATCATCGACAGTCCGGACAAGGACCCGCACGAGTACGAGGCCGATGCCCGCACCCAGCTCGCCCTCTCGAAGGCGCAGCTGGTGATCGAGAACGGCGGCGGCTACGACGACTTCGTCGACACCATGCTCTCCGCCTCCGACAACAAGATCGCCCCGGTGCTGAACGCGGCCGACATCTCGGGCTACGAGCAGGAGCCCGCCGAGGGCGAGTTCAACGAGCACATGTGGTACGACTTCCCCACGGTGCAGAAGCTCTCCGACGAGCTCGTGAACCAGCTCAGCGCGATCGACCCCGAGGGCGCCGAGACCTACGAGAAGAACGCCGAGGCCTTCGACGGCCAGCTCGCCGCGCTCGAGCAGCAGGAGAAGGACATCAAGGCCTCGTTCGACCAGGCCGGCGTCGCGATCACCGAGCCCGTGCCGCTCTACATGCTCGAGGCCGCGGGCCTCGTGAACAAGACGCCGGATGCCTTCAGCGAGGCGATCGAGGAGGGCACAGATGTTCCCGCCGACGTTCTCAAGCAGACCCAGGAGCTGTTCTCCTCGGGCGACGTGAAGGCACTCGTCTACAACGAGCAGACCGCGGGGGCCCAGACCGAGCTCGTGCTGACGGCCGCGAAGGACGCCGGTGTGCCGGTCGTTCCCGTCACCGAGACCCTTCCCGACGGCACCGACTACATCAGCTGGATGACGACGAACCTCAACGCGCTGCAGGGCGCGCTCAGCGGCAAGTAGTCTTCACCGAGTGAAGATCTTCGGGGCCAAGACGGCGCGAGCCGGCAGAGACAAGGCCCCCTCGCCCCGCAACGCGCCACGCCACGTCGTGCTGCGCGTTCGCGGCGGTGCGCTTCAATTCGGCGAGCGGCGCCTGTGGCACGACCTCGACTTCGACGTGCGGGCGGGCGAGTTCATCGCCGTGCTCGGGGCCAACGGATCGGGCAAGTCGAGCCTGCTGAAGGTCATCCTGGGTCAGCAGCAGCTCAGCGCCGGAACCATGGCCTTCGAGGGTTCCCCCGTCACCCGGGGCAACCGCCGCATCGGGTACATCCCGCAGCAGAAGCTCGCCGACGAGGGGGCGCCGCTCCGCGGACGCGACCTGGTCGCCCTCGGCGTCGACGGACACCGCTTCGGGCTGCCGCTGCCCCGGGCCGCGCGCCGCCGCGAGGTCGACGCCCTGCTCGACTCCGTCGGCGCATCCGAGTACGCGAACGTGGCCGTCTCGACCCTGTCGGGCGGAGAACAACAGCGTCTGCGCGTGGGGCAGGCGCTCGCGGGCGACCCCCGGCTGCTGCTCTGCGACGAGCCCCTGCTCTCGCTCGACCTCGCCCACCAGCGCGCCGTCTCCGAGCTCATCGACACGCATCGCCGGCAGCGAGACCTCGGCGTGCTGTTCGTGACCCACGACATCAACCCGGTCCTCGACATGGTCGACCGCGTGCTCTACCTGGCGGGCGGCTCCTTCCGCATCGGCACTCCCGACGAGGTGCTGCGCAGCGAGGTGCTCTCCGAGCTCTACGGCTCGCCCGTCGACGTCATCCGCACCCGCGGCCGCGTGATCGTGGTCGGGGTCCCGGATGCGCATCACGGCCACGACGGGCACGTGCACCACGACGGCGAGCACGTGCCGGATGCGCCCGGCGCGGGCGACGGGGTGCGGCGATGAGCGACATCGACTGGGCCGACCTCTGGTCGCAGGTCTTCAACTTCACCGACTACGGCGAACTGGTCGTTCTGCTGCAGAACTCGATCATCGCCGGTGCCGTCCTCGGCATCGTCGGGGGGCTCATCGGCGTCTTCGTGATGTCGAGGGACATGGCCTTCGCCGTGCACGGCATCAGCGAGCTGTCGTTCGCGGGCGCCTCCGCCGGGTTGCTCTTCGGAGTCGGCGTCGTCGAGGGCTCGCTCGTGGGCTCGATCGTGGCCGCCCTGATCATCGGCTTCCTCGGCGCGAAGTCGCGCGATCGCAACTCGATCATCGCCGTGCTGATGCCCTTCGGACTCGGGCTCGGCATCCTCTGCCTCGCCCTCTACCCGGGTCGCAGCGCCAACAAGTTCGGGCTGCTCACCGGCCAGATCGTGGCCGTCGACGACCCCCGGCTGAACTCGCTCATCGCCATCTCGATCGTCGTCGTGATCGGCCTGCTCGTCGTCTGGCGTCCGCTCACCTTCGCCAGCGTCGACGCCGATGTGGCTTCGGCGCGCGGCGTGCCGGTGCGCACGCTCTCGATCGTCTTCATGCTGTTGCTCGGCCTTGCGGTCGCCGTGTCGGTTCAGGTCGTGGGCTCGCTGCTGGTGCTGTCGATCCTGGTCACGCCCGCCGCGGCCGCCCTGCGGGTGTCGTCGTCGCCGATCGTCGTTCCCCTCCTGAGCATGCTGTTCGCCGTGCTGTCGCTCGTGGGCGGAATCATGCTCGCGCTCGGCGGGTCCGTGCCGATCAGTCCCTATGTCACGACCATCTCGTTCGCCATCTACGTGGTCTGCCGCATCATCGCGGCGTCGCGTGCGCGCCGGGGTGTCTCGGGTCGACGGCTGGTGGCTCTGGATGCCTAGGCGAAGCACAGCGACACCGGTTACGGTTGAGGGGATTTCGGCCGCATGCGGCCTCGGAGGTGGATCATGGTCGTGAAGCGCAACACCTGGCAGCGCGAGGCGGTACGCGCTGCCCTCGGAACCCAGATCGGTTTCGTCAGCGCGCAGGGGCTTCACTCCAACCTTCATTCCAGCGGATCGCACATCGGACTGGCCACGGTCTACCGTGCGCTCGCCGACCTGGCCAACGAGGGCGAGGCCGACTCGCTGCAGTCGCCCGAGGGCGAGAGCCTCTACCGGGCGTGCAGCACAGGTCACCACCACCACCTGATCTGTCGGAGCTGCGGCCTCACCGTCGAGATCGAGGCCGACGAGGTCGAGTCGTGGGCGCGCAAGACCGCCGCGCTGCACGGCTTCTCGCGCCCCGAGCACGTGGTCGACATCTTCGGCTTCTGCAACTCGTGCGTGCCCACGCCCGCGGGCTGATCGGCCCAACATGGCGGTAGTGGCCTGATCTCACGGCGTCCTCTATGCTGAGAGCGTTCTGGCGCGGCCCGTTACCCGATGGTGGCCGTCGGCCGGTTCATCGATCCGGGGGATCTCCCATGCAGAAGAAGTCGTTGATCGTCGCAGGCAGCGCGCTCGTCGCCCTGAGCCTGGTCGCTGCTGCGCCCGCGCAGGCCGCCGACACGGTGACGACCTCGGACGTGGCTCCCGCGGCGTGGACGCAGGTTCTGAACCCGTACACGACAGACGCCCCGGCCGATTTCAACTTCTTCGCCGACTACGAACTCACGACGGAGCCTCTGACGTTCCCGTTCGTCACGCCGAACGTCGTTGTACCCGCAGGGCAGTACGGCATCGGCTTCGACCTGGCCTGGATCGCGCCGGCTCCAGCCGAATCGTGCACCCGCGTGGTCAATGGGTTCACCGTCTCCATCACCAATCCCACGTCCGAGAACGCGGTGGTGGGTGTGGGATTGGCCTCGAGCAGCGACGGTGTCGCCTCAGTCGATCCCGGAACGGTCGTCGATCCGAGCGGTCCGCTCGCCGGGCTCCCCGGAGTCACCTCGGGCATTGTCGCGCCCGGTACGACGCAGGACTTCGTCGCGACTCTCGAGTCGCCCACGGCGTACTCGAGCGACATCTCCGCGATCGTCGCACTTCAGGGACAGTTCGAGGTCGCCCACTCCTGGACGGTGAACAGCGTCACCTTCAATGTCACCGACACATGTGCTGAGGCCGTCATCATGCCGACCGAGGTCGTCACGCCCGTCGTGCAGCCCGCGCTCGCCGACACCGGTGCCGACTTCACGCCGATGGGCCTCACGGCCGGCGCCCTGCTGCTCGGCGGAATCGTCGCGGTCGGCGCTGTCAGCGCGACCCGTCGCATCCGCAATACCCGCCCGTAACGAAAGACTTGCACGGGGCCGCCGGGTCGCCTAGACTCGGTAGCTGGTCGAGTGGCATCTCCACTCGCATGTACACCACCCCCCACCGGATTCATTCGGGGCAGACGTGTGCCGACAAGCAATCTTGGGTAGAACGCGCGTTGACTCGCGTATTTCTACGGTAACTATGGAGGAAATCATGGCAGCAACCTGCCAGGTGACCGGCGCCATTCCCGGCTTCGGACACAACATCTCGCACTCGCACCGTCGCACCAAGCGCCGGTTCGACCCGAACATCCAGAAGAAGACGTACTACGTTCCGTCGCTTCGTCGCAACGTGACCCTGCAGCTCAGCACCAAGGGCATCAAGGTCATCGACGCACGCGGCATCGAGAGCGTCGTCAAGGATCTTCTCGCCCGTGGGGAGAAAATCTAATGGCCAAGTCACAAGACGTACGTCCGATCATCAAGCTGCGTTCGACGGCCGGCACGGGTTACACCTATGTCACCAAGAAGAACCGCCGCAACAACCCCGACCGCCTCGTGCTGAAGAAGTACGACCCGGTCATCCGCCAGCACGTCGATTTCCGGGAGGAGAGGTAACACATGGCCAAGAAGAGCATGATTGCAAAGAACGAACAGCGCAAAGTCATCGTCGCTCGTTACAACACGAAGCGCCTTGAGCTGAAGAAGGCCCTCGTCAGCCCGACGTCGACCGACGCCGAGCGCGAGGCCGCCCGCCTCGGCCTGCAGAAGCTGCCCAAGAACGCCTCACCGGTGCGCGTACGCAGCCGTGACGCGGTCGACGGCCGCCCCCGTGGTGTGCTCACGAAGTTCGGCATCAGCCGTGTTCGCTTCCGTGACATGGCTCACCGCGGCGAGCTGCCCGGCATCACGAAGAGCTCCTGGTAGTCCAGCAGTTCTGATCTGAGCATCTGAAAAAGGATGCCGACCTCCGGGTCGGCATCCTTTTTTGCGTCTCAGGGGTGTCGGATGCCCCGCGAGGCGCGTAAATCCGCGAAATCCCGGCGATCTCTGATACATTCGTCACGGTCGAACAGACCAGACGTGTGGCCTACTCAAGGTTTCCACCGTTTCGTTTCTAGAGCTGCTTCGCGCAGCACAAGGTCCGAGGAGGACACCCATGGCTGATAAGTCACTCAACAAGACCGAGCTCGTCGCCCAGGTCGCCGCTGCATCCGGCCAGACGCAGTCCGCTGTCAACGAGGTTCTCGACGCTCTCTTCGCGACGCTCGCGGAGTCGGTCGGCAACGACGTCAAGGTCACGATCCCGGGATGGCTCGCTGTCGAGCGCACCTCGCGTGCAGCCCGCGCCGGCCGCAACCCGCAGACGGGCGAGGCCATCCAGATCGCCGCCGGTCACTCGGTCAAGATCTCCGCTGGCTCGAAGCTCAAGGCTGCCGCCAAGTAGTCTTTTCGAATCTTCATCCTCAGGGGTGTCCGCGCGATGCGGACGCCCCTGAGGCGTTTAACGGCGTCCCCCGTTCCCTGAGCGTGTCGAAGGGCCTCCGTCTCGACGGGCTCGACGAGCGGAGCCACCCTTTCCCTGAGCCTGTCGAAGGGGCAAACCGCGACTCGGCGGAGAAGAACCTTTAATCATTCGGGAGGATGCATCTGCGCCGACTCGATAGGGCGTGAGGAATCCACTCGACGCGAAGGCGTCCATACTCTGTCAGATGGGTGCTTTCGCGCCGACTGGATCGGGCACGCGACAGGCTCGACGAGCGGAGCCACCCTTTCCCTGAGCTCGTCGAAGGGGCCGCGTCTCGACAGGCTCGACGAACGGGACGGGCTCGACGAGCGGAGTCAGCGGGCGAGCGGGCGGCGGGGGCGCAGCGGCGTGCGGGGCGCCGACATGGCACCGGATGCCCGTGCCGGCGACGCGGGCGTGCGCCTGATCGCGGGTGCGGCCGAGGCCGCGACCGAGGGCTCCTGCGGAGCGAAGCTCGCGACGCGCGCGATGGCCGCATCGAGGGCGGCCTCGAGAGGAGCCGTCTCCTCTTGGACCCGGGAGACGAGCAGTCCTCCCTGGAGCGCGGCGAGCAGGCCGATCGCGAGGGAGTCGGGATCTGCGTCCGACCGCAGTGCACCGGATGCGCGCATCGCCACGAGGCCCGACCGGACAGGGGCGAGCCAGAGCCCGAATCCGTCGACGAGCCCGGCACGGGCATCCGGATCGGTGTCGACGAGTTCGCTGGCGAGCGACCCGAGCGGCGACCAGCCGCGGAACTGCCGCTCGCCCGCGCGGTCGACGACCGCATCGCGCCAGGCGCGCAACGACTCGATGCTGTCGAGTGCGGCGAGCTGCGGCTGCTGTTCGACCGCGACGACCGCCTCGTGCGCCACGACGGCGCGCATCAGCTCGTTCTTGTCAGAGAAGTAGTGGTACAGCTGCGATGCGCTGACCTGTGCATCGGCCCTCACCTCGTCGATGCTCGTGCGCGCGGCACCGCGCTGTCGAACGAGGGCGGCGGCGGCCTCCACGATGCGGGCGCGGGTCGCTGCCCCCTTAGCGGTGAGGGCGGGACGTGAAGCGGGCATCGTCGCAGTGCTCATGGGCGTTGAGTCTAGGTCGAGTGGAATGGGGCATCCAGTTCCCACGCCGAGGTGCGCCCGGCCGAGCGCAGACCGGGCCGCGCGCTCAGGAATGCCGCGTAAAGTTGACGGGTGCCGAGAGTCGTTCGAACCGTAGGTCCCGCCGTTCTCCTGGCGGTCGCTTTCGTGATGCTGCTCGTCGGTCTGCGCATCGCCGGCGGGGCAGATGCGCAACTCCTGCAGGATCCCGGCCCCGTGGTGCGCTACGGCATCCCGGTCACCAAGATGATCGTGAACCTCGGAGCCGCCGGCGTTCTCGGCGCCCTCGTTCTGGCGGTCTTCGCCCTGCGCTCGGACAAGCCCGAATTCACCCGCGCGCTCGACGTCGCGGCAGGCTCGGCCGCCGTGCTCACCGTGGCGTCCGCGGCCACGGGCTTCCTCACCTTTCTGCAGCTCACCGTCAAGTCGGTGCGGTTCGACAACTCCTACGGCGAGCTGCTCGGGCAGTTCCTGACCCAGGTAGAGATCGGGCAGGCCTGGCTGATCACGACCCTCATCGCGGCCGCCGTCACCGTGCTCTGCTTCGCGGTGCGCAACGTCACCGCCCTCGTCTTCGTCGGCGTGCTCGCCGTGGTGATGCTCGTTCCAATGGCGCAGCAGGGCCATGCCGCGGGAACGACCGGCCACGACGCCGCGATCACCGCGCTCGGACTGCACCTCGTCTTCGCAGCGGTCTGGCTCGGCGGGCTGCTGGTGCTCGTGATCATCGCCCCGCAGCTCGACAACGACCGCATGCTCTCGGTCATCTCGCGGTATTCGACCGTCGCGCTCGTCTGCTTCATCGTGGTCGCGGCATCCGGCTACGTCAGCGCCGAGCTGCGCATCGGAAGCCTCGACAGGCTGCTCACGCCCTACGGTCTGCTCGTGCTGGTCAAGGTCGGTGCCCTGATCGCGCTGGGTATCTTCGGAGCGGCCTACCGGCGGTCGCTCATCCGTCGTCTTGCCGAGACGAGCCGCCGCTACTTCTTCTGGAAGATCGCGGTCGTCGAGCTCGCCTTCATGGGAATCGCCTCGGGTGCCGCCGCCGCACTCGGTCGCTCGGCCCCGCCGGTCGACGACGCCATCCCGGCCGTGCAGACGCCCGCGCAGATCCTCACCGGCGAGCAGCTTCCGCCCGAACTCGAGCTCTCGCGCTACTTCACCGAGTGGAACTTCGACCTGCTCTGGATTCTGCTGTGCGGGTTCGGCATCGTCTTCTACCTCGCCGGCGTGCGCCGCCTGCGCAAGCGCGGCGACAAGTGGCCCGTCCACCGCAGCGTGCTCTGGGTGGCGGGCATGCTGCTGCTCTTCTATGTGACCAACGGCGGCATCAACGTCTACGAGAAGTACCTCTTCAGCATGCACATGCTCGGGCACATGACCCTGAGCATGATGGTGCCGCTGCTGCTCGTGCCCGCCGCTCCGATCACGCTCATCATGCGTGCGGTCGCCAAGCGCCAGGACGGCACGCGGGGCGGTCGCGAGTGGGTGCTGCTCGCGGTGCACTCGAAGATCGGATCGTTCCTCGCGAACCCCATCGTCGCCGCGCTGCTGTTCGCCGGCAGCCTCTGGGCCTTCTACTACTCGCCGCTGTTCCGCTGGGCGACCGTCGACCACATCGGCCACGAGTGGATGATCGCGCACTTCCTCATCACCGGCTACCTGCTCGTGCAGGCGCTCATCGGCGTCGATCCGGTTCCTTACCGCTTCCCCTATCCGTTCCGGCTGCTACTGCTGCTCGCGGTCATGGCGTTCCACGCCTTCTTCGGTCTCGCGATGATGACCGGCAACGGTCTGCTGCTCGCGGACTGGTACGGCGCGATGGGCCGCCCGTGGGGTGTGAGCGCCATCGAGGACCAGCAGGCCGGAGGCGGAATCGCCTGGAGCGTCGGAGAGATCCCCACCGTGATCCTCGCGATCGCCGTCGCCATTCAGTGGAGCAAGCAGGACAAGAAGGAGACCACGCGGCGCGACCGCACGGCCGACCGCACGAACGAGGCGGAGCTGGGCGAGTACAACGCGATGCTCGAGCGCCTCAACGCCCGCCGCTGACGCGGCGGCCGTTCCCCGAGCCTGTCGAAGGGCCGGGCGACGTTACGTGCGCGACGCGAAGGCGATCGCGCCCGCGTCGTCGAGAGTGATCGCGTAGTCGAGAAAGAACGGAATGTCCTCGCTCAGGGCCGACACCGATCCGTCGAAGAGCGACTTCACCTGAACGTCGATGTGCGCGACACCGGCATTGTCGGCCAGCAGCCACGACGACGGGCCCGCCACGACCTTCACCTGCGGATACTCCACGATCGACCAGCTCGGATCTCCCTCGATGCGGTCGGTGATGCCTTTCGAGAACGGGCAGCCCACGGGATACAGCACCTTCTGCGTGGCGCACTCGTCGAGAAACGAGGTGAGGCGGTCTGCGACGACCTGGGAGAAGAGCTCATTGGGAACGGCCTTGACGATGCCGCTCTCCGTTTCGCCGGGTGAGGGGAGGGCCACCGCGACGGTGTCGCTCGTGAGGTAGTGCGAATCGTGCGAGAGAACCACGAGCGACGGCACCAGTACGGTGTATCGAGCCCCGGCGCCGAAGGCCCCCTTCCCGGCCCCGAGATCGGATGCGTCGAGCTCGCCGGTTCCGACCGTCACGCTGGTCGTGTTGGTCACCGCGAGCGACAGGGTGGCGACGGGCGATTCCTTGAAGCGCCACTGGCTGAAGACGCCGTAGCTCGATCCGCCGCGCTCGACCACGAACTCGCTCTGGGTGCGTGCCGACTGGCGGTCCGCGCCCTGGAGCGTGTAGCTCACGGTGACCCGGTGAACGCCGGAACCCAGGTCGCTGTCGTCGGTGACGCGGATGTCACTGATGGTCGAGAGTGTGTTGCGCTTCAGCAGCGCCGCACTCGCCGAGTCGGGCGTGAGGTCGTCGGGCAGCTCGACACCCGGCATGCCGAGGGCGCCGTCGACGTCGCGGGCGCCGAGAGTCTGCAGATAGGTGATGACGAATCCGCTCGAGCCGAACACCGTGAGATTGAGCGCCAGCACGCCGCCTGCGAACACTCCGACGAGCAGCAGCACCGCGCCGCACCAGGCCAAGGCGACCTGCGCCGGAGACGTGCGCCTCTTCTGCACACGCACATCCATGGGGTCAGTCTAGGCAATGCCGCCGAGCGCCGGCCGTGCCGGCCGACACGCCCGGTAGATTGGATGCGCCCCTCGTCGTCATGCACAGAAAGTCCTCCCGCGTGTCCCTTCCCGAACTCTCCGCCGAGCAGAGGCGCGTCTTCGACCTCATCGAGTCGACGAAGAAGCACGTGTTCGTCACGGGCCGGGCGGGAACAGGCAAGTCGACGCTGCTCAACCACCTGAGCTGGAACACCGAGAAGCAGCTTGTGATCTCGGCGCCCACGGGAGTCGCGGCGCTGAACGTCGGCGGGCAGACCATCCATTCGTTGTTCCGGTTGCCGATCGGGGTCATCGCCGACTCCGACATCGAGCAGAACGGCGACGTGCGCAAGATGCTCAACACCATCGACACCCTGGTGATCGACGAGGTCTCGATGGTCAACGCCGATCTCATGGATGCGATCGACCGCTCCCTGCGCAAGGCTCGGCACAAGCCGACGGTTCCGTTCGGCGGGGTTCAGGTCGTTCTGTTCGGAGACCCGTACCAGCTCGCCCCTGTTCCGGGCGACTCCGACGAGCGGGCCTACTTCACCGACCACTACCGGTCGATGTGGTTCTTCGACGCGAAGGTATGGAGCGAGGTGTCGCTCACCGTGGTCGAGCTCACCGAGATCCACCGGCAGCACGATGACGACTTCAAGTTCATGCTGAACGCGGTGAGGCACGGTCAGGTCACGAAAGAGATAGCGGATGCGCTCAACGGCGCCGGCGCTCGAACTCCTCCCAGCGACGGAACGATCACGCTCGCCACGCGCAACGACGCGGTCAACCGCATCAACGCCGAGGCGCTCAAGCGGCTTCCGGGCACGGTGCGCACGGCGACGGCCGAGGTGTCGGGCGACTTCGGAGGCCGCAACTTTCCCGCTGAAGAGGCGCTCGAACTCAAGGTCGGAGCCCAGGTCATGTTCCTGCGCAACGACTCGGAGCAGCGGTGGGTGAACGGCTCGGTCGGGGTGGTCTCGAAGATCAGCAAGGCGGGCTCGATCTGGGTCGAGATCGACGGCGAGGTGCACGAGGTCGACCCCGTGAGCTGGGAGAAGCACCGCTACTCGTACTCGGCCGACGACAAGAAGCTCACCAAGAACGTGATCGGCGAGTTCACCCAGTTCCCCCTACGGCTCGCGTGGGCCGTCACCATTCACAAGAGCCAGGGCAAGACCTACGACCAGGCGATCGTCGATCTCGGCCAGCGCGTGTTCAGCGCGGGGCAGACCTACGTGGCCCTGTCGAGGCTCACCTCGCTCGGTGGGCTCTACCTCACCAGGCCGTTGCGGCCGGCTGATATCTCCGTCGACCCCGCGGTACGACGGTTCATGTCGCGAGGGCAGTAGTCCGCCTTCGAAAGATGAAGAAAATTTAGTACGAACTGTTGCGTTCTGCTACTGTCTGAGAATCTGCCCACAAGGGCGGCTCAGTCTGTTCGATCCTCCCTGTGCGGGTCGTCACCTTCACTCAGGGGGATTCATCAGTGCATAACTCGCGCCTTCGGGCCACGCTCGCCACGGGCATCGCCACACTGGTCATCGGATTCGTGGGAATCGGCGTCGTGGCTGCTCCCGCTTCTGCTGCGTCCGGCCGTTCGCTGCCCGAGGGATCGTCGCTGTACGCGATCTCGTGCGATAACGACCTCACGAACCTCTCGGTCTTCTCGATCGACGCCGCGACCGCGGCGGCCACGCCCGTCGGCGAGGGGACACCCGATTCGGCGGACTGCGCCGGCCAGGCCGCGTACAACCCCGCCACCTCGGTGTCGTACTTCGTTGCATGGCAGTTCGACCAGGAGACCGAGCAGAGCTTCGCCATCCTCGCCACCGTCGATCCCGAGACAGGAGTGAGCCTGCCGGTCTCCTTCTTCAGCATCGATGGTGCGCCGACGAACGTCGACTCCATCGCGATCGGCAACGATGGCGCGGCGTATGCGATCTACGATGACACGCTCTACTCTCTCGATCTCGCCACAGGCGCGCTGACCGAACTCGGCGATCTCGGAGACGACAGCTTCTACGGTTTCTCGGTCGACCCGACGACGGGTGCCTTCTACGCAGTTCAGTGGAACGGTGACGTCTTCACGATCGACATCGCCACCCACACGGCGACACTCGCGGCCGACACCGGCCTGGGCGGCGACACCAACTACCCGTATTCGCTGCAGATCGACTCCAATGGCAACTTCTGGCTCGAGGCGGACGCGTATGTCGAAGACCTCGACGGCTGGTACTCGCACCTGTGGAGCATCAGTGGCTCCGACCTCGTCGGAAGCGCGCTCCTCTCGGGCGTCATCACCGCTCCCGAGGGTGCCTTCTACACCGAGTCCCTGCTGCTCGTGCCGGGCCCCGTCGTACCCGTGATCCCTGCTGAGCCCGTCGTCGAGCCCGCCGCGGTCGTCGCACCGGTCGCGCCGCAGCTCGCGAACACCGGCGTCGACGCGGCGCCGATCGCCGCAGGCGGAGCGCTCGTGGCCCTGCTCGGCCTGGCCCTGCTCGTGCCCGCCATCCGCCGCCGCGCCACGGCGTAGCCGCTCGCACAAACAAAATCCGCGCCCGCTCGGCGCATCCGCCTCTGCTCGACGGGGCGCGGATGCATCGGGCGGGCGCGTTCGTGTCGCTCGGACTAGCGGATGGCGGCGACGATCACGCTGGCGAGGTCGCGAGGGCGCGAGAACTGGGGCCAGTGGCCGGTGGGCAGCTCCACGATTCCCACCTCGTGGATGCGCGGCAGCTCAGCGAAGTAGGGCACTCCCGCGCCCATGCCTCGGCGCATCTCCTCGGCACTGTACGTGCACGTGATCACGGTCACGGGAACCTCGTAGCGGGCCTCGTTCGTCAGCACCTGCGGGTCGCGGGCCACCCGGGTCGGCGTGGGAACGGCGCGGGCGCGGAAGTTCTCGAGGTCGGCCTCGTCGAGTCCGGTGAGCTCGAGGTCGTCGAAGAAGTCCCAGGCGGGCAGGGGGAGTTCGCCGTCGACCTCGGGGATGTTGGCGTTGATCTCCATGCCGTCGGGCGTCGGTCCGCTGTCGACGTAGACGGCGTGCCGGATGCGGTCGGGGTGTCGATCGACCACGGCGTGGATCACCGAGCCGCCTCCGCTGTGACCCACCAGAACGATGTCGCCGTCGAGGTCGGCGATGTACTCCTCGACGAAGCGGATGTGGTCGTCGAGGGTGATGCCCCTCCGGTCAGCTTCGAGCGATTCCACGCCGGGGAGGCTGAGCGGGTGCGGCGTGTGATCGGCCGCTTCGACGGCTGCGGTCACGGGTGCCCACGACCACGCGCCGAGCCAGAATCCGGGAACGAGAACAATGTGCATGCGGGCCACGATACGCCGGAAGGGTCGTTCCCTGAGCTCGTCGAAGGGGTTCGCTTCGGCGGCTTCCCTTCGACAGGCTCAGGGAACGGGGTCAGGGAACGGCGTCAGCGCAGCTGCGTCAGCGCGCGCACGGCCTCCGCGGCAGCGATCGCGGCGGCCTCCACGTCGGCGGCGGTCGTCGCCGTCGAGAGGCTGAAGCGAACGGCGGTCTGCGCATCCACCGGGTCGATGCCCACCGCGAGCAGAACCGGGGACGGCTCGTCGCTGCCGGCGGCGCACGCCGAGCCGCTCGACGACACGACACCGCGCTCCTCGAGTCCGAGCAGCACGCCCTCGCCGCTTGTTCCGGGGAACAGGAACGACGCGATCGACGGCAGCCGGTGCTCGCGCGACCCCGTGAGCCGTGCGAACGGCACGGCCTCCTCGATTCGTGCGATCAGGTCGTCGCGCAATGCGGCGACCCGACCGGATGCCTCGGCGCGGCCCGCCGACGACAGTCGCGCCGCGACGGCGAGACCCACGGCCGCGGCGACGTTCTCGGTGCCCGAGCGCCGCCCGCGTTCCTGGCCGCCGCCGTGGAGCAGGGGCTCGATCACGAGGCGAGAGTGGGCGGCCAGCGCTCCGACGCCTTTCGGCGCGCCCAGCTTGTGACCCGAGATCGACACGGCGTCGGCACCGAGCGCATCCAGGCTCGTGTCGAGCCAGCCGGCGGCCTGCACGGCGTCGACGTGCAGCACCGATCCGGCGGAGTGCACGAGGGCGCCGATCGCCGCCGTGTCCTGAACGGTGCCGATCTCGTTGTTGGCCGCCATCACGCTGACCAGCGTCGTGTCGCTGCGCACCAGCCCGGCGAGGGCGTCGAGATCGACCCGGCCCACGGCATCCACCGGCACTGTCGACACGTCGAAGCCGTGCACCCGGCGCAGGAAGTCGATCGACTCGAGCGTGGCCTCGTGCTCGATGGGGGTCGTCACGATGTGCCGGCCTCGAGGCTGGCCGAGCGCGATGCCCTTGATGGCGAGGTTGATGGCCTCGGTGCCGCCCGACGTGAACGTGACCTCGGCGGGCCGGGTGCCGAACCACTCGGCGAGCTGCGCGCGCGCCGAGGCCAGGGAGCGGGCCGCCGCGTCGCCCAGGGCATGGTGGCTCGAGGGATTGCCGAAGTCGCCGGTGAGGAACGGCCATATCGCCTCGAGAACCTCGCGGCGCACGGGCGTGGTGGCCGCGTTGTCGAGGTAGATCACGGGCGAGACCTGACGAGTGTTGCCCGGGGCGACGGATGTTGCCGGGCGACCGGGCGCATCCGTCGCGCCGGGCAACAGGCGCGGGGGAGGCTCATGCCTCGACCTGAAGATCGAGGCCCAGGTCGAGGGCTCGGGCGCTGTGGGTGAGGGCGCCGACCGAGATGATGTCGACTCCGGTCTCGGCGATGGCGCGTACGGTGTCGAGGTTCACCCCGCCACTGGCCTCGATCAGCGCGCGACCCGCTACGATCGCGACACCCCGACGCAGCTCGTCGAGCGAGAAGTTGTCGAGCATGATCGTGTCGACGCCGCCCGCGAGCACGGGTTCGATCTGGTCGAGCCGGTCGACCTCGACCTCGAGGTGGGTGGTGTGCGAGATGCGCGCCCGGGCGCGCATGATCGCGTCGGTCAGCGAGATTCCGGATGCGGTGAGCACCGCGAGGTGATTGTCCTTTGCGAGCACGGCGTCGCTCAGCGAGAAGCGGTGGTTGCCGCCCCCGCCGCTGCGCACGGCGTGCCGTTCGAGGGCGCGGAGGCCCGGGGTCGTCTTGCGGGTGTCGACGATCCGCGCCCGGGTTCCCTCGACCGCGGCCACGTAGCTCGCGGTGGCGGTGGCGATGCCGCTCATGCGCTGCACGAGGTTGAGTGCGACCCGCTCGCCGAGCAGCACCCCGGCAGCGGGACCCGTGACCGTGGCGAGCACTTCTCCCGGAACGAAGAGGTCTCCGTCGTTCAACTCGAGCGTCGTCACGGTGGCGGGGTGCGCAGCCGACATGGCGCGCGCGAAGACCTCGCCGCCCGAGAGGATGCCGGGCTCCCTGGCCACCAGCCGGGCCGTGGCGGTCGCTCCCTCGGGCAGGAACGCGTCGGAGGTCGCGTCGCCCCAGGGGGCGTCTTCGGCGAGGGCGGCGGTGACGACCCGGTCGATCGCCTGCGGAGTGAGAAGCATGGTCAGAGTCCCTGTGTCTGGAGCGTGCGGGCCGCCTCGCGCGTGGCGAGGGGGTCGGTCTGCGGATGGTCGGTTCGAGAGTGCGCGCCCCGCGATTCGCGCCGGGCCTGGGCTGCGGCGACGAGGGCGCGGGCCACGGTGAGCAGGTTGTCGGTCTCGATGCGCTCGCGGTCGGCCGGTCGGCTGTCGTCACGGGCGCCGGATGCCTCGGCCCAGACCCGCAGGCGGGCTGCGGCCGTGGCGAGGCCGACACCCGAGCGCGTCAGCCCGGCGTAGTGCCACATAAGCGCTTGCAATTCGGAACGGTCGAGACCCGTTCCCTGAGCCTGTCGAAGGGGGTCGTCCAGCCCTTCGACAAGCTCAGGGGACGGAGTTCTGGAGTCCTCGTCCATCCCTTCGACAGGCTCAGGGAACGGAGTTCTGGAGTCCTCGTCCATCCCTTCGACAGGCTCAGGGAACGGGTCGGCCGACAGCGCCGCCGCCACGCGCCGGCCGAAGACGGCGCCCTCGAGCAGGCTGTTCGAGGCGAGGCGGTTGGCCCCGTGAACTCCTGTGCAGGCGGCCTCTCCCACAGCGAAGAGCCCCGCGTGCGAGGTCCGCCCGTCGAGATCGGTCGCGATGCCGCCCATGTAGTAGTGCGCTGCCGGCACCACGGGAACAAGACCGTCGGCCAGGTCGAACCCCGCCGCCGCACACGCCGCCATGATCGTGGGGAAGCGGGTCGCGACGGTCTCGCGGTCGATACCCCGGGCATCCAGATTCACGGGCACGCCGTTCTGCTTCGCCATCTCGGCGGCGATCGCCCGCGCGACGACATCGCGCGGCGCAAGTTCGGCGTCGGAGCGCACTCCGACCATGAAACGTTCGCCGCGCTCGTTGCGCAGCACGGCGCCCTCGCCCCTCACGGCCTCGGAGACGAGGAAGTTTCCGGGTGCCGCGAGCGTCGTGGGGTGGAACTGGTAGAACTCCAGGTCTGCGGTGGCGACTCCCGCCCTCAGCGCTGCGGCAAGGCCGTCACCCGTCGCGATCGCAGGATTCGTGGTGTGCGAGTAGAGCTGCCCGGCCCCGCCCGTGGCGAGCACGACCGCGTCGGCGAGCAGCACTTCGCGCCCTCCGTCGGCTCGCAGCACCTCGATGCCGACGACGCGGCTCGACCCGTCGGCATCCGCACCCCCTGGGTGCATCGGCGTCTGGCCGGCCGGCAGCGGATGCGCCGAACGGGCGCGGATGCCGGACGCGTCGGCCAGTACGAGGTCGGTCAGCGTCGTGTGCTCACGGACGGTCACGCCGCTGGCGCGCACGGCCGCGACCAGTGCGGACTCGATCGCCGCGCCCGTGGCGTCGCCGCCCGCGTGCAGCACTCTAGGCCGCGAGTGCGCGGCCTCGAGTGCGCGCTCGGGCTCGGAGCTGCCCGGTCGGTGATCGAACAGCACGCCCCAGGCGATCAGGCTCCGGATGGCCGCCGCCCCCTCGTCGGCCAACACGCGCGCGGCTGTTTCGTCGGTCAGTCCCGCGCCCGCCCGGATGGTGTCGTCTGCGTGCAGGATGGCGCTGTCGTCGAGCGCGGTCGCCGCTGCGATGCCGCCCTGCGCGTAGCGGGTGTTGCTCTCGGCGAGCGCGCCCTTGGTCACCACGGTGACGTCATGCGCGTGCAGCTGCGAGGCATGCAGCGCGGTGGTCAGTCCGGCGATGCCGCTGCCCACGATCAGGATGCGGGCCATGTCAGTTCGCGGCCTGCGGGGCGGGGGCCGACACGGGGGGCCGGGCCGCGAGCATCCGCTCGAGGGCGACCGTCGAGTCGGCGATCACGTCGTCAGCCACCTGGATGCGGTTGAGCACCACCCCGTCGACGAGGCCCTCGAGCACCCAGGCCAGGTAGCCGGGGTGGATGCGGTACATCGTGGAGCAGGGGCAGATCACGTCGTCGAGGCAGAAGATGGTGTGCTGCGGGTACTCGGCGGCGAGGCGGTTCACGAGGTTGATCTCGGTGCCGATGGCGAAGGTCGAGCCGGCGGGCGCGGCCTGGATCGCCTTGACGATGAAGTCGGTCGACCCCGCCGAGTCGGCCGCGTCGACGACCGCCATCGGGCACTCGGGGTGCACGATCACCTGAACGCCCGGGTGCTCGGAGCGGGCCTTGGCGATCTGCGCCGGGGTGAAGCGCTTGTGCACCGAGCAGAACCCGTGCCAGAGCACGACCTTCGCGTCGACGAGCTCGTCGGCCGAGTTGCCGCCGAGCGGCTTGCGCGGGTTCCACATGGGCATGAGCTCCACCGGGATTCCCATCGCCTTCGCCGTGTTGCGGCCGAGGTGCTGGTCGGGAAAGAAGAGCACCCGCTGTCCGCGCTCGAAGGCCCACTCCAACACCGTGGCCGCGTTCGACGAGGTGCAGACGATGCCGCCGTTGCGGCCGCAGAATGCCTTGAGCGCGGCCGAGCTGTTCATGTACGTGACCGGAATCACGGGAACCCGGCCATCGGCATCCGGCGCCGTGCCGTAGATCTCGGTGAGCTGCGCCCATGCGTCCTCGACCGAATCGATGTCGGCCATGTCGGCCATCGAGCACCCGGCGGCGAGGTTCGGCAGGATGACCGCCTGCGACGGCTGCGACAGGATGTCGGCCGTCTCGGCCATGAAGTGCACGCCGCAGAACACGATGGCCTCGGCGTCGGGTCTGGCCTTGGCCGCGTTCGCGAGCTGGAACGAGTCGCCCACGAAGTCCGCGTACTGCACGACCTCGTCGCGCTGGTAGAAGTGGCCCAGCACGACGACCCGCTCGCCGAGCGTCGCCTTCGCGGCCCGGATGCGCGCATCCAGTTCGTCGGCGCTCGCGGTGGTGTACTCGGCGGGCAGGCGCCCCTGCACCGGCGATCCGGTGGGGATGATGTCGGTCATGGATGCGCCGGGGCCGTAGTTCGGCAGGCCCGCGTCGAAGGTCCACGGCTCCAAGGCGAGGTCGGGCGTGCAGGTGCTGCCGGACGCCGCGCCTTCTGCCTGTTCGCGAGTGAGCAGCTGGATGGTGGTGTCGACGGATGTCATGGTGGTCTTCTTTGTTCGCTGAGCCTGTCGAAGCGGGTGGACCGTTCCCTTCGACAGGCTCAGGGAACGGGCGGTTTCTCTATCGGAGGGGGCCGCGGTCGGCGAGGTCGATCGACCCGTCGTAGCGGTAGAGGCGCGCGGGGCGATGCCGGGCGCCGGTGACGAAATCGCCCGTGGGGACGACGGTCTTGCTCGACTCGATCATGCGCCGGAAGTTCGCGGGGTCGAGGGGTTTCTGCCTGACGGCCTCGTGCACCTCGCGCAACTGGGCGAGGGTGAACGTGTCGCCGAGAAAGGCGTGCGCGATGCGGGAGTACTCCATCTTGGTGCGCAGCCGCCAGAGGGCGTAGTCGACGATCAGGTTGTGATCGAAGGCGAGCTCGGGCAGTTCGTCGGTCGAGAGCCAGGTCACGTTCTCGCCCACGGTGGCGCGGGCCGCCTCGTCGCTCTCGACCAGGGCCCAGTACACGATCGAGACGACTCGCTGACCGGGGGAGCGGCCGACATCGCCGAAGGCGTAGAGCTGTTCGAGGTACTTCGGCGTGAGGGCCGTGGTCTCGACCAGATGGTTTCGGGCCGCAGCCTCGAGGTCGTCGTCGATGCGAAGCGGGCCTCCGGGGAGTGCCCATCTGCCCTCGTGGGGCTCGCGGATGCGACGGACGACAGGGATCCACACCGTGCTGACGCCGGTGGTCGGATCGCTGCGCAGGGCGAAGATGACGGTGGATACCGCGATGCTCGCCTGCTGCTGGCTCATGGCCGTGCCGATCGTGTCTGGACTTAAGGTATCGATGACTCTAAGTGCTGGAATCAGCTTAGTGTCACGATGACCCGAACGCAAACACGCAAAAAAGTCCGTTCCCTGAGCTTGTCGAAGGGGATGCCCTTCGACGGGCTCAGGGAACGGACTCGGGGTCCGGCCTCAGCGAGATGTCAGGAGGTCGGACCCGCGTCGGGGTCGTAATGCCGGCGCAGCAGCTCCTGTTCGGCCGGGGTCAACGCTTCTCCGATCGAGAACCGTGGCGAGTCCTTGAGCTGGTCCTTGGAGTACGGCAGGCGCAGGTGCTCCCTGTCCCACTCCGCTCGATCCAGCGGAACGAACGCGTCGGAGCCGGAGAAGAGGCCCGGATTCACGGTCGCCCACCGGGGCCGCCCGGTCTCGGCGTCGACCAGCACCTGCGTGACGGTTCCGACTTTCTGCCCGTCGGGACCGGTGGCCGGCGCGCCGACGATCCCTCCGATATCGCGTGACTCGATCATGGGTGACTCCTCGGCTCGTTCAATGCGTGTTCGGGTGTTCCTCGGGGAGGGTTAGCGGCCGAGACCGGCGCGGTCGACCTTGCGGTGGAAACGCATTCCGCCGAGGCCGCCGAGAATGGCGCCGAGCAGGCTGATGACGGCCACGGCGATGGCGGTGATCACGCTGGCCGTGGTGAGGTCGCCCTCGTCGATCGGGATCCGTGGAAAGCTGTTGAGGTTGCCGAGCACGTTGTACTGGCTGCCGGCGATCGCGGTGATGATGGCGACGACGATGGCGATGACGACCGCCCACAGCCAGACGAAGACGCCCTGCTTCATGCCGTTGAAGCGGGCCATGCGGCCGGCCACGTATCCGCCGCAGTAATAGGCGACGAAGATCACGACGAGCAGCGCGATGGCTCCTGCGATCCCCACGGTGTCGGCGTTGGCGACACCCTCGTTCGCGGCCTCGTCGGCGTCGCCGGTGATTCCCAGTCCGATGGCGGCTCCGGTCGCGGCGACCAGGGCGGTGAGGATCACGGCGGTGCCTGTCGCGGTCAGCCATCCGAAGAATGCCGAGCCGATCTTGACGCCTCCGAACTCCTCCTTCTCGCGTTCGAGGACCTCCTGGCGCAGGGATGCCTGAGGTGCGGCGGGCACGGCGGCGCCCGGTTCGAGACCGCCCGTGGTCGTCGTGCCCGTGGTCGTCGTTCCCTCGGGCGTCGAGCCGGTGGTCGCGGATACGCGCGGTTCTGCAGAAGGCGGCGTTGCCGACGCGGGTGCCGGGGTGGAACGGACCTCGGGATCGTTGGTCGCGTCGTAACCGCCCTGGGGCGGGACGCTGGAGTTCTGGGGGTGCTCGCGGTCGCTCATGATGTGCCTTCGCCTCGTTCGCGACGCCTCCGTGCTCTACGTTGGCGCGGTCACTCATGGACGCCGCTTACACGGACAGTACGCGTTCCCCGCCCGTGCGATGATGGGCTTGACACCGTCCCTGACGTGCAGGGACCGACCGGATGTGCCGGTCGCCGCTACGCGACGGCAGCCGCTTTCGCGTTCGCCAGGTCGACGAACAGCTCGGTGTTGAAGCGGTAGGCCACGAGAACCTCGTCGATCACGCGATCGCGCTCGGCGTCGTCCCAGCCGGTGGCGTCGAGCTGCGCGCGGTAGGTCTCCTTGAATTCCTTCGGCTTCGCGATGTCGCCGAACAGGTAGAAGCCCACGCCGTTGGTCTCGAATCCGAACTGGCGCTGCATGAGGGTGCGGATGATCTGGCCGCCCGACAGGTCGCCGAGGTACCGCGTGTAGTGGTGGGCGATGAAGCCGCCGTTCCAGGTGGCGGCGACCTCGTTGATGCGTGCGACGTAGCGCGCCGTCGTGGGCAGGGGCACGATCTGCTCGCGCCAGTCATCGCCGATGAGGAAGCGGAGGTCTTCTTCGATGGCTGGAAGGCGGGTGAGCTTCGAGGTGATGAACGGCGCCGCGACCGGGTCGTTCTTCATGCGGTCGGCGGCGGCCTCGATGGCCTCGTAGATGAAGAAGTGCTGGGCGACGAGCGCGATGTAATCGTCGCGAGTGCCCTTGCCGCTCATGAGGTCGCCCATGAAGCTCGCGCCTTCGCTCTCGCTGTGGCTGGTCCAGGTGCGCTCGCGCAGGGCCTGCGAGAAGGGGATGACGTTGGTCACGATGACGACTCCAAAAATGAGGGGTTCTCTAACCGTGAGGTTAGCCTGCCCTTACTTTATAGGAGGAGCCGTGCCACGGCTAGTGCGGGCGCGGCTCGATGCCCAGCTTGGCGCAGGCGGCGTCGTAGAGCGCGACGACCTCGCGGCGAACCTCGGCGCGCTCGGTGATCGGCCCGGCCGGCCAGGCGATGCGCACCTCGCTCGTGGTTCCATCGACGGTCGCATCCCAGGTCGCGACCGATCCGTCGAAGCCCGTCATCACCGCGGAGGCTGCCGAAGGGTTCGCAAACGCGCGCACGATGAGGAGGTTGTCATCGGTGTGGTCGCCGTTCATGTGGTTCAGGATGGCGGACACGACGTCGGGGCTGAAGGTGCTCATCCATCGAGCGTATACGTCGAACGCAGGTCGGCACGAAGTCGTCGACGAGTGGCGCAAATGACTGGGTGCGGCTGCTCGGCCGCTCCGTAAAATCGGGCCATGCCTATCGTTCCCGAGACCAAGAGCTGGACCTGGGTGCTCGAGAAGCCGTGCCCCGAGTGCGGTTTCGACGCATCCACCACCGACGCCCGGGAGGTCGCCGACCTCACCCGCCTGAACGCGGCCGCCTGGCCCGCCGTGCTGCAGCGAGCCGATGTGAGAGAGCGACCGGATGACGACACCTGGTCGCCGCTCGAGTACGCGGCGCACGTGCGCGACGTGTTCACGACCATGCGCGGTCGCCTCGAACTGATGCTGGCCGAGAGCGATCCGCTGTTCGCCAACTGGGATCAGGATGCGACCGCCGTCGAGGAGCGCTACAACGAACAGGACCCCGCGGCGGTGTCAGGGCAGCTGGTCGAGGCCGGTCACGCGATCGCCGACGCCTTCGATGCAGTGCCCCCGGATGCCTGGGGTCGGACGGGTAGGCGCGGCGACGGCGCGGGTTTCTCGGTCGAGACGCTGGCGCAGTACTTCATCCACGATCCCGTGCACCACCTGCACGACGTGTCGAAGGGGTAGCGCAGCCGTCAGTCGAGCAGCTGGCCCTGCATGAAATAGGTGGATCGGGCGAAGGCCAGCGCGGCCGCGTTCTTGTCGAGTCCGGCCGAGATGGTCGCATTCGCGAAGTAGGTCGACGTGCCGATGTAGTTGTGCCGGGTCACGGGGGTGCCGACCTCCTTGAGTCGGCTGACGAACAGGTCGGCGGCGAGCCCCGAGCCCCAGTCGTCGTATTCGGAGAAGTGCAGGGCGACGGGGCAGGGAACGATGCCGCCCTCGCTCTCGGCCAGTCCGGCGTAATACGCCACGACCGCGTCTACGGCGCCCTCCTGGGCGCTGCGCAAGGCGAGCCAACCGCCCACGCCCATGCCGATGATCCCCACGCGCGCCGCACCCGAACTGCGACCCAGCGCGATCGCATCCGCGAGGGTCGCGATGGCGAAGCCCTCGTCGAGTCGCGAGCGAAGAAGGGCGACGCCGTCGGGGTCTACGGCAGCCACGCCATTGAACAGGTCGGGAACCACGACGAAGAATCCCTGTTTCGACAGGGCGGTGGCGTAGGCCTCGAGGTAGGGGAGGCGACCGTAGTCGTCGTGCACGAGCACGACTGCCGGCTGGCCCTCGGTGCCGAACATCAGCGGCCATCCCGGCGAGGGGATATCGACGAGCTCTGTCACGGGGAGTCCTCCTTCGGCCGCTGTCGAAGTCTAGCGAGCGCCGGCTCAGTCTCCTGCGGTGTCGGGCTTCTTCTGCCAGGGCCAGCGCCCGGAGATCTCGAGTTCCAGGGAGAAGCTGAGGAAGGTGCGGATGAGCACGATCCCGGCCAGAACGGCGACGCTGTCGAGCGTGGGGGTGATGGCGACGGTGCGAATGATGTCGGCGGCGACCAGAAGCTCGAGGCCGAGGAGGATGCTGCGCCCGAGGGCTCGGCGGTACGGCACGTAGACCGACGCCTCCCTGCGCACGAGCTTCGCGACCGCGGCGAACGATGCCACCAGGGCCCCGATGACGATCGCCGCGACACCTGCCCCGTCGATGACTTTTCCGACGATCTCGATGACATCGGTGAACTCCATGCCTGAACTATGCCGCATCGCAGGAGGGCGGCGACAGCCCCGCATGACAGGATGAAGCCATGCCCGTCGTCGAGTCCCGTTGCGTCGTTCCGGTCGATGTCGAGACGGCATTCGCGATCTCCCAGACGACCGGGGAGATTCGAAAGCGGTGGGATCCCTTCATCAGAAGGCAGTACTTCATGCACGGCGCGACGTCGCCGGCCAAGGGCGTGCACACCTATACGGTGCAGCGCTTCGGCTTCCGGATGGAGAGCGAGTACGTGTCGTACAAGCCGCCCTCGAATGTGGGCATGAAGATGACCAAGGGCTCGTGGTTCTTCGAGCGATTGGGCGGCGGCTGGCGATTCAACGCCGTCGATGACCGACCCGGTCACACGCTCGCGGTCTGGCGCTACAACTTCTCCTGCCAGCCGAAGTGGCTCGCGCCGCTTGCGGAACGCATCGGCGCGGTGGTTCTGCAGCACGATATCGACCGACGCATCCGCGGTTTTGCGCGGGGATGCGAAGACCCGATCGTGCTGGCCGCCGTGGCCGAGTCACGGCCCTGACCTGAAGGATCACGGACTCGTCCCGGGCGCGGACACGCCCGTACCGGGCACCACGCAGGGGGTGGCGGTGCCCGGCACGGGTCTTGTCGGACTGGTCGTCAGATACGAGCGCCCTTCTTGCGCGAGGTGATCATCAGAGCAAGTCCGGCCAGCAGCAGGAGCGCGATGGCTCCCGCGATCGGTGCCGCCGAGATGCCGGTGAGGGCGAGGCCCGAGGCATCTGTTCCGGCGGTGTAGCCCGAGGCCGAGGTACCGGCCGCAGTGACGCTACCGGTTGTCACCACGGAGGTGGTGGTGGTGGTGGTCGGCGTTCCAGGCGTGACCGGGTCCGTGGGGTCCGTCGGGTCCGTGGGATCGGTCGGGTCCGTCGGGTCCGTGGGGTCCGTGGGATCGGTCGGGTCCGTGGGGTCGGTCGGGTCGGTCGGGTCCGTCGGGTCGGTCGGGTTGACCGTCGGGTCGCCGATCACGGTGATGGCGTTGCCGCCCAGGTCGATCGGAAGGTTGATCACCGGAATGATCTGGGTTCCTCCTCCGATGCTGCCCTCACCGTCGGTCGTGTTCTCCGTCGATCCTCCGGTGGTGCCGCCGGTGACGGTCGATCCCGATGTCGTCGGGTCGCCGATCACGGTGATGGCGTTGCCGCCGACGGTGATGGGTGCTCCGATGACGGGCACGATCTGGGTTCCGCCGAGGATTCCGTCTTCGCCCGAGGTGGTCGCGCCGGTGCCGGTCGTCCCGGTTCCGCCGGTGGTTCCGCCGGTGGTGCTGGAGTCGGTGGACTCGGCGTCGCCGATCACGGTGATGGCGTTGCC
>NZ_JARUXC010000078.1 GCF_030433855.1 Agreia sp. PsM10 | reverse complement strand
ACCGACTGTGAAACCAGATATTCACTACTCGAGAAAACTTGCTGCGCTCTGGCATAGGCTTCTCGCCGGCTAAGACAGTATATGATGACCCATACTACCTTATTGATATCCAAGATGGATCTAATTAAATACATATTCGAGAAGCCCGCCCTCTCTAGAAGAATAGCAAGATGGCAGATGATCCTGACTGAATACGACATTCAATACACTACCCAAAAATAAATAAAGGGCAGTGTGCTAGAC
>NZ_JARUXC010000077.1 GCF_030433855.1 Agreia sp. PsM10 | reverse complement strand
ATCTGGCCGGCATCGTCGCCAACACCTCGAAGCCGTTTCGCTTCCTGGTCACTGCCACCGCGTCTGGTTTCGATGTCGCCGCCGCCGATTGCGGCAAGCCGACCGAAGCGATCCGCCGCGCCGCCACCGATTTCGTTCTCAAGGCCGGCATCGCCAGGCTCTCCATCGACGGCGAGATCATCGTCGAGGCGGTGAAGCCGACGTTGACCTTCGGCACCGCGACCGTAATGCCGCCGCCGGGCG
>NZ_JARUXC010000076.1 GCF_030433855.1 Agreia sp. PsM10 | reverse complement strand
GGAATCATCTTGACCTATTCAACAAGTTCAAAAGATCTCAAATGCATGGGATTGACAGATGAATTTTTCAGTCAACTGATCAAAATTTGACTGTACACTGAAAAGTCAAACTTTAACTTTTTGGTCAAAATCAAGTTCCAAGGGTCATTTTTCATCAAGATGTGTCAAATTATGAAACTTGTTCATCAAGAAACCCAAAATTGCAAATTAGGGTTTGAAATTGAAAATTTTCATAACTTAGAAA
>NZ_JARUXC010000075.1 GCF_030433855.1 Agreia sp. PsM10 | reverse complement strand
CCACCAGCCAGTCGGCCTCGCTGCGGCTGCGCGCGGCGTCGGCCAGCGGCTGCATCTGGCGGTCGCTGCGCAGCTGCTCGAAGCCTTCGCGGATGGCCTGCGGCGTCATGCTCTGCAGCCACAGGCGCGCCACCGGCTTGCCCAGCGGTTTGCCGCCGCCGGCGTACTGCTCGATCAGGCGGAAGATCAGCTCGCCCTCGCGGCCGGCGTCGCAGGCGTTGATCAGCTGCGTGACGTCCTTGCGC
>NZ_JARUXC010000074.1 GCF_030433855.1 Agreia sp. PsM10 | reverse complement strand
AGCCGGTGGGGGTCACGACCTCGGACAGGGTGCGGCAGATCACCGCCGCCGTATCGACGCCGACACGGCCGGCGAAGAACGCCGCCACCACGACCGGGAAGAAACTCGGATTCGGCGTTCCCGACAGAGACTCCGACGACCGTAGCCGCTGGCCCAGGCTGATACGGGTCGGCGCGGTGCGCTCCGAGACGTTCGTGGTCGCAGCAAGGAGCTTTCTCGCCGACCCGAACCCATGACGGTACGCG
>NZ_JARUXC010000073.1 GCF_030433855.1 Agreia sp. PsM10 | reverse complement strand
CACCGGACCGATAACAAAACCGTTGATGCCGTAGATTTCCATGCCGCCCAGCGTGGCGATCAGAATCAGATAGTCAGGCATTTTGGTGTCTTTGCCGACCAGCAGCGGACGCAGGATGTTATCCACCAGTCCGACGATCACTACGAAGAAGCCCACCAGGAACAGCCCTTTCCACAGTGCACCGGTGGCGAAGAAGAAGATCGCCGCAGGCACCCAGATAATGGCGGAACCGACTGCCGGAATAAGGG
>NZ_JARUXC010000072.1 GCF_030433855.1 Agreia sp. PsM10 | reverse complement strand
CCTTGTAACCGGCGGCGCTGAGGATTTCCGCCGTGGTGCCGCCACCGGCGCCGCTGCCGACGATGGCGACATCGGCTTCCAGGGTCAGGTCGTTTTCCAGGCGCGAACCGTCGTATGTCTTCCAGCCCCTGGCCAGGCCTTGCTTGAACAAATCGGATACAGGCATTTCACCTTCTCTTCTTGTCGTGGGGTTGTCTGGAGTCACGAGCTTGGTGCTCGCCCTGATCGCGGACCAATCCGCTCTTACGC
>NZ_JARUXC010000071.1 GCF_030433855.1 Agreia sp. PsM10 | reverse complement strand
CTTCTACTATTCCAGCATCTATTCCACCTCCAACCTCTCATAGAATCTCAATCCCCATCCCAACAATAGATGAAACTAAACCAGAAGATGACCCTTCTGAGGCATTAAAACTCAGAAGACCCAGAACCAAACATACCAAACCAACAATCTCAACAACATCAGCAATTGACAAAGTGTTGTCTGACATTGATCAACACACTTCTGATCACTCCTCCAATCCAAACTCTGAACCACAAATTGTCCCTCCTCCAC
>NZ_JARUXC010000070.1 GCF_030433855.1 Agreia sp. PsM10 | reverse complement strand
ATCCAACCCCATACTAATGACAGGAAGTTATGGGCTCACTTCTTTCAGGAAAGTTTGTTTGGTACACAACTCGAATGGTTCTATCAGTTGGAGGGAACCAAAATTCATACTTGGGAAGACCACTCTGATGCTTTCTACAAGCAGTATCAATACGATGTTGACCTTGCACCAACTCGTATGCAATTACAAAATGTGACTATGGGTTCTAATGAAGGGTTCAAAGAATATGCCCAAAAATGGAGAGACATGGCC
>NZ_JARUXC010000006.1 GCF_030433855.1 Agreia sp. PsM10 | reverse complement strand
AAACCCCCACCTACCGGCTCGCCCGACTCCTCGAAGCGGCCTAACCCCCAGCGTTGCAACCACCACTTGACATTGCCGACGGATGACGCGGCCACTTTCCGCACCTCAGTGAGGCTTAGGTGAGCGCGGCTACTCGGTCGGCGCAGGGTCGATCTCGTAGCGGCGCTCGATGCCCGCCGTCACGCGGCCCCACTCGCTGTCGGCGACGCGGCGCTGGTGCGCTGCGAACGACTCCGCATCCTGAAACAGCTCGTCGACCTGCCACACCAGCTCATCGTGCGTGCGCGTCACCTCGAACGAGACGCAGCCCGGCTCCGCTCGAGTGAGCTGCGTGTGCAGGGGCAGATTCTCTTCGACCACGCGAGCCTGTTCGAGGCTGTCGCAGACGAGCTGACCGGTCAGGCGCACAGAACTCATGAATCGAGAGTGGCACACGGCCGACGGTAGGGTCGAAACATGGGATCCCGAGTTCGCGTCGCGCTCTCGACCTCGCTGCTGGCCTGCGCTCTCGGGCTCGGCCTCGTGGGCTGCATCACGACGACGCCCTCCCATTCGACATCCTCGGTCGAGCGCAGCGCCGACGAAGCCGAGGCGACCTTGAAGTCGATCCCGGGAGTCTCCGACGCTCGCATCGGCCCCGCCAAAGACGGTTTTCAAACGTATATGAGCATCAACATCGAGCTGTCGGATGACTTCTCGGGCTCGGACACCGAGCTGCTCGACCAGGTGCTCAGGCAGGTCTGGTCGCAGACCGAGGTCGCGCCCGAACGGTATGCCGTCATCCGCGTGACCGGCGCGGGCCGCACGGCATCGGGGGTGGCGGCGGCCCTCACCGAGCTCGATATCCGCTCGATGGAGTATGCCCAGACGGCATTGTCGATGATCTCCGCCGATCTGGAGGCCCGTTACGGCACCTGGCCCCTCCGACTCACGTCGACACACTGACACCCACGCGAGGCGCGGTCGAGCACGGCCGTCGGGCACTATTCTTGGCTGCCGTGACCGGAGATTCTGCTGTGGCGCCGCCCCTCCGGAGGGCCGCCGTCGTCGTCAATCCAGCGAAGGTCTCGATCGAGACACTGCTCGCGGCCGTCGTCGCCGAGGAGGCCCGCTCCGGCTGGTCGGCCTCGGAGTGGTTCGAGACGAGCGCTTCCGACGACGGCAGGTCGGCGGCCGAGGAGGCGGTGCGCTCCGCTCCCGACCTCATCGTCGTTGCCGGAGGCGACGGAACCCTCCGGGCTGCGGCGGAGGCCCTGGTCGACAGCGGCATCCCCCTCGGGCTGGTGCCGTCGGGAACCGGCAACCTGTTCGCCCGCGAGCTGAGCCTGCCTCTGAACGACCTGACGGCATCCATCGCCACCGCGTTTCTCGGCAGCGACCGCCCGGTCGACGCGGGCCTCGCCGTTCTCGAACGAGCGGATGGGAGCGAGTCCCAGCACGCGTTCCTCGTGATGGCCGGCATCGGCCTCGACGCCCACATGGCCGGTCACACAAACGAGCGTCTGAAGAAGCGCATCGGCTGGCTCGCCTACTCGGACCCGATCGCACGCAGCATCTTCGGCAACAGGCAGTTCGACCTGAGCTATCGCCTCGACGATCGGCCCGAGGTGGCGACCCGCGCGCACACCGTGATCGTCGGCAACTCGGGCATGCTCACGGGCGGCCTTCTGCTGCTTCCCTCGGCGGTCATCGACGACGGGCGCCTCGATGCCGTCATCTTCCGCCCGGGCCGCGGCTCGGGCTGGACCAACATCGGCTATCGCCTCGCCTTCAACCGGATGCTGCACCGCACGCGGTTCGGCCGCCTGGTCGCCAGTCTCACCCCGACCCCGCGCGCGATCCGCTGGGCCCAGGCCTCGCGCATGCGCGTGCGGTTTCCGGAGGCCCAGGAGATCCAGCTCGACGGCGACACCCATGGACCGGTCACGGCCGCCTCGCTCTCCGTGCGGCATCACGGGCTCGTCGTGCGAGTGCCCCGCGTGCCCGCTGCGATCGATCGCGACTGACTAGAAGACGTACTCCAAAATGTCCGTTCCGAGCGTGCGCATGCCGTCGAGCACCGCGAGCCGGCCGGTGAGATCGGTGTCGTTGAAGCGCATCGTCACGGCGTAGGCCACGGTCGCGCTCGGACCGCGCAGCACGCCGGCCTCGCTGCGCACGCCCACGTCGGTTCCCGTCTTGTTCGTGAGGATCAGCCCGTGGTCGCTGGTGCGATGAGCGAACGGGTCGAGCCCGAAGGCGCTCGCGACCATCGAGAGGTCCGAGCCCAGGGCGAGCCACTCCATGACCTGCTGGCTCGTCGCCACGTCGACGATCTCGCCGCGCGAGAGGCCGGCGAAGAGCGTGGCGAGCTCACGCGCGGATCCGACGGAGAGCTGGGGCGCGTCATCCGGCCCGCGGTAGTCGCGAACGGTGTCGAGCAGGAATGTGCGGGTGAGACCGAGCGCCTCGCCGCGGGCGCGCACGGCGTCGAGACCGACCCGCCTGATGAGCACGTTCGTGGCCAGGTTGTCGCTGGCCCCGCCCACCAGCGCGGCGACGTCGCCGACGGGAAGCGCGGGCACCTGCAGGTGCTGCCAGAGACCCGAGTCGGCCACCGAGTCCTGGGCCGTGCGATTCAGGATGCCGTGGGCCGTCTTGTCGCCGGCGCTCAGCCGGGCGGCGACCTCGATGAGCAGAAGCACCTTGCCGATCGACGCGGTGGGAACGGAGAGGTGGTCGTCGACCGAGAACAGCAGGCGGCCGCTCTTCACGTCGATGACGCAGGCCGTGATCTGAACTCCGGACAGGGCCAACTGGGTGAGGCTGGCGAACCCGCGGCGGAACGAATCGTCGCCGGCCGGGGTGGCACCCGATCGGGCGCGTCGGGCCGTGGGCGCATCGGGCGAGTCGCCTCGCCTGTTGCGCCGCCTGGTGGACTCCGCCATCTCGCCCCGCTTCTACCGACCCCCTCTCCGCACGGTCGCATGACCGAAACTCGCGTGAGGGATAACGGGTATCGTGCCACATCCACCTGTGATCGGCCATCGAGTGACACATGCGTGGGATATGCACCAGCCTCGATTCGACTGGGGGTCCTCTGACAGAATCGACACATGTCCGATCCCCGCGAGCCCTCCGACCCCGAGTCCACCGAGAACACCCCCGCGACGCCCGCGGAGCCGACGCCCAGCGAGCCGACTCCCAGCGAGCCGACGCCGGCCGCGCCGTCGTCGCCGAGTGCGCCGCCGTTCCCCGGAGGCACTCCGGCCGCGCCATCCACGCCGCCCACTCCGCCCGCGCCGCCGACCCCTCCGACTCCGCCCGCGCCCTCGTTCGCGCCGCCCACGGCACCGCTGCCGCCGGCATCCTCCTCTCTCCCCCCGGTGCAGACGCCGCCGACAGCACCGCCGGCTCCCGCCGCCCCGAGCTACGGCCCGCCCAGCGGCGGCGCCTCCTCGCCCGCGCCCTCCTACGGAGCGCCGCCCGTCTACGGGACCCCGGCATCCACCGGCTCGTCTGCGCCGACGCCGTCGTACGGATCGCCCTACGGCTCGGGCCCGACGCCGGCCGGCGCGCCGCCCGCGGGCGGGCTCCCGTACACCACCCCCTACGCGCCCGGCCAGATTCCGCCGCGCAGCAAGGGCGGCTGGATGGGCATTCTGAGCATCGTTCTCGGTGGGTTGGCCCTGTTCGTGTGCTGGATCCCGTTCCTGAACTACCTGACGGTCTTCGGCGCGATCGCCGGTCTGGTCTTCGGCCTCATCGCCCTGTTCCGCAAGTTCGGCTCGCGGGCCCTGTCGCTGACGGGAACGATCGTCTCGGGTGTCGCCTTCCTCCTGACCGTCGTCTTCATCGTCATCTACACGCTCGCCTTCTTCACGGCCGATTCCGGCCCCGACTACACCGATACCCCGTACACCTCGAGCCCCTCCGACGACCCGTCGGAATCCGACTCGCCCGATGAGCCCACGGCCGCACCCGGCGACCCGACCATCGTGCCCGGCGATGCCACCCCGTCGGCCGGCGCGACCGTCTGCGCAGACGGAACCGCGATCGCGGTCGGCAAGGCGGGCATCCTCACCTACGACGGCGAGAACCAGGCCGAGGTCACGATCGACGACGTCCAGCTCGACGCCACCGACGTGGTGCTCGCCGAGAACTCGCTCAACGAGACCCCGCCCGACGGCTACCAGTACGCGCTGATCTCACTGACGATCAAGCAGCTGGGAACCGAGTCGTTCCCGGCGGGTGCCAGCCGCGGCATCTTCAAGGGCGTCGCCGAAGACATCGCATCGCCCGCCGACTACGCCGTGCTGCCCGAACCCGAGCTGCTCTTCGCCCCCGACCTCTCGCCGGGCGACTCGGTCACCGGAAACATCGCGGTGTTCGTGCCCACCTCGGGAGCGGACTCCGGATCGCTGCTCGTCGACAACTACTTCACCGACAACACATGCGAGCTGAAGGTCGGCTAGCAGCTGTCACACCAATAGTCCCTGCTGCGGACAGTAGTTACCGGCGCACCGGTACATACTGTCCGCAGCAGGGACTATCACGGCCAGAGCGAGCGCACGTTCGCGACCATATCTCGCAGTGCTGAGCCGTCGAGCACCATCCGGACCTCGCCAATGCCGCGAGCCTTCCATTCGGCGACCAACTCGATCGACCCAGCGGGCGGCAGGGGCCAGAGCCAGAGGCGCGACGAACTGGAGTATTCGCGATCCCCGCCTCCGCCTCCGCCCCCGTAGTTCATCAGCGACCACCCGCTCGGCTCCTCATCGAAGCTCATGCGATTGCGGAAACGGTCTACCGTCGTGACTGCCGATCCATCAGCCAGGGCCAGTCCGAACCGCAGCTCGGATCCGCTGGGGTCGGAACCGAAGCCGAAGTGGCCCATACCGGTGGCAAGCTGCCATCCGGTCGCGCTCTCGCCGAGGCGGCGCAGCTCCCAGTCGATCTTGATCAGGAGACCGGTCGAGTAGACGTCGACATGCGACACGCTCAACGCCGTTCCCTCCGTCTGCGCCAGGAACTCGCGCACGAGAAGACGCGCCGGATACTCGTCCGACGGATGCTGCAGCCACGGCGGCGAGACCTGCACAGGCGGTTCGGGCTCCGGCTCAGAAGAGGGAGCGGGGAAGAACGATCCGTCCATCAGCAGTACTCGCCTTTCGTCATCGTCATCTCACCAGATCGTGACGCGCTCCTCGGGAGCCAGCCACAGGGCATCCGACTCGGTCACACCGAAGGCGTCGTAGTACTCGTCGATGTTGCGCACGATCTGGTTGCAGCGGAACTCGTTCGGCGAGTGCGGGTCGATCGACAGCAGACGGATGACCTCCTCGTCGCGCGACTTCTGCTGCCAGGCCTGCGCCCACGACAGGAAGAAACGCTGCACGCCGGTGAGGCCATCGATCACGGGCGGCTCCTGACCGTCGAGCGACAGAAGGTACGCGTCCCAGGCGATGCTGAGGCCGCCGAGGTCGCCGATGTTCTCGCCGATGGTGAGGGCGCCGTTCACGTGCTGGTCGGGAACCTGCGCGGGAGCGAGCGCGTTGTACTGGTCGATCAGCGACGAGGTGCGCTTCTCGAACGCCTCGCGGTCGGCCTCGGTCCACCAGTCGGTGAGCCGGCCGTCGCCGTCGAAGCGCGAGCCCTGGTCGTCGAATCCGTGCCCGATCTCGTGGCCGATGACCGCGCCGATCGCGCCGTAGTTGGCCGCGGCATCCCGACTCTCGTCGAAGAAGGGGTACTGCAGGATGGCCGCCGGAAAGACGATCTCGTTGAAGCCGGGGTTGTAGTAGGCGTTGATGGTCTGCGGCGTCATGAACCACTCGTCGCGGTCGAGCGGCTTGCCGATCTTGCCGAGTTCGCGCTGGAACTCGAACTCGCTCGTGGCGCGGATGTTGCCGACCAGGTCCTTCGCGTCGATCGCGAGAGTGGAGTAGTCCCTCCATTTCACGGGGAACCCGATCTTGGGGGTGAACTTGTCGAGCTTGTCGAGGGCCCGCTCGCGCGTGGCGGGCGTCATCCACTCGAGGTCGGTGATGGATGCCCGGTACGCCTCGATGAGATTGGCGACCAGCACATCCATGGCCGCCTTGGCGGTCGGCGGGAAGTGGCGGTCGACGTAGATGCGGCCGACGGCCTCGCCCATGGCGCCCTCGACGAGGGAGACACCGCGCTTCCAGCGCGCCCGCATGCTCGGCGTTCCGGTGAGGGTGCGCCCGTAGAAGTCGAAGTTCTCGTTCACGAAGACGGCCGGCAGGTAGGCCGCAGCACCGTGCACGACCTGCCACGACAGCCAGTCGCGCCACTGATCGAGCCTCTCCTCGGTCAGAAGCGACGCGACGCCCGACACGAAGGAGGGCTCGCGCACGACGAGCTCGTCGAACACGCCCTCCGGAGCGCCCAGCGCGCTGCGCCAGAGGTCGAGGTCGACGGTCGGCGCCGATGCGGTGAAGTCGCTCCACGACACGAGGTTGTAGGTGGCCTGGGCGTCGCGGGTGCGCACGTTGTCCCAGTGCGTGGCCGCGATCGCGGTCTCGAGGTCGAAGACGCGCTGCGCGCGGGCCGCGGGGTCGGAGAGTCCCGCGAGCGCGAGCATCCGCTCGATGTGCCCCAGGTAGGCGGCTCGGATCTCGGCGAACTTCTCGTCGCGGTAGTAGCTCTCGTCGGGCAGTGAGATTCCGCCCTGCTCGAGGAACACGAGGTAGCGCTCGGGGTCGCCCGGATCGTTGTCGACGAACAGGCGGAAGAAGCCGCCCACGCCCTGACGCTCGAGACGAGCGGCCGTCTCGAGCAGCTCGTGCACGCTCGACACGGCGGCCGCTTCGGCGAGCTGCGGCTCGATCGGGGTGGCGCCCAGTTCTTCGACGCGCTCCTCGTCGAGGAAGCTGGCGTAGAGATCGCCGAACCTGCGCTCCTCGCTGCCCGGCGCGGCATCCTGCGCCTCGATGATGATGTCGCGCACGGCCTTCTCGGCCTCTTCGTGCAGCTGGTAGAACGAGCCGTCGCGGGCGCGGTCGTCGGGAATGACGGTGCGGGCGATCCATTTTCCGTTGACGTGCCTGAACAGGTCGTCCTGGGGGCGGATCGTGGGGTCGAGTTCGGTCGAGTCGATGCCGGAAGTCGTCATCCCGCCAGCCTAGCTAGGCTCGCAGGGTGAAGGCACTGGATAGGGACATTCTGCGCCTCGCCGTCCCCGCCCTCGGAGCCCTGGTCGCCGAGCCCCTCTTCCTGCTCACCGACACCGCGCTCGTCGGGCACCTCGGCGAGACACCGCTCGCCGGCCTCAGCATCGCGAGCGCCCTTCTGCAGACCGCGATCGGACTGCTCATCTTTCTCGCCTACGCCACGACTCCGACCGTCGCGCGCAGGCTCGGCGCGGGCGACAGACCGGGCGCGATCCGGGCCGGCGTCGACGGCCTGTGGCTCGCGCTGCTGCTCGGCATCGGGCTCGTCGCGGTCGGCATCGTCGCGGCCCGCCCCCTCGTTCAGCTCTTCGGCGCGACGGCCGCGGTCGAGGAGCAGGCCGTCATCTACCTGACGGTGTCGCTCGCCGGACTGCCCGCGATGCTTCTCGTGATCGCGGCCACCGGTCTGCTGCGCGGACTGCAGGACACGAAGACGCCGCTCATCGTCGCCGTCTGCGGTTTCGCTGCGAACGCCGGCCTCAACGCCCTCTTCATCTACGGCTTCGGCGCGGGGATCGCGGGCTCCGCAGCCGGCACGGTCGTGGCCCAGTGGGCGATGGCCGCCGTGTATCTCGTGATCGCGGTGCGGGCATCCCGGCGCGACGGCGTCAGCCTGCGGCCCGGGCTGGCGGGCGTGACCGGCGCCGCGGCATCCGGCGGCTGGCTGTTTCTGCGCACGGCGAGCCTGCGCGCGGCCCTGCTCGCGACGGTGGTCGTCGCATCCGATCTCGGGGTCGTCGAGCTGGCGACCTTCCAGATCGCGTCGACGCTGTTCTTCACGTTGGCCTTCATCCTCGACGCCCTGGCGATCGCCGGGCAGGCGCTGGTCGGCCATGGCCTCGGGGCCGAGGATGCGCCGCGCGTGCGGGGCGTGATGCGCCGGCTCGTGCGGTGGGGAATCGGCGCAGGCGTCGCGCTCGGGCTCGGCCTCGCCGCGCTCTCGCCGGTGCTCGGCTCCGTCTTCTCCTCGAGCCGCGACGTGCAGCAGGCGCTCCTCGTGGTCGTGCTGGTGATGGCGATCGGGGTTCCCCTCGCGGGCTACGTCTTCGTTCTCGACGGGGTGCTCATCGGCGCGGGAGACGCGCGCTACCTCGCCCTGGCCGGCCTCGCGACCGTGGTGATCTACGCGCCTCTGCTGCTGCTCGTCGCGCTGTTCGGCCCCGACGGCACGGCCGGCCTCGTGTGGCTGTGGCTCGCCTTCGGCCTCGGCTACATGAGCGCGCGGGCCCTCACTCTGGGGCTGCGCGCCCGCGGAACCGCGTGGATGCGAACCGGCGGTTAGCGCTTCTGCGCCGATCAGCGGTAGTCCGCCTACAGAACTGCGGTGACTGCCGTAGCACCACCAAGGAGGATCAGCACGACAGCGGCCGCGACTAAGAGGACTCCTCTGGCCCGGGATGAACGGCCGAGGGAGGGAAAGGCGCTCACGGTCAGGGTCACGAGCAGCAGCCAGACCAGCATGAGTGCGATGTGGGTCATTGCGAACACGAGAAAGAGGGTCAATCCGCTCAGCCCCGTTCCACGAAGCGCGGGAACGACGACGACGTAGAGACTGAGCGCTTTGACGTTCGTGATCACGGCAACGAACGATAACCCGACCAATCGAGCCGCAGGCGTCGAGTCCCCCAACGATTGATCCCAGTTTCGGAGTGCCCGCATAAGCGCCATCAGGCCGAAAGCAATCAGGGCCGCGCCGCCGACGAGCCCCCAGATCGTCATCGTCGTTCGATTGCCAGCGATCAACGTGCCAAAGCCGCTGGCGCCGAACACCGCGGCGATGATGAGGATCCCCAACGCCGTACCGGCCCAGACTCGGATGCCGGCGCGCCGATCTCCGGCGAGTGCCGCACCGACGGTGATGGTGAAACTCGCACCCGGGCTGACCACAAAGGGCAGTGCGGTCAGCACCAGGGGCCCCAGATTCACAGTGCCGACGGGCTGAGGTAGTGGAACACCGTCCTGATCGTGCGGTCGGTAATCGTGTGTAGCGCCAGGCCGGGCATGGCTTCGGTATCGGCAATCGGATCGACCTTGCTGCCCAGCCGCATCGTGGAAACGATTCCAGGAGCGCCAAGAACCGGCACGCCCTCGAACGTCGTCGCCAACGCAGCGTGGACATGTCCGGCGAAGACCCCGATCACCTGCGGAAACTCCTCCAGGATCGCCGCCAAATCCCCAGGATTGGTGAGACGAAACGAGTCGTCTGCCAGGTGATGGCCGATTGGAACCGGCGGATGGTGGAGCGCAAGAATGCTCGGCACCTCCGTCTCCGCGATCCGAGCGCGGGCGAATTCCAGCGTCTGCTGCGAAAGAAATCCGTCGTCGCGACCGTCGATGTGTGAATCGAGTCCAATCAGACGCAGTCCATCGAGGTCGAGGAAAGAATTGAGCTGCGCATCGAGGGAGCGGGACCGGCCGGCCGCATCCGCAGCGTCGATCAGTGGCGCAGCCAGGTCGTGGTTGCCCGCGACGACAAGGGTCGGGAGGGCCGGGGGCAGCGCGGCAAAGAATGCGCCGTACTCCTCAGCCGCTCCGTGGTCGGACAGATCGCCGCTGACGAGAAGGGCGTCTACGAAACCAAGATCGAGAATCTGCTCGAGTACAGCGTCGAGTCGTCGGCATCGAAGCGTCGATAGATCGAGATGCGGGTCGCTGAGGTGCGCAATGACGGGCACGATGCCTCCAAGTCAGATGTACAAACTGGCCCCGGTTTCAGTTTGGCAGAGCACTGACTCTCTGTCGTCGTCCGTCTGGTCGCGAAGAACAAAGGTTGGTGAGATGTCGCACATGGCGGGTTCGGCGCCAGGCGAGCCGCCATGTGCGACATCTCACGGCCCAGTAGCACGGGAATGAACCCCGACGGAGCGCCCATGACCGGCGGTTAGGCTGATCATCCACATCTTGGAGGGTCAGCACATGCCGCATCTGCTCGTCACCGGCGGCGCCGGCTTCATCGGCAGCGAGATCGTACACCAGGCTCTGGATGCCGGATGGTCGGTGCGCGTGCTCGATTCGCTGCGGGCCGACGTGCACGAGACGGCCCCGGAGCTCGAGCCCCGCGCGGAGTTCGTGCTCGGCGACGTTCGCGACGAGCAGACCGTGGCGCGTGCGCTCGACGGCATCGACGCCGTCTGCCACCAGGCCGGCAAGGTCGGACTCGGAGTCGACTTCTACGACGCCCCCGACTACGTCTCGTCGAACGAACTGGGCACCGCCGTGCTGCTCGCCGGCATGACCCGGGCGGGCATCGACCGCTTCGTGGTGGCGTCATCGATGGTGGTCTACGGCGAGGGCGACTACCGCAACGCGGCCGGTGAGGCCGTGCGTCCTCCCGCCCGCACGGTCGCCGACCTCGAGGCCGGCCGCTTCGAGCCGCTCGACCCGGCCACGGGCGAGGCCCTGCTGCCCGGGCTGATCACCGAGGACGCCCCGCTCGACCCGCGCAACGTCTACGCCTCGTCGAAGCTCGGCCAGGAGTACCTCGCCACCTCATGGGCCCGCTCCGCCGGCGGACGGGCCATCGGCCTGCGCTACCACAACGTCTACGGACCGGGCATGCCGCAGAACACGCCCTACGCCGGCGTCGCCTCGCTGTTCCGCTCCGCGCTCGCCCGCGGCGAGGCCCCCCGCGTCTTCGAAGACGGTGCCCAGCGCCGCGACTTCGTGCACGTGAGCGACGTGGCGGCCGCGAATCTGGCCGCCCTCGACGCAACTGCGACCCCCGAGGCGGCATCGACGTTCCGCGCCTTCAATGTGGGCAGCGGCGTCGTGCACACCATCGGCGACATGGCCGCCGCGATCGCCCGCGCCTCGAACGGCGCCGAGCCCGTGGTCACGGGCGAGTTCCGTCTGGGCGACGTGCGCCACATCACGGCGTCGAGCGAGAGGATCGCGCGCGAGCTCGGCTGGCGGGCGTCGGTCGATTTCGATGCCGGAATGGCCGAATTCGCCACCGCCCCTCTGCGCTCGGCCGCCTCGTGACCGGGGCCGACGCGGCCGACGCGCCGCAGGCATCCATCGCCCTCGTCGACGTCGTTCTGCCCTGCCTGAACGAGGCCGAGGCGCTGCCCTGGGTGCTGTCGCGCCTGCCCGAGGGTTACCGCGCGATCGTGGTCGACAACGGCTCGACGGATGCCTCGGCCGAGATCGCGCGCGCGGCCGGTGCCACGGTGGTCGCCGAGTCCCGGCGCGGTTTCGGCGCGGCGGCGCACACCGGGCTGCTCGCCGCGACGGCGCCGATCGTGGCGTTCTGCGACGCGGATGCATCGATGGATCCGTCGATCCTGCCCGTGCTCGTCACGCGCATCACCGACGGTCGGACCGATCTGATCCTCGGCCGACGAGTGCCGACCACCCGGGGGGCCTGGCCGGTGCACGCCCGATTCGCCAATCGCGCGCTCTCGTTCCTCATCAAGCGTCGCGCTCACATAGCGATCCGCGACCTCGGCCCCATGCGCGCCGGGAACCGCGAGGCCCTGCTGTCGCTCGACCTGCAGGACCGCCGAAGCGGCTATCCCCTCGAGATGCTGCTGAAGGCATCCGCCGCGGGCTGGCGCATCGAAGAGCTCGACACGCCCTACAGCCCGCGGGTCGGCCGCTCGAAGGTCACGGGCACGATCCGCGGCACGTACATCGCGATCAAGGACATGTCGAAGCTGCTGCGCGAGGTGCGCTGACGGCCCTGCCATACAGCAGATCGGAGCCGAAAGGAATCCGATCGGGTGGTCGCGACGAAGTACATAGAGTGACGACAACGAGTCGATCACTCGCAGTACATCTCGAGTTGAGGAGACTCCGCCCATGCTCACCATCGCCGTCATCGCCAAGGAGTGCATCCCGGGACGCGTGAAGACGCGGCTGCACCCGCCGTTCTCCCTCGAGGAGGCCGCGGAGATCGCGGCGGCGAGCCTCGGCGACACGCTGGATGTGGTGCGCAGCGTGCCGGCCGACCGGCGCATCCTGTTCTTCGACGGCAGTAACCCGCCCGCAGAAGCCGACGGTTTCGAGATCCTGCAGCAGAACGAGGGAACGCTCGACGAGCGACTCGGTTACCTCTTCGACTCGGTCGACGGGCCCCTGCTCATGATCGGCATGGACACGCCCCAGGTGAGCCGCGCCCTGGTCGAGCCCGCGGTCAGCCGCTGGCACGACGACATCGACGCCTGGTTCGGATTCGCCAGCGACGGCGGCTTCTGGGCGCTCGGGATGCGCGAGCCCAGCGGCGATCTCATTCGCGGTGTGGCCATGTCGGAAGCCGAGACGGGCCGCGACCAGTTGGAGCGCCTGCTCGAGGCCGACCTCCGCGTGAAGCTGCTCGCCGAGATCAACGACGTCGACTCCATCGACGACGCCCGCGAGGTGGCGGCGATCGCCCCCGACGGCCGTTTCGCCGAGGTGTTCGACCGGGTCAGCCTCCGCGCCGGCGTGCGCGAACCTCTGCTCGATCGACGGGCCTAGGGTCATAGCGTGAGACGCCTTCTCGCACTGACGCAGCAGGCTCTCGCCGCGCCACCGCGCAATCCGCGCATGGCCGTCGTCATCGGCCGTCTCCTCGCGATCGCGTTCCTGCTCTGTTTCGGCACCGGCCTCTACAGCCACTTCCTGCAGGAGCCCGAGCCGTGGATGCGGTTCTCCACCGTGCCCGCGCAGCTGTATCAGGTGACCCAGGGCATCCACATCACCGCCGGAATCGCCTGCTTCCCCCTGATCCTCGGCAAGCTCTACACGATCTACCCGCAGCTGTTCCAGACGCCCCCGGTGAAGGGGCCGCTGCACCTGCTCGAGCGCGCGTCGATCGCGCTGTTCGTCGGCGCCTCGCTCGTGCAGATCACCATCGGACTGCTCAATACCTACCAGTGGTACCCCTGGAACTTCGGGTTCCGGCAGGTGCACTGGGCGCTCTCGTTCGTGGTCATCGGGTCCCTGGCCATCCACATCGCGGTGAAGCTGCCCATGATCACCCGGTTCTGGACGCGCAATTCCGAGGGCACTCGTGAATTGCGCGGCGAGACGCCGGGTGGCGGCGACGCGTCCGTCGAAGAGACACCGGATGCCGTGGGCGCGCCGGTCGGCGGCGTCACCGGTCGCCTCTTCCGCTGGATCGACGGCTCGCCCGCCGCCGAGCCCGCGGTCAGCCGGCGCGGCTTCGTGACGGCCGTCGGCGTCTCGACCGCGACCGTCGTGGCGCTCACGGCGGGCCAGTCGTTCGCTGCGCTCAGCCCGTTCAACATCTTCGCGCCGCGGGTCAAGGGAACGGGTCCCGCCGGCCTTCCGGTGAACCGCACGGCGAAAGCGGCGCAGGTTCTCGACACGGCCGTCGCGCCCGATTGGAGCCTGACCATTGCCAACGGATCGCGCACGATCTCGATGTCGCGGTCCGAGCTGCTCGCCCTGCCGCAGACCACCGTCGACCTGCCCATCTCGTGCGTCGAGGGCTGGAGCCAGATGGCCACCTGGAAGGGCGTCCGCCTGCGTGATCTGCTCGATCAGGTCGGAGCCGACACCTCGCAGGGACTCAAGCTCACCAGCCTCGAGAAGAAGGGCGGATACCGGGTCACCCAGATGGGCCCGGAGTACGCCTTCGACGCGTCGACGCTCGTGGCGCTCGAGGTCAACGGCGAGACGCTCGACATCGACCACGGCTACCCCGCCCGCATGATCGCGCCGGGCAGGCCCGGCGTGCTGCAGACCAAGTGGCTCAGCAGCCTGGAGGTCGAGGCATGAAGCCCACACGCATGAACCTCGTACGCATCGCCCTGATCGCGATCGGCCTGGCCGGCCTCTTCGCCGGTGCGGTGATCCTGGTGCAGAAGGAGCGTCCCGACCAGATCCTCGGCGTCATCGTATGGATCGGCGCCGCGATCATCGTGCACGACGGCATCCTGTCGCCGCTGCTGCTGGTCATCGACGTCTGGATGCGCCGCACGGGTCGCCGCATCCCGTTCGGGGTGCTGGCCATCATCCAGGGCGGCGTGGTCGTGGGCGCGATCATGAGCCTGCTGGTGCTGCCCGAGATCTACAAGAAGTCGATCGGCACGAAGAACCCTACGATTCTTCCGCTCGACTACGGACTGAACCTCGCCCTCTTCTGGGCTGCGGTCGCCCTGCTCACCGCGGCGGCCTGCGCCCTCTACCTGCGCCGCGCCCGCCGCCGCCGCACCGCGCCGGTCAAGTAACCCTGCCGCTCCAACTCAGGAAAAACCGGGCTCGAACGCCGTTTTCGGCCGCGACGGCCCCGTTTTTCCTGCATTGCAGCCCCCGCGCCGGGTCAGGACTCGCGCGCGGGCAGCGGAACGAAAGCGAGTGACGCGTTCGACCGACCGGTCTGAGTGAGGATCAGCAGCTCGTTGGTCAGACGCGGCCGCGACAGCGACACGGCACCTCGATAGACGCCCGGCATGCTCGGCACGGGGCGCAGGATGTGGCCGTCGGCCCACACGCGCGCGCTGCCCTCGGCGTCGCCCACGCGAACCTCCACCTGCCACGATCGGCCCCGCGCCTCGACCGACACATCCGCGGTGCCGCCGGCCACGGCATCCGACACTGCGCCCGAACCGGCGTCGATCTGGTTGCTCGGCAGGGTCGGCGTGAGGAACGCGGCCTGACGCCTGCGCGTCGCCTGCTCGTACGCCGACGCGTAATCGAGCAGCGCGTCGTCGCTGTAGGCGGCTCCGGCGAAGGTCAGCCCGACGGGCATCTGGATGTCTGACATGAAACCCATGGGCACGGTCACGGTGGGTATCCCGAGGTGGCGGATGACACGGTTGCCGTTGGAGTAGACGACGCCGTTCCGAGACGCCGCCTCGAGGCTCTCGGGCCTCGTGAACAGGTCGTCCCGGCCTACGTCGCCCGCCGCGGGAAAGACCACGACATCGAGCTGCTGCTCGGTCATCCAGTCCTCGAAGTCCTGCTTGCGCGCCCTCTCGAGCCCACGCAACAGGTGATCGAGTCCGGGCACCTCGTCGTAGCTCGCGGGCAGGCCCTGCTTCACCAGCTCGGCGAGGCGCTGCCAGTCGAAGCCTCCGCGGGCACGGGTGATCCACACCGGCACCGGCGCGTCCCGAGTGGGAAACACGGTGTCGCCGTCGACGTCGGCCCAGCTGTTCAGCGTCGGGTCGTCGTTCTCGCGCAGGAACGCGTCGAGCGCCATCGCCGTGATCGGGCCGCCTTCGAGGGCGCGCCAGTTCGCCGGCACGAGTCCTCGATCGGCGAGCCCCTCGGCCCCGGGCCGATCCTCCTCGTAGTTCGACACCACGGGGAAGTCGACCGCCACGACCTCGGCGCCGAGGGCCTTCAGGTCGGCAGCGGCTCGATCCCACAGCGCACGCACGCTCGGCCGCACCACGGGCGGGTCGAGGGGCACGGGGTCCTCGCCGATGTACAGCCGGGGCACCCCGATGCGCAGGCCGTCGAGCCGCTCCCGTCGGGGTCGTGACACCGGATGCGGCAGCACCGACTCGGGCGCCGGGAGGTCGACCGCGCTCTGCTGCCGCCAGAAGTCCCCCGTGGCGTCGGGGTCGTCGACGGCCAGCACGTCGAGCAGCAGCAGCAGGTCGGCGACGCTGCGCGTGTGCGGCACGACGACGTCGCAGCTCGGTCGCAGCGGCCAGTTTCCTCGAATCGACAGCACCCCGCGCGACGGCGTGTAGGCGACCAGGCTGTTGTTCGACGCGGGGGCACGCCCCGACGACACCGTCTCCTCGGCCATGCCGAAGGCGCACATGCTCGCCGCCGTCGCGGTGCCGGATCCGGCCGACGAACCCGAGCCGTAGGCGGCCGTGAGGAACTGCGGGTGGTACGGGCTTCGCGCGTAGTCGTAGACGCCGGGCTGGATTCCACCGGCCGCCATGGGCGGCATGTTCGTCTTGCCCAGCAGCACGGCTCCGGCCGCGCGCAGCTGGGCGACGGATGCCGCGTCGTCGGTCGCGACAAGCTCGGCGAGGGCGGGGCTGCCGGACGCGACGGTCAGGCCCTTCACCTTGTAGCTGTCCTTGACCGTGAACGGGATGCCCTCGAGCGGGCCGGCCAGGCCCGCGCTTCGACGACGGTCGGACTCGGCGGCCTGCTCCAGGCAGCTCGGGTCGAGCACGGCGATGGCGTGCAGACAGAGCCCCGTGCGGTCGTAGTAGGCGATGCGGTTGAGGTAGGCGCAGACGAGCTCGACGCTCGTGACCGCACCCTTCTCGAGCAGCTCGCGCATCTCGACGATGCTCAGTTCCACAACATCGATTCGTTCCATCGTGTTCGCCCTCCGTCGCGTCCATCCTCTCAGCACCGCGGTGGTCTCGATACGGCCGCGGACGGCCTACTCGACCAGCGCACTCGAGACCAGACCAAACCACCTTCGCGAGGGTGCCGAATCATAGGCACCTGCCAAACACGACAGCAAAGAAGAGGAAATCATCATGAACAAGTTCACGAAAGCCACTCTCGGCCTCGCTACGGCCGGAATCCTGGCCGTCTCCATGGCCGCCTGCTCGACGACGTCTGAGGACTCCGGATCGACCTCGTCGTCGCCGTCGTCCTCTGCCGAGACCACCCCGACCCCGGTCGCGTCGATCCCCGAGCTCACCGGTGTCGACACCGCCGTCCTCCTCGACGCCGACTTCGCCGCCGCCCTCACCAGCCTCGGCCTCACCCCCGGCACCGTCGGAACCGCGACCCTCGTCGACGGCTCCCTCATCTTCCCCATCACCGGCGGAAACGTCGACTACTACGACCCCAACGAGTCCTACCGCCCCTACGTGCAGGGAACCATCGAGCACGAAGGCTCCGGCTTCTCCCTCACCGCCGGCGACACCGTCGTCGAACTGACCAACTTCACCATCGACCCCGGCACCTCCAAGCTCTACGGTGACGTCGCCGTCAACGGAACCGTCGCCGTCGAGCAGGCCCTGCTCTTCGACCTGCACGGTGGAACCCTCAAGCCCCTCCAGACCGGCCCGAACGACACCGCCATCCTCGAGGGCACCACGGTGCACATCTCCGCCGACGCCGCTGGCCTGCTGAACGACACGTTCAAGACCGACGCCGTCAAGGCCGGCCTCCTCGTCGGAATCGCCAAGATCACCGTCAACACCAAGTAACACCGCTCCACCAGAATGGCCCGCCACCCCCGTGGCGGGCCATTCCTCGTTCCGCCACCCCCGAACCTTCACAGCCCAACAATGCAAGGATCGATCAGTGAGAACAGTTCTGGCGCTCGTCGCCTCCGCGGCCGTCGCCGTTGCCATCGGCTTCGAGACGACGCAGCTGAACCTCTTCTCCCGCACCGATCGTTCGGCGATGCTGGCGCTTCTCGCCGCGGCCTGGCTGCTCTTCGCCCTTGCGTTCCTGGCCTTGAGAAAAGTGCCCGCCCGGCACGTGACGTCCGTCGTCGTCGCCGGCGCCGTTCTCATCGGCGGAGCCGCGATGCTCGCCCCGCCGAACACGAGCACCGACTCGGCGCGCTACGCCTGGGACGGCATCGTCGCCACCGCGGGAATCTCGCCCTACGACCACGTCCCGGCATCCGACGCCCTCGAAGACCTGCGGCCCGACTGGCTGTTCCCCGCCGACTGCGACGCGACCCGCCTCAACGAGACCACCACAGTTCCGAGCGGCGAGCCGCTGTGCACGGCCATCAACCGGCCGCACGTTCCCACGATCTACCCGCCGCTCGCCGAACTCTACTTCACGGGTGTGCGCGCCCTCGTCGACCCGAGCGTCGAGTACTGGCCGTTCCAGCTGGGCGGGCTCGTCATCTCGCTCGGTGTCACATGGATGCTGCTGGTCGCGCTGCGTCGTCGCGGCATGGACCCGAGGTGGGCGGCCCTCTGGGCGTGGTGCCCCCTCGTCGCGACCGAGGCGGTCACCAACTCCCACGTCGACGTTCTCGGGGTGGCGCTCGCCCTCGCGGCCAGCCTGCTCGTGGCATCCGGTCGCCGTGTCTGGGGCGGAATCGCGCTCGGCGCGGCCATCGCCACCAAGCTCATCCCCGTGATCCTCGCACCGCCGCTGCTCAAGAAACGGCCGCTCACTCTGATCACGGTCTCGGTCGCCACCTTCGCGCTGCTCTACGTTCCCTACGTGGTGATGTCGGGATTCGGCGTGCTCGGCTACCTGCCCGGCTACCTGTCGGAGGAGGGCTACGACGACGGGAGCCGCTTCGCCCTGCTGTCGATCGTGCTTCCCGGATCGGCCGCGCTCATCGTGGCCGCCGCGCTCATCGCCGTGGCGACGGGCCTCGCCTGGTGGAAGTCGGACGCCTCGGCGCCGTGGCTCGCCCAGCTCGCGCTCGTGGGCAGCATCCTCATCATCGTGAGCCCGCGCTACCCCTGGTACGCGCTGCTCGTGATTCCGTTCATCGTGCTCAGCCAGCGCTGGGAGTGGTTCGCGGTTCCGCTCGCCCTGTCGTGGCGCATGACCATGCCCACGCTGGCGGTGACGCGCATCGGCCTCGCGGTTGCCGCCGTCGTGGTGATCGGCGCGTGGCTGTACCGGCGCCGGCGGGCCCGCGCCGGGGCATCCGGCACCCGGCCCATCGCATCCACAGCCCGTGCCGAACCAGATGGCCCGCCGGCGGTGCGCGAGTGACGCCCGGCGCACTCACCGCGCTGCTGAAGCGGCGCATCGAGATTCCTCTTCTGGCCGTGGCGGCGGCTCTGTTCGTGGTCACCGGCAGCGCGACCCCCTCAATCTGGTACGACGAGGCGGCCACGATCGTGTCGGCCACGCGCACCTGGCCCGAGCTGTGGGCGATGCTGCACACCGTCGATGCCGTGCACGGCGTCTACTACGCGTTCATGCACCTGTGGTTCGACCTCGTGGGCTACTCGCCGTTCACCCTGCGGCTGCCGAGCGCCATCATCTCGGGCGGCACGGTGGCGCTCACGATGCTGCTGGCCTCGCGCTTCGGAACCCGCGGATTCGCCCTGCTCGCGGGCGTCGTGCTCATCACGATCCCACGGTTCACCTGGGCCGGCATCGAGGGGCGCTCGTATGCGCTGACCGCGCTGCTCGCCGCGGCTCTGACACTGCTGCTGATGCGCGCGCTGCGAACACCCGCGGGCTCGAGCTCGCGCTGGTCGGCCGTCTGGCCGTGGCTCGTCTACGCGGGCGTGGCGCTCTTCTCGGTGGGCGTCTTCGTGTATCTGTCGCTCCTGGTGGTGGCCCACGCGGTCACCGTGATCGTGCTCACGAGCTCGGGCACCCTGAGCCGGCGTCAGCTGTTCGCCTTCGGCCGCACGGTGGTGCCGCTCGGCGTCGTCTGCATCCCGTTCGTGCTCATCGTGGCGTCGCAGTCGGGCCAGGTCGCGTGGATCGATCCCATCAGCCAGCGCACCCTCACCGGCATTCTGATCACCCAGTTCGCGCCGATGAACCCGCTGTTCGCCATCTTCACCTGGCTCGTGGTGCTCATCGGGATCGCCACCTTCATCGTCGCCCGTCGTGCCTCGACGACCCGGGCCCGGGCCGCGCGCGACCTCATGGCGTGGGTGCTGCCGTGGCTCGTCGTTCCCACGGTGGTGCTGGTACTCACGTCGGTGCTCATCACCCCGCTGTACTCTCCGCGCTACCTCACCTTCCTCGTTCCCGCGCTGGCGATCGCCATCGCCGGCGGCATCGTGGGACTCGGGCGCCTGACCCGCCGCGCCGCGCGGCTGCCTTTCGCTGCGCGATGGCCCCGGATGCGATCGGTTCCGTACACCGCGCTGGCCGCGGTCGCGGGCGTGCTGGTTCTCGCACTGCTGACGCAGCCGTCGTATGTCGCGCAGCGCGGAGCGGAGGCGAAGCAGGACGCCTCGTGGTCTCAGGCGGCATGGCGCGTGTCAGAGGTGGCCTCGTCATTGCCGTCGGACGCCTCGCCCGCCGTCGTGTTCGGAAGCATCGCCTATCACCCGGCAGCCACGGCGCGCGTGGTCGAGTATTCCTATCCGTGGGCATTCACCTCGCTCGACGACGTGGCCCTCGTCGAGCCGATCGGCGTCACCGATCGGCTGTGGGAAACGGCCAGACCGGTCGACGCCACGATGCTCGAGGGCCACGACACGGTGATCCTCGTGTCGAGCGGCCGCGACCGCGAGGTGAACGAGGCCGCCATCGAGGGGGCGGGCTTCGCCGAGGTCGACCGCTGGCACTACACGAACCTCTGGGTGAAGGTCTACAGCCGCTGACCTCTGCTGCTCTCTCCTGCGGCGAACCGGTATTACAGGACGGACGGAGGGAGCGTCGGTGTGTCGTCCCTTCTCCGACGGAGTGTCGTCGATTCATCCTGTTGAACGATTCCGGTTCATCCGTCGAAGCCGGTGCAGGTCCTCCATGTCCGAGACCGCCCGACTGATTGCGGCCAGAGTCGACGGCCACAGGTCGAAGATGTGGCGAGGAAGAATCCGAAGAGTCGGGCGACCGAGTGCGAACGACTGCAGAGTCTTTCCGTAGTCCCAGCTGATCTGCTCCTCTTCCGTATGCCACGCGCGGCTGTCGATATCGAGGCCGACGACCCCGTTGATCAGCAGGTCCAGGTCACTGGAGCCTGGAATGCGCACCTGCGGCTCCACAAGGAAGCCTGCCCGTCGCATCCGCACCCGAACGATCGACTCGGGACCTGAATCGGCGGCGGGATCGAGCTCGATCCTCAGCCTCTGCAGCCGGCGCGGGAGAGACCTGAAGAGAGACTCGAGATGTTGAGTGTGCACGACCTTCTTCCGCAATGCGGAGTCGATGGCTGCGATCGCGTGCTCGTCGTCGAGGCAGAGAGCAGCCTGACGAAGAGCGCTCATCGGATCGACCAGCCAGTCGTCGGCCCACGATCGCGCTGTTCGAGTATTGGCGGCATGTGCGCGCTGCCAATGCACGCGTGGTCGACCCGGCTCCGCCCAGAAGGTCTTGTCGGTTCGACGGGTCTCGGGACTCCGGCCGAGCGTGGCGACCTCGTCGAGGTGGAGGCGCGACGCCGACGAGGGAACGTGGATATGAAGCGCCGCATCGAGCCCGCCCCACACGCCGACACGCCGAAGGGCACTCACGCAGCCCACACGTCCTCCGGCCATCACGGCCCGACGCTGGTCGATGTCGGCCTCAGGGAGCGCGTACATTCCTCGGCGGAGCCTCTCGAGAAGCTCCGACCGGCGGGCCGCATCGATGCTGGCCGGATGCACTCCTGCCTCGAGGAGCGTGTGCCTCGACGCGACGTTCCCGTTGCGGCGAACACAATCCTGAACAAGTCGGAGATCTCTAGGGGACACAGTCATTCGAGGATCGTCGTCTTGGCCGACTCGGTGGTGGACCAGAGATCGTCGTCGTGAGGAGAATCCACCGAGTTCGGGGATTCGGGAGGAGAAGTCGAGGTCGGACGTCTCGGGAGGTTCTTCGTATTACAGGATGAAAGAAGTCGTCGTCGGTGTGTCGTCCGTTCCCAGACGGAGTGTCGTCAGTTCATCCTGTTGAACGAATCCCAGTCCGTGGTCCGACGTCGGGGCTCAGGCGGTGGGAGCGGGTCCCGTCGTCGAACCGACGTGCAGTTCGCACGTGAACGCGATCGGGGTGTCGGGGCGGTCTCCGGCGAGCAGCGCAGTGACCGCCGCCCCGGCAGCGTGGCCCTTCTCGCTGGCGGGCTGCACCATCGTCGTGAGATCGTGCGCGAAGCCGTCGATGCGGATTCCGTCGAAACCGATCACGCTCACGTCGACTCCGACCACGAGGCCGAGCTCCTCGATCGCCTGGATCACTCCGATCGCGAGCAGGTCGGCCTGGGCGACGATGGCGGTCGGGCGCTCCGCCGCGTCGACGGAGAGCAGTTCGAGCGCCGCACGCCGACCGTCTTCGGGCGTGTTGTGCACCGACGACCATGCCGGCGCATCCGGATACACCTCGCGGGTGCCGAGCAGCCGCTCCCGGGTCACCGACACGGCGATCGGGGTGTCGTCGGTGACGGGGCCGGCGTCGTGGCCGTCGGCCGTCGCCAGCGTGGCGATGCCCACGCGGGTGTGACCCAGCGACTGCAGGTGCTGAGCGGCGACGACGGAGGCGGCGCGGTTGTCGAGGGTCACCTCAACGAGCTCGGGGCGTGACGGGCCCTCGACGGACACGACGGGGATGTCGCGGCGACCGAAGACCTCGATCGAGTGGTCGACGCGGGTCGAGCATCCGAGCAGGATCACGGCGTCGACCGCCGCGGTGTCGATGGTCGCGGCGCCCTCGCCCGAGTCGGTGAGCAGCAGCAGGCCGGCGCCCTGCGGGCCGAGCGCGGTGGCGACTCCGTCGAGGGTGATGGATGTCACGGGGTCGCGGAACGCATACAGCAGGCTGCCCTCGAGAACGACGCCGATCACGCCGCTGCGCCCCTGACGCAGCGAACGGGCCCGAGGGTCTGGACCGTCGTAGCCCAGCGAAGCCGCGGCGGCGAGCACGCGCTCGCGCGTCGCATCCGACACCGGGCCCGACCCGCTGAACGCGATCGACGCGGTCGAGACGGAGACTCCGGCGGCCTTGGCCACGTCTGCAAGAGTGGGACGGCGGGTGTGTTGATCGCTCGCGGTCATGTTGGTAGCGTAGTCGAATCGATTCGATTTCGCGCGATACCGCTCTTCAACGCATTCAGGACACCCCATGACCACACCCACGAGCGACGTCGCCGTGCATCCCCCGCGTACCCTCATCGCCTGGCGCAACGCGGTCTTCATCGTCTTCATCCTGAGCGGCGTGAGCATCGCCACGTGGGTGGCGCGCCTCCCGGCCATCCGCGACGGACTCGAACTCAACACCGCCAACGTCGGCGTGCTCATCTTCGGAATGTCCGCCGGGTCGGTGGTGGGCCTGATCGTCTCCCCCGCCATCCTTCGCCGCTTCGGGCCGCGCGCCGGCATCACGTTCTGCATCTCGCTGGTCGCCACGGGCCTCGTGCTCATCGGAATCGGCGGAGGCCTCGTTCCCGCCGTCACCGTCGCCTTCATCGGCCTCGTGCTCTTCGGCTTCGGCAACGGCGCGTGCGACGTGATGATGAACGTCGAGGGCGCGGCAGCCGAGCGCGCCATCGGCAAGACGCTCATGCCCCTGATGCACGCCATGTTCTCGGGCGGAACCGTTCTCGGCGCCGGCATCGGCGCTCTCGCGTCGGCCCTCGCCATCCCGGTGTTCGCCCACCTGGTCGGCATCGCCGTGCTACTTGTGCTCGTCGTGATCGGCGCCGTGCGCTTCATCCCCCACGATCTGGATGCCGCGGACCAGGCCGAATCCGCAGGCTCGGCCCCGCGCATCCCGCTCGGCCAGCGCCTCAAGGCGAGCCTTGCCGTGTGGGCCGATGCCCGCCTGCTCCTCATCGGAGCCGTCATGCTCGGAATGGCTTTCGCCGAGGGCAGCGCCAACGACTGGATCGCGATCGCGACCGTCGACGGGCACGAGCAGTCGAACACCACGGGCGCCATCGTCTTCGGCATCTTCGTCGCCGCGATGACCGTGGGCCGCGTCGCGGGCGGGCCGCTGCTCGACCGCTTCGGCCGAGTCCCCACGCTGCGAGTCACGGCCATCATCGGCGTCGCCGGACTGCTGCTCTTCATCCTCTCGACCGACCTCTGGGTCACCATCATCGGCGCGATCCTCTGGGGCATCGGCGCGTCGCTCGGCTTCCCCGTGGGCATGAGCGCGGCGGCCGACGACGAGAAGAACTCGGCCGCTCGCGTGAGCGCCGTGGCGATCGTGGGCTACACCGCGTTCCTCGCGGGCCCGCCGCTGCTCGGCTTCCTCGGCGAGCACTTCGGCATCCTGAACGCCCTCTACGTGATCCTCGCGTTGCTCGTGCTCTCGTTCTTCGCCTCTCCGGCGACCCGCGAGCGCACGTATTCGAAGTGACGCGCGTCGCATAGGGGATACTGACCCCATGGCAGGCCGTAGCGAATCCGCGAACTTCGTCGAAGCCCTCGCGCGCGGCTTCGACATCATCGGAGCGTTCTCCGACGGCCGCACCCGCATGTCGCTGGCCGAGATCGCCGCCGAGACCACCCTCGCGCGGCCGACGGCGCACAGACTGCTCGCCACCCTGATCGAGCTCGGCTACGTGCGCCAGGACGCGTCGATGTTCGAACTCACTCCGCGCGTGCTCGACCTGGGCTACGCGTTCGTCAGTTCGCAGGGCCTCTGGCAGGTTGCGAGGCCTCATCTCGAGGCCCTCGTGCACCTCACCGGCGAGTCGTCGTCGATGGCCCAACTGAGTGGCAGCGACATCATCTACACGGCCAGGGTCGCAGTGCCGAAGATCATCGCGCTGCGCGTCGAGATCGGCACACGGTTTCCCGCCGTGGTCACCTCCCAGGGCAAGGTGCTGCTGGCTTGGCTGGCCCCGGATGCGCTGGAACTCGCGCTAGACCAGCCCAGCCTGTCGCGGGTGGTGATCGCCCACCGAGACCGCGCCGACCTCGACCGCGAACTCGCCCGAGTGCGCGAGTGCGGCTGGGCACTCGCCGACGAGGAGCTCGCTCCAGGGGTGCGCTCCATCGCCGCCCCCGTGCGCGACGGATCGGGAACAGTACGAGCCGCGGTCAACGTCACCGTGCACGCCGCCGAGACGGCGACCTCCGAACTTGTGGACCGCCACCTCAGCCACCTTCTGGAGACAGCCGCTCACATCTCGGCCGACTGGGCTCGGCTCGAGGCCCGACCGTTCAGCGAGATCGTCGACCCGTGATCGGCTATCCGAGCTGAGACGTGTTGTCAAAGCGACTTCAGGACCGCGGTCATGACGCCGTCGAACGGTGCTTCAACAAGTTCAAGTACCGGCGTGGCATCGCGATGAGGTGAGGTGAGACAAACTCGCCCGCCACCCTCCATCGGCTCGCCAGCGGAACCAGCCACAGATCTCCGTGCGCGGGTCCGACCCGTGACCGGAAAGTACGACACCTCCGATCCAGTCCCATCTGGGCAGAGGCACATCAGTATGAGCGGTCGATAACCACTTCCGCAACGGTGATACGGGTCTCACGGGCCGGCGTGGCCCGTGACATCGAAAGATCCAGGTATGACCGTTCGTTTACGCGAACGGTCACACCCTTTTTGTAGGGTACGTAAACCTCAGGCGCCTCGCCACGGACGACACGTTCTAGCAGGGCTAAGGCGGACAACTCGTCAGTCGGCTCAGTGGTAGAGATCTTCGCGCCCCATGAGCTGACTGACAGGTTGGCCTCGACAACGAGAAAGAACTGACTGGACATAAAACCTCCTGATACTGGTGCGAGGCCCCATGTTTTAAATTACTATGTGCAATCAACAACTCGCGTCGCACTGATGCATGCAGAATAATCACAAATGCCGCGTCACAGCCTTATGGCGGGACGCGGCATTTGTGTACCAGTACGTTGGCTCTAAGCGCCTAAGCCCTTGTGGCGATACGCCGGTAGACGAGGAACCCGCCGAACAGGAACGCAAGGACCGCAAACGCGATTCCGGAACCCAAGGTGGTTGTTCCCGTTGCTGCCAAGGATGGCGTGGGCGCTCCGGGTGCCGCGTGTGCAACTCCGCCCGGCTGCGTTGGGGGCACGACGGGCTTCGTCACGACCGTGTCAGTGTCCGTGGAAACACATTCCTCGGCACAGGTCGGTGCCGTGACATTCGCTGTATTTTCGATGACACTTCCGACTACGGCATCCGCAGCCACGCGCACAGTCACCTGCAAGGTTCTGACCTCGCCCGCAGCGAGCGACGGAATCGTCCACAGAACAGAGTTGCTTGCTTCGTCGAAGGCACCTTCATCTGAGGCTGACACGAACTCGAGCGATTCAGGCAATGCGTCCGAGACGGGAACGTCGATGGAACCGGATGCCGAGGTGTTGGTGACGTCGAGGTTGTAGGTCAGCTCTTGACCCGGGTACGCCGTATCAGTCTCGTCGTCCTTCACAATCGAGAACGTGGGAAGAAGCTCGGACGGGCTGTACAGGGTGAAATACACCCACCCTGCACCGCTCGCGTTCTGGAGGTGCACCGTGAGATTGGTCAGGTCCTGTGTGGTGGAGAAGAAGCTGGACATGTTGATGTCGCCACAGTTCGGGGCCTGAGCGTATGTCGACGTGTCCGGGTCGAACGTTGTGATCGGAGCCGCAACATTGCTCGCCCTGTTGGGGTTCTGGTAGACGAGGTCAAAGTTGAGCCATTCACCGCTGGCACTGCTTGTCATGGACACGCCCTCATTCGGTGTGCCACAGACGTCGACGTCGAGAGTTTTGAACAAGCTTCCCGCTGGCAGAGACCCTCCGGGCAGGCTGGTGAAGTCATAGTTCAGCGTCCATCCACCTCGGCGGAAACTCTCGAAGTCGCCGTCGCTGAGCAGATTCACGCTGGGTGCCGGGAACCGACCGTTCTCCATGGCTCCGTCAACAGTCTGGTCGAATCGAAGGTTGGCATCGAGCGTCGCATTGCCTCCGTCAGGCGTCACGGTGACGCTTACCGGTCCGAGATTTGCCGGTGGGACCTGGTAGCCGGTAGCGACGTCGGGCTGGCGGGGCTGCATGATGAGTGTTGTCGGCCCTGTCTTGGGCAGCGTGTAGAAGGAATCGACGAGCGGCCAAGGGTTGCCTGTCGTTTCCTCCGGAAGTCCGGCGCTGTCGATGACCTGGTAACCGACCCAGTTCGGGGAGCCTCCAATCTGAACCGGTGTCTGCCCAGCGGCGACATCCGGGAGGATGGGCTGCGGTGCGGCTATGGCAGGCCCTGCTCCCATCAGCGATAAACCTATGAGGCTGGCCGCGAACGCGCCCGCCATCCCGACCTGTTTCGCTCGTGCACGACGTTTTCCATGTGAATTCTCGACAGAATTTAACAACGATGTCATCGATGCCTCCAGTTGCGTTGTGCAGGCGGCAGGGTCGCCGGCGCTATGTGAGCAAGAGCTCGTTACCTGGGAAGACACGTGTCCGTCTTATTAATTACGCGAGCCGACAAAAACTCAATAATCAGGACAGGATCTCGCCGCTGCTTCGAAACCTGGTGCATGGCAACGAAGCCCCCGCGCGCCAGACTAATTTATTTGAGCAATAATTTCAAAGCGTGTTGCCTCCTAAATTGTAATAGTGCTTTTTGGCGGCATTTATAGATATTTTCTACATTCGCTATACGGGTAAGCGGGAGCCGTGTCCGATCCCACTGGCGAGCGAGTGGAGGATAGGGGCGAAGTAGGGACCAACATCCACAATGGGTTCAGCAATACGCCCCGGGTCACGAACTGAAGCATTGACGGTCGCCTCCTGGAGGCGCATACTTGGCTCGTGTCCGCATCGCGGACATTTGTCCGCAGTTCAGATATGGTGACGATGACGACTCCAGACCCCAGTTCCGCCCCGCGATCAGGCCCTCTCGCCGGCCTCGTTGTGGCCGACTTCTCGCGCGTGCTCGCCGGCCCGTACTCCACGCAGCTCATGGCCGACCTGGGCGCAGACGTGATCAAGGTGGAGAGCCCCAAGGGCGACGAGACCCGCGACTGGGCACCGCCCGAACGCGACGGCGTCTCCACCTACTTCCTCGGCATCAACCGAAACAAGCGCGACGTCGTGCTCGACTTCGGCGACGAGGGCGACCGGGCACTCGCTCACGAACTCGCCGCGCGAGCCGACATCGTGATCGAGAACTTCCGGCCCGGAGGCCTGACCAAGTTCGGGCTCGACTACGACTCCGTCGCGGCTCTGAACCCCGCCGTCATCTACGCGTCGATCAGTGGGTTCGGTTCACAGGCCGGGGCGGCGCTGCCCGGCTACGACCTGATCGTGCAGGCCGCATCCGGGTTGATGAGCCTTACCGGAGAACCCGACGGACCCGCCTACCGCAGCGGCGTCTCGGTCTTCGACATCATGACCGGGATGCAGGCCACGATCGGCATCCTCGCCGCCCTGAACCACCGCAACAGAACAGGCCGGGGACAGCACGTCGAGGTGAACCTGCTGTCGACGGCGCTCTCGGCGATGGCCAACCACAGCTCGACGTTCGTCGCCGGCGGCCAGGTGCCGTTCCGCATGGGCAACGCGCATCCGAGCCTGTTCCCCTACGAGCCCCTGGCGGCCAGCGACGGCGAGATCGTGATCGTCGCCGCGAACGACGCCCAGTTCGTGAAGCTCGCCACCGCCCTGGGGCTCCCGCACCTGGCCGACGATCCCCGCTTCGCGAAGACCGAACTGCGCAACCGCAACCGGGAGCAGCTGCGCCCCCTGCTGCTGGAGGCACTCGCGACCGCAACCGTGTCCGAGTGGTTCGAGAGACTGACACAGGCCGGCGTCGCCTGCGGGCCGATCAACACCATCGACGGGGGCGTGGCCCTCGCCGAGAGCCTCGGCCTCGAGCCCGTGGTGCTCGTAGGCGAGGGCGAGAGTGCCGTGCCCATGATCAGGAACCCCATCGACTTCTCGCTCACCCCTCCTGCCTACCGCAGCGCGCCGCCCGCGCTGGGCGCCGACGACACCGAGATCAAGGACTGGCTCAGATCATGACCGACTACCCCACCGGAATCGGAACGAGCGACCTCTCGAGCATCTCGCTGCTGGGGCAGGATCTGAGCGCCGATCTTCTCGGCAAGGTCACCTTCGGCGAGCTGGCGTTCTGGCTCGTCGCCAAGAGGCGACCGACGGCGGCCGAGGGCCGGGTGTTCGAGGCGGTGCTCGTGTCGCTTGCCGACCACGGCTTCACACCGACCGCAATCGCCGCGCGGCTCACCTACTACAGCGCCCCGGACTCGCTTCAGGGAGCGGTCGCGGCCGGCCTGCTCGGCGGCGGCTCACGCTTTCTCGGGGTCACCGAAGACACGGGCCTCTACCTCGACGCGATCGTGCAGTCCCTCGATGCCGACACGACGGCCTTCGATGACGCCGACTGGGACGAGGTGGCGCGCACGGCCCTGCATGCTGCGAAATCCGAGAAGCGTCGCATTCCCGGCCTCGGGCATCCGGTGCATAAAGACGGCGACCCACGAACCCCCGTCATCATGCGCATCGCCGAGGAGGAAGGCACCCTCGGCCCGCACCTGCGGCTGTTCGCGGCCATCGGCCGGGTGCAGCACGAGGTGCTCGGCAAGAACCTCCCCCTGAACGGCGCGGGAGTCGCGGGCGCGGCCCTTGCCGACCTCGGGCTGCCGGTCACGATGCTGCGCGGCTTCGCCCTGCTCGCCCGCACGGCCGGGCTGCTCGGCCACATCAGGGAAGAGCAGGTGAGCCCGATCGGGCCCGACGTCTACTACTCGGTCGACCGCAACGCGGTCTACGTGCCGCCCACCCCCGACCCTTCTGCAGAAACAGACACATCCGGCGAAGGAGCCTGACGATGGCAGAACTGAGCGCCGTTCTGGCGACCACACACCACCCCTTCTATCTGAAGGCCACCACGGCGCCGCCCGAAAGCCGCATGCCCCAGGCCGACGAGTGGAAGCGCAAGGTCGAGGCCTACCGAGAGACGCTGACCGCCGCGAAGCCCGACATCCTCGTGATGGTCGGGGCAGACCACTTCCACCAGTTCTTCTCCGACAACTACCCCGCGTTCCTCATCGGCAAGCAGCCCACCTACGACGCGATCTTCTACAACGAGGAGCGCGAGTTCGGCATCCCGCCCTATGTGCTCGACGGCCACGAAGAGCTCTCGGGCTTTATGCTGCAGGGTCTGCTCGACCGCGGATTCGACTTCTCCGTCAGCCACGAACTGAAGCTCGACCACTCCATCATCTGCCCGATCATCACGACCAGGCCCGACGCCGATCTGCCCGTCGTGCCCATCTACACCAACATCTTCGCCCCGCCCCTGCCCAGCCCGAAGCGGTTCTGGCAGCTGGGCCGGGCCATCCGCAGCATCATCGACGAGTACCCCTCAGACCTGCGCATCGCCGCCGTCGGCAGCGGGCACCTGTCGCTCGAGCTCGGAGGTCCGCGCCAGTTCGGCGAGACGGGCCCCGACCCCATCTTCGACCGCAAGGCGATCGACTGGCTGGCCTCAGGCGATATCGACGCGATCCTCGAGAACGTCACGCACGAGTCCATGTCCGGGGCCGGCAACGCCACCCACGGATTCATGGACCTCATCCTCATGATGGGCATCGCGGGCGCGATTCCCGCCTCCTACGTCGACGAGCTCGACCTCTTCCACACCCGCGAGATGTACATGACCTGGTACCCCGGAGGCGATCCGCGATGAGCAAGTACTACGTGAACAAGTTCCTCTACCAGGTCGATCGCGACCCCGAGCTGCTGGCCGCGTACAAGGCCGATCCGGATGGCCTGGTCGAGCGATGGGAGACCGAGTACGGCCCCTGGCTGGGCACGGGGAACCGGGTCGAGAAGACCAGTTGGCTCTCGTTCACCGACGAGGAGCGCCGCGCGCTCGTCGAGCACGACTACACACGTCTCTTCGAACTCGGCGCCCACTTCTTTCTCACCCTCACGATCTTCATCGCCCTCTACAACGACGACTACGAGACGAAGTCCGGTCCGCTGGCGTTCCAGCGGGAGTACGCCGTCAAACTCGCCCACTGGCTCGGCAAGGACTACCCGACCGTCGCGCTCTGAGCCATCCAGCACCACCGCAAGCAGCACCCCGCTTCACCCGCACCACCCCCACCAGACATCGCCGAAGGAGTCGAATCATGTCGCAGAACCCGAACACCCCCGAACCGCCCGACGACGACCGTCCGATCGTCTTCCGCAACGGAACCGTCGTGACCGTCGATGACCAGCGACGGGTCCTGACGAACTCCGACGTGCTCGTGATCGGCACCAGCATCGCGGCCATCGGCCAGCACCTGGCCGTGCCCGACGGCACCTTCGAGATCGACGCGACCGACGGCATCCTGATGCCCGGCATGATCGACACCCATCGACACATGTGGCAGACCGCCATGCGCGGCTACGGCGCCGACTGGACCCTCACGCAGTACTTCGTCTGGTACTACCTCGAGCACGGCAAGAGCTTCCGCCCCGAAGACGTGCACGCGGGCAACCGCCTGTCGGCGCTCGACGCGATCGACGCGGGCGTCACGACGACCGTCGACTGGTCGCACGGGCTCCGCACCATCGACCACGGCGAGGCGGCCCTCGATGCCCTGCGCTCATCGACCGGGCGGTTCGTCCTGGCCTACGGCAACATCTTCGCCGGCCCCTGGGAGTGGACCGCAGACCCCGACGTTCTCGCGTTCCTCGCAAAGAACAACACGGGCGCCGACGACCTGAGGTTCCAGCTGGCATTCGACGTCACCGGCGACCCCGCGTTCCCCGAGCGCGCCGCATTCGAGGCGGCCCGCGAGCTCGGGCTGCCGGTCACCACCCACGCCGGAGTCTGGGGCGCGACCAACGACGATGGCATCCGGCTCATGCACGAGAACGGATTCATGGCGCCCGAGACGGTCTACGTGCACGCGGCCACGCTCAGCGACGACTCCTACCAGCGCATAGCCGCCACGGGCGGATCCGTCTCTCTGTCGACGGAGAGCGAGCTGAGCTGCGGCCAGGGCTACCCGCCGTCGTGGATCCTGCGTCAGCACGGCATCCCTGTGTCTCTGTCGGTCGATACCAGCGTCTGGTTCTCGAGCGACCTGTTCTCGGCCATGCGCTCGACCCTCGGCGCGGATCGCGGGTGGGAGCACATCAAGGCGCACGAGCACGGCGACACCGTCACCCACTCGCACCTGCGCGCCGAGCACGTCGTCGAGTGGGCCACGAGGGGCGGGGCGGCGAGCCTCGGCATGCAGAACCTCGTGGGTTCGCTCGAGGTCGGCAAGCGCGCCGACATCGTTCTCATCAAGAACGATCACTCGCCCACCATGTACCCGATCCTCAATCCGAACGGGCACATCGCACTGCAGGCCGGGCGCGGCGACGTGCACACAGTGATGGTCGACGGCGCGATCGCCAAGTACGACGGCGAACTGCTGGGCGACGACCTCGCCTCGGTCAAGAAGGAGATCGAGTCGACCGTCGACTACCTGCAGAGCGAACTCGGCGAGCCCGCCTGGACGCAGGGCATGAACCCCGACGCCCCCGAGGCCAAGATGCTCGACAACCCCTACACCTACACCGACTACAAGGACGCCTCGACCCATCAGAAGGAGTCGGAGCGGGCAGACGTGACGCTGTGAGGCTTCTCGTGCTCGTGGCGAGCATCCGCGAGACGCGAGTGGGCCGCGCCATCGGCGACTGGGTGGTCGCGGCGGCCGGCGCGCATGCGCCGCATCCGGATGCCGGGGCGTTCGACGTCGATCTCGTCGATCTGCGGGAGTTGCAGCTTCCCCTGCACGACGAGCCGCATCATCCGAAGCTGGGACGCTACATCGGCGAGCCGGCGAAGCGATGGAGTGCTCGGGTGGCCGCGGCCGACGCGGTGATCTTCGTGATGCCGGAGTACAACCACAGCTTCTCGGCGCCGCTGAAGAACGCCATCGACTACCTGCATGCCGAATGGCGAAACAAACCGGTGGGCATCGTCAGCTACGGCGGCCTGTCGGGCGGCACCCGCGCCGTCGTGGCCCTGCAGCCGGTGATGGTGAACCTCGGCATGAGGTGCCTGAGCACGAATGTCGAGATCGCCTGGGTGGCGGAACACGTGACCGACGGCGTGTTCGCCGCCACGGAGCGTCACGACAGGGCGCTGTCGGCGCTGCTCGACGAGCTCGCCGGCTAACCCGCTTCGCGCGGGGCCGAGTAAACTCGCACGGTGCGTCTCGTCATTGCGAACTGTTCCGTCGACTACGCAGGCCGCCTCTCGGCGCACCTGCCTCTGGCCACCCGACTCCTCATGCTCAAGAGCGACGGGTCGATCCTGGTGCACTCCGACGGCGGCTCGTACAAGCCGCTCAACTGGATGAGTAGCTGAGGCTTGACGTCCTTCTCGTTCGCCTCGAAGAGGGTCTTGGTGTCTGGATCGACGCCAATCGGTATCCAGTCGAGGTCTGGGAATTGATCAGTCGCCGCTAGCATCCCAATATGGGGTTTGACACGTACTTCGAGGTCGGTGACCGTACGCTGATCGACTACCGCAAGCAGGCAGGTGATCTACCCAGGTTCGTGTTCGATTCCTCGGATGCCGTCATCGACGGTGGAGATGAGGAAGAACGCCCCGAGAGTGTCGATTTCGCGACCACCGCGGCAGGTGCGCTGGCCGTGCTTGAGGCCCAGGGCTTCGGGTGGAGCGCTTGCGTCGCAGCCTACGGCGCGGTGCGCAGCGGATGGGCATCCGGCGGTTTCCTCACCGGAATGTACATGGCTGAAGAGTACCGGGGAGGCGACGAGGCGGAGCTCCAGAACGCCAGGCGTCACGCAGAGAAACGTGTCGCTGAAGAGAGTGAAGCAACACCTGAAGGCGACCTCGCGGCTCTCGGACAGCTGTTGGCGGCCTCGTGGCTAGATGGAGCGGTTGAGGAGCCTCTCTTCCTACACGAGTTTCTCTGGGGGGACATGCCCGAACGGTCCACCGATCACATCTCGCAGGTAATCGATGCAGCTCGGAAAGCTAGCATTCCCCCACTCCCGCCCGCGCGGGCTGTCGAAACATTGGGCGCTCTCTTCCGTGAAGCTCGGCTCGTTGCCTGGCCTATCCTCATGACAGTCTTCCTGACCCACCTACCCGCCGACATACCCGTCAGTTATGCACTCACGGAAGGCATGGACGATTTTGAGATAGACAACCGGCCTTCCGCGGAAGCCTTTGTTGACAGTTGGTGGACGGGCACAGGCGGAGCGGTCGCCGACTACGCTCGCAATCTCGGTGTCCTCTTTGGAGTACTTGCTGACTTCGAGGGGCGTATGGGTTCCCAATACTGGTTCGGGCAGGCTATAGCGGCCCTAGATCACCTTGAATCTCTGAACGCGGATCGATCAACAAGCACGAACAAGCAGCGTGGGGACGCGCTGGAACGCCTCGTCGAGGCTTTGTTCAACACTGAAGGCCACGACCTCACGGTAGCGGAGAAGAACTTTCGCACGGACGAAGAAGAGGTTGACCTGGTTCTACGCAGCAATCTCCCCGATGCGTTCTGGTTGGCACAACATAGCCCGTACTGGTTCGTCGAATGCAAGAACTGGTCGAAGCCCGTCGGTGTCGCCGAGATTCGAGTGTTCGAGTCAAAGATCGATGATCGGAAGTCGAGCGTGCGAATCGGCGTCTTCGTTTCCGCGAGTGGCTTCTACGGGACTGCAGTGACTCGTCTCAAGCAAGCGCAGACCAAGAACATCGGGCTCATCTATGCGATTACGCTCGAAGATATTCGCGGGCTGATCGAACGCCGACAGACACTCTCCAACTGGCTGCTCCACGAGGGTGCGATGCGAGTATTCGGGCAGGGACTCGAAGGCATTCCGGACTGAACAAGTGCTGCCTATCGACAAGGGAGCTCGGGGTGAAATGGCCCGGGACCAGCTAATCAGTCGCTGACGGCAGTGCGAGAGTCCTCTCATCCACGCAAGTCTTACGGCAGCTGACCAAGCATCACCTAGTCAAAGTAATTGGGTTCACCTGTCCCCGCGCGAAATACACGCCGACGCCAATGCCCACCATGATGAAGAGCCCCGTGGCCAACATCCTCTTGTTGCTCACTCGTTCGTTCACCTTTACAAACTCTGATGCCTTGTCACCGGATGCTTCACGAGTTTCGCGGAGAAGCGCGTATATCTGAGCGCGTTCCTCGACACTTACGTTTTCTGCTTCCAGGCGCTTTAGCAAGCCTTTGATGAGTTTGTCATTCATCAACAAGTACTGATCGAAGAGGTGCTTATTGTCGGAGCGCTCGTCCGCGGTCACCGCGTCGAAGACCTCCATGCCGAGCTTTAGATAGTGAACGAGCTGCGGCTGGCCCAAAGCGAGCCGCGCCACCTCTTCAGGGTCCATGCTCATCCAGCGAGCGGCCTGCTCCTTCGCCAAAACTTGCCATCCGTCCGGGGACGGCGCATCTCCGCTGCCCGCCTGCGAACCCGCTTCGCTGCTGTGCTGTTCGTCAGCATCGCTCATCGCTGCCCCCTTGAAGTTGCGGCCACTGTATCGGATCGGGCGGTCAGCGGGTGATCGACCGGTCGAGATTCGTGGTCTGGCCACGCTTCTTGGGCAATGACTTGTTCGTTGGATTCTTGAGCAGGCTCCCGACTTTATTCCGATCACCGATGACATTCCAGAGGAGCACATCGACCAGATCGAACGAGGAAATGAGATTCCGGCCGGTTCGACAGAAGCGATCGGTGTACGGATCACACACCTTGAAGACTTGCTGGCTTGCGATCTAGGCATTAGGGGTCGAGATGACACGAGACGATGCGCTTCTGACGGGATTGGCGCGCAGACTCGATCCAGTGACCGCCAGTGAAGTGTTGAGTGCCACCGCCGACGACGACTGGACACGCATCTCTCCTTCGCACAACACGCTTCCCCGAGCTGGATGACGAGCGCGTAGGGCTTGTTGCGGGTCGGCAACTTCTCCTTATGATATGAATCGCTGCCAGTGCTTCGTGTCCTGAACACCATTGGCTCCTCGCCGGTTGATCGTGAGCCAATCCTTGGAATCTCCATCGTCCGCGCCCCACCCAAAGGCCCTCTCCACTTCTAATCGTGTGGGCGACTCGCCGTAGGTGACGACCAGGACCGTCGGATTCTCCTCACAATCAAGGAATACGTCACTCAACATCTTGTTGACGGGCGCGTCCTTGAATGAGTACCCGATAATAAGCCAATGATCAGCGCTTTCTAGGCCGAGGCTAAACATTTCGTAGGCGAGGCTAAACGGATATTCCCCCACGTGCTGGGCTTTGTCCCGCGGGTTCGCCAGCACAACTGCCGGACGCACATCGGTCGTTCCCTTTCGCACTGCTTCCCATTGATCGCGGTCATCCAGAAGCTCCTTCGGGAGTTTCGCATGGATCGAGTGGTCTCTGTTCACCCAGTAAGTGAGAGAGCCATGGAGATGCAATAGGCGGATGCGGCGTGAGGATGGAAAGTCAGATGCGTCGCGGCGAAGAGCTTGAACATCCCGCGGCTCCCAATCGTTGACAGTGACGCGCACCGTGCGGCGGCCATCCGCAAGATCAGCGAGTTCGCTCGACTTAAAGACGTGAAGCATGGCCGCGAGCAGAAGAGTGTCGTAGTTCAGGTTCCCGAAAACGACCTTTCCGTTGAAGCTCGTAGCGATGGCAGACACGAGGTCGTGAAGATTCGCGGCATCGTCCACGTAGGCGCGCGAGCGTTCGCAGATGACCTCCAGCACATGAGATATGCCGTTATCGCGAACCTTCTCGGCAAACGAAGCGACTTTGCGGATCGCCTTCAGGAGCTTTTTATCCTTTGGGGTGGTTAGGGACGCGAGAGTCTCTAAAGTGCTGAGTGTTCGTGATTCGGAACCGAACGCGCCTACAAGCTGTTCGAAGTCGTCGGCGCTCGTCACGCCATCGGGAAGCGCGCGCTCGGCTATCTCTTTCATGGCAGCGATTACGTCATTGCCGTCAGCCGCTTCAATTCGTCGCATCACTTCTTTAGTGATGGTTTGTAGATTGAGACCTGGATTGAAGGCTATTGAAAGCCCATTCCCTACAAGTACCGCGGCATTGTGGCTCATCGACATCCGAGTGCCTTCCGTTCGAGATCGACGAACTCCAACACCACTTGTGGCGTCATCTCTCACCTGGACTGCCTGAGGGGACGGCACGGGGTTCCCGTAGGAGCAAGTGTTGCTTGTCGACCTTCGCTGCCTGACACATCCTTCTGAAGTGCTGCTCATCGACGGCCTTGAGGAATTCCATTGCTCTGCGAAGTTGAGCTTGGACGGAACGCGCATCGAGCACGTCGACGCTTTCGCTGCCCTCGCCGTGCGAATAGCGGTTGCAGAAGTCGTACACATCACGGAACGGCGAACCTTCTTCGGCCTCGACCAGAGAACGCAGTTGTTCCGAGAAATCGGTTCGATGAGGAGCCTTGTAGCTTGCGAAGATTTCGAGAACTCGGCGAGCAGCATTCGGGAGCAGGAAGAGACGGTCGCTATCAGGACCGTCACCTACACCCGCCATGACCATAGCGAACAGATAGGCGTACTCCGATGTAGTACTCAACAGAAGAGGGGGCAGGGCAGCGATCCGAGTACCACGTTGTTCTCCGTCCTGAGCCGAATACATTTCAAGGAAGGCGACCTTCGGAAAACGAGTCTCGTGTGCATCACCCATCCGAGTGGCCTTATTTGAGGCCCCCCACTTGCCGCCCTTTGACTTTATGAAGAGGCGCAGAAGCCCGAAGTCGTGGGTCAAGATTATGAACTGCCCGAAATTTTCCAACGTATCGAGTAGCCACTGATGAGTTGCGAAAATTGCCTCTCGATCAAGCGAGCTCGAGGGGTCATCGATAACGACAATTCGTTGCGCTCGCTCTATGCCTGACTCCTGTTCATCCTCAAGGCGCCTCAGGAAGTACAACAAGGAGAGAGTCATCCTTTCGCCCTCGCTTAGATGCGTTGCAGGGGCATCACCACGTCGGCAAACGTAGGACTTGCCGTCATCCGTGACAACCACCGTCAAGTGATGTTTGCCATACACGCGAGAGAGGTCATTAGTGAGGGTGTCTGCCATGGCCTTCGTCGTAAACTGGGCCGCACGAACTTCTTCGAGCCTCCGTTCGGCTCCACGCGCTTCATTCTGACTTCTTGTCCGTCGAAGAGCGGCCTCTGTTGCTTGTCCTTCGGCAGCCGTGAAATTTGCGTGTTGTGAACCGACAATATGACCGAACACGACGCCACGTGACTTTGCCATGTATTCGACGCGCCGAGTGACTTGATCGTTGTGTTCAACAATTGCTTTCGCAGCAGCAGCTATCGAGATGCGCTGCGATAAGAGCGATATGTCAGGACCGAGGGTTTGTGTCGTCGGATCAGACGACTTGAGTTCCAGAACTGCTTTGAGCTCATCGAGCAGAGAGATTCGTGCCCGAACGGCCGCCTGGATATTTTCTTCGGCGTCAGCGTAAGGACGTTGCAAGTCGGTCGTTAGTTCAGAGGCATCTGGCAACCGGAATAGCCATTGTTCAAGCGCGTTAGTGGCAAAGCCAACTCCCCGGAGCAAGTCATTCGCCATGGTTCGTAGTCTCAGCCAACTAGCGTCGAAGTGCTCAGCTAATTCTTTCCGTCGAGCATCATCGAAACGCTTACCGCAGAACAGACAGTCATCGCGAGACTCATGAAGAGAGAGACCCTCCTCCACCCAAGTCTGCGCAGGTGGGTTGCCCTCCAGCGCATCGATTGCAAGGCGCATAGGGCTTTCCCCCAGCAAGGCACCCACACCATCCAATCCGATGACGCTTGCTGAAGGCGGATCGAGCGTGACCGGGATACTTTTTAGCGACGGTTCCGCCAGCTTCACGAGTGCTGCTGCGTGCTCGTTGGCCGAGGGGAAGACCTCTCCGTACTTACGTAGTTCTTCTTTTACCTTCGGGAGATTGAAACGATTTCGGGTGTAGTACTCATAGTCGAAGGGTCTTAGCTGGTTGACGATCTGGCTTTGAACATCCGCGGCCAGCTGGTCAGCGAGCTTTTCCGCGGCGATCACCTGCGAGTTTGCTTCAGCTTCGGCTGCCCGGAGTTCCGCAATCTCGACAACGAGTTGCGCTTCTTCCTCTTTCGCGTGAATCGCTTCGCTGCCAAGGGTGACAATTCCCGAGGCGCTCTCGCCGTCCAAAAAGTCCGCGAGGTTGTCATCAACCCACTTTCGAGTGAAGACGGCCATGGAGGGTGACGGGGAGCCGTCTTCCTCACTTACTGTCAAACGCGCCTTGTCCTCGTCTTCCCAGATCATCTGAGTTGCGGGAGCGTCATCCGCGAGGCTTAGTAGCAACTCTGCAAAAGTAGACTTACCGCTCCCGTTGTGGCCATAAATGATCGACTGCGCACCTAACGGCGCCGTTGTAGGCCAAAAATCTCTGTCAAGTGAACGCCAAGTACCATTCACATCTATTCGACGAAGCATGGGCAGACTCTAGCGCGAGGTCAACGGCGCGGGTAGAACGAAGTCGATGACTCGACGTGTCGCATGGTTCAACGTGAGGAGGGACAGATCGGCGCACGACGGGATGCGTTGTAGCGTTCCAGCGTGCAGATCTATACCCAACACGTCCGTTAACGTTGAACTGTGCGCCTCCTTATTGCCCGCTGTTCCGTCGACTACACAGGCCGACTGAGCACGCATTTGCCCCTTGCGACCCGCCTCATCATGATCAAAGCGGACGGAACGGTCGCTTTTCATCGAGACATACAACATCAGCCGCTCAACTGGATGAGCCCGCCCTGCTACATCACCTTCGACGAGCCCGATGACGTGCAGAAAGATGCCGGCATCACCCAGCTCTGGAAGGTCACGCAGAAGAAGACCGACGACGTCCTCGTCGTGAGCATCTACGACGTGCTGCACGACTCGTCGCACGAGCTCGGCATCGACCCGGGCCTTCAGAAAGACGGGGTCGAGGCGCACCTGCAGAAGCTGCTCGCCGAGCAGATCACCCTGCTGGGCGACGGGCACACGCTCGTTCGCCGCGAATACATGACCGCCATCGGGCCCGTCGACATCCTGGCCCGCGATTCGGTCGGCGCGGCTGTGGCCGTCGAGATCAAGCGCCGCGGCGACATCGACGGGGTCGAGCAGCTGACCCGCTACCTCGAGCTCATGAACCGCGACCCGCACCTCTCGCCCGTTCAGGGCATCTTCGCCGCCCAGGAGATCAAGCCTCAGGCCCGCACGCTCGCGCAGGACCGCGGCATCCGCTGCGTGGTGCTCGACTACGACGCCATGCGCGGCCTCGACGACAGCGACTCCCGACTCTTCTAGGAGCCCCCATGGCCAAGCGTCCCGTTCCCTTTCCCCGCTCGTACGTGAACACGGCCGTGCGCGACGCCCTCGGAGCCTTCGAGGCCGAGCCGAGCGTGGCCGGCATCCAGAAGGTCTTGTCGCTCGCGACCACGGGCGGGCTGGTCGTGGATGTCACGGGGTCGACCCCCGAATCCGGCCCGCGTGTGCGCACACTCACCTCCACAGACGGCCAGCTGGTGCTGCCCTTGTTCACGTCGCTCGCCGAGCTGGGACTCGCCGTGCCCGAGGCCGAACGCGCCGACGTGCAGGGAACGATCCTCGCGGGCCGCGACGCCCTCGCGATCGTTCAGAGCGCCGACATCGTGGCCGTGCAGTTCGACCCGGGCAGCCGCCAGGTCATCGTGAAGCGCAGCTTCGTCGACGAAGCGCTCGGCCAGTAGTCACCTCCGCGGACAAGAGGTACCGGTAGACCGGGGCATACTGCCCGCACCGGGCACTACTGCGGAACAAGTAGGCTCCCACTCATGGAACCGGACAAGAGCGCGCTCAAGCTGCTTCCGAAACCCCTCGTCAACAGCGCCGCACGCACCGCCACGGTGAACGCCACTCTGGCGGGCGTCCTCACCGTGATCGGCTTCGTCGTTCTCTGGGCGCCGCTCTACCTCCTGCGCGCCGACGGGCAATTGGTGCTGGCGCCCTTCGTGTTCGTCTGCATTCCCGTGATCTGGTACTTCGCGATCCGCGCGATCGTCTTCGCGCGCCGCGGCCTGCGCTGGGCCGAGACACCGGATGCGGCGGGAGCCACCGGACTGGGCGCCCGCGCCGCGCGCCGAAGCCTCATCGGAGGGGTCGCCGCACTCGTGCTCCCGATCCCGCTCTTCCTGTTCGGCGGCCTCCCGCTGACGCTGCTCGGTCTCGCCTGACCGCGAGTATCCGCGAGCGCGGGAGTTCCCGCGCTGCGCCGTGGCAGCGTCGCCGCGCTCGGCGGGAACACCCGCGCTCGGCGAAGCTAGCCGGCTAGCTCACGTGCACGTCGGGGCGCCTCGAGCGCTGCGACTCCGCCCTGCGCAGCACCTCGCGCGTCACCGGCGCGACCTCTCCGCCTCCTGTGATCAGGTACTTGAACATGTTCGAGATGGGGTTGCCCTCGGTCCATTCGAAGTAGATGTCGGGCACCGTGCCCGTGAGGTCGCGAATGGCAAGCAGCACCGTGGCGATCGTGTTCGGGATGTTGCCGCTCGTCACCTGCAGCACGCGGTTGCCGTGCCGCACGACGCCCCGCACCTCGAGATCCTCCTCGAAGTTCGACGAGTCGGTGGGGTAGACCTCGAGGAAGATCACCGGCCGTCGCGACGGGATCCCGCTGTCTCGTCGCTCTTCTGAGATCTTCTGCTTGTATTCGCTCGCGCTGCCGTCGTCGGGCTCGTTGGCGACGATGAGAACCTGGTCGTAGGCATCCGCGTCGGCCAGCACGAAGTCCTGCGCCGCCGCATCCAACGTGACCGAAGTCGCGCGCAACTGGAACGAGCGCTGCACCCGCGACACGATCGAGACCACGAGAATGCCGAGGATGAAGAGCGCCGCGATGCGCACGCCGTCGGGCCGCTCGAACACGTTCGTGATGGTCGTGTACACGAAGACGATCGCGATCACGCCGAATCCGATCGTGCGCTTGCGCTGCTTCTTGTGCAGGGCCGAGAGCGTCACGGCGACGGATGCCGAGGTGATGAGTACCAGCACGCCGGTCGCGTACGCACCGCCCTGGGCATCCACATCGGCCTGGAACACGATCGTGATCACGAATGCGATCAGCGAGAACACGATCACGAGCGGCCGCACGGCCCGCGCCCACTGGGGCGCCATTCCGTAGCGCGGCAGGTAGCGGGGCACCAGGTTGAGCAGGCCGGCCATGGCCGAGGCTCCGGCGAACCACAGGATGCAGATGGTGCTGATGTCGTAGATCGTTCCGAACGCGGGCCCCAGGTATTCGTGCGCGAGGTAGGCGAGGGCTCGCCCGTTGGCCTCGCCGCCGCTCTTGAACTGCTCCTGCGGAATGAGGAACGTGGTCACGATGCTCGACGTGATCAGGAACGTCGACATGATGATCGCCGCGGTCGTGAGCAGCCGCTGCGCGCCCCGGATGCGTCCGGCCGGGTTGGCCTCGGTGTCGCCCGGCTTTCCCGAGATCTGCGGCATGACCGCGACGCCGGTCTCGAAGCCGGAGAGTCCCAGCGCGAGCTTGGGGAAGACGATGAGCGCGATGCCGACCATCACCACGGGGTTGCCGTGCTGGGCGGTGAGCGCGGCCCACCAGTCGGTGACGACGACCGCGTTCTGGGCGACGTGCCCGATCGAGACGACGATCACGATCGCGTTCAGCACGAGGAACACGGCCACGAGCACCACGGCGATGTTGATGGCCTCCTTGAATCCGCGCAGGAACACCGCGGCGAGCAGGGCCACGAGCACGAGTGTGATCACGACCTCGTTGCCGTGGAACCAGCTCGGGGCGAACGGATTCTCGACGGCGTGCGCCGTCGCATCCGCCGCCGACAGGGTGATGGTGATCATGAAGTCGGTGACCGCGAACCCCAGCAGCACGAGCACGAACAGCTTGCCGCCCCACCACGGAAGCAGGCGCTCGAGCATGGCGATCGATCCCTCGCCGCGGAAGCTCTCGCGGGCGACTCGACGGTACACGGGCAGCGCCCCGAAGAGAGTCAGCAGCACAAGCACGACCGTGGCGAGAGGAGAGAGCAGCCCCGCGGCGACGGCGGCGATGGCGGGCTGGTAGCCCAGGGTCGAGAAGTAGTCGACGCCGGTGAGGCACATCACCCGCCACCACGAGTTCGTCTTCTCGACCTTCGCGGCGTGCGGGCCCTGGTGCGAGCCGGAATCGTCGGTCAGGCCATCCAGAAGCCACGCGCCCAGGCCGCGCCGCCGCACTGTGGAAGTCGTCATGAGTACAGCTTGGCCCCCGCGCGACCCGTCCGGGACCGGATGGCGCCGCAGCGCTGCAGTCCTAACGGATTCCTAACGGGCACCGCTCGCCACTAGCGCGGGTCGAGCCCGCGTCTGACATTCAGCACCATCGTTCGTGACAGCGAATCGTGCAGGCCCTGGTGCCTCCCCGACTTGTCGCGCACCGCGGTGACGAGCAGAAGAACCCACCAAGGCCAGAAGACGACAGGGAGCAGGAGGACTCCGCGGCCCAGCGCACGCCCGATGCCGGCGCGCATCAACGTGTCTTCGCGAACGATTCGTAAGCCGAGGCAGAGAAGTCCCGGAGTCCATCCGGAGAGCCCTACCGTGACGATGAGACCGATCAGATAGACACCTCCAACGATTCCGAGCGTCGTGAAGATGACACCGCCCTCACTCGAGGTCGACCCGTTGATCAGAGCGCCCACTCCGACACCGATGTTCGCAACAATGGCGAGAAACACGAGATCAAGGGCGAACGCGGCGATCCGCGCTCCGATGCTGCCGACAACGAGTTGTTTGCCGAATACGACTGTGCCGCTCCTTGGCAACGCTCGCGCCCGAGAGCCGAGGTGCTCGGCCAGCTGGGTCGCCTCGTCCGCCGACGCCTGCCACACCACCACGAGCGAGTAGCTGTCACGTCCGTCCTCCAGGCGAAGGAGCTGCAGGCCGGCCGCGTTCAACAGCCGATCCGCCCAGGCGAGGGCATCGGGCAGCGGCACCAGCTCGGTGCCCAAGGCAGACAGGTCGACGCCCTGCCCTCGAACGATGGCCAACGAGTCGAGGTCGACCTGAAGCTCGAGGCTCGACTCGTGCGGAGCGAGTTCGACAAGAAGGTTGTTGCGCTCGAGCCAGTCGATGCAGATGACCCAGGGCGTAGCCTGGCCGACGTCGTGAATGCCTCGTGCTCGTAGAGTCTCGGCATTCTCGTCGAAGTACGACGCCGGATGCGTGACCGCCTCGAGCAGACGGGAATCGGCAGTCAGGAGCGAGCAGAGGCGTTGCCACTCGCTCTGCACTGCCTTCTGCTCAGGCACAGGCGCAGCGCCATCTAGAACCGGGTCGATGCTCGAGAGCTTGCTCTTCAGCCAAGCGGGTTGTTTGTCCGCGTCTCGCGGAAACTTCTGCTGGTCTGCTGCGAAAGCTGTGGCGGCTGGAGGGACGTCGATCCAATCCGGTTCTTCGTCATAGTTGTACGCGGCGTCAACGGCGCCCGACTTGTCAACCGACATCGTCATGGAGAACCACGTGCCAGAACCTTGTCGATAGCAGACGGTACGAAGGTTCTCGATAGCTTTGTATATCTCCAGATTGAAATTCAGGGAGTTCGCTCGACCGTCGGGCGTCGGGTACTTGCCGTTCGGATTGTAGGCACGCAGTCGTGGTGTGGAGACTCCACCGACAGTGGCAACCGACAGCTCGACCCGATCGTCATCTGCGGCGCGCATCGCTGCCAGCAGTCGTGCGAGACGGTCGAACGCTTCTTGCTGCGAGTAGAAGTCGCCCGATTCGGCCATTCCTCTTGTCCTTACGATTGGTATTGCGCTGCCCCCACCGCGCTGCCCACTCTACGACGTGCGCCATATCCCTGCGAAAAGGCACATAGGAAGGCATCCGAAACGGCAACATCTCTACCGGGCGGCAGCGTGCGAAAGCGATAGTTGCGGTCGCGGTCGCAGCAGCCGACGAGCTCGGCAGTAGTGCCCGGCGCGGACAACATGTACCGGTGCGCCGGGAATTACTGTCCGTGTCGGGAACTACCGCTGCCCAGCGACCAGCCACAGCGCCACGGTCGCGAGCGGCACTGTCAGCAGCACCACGCCGAGACCGGCCAGCATGAACTTCGGCCACGACAGCGTCACCCCGAGGCCGGTGATCTTCTGGTGCCAGAGCAGGGTGGCGAGCGAGGCCCACGGCGTGATCAGCGGCCCGAGGTTGACTCCGATGAGCAGGGCTGCGAGGCGCACGGGCGAGTGGCCGATGGGCTCGAGCACCAGGTAGGCCGGCAGATTGTTGATGGCGTTCGACGAGACCGTGCCGAGGGCCGAGAGCTGCAGCAGGCTCAGCAGGTCGGTGCCCGATCCGCCGATGTTCGAGATGAAGGCCGTGAGCCCGCGCGCGTGGGCCGTCTCGACGAGCACGAACAGTCCCACCGCGATGCCGAGCGGCTGCCAGGGCACGAGCCTCAGGCTCAGGGCGCCGGGGCGCCGGATGCCGAAGAGCACCACGATCACCACGGCCGCGACGGTGGCCGGAATCCAGACGGGCAGGCCGGAGACGAGCAGCGGAAGCAGGGCCGCGACCACGATCGCGCTCACGAGGAGGAGGGTGCGGTCGGGCGCCTTCTCCACGGCGGGCGCGGAGTAGCGGCCGCGGAGCTCCTTGCGGAACATCAGGCTGAGCACGATCACGGGCACGACGATGCCGACCGCGGCAGGGGCGGCGACGAGGGCCGCGAATCCGGCCGGACCACCGACATCCATTCGCCCTTCGGCGAGCAGGTTCGTGAGGTTCGACACCGGCAGAAGCAGCGACGCGGTATTCGCCAGCCACACCGTGGCGAGCGCGAACGGCAGCGGCGGAAGGCCGGCGTGCAGGGCGAGCAGCACGACCACCGGAGTGACGAGCACGGCGGTCGTGTCGAGCGACAGGAAGATGGTCGAGACCACCGCGAGCGCCAGCACGAACAGCCAGAGCAGGATGCGCCGGCCGCGGCCCCAGCGCGCCAGCCGGCCCGCGAGCGCGGTGAAGACCCCCGCCTCCGCGGCGAGTTCGGTGACGATGGTGATCGCGGCCACGAAGCCCAGAACCGGCACGACGCGATCGGCGAGCACGAGGGTGTCGCGCCACGGCAGGATGCCCGTGGCGATCACCACGAAGGAGGCCGCCAGGAGAGAGACGACGACAACGAGTCCGCGGCGACTGGGGGGCTCGGCAGGGGAGGCGGGATCCGGTGCGGCCGTGGGGTGCTGTTCTATGAAGGTGATTCTATGGCTGAGTTGCTGACAAGGAGGTCCACAGGGACAGCGACGTGCACGCCGTCTCATCGAGCTGATCGGCGCGCCTCACTACGCTGGCAGTCATGGATGACGTGAGTCAGGGCCACAGGGATCCCCCGAACGTCGTGCGGCTCTGGCCCGAGTGGGGACCGCGAGACCTGATCCCCGACTTCATGCCGATCTCCGATTCACTTCGCCTGCGACTGCGGAACTGGAATCACGTCTGGCAATCGGTGCTCGATCCCGTTGAGGACATCCGGTGGCCGGACCCGGATGTCGGCAGGCAATGGATCGCCGAGGGCGAGAGCCTGGTGCGCGACCTGCAGGAGGAGCTCGGGCCGCAGCTGCACGTGGTGGAGGGGTTCAGGGTCTATGACCCGGACGGAGAGCAGACGCCCGGGTCATAGGCTCGCGGCGACGGTCATCCCTCGGATACACGAGAGGTGCGCCACCTCCTCCCCATAGGATGTCTGCGATGACTAGCCACGCCCCCTCCAAGCCCTGGTCGACGATCCTGTTCGATCTCGACGGCACGATCACCGACTCGGCCCCGGGCATCCTGCACCGGTTGGCCCGCACGCTCGAGATCCTCGGGCACCCCGTTCCGCCGCCCAGCGAACTGGTCAAGTTCGTGGGGCCGCCCATTCTCGACGGCTTCCGCGCCGTGGCCGACATCGATGCCGAGGGTGCGCAGGAGGCGCTCGTCGTCTATCGCGGGTTGGCAGCATCCGACGGGCCCGAGGGCGACAGCGTCGTGTACCCGGGAATCCTCGGGGTGCTGCGCGACATCCATGCCGCCGGTGTGCCGCTCGCGATCACGACGTCGAAGTCGGAGGTGCAGGCCGTGCGCATTCTGCAGCACCTCGGCATCGCCGACCTCTTCACCACCATCACGGGCTCGAGCGAAGACGAGACCCGCAGCGCCAAGGCCGACGTCGTGGCCGAGGCGCTCGTTCGCCTGCGCGCCGCCGACGTCGACCTCTCGAACACGGTTCTCGTGGGCGACCGGCACCACGACATCGAGGGCGCGGCCGAGCACGGCATCCCCACGATCATGGTCGAGTGGGGCTACGGCTCCCCCGCAGAGGCGGCCGGCGCCATCCACGTGGTGCACTCGATGGAGCAGCTGCGCGCGCTGCTCGTCTAGCGCTGCGCTGCGTCCGAGCCGCGCCGTGCGCGCCCTTTCGGCGCAACCGCTGCCGGCCGACCACGCGCCGATGCGCCTAACGGGCGCGGATGCTCAAGGTCGCGACGATCGGGCGGTGGTCGCTGCCCGCAGAGTCCTCGGTGACGAACACCTCGGCCGCATCGGCGCGCCAGTCGCCCGTGGTCAACACGTGGTCTATCGGCGCGGCGAGCACCGGCGGCAGGCTCGTCGGCCAGGTGCCCGCACCCGCCGAGCCCGCCTCGGCGAGCGCGTCTGAGCATCCGCCCAGCGCCCCGAGGTGATCGGGCGTCGCGTTGAGGTCACCGCCCAGAATCAACTCGGGCTCGTCGCAGAGCGACCGCACCCAGTCGAGGTCGCTGCGCCACGACGACATGATCGACGGCAGCGGGGGCATCGGATGCGCCGCGACGATCACGGGGCCGCTTCCGTCGGCGGGTCGCGCGACAACACTGGGCAGCACGCCGGTGTCGCCGAATTCGCCGGTGACCTCGTATGGACCGAGCGACTCGGAGACGAGCAGCGACGTCGGAGGCGTCTCGTCGGGGTCGTCGCGCTCGGCGGTGAAGACCTGCATGGGCCGGCCCGCGGCATCCATTGCACGGCCGACGGCCTCGGCCGTCTCTCGCGACGTCTCGGGGAGGGTGATGACCGAGGAGTTCTGGGCGAGGGCCACGCGGGCGACCTCGACGGCGGTGACGGTGTCGTAGGTGTTCCAGCTGAGAACCCGGATGCTCGTGGCCGGGTCGGTGGAGGCCGCTGCGGGCTCGGGCGGCGCGTCCGATCCGAGGCCGCGCCCGGCCTGCACGGCGGCGTTCCCGCCGGCCGCGAGCAGGGCGATCACGGCCAGCCCGGCGACGACCGGGCGTGCCGTGCGGGCCCGGCCCCGGAGCATCCAGAACAGCAGCGCACCGACCACGGCCAGCGCGATGAAGCCCACGGCGAGCAGCCCGCGGAACGCGATCAGCTGCGCGAAGACGAGCTGTCGCTGCAGCCCGAACAGCCCGGGCGCGCTGACGAGAAGTGCCGCGACAGCGCACACGACGAGCGGAACGATGCGACCCCACATGCGCCCGACCCTACCGGCTCAGCATCCGCGCCCCTCCGGCGCATCCGCTGCCGGTCGGCCGGAAGCCGACGCACCTAGCGGGCGCGGATGCTGGCGGACGCGACGCGGGCGCGCACTGCGGTCGCCGCGCACGCGACGACCACGAGTGCTCCCAACCAGACCAGCAGGTCGAGGCGTTCGCCCACGATCAGGGCAGACCACACGATCGTGAGCACCGGCTGCACGAGCTGGATCTGGCTCACCTGCGCGATGGGCCCGATGGCGAGACCGCGGTACCAGGCGAAGAATCCCAGGAACATGCTCACGAGGGCCAGGTAGCCGAAGGCCAGCCAGTGCGCCGTGTCGGCCTGCGGCCATCCGCCCGTCGACACCGAAACGGCCGTGAGCGGGATCATGATCGGCAGGCCCACGACGAGCGCCCAGCAGATCGTCTGCCACGAGCCGAGTTCGCGAGAGAGCAGCGCACCCTCGGCGTAGCCGATCGCCGCGAGCACGACCGCCCCGAGCAGCAGCAGGTCGCTCGGGTGCAGCCCCTCGAGGCCGCCGCCCGCGAGCGCGATGAACGCGATCACGGCGAGAACGCCGGCGCCCGACGCGATCCAGAAGGCGATGGATGGCCGCTCTTTCGCGCGGATCACCGCCGCGATGGCCGTCGCGGCGGGCAGCAAGCCGATGACCACGGCGCCGTGCGCCGCGGGAACGGTCTGCAGCGCGAAGCTCGTGAGCAGCGGGAAGCCTGCGACGACGCCGACCGCGACGACCGCGAGGCGCATCCATTGGGCGCCCCGGGGAAGGCGCTGCCGGCTGACGGCCAGCACGACGAGGGAGAGCACAGCGGCGACGACCGCGCGACCGGCCCCGATGAAGAGTGGATCGATCTGTTCGACCGCGATGCGGGTGAACGGCAGCGTGAACGAGAAGGCGAGCACCCCGAGGAACCCGAAGACGAGCCCGCCGCGGCTCATGCGCGCACCGGTCTCGGAGGATAGCGCTGGCGCGGCCGACTCGATAGCGCTACTGTCATTGTTCATGAGCGACGATAGCACTTCCGCGATCGAGCGTCACCTCCGCCTCCTGGTCGAGTCCCGCCCGGCAGGCTCGCGACTGCCCTCCACCCGCGCGCTCGTCACGGAACACTCGGCCAGCCCCCTCACGGTGCAGCGCGCGGTTCAGCGCCTGGTCGGCGAGGGACTCATCGAGACGCGCCCCGGAGCAGGCAGCTTCGTCGCGCGCCCCCGGGCCGTGCGGCACGCCGACTTCGCGTGGCAGACCACCGCCCTGGGCGAGGCCCGAGCCGATGCGTCCGCCGTGGGCACCGCCATGGCCTCGGTCGCGCCGTCGGTCATCACGATGCACTCGGGCTACCCGATCGAGGAGCTGCTTCCCGGCCGTCTTGTTCGCGCGGCCCTGTCTCGGGCGGCGCGCGGCGCATCCGCTCTCGCCCGCGGACCGGTCGACGGCCAGCCCGAGCTGCGCTCGTGGTTCGCCGGCGAGATCGCGCCGGTCGGAGCATCCGCACCCGTCTCGAGCGACGACGTGATGATCACGCCCGGCGGCCAGAGCGCGCTGTCGTCGATCTTCCGCGCACTGGCGGCACAGGGCGACGCGGTGATCATGGAATCGCCGACCTACTGGGGCGCGATCGCGGCGGCTCGGCAGGCCGGGCTCCGCGTCATCCCCGTGGCCCGCGGCTCGCATGCGCCCTCGGCGACCGAGCTCGACGACGCTTTCGCCTCGAGCGGCGCCCGTCTGTTCTACGCGCAACCCCACTTCGCAAACCCCACGGGCGCACAGTGGAACCGCGACGAGCGCCGCGACATCCTGGCCGTCGTGCGGGCACGCGGGGCCTATCTCATCGAAGACGACTGGGCGCACGACTTCGCCATCGAGGGCGACGTGCACCCGCTGGTGGCCGACGACGCCGACGGGCACGTCATCTACATCCGCTCGCTCACCAAGAGCCTCAGTCCCTCGCTGCGGGTGGGCGCGGTGATCGCGCGCGGGCCCGCGCTCGCGCGCATCCAGGCCGACCGCACGGTCGACGATCTCTACGTGAGCGGGGTGCTGCAGTCGGCGGCCCTCGACGTGGTGCGCGACCCCGGATGGCGCAGCCACCTCGGTCGGTTGCGGGTGCAGCTGCGCGATCGCCGCGACGAGCTGGCACGGCAGGTCGAGGCGCATCTGGGCGCCGGCGCGCTCACATTTCTGCCCCGGGGCGGGCTCAATCTCTGGGTTCGGCTGGCCGACAACGTGGATGTCGCGGGGCTGGTCGCGCGCAGTCGCGCGGCGGGCGTGATGGTCGCGCCGGGCGCGGACTGGTTTCCGACGGAGCCGACGGGGTCGTTCATCAGGCTCAACTACTCGGGGGCGCGGCCGGAGCAGTTCGCGGGCGCGATGACGACGGTGGCGGCGCAACTCGCCGTTCCCTGAGCCACCCGTTCCCTGAGCCTGTCGAAGGGCGACAACCAGCGCGAAGAGATTCCCTTCGACAAGCTCAGGGAACGAGCGTATCGAGACCACCCCGTCGGCGCGCGGTGGATGCTGCGCGACACTGAGGTGTCACAGATGGCGGCCTCCTGTGAGCGAAACCCACCATGTGCGACATCTCGACACCACCAGTCGCGGTGCGTCGACGGTGATGTGGCGAAGATGGCCGGTTCCCTTCGACAAGCTCAGGGAACGGCGGGCGGAACAGGCTCAGGGACCGGGACCCAACGCACGGATGCCCGGGCCGCGTGTGCGGTCCGGGCATCCGGTGGATCAGTTCAGCGTCGCGTTACGCGTCGCTGGGCTTGCCGTTCTTGGAGCGGGCCTCGCGGGCCGCCTCGTGGGCCGCCCGCCCTTCGGCCTGCACCTCACGGAGCACGGCGACGCGCTCCCGGTACTCGGTCGCGTCGATTTCGCCGCGAGCGAAGCGCTCGGCGAGAACGACCTCGCCGAGGTGGCCGCCGAGTCCTCGGCCACCGCGGAAGCCGCGAGGTCCGAAGTGGCCGCCGTGTCCGCCGCGAGCGGCGAAGCCGGGGAAGCCGGGGCCGAAGCCCGGGCCTCCGAACGGAAAGCCCTGGCCGAAGCCGGGGCGCTGTCCGCGACCGAAACCGCGGCGCTCGGAGTTGTCGGTGTTCTCTGTGTCGGGCTCGTAGCCCTCATCGAAATTGTGAGTCATGTGCTGTTCCATTCTGGGGATCGTGTGCCCCGGAAGGGCGTTCGTGCCGGGCCGGGGAGGCAGCCGTTCTGGCTGCTGTAGTAGATACTCCTCCGATCGGCCGTGAACCGAATCCGCCCGCGGGATACACCTCGCCCACTCCCCCGGGGGTATCTTCGGAGACCCGGGAATAGGGGTTGGCGCCTATCGCACGAAGCGCAGCGTCGCGATCTCGAATGGGCGCAGAGTCACGACGTCGCCCGAGAGAACGGGATCGCGCTGCAGCCCGAGCTGCTCCATCGGCCGCTCCAGCAGATCGACCTCGCGCAGCTCCGACACGTCGAAGCTCGCCGACACCCGCGCCGTGGATGTCTGCCCGAGCGACTCGTAGAGACGCACGATCACATCCTGCGAGCCGTCCTCTGCGAGCTTCACCGCCTCGACCACGACCCCGTCGCCCGACACCCCGTCGCCTACCACCGCCACGAGCGGCTCGACCGGCATCCCGACGCTCTCTCGCAGCGGGATGTTCAGCTCGTACCCGACCCGCACGGCGTCGCCGATGCTCGCCGAGGCAACGATCGCCGTGCGGAACTCGTGCACCCCATGGTCGGTGTCCGGGTCGGGATACGTCGGCGCCCGCAGCAGCGAGACGCGCACGATCGTGTTCATGCCGCCTCCCCAGCGGGCGACGCGTCGAACCTCGTGCCCGTAGCTCGAGTCGTTCGCGATGGCGACTCCCTCGCCTTCGCCCACGTGCACCCAGCGGTGCGCGCAGACCTCGAAACGTGCGGCATCCCATGACGTGTTCTCGTGGATCGGCCGCGAGAGGTGCCCGAACTGCGTCTCGAACCGGGCGCGCTCGGCGTGCACGTCGACGGGGAAGCTGAGCTTGAGCAGCTTCTCGGTCTCGTGCCAGTCGACCCGGGTGGAGCAGTGCACGACCGCCGATGCGTCGTCGAGCGTGATGCGCTGCTCGACGGTCGACGCGCCGAAACTGCGCCGCACCAGCACTCCGCCGGCCACCACCTCGATGCCGTCGACGTCGAGCAGGTCTGTCACCGCGTTGCGGTAGTAGCCGTCGATGTCCCACGCGTCCCACATCACCGGCTTGTCGTCATGCAGCTGCAGCAGATTGGCCCGCTGCCCGGGCGCCACGGCCTCGCGCCCGTCGGCGGCGGTCACGATCGACACGATCGTTCCCGCGCCGTCGAGGCGCACGGTCACCGCGTCGTTCGACAGCACGAACCCGTCACGGTCGGGCGATACACGAACGGCGACATCGGATGCGATGGGTCGAGCGATCGCGCCGGCCCCGCCCGCGGGCACGCCGTCGACCGCGTGCGGCCTGGCGTTGAAGACCAGCCGTGCGGCGTCCGGAGCCTGACCCGAGCCGGACAAAGTACCCGCGAGCGCCTCCTGCGCCGCCGCGATGAGCCGCTCGAGCGTCTCACGCACGAGGGCGTACCGCTCGCGGGCCTCGCGGTGCACCCAGGCGATCGACGATCCCGGCAGAATGTCGTGGAACTGCTGCAGCAGCACCAGCCGCCACGCCTCGGCGAGCTCCTCGACGGGGTAGTCGGCGACGCCACGCACGGCGGCGGTCGCGGCCCACAGCTCGGCCTCGCGCAGCAGGTGCTCGCTGCGGCGGTTGCCGGCCTTCATCTCGGACTGGCTCGTGTAGGTGCCGCGGTGCAGCTCGAGGTAGAGCTCGCCGAACCATTGCGGGGCCGGATCGTACTCCGCCCGTGCGGCATCGAAGAACTCCTCGGGCGACTCGATGGCCACGCGGGGCAGACCCTCGATGTCGGCGGCTCGTTCGGCCCTGTCGAGCATCTCGCGCACGGGCCCGCCGCCGCCGTCTCCGAATCCGAAGGGAATCAGCGACCGCGACGCGCGGGCCTTGTCGGCGAAGTTCCGGGCCGTGTGCGCGAGCTCGGCGGGCGTGAGGTCACCGTTGTACGTGTCGGCGGCCGGAAAGTGGGTGAAGACCGCCGTGCCGTCGATGCCCACCCAGTCGAAGGTGTGGTGCGGAAAGGTGTTGACCTGGTTCCACGAGATCTTCTGGGTGAGAAAGTAGTCGAACCCCGCGAGTCGCACGATCTGCGGCAGCGCGGCCGAGTAGCCGAAGCTGTCGGGCAGCCACACCACGCGGCTGTCGATGCCGAGCTCGTCGTGAAAGAAGCGGGCGCCGGCCACGAACTGCCTCACCATGGCCTCGCCTCCGACCATGTTGGTGTCCGACTCCACCCACATGCCGCCCACGGGAATGAACCGGCCCTCGCGCACCCTCTCGAGCACTCGCGCATAGAGCTCGGGCCGGTCGTCGCGCAGCCAGACCCACTGCTGCGCGCTCGACATCACGAACTTCAGCTCGGGTCGGTCATCCATGAGCTGCAGCACGTTCGCTGCCGTTCGGGCGACCTTGCGCACCGTCTCGCGTGTCGGCCAGAGCCAGGCCGAGTCGATGTGCGCGTGGCCGATCGCGCTCACCCGGTGGGCGGATGCGACGGCCGGCGCATCCAGAACCGGTCGCAGCGCCGCGCGCGCGGCCGGGGCGCTGCCGGGCACATCGGCCGGATCGACCAGGTCGAGCGCGCGGTCGACAGACTCGAGGATGCGCCAGCGTCGCGCATCCTGGGAGCCGAGCGTGGCGGCCAGACCCCCGAGGAACTCGAGATCGGCGACGAGCGCGGTCACCTCCTCGTCGACGGCCACGATGTCGGCGCGGTTCACGCGATAGCGGGGCCGGATGCCGGCGGTCGCCTTCTCGCCGAGCGGCGTGGAGGTGAACGGCCGGTCGTGCCGGTCGAACACCTGCGGGTTGGCGGCTGCCTCTATAAAGAGGTCGATGTCCTCTCCCCCTGCGCTCTCGGCGGCGATCGGAATCCACTGGTTCATGGGGTTGAGCCCCTTCACCGCACGCCCGTCGGGCGTGTAGACGAGGCCCTCCGCCTGAAAGCCCGACGAGTCCCCATGCCAGCCGAGGTCGACGAGCAGCTCGATGCGGCGACCGGCCGCGATGGCCGGAACGTGGCCTCGCACCCGGAACCACGTGGTTCCCCAGGCGGGGCCCCACGCGTCGCCTACGCCGAACGGCTCGTAGAGAGCCGCGGTCTCGTCTGAGAGGGCGGCGGCCGGAGCGACCGGCTCGCCCTGGCCTCCGTCGACGTGCCAGGCGGTCAGCTGCAGCTCGGCGAGAACGGTGCTGGCGTGCGGCCGGATGCGATCACGCAGGAACCGCTCGAGCCGACCTTCGATGAGGTGGTTGGTGTCGTGCATCCGGGTCAGACGAGGTCGAAGGTGATCTGAACCGGCCCGGCGATCGTGGCGGCGGGCAGGCTCGCAACGATCCCGCCGTAGCCCTCGGAGACGGAGAGGGGCTCGCCGCTCGCCGTGCGCGCGCTCGAGGCGACGAGCCGGGACGCGTCGAGCTGCAGCAGCACCGTGGGCTCCGTCGTCTCGACGAAGGCGTGGGCGGTGTCACCCGTGCGGGTCCAGCGCACCCAGGGCTCGTCGGAGGCCGTCGCGATGGAGGCATCGAGCGGCCGGGATCCGAAGATCGACGAGCCGTTCACCTCGTTCCACGCACCGAGCTGCTCGAGCGTGCGTCGCTGCAGCTCGGGCACGAGCCCCTCGCCCGTGAGGCCGATGTTGAGCAGGAGGTTGCCGCCGCGCGACACCACGTCGACGAAGTGATGGATGGCCGCGGCCCCGTCGAGCGAGTTGCTCTCGTCTTCGAGCCGGTTGTAGCCGAAGGAGTAGCCGATGCCGCGGCAGTTCTCCCAGGTGGCCTCGGCCTCGACGCCCAGCCCCTGCTCGTATTCGCTCGTGCGGAAGTCCCAGTGGGTCTCGCCCCAGCGGTCGTTCACGACGCCGTCGGGAGCGGCAGCGTAGAACTGCTCGAACATCGTGATGAGGCTCTTGGGGCCCGGCGTCTTGCCGGCATCCGGCCACTCGATATCGCCCCACAGCACGTCGGGGGTGTACTTCGCGATGAGGTCGCTCACGTGGTCGAAGGCGTAGTCGGCGTAGGCCTGGTCGACCGGCCGGGGCATGTCGTCGCGCACGATCGGCGGGTTCTTGCCGAAGAACCAGTCGAGGCCGCCCGAGTAGTAGACGCCGAAGTGCAGGCCGGCGTCGACAGTGGCCCGCTGGAACTCGGCGATGAGGTCGCGCTTCGGGCCGCGGTGCACGGTGTTGCGGTCGCCCGTTCCCGGCGCATCCCACAGCGTGACGCCGTCGTGGTGCTTGGTGGTGGGCACGAAGTAGCGGGCGCCCGTGCTCGCCACGAGGGCGAGCACCGCGTCGGCGTCGAACTTCTCGGCCGTCCACATGTCGATGAAGTCGTCGTAGGGGGCGCCCCCGTAGGTCTCGATCTGGTGCTGCTGCGCCGGGCTGCCCTCGATGCGGATGGTGTTGTAGTACCACTCGGCATAGGGGTTGTGCCTGAACCAGTGCTCTTTCTCGATGGTTCCGAGCGCGCCGATGGGCTCGGCCCAGGCGGGAACCGAGAACGGCCCCCAGTGCACGAAGATGCCGAGCTTCGCGTCGGAATACCACTGCGGTGTCGGGGTGACGAACTTCTCGTAGTCCGCCGGGCGGGTCGCTCCGTCTGTGAACATGGCCATGGGCTTCGTATGCCTCTCTGCATCGTGGGCTGGGTGCCGGTCGAACATCATTCGTCGCACGCACCCTTGCAGAGCGACGATGATCGCTCTTATCCTATAGGAAATAGCCACTGACCTACAGGGCCGACTCAAGGGAGAGTTCATCCATGGCGCATCTGCCAGACAGCTTCATCAGACCCGACGACTTCTCGCTGCCGGGCGGTGAATGGTTCATCGGTGCGGGCTTCGGCCTCTTCGTGCACTGGGACCACGCCAGCCAGCAGGGCATCGAAATCTCGTGGCCCCTGGTCGGCCGCTCCATCATTCCCGGCGCCACCGAGGTCGAAGACCCGGTGACGGTCGACGAGTACCAGTCGAGTGCGGCGACGTTCAATCCCATCGAGTGGAACGCCACCGAACTGGCCCGTCTCGCCAAGCGCGCGGGCGCCCAGTACGTGGTCTTCACCGCGCGGCATCACGCCGGCTACTCGATGTTCCACACCGAGCACTCCGATTTCGGCATCCAGAACTCGCCGTTCGGCCGCGACATCACGAAGGAGTTCGTCGAGGCGATCCGCGCCGAAGGCATCCGGGTCGGCATCTACTACAGCCTTCCCGACTGGAACCACCCCGACTACCCGGCGTTCCAGCCGTCGGACCTTCCGTACGCCGAAGAGCACTGGCCCGGTGCCGGGCTGCCCGAGAACGCCGACAAGCCCATCGCCACAGATCGGCACCGCCGCGCGAGTCCCGAGCAGTGGGCGAGGTTCCAGCAGTACCTGCGCGGCCAGCTCACCGAGCTGCTCAGCAACTACGGAACGATCGATCTGCTCTGGTTCGACGGCGAGTGGGAGCGCAACGAAGACGAGTGGAACAGTGCCGGCCTCCGTGAGCTCATCAAGAGCCTGCAGCCCGACGTGGTCATCAACGAGCGCCTGCTCGGCCAGGGCGACTACAAGACCCCCGAACAGGCCTTCCCCATCGAGGCGCCGACGGGCCCGTGGGAGCTGTGCCTGACCATCGGCGACAACTGGGCCTACAGGCCGGACGACACGGCCGACAAGTCCCCCCGATCTCTGGTGACCACACTCATCGAGGTGGCGAGCCGCGGCGGCAACCTGCTGCTGAACATCGGGCCCAAGGGCGACGGCAGCCTCAACCCGGTGCAGATCGAGCGACTGCAGGACATCGGCTCGTGGATGGACCGGCACGCGGAGAGCGTGGTCGGCGTGCAGCCGACCGCGGGAGTGGACTTCTACGGCCCGAGCACGGCGCGGCCCGGCACGCTCTATCTTCACCTCGTCATGACGCCCGTCGAGGAGGTCGTGGTTCGCGGCCTGCCCGTTCGGCGCATCAGCGGCATCCGGCTTCTCGAGACGGGAGAGGCGCTTGATCACTCCGTGAGCTTCGAGGTGCACGAGCAGGTCTCGCACGACGCCGAGCCCAGCGGCGAGATCCGCATTCCCGCACCCCGGGCATCCGGCGCTCTCGTCGACGTCATCGCCGTCGACTTTCGCTGAGAGACCTTGACGCCGGATCGGCGTCGACCTATAGTCCGACTATCCCTATATCAAAGACCCTATAGGATTTAGCTCCCGATCGGGCTCGACAATGACCGTCACCCGATCGGCCGCGAACAGGGTCTCGCGTAGGCAATCACATGATGAATCCAATGAAGGAGGCACACACAGTGACACGCAACAATCGACGCAGACGGGCCGCAACGATCGGAACGGCCGTTCTCATGGCCGGAGCCATGACCGCCCTCGCCGGGTGCTCGAGTGGAGGATCGGCCGCGGCCGACGGAACCCTCTCGATGTACACCTGGGTCAGCAGCCAGAGCGACCGCGACCAGTGGGAGTCGTTCGTCTCGCTCGCCCAGAAGGAGGACCCCGACCTCAAGATCACGATCGACGGGCCGAACTTCAACGACTACTGGACCAAGGTCAAGACGCGCCTCTCCGGCAGCAACCCGCCCTGCATCCTCACCACACAGGCGGCCCGGGCACAGGAGCTGGAGGGACTGCTGCTGCCGCTCGACGATCTGATCGCATCGAACGACGTCGACACGTCGGACTACGACGCGTCGATGCTCGACGGCATGACGGTCGACGGAACGATCCGGGCCATCCCCTACGACGCCGAGCCGATCGTGCTGTTCTACAACGTCGACGCGTTCACGGCGGCGGGCCTCACCCCGCCCGGCGCCACGTACACCCGCGATCAGTTCATCAGTGACGCCAAGGCGCTCACCAGCGGCGACAAGAAGGGGCTGGCCATCGCGCCCGGCATCTCGATTCCCACCGCCTGGGCCACGGCCGACGGCTACAGCGGAGTGGATGAGGACGGCACGCTCGACCTCACGAACTCCGACTTCGTCGACGAGATCCAGAGCTTCTTCGATCTCGTCTCGGTCGACCAGGTGGCCAATGCGCCCGAGGCGGCCGACTCCTCCGACGTGTCGCAGGCCGCCTTCACCAGCGGCGACGCGGCCATGCTGCTCGAGGGCCCGTGGATGTACGGCACCTTCGACGAGGCCGCGGACTTCACGATGGGCGTCACCATCGTTCCGAGCACCTCCGGCGAGGCGCACGGCATGACGCAGGGCTCCGGCTTCGGCATCGCGAAGAACTGCTCCGACCCCGACGCGGCGTTCAAGGCGATCCTCGCCATGACCACCACCCCCGTGCTCGAGGCGCAGGCGCAGTCCCGCGGCATCGTCCCCTCCCGTCCCGAGGCCGTTCCGGCCTGGGCGGAGGGCAAGTCGCCCGAGGCCGCCGACGCCGTGAACGCGCTGCTCGAGAACGCGAGCGCCTACATCACGACTCCCACCTGGAACCAGGTGGAGACGCTGATGAGCCAGTACGGCGTCGAGGGCTACCGCGGTGAGAAGACGGCAGACGAGATCATGGACACGATCCAGAACTCGGTGGGCGAGTAGCCGCATGGCCATCTCCACCAGCCCGGGTGTCATCGCCTCTTCGGAGGCGGTGGCACCCGCCGCCGACCAGCCGGCCGTGCGCATCCCCACCCCGGCCGGCAAGAAGAAGAAGGGCGACGGACTCGTCGCCCTCGCGTACCTCGCGCCCGGGTTCACCGGATTCGTGTTCTTCATCGTGGTTCCGCTCATCGGCTCGCTCGTCATCAGTCTCTTCGAGTGGCCGCTCTTCGGCTCCCCCACCTTCATCGGCTTCGCCAACTACGAGAAGCTCTTCGGCGACCCGACCTTCTACACGGTGCTGCTGAACACCGTCATCTTCGCGTTCGTCTACACGGCGGTGAACCTGGCTCTGGCCCTGGGCGTCTCGCTCTGGCTCACGACCAAGCTCAAGTTCTCGGGCTTCTGGCGGGTCATCTTCTTTCTGCCCGCCATCACCCCCATGGTCGCCAACGCGCTGATCTGGCGCCTGATGCTCTCGCAGGACGGACTGCTCAACTCGCTGCTGGGCACCTTCGGCATCGAGGGCGCCTCGTGGCTGTCCGACTCGCGCTTCGCCCTGCTCGCCGTCATCACCATGTCGGTCTGGCAGTCGTTCGGCTACAACGTGATCGTGCTCTCGGCCGGCCTCGGAGGCATCCCCAAGGAGATCCTCGAGGCCTCGCGCGTCGACGGCACGAGCGCGTGGAACCGCCTGCGCTTCATCATCCTCCCCATGATCTCGCCGTCGCTCTTCTTCACGATGACGATGACCATGATCGGCGCCTTCCAGGTGTTCGTGCAGCCGCAGATCCTCACCCAGGGCGGCCCCGGCGAATCGACCAACACCTTCGTGCTCTACCTGTATCGCAACGGCTTCGTCTTCGACAAGCTCGGCTACGCCTCGGCGCTCGCCTGGATCCTGTTCATCGTCGTGATGCTCATCACCGCCCTGCAGTTCGCGGGCCAGAAGAAGTGGGTCAACTATGACAAGTGACACCGTGAACCGACCGCGCAGGGTCAAGACCCGGATGCGTCCGGCCCAGCGCCGAACGGCCGTCAAGACATGGGCCAACACGGCCGCCATCGCCGTCGTCGCGCTGGTCTTCACCTTCCCGTTCATCTGGATGTTCTTCACCGCGCTCAAACCGGAGGACGAGGTGTTCTCGAGCAGCCCCACGTTCATCGGATCGGAGGTGCGCTGGCAGAACTTCAGCGACGCCTGGACCCTCGTTCCGTTCGGCCGCTTCATCTTCAACGGCTTCTTCGTCTCGATCCTCGGCGCGCTGCTGTCGATCATCGTGGCGGTGCTGTCGGCCTACGCGTTCTCGCGACTGCGCTTCAAGTTCCGCGACCGCCTCTTCCTGCTCTACGTGCTCACGCTCGTGCTGCCCCAGGAGGTGCTGGTCGTTCCGCTGTTCATCATGATGAACAAGCTCGGACTCGTCGACACCTACGCCGCCCTCATCGTGCCGTTCGCGTTCACGGCCTTCGGCACCTTCCTCATGAGGCAGTTCTTCCTCACGATCCCCCTCGAGTACGAGGAGGCGGCGCTCATCGACGGCGCTTCGCGGTTCCGCACCCTCTGGTCGGTGCTGCTCCCCCAGCTCACGGCGCCGCTGTCGGTGCTGGCCGTCTTCTCGTTCATCGGCTACTACAACTCCTACCTGTGGCCGCTCATCGTGATCAACAGCCAGGACCTGGCGACGGTGCCGCTGGGCCTCTCGATGTTCACGGGCGAGCGCGGCACCCAGTGGAGCCTGATGATGGCGGCCGCCACCCTCGCGGTCATCCCGTCGCTCATCATCGTGGCGCTGCTGCAGCGACAACTCATCAAGGGCGTCGCCCTCGGCGGATTCGGGGGCCGCTGATGGGCGCGCACACGATCGTGGATGCCGACGCCTGGCTCTGCGACATCGCCGTCGAGACCGTGCGCACGGACGCCATGCAGTCGTTCATCAAGCAGGAGACCATCTTCGTGCGCATCCGCACCTCTGCGGGGGTCGAAGGGATCGGCTACAGCTACACGATCGGCACCGGCGGACCGGCGGTGCTCAGCCTGCTGCGCACGAGTCTGCTGCAGGTCCTCGTGGGCATGGACGCCACGCGCACGGAGGAGATCTACACGGCCCTCTTCAACTCGACCCGCGCCACCACGGTGGGCCCGATCACGGCGCTCGCGCTGGCGGCCGTCGACACGGCCGTCTGGGATGCCCGGAGCAAGGCCGCGGGCCTGCCCCTGTGGATCGAGGCGGGCGGCTCCAGCCCGTCGGTTCCCGTGTACGACACCGAGGGCGGGTGGCTGCACTTCACGACCGACGAGCTCGTGAGCCAGGCTGTCGAGTCGCAGAGGCTCGGCATGAACGGCGTCAAGATCAAGGTCGGCAAGCCCCGAGCCCATGAAGACGCCGAGCGCCTCGCCGCGGTGCGCGACGCGGTCGGCCCTGGCATGGACATCATGATCGACGCCAACCAGTCGATGACCGCGGCCGAGGCGATCCGGCGGGCGCGGCTGTTCGAGCCCCTCGACATCTTCTGGTTCGAGGAGCCGCTGCCCGCCGAAGACGTGCAGGGCCACCTCGCCCTCGCACGTTCCACGAGCATCCCGGTCGCCGTGGGCGAGAGCATGTACTCGATCGGCCACTTCCGCGAGTACCTGCAGGCCGGCGCCGCCTCGATCGTTCAGGTCGACGTCGCCCGCATCGGCGGCATCACGCCCTGGCTCAAGGTCGCGCATCTGGCCGAGGCGTTCAACGTGAAGGTCGCCCCGCACTTCCTCATGGAGCTGCACGTGTCGCTGACCTGCGCGATTCCCAACGCGCTCTACCTCGAGCACATCCCCCAGCTGCGGGCGGTCACCCACCAGGAGCTGTCGATCGTCGACGGCCGCGCCCACGCGCCGGGCGAACCGGGCATCGGCATCGACTGGAACCTCGACGCCCTCGATACAGTGAAAGTACGGTGAACCGGTGAACGAGACGACCCTGGGCCACGAGACGGCGACGCGCCCGTTCGGCCGCGGCGGCCTGCGCGTCGGGCCTGTGGGCTTCGGCGCCGCCGGGCTCGGCAATCTCTACGGCGCCCTTCCCGACGACGTGTGGCCCGGATGCGTGCCCGCCGCCTGGGCGTCGGGCATCCGGTATTTCGATGTGGCGCCGCACTACGGCCTTGGTCTTGCCGAGCAGCGACTGGGCGAGTCGCTGGCCGGCCTGCCCCGCGACGAGTACGTGCTGTCGACGAAGGTGGGCCGCATCATCGTGCCGCGCGAGAACCCCGAGGGCGCGAGCGACATGGCGAACCTGTTCGACGTTCCGGCCGACCGCGATCGCATCGTCGACTACTCCCGCGACGGCGTTCTGCGCTCGGTGGAGGGCAGCCTCGAACGGCTGGGGATCGACCGCATCGACGTGCTGTTCGTGCACGATCCGGACGAGCACTATCGCGAGGCGCTCGACGGCGCGTTCCCGGCACTCGACGAGCTGAGGTCGCAGGGCGTCATCCGCTCGTACGGCGCGGGCATGAACCAGTCGGCGATGCTCACGCGTTTCGTCGAGAACACCGACCTCGACATCGTGATGCTGGCCGGGCGCTTCAGCCTCCTCGATCAGAGCGGCCTCGCCGACCTCCTGCCGGCCGCGCTCGCCCGAGGGGTGTCGATCGCCGCGGCGGGCGTCTTCAACTCCGGCATCCTGGCGACCGATCGGCCGTCGCCCGACGCGCACTACGACTACGCGGCCGCATCCGGCGATCTCGTCGCGAAGGTCGACGCCATCGCCGACATCGCCGAGGCGCACGGCTTCACCGTTCCCGAGCTGGCCGCCCAGTTCCCCCTGCGGCATCCGGCCGTCTCGACGGTCGTGCTGGGTGCCCGCGACGCGCGACAGGCCGAACGCAACGCGAGCCTTCTCGCCCGCACCGTTCCCGACGAGATCTGGTCGGAGCTGGCGGAGGCGGGCCTCGTCTCCCGGCCATCGTGAGACAACGCAATAACATGGGCCACATGAGCATGAGCGCCGACGACGGGTCGAGGTTCCTTCCCGCGCGCCGTGCGCTCGCCGACGATGTGTACGACGCCGTGCTCGAGCTGCTCATGGACCAGGTGATCGAACCCGGGTCGCGAGCGAGCATCGACGGCATCGCCCGCCAGCTGAACGTGTCGCCCACGCCGGTGCGCGAGGCCCTGGCCCGCCTCGAGTCGGAGGGTCTCGTTCTCAAGCAGGCGCTCAAGGGCTACACGGCGGCGCCGCTGCTCGACGACGACGGGCTGCGCCAGCTGTTCGAGATGCGCCGGCTGCTCGAGCCCACGGCCACTCGTCTCGCCGTGGAGCGGCTCACCCCCGAGGCCCTGGCCGAGCTCGAGCGCCTGGCGATCGAGATGCACCGCAGCGGCGAGGCGTCGCAGTCGGGCGACGACCGCTTTCAGGACTACAAGGACTTCATGAACCAGGATGCGCAGTTCCACAAGCTCATCGCCGAGCACTCGGGGAATGCGCTGCTCTCCGACGCCATCGTGCGGCTGCGTTCGCACATGCACCACTACCGTCTGTTCTTCAAGCACGGGGTCGCCGACGAGACGTCGGGTGAGCACGAGGCTGTTCTCGAGGCGCTGCGCAGCGGAGATGCCGCCGCCGCAGAGAGCGCGATGGTCGAGCACATCTCGCACTCGTATGTGCGCATCGCATCGGCTATCGGCGCCGGCGCGCCGGAGCCGAATCGCTCGTAGACGTCATCCCTAGACATCGGATGTCTGACTCGGGCCGGCACCGCTAGTCCTGTTCGCTGAGCCTCCACACCTGCGGCACCACGAGCCCGGCGTGACCCGGGCCCACCGTCTCGAAATGGTCGACGAAGGGCCCGATCATGTCCTGCCAGCGGGCGTTGGCCGGGTCTGAGTCGAGGGCCGTCATGGCTGCTTCGAAGTCGTCGCAGTCGACCACGTGGAAGAGGTCGCGGCCGCTGCGCCAGATCGTCCAGTCGTGGATTCCGACCCGCGCGAAGCTCTCGACGAGGTCGGCCGGAATCGTGGCGTGGGTGCTGTCGTAGCCGTCTTCGAGGCCTTCGCGCACGACGGAGTGCAGGGCGACGCGCATGGGTCAGTCCTTTCGGGGTGGGGGGACGGGTCGGTAGACGCCGGCCGCCGTGCGGCCGAAGATGTCGTCGCGCTCGCTCTGCGAGAGCCCCGACGTCAGCTCGCGGGCGGCATCCGCCCAGCTCGTCAGACCGCCGGTCACCCGCGTGAGCGGCCAGTCGCTGCCGAACATCAGGCGGCTCGGCCCGAACGCCTCGAGGGCGAGCTCGACCGGCTCGCGCAGCTCGTCGATCGACCACGTCGACCAGTCGGCCTCGATCACCAGACCAGAGAGCTTCGCGTGCACGTTGCGCGAGGCGGCGATCGCCCGCAGACCCGCCGACCAGACGGTGAGGTCGCCGCCCGCGATCGGCGGCTTGCCGAGGTGATCGAGCACGAAGGTGACGGCCGGATGCTCGGCCGCGAGCGCCGCCGCATCGGAGAGCTGATCGGGGCGCACCACCAGGTCGAACACGAGTCCCGCCTCGGCGAGCGCCTCGAGGCCCGTGCCCACGTCGGGGCGTCGCAGCCAGTGGTCGTCGGGATCCTGGTGAGCCAGGTGCCGGATTCCCACGAGGTGGTCGCCGCCGGAAGTCTGCCGCACGCGCTCCAGCTGGGACGCCACGTCGGTCGTCAGGTCGATCCAGCCGACCACGCCGCGAACGCCCGGATCGGCCGCGAGCGACAGCAGGTCGATGGTCTCGGATGCGCTGTTCGCCGACTGCACGAGGATCGTGCCGTCGATGCCCGCCTCGCGCTGCGCCTCGTGCAGGTCGTCGAGCCAGAAGTCGCGGTCGATCGGCGCCATGGAGGCGCCGTCGATCCAGGGCTGCGGCGTGCGATCCCTCCGCCAGAGGTGCGCGTGGGAGTCGAGGATCACGAGGCGGCCTCTCTCGGCTCGGCGGGGCGCAGGCGCAGCTCCTGCATTCCGCCGTCGACCGCGATGCTCGTGCCGGTGGTCGAGCGGCTGCGCGGGCTGGCGAGATAGCAGACGGCGTCGGCGATCTCGGATGCCGCGACCAGGCGGCCGTGCGGCTGCCGCGCCTCGAGGGCCGCTCGTTCGGAGGCCGGGTCGGCAGCACTGTCGAGCAGGCGCCCCACCCACGGCGTGTCGGCCGTGCCCGGGTTCACGCAGTTCACACGCACGCCCTCGCGCAGGTGATCGGCCGCCATCGCTCGGGTGAGCGACAGCACGGCACCTTTCGACGCGCTGTAGAGCGCACGCTGCGGAAGGCCTGCGGTGGCCGCGATCGAGCAGGTGTTCACGATGGATGCGGCCGTCGACGTCCTGAGATGCGGCAGCGCTGCCCGGCTCACGCGGGCGATGCCGATCACGTTCACGTTGAGCACGCGCGTCCACTCGTCGTCGGGGTTGTCCTCCACGGTTCCCTGGGCTCCGATGCCGGCGTTGTTGATCACGATGTCGAGCGATCCGTACTCGGCGACCACCGCATCCACCGCCCCGCGCACCGACGCGTCGTCACCGATGTCGGTCGCCACGGCGAACGCGTCGAGGTGCGCGCCGTCGATCCTCAGGTCGAGCACCGCCACCCGGGCACCGCGATCGATGAGTTCGGCCACGATGGCCGCGCCGATTCCCGACGCCCCACCCGTGACGAGGGCCACCAGGCCGTCGAATTCCTGTGCCATGTCTGCTCCTCCTATGCCTGGCCGAAGTGCTGGCGCTGGCGGCCGAGCCCCTCGATCTCGATCTCGACGACGTCGCCCTCGGCGATGTACGGGAACCGGCCCGAGAGCGCGACCCCCTCCGGTGTTCCCGTGAGGATCACATCGCCCGGCTCGAGCGCGAGGTACTGGCTGAGGTGCCACACGATGTGATTCACGTCGAAGATGAGGTCGGCGGTCGACGAGTCCTGACGCGGTTCGCCGTTCACCCAACTGCGCAGGCGCAGATCGCTGGGGTCTACCTCGTCGGCGGTGACCAGCCACGGGCCGAGCGGCGTGAAGCCCGGAGCAGACTTGCCCTTGCTCCACTGGCCGCCCGACTCGGCGAGCTGGAAGTCGCGCTCCGACAGGTCGTTCGCGGTCAGATAGCCCGCGATGTGCCGCTCCGCGTCGGCCGGCGAATCGAGGTAGAGGGCGCGCTCGCCGATCACGACGCCGAGCTCGACCTCCCAGTCGGTCTTCACGCTGCGCCTCGGAATGTCGACCTCGTCGAAGGGGCCGCCCACCGTGTTGGTGGTCTTGAGGAACAGGATCGGGATCTCCGGCGGCGCCGAGCCCGACTCGGCCGCGTGCGCCGCGTAGTTCATGCCGATGCACAGGATCGACCCCGGCCTGGCAATGGGCGCGCCGACCCGCAGCTCGGCCGCCCCCTCGAGCTCGGGCAGCCCGCCTGCGTCGCGCGCCGCCGCTATGCGGTCGAGCTCCGTGGATGCGAGGTGTGCGCCGTCGAGATCGGTCACGACGCCGCGCAGGTCGAGATGGCGGTCGCCATCGATCAGCACGGGGATCTCGTGGCCCACCGGGCCCAGTCTGGCGAGTTTCATCGATGCTTCCTCTTCGAAGTGGGTCGTGACGGACGCCGTGTTTGACAGCGCAGACATCCTATGTTTAGGCTCGGCACCACCGTAGCCCGAAGGAGCGCAATGAGCAAGATCACCGAGTTCCGCCTCAGCGACGTGAGATTTCCCACGTCGTTGTCGCTCGACGGCTCCGACGCGATGAACCCCGACCCCGACTATTCGGCCGCCTACCTGGTGATCGGCACCAACGCATCCGACGGCCACGAGGGGCACGGCTTCGTCTTCACCATCGGCCGTGGCAACGACGTCGAGGTCGAGGCGATCCGCTCTCTCGAGCCCTATTTCGTTGGCCGAGAGGTCGAACCGCTGCTCGCCGACATGGGCGGCACGTGGCGAGAACTCGTCTACGACTCGCAGCTGCGCTGGCTCGGACCGGAGAAGGGCGTGATGCACATGGCCATCGGCGCCGCGGTGAACGCTCTGTGGGACCTGCGGGCCAAGCGCGAAGGACTGCCCCTCTGGCAGCTTCTCTCGCGGCTGACTCCCGACGAGATCGTCGATCTGGTCGACTTCCGCTACCTGTCCGACGCGCTGACCCGTGACGACGCGCTGCAGATCCTGCACGCGGCGCAGGAAGGCCGAGATGGCCGCGAGGCGTCGCTGATCGAGCACGGCTACCCCGCCTACACGACCACTCCGGGATGGCTGGGCTATTCCGACGAGAAGCTGGCGCGACTGTGCTCCGAGGCGGTCTCCGACGGCTTCACCCAGATCAAGCTGAAGGTCGGCGCTGACCGGGCCGACGACATCCGGCGCCTGGCGATCGCCCGCGACACGGTCGGGCCCGACGTGCGCATCGCCGTCGACGCGAACCAGCGCTGGGATCGTGACGAGGCCATCGACTGGATCTCGGAGCTCGCGCCCTTCGACCTCGCCTGGGTCGAGGAGCCGACGAATCCCGACGACGTGCTGGCCCACGCCGCCATCTCACGCGCCATCGCCCCCACCCCTGTGGCCACGGGCGAACACGGCGCCAACAGGGTGATGTTCAAGCAGTTCCTCCAGGCGGATGCGCTGCAGATCCTCCAGATCGACGCGACCCGCGTGGCCGGCGTCAACGAGAACATCGCGATCCTGCTGCTCGCGGCCAAGTTCGGCGTACCGGTCTGTCCGCACGCCGGCGGCGTCGGCCTGTGCGAGCTGGTGCAGCACCTGGCGATGTTCGATTCGATCGCGGTCTCGGGCACGACCGAGGGGCGACTCATCGAATTCGTCGATCACCTGCACGAGCACTTCGTCGAACCGGTCGTGATCCGCAATGGGCGCTACCGGGCACCCCAGCAGCCGGGGTCGGGCGCGCAGATGCTCGCCGAGACGGTCGAACGGTTTCATTTTCCGGCCCGGCTAGGCTGACCCGGTGGCAGTGACGGATGACGCGATCTCGACGATCAAGGCGATGATCGTCTCCGGCGAGCTGAAGCCCGGGCAGCGACTGCCGCCGGAGAAGGAGCTGAGCGAGACGCTCGGCCTGTCGCGCAATTCGCTGCGCGAGGCGGTGAAGTCGCTCGAGATCATCCGGGTGCTGGATGTCCGCCGCGGCGACGGCACGTACGTCACGAGCCTCGAGCCCCGGCTGCTGCTCGAGGCGATGGCATTCGTCGTGGACCTGCACCAGAACCAGTCGATCGTCGAGATCTTCGACGTGAGGCGCGTTCTCGAACCGCACGCCGCCGCTCTGGCAGCCACCCGCATCACCGACGAGGAGCTGGAGCGGCTCCGCTCCTCGCTCGACGCCGTGTCGCTCACCACCTCGGTGGAGGAGCTCGTGGCTCACGACCTGGAGTTCCACCGGCTCATCAGCGAGGCCGGCGGCAACGCCTACCTGGCGAGCCTGCTCGACAGCATGTCGGGCGAGACGATCCGGGCCCGTATCTGGCGAGGCATCACCCAGGAGGGCTCCTCGGCACGCACCCTCGCAGAGCACGCCGCCATTCTGCAGGCCCTCCAGAACCGCGATCCCGAGATGGCCCGAGCCGCCCTCACGGTGCACATCGGCGGCATCGAGTCGTGGATCCGCTCCGCACTGGAGCACTGACCTCGAGCGCGGCCTTCCCTACTCGCGGCGCCCCAGCAGGTAGGCCGTCATCCGCGCGCTGAGGTCGGCGTCGATCTCCCGCTCGACACCGTCGAGGCTGTTGATCGGAACCGCCTGCCGCACGCTCGACACCAGCCAGAGCGCATCGGCCGACGCGAGCTCGGCGACGGGAACCAGCGCGTACTCCGTCGCCAGACCGATCGAGGCGGCGAAGTCGAACACGCTCGCCTGCGTCGTTCCGGCCAGGATCCCCTGGTCGGTGCGGGGCGTGACCAAGGTGTCGCCCCGACGCAGGATGACGTTGGCCGTGGGGCCCTCGAGAACGTACCCGTCGCTCGACGTGAAGATCACGTCGTCGGCGTCGCGGCGCTCGGCCTCCCGCAGCGCCGCGCGATTCACTGCGTAGGAGAGCGTCTTCGCGCCCTGGAGCAGCCAGGGTGAGGTCTGGGCGACGTCGTGCCTGAGGCCCCGGTCGAGAGTCACGGCTCGGATGCCCTCGGTGCGAGCCCGCGCGAAGTCGCCCGCCTCGGCGGCATACGCCCATCCCGTGGGGACTCCCGTTCCCTCGATGCCCCGGGTCATGACCGTCTTGACGTAGAGCTCGGCGACGTCGTCGTGCGCCTCGATGGCCGCGAGCACGGCCCTCCTGTAGAGGTCGAGATCGGGCTCGGGCAGGTCGAGCAGGCGCGCCGAGCGCGCGAAGCGGGCGAGATGAGGCTCCAACGCCTGCGCCCGGCCGTCGCAGACGCTGATCGTCTCGAAGATGCCATCGCCCCGGGTCACCCCGAGGTCCATGACCGACACGTGAGGAGTCTCGGGGTCGGCCCGCACGCATCCGGCTTCGGCAGAGACAAGGAACAGCACGGGGCGCGACGAACTCATACCGAGAAAGGTACCCGCATGACGGCGTCGTCGCCGCTAGCATCGAGCCATGATCGTCGTGACAACCAATGAGATCGCCGGCCACCGCATCGATGCCGTCTTCGGCGAGGTGATGGGCCTCACCGTGAGATCGCGCGACATCGGCGCGCAGTTCACGGCCAGTTTCCGCGCCCTCGGCGGCGGCGAGCTGCCCGAGATGACCAAGGCCCTGTACGAGAGCCGCCAGGAGGTCATGCACCGCATGGTGCTCGAGGCCGAAGCCAAGGGCGCGAACGCGATCGTCGCCATGCGGTTCGACACCTCGGAGATGGGCACCAACTGGACCGAGGTCTGCGCCTACGGCACGGCCGTCTTCGTCATCCCGCTGGGTCGCGGAGAGGCCGGAGCAACCGGGCAGTCGGCCTACATCGTCGAGTCCGCGGCGGCCGTTCCGACGCCGGCGCAGGCGGATCAGACTCCTCCCACGCAGCTTTAGGCGCGTCGAGGCGCTGTTCGGCGTAGCTTTGTACTCATGCGCGAAGAACAGGCCCACATCATCGATGCCCTCACCGTCCTGCCCACAATCGACGCTCACGCCGAGATCGAACGCCGCACGTCTTTTCTCGTCGACTACCTGCGCCGCACGGGGGCCAAGGGTCTCGTGCTCGGCATCAGCGGCGGCCAGGACTCGTCGCTCGCGGGTCGCCTCTGCCAGCTGGCCGTCGAGCGCCTCCAGGGCGAGGGCGTGCAGGCGACCTTCATCGCCGTGCGCCTGCCGTACGGCGTTCAGGCCGACGAAGACGACGCCCAGCTCGCGCTGACGTTCATCAAGCCCGAGCGCGTGATCACGTTCGACATCAAGCGAGGAGTCGACGGCATCGCCGCGGAGTTCATCGACGCTGTCGGGCGTCCCATCTCCGACTTCAACAAGGGCAACGTCAAGGCCCGCGCCCGCATGGTCGCCCAGTACGCCATCGCCGGCGACGAGGGCCTGCTGGTCGTGGGAACCGACCATGCCGCCGAAGCCGTGACGGGCTTCTTCACCAAGTTCGGCGACGGCGGCGCCGACATCCTGCCGCTGTCGGGCCTCACCAAGCGGCAGGGCCGCGCGCTGCTCGAAGCACTGGATGCGCCCGAGCGGCTCTACCTCAAGGCCCCGACGGCGGACCTGCTCGACGACACCCCCGGCCAGACCGACGAAGCCAACCTCGGGCTCACCTACGCCGACATCGACGACTTCCTCGAGGGCAAAGAGGTCGCCGACAGCGTGGCCGACGCGATCATCGCGCGCTACGCGGCGACAGAGCACAAGCGCTCGCTCCCGGTCGGCCCCGCCGACTCCTGGTGGAGGTAGCGGGCCCAACCGCTCGGCACCTACTCAGTCGCACGCTGCCGTTGCTCAGATTCTGCCGCCGGGCTGCTCACGTCTGACCGCGCGCCCGCGGGCGGCCCACACGGATGCCACGATGAGGATTCGACCACGTCCTCTACGAAAGGCCTCACCAGCTCATGCCCACGATCGCCCAGCGCACCTTCACGCCACTCGCCGCCGTATCCCTGATGATCGGGCTCTTCGCCCTCACGGGCTGCAGCGTCATCGACTCGATCACGCCGAAAGACGAGGCAGTTCGCGATGACGAGACCAGCGAGGTCACCGAGGCCGGGCAGGCCGACGTGTTCACGGTCGCGGTGGGCGACTGCTTCAACGATGTGAGCAGTGAGGAGATCAGCGAGGTTCCCGTCGTTCCCTGCGACCAGCCGCACGACTTCGAGGCGTACAGCGCATTCGACCTCGCGGGCGATGAGTTTCCCGGAGACGATGCCGTGACCCAGCAGGCCGGCGACGGCTGCACCCCCGCCTTCGCCGAGTTCAACGGCGTCGGCTACGACGACTCGACCCTGTACCTGGGCTACCTGCTCCCCACCGAAGACAGCTGGACCGAGCAGGGCGACCGCGAGGTGCTCTGCTACATCTACGAGGAGAACGTGAAGACCACGGGAACCCTCCAGGGCGCCGCGCGCTGACGCACAGCTACCGCCCGCCGTGCCGCACCTGCCGCTAGGGTCGGTGCATGGCATCCAGTTACGACTTCTTCATCTCCGGCGACCACAACGCGGCGAAGACCCTCATCGGCGACGCGCTGACGGCCGAGGGGTTCACCATCACGATCAACACCGATGGTGGCTTCCATGCCGTTCGCGGCAGCACCGCTGCGACGGTCCTCTGGGGAGGCCTCGCGGGCAAGAAGCTGCACATGGCGTTCGACACCCAGTTCTTCGTCGACGACCGGGGACAGCTCGTCGCCCGTCTCGTGCGCGACCTGGGCACGAGCGCTCTCAAGGGCGGAGCGCTCGGAGCGTCGAGGACCGCGACCGCATTCGAGGCGACCTCGCACGCGGTCGGCACGGCACTGACCAACGCCGGGGTCCTCACGTCTAGCATCGCTAACTAGCGCGAGTGCCTGTCTCCCAAACGGCGCTTCTACCCTCCGGTGGATAATCCCCCAGCTCAACAGGACGGGCTGCGCAGGGGAAAGCTGCGCAGCCCGCAGAAGGAGCAGAAGAGTGGACTGCCCAAGGAGAAGAGTGAATCTCTGCGCCCTAGTCGAAGAGTGCACCGTGGCGGTAAAGGTTGCCACTGCGAATCCAGTAATTAACCTCACTTTTCACCCGTGAAACCATTCATCGTGCAACCCCGCGTTTAGATGAGTTTCGAACCAGAAATCTGCCCAACCACGACTCCGAGAAGTTCTTCGCAGGTTCTTAATCGCGTCTCACGCCACGTTCGCGTTGCAGGATGGGATGCGTTGAGGAGAACAGCATCCATCAGGGCAATGAGATTGACGCACTGCCTCAGGCTGACGTCGCCTGCAGGTGATTGTCCTTCTTGCACTACTCGCGACCAGACTGATGCCGCGAACTGAGAGACGTGATCATGGCCAGGTTTCATCCGCGTCATGTTCGTGGCGAGAGATGTCGATCCTGTGGCACTCAGGTGAAGCTCCACCATTGCTCGAACCGCCTCCCTCACAACGTGCTGGGCGCTCCTGATGTGATCGACGCATAACCGAGCTGCGAAGAGCGCCTCGAGACGTTCAAGGTCCCGCGCCACGACCGCGTCTATCAGCGAGACGTTATCCGGGAAGTATCGATAGATCGTTGACGCAGTCACCCCCACTATGTGGGTCACCCTCTTCAGGGTCACACCATTTACACCCCTGAGCAGAATCCCATCGCGGGCGGCATCGATAAATGAGTTGACAAGATCAATCGATCGCTGCTGCCGCGGAAGAGCCCGAACCGTTCGTCGTTCGCACGCGACATCATGTGCGACTCGATCGAGATGGACCGCTGTCTGTTGAAGGGGCCGGGTTCTTTGAAGGTTGTCGTCTTTGACGTCGCGAGGGGCTGCGTCAGCTGCGGCTACCACGTCGATTTCCCCGGCGACGGAGACCAGTGACAACCAGCCCTGCGGCAACCATGCACAGAGAAACGGCAACGGCAGGCCAGCTCTCGAAAATACTGAATCCAGTGTTCGCCAGGATCGGTTGCTTAGGCGACCGGGGGTCACTGGCCGGGGGCAGACTCGGCTGGGTAGTCGGTAACTCGCAGCTGTCGGTTCGCGCCTCGCCAAGTTGATCAAGCGGGAGTTGCTCGATGAGGTACGGGTAATTTGGATCGTTTGTGATGTTCAGAGGGAAGAGAAATACTGCGTTTGCGGTGACCGTAGGGTCATTGATCTGACCTTGATAAATGGCGTTGCCATCCAGGTTGAGGTCGGAGCCGACGTAGGCCGGCACAATGTAGCTGGGGCTAGAGAGTATGTTCTCTGGAGCTGACATGGCTGCGTTCTCGACAACGGCGGGGTCATCATCGCCTGAGCCATCAAAGAGGGATCGGCCGTCATGATCTGCGTCACCCGGCCAGAGTACGGCGACACCATCGATTATTTGCCGTTCGACGCCGTGGTAGTCGATAACCGCGCCGCCGTCGATGACATCGATTCGGTCCCACACCGGTGTCGCCGGGTCGGTGAAATCGATCATGGGTATCGTGCCGGACGTGAGCGAAATCGGAGCTTCGGTCATGACTCCGAGGTGATTGCGGTGCTCGACAGCGAGGTAGTAGTCGCCGGAGGGAACGGTGAACGACAGTGAACGAGCGAGGTCGCCGTCTCGCTCTACGGGCACAGTGTCAGTCGCGATGATGAGACGAGGATCTGCCGGGTCTCGCAGCTCGAACAGCATCCAGTCGACGAAAGACGATGGGCCGGAGGTCGAGGGGTCGCCGAGTTCGAGGGTGGAAGCCTCACCACCCCTCATGATGAATCCGAGGTCTCGATATGGTTCGGTCGTAGGAAGCTCCCCCGAGGTTCGCAGAGCGTCCCCCATAAGCCCCGTCTCTGGAACATAGGGTCCCGACAACAGAACGCGTGCGTCGACCGAGATCGGAGCGCACTGAGCTGCCTGGACCGCCCCGGAGCTGACGGCGATACTCGCACCGACAAGTATCACTGCGGGTAGCGCGATCTTTGCTGCATTCGATCTCACGGGTGTGCCTCTCATCGACGGTGATGCCGCAGCGGGTGCACGTGACATCTATATTGAAGAGACGTTCAGATGTTCGATTTCAAACGGCGATCGCACGACGCCTTTCGTCCTCTCGGCGCGGGACGAGCAAGCGCCGATTTCACTTTGCGTTCCACCCTCCTGACGGAGTGACGTAGATGAGGGCCGCAGGACGGATGGGGACCCGAAGTCTCTGCGACCCTCTACCCAAGAGACGAGTCAGAAGTCGATTATCGACGCGAATGCTCGAGGAAATTTTTCTTGAACTCTCACCGGTGCTTCGTACTGTCCGTTGAGGCGACGCCATCGAGCCGCGTGCACGGCTCCTAGGCCAGACTTTCTGGCGCGGCTCGGCCGTCCGCGATGTACCGGGCGATGAACAATCCGGTGGACGGCGGCCTGACAGAAATGGTCACTTTGCCCAAAGGCCCGATTGTCAACGGATCACTCACCCAGTCGACGTCGCCTGCCTCATTCGTATGAGTGACAATGATGCTCTCGCCGGGCGCGCCCCGAATGTCGAGTGTCGCCTCGGTGGAGTTTGCTGTACGGAAGGTGGTGAGCGCTGGCGGTGCGCGGACGACGAGTGTTTGGATTGCCGACGCCTTCGATACTCGGGCCGCGTGGCCCGTGGATGAGGCTTTCTGGATTGCTACGATCCGTGAGGTACCCGGTCTTATGCCTATAAGGTCAACGCTCCAATTGCCGGATTGGCTGGCCACGACCGTCCACTGGGTGACATCCGTTGGTGTGGGTGTCTCGGTTTTGGGTCGAATTCGGGTAACCGTAATGAGCGCGCCCGGGTAGGCGCTGCCTGAGACCGCCGGGTAGGCGAAAGTGGGTGTTTCCACGTGAGAGAAGACCGGTGCGCCCAGACCTGACCCCGATTGGGGGTTCCCGGGGTTGGAGGGGTCTGGCGATGCCTGTGCCCGGTCTGGTGAAGTAAAGCTCGGCCGAGGATCGTCTTGGGGTTCTGACCCATCTGATTGAGAGATATCGTTCGCCCTCGGGGTGGTCGTCGGGTCCGCGGTGTCGCCGGGCTTCGAGTCATTGTCGTCAGATTCGGATGGAACGACGCTCGAGGTAAGGTGCTGCGGGCTCGTCGTGGCAATCTCATCCGACGAGGTTCGTGACGATTCCTGAGGTAGCGCGATCAAAGCGACCAGAACGATGAGGGCCAGGAGTGACACAACAGACAGCATCGTGACCTTCCATCCCACTGTGTCCGCGACGGCCCCCTCCGGGCCCTCCCCGGCGCGAACAGATGCGTCATCATGCGCGGTAGAAGACGTTTCTGAATATGCTGCGGCGATCGCGGCGCCGACAGATAGTGGTAGCAACACCAGCGCCAGTTTCGACGAAAGAGACGCGGCTTCCGCCGCTATTGCGCGGCAGTCTGCGCAGGTCAGAAGATGCGCCGCGACTTCGGCCGTTGCGCGAGCTCCGAGACCGCCTCGGACATATGCGGGAAGATTGAGGAGTACGGCGTGGCAACCCGGGTCCAGGGTCGCCGCATCGAGGTGGAGAGCGATCCACGCTTGTCGCAGACCCTCCCGCGCCCGACGCGCCAAGGCCGTCACCGCCGACGGCTTTATGCCAAGATGCTCGGCGATGTGCCGCGGCTTCATGGACTCGACGTCGGTGTACCAGAGCACCTCTTGCCAGCGCGGCGGCAGGGCACGGAACGCCTCGGCGATCATGGAACGATCAAGGCGGGCCATGACTGCGTCCTCGCTGCTGCTCGGATCTCCTAGCTCGTCGAGTTCGTCGACATTGAGCTCGTGCTGCCGCCGCCCGAGCGACGAGGCGATATTGCGGATTGTCGTGAACAGATAGGGACGGAATGCGCCGGTGGGCCCCAGTCCGCGTTGGAGCGCATCGAAGATCCGCACGAACGCCTCGGATACGAGATCATCGGCGTCGAACGTGCTGAAGGATGCGGCGACGGCACGCGCGGCCTTGGCGTGCCTTTTCCACAGTTCTGCGAACGCGGCCTGATCCCCTGAACGCGACGCGTCCAGAAGCATCGCATCGGAGAGCGAAGAGGGGTCGGTCATATGTGTATCTCTGGGTTGGCAGACGGGAACCGGACGGCGAAGGTTGGGGGTCCTTCGCCGTCCGGCAGTTCAGGGCTAGCGCGGGGCGGTGGCGGGAGTGCCACCGCCCCACGGGCCTACTTCCCGTGCTGCAGTCTCCGCCGCCGCATCATCAGGACGGTTCCGAGAAGCAGCAGGAGCAGGGCTCCCATCGCTCCGGAGGTCACATCGATACCGGTGTTGGGCAGCGATACCGTCGACGCACCGGGCGGTGCGTAGGTCGGTGTCTTCACACGATCGGTGCTCGTCGGCGGAGTACCTGTCGGCGGAGTACCGGTCACGGTCGCGACGTTCACGAGATCTCCCGTGGTGTCAGCCGCGGTCAAGATGTAGCTGCCGGTGAAGACGACCTGCTCGCCCGGGGCGAGGGTTCCCGTGAAGCCGGCGGGGGCATCCGGGCCGGTCGTCAGCTTCAGCTTCTGGCCGGCCGCGTTGGTGAACGAATCCTCCGTGACGGTGACGTCGCTCAGGGTGACGTTGCCGGTGTTGCGCACCGTGAAGATGTACTTCACCGTTTCGCCTGCGACGAAGCCGACTCCGTTGGCCGGCTTATTGGCGACCCCCTTCACCAGGCTGATGCCAGGGGCCGGGGTGCCCGTGTTGATCGACACGTCGCTATCATCGGTCACCTGCTGGAAAGCAGGCGAGAGCCCCACGACGTGGGCCGAGTTATCGATCGAACCGGCGGCATCCACGTCTGCCTGGGTGACGACGTAAGTGGCGGTGAAGGTCACCGAAGCGCCGGACGCCAGCGTTCCATCGAAGGGCGACGGCACGGAGGCGACGATCGGTGTCGTCAGAGTCAGCACGTCACCCGCGCCGTTGGTGAACGACGTCTCGGTGACGGTCACCCCGGTCAGCGGAGTCGGACCCGTGTTGGTTGCCACGAAGGTGTAGGTCACCGTTTCACCGGCCTGGTACTTCTCTCCGTTCGCGGGCGGCGATGCGCTCTTGACCAGCGAGATGTCGGGTGACGAGATTCCCGCGTCTTGGGCGAGGTTGTCGCTGTCGACTCCGAGGGTGATGGGCGCGGCCGACTGGGTTCCGAGTCCAACGGGAACTCGGGAGTCGTTGCTTCCATCGCCCGCGTTCTGAATCGTGAACTCCTCACCGCTGGGTGCGGTGAACGACACGGTGTAGGTGCCTGCCCTGAGGTTGCTGAACAAGTACGACCCGTCAGCGGCCGTGGTGGTCGACGCCGACACGGGGTTACCGAGGTCGTCGGTTCCTGCGAGTGTGACCGTCACACCCTCGACTCCGGTCTCGCCCTCATCTTGCAGACCGTTGTAATTGGCGTCGTTCCAGACGACGTCACCGATGGTCGACGCGATCACGTCGACACGCACCGGGGCGGTCGGCGGGATGACGTTCGTCAAGCCGGACACACGCGCCCCGGCGACGTTGTTGATGTAGTGGTCGCCTTCCTGGTTCGCGAGGCCGGTGAATTGCAGGGTGACCCCGCCGACGGCTGCATCCGGAATCGTGGTGACCGTGATTCTCACCGCGGTGGTGTTCGCCGGGCAGGCCGTCGACCACGTGTTGGTGTTGGTCGCCGGATCGGCCCCGATCGTGCCGTGCGCGTCGGTCGTGCACTCCACGACCGCGTTCGAGGGAACCCCTGTAGCGCCGGCGAAGTCGGCCTGTCCTGTGTAGGAGGTTCCTCGACTGTCGCCGTTGTATGGCAGCTCGTCGATCAACTGCGCCTGTGCGACGGTGTTGCCTGTGTTGTTGCGGTACGAGATTGTGTAGCGGAACGAATCACGCACCTGAACCAGCGGCGTGTCGGTTGTCTTGGCGATCGAGAACTGGGCCTGGTTGAGAATCACGATGTCGTAGACCGCAGTGCGGCGCGACAGGTCGATCGGGTCGGCTCCATCGAACGACACCACGGCGGTGTTCGACGCGTGCGTTCCATTCGGGGTCGTTCCGAGTGTGGAGACCTGGTACGTGATAGCCGGCAGCACCGTGTTGGGCGTCTGCGTGCCGAGAGCGAAGGTGAGAACGTCGCCTGTCTCGCCTGTGTCACCGGTGCAGGGGATGCCATCGGTACCGGTGTTGCCGGGGGTAAGGGTGACGGGCAGAGACGCCGAACTCGCCACGTACTGCAGGCAGCTGGGCAGGGTATCAACGACCGTCACGTTCTCCACCGGCGCCGGAGTGTCCGCCGCCGTGGTGAGAGTGGGCTGCAGACGGTAGGTCAGTGATTGGCCGGCCAGCACGGAGCTCGCCGCAGGAACTGTGGTCTTGGAGATTCCCGCCTGGGCCGGAGTGAGGGTCAGGCGGTCGCCGACACCCCCCGTGTTGGAGTTCTTGTCGTAGTTGGAGTTACTCCAACCGCCACCGAAGTTGACATTGGCCCAGTCGCCGATGATCGTTCCGTAGGGATTGTCCACGGCGACGAATCTGACCCGGAAGAGGTCTTGCTCGTTAGGTGTCATATCCCACTTCGGTAGGAAACGAATTGCGTTCACCACGGATGCTCCGCCTGCAGCGGCGATGCTCGGGTACCACGTGCCGGTGCCGCAGTTGAGGTTTCGGCGGTCGTCGTCGTTGGTCAGCGGGAAGGCGCCGAATTCGACGGTGTACTGGGACGGATCCATAAGCGTGGTGGAGTTGCGGAGCACGTCTCCTGCGGCGGTTATCTGTTGTGTTGCCGGGTCCCAGATATCGCAGATGCCCTGGCCGGTGAAGTCCGTCACGCCGACATTGGCGATGACGAGTTGGCTCTGGTACTCGGTTCCGGGTGCGACGACTCCATTGCCCGCGTGTGCACCGGTTCCTCCCCCGGCATAGGCGGAGGCATCCATGGTGAGGAGGTACTTGTCGTGCGCGCCCTGCGTGGCGACCATTGTGAAGGAAAAGCAGTTGTTGTTGGCCCGGGTGGAGTTGTCGCTGACGAACTCGCAGGCGGGAGTTGTGGGGTCACTGCCGGACTCGTAGCCGGTACCGAAGTTGGACTGACCGGAGATCGAGTCGGGGTCGAAGCCTCGGAACTGGTTCGTGGTGTCGATAGAACCACCGGCGTCGACGATGTCCGAGGTCGGGATGAACAGGAACACGATCCCAGTAGCGACGTAGTTACTTCCGCCGGCGACCGGGTTCGAATCAGCGCTGAGCGTCGGGATGCTGTCGGCGCTGAGGTCGGCGCCGGTAACAGTTACCTGAATGTCGGTGCCGGCACCGTTGGGCTGGGTGCAGTTTGTTGTGCCCGAGTTGGCGACGGAGTTGCCGGCATTTGCGGCCGGGGTGATTCCGATCGCCGAATACGGCATGTGGTATCCCTCGTAGCCCGCGGTGATCGCCGGGCACGAGATGAGCTGCGCGTTAGGGGAAACTCCGCTGACGTCGTCAACGAAAGTGAAGGGGCTGGTGAGGTTCTCGCTGCCTTTCAAGGAGGTGGGCGCGGAAACGGCCCACACGTATGAGGCGTAGCGGCCGAGTTCGCCGTTGAGGACAGTCGCTGCTGAGAAGGCGAAGATGTTTTTCTTCAGATCGAAGTTGGGGGCTGCGACGATGGTGGTCAACTGCGTCCCTGCGTCGACGCTGTCCACTGTCAGTGCCGTAGTGATGACAGTGCCGTTCGGGTTCGTGCCGTCGACCGTGACGTTGATCGGAATGGAGCCGGTCGTATTCGCGGGCAAAGCGACCTGGCAGGTGATCGTCAGGCCGTCGGCGCTGATCGATCCGCCGTTCGGGCCCGTGCACAGCACGAGGCTGCTCTCACTGAAGGTAACGCCTGTGGTTGGCGCCGAGATCGTCTGAACGAAGGTGGCGTCGACAGCCGTCTCATCGGTGTTGTACTGCCACCCGTAAGCGACGGTGTCGTGAGTGCGAACGAGACCGTTGTTCGCGTCGGCGTCCAATTCGTCGAACGGTCCGGTTCCGTCGCTGATAACTCCGAGTTGGGCGCTGATGACAGCGGCCTGGGCTGGCAGGCCTCCAACAAAGATCGTGGAGATGAGCGTGAGCAGGGTCGCTACCGCGGCCAGCGCATATCTCGCTCTGCGCGGCGGGTGGGCCGCTTGGGTCGGTGCTGTGGTCATTTTGGGTCCCCTTCGAATGTGCATACAGATTGATCGGCGGCATCCCCAAATGCGCGCCAAGGTGGTGAGTGAGATGCTCACAACAGGCCTCTTTTGGGAGTTCCAGTTGCGGAGAACGGCAGGAAGCCTGCCGGTCTTATGAGAAGAGACGCGCGCTCTGTCGTTTTCGAACGCGGCTATCCGAGGTTTCTTCACATTCAGGAGGAGCGGAATGTGTTGAACCTAAATTGATCATGAGCCCAGGTCTCTGGAAGCGATGACAACTAGCAGACTCGATCCACCCTTGGACCTTCATCGAACTGCTCGCGTCACCTGATTGCGCAATGTCTTTCCCACATCCGCAGACAGACGAGGTAGGCCTATAGATCGGTCAGGACCCCCCCGTTAGTAATCCTCATTTAATAGGTCAGCGCCGTACGACGCATTCCCCCAATGAGAGGGGTGCTGGCCAGCCCGCCCTCCTAACCACACGGGACGAGCGTGACCTTCTGAGCGCGCATCCCGAGCGGGTCGAGCGCCAGGTGTTCTAGCCGTCACAGAACGAAGCGGTAGCCCATGCCGGCCTCGGTAAGCAGGTGGCGGGGCCGCGCCGGTTCGCGTTCGAGCTTCTTGCGCAGCTGGGCGAGATACACGCGCAGGTAGCCCGAGTCGTTCGTGTGGTTCGGCCCCCACACCGCGGTGAGCAGGGCCGCCCGCGTGACGAGACGACCGGGGCTCCGCACCAGGGTCTCGAGAATGATCCATTCGGTCGGCGTGAGCCTCACGGTCTCGTCGCCACCGGCATCCGATCGCTTGGTGACCCGCTTGGCCGAGAGGTCGACGGTGACGTCGCCGAAGGCGATCAGCGCCTCGTCGCCGGCCGAGGGCACCCGCCGGGTGAGGGCCCGGATGCGCGCGAGCAGCTCGTCGATGGCGAACGGCTTGGTGACGTAGTCGTCGGCGCCCGCGTCGAGCGCGAGCACCTTCTCCGCCCCGTCGGTGCGACCCGAGACCACGAGAATGGGCACCTGCGACCAGCCGCGCAGACCCTCGATGACCTCGATGCCCGTCAGCTTCGGCATGCCGAGATCCAGCATGACCAGATCAGGATGCTCGTCGATCGCCGCGTTGAGGGCCTCGGCTCCGTCGCGGGCCACCACCACGTCGTAGCCGCGGGCCCGAAGCGTCACCGAGAGGGCACGCAGGATCTGGGGATCGTCGTCGGCGATAAGAATCTTCATTGCTGCTCCTCGAGCTCGTCGGCCGCCCGCTCATCCGGTGCCGTGGGCAGCGAGACGACCATGGTCAGCCCGCCTCCGGGGGTGTCCTCTGCCTCGATCGTTCCGCCCATGCCCTCGACGAAGCCCTTCGACAGGGCGAGGCCCAGCCCGAGGCCGGTCGAGTTGTCGGTGTCTCCGAGGCGCTGGAACGGAACGAAGATCTCATCCCGCCGCTCGCCAGGAACTCCCGGCCCGCTGTCGACGACCCGCAGTTCGACGCGACCGCGGAAGTCGCTGGCCGACAGACGCACCCTCGCGCCATCCGGCGAGAACCGCACGGCATTCGAGAGCAGATTCACCAGCACGCGCTGCAGCAGGATCTCGTCGGCCAGCACGGGTGGCAGCGCGTCGGCGCCGAGCGAGAGCTCCACGCGATCGGGGCCGAGCTCCAACTCGTCGAGGGCGGGAACGATCACGTCCTCGACGTCGATCGGGTGCACCGAGACCGCCAGCACCCCCGCCTCGACCCGGCTCACGTCGAGCAGATCGGTCACGAGGGTGGCCAGCGCGTCGAGGCTCTCCTGAGCCGTGTCGAGCAGCTCCGCCCGATCATCCGGGCTGAGCTGCACCTCTGTCGAGCGCAATCCGCTGACCGCGGCCGTCGCCGCCGTCAACGGGCGCCGCAGGTCATGGCCGACCGCCGCGAGAAGGGCGCTGCGCATACGATCCGCGATCGCGAGTGGCCCGACCTCGCTCGCGGTCGCGGCCAGGTCCCTGTGCTCGAGCGCCTGCTCCATCTGCGCGGCGATGACGCCGAGCAGGCGACGCTCGGATGCCGCGAGGTCGGGGCCGCACAGCTCGAGCGTGGCGCGGTCGCCGACGGGCACGCTCGAGTCGACGCCGTTCGTCGAGACGCGCCCGTTCGTCGAGCCTGTCGAGACGGGTTTCCCTTCGACAGGCTCAGGGAACGGCGCAGTCGACACGGCCAGAACACTGCCGTCGTCGCCCTTCAAACGCACCTCGCGCAGGCTGAAGGCCTCCCTGGTCCTGTCGACGAGCGCCTGAAGCGCGTCCTGTCCGCGAAGCACGCTGCCGGCGACGGTCGCGAGCAGTTCCGACTCGGCGGCCGCCCGTCGCGCCTGCCGGCTGCGCCGCGCAGCGGTGTCGACGACCACGCTGACGAGCACGGCGTTCACGACATACAGGCCGAGTGCGAGCAGGTGCAGCGGCTCGCCCACCGAGACCGTGTAGAGCGGATCGACGAAGAAGAAGTCGAGCGTGAGGCCCGACAGCAGCGCGGCGAACAGCGCCGGCCAGATGCCGCCGACCAGCGCCACGAGAACGACCAGCAGCTGAAACGTCAGCACGTCCGAGGTGATCGACTCGTCCGACCTCAGCGATACGAGCAGCCAGGTCACCAGCGGCCCCCCGCCGAGGGCGAGCGCGAATCCGAGCACGCGACGGCGCACGGTCAGCGATCCGGTGAAACGCGGAAGAGAGAGCCGCCCTCCGGCGGCCGCGTGCGTCACGATGTGCACGTCGATGTCGCCGGATGCGCGGATCACGGTCGCGCCGATGCCCGGCCCCGACAGGGCCGCGCTCAGCCGGCTGCGACGGCTCACGCCGATCACGAGCTGGGTCGCGTTCACGCCGCGCGCGTAGTCGACGAGGGCGGCCGGGATGTCGTCGCCGACCACCTGGTGGAAGGTTCCGCCGAGCGATTCCACGAGCGATCGCTGAGCCGCCAGTGCGCCGGGATGCGCCGCGCGCAGGCCGTCCTGGCTGGTGACGTGAACGGCCACCAGCGTGCCGCCGGCCGAGCGGGCCGCGATGCGGGCCCCGCGCTTCAGCAGCGTCTCCCCCTCCGGTCCGCCGGTGAGGGCGACGACCACGCGCTCCCTGGCCTCCCACTTGCTCGCGATGCCGTGGTCGGCGCGATACGACGTGAGCGCCGAGTCGACCTCGTCGGCCAGCCAGAGCAGGGCGAGCTCGCGAAGGGCGGTGAGGTTGCCGAGCCGGAAGTAGTTCGAGAGCGCAGCATCGATGCGCTCGGCCGGGTAGACCCGCCCGTCGGCGAGCCGGTCGCGCAGGGCCTGAGGCGCCAGGTCGACGACCTCGAGCTGGTCGGCGGCGCGCACGACCCGATCGGGCACGGTCTCCTGCTGCCGGGCACCCGTGATCTGCTCCACGACGTCGCCGAGCGACTCGAGGTGCTGGATGTTCACGGTCGTCATCACGTCGATGCCGGCGTCGAGCAGCGCCTCGACATCGTTCCAGCGCTTCGGGTTGCGGGAGCCGGGCGCGTTGCTGTGGGCGAGCTCGTCGACGAGGGCGACATCCGGATGCCGCTCGAGCACGGCCTCCAGATCCATCTCGCTCAGCGTCACCCCGCGGTGGGTCACCGAGACACGCGGCACGACCTCGAGGCCGGCCACCATGCGGGCGGTGGCCTCGCGGCCGTGGGTCTCGACCACGGCCACGACCACGTCGCGCCCCTCGGCCGCAAGACGCGAGCCCTCTTCGAGCATCGTGTAGGTCTTGCCCACGCCGGGCGCGGCGCCGAGCAGCACGCGCAGCCGACCCCGCGACATCGTCAGTCGGCCAGCGCTGCGAGCGCGAGGTTGAGTTCGAGCACGTTCACGGTGGGGTCACCGAGAATGCCGAGGTCGCGGCCCTGGATGTGATTCTCGACGAGCTCTGCCACCTCGTCTTCGGGAAGATCGCGGGCCTCGGCGACGCGTGGCACCTGAAGGCGCGCGTACTCCGGGCTGATCTGGGGGTCGAGGCCGGATGCGGATGCGGTCACGGCATCTGCGGGAACCTCGGACTCCGACACGCCCTCCAGTTTAGCGACCGAGGCCAGACGGTCGCCGATGGCGGCGATGAGATCGGCGTTCTCGGGCCCGTAGTTGCTGCCGCTCGAGGCGGAGGCGTCGTATCCGTCGCCGGCCGCAGACGGGCGCGACTGGAACCACTCGGGCAGGGCCGCCCCGTCGGCGTCGGTGAACGACTGGCCGACGAGGGCCGACCCCACCACCCGGCCGTCGGCATCCTCGACCAGCTGGCCGTTGGCCTGGGCCGGCATCGCCAGCTGGCCGACTGCCGTGATGACGGCGGTGTATCCGACGCCGAGGACGGCGGTGAGAACCACCATGGCGCGAATCGCCACCCAGTACTGCCGGCCTGACCGTGAACGTGAACTCATTGTCGTGCTTCTCTCTCTATGAATGCGGCCCTTCGACAAGCTCAGGGAACGTTCCCTGAGCCTGTCGAAGGGAATGTGACTAGAAACCGGGGATCAGACTGACGACGAGGTCGACCAGCTTGATGCCGATGAACGGCGCGACCACCCCGCCGAGTCCGTAGACCAGCAGGTTGCGGCCCAGGATGCGCGACGCCGACAGCGCGCGATACTTCACGCCGCGCAGGGCCAGCGGCACGAGCACCACGATGATGACCGCGTTGAAGATGATCGCCGACAGGATCGCCGACGCCGGCGAGTGCAGCTGCATGATGTTCAGCAGCGCCAGGCCCGGGAACACCCCCGCGAACATGGCCGGGATGATCGCGAAGTACTTGGCCACGTCGTTCGCGATCGAGAACGTGGTGAGCGCCCCGCGGGTGATGAGCAGCTGCTTTCCGATGCGCACGATGTCGATGAGCTTGGTCGGGTCGCTGTCGAGGTCGACCATGTTGCCGGCCTCCTTCGCGGCCGAGGTTCCCGTGTTCATCGCCACGCCCACGTCTGCCTGGGCCAGGGCGGGAGCGTCGTTCGTGCCGTCTCCGGTCATGGCGACGAGGTTGCCGCCCTCCTGCTCGCGCTTGATCAGCTCGAGCTTCTGCTCCGGCGTCGCCTCGGCGAGAAAGTCGTCGACCCCGGCCTCGGCCGCGATCGCCGCGGCCGTGAGCGGGTTGTCGCCCGTGACCATCACGGTGCGGATGCCCATGGCCCGCAGCTCCGCGAATCGCTCGGCGATGCCCTCCTTCACGATGTCCTTCAGGTAGACGACACCCAGGATGCGGGCTTCGCCCGGCCGGTCCCCGACGGGCGCCGCCTTGGTGGCGACCACCAGGGGCGTGCCGCCGGCATTCGAGATGCGCTCGACGTGCTCGTCTAGCTGCGCGACCGTCGACGACGCCGCCCTTCCGGACTCCTCGACCCAGGCGAGCACGGCAGAACCGGCGCCCTTGCGGATCTGCGACCCGTCGGGCAGGTCGAGCCCCGACATCCGGGTCTGCGCGGTGAACGGCACGATCACGCCGTCGATGTCGACGGGCCGGTCGAAGCCCTTCGTCTCGGCGAGCGTCACGATCGACTTGCCCTCCGGCGTGGGGTCGGCGAGCGACGACGTGGCGGCGGCCTGGATGAGCTCCAGCGGTGCGACGCCGTCGAGGGCCGAGAACTCCGCGGCCTGCCGGTTGCCGTAGGTGATGGTTCCGGTCTTGTCCATGAGCAGCGTGGTCACGTCGCCCGCGGCCTCGACGGCGCGCCCCGACATGGCGAGCACGTTGTGCTGCACCAGGCGGTCCATGCCCGCGATGCCGATGGCCGAGAGCAGCGCGCCGATGGTGGTCGGGATCAGGCAGACGAGCAGCGCCACGAGCACGGGAACGCTGACCGACGCGGCCGAGTATCCGGCGATCGGGTTGAGGGTCAGCACGACCACCACGAAGATCACCGACAGGCTGGCGAGCAGGATGTTGAGCGCGATCTCGTTCGGCGTCTTCTGCCGGGCGGCCCCCTCGACGAGCGCGATCATGCGGTCGACGAACGTCTCGCCGGGCTTCGACGTGATGCGCACGACGATGCGGTCGGAGAGCACGCGGGTGCCTCCGGTGACGGCGCTGCGGTCTCCGCCGGACTCGCGCACGACGGGCGCGGACTCGCCGGTGATGGCCGACTCGTCGACCGAGGCGATGCCCCAGACGATGTCGCCGTCGCCGGGGATCAGCTCCTCCGCCTCGACCACGACGTGGTCGCCGAGGGTGAGCTCGGCGCTCGAGACGGGACGGGTCTGCGCACGCAGGCCGCCGGCATCCGTCTCGGCGTCGTATGACGCGATCACGTTCGCGGTGGTCGAGGTGCGGGTCTGGCGCAGGCTGTCGGCCTGGGCCTTGCCGCGGCCCTCGGCCACCGACTCGGCGAGGTTCGCGAAGATGACGGTGAGCCAGAGCCACACGGCGATGCCCGCCGTGAAGGTGACCGGCACGGTCGAACCGCCGGATGAGGCCGGCCCGCCGAGAAACGGCTCGGCGACGGCCAGCAGGGTCGTGAGCACGGCGCCGACCTCGACGACGAACATCACGGGGTTGTGCCACATCTGGCGGGGATCGAGCTTGCGGAACGCGCCGGGGAGCGCGGGAACGAAGGTCGTGGTGAGGGTGGACATGAGTGTTACTGCAGCCCTTCAGCGAGCGGTGCGAGTGCGAGGACGGGGAAATAGGTGAGGGCGGAGACGATGATCGTGACGCCGACGAGCAGCCCCACGAACTGCGGTCGGTGCGTTGGCAGGGTCCCTGCCGTGGAGGGGATCTTCGGTTGCGCGGCGAGGGAGCCCGCGAGCGCGAGCACCAGGACGATCGGAATGAAGCGGCCGAACAGCATGGCCACGCCGAGCGCCGTGTTGAACCACGGGGTGTTCGCCGTGAGTCCCGCGAAGGCCGACCCGTTGTTGTTCGCCGCCGAGGTGAACGCGTAGAGCACCTCGGTGAGACCGTGCAGGCCGGGGTTCCAGATCGACGTGCCCTCGACATCCTCGCGAATGGCGGGAATCGCGAAGCTCAGGGCCGTTCCGGCGAGAACCAGCGTCGGGGTGACAAGGATGTAGAGGCTGGCCAGCTTGATCTCCCGCGGGCCGAGCTTCTTGCCCAGGTACTCGGGGGTGCGTCCGACGAGCAGGCCCGCGATGAACACGGCGATCACGGCGAGGATGAGCATGCCGTAGAGACCCGAGCCCACGCCGCCGGGTGCGACCTCGCCGAGCATCATGTTGATGAGCGGCATCATGCCGCCGAGAGACGTGAACGAGTCGTGCATCGAGTTGACGGCACCCGTCGAGGTGAGCGTCGACGTCGAGGCGAAGAGCGTCGAGGTGGCGACGCCGAATCGGGTCTCCTTGCCCTCCATCGCTCCGCCCGCGAGCTGCGGGGCTGTGCCCGCGCCGTTCAGCTCGAACAGCGTCAGCGCAGTGAGCGAGACCACGAAGATGGCGGCCATGGCCGCGAGGATCGCGTAGCCCTGTCGCTTGTCGCCGACCATCGCACCGAAGGTGCGCGGCAGGCTGAACGGGATCGCGAGCATCAGCACGACCTGCAGCAGGTTCGTGAAGCCGGTGGGGTTCTCGAACGGGTGCGCCGAGTTCGCGTTGAAGAAGCCGCCGCCGTTGGTGCCGAGCATCTTGATGGCCTCCTGGCTGGCCACGGGCCCGCCCGGGATGCTCTGGGTGCCGCCGGTCAGGGTCGTCACGTCGGTGAAGCCGGCGACGTTCTGGATGACGCCTCCCGCGATCAGCACGATCGCGACCAGCACCGCGAGGGGCAGCAGCAGGCGAAGCGTTCCGCGGGTGAGGTCGACCCAGAAGTTGCCGAGGGTGCCCTGGCGGGTGCGGGCGAATCCGCGCACGAGGGCGATCGCCACGGCGATGCCCACGGCTGCCGAGACGAAGTTCTGCACCGCGAGGCCGGCGAGCTGCACCGTGTAGCCCATGGTGACGTCGGGCGAGTAGCTCTGCCAGTTGGTGTTCGTCACGAAGGAGATCGCCGTGTTGAACGACAGGCCCTCGGGGATGGCGGGGAACCCGAGCGAGTACGGCAGGATCGCCTGCGCGCGCTGAAGGGCGTAGACCAGCAGCACGCCGACGAGCGAGAACGCGAGCACGCTGCGGAGGTAGGCCATCCAGGTCTGCTCGCCCCGGGCATCCACCCCGATCAGCCTGTAGAAGCCGCGCTCGACCCGCAGGTCTTTCGTCGACGAGTAGATGCGGGCCATGTAGTCACCGAGCGGACGGTGGATCGCCACGAGGATGAGAACGAGCGCGCCGACCTGCAGAATCGCGAGAAGAGAGGAGTCCATGTCTAGAACTTCTCCGGCTTCACGAGGGCGTACACGAGGTAGGCGAGGGTGGCGACGGCCAGCACGGCCGAGAGCACGTCGAAGACGATCACAGCTTCGACACCCCCCAGGCGATGAGGCCGACGAGTGCGAACGCGGCGAAGATGCCGAGAACGTAGACGAGGTCGAGCACGGAGAACTCCATCGGATGATGTGGCAGAACGCGCCCCGGTCGGGGTCGCACATCCGAGTAGATACCCGCTTTCGCGCGGGTTTCCGGGCCTTAACGGATCCCTAACGGGCGCCCCGCGCATCCATACGGTCTCGATACGCCTGCACCGTTCCCTGAGCCTGTCGAAGGGAACGACTCTTCTTACACGACGAAGGCCCCGGGTTCGTCACCCGGGGCCCTTGATCGATCGGCTGCTGCTAGTCGCGCAGCTTCTCTTTGTACTCGTTCTTCGCTTCGGTCGAGTCGCGCTCGGCCTCGGCACGCTTCACGTCGGCCTCCGCGCGCTTGACCTCGGCATCGGCACGAACCTCGTCGACCTTGTCGCCGATGCGGTCCTTCGCGTCGTCGACAGCCTCGCCGATCTTCTTACCGGTGGCCTGTGCGGCGTCTTTTGCGTTCTCGAGAAAACCCATGAGTTCATTCCTTCCGGTTGCTTCTCTCAACCGTATGAGCGTGCGCTGGGAGTTTACGGAGAGGCGCCTGCGCGTCAGCCGTCGAACCGACGCCGGCTCTCCTCGATCTCGGACTGGTGCTGCTGGGTCCACCGAATGAACGCGCGCACCGGCTCGCTCAGCGTCTCGCCGAGGGTGGTGAGCTCGTACTCGACGCGCGGCGGCGATTCCGGATAGCTGGTGCGGCTGACCAGGCCGTCCCTCTCGAGCGAGCGAAGAGTGCGGGTGAGCATCCGGTGCGAGATGCCCTCGACGCAACTCATCAGCGCCGTGAAACGCAGCGGGCCCTCGTCGAGCGCCCTGGTCACCTGCATCGACCAGCGGTCTCCCGTCATCGTGAAGATGTCGCGCACCAGGTTTCGGGTGCCCGGAACCTCGCAGGCCTTCTCGACGCCTGCAATGGTTTCCGCAGCGGTCGCGATAGACAATGCCGCCATCTCGGATTACTTCCCTTCGTGTGCGTGACGCACTCGAAAGTGCGCGGCCCGAGGCGGGACTAAAACGCACTCCCGACCTCTTCGTATGACTGACAACGTGCGTTAGGCACGAAAAGTTCCTAAGGAGAGAAACCAGATGACCAAGATCGCAATCATTCTCGGCAGCACGCGCCCCGGACGAAACGGAGAGGCCGTGGCAAAGTGGGTGCGCGACATCGCCGTGAAGCGCGACGACGCGACCTTCGAGCTCGTCGACCTGGCCGACTTCCCGCTCCCCCACTTCGACGAGCCCGGATCGCCCGCGTGGGGCAATTACCAGAACGAGCACACGAAGGCCTGGTCGGCGAAGATCGCCGAGTTCGACGGTTATGTCTTCGTCACTCCCGAGTACAACCACTCGACCTCCGGCGTGCTGAAGAACGCCCTCGACTACCTCTACAACGAGTGGAACAACAAGGCCGCCGCCTTCGTGAGCTACGGCTCGGTCGGCGGAGCCCGCGCGGTCGAGCACCTGCGTCTTGTCGCATCCGAGCTGCAGCTGGCCACGGTTCGCGCCCAGGTCGCGATCTCGCTGATGACCGAGTTCGAGAACTTCTCGGTCTTCAAGCCGAACGACTACCTGCTGCCCCAGGTCGACACCATGCTCGACCAGCTCGTTGCCTGGTCGAAGGCGCTCGAGCCGCTGCACGCCGCGGCTGCCGAGAGCGACGCCGACGCCGACGAGACCGTCGCCGCCTGATCGACTGAGATCACAGCCGGCCCGCTATCGGATGCGACGGGCCGGCTCTTGTCCGGATGCAGGCGCGGTGGGAAAATCGGGCATGGCCACCGATGTCACGGACTACATCTCCAGCCTGACCGGATCCGACCGGCTACGCATCGAGGAGCTCTACTCGGCTGCCCGAGCTCTCGCGCCCGATGCCGTCGAGGGCTTCACCTACGGCGTGCCCGCGCTCCTGTACAAGGGCAAAGGCCTCCTGTCCGTGGTGAAGACGAAGAAGCACATCGGCATCTACCCGTTCGGCAATCTGGCCGAGCTCGCGAGCGAGGTCGCCGCCGCCGGCCTCGACACGACGAAAGGCTCCATCCACCTGAAAGACGGGCAGACATTGCCCGTCGATCTCCTCGGCGCCTTCATTCGACGCCGCGTCGCGCAGATCGATCGAACCGGGCGCTAGCCCCGCACCTTCTCGACGCGGCGGCGCAACCCGGCGCGCACCGACGGCCACTCGCTCTCCACGATTGAGAACACGACCGTGTCGCGCAGGGTTCCGTCTGCCGTGCGGGTGTGGCTGCGCAGCACACCGTCCTGCTTCGCGCCGAGCCTGGCGATCGCCTCGCGCGACTGCTGGTTCATCCAGTTCGTGCGGAACTCGACGGCCACGCATCCGAGCACCTCGAAGGCGTGCCCGAGCAGCAGCAGCTTCGAGTCCGGGTTCGTGCCCGTTCCATGCACCGAGGCCGCGTTCCACGTGTAGCCGATCTCGAGCCGGGGCGTCGTGTGGTCGATGTCCATGTAGGTGGTCATGCCGATCACGCGGCCCGGCTCTCCCGTCTCGCGGTCGCGCAGGCGGGTGACGAACGGCAGCATCGAGCCCTCATGCTGCAGCCCGAGTCGTCGATCGATCTCGGCGCGCATCCCCTCCGGCGACGGCACCGTCGTGTACCAGAGCTTCCAGAGCTCGCCGTCGCGCACGGCGTCGACGAGGCCATCGTGGTGATCGTGGCTGAGCGGCTCCAGAACGACGTGGGTTCCAGACAGGGTGACGGGGGTGATCGCGAGTGTCATGCGATCGAGTCTGCCCGCCGTAGTGGTTCACCGAATATGCCAGTATTGGCCGAAACGATGAGACCAGTTTCAAGGAGCACCATGCGGCACGCGCGCGCGATCGACATCGCAGAGCTGATTGCGGCCGACGGCCCCGGCAGCCCGCGCGAGCGACTGTCGGCGGGGCTCCGGGCGGCCATACTCAACGGGCGTATGCGGCCGGGCGACGCGGTGCCGTCGAGCCGCGCCGTCGCATCCGCCGTCGGAGTGGCGCGAGGCACCGTCGTGCGCATCTACGACGAACTGTCCGGAGAGGGATATCTCGAGACCGTCGCGGGGTCGGGCACCTTCGTGTCGACGAGCGTGCCCGTGCGCACCCCGCATCAGGGCGCAGGGCCCTCCGACGAGGCCCCAGAGAGTCTGGATACCACCTACCCATCCGGCTCCCCCGACCGATCCATCGAGCTGCGCCCCGGCATCCCCTCGACCGCGTCGATTGCGCGCGGCGACTGGGCCTCGGCCTGGCGCCGGGCGACAGCCGGCGAACCCGCCGCCGTCTATCCGCCGCCCGCGGGTCTGCCGGCCCTTCGCGAGCAGATCGCGCGGCACCTGTTCCACTCGCGCGGCCTCGCGTGCGACCCCGACGACGTGATCGTCACCTCGGGGGCGCGCGAGGGTCTGGCTCTGGTCGCGCTCGGCCTTGCAGCCCGGCTCGGCGGGCGGCTGCGGGTCGGATGCGAGAACCCGGGTCATGTGGGCAGCCGCGCGGTGCTCGGTCGACTCGGTGCCGAGATCGTGCCGATCGAGGTCGTCGACGGAGGGGTCGACTTCTCATCGGTGCAGAACTCGACCATCTCGGCCCTGCTCGTCACACCCAGCCACCAGTATCCGCTCGGAGGCAGCCTCGACGTGGGGCGGCGACTGCAACTGCTCGAGTGGGCCGAGCGAACGAACGCGATCATCGTCGAAGACGACTACGACAGCGAGTTCCGGCACGGGCGCAGGGCGCTGCCGTCGATCGCCTCGCTCGACGACTCCGGCCGCGTCGTGCACGTCGGCAGCTACTCGAAGGTGATCACGCCGTGGCTGCGCTGCGGCTACGTGGTCGCGCGCGATCCGCAGGTGCGGGCCCAGATTCTGGATGCTCGGGCCGACATCGGCGAGACCGTGTCGGGCATCCCGCAGCAGGCACTGGCGCACTACCTCGAGAGCGGCGGACTCAGCCGGCACCTGGCTCGAACCCGTCGCGCATACGGGCACAAACGCACCCTCGTTCTGGATGCGCTCGGCGACCGCCTCGGCTCATCGCTCGAGCTGAGCGCGGTCGACGGAGGGCTGCACGCCGTGCTGTCGTCGCCCGTCGACGCCGGTAACGCCGACCTGGCCGAGCGGCTGCAGCGACGCGGAATCATCGTGAGCGGCCTGGCCAGACACTACGTCGCACCGACCCCGCGAGCGCGCGAGGGAATTGTGTTCGGCTACGGCGCGGCGACCGATCTCGAGCTGCAGGCCGCACTCGAAGCCATCCGCCGCGAGACGAGCTGAGGAGTGAGACCTGAGGGATGAGAGGCATCGAAGCAAAGACGAGCCCCAGCCCCTGATACGTTGAAGCGATGCCCTCCACGCGCCAGATCACCGAGTTCTCCGATGAACCGGCCATTGGAAACCCTTGGGTCGTCGAGCCCCTGCCCACGACGATCGAGCTGGTCGAATACGATCCGGAATGGCCCGCTCAGGCCCGCGGGATCAGCGAACGGATCAGTGAACTGCTCGGCCTCCGGGCGATCCGCATCGATCACGTCGGATCGACGGCCGTCGAGGGCCTGCCCGCCAAACCGGTCATCGACATCGACCTCACGGTGGCCGACTCCGCCGACGAGGCGGGCTATGTCAGCACGCTGCAGGACGCGGGATTCGTTCTCACCGTGCGTGAGCCGTGGTGGCACGAGCACCGACTGTTCCGCGGCGGCCAACGCGCCGACGATCGTGTCGCGCCGACCGACGGCGGGCCGGCCACGAACATCCATGTCTTCGGACCAGACAGCCCGGAGCTCATCAAGCACCTCGTCTTCCGCAACTGGCTGCGTTCGAGCGAGAGCGATCGAAAACTCTATGCCGACGCGAAACGTGCGGCCGCCGCCGCCCAGCAGGAGCACGACGCGGTCATGGACTACAACGTGCGCAAGCAGGCCGTGATCCTCGAGATCTACGAACGCGCGTTCCGCGCCTCCGGATTCCTCAGCTGACCCACCCCGGCTTCATCGACCGACGTCCAGCGCCCGCCGCACCTCCTGCGCGAGCCGCGGAATGGTCGTCTGCTCGAACCACGGATTGCGGGAGCGCCACCCTCGAGCCAATGGCGACGGATGCACCAACGGAAAGAAGGGCAGAAACGTCTCGGCGGCTCGAACGGTCTCGGTGACGGATTGCCGCTTCTGCCCGTGGAGGTAGTACCGCTGCGAGTAGGCACCCACCAAAACCGTCAGGCGCACGTCGGTCAGAGCGCCGATGATGCGCGGATGCCACAGCGGCGCCACGTCCGGTCGAGGGGGCAGGTCGCCACTGACACCTTTGCCGGGAAAGTAGAAATCCATGGGCAGCAGCGCGAACTGATCGGGGTCGTAGAACGTGGCCTCCGTCACGCCGAGCCACGATCGCAGCAACCGCCCGCTGACGTCACTCCACGGCTGCCCCGTCTCCTGCGCGACCCGGCCGGGCGCCTGGCCGATCACCAGCACGCGAGCGCGAGCCGATCCGGCGAACAAGGGCTCCCACCCCAGGTCCGTCGCCCAGGCGTTCGACGGGTGCTTCACGATCTCCCGACGGATGCGATCGAGCTCATCCACGGGGTGCTCGGCTCTGCCCGGCAAGCCAGTCACGCCTCGGTCGCCCTTCGCTTGCGCGACGCCTTGTGAAGGTAGAGCCGCTGGTCCGCGCGTTCCCTGATCGTGTGCGCCGTGTCGTCCGACAGCGCCTCCGTCAGCCCGAACGACCACTGCTCGGGGGTCGAAACGCGCAGCCGATCGATCAGGGCGAGGGCCTGCAGCTCCGTCGTCGCGGGCAGCACGAGCAGGAACTCGTCGCCGCCGATGCGCACGACCGAGTCATAGGGGCGCGTCACCGATCTGAGCGCGGCCGCATACTCCACGAGCAGGTGGTCCCCGGCGGCGTGGCCGCGCTCGTCGTTGATCCGCTTGAAGTCGTCGAGGTCGATGATCACGAGCACCAGCGCCTGACCGGTCCTCGTCGAACGCGCCAGCTCCGTCTCGATCCGTGCGTCGAGTCCGGAGCGATTCAGAACGCCGGTGAGCGGGTCGGTGGTGATCTCCTGATCGAGCCTGCTGCGCAGGTAGCCCGCTGCCTCGAGGCAGAACGTCGAGACGAGTGCGACGTTGATCCACGGCAGCAGCACGTCGTCGAGGGGGTTCACGACGATAGCGATGCCCGACAGCACGAACCCGCCCGCGGTGGCCGAGCGCGCGATCCACCGCCGATAGAACCAGCCCAGGTAGCAGGCCAGCATCGGGTAGAGCAGAACGTTGTTGACGGATGCGATGGGTGCGGTCGATACGGACAGCTGCAGCGATGTGACGACGAAGAAGATGCAGGCCCCCGCGAGGCCGACCCCGTTCACGAACCGCGTACCCAGGGCGAGCGGCGTGCCCGCGAGGACGACGGTCACTGCAATCCAGAACCAGGTCCACGCTCCGCCGAGCGAATCGCCGGTCGAGGTGACGGCGTCGAGAAGGCCGCTGGCGGCGATCACCGCGCCGGCCGCCGAGGTGACCCAGGCGAACGGCGGAATCGACCGCCGCGCCACCCACGCGGACATGCGGCTCACCGGCACCCCCCGACCTTCGATGTCGTCGAATTCTAGCGAGGTGCGCGGTCGATCGAATTCTCGGAACGGGGTTGTGAGGCTATCTCGCGTGCGCCCCCTCGGTTGGCCGCGGTCGCCGCATCCGCACCTGACGGAGGTGCACTATGACCACGCCAACAAGAATGGAGGCCCCGCCGAGGAACGCACCCGCGAACATGCTGACGTAGGCGTACCCTGCCAGCACCTCGGCCGATTCGGCAGGGATCACCGCGTTCGTGAAGACGACTCCGGCGGCAAGCGGAACGAGCATCGCCGTGAGCAGGCCGTTACACATGGCCATGAGAGGCGCTTTTCTCACTCCTAGTACAGCGAGCACGCACAGGAGGAGAACGACGACCGCGACGACCAATTGAACTATGGCGAACGATCGGGTGTCGAGCAACAGGGTGTTCAGCCGGCCGCGCCTGCCCAGGGTCTCGATAGCGAAGGTATCGCCAAGGCCGGGCGCAAGTCCGTATGCGAACAGCGCGGCACCGGCGACTGCAAGAACGGCCCAGCCGACGCCGAGCCACGCCAGCAGCCGAGCTTCAGCCTCACCTTCCGCTGGTTTCATCCCGGGCAGAGCGTGGCGACCGTTCACTTCATTTCGTCGGGGGCTTGGATTTCATGCTGAGACCGAATTGACGCTGCCTGATTTTGAGATCGACGCAGCGCGCGCAGGAACAGGGTCATGACCGCGGGGTGTCCGATTCGGAGGCCAGCTGCATAACAGCGACCGAACCAGTTGTGCGTCCAGACTCTGGTCTCCACCTCGATGACGACGACTCCATCGTCTGCGGAGACCTGGAGCGATGACCGAAAGGTCAGATGCTTGTCGGTGATTCCAAAGTCAATCTGGTCTGCCGCCTCAGCGAGCACCGGAAATGGCCCCAGGCGGTCGGCGCGTTTGGGCCCTTGAGCGCCATCGGCGAAGGGTTCGATTCCGAAAACTCGGCCGACCAAGTTTCTGATGCGCAGCGCGGCAACTACGGGCAGGGGTTTTGGGGCGAAGAGCGCCTCTCCCCAAAAGCGCGCCGTCTGGAGCTCACCGTCCGATATGCGAGTTCCCTCTTTCCAGATCAGGTTCGGCTCGCCCAGGGTCTCCGATTTATGGAGTGCGCTCATCGGATTTCGCCCCGACGACCATGTTTGAATGGAATACCGGTAAAGGAAGAGATCGAAGACCACAGAAATGACAACGGCGATTGATCAAGCCAACAGCGCTTTCGAAGAAGGACGCAGGTCTTGACGGTCCACAAATCGCAGAAGAGCCAAGGCCTCCGAGAGCCCGCTAGGCCTGAGACGCTCACGCCTCTCGCGACGTGGTGGTCCGCGCGACCTCAAAGGCCTCTGTCGCGCGCCTTGCCCCATTTGACGTTAGAAGCACGAGCCCTGACAAGAATCGACTCCCGATGACCAATGGGATGTCGGTGGTCGAGCCATCTGCAAATCTCTCGACGAAAACAGCTTGGCTCGACGAATACCAGCCTCGCACTGGCCCGGAATGCACCCAACGAATCTGCTCCCACGGGATCACCGATGTCTCGGTGATCATAGGAAAGCCTGAGAAAAGCCGTATGCCGTCACGGTCAACCGTGACCGAGTAATGCAGTCCCGGGCGAGCCCACTCCGCGGCGGGAGACAGCGATCGGAGGGCCTTCGTCGTTGCCCCATGCCGACGCCCCGTGAAAACCACGGCATCTGGAAACCGTCCCAGCAGAATATGTCGACGAAGAACGCTGGGAATCAACGCCAACCACGCAATAGCGATCAGTGCACCCAGGCATCCGATACCGAGTAACGCGTTGCTTAGCTGAGTGAGAGCCTTGCTCGACCCGGACCCATCAGTCGTAGAGATACGGATCGCGATCATCAGTCCTTGCGACAGAACGAAGAGGACCATGACAATCACAAACGTCGCGCGCCCCGTACCGCGATCATCGTCAGTCGGCGTCATCAACAGAGACTTTCTGTGCATCCGCGTAGGCCTGGATGCGACGCTTCGCCGCAACCCAATCGTCATAACTCATCTTGCCGGTGTTGGCCTCACGCATGATCACGCCATACTTCCAATCGCGACGCTCGACCTCATAGTGCCCCTGAGCAGCGGTCGTATATCCGGCCGCCAGTTCACGCCGTTCCTTTGCTGCCATGAACGGCCAGAGCAACCCTCCACTAGCAGCTGAAAGGACCGCGAGAGCGATGAACAAGACGAAGGCTGGATGAAACGGATGCTCAGTCGTCTGAGTGCCCAAGAACACAAAAAGTGCCACGATGAGAAAGAGTAAACATGCGACGAAAAGACCTGCAACAGGACCGCTCCATTTGTGCAAGGTCCAGCCAGGCAAGAGGTCGCTTTGACGCAATTCGTTATCGTTCTTTTTCATCTCTGCCATGTCTCCCGTCCGCCGCTAGTCGACAAGTCCGCTCGTCGCATAGATCTTCCACCCGAAGGTGTTGAACTCAAGGTGATACCAAAGACAAGTTGTCGTGTTTTCTGAGGTCGGTACATCTGTCGGCAGCAATACTGTGGTCTCGCACGCGTGAACGTCCGCATATTTTCCGTCTATGGCAAGACTGTCGAATGTTTCAGCCGGATAAGTGGTCACAGTTTCTGGCAAGGTCAGGGCCTGCTCAAACTCAGTGCACTGTCTCCAGCCCCGATCATTGCGGAACTTCTCCGTTGTGGCGGACCGAAGGTCCGCGCAGTTACGCTCGTCCCACGCCCCCGCCAGCGACGCAACCACCGCTTCAGGCCCCGGGGTCTTGGGGGAATCCCTCTTTTGATTCGTCGAGACAACCACCAAGGCAATAATGAGTGCCGCAAAAACCGCACCAAATACGAGTATGCCGATCATTGACCCCATCCGGGTCGTGGCGTTATCCACGTGCCCCGGATGGTCTACAGGCAGTGGACGATAAGAGTTCCAAACGATCTGAGTGAGGCGAGACCTCTCCGCCATCGGTTTTGGCCCGCGGCGTCCACGGCCCGGGTCCTCGTCCTTTGTCACTATGACAACCATCCAATCAGTTGGTCGAGGGCGTCTAAGGAAATGCCGAACGCTTTAAGGGCTTGGTCTGCACTCTTGACGGCCTCTGCCCCGTCTTTTATCGCCCCAAGAATGAATTGACTGGAAAGGCCAAGCGCAATCGACAGGGCACCGATGGCGCATCCGATAATGTCCCCCGTGCTGTGTTCACCAAAGATGGCCTGCGCACAGGAATACACGGTCGAGGCGATACCAGCCAGCGTACCTAGAACGAGAATGATCGTACCCAGAGCACCAAAGAGAAACAGCAACGGCTTGATCGCGTTCACGACGGCGCCGACGGACCCCAGAATTTCGAAGAAGAGGTCGAAGCCCGCCTTCGCTTCCTCGGCATGTCTGTCTTCCTCGGTAGTGGTGTCGCCCTCAGATGTCTGAACCTCAGGTTGTGACGGGCTCGCCGTAGGTGGCCGCTGCGCAGCCGGCGTTCCTGGGCTTGTCTGGTCATTGATTGTTCGGTTGTTGGGAACGCATCTGCTGACTGAGATCCAGTGACAATCGTGGGCCGTCGCGTAGGTCTCCATGCGGTCGGCACCCATGTATCCGAGCAAGTCGGTGTCGGAAGTCGGGTTGTTTGTCACGTATGCGTAGCGGGATAGCGTCTGCGGTTGTTCCAGCAAGCCGCGCCATTTGTCTTGCTGCAGCCATGCCCCGGTGGTCGGGTCGTAGGTGCGGGTGAGGTAAGTGTTCAGTCCGAGGCCGGGGTCTGTGGTTTGGCCTGTGTAGTTGGTTGTGGTGTCCCAGCCGTCGGTCTCGAAGTTCTGGGTGCCGTAGTCGGCGAAGTTCGCCAGCTGGGTCACGCTTCCCCCGACCGCCTGCGCGCTCGTTGAGCCGAGCCTGTCGAGCAGGTCCCACTTGGTGCCGTCGCTGGTGACGTCTGCACTGATGTTGCCCTGAGCATCCCGTAGTTGAGTCGTGATCCCGGAGACGGTGTTGGTCTGCTGAACGGGCTGGGCGCCGTCGAAGGTGACGTCGGTCGATTGGGTGCCGAGGCTGGTCGTCTGAGTTGACCCGGTCTGCCGGCCGACACCGTCGTAGCTGTAGGTCGCGGTGCGGTCAGGCGTTGTCACGGTGCTGAGCTTGTTGTCGGGCCCGTAACTGTACTGGGTCGTCGCACTGCCCTCGGTTTGAGAGGTGCGGTTGCCGTTTCCGTCATAGTTGTACGAATCAGTCGACGTCTGACTCCCCGTGACCGTTGCTCCGGTGAGCTGATTCGCCAGGTTGTATGACGCATCCGTGGTCACCGTCTGCTCCGCGGTGGTGACCGTGGCTGCCGTGCGGTTGCCTGCCGGATCGTAGCTGTAGGTCGAGGAACTCAGTGTTCCTGTTGACGAACTCAGACGGTTGAGGTTGTCGTACGTGTACGAACGCGCGTCCTTCACCACAACACTCTTGCCTCCGATCACCGGAGCAGGAGACGCCGGAACCGGCGCGGTCGGAGTCGACGGGGTCGACGACTGATCGGATGCTGTTCCCGAACCCGTGATGGTGCGCGTCGCCGACTCCACGTTGCTGTCTTTGTCGTACGTGTAATCGAAGACCAAGCCTGCACCCTGGGTCGCGACCGGCGTAGGGGTGGGGACGGTTCGCTGCTTCAGGAAGTCAGCCACGGGCAGACATTCGACCGCACACGCGGTGGCTTGCTGCGCGTCGACTGCTCCGGACGGTGCCGATGGGTCGGCGTCGGTAGGGGTGAGGTGCGCGATCTGTGTGACCCGGTTGGCGGCGTCATAGCTATAGCTGGTGTTGAGACCGGTTGATCGCGTCGTCTTGGTCAGGTTGCCGGCGGGGTCCCATTCGTATGCGAGAGTTCCCCAATCGCTTTTCTGCGCGAGCGGGCGGCCGGCGTTGTCGTAGGTGTAGCCGATGCTTTCGCCCGTGGGCAGAGTCAGCGACGTCAGTTGGTTGGCGGCGTCGTACGCGTAGTCCAACCGTTTGCCCTTGGCGTCGATCTGTTCGATCTGGTTGCCGTTCTTGTCGTACTTCCAGCCCGACGTGCCGGTGCTGTCGACCATTGATACGGCTCGGCCGTTGTTGTCGTAGCCGAGGGTGGTCGTTTGTCCGCCCGTGTATCCCACGCTGGTGACGTTGCCGGTCGGCGAGTACGCGTAGTTGGTGGTGACACCATTCGGGTCGTTCTGGTTCGCGAGTCGACCCGTGGGTGTGTAGTCGTATTTCCAGGTGTTTCCGAGCGGGTTCGTCTCCGTAACGACTCGACCCGCAAGGTCGTAGTCGAAGGATGTGATGTGCCCGTTGGCATCCGTGATTGCGGCGAGTCCGCCCGTCGGAGTGTACCCGTAGCTGGTGGTGACGTTCACGTCCGAGCTCGGGGTCGCGCCCGACTTGTAGCCCTCGATGACCTTCGTGAGCTGACCGGCAGGGTCGTAGGAGTACCGGGTCTCTTTTCCGAGCGGGTCGACGAGTGACGTTTGTTGCCCGTTCAGGTCGTAGCCGTACGCGGTCGCGTTGCCCACGGCATCCGTGATCGTGGAGACGAGCCCGGTGGAGGTGTAGTCGCGTGTGGTGTCGTTGCCGTTCGGATCGGTGACGGTCTTCACACGCCCCAGAGGGTCGTAGCTGCTGAGAGTCGTCTGTCCGAGAGGGTTGGTGATACCGGTCGTATTTCCCTGACCGTCATAGGCGAAGGTCGTGGTGCGGTTCAGCTCGTCTGTCAGCGCGGTCACCTGGCCTGCCGAGTCGTAACTGAAGGTCTTGGTGCCGCCCATGGGGTCGGTCGTGGACGTGAGTCGGCCTGCCGGGTCGTACGCGAGGGTGGTGCTGTTGCCTTGTCTGTCGGTCGAGGTGACGGGGTGTCCGTCCTTGTCGTACTCGAGAGTGGCCGTCTTACCAGCCTGGTCGGTGACCTCCGTCAACTGCCCGAGAAGGTCGTAGACGTAGCTGATGCGCTGGTTCGAGGCATCCGTCGTGTCAGTGACCTGCCCGACTTTGTCGTAACGTGTCTCGGTTACCGCCCCATTTGGGTCGGTGACCGTTGTGGGCCGCGACAGGGTGTCGTAGTCGTAGCTCGTCACTCCGCCGTCTGGTGCGGTAGAGGCCGTGAGGTTGCCGATCTGGTCGAACTCACGCTTCCACACGCCCCCGTTGGGGTCCGTGATTTTGGTGACGTTCCACATGGCATTGAGACCGTAGGTGACAACTCCGCCGAGCGGGTCAGTGACCTTGGTGAGCTTGTCTTCCTTGTTGTATTCGTAATGTGTCACCCCACCGTCGGGAGCTGTCCACGAGGTCAGGTTGAAGCGGTTGTCCCACGTGTACGACGTGACGTTGCCGAGAGCGTCCGTGCTCGAGAGCAGGTGGTCGTTCGCATCGTAGGCGTAGCTCGTCACCGCGCCGGTGGGGTCGGTCTTGGACTGCAGCCTGTCTTGAACATCCCAGGCGTATGACGTCACGCGGCCGATCGGGTCTGTGACAGAGGTCGCCCGGTTCGCAGAGTCGTAGGCCAGTTGAGTGACGTTGCCATCCGGGTCGGTCACCGAGGTCACGTTTCCATGACCGTCGTACCCATACTGCGTCACCGCTCCGGCAGCCGAGGTGGCGGTCGTCAGGTTGCCCTGTCCGTCATACGCGCTTCCCAGAACGTCACCCGTCGGCAGGGTCGTCTGCGTCACCAGTCCGAGTGGGTCGAGCTGGTAGGCCGTCGTTCGCGGAGCTCCATTGGGGCCCCCGAGATCGGTCATCGATGCGATTTCGCCAGTGGGCGTGTAGGTGTACTTGATGTCGCTGCCGTCGGGCAGGGTCGTCTGGGTGACGTGCGCCCCGGCGTCGTAACTGTATTTCCAGACATGGTCGGCCTGGTCGGTGTACGACGTCACGTTGTTGTTCTCGTCATACGTGTACGCGGTGCTGTTGCCAGCCGCGTCGATCTTGGCTGTGACTCGAGCTTGCGAGTCGTACAGGTAGGTGGTCTTCTGACCCTCCTGATCCGTGTAGACGGTCTTGCCGGGGGTCGAGTAATCGAAGGTCCGCAGATAACCGTCCGCGTCTGTCTGCTGAGACACTCGACCGGATGCGTCATAGACGTTGGTCAGATAGGTGACACCCAGACCGTCGGTGGCGGTGAGCATCTGGTGCGCGCCATCGTAGGTGAATGTTCGTGTGGTGCCGTCGGGATTGGTGATCGTGCTGAGGTTTCCGGCACCGTCGTAGGAGAGCTGCCACACCCGGCCATCCGGGTGCGTGAAGCTCGTGATGTGGCCCTGGATGTCGTTGCCGACCTGGATGGTCTGGCCGCCGGCATCCGTGATGCTCGTCAGAGGCAGGAAGTGCTGCTGATCCTCGTCCAGTGCCCCATACGTCAGGGTTGTCGTGTGACCTTGACGGTCTGTGTGCTTGACGAGTTCGCCGATACCGTCGATGTCGGCGGCGTCGAACTGCCAGGTCTCGCCGTCGACCGAGGTCAGGAGTAGCTGGCCGCCGCCGGCTTCGGAGAGCGTCTGGTTGACGCCGGCCTCAGAGTTGTAGCCGCCTGCCCCGTTGGACGCAAAGGTGAAGCTGGCTCCGTCGTTGCGGACGACCATCACACTGTTGTCGCTGAATCGTTGCGCCCGAGCCCCCGCGCCAAAGGTCCACGAGTAGCCGACCCGAGACTCACGTCCGTCCTGGCTGTTGTACACCAGGCCCACGTTCGTCTCGGAACCTCCGGGGCCGGTCAGGTCGAAGATCTTCTGCGACTCGATGAGGTTTCCTGTGGACATGGAGACAGGTTCGGCGCCGTATAGAAGGTAGTTCTGGTAGCCGAGGTCACGCCACCGCTGTTTCTCCGCGTCCGTGGGCGGAGTTGGCCAACCGCCCTGTACAGGGTTGGTGCACTCGAAGCCTTTGGATTCCAGGTAGGTCTTGAAACCGGTCGCGACCCCGCCGATGATCTTGTCGAAGCCGTTGTCGATGACAACACGGTCAAAGTTGTTGTCCATGAACAGCACCTCGAGGTGCGTCTTCGCGCCGGGCACGCCCGCAAACTCGACCTCGGGAATGTTCTGCGAGTCATGTGAAGGTTCGATCTTCGACTGTCGGTCTGTCCAATCGTGCATGACGCCGTTCACCGTATTCGACAGGGCGTCATCATCGGCACCGCCGTAGGTGTACACCTGCGTTCCACCCTCGGCCGCATCCGCGTCCGAACCCCACGCGTGACCGTCCAACGTGTTGAAGCCGAATGTGGCGAATAGGTCTGGATTCGCTGCCGCCGCGGTCGCCGCGCGAGTGGCCGGGTCAACCGTTCCCTGCCCCGGATCTTCACGGGTGATCACGACGTTCGCCAAACACGCCTGCGTCAACAGGTCACGCACGCCCTGTGCCAGACGAATGTTGTAGGGAAGCTCCGTGACTGCCGGTAGCGGGGTCTCGGCAAAGCCCGAATCGTTGTCCGGGTCGAGAACGATTGTGGGGCCCTTGGTCGCCTCGATCTTGCCGCCGATGACCACAAGTTCGGACAGGTGGTACGAGTCAGCCTTGACCGTGCCTGATTCTTCGTCGTAGTACGACGGCAACGCAGTCCACGGGTCGCCCGGTTTCTCGCGGGTGTAGATCTTGAGCTGAGAAGTGTCGAGCCCTTCGAGCTGCGCAGGATCGACCTTGATCGACAGCGCGACCCCCGTCTTCACGTCCTTCTCGCCATCAGGGATGGTGCCCGCCCCAGGGACCACCGTCGAGGTCGAGGGGAACTGCGTGACGTCATTGCCCGCAGCCGTCGTTGCCGAAATATCGACCGGCACCGACACCGCCGTGCCGCCCGTCTCCGCCTCGGCAACCTGCGCCACCGCCTTAGGCAGCTGCGTGACGACGACGTCGAGCTTCTCCGCGATCTTCTCGCCGGAGAACGTGGCGTCCACCCCGATCGAATCGGCGGTGATCGTTGATTCTTTGCCGGGGTTTACCGTTCCACTGCCCAACGGGTCACCGGTCGGCTCCGTCACCGGCGACGAGCTCGGCGTGTTCGATTCGTGCGCGGTGGGTTCAGCGGCTTTCTGCACCTCTGCAAGCGTCTCGGCTGCAGCCCGGTCAGCCAGGGTGGCCGCCGAGGCAACCTGCGGAGTGACGGTGCCCACAACAACAACCGCAACCGTCACGACCACAGTGAGTGCAACACGCGGCACATGGGTCAATCGGCGAACGAGCCGTGACAACCTGAGCCTGAGGGTTCGAGCGAAACCCCTCAGGGCACGGGCGCCGTGTACCAGAACGGCTCCGAGGCTGTTTGGATTCAGCCCGGCAAATGCCATACCCGCACCAGCCATGACGGCCGCAGTCTCGGCATCCGATGACCTGGTCATGCCATCGCGATCGCCCTTGCGACGGTTCCGCAGCCAGAAGCCGAGGGCGACGGCCGCCACGGCTGCCGCAACGAGCCATGGCAGGATCTTCAACCCGGTTTCGGCAAGATCTTCGGCGATGAGACAGTTCATCAACTGACTCATGTCTGTCAACCCATCGTGATTCGCGTCCAGCGAGGACAGAGACTCCGGGCCATTCCTGACACCCGCGAGAACGAAGGAGATCCAGTCGGGAATGCCATTCTGGTCAGTGTCCTCGTATCCCGTAGCGCACAAGGCCGTGCCGCACACCAGAATCGACAGATACGTCGGCACACCGCGACGGTTCACGTCCGCAGGATCGACACAGGTCGCGTCTCCGCAGACGACAACGGCCTGCCAGGCCGGAACACCGCGCCCGCCATCGACCGTTTCAAGTGGCGTCGTCGACGTCAGATTGCCGCCGGTGGCCAGCTCGGCGTTGTCGCCCACCTCGTCGAGATCTACGTCACCTTCGGGCATGGAGTATCCATCGGAAGGGACGAAGGACTTCGAATCCACGCCACTAGCTGAACTGCCCGAACTGCCTCCACTCGCGGCCGGCGTCACCGAGCCTCCCGAGCTGATCAGCTCTGCGACATCGTTGCCAGACGGCTTCGAGCCGGCAGCGTCCACCGCTCCCGTGATCAGGAGAGCAACGAGACCGGCCACGACGACAGCACTCGCTGCTGCAGTCGCACCCTTGAATCGAGTGGAGCGTGAACCGAATGAGGCGCGGAAACGTCGCAGCAAAATGAGGCACTCCGAGTGATAAGGGCCAGAAATGCTGGCGTGCGTTCCGTTAGCTTAGGGCTTAACTGTGAATCAGATCACAATCAGCCAGAAAAAGAGAAAAATGTTTGCATCCCAATTTAGGAGCTGTTATGGGGACTGAGAATCACTCATGTGGTCGGCGGATAGATATCCGCTGGCTTAGCTGGCACTGGCGTGCTGACACGTATCCGGGGGGGATTCGCCGTCTACAAGGAGACGACTATGTCCACGGCACATATCGACGAACCTGCCCGCCATTCGGGCAATCGAGCAACTCGGCGCTATTGGTGGGTGTGGATCGTCGGCGCCATGTCCCTGCTTGCTCTGCTCGCTGGAGGAATCTCGGCCGGTCTTCTGTATGAGAAGCAGAGACTCGCGCCTGATCGACTCGTCGCCGACTACCTTCGCCTTGTCGTCGACGGCCGAATCGAGGAGGCCGTGAGCTTGTCCGGCGGTGTCGAGGACGGTCTCGACACGCGTCTGCTGACCGACGAGACCTACGCCGCCGCATCCAACCGCGTCTCGGATTTCGCCATAGGCACCGTCGAGTACTCCGCAGGTCGGGCCGTCGGGCCGGTGAAGATCAGACAGGCGTCCACCACAACGGAGCAGAGAATTCAGCTCGCCTCCTCATCGAAAGAGTTCGGCCTCGTCGACGTGTGGCGATTCGAGAACGTCGGGCTGGCATCCGTTCGCGTCGCGGTGTTCGGTCCAGACGTGCAGGACATGATGGTGAACGGTGAGGACCTCGGCAAGATCGGACCCGTGGGCTCGACCGGTCCCGAAAGACAGGGTCTGACACTGCCTGCTTTTCCGGGCGACTATGAGATCGGCAGCACCACCGTCAATGTGTACTACGACGTCGCTCCAGCGACAGCCTCGATTGCCGCGATCACGGGCGAGGACGCGGAGCAGGCCGGGCGGGCATCTCTGCATGCTCAGTTGAACGCCGTCGGCGAGGCACTCGCCCAGAACGCAGTTGCTTCGTACTTCGATGGATGCCTCGCGCAAGGTGTCATGGTGCCGGTGGGCTGCACCTTCAATCCGAGCATCGATCCAGGTGCAATGTATAGCAACGTCACGTGGCAGCAACAGGCCCTCCCCACCACCCGGATCGGCGACTGGGATGGCCTCGGTTGGACCGTTGATTCCTACAACGACGGGCGGTTCACCCTCGAGGCGGACGCCTCCGTGGGCGCCAGCACTCAACGGCTGACCTGGACCTTCACGACCATGAATGTATACGGGCGGGTCATCGTGACCGATGGCATCGCCGTATTCACGGACTACAGAAAGCTGAATTAGGCCCTGAACAGGAGGTCACGAGAAGACGAAGGCCGGACCGGGATTTCTCCCGATCCGGCCTTCATTCGTTCGCGTGCGCGAGGGGGGACTTGAACCCCCACGCCCTTTCGAGCACTGGCACCTGAAGCCAGCGCGTCTGCCAATTCCGCCACTCGCGCGAACTTAGAGAGATTAGCACGAAGGGGCGGCGCGGGGGAATTCGAGGAAGGAAGGTGGTCTTGAAACGCGCTGCTCCTTCCTCTGACCGACGGAACGGGAGGAGATTTGCACATCCGAGCTGAATACGGGGTCGGATGTCGAAATCTCCTCCCGATTCCCTTCGACAAGCTCAGGGAACGAGGATGTAGAGCGCCCGTCGACCACGCCGTGGTTAAGAGGTACGAGAATCACGCGATAACACGCACAGACCGCGCACTGGGTGGATTTTCACGCAACACAAGTAACATCTACCTGAGCCACGCCGCCCGGGCCGTGGCGCGCGCGCAGAAATTGGGAGACACGTGGGACTGCTGGACAACTTCGAGAAGGGTCTCGAGCGCGCCGTCAACGGCGCCTTCGCCAAGACCTTCCGCTCGGGGCTGGCACCGGTCGAGATCACCTCCGCCCTGCGTCGCGAGCTCGACACCAAGGCGGCCGTCATCTCCCGCGACCGCATCCTCGTGCCCAACTCCTTCCGTGTCATCGTGGGCCCGAACGACTACCAGCGCATGATGGCCCTCGGCCCCACGCTGAACGACGACCTCATCCAGTTCGTCCAGACCCACGCCAAGCAGCAGGGCTACCAGTTCGCCGGCGGCATCTCGATGGAGCTCGTGCAGAATGCCCGCCTCACCGACGGTCTCGTGCAGATCGAGTCGGCCAACGCGGCCGGCGAGGTCACCTGGACCCCGGTGCTCGACGTGGCCGGCAAGCGCTACCCCATCACCTCGTCGCGCACCGTCATCGGCCGCGGGTCGGATGCCGACATCACCATCGACGATCCCGGCACCTCCCGAAAACACGTCGAGATCCTGTGGGACGGCAAGCGGGCCCTGGTCAAAGACCTCGGCTCCACCAACGGATCGCAGCTTAACGGAGTCGCGGTGTCGAAGGCCCCGCTCGAGCCCGAGTCGGTCATCCAGATCGGCCGCACGCGCATCGTGTTCCGCGTTCTCGCGCAGTCGGCCAGCGTCGACCAGTACTCCGACCTGCGCACGCAGCGCCAGGCCAGGCCTCCGGAGCAGTTCCGCGAACAGCGACCGCTGCCACCCCGCCCCGACCGCCCCCGGCACGACCCGGGCGGTTTCTGGAGGGACCAGAGTTGAGTGAACTCACCCTCCTGATCCTGCAGTTCGCGTTCCTCGCCCTGCTCTGGATCTTCGTCTTCGTGGTGGTCTACGCCATGCGCAGCGACCTCTTCGGTCGCCGGGTCAAGAAACTGCCGGATGCGCAGGCCGCGAGCGCAGGCAACTTCCCCAATGCGGCCCCGGCCGCCGCCGTCAGCACCAACACCCCTCCCCGCCAGCAGGCACCTGTTCCCCAGTCGAAGGTTCCCACCTTCACCCCCCTCGAGGGCTCCTCCGCCGGAACCCACCCCCGCGCCACGACCGGCAACGCCGCCCGTCTCGTCATCACCTCGGGCACGAAGAGCGGCACGGAGATACCCCTCGGAACCATGCCCCTCACCATCGGCCGCTCCACGGACTCGAGCGTCGTCATCCGCGACGACTACACCTCCACGCACCACGCCCGCCTCATGGTGTGGAACGAGGAGTGGATGCTGCAGGACCTCGACTCCACGAATGGAACCTTCCTCGACGGCAAACGCGTCACCTCCCCGGTGAACGTTCCCCTCAATACGCCCATCAAGATCGGCGCGACCAGCTTCGAGTTGCGGCGCTAGGGGATGGCCCTCGTCACATCGAGCGCCGCCATCTCCCATGTCGGCAAGATCCGCTCGAACAATCAGGACTCGGGGTTCGCCGGGCAGTCCCTGTTCGCGGTGGCCGACGGCATGGGCGGCCATGCGGGCGGCGATGTCGCATCCGCCCTGGCCATCACACGGCTGCGCGAGATCGACGGTGAGTACAGCTCCGCCGTCGACGCCGAGTTCGCCCTGCAGGAGGCGATCGTCGCAGCCAATGCGATCCTCGCCGAGACCGTATTCGAGCATCCCGAACTCACCGGAATGGGCACCACCCTCTCTGCCCTCGTGCGCGTGGGCCAGAGCGTCGCCCTCGCCCACATCGGCGACTCGCGCGTCTACCGTTTTCGCGACGGCACCCTCACCCAGATCACCGCAGACCACACCTTCGTGCAGCGGCTCGTCGACTCGGGCCGCATCACAGCAGAGGAGGCGAAGACGCACCCCCGCCGATCGGTTCTGATGCGGGTGCTGGGCGACGTCGATTCGACACCGGATGTCGACCTGCAGGTCATGGACACCCGTCCCGGCGACAGATGGCTGATCTGCTCCGACGGCCTCACGGGCGTGGTCGACAACGATCACATCTCCGAAGCCCTCGCCAGCGAGATGTCTCCCGCCGAGGTCGTCTCCGAACTCGTCAAGCAGGCACTCGACGGAGGGGCGCCCGACAACGTCACCATCGTGGTGGTCGACATCAGCTCCTCGTTCGACGAGCACGGTGTCGAACCCGTCACCGTCGGCTCCGCATCCAAGCCCGTGGCCTTCGAGGGCACGCTGGGTCGCCGCGTGTCGCGCCTGCCCGGCCTGCGCCTGCACCCGCGAGGTCCGGCGGACCCCAGCCACTTCGAACCCGAGTCCGAGGACTACCTCGACGAGCTCATCGAAGAGAACCGTCGCCGCTCCCGCCGACGGAAGACCGCCTGGCTCGCCGGCGCACTCGTCATCGTCCTCGCCATCGCCGCGGGCGCCATCGCCGGCTACCGGTGGACGCAGACGCGCTACTACGTCGGCGACGTCGACGGCCAGGTCGCGATCTTCCACGGCGTGCAGCAGACCATCGGCCCGATCGCGCTGTCCGAGGTCTACCAGACCACCGACATCCAGCTCGACGACCTGCCCGCCTACACACAGGAGCAGGTGCGCGACACCATCAGCGCCGACTCGGTGAAGGCCGCCCTCGAGATCGTCAAACGCCTCGGCGCCGCGGTCGAGCCCGAATCGACGTCGACACCCACACCCACACCCACGCCGTCTCCCTCACCGACGCCCGACGCCCCGGCGGCCCCCGTTGGCTGATCTCAATGCATCGAGCCCCGTGATCGAGTCGTCGCCGATCGTTCCGGATGCCGGTCGCGGCATCCGTCGCATCCGCGTGCCCCAGAAACTCCGCAACCTCGAACTGTTCCTGCTGGTCATCGCCTGCGGCATCAACGCATCCGCCGTCGTGCTCGTTCAGCTCGGCGCGATCGGCACCGTCGACTCCACGGTGATCACGCTGGGCGCGAGCCTCTCGGTTCTCGTGATCGCGATGCACATCGCCCTGCGCTACGTCGCCCCGAACGCCGATCCGTTCATCCTGCCCGTCGCCGCGATCCTCAACGGAATCGGCATCGCCGTGATCTATCACGTCGACCTCATCAACGGCGACACGGGGTGGGACTCGACCGCCATCAGACAGGTCGTGTGGAGCGCCATCGCCCTGGTGTGCGCCATCGCGGTCGTCGTCATCATCCGCAACCACCGCGTGCTTCAGCGCTACACCTACGTCTTCATGTTCGCGGCGTTCGTCCTGCTGCTGCTGCCCATGCTTCCCGGCATCGGGCAGGAGATCTTCGGCGCCCGCGTGTGGATCCACATCGGTCCGTTCTCGTTCCAGCCCGGCGAGATCGCGAAGATCCTCCTCGCCATCTTCTTCGCCGGGTTCCTCGTGCAGCGCCGCGACACCCTGTCGCTCGTGGGCCGCAAGGTGCTCGGCGTGCGGTTCCCACGGGCACGCGACCTGGGACCCATCATCGTGATCTGGGCGCTCTCGATGTCGGTCATCGTGTTCCAGCGAGATCTGGGCACGGCCCTTCTCTACTTCGGACTGTTCGTGGTGATGCTCTACGTCGCAACCGGCCGCACGAGCTGGATCCTGCTCGGCGGCGGGCTCTTCCTCGCCGGCGCCGTCGTCGCGAGCCAGACCCTCACCTACGTCAACGATCGCTTCAACGCCTGGCTCGACCCGTTCAGCCAGAAGAACTACGACGACGTCGGCGGCAGCTTCCAGCTCGTGCAGGGCATCTTCGGACTCGCCAACGGCGGGCTCATCGGCACCGGACTCGGCCGGGGCCGACCCGACATCACTCCTCTGGCCCAGAGCGACTTCATCATCTCGGCCATCGGAGAGGAGCTGGGACTCGCCGGCCTGTTCGCGATCCTCTGCCTCTACCTGCTGCTCATCGCGCGAGGCCTGCGCATCAGCTTCGCAGGCCACGACGACTTCGGCCGGCTTCTCGGCGTGGGCCTGTCGTTCGTGATCGCCCTGCAGTGCTTCGTCGTCATCGGCGGAGTGACCCGGGTGATCCCGCTGACCGGCCTCACGACGCCGTTCCTCGCCTCGGGCGGATCGTCGCTCATGGCCAACTGGATCATCGTGGCGCTGCTCCTGCGCCTGTCGGACACAGTCCGCAACCAGCCAAGGCTGGTGATCTAGTCCGATGAGCAAAGAACTCAAACGCGTCGCGATCGTCGTTCTGCTGATGTTCGCCGCTCTCTTCGTGGCGACCACGAGCATCCAGTTCTTTCAGACGGATGCCCTCGCCGCCGACACCCGCAACACGCGCGCCCTCTACGCAAGCTACGACGCCGAGCGCGGCCCGATCCTGGTCGACGGCCAGCCGATCGCCATGTCTGTGCCCGTCGACGACGACTACAAGTTCCAGCGCACCTACACGAACGGGCCGCTGTACAGCCAGGTCACCGGCTACTACACGCTGGGCCAGGGTTCGACGGGAATCGAGCAGTCCCTGGGCGACTACCTCTCGGGCACGGCCGACTCGCAGTTCCTCGCCCGCATCAACAGCATCATCACGGGGCAGAAGCCCAAGGGCGCATCCGTCGAACTCACGATCGACCCCGTGGTTCAGCAGGCGGCCTGGGATGCCCTGGGCGACTACAAGGGAACGGTCGTCGCGATCGAGCCGTCGACCGGGCGCATCCTCGCCATGGTCTCGAAGCCCACCTTCGACCCCAACACCCTCGCCGTGCATGACACCCAGGCGGTGATCGACGCCTACGACTCGTTGATCGACGCACCGGGCGATCCCCTCATCAACCGCTCGATCGACGGCAACCTCTACCCGCCGGGATCGACGTTCAAGATCGTCACCTCGTCGGCCGCCCTCGAGAGCGGCATCGCGGCCACCGACACCCAGCCGAACCTCTCGCGGTTCCCCCTTCCCGGATCGACCAACACCGTCTCGAATGCCGGCGGCGGTACCTGCGGCGGCGGAGACACGGTCTCCCTCGAGACGGCGTTCGTTCTCTCGTGCAACATCCCCATGGCCGAGTTCGGCGTGCAGATGGGCGACAGCACCCTCGTCGACAAGGCGAAGGCCTTCGGATTCGACAAGGAACTCGACATCCCGATGGCCGTGCAGCCCAGCACCATCCGCTCGCCCATGACCGACGACAAGCTCGCGCTGGCCGCGTTCGGTCAAGACGAAGACAGGGTCACGCCCCTGCAGGTCGCGATGTTCTCAGCCGCCGTCGCCAACAAAGGAACCATCATGAAACCGAACCTGGTCGACTCGATAACGGCGCCCGATCTGACGGTGCTGCAGCAGTTCGAACCGGAGGTGTTCGCCGAGCCGATCAGCTCTACAACATCTTCGACACTTTCGCAGTTCATGGTGTCCGCCGTCGAGAATGGCGCGGCTACTAATGCAAGAATAGACGGGGTCAGCGTGGCCGGTAAGACAGGCACGGCAGAGAACGGTGAAGACGATCCGTACACTCTCTGGTTCACCGGTTTCGCCCCCGCAGACAACCCTCGGGTGGCCATCGCGGTAGTGGTGGAGGACGGCGGAGGCGAAGACCAATCCGGCTCGGGGAACACCATCGCCGCGCCGATAGCAAAACGAGTACTTGAGGCGGTGCTGAGTAAATGAGACCCACAGCAGGGCTCACCTTCGGGGGACGCTACGAACTGTCCAGCCGCATTGCGATCGGAGGCATGGGCGAGGTCTGGCAGGCCACCGACCTGGTCATCGGTCGAACCGTCGCGATCAAGATCCTCAAAGACGAATACCTGGGAGATCCCGGGTTCCTCGAGCGCTTCCGAGCAGAGGCGCGCCACGCCGCACTCGTGAACCACGAGGGCATCGCCAACGTCTTCGACTACGGAGAAGAGGAGGGCAGCGCCTACCTCGTCATGGAACTCGTTCCCGGCGAAGCGCTCTCCACCATCCTCGAGCGGGAGCACGTTCTCTCGACCGACCGCGTACTCGACATCGTCGCGCAGACCGCGTCGGCCCTTCAGGCCGCCCACGCTGCCGGCCTCGTGCACCGCGACATCAAGCCGGGCAACCTGCTGATCACGCCCGACGGCCGAGTCAAGATCACCGACTTCGGAATCGCGCGCATCGCCGACCAGGTTCCGCTCACCGCGACCGGCCAGGTCATGGGAACGGTGCAGTACCTGTCGCCCGAGCAGGCGTCCGGCCAGTCGGCGTCGCCGACCACCGATGTCTACTCGCTCGGAATCGTCGCCTACGAGTGCCTCGCGGGCAAGCGCCCGTTCACCGGCGAATCGCAGGTCGCGATCGCCATGGCCCAGATCAACGAGACTCCGCCTGACCTGCCCGTCACGGTCGCAGAACCGGTGCGCAACCTCGTTCTCTCGTGCATCGCCAAGAAGCCCGAAGACCGTCCGTCGTCGACGGCCAACCTCGCGCGCGCCGCCACGGCGCTGCGCCGCGGCGACATCGCGGCGGCGGCCGCTGCAGTTCCCGCCATCCTGGGCGGCCGTCCTGCCCCGCAGACGCAGGCCACCAGCCTGATGCCCACCGCCAGCACCGTTCCCTACGGGTCGACGCAGGCCACGACCGTGATCGGCGCGGCCGGCGCGGGCGATGCACTGCTGCCCCCGATAGACGACGGCGCCGAGCAGTCCGGCGACAAGAAGAAGAAGCGCAGTCCCTGGACCTGGCCGCTCATCGTTCTCATCGCGATCCTCGTGCTCGTGCTCGGCGGCACGATCACCGCGCTCGTGATCGGTCAGAACGGCTCGAACGACGTGCCGGCGACCACCTCGACGACGCCCGCCTCGACGCCATCGAAGACTCCGACGCCGACTCCGACGCCCACCACCACGCCGACCGCGACGACGGTCGCCATCCCCGAGAGCGAGCTCCTCGGCAAGTCGTTCGATGATGCAGCGGCCATTCTCGTGGCGCTGAACTTCGACCTCAGCGCGTCGAGCGTCACGGGAAACGCGGCCACCACGGCCGAGCAGGTGGGAACGGTCTACAAGGTCAACCCTGTCGGAAACGTCCAGCGCGGCACCACGATCGAACTCACCGTCTACGGCCCCCTGCCCACGGTGAACGCGCCCACCACGGCGCCCAAGCTCGGCAGCGTCGACGCACCCACGCCGCTTCCGGCCAATCAGGTTCCGGCAGCCACCGGATCGTTCACCGTCTCGTGGAGCGCGTACAGCTGCCCGTCGGGTACGAGCCTCGACGCGTACTCGATCGTGGCCACGAACGCCACCGTACTCTCGGAGCCCGGCATCGGCACGCAGGCGACGCTCCAGGCCACGGCCCCGGGCCCCGTCACCGTCGCGTACACCGTCACCTGCTCCGGCATCGTGTCCCCCGCCTCGCCGGCCCTCAGCCTCACCGCCGTCGCAGGATCGACCACGGCCCCGGGCGGAGCCGGAACGAACGACTGACGATCTGCGATTCCCATGCACCTAGACTGAGAACCCCCTTACACCGACCATGGAGTACCACTGTGACCGATGAACATCGCCTGCTTGCCGGGCGGTATCGAATCGGAGAAGTCATCGGCCGTGGGGGAATGGCCAATGTCTACTCAGGACGAGACGAGCGCCTCGGGCGTCAGGTTGCGATCAAGCTCCTGCGCTCCTCCTTGGCGAGCGATCCCGTCTTCCGCACCCGCTTCAAGCAGGAGGCCCAGGCGGCGTCGCGCATGGCGCACCCCACGATCGTGCGCGTGTTCGACGCGGGCGAAGAGAAGGTGCGCGAGCCCGGCGGCTTCGAAGGTGTCGTTCCGTTCATCGTGATGGAGTACGTCGAAGGACGTCTTCTGAAGGACATCATCAAAGAGGGTCCCGTCGCTCCGGCCGAGGCCATCCGCATCACCGAGGGCATCCTCACCGCTCTCGAGTACTCGCACCGGGCCGGCGTCGTTCACCGCGACATCAAGCCCGGAAACATCATGCTGACCACGTCGGGTCAGGTGAAGGTCATGGACTTCGGAATCGCGCGAGCGATCTCCGACTCGTCGGCGACCGTCGCCCAGACCACCGCGATTCTGGGAACCGCACAGTACTTCTCTCCCGAGCAGGCGCGCGGCGAATCCGTCGACGCACGCACCGACCTGTACTCCACCGGCGTCGTGCTGTTCGAGCTGCTCACCGGACAGGCTCCCTTCCGAGGAGACACCCCGGTAGCCGTGGCCTACCAGCACGTCAGCGAGACCCCTCCGGTTCCGTCATCGATCAACCACAACATCTCGCCTGCCATCGACCGGGTCGTCCTGCACGCGCTCACCAAAGACCGCTTCTCCCGCTTCCAGTCCTCGGCCGAGTTCCGCACCGACCTTCAGATCGCGGGCGCCGGCAAGATCCCGTCGAAGCGACCCCCGGTCGAAGACTTCCAGTCGTCGCTCTTCGGCGCTCCGCCGAGCCTCACGGCCACGTCCGATTCGGCGCTCACGCAGCTGGCGGGCGACGACGACTACGCGGTGCGCACGCAGTCCAGGCCCCCCGTCGTGTGGATCTGGGCCGGCATCGCGAGCGTCGCCGTCATCATCGTCGCCATCGTCTTCTGGATCTTCACCCTTCAGCCGACCACGATCGTCCCCGACAACTCGATCACGGTGCCCACCGTGGCCGGGCAGACCTTCGACTCGGCAGACAGCACGCTGCAACAGCTCGGGCTCGTCACGGCCAGGCAAGACGTTTTCGACCCCGACGTTCCCGAGGGGCGAGTGATCCGTACCGATCCCGAGCCCGGAACCGTGCTGAACCAGAGCTCCGATCTGATGATCGACGTCTACGTGTCGCTCGGCAAGCAGACCGTCTCGATTCCGGATGTCGGGGGGCAGCCCGCCGCCGATGCCTCGACAGCCCTCACGACGCTCGGATTGACGGTCGGTTCCACGACCAAGGAGAACTCCGCCACGGCTCCGACCGACACCGTCATCCGCACCGACCCGGCCGCGGGCACGGCGAGTTTCGTGGGAGATTCGATCAATCTGGTCATCTCGACCGGCCTCGTGAGCGTTCCCGACGTATCGGGTCAGGCGCTCGACGTGGCGAGCACGACCCTGCAGGGCCTCGCCCTGCAGGTGAGCGTGGAAGGCGATCCCGGCTGCAAGACCGTGGCGGGCAACCCTGTGTCGAGCCAGTCGGTCGCGGCGGGCGACGCGCCGCAGAAGTCGGCCATCGCCATCCGGTACTGCACCGGGGCGTGACGCCTAGCTCGTGCGCATGAGCGGGCTGAGGTGCTGCGCCGCCTCGGGCGCACCCGCGAGCCCGGCCGCCGCGAGCCAGTTGCCCAGCATGCGGTAGCCGCCCTCGGTGAGAACCGACTCCGGGTGGAACTGCACGCCGAACACGGGCGCCTCGATGTGCCTGAGGCCCATGATGACGCCGCCGCGAGTACGACTGGTCACGACGAGCTCGTCGGGCACCGTGCCGTCGACCACGGCGAGCGAGTGATACCTCGTGGCCGTGAACGGATCGGGCACGCCTGTATAGAAGGCACTGCCGTCGTGCTCGATGAGGCTGGTCTTGCCGTGCATCAGCTCGTCGGCGTGCGTGACCGTAGCGCCCAGCGCCTCTCCGATCGCCTGGTGACCGAGGCAGACACCGAGAAGGGGCGTGGAGCCGGCGAGCGCCGCGTGCACGACCGGGATGGAGACGCCGGCGTCGTGCGGAGTTCCGGGACCCGGAGAGATGAGCACGGCGTCGTAGTCTGCAATTCGAGCCGACGCGTCGGCAGCCGTGAAGTCGTCGTTGCGAACGACCTCGGTCTCGGCCCCCAGCTGGAGCAGGTAGCCGTTGAGGGTGTAGACGAAGCTGTCGTAGTTGTCGATGACGAGAACGCGCGTCATCGGTCGACGGTCACTTCCTGTGTGGGGGTGATCAGCACGTCGATCCACGGGAAGACCCGGGCGGCGAGGGCGTAGACGACCGCGGCGACCAGAATCAGAACGAGAATGATGCGCAGCCAGACCGGCCCGGGCAGAACTCTCCAGAGGGCGGCATACATGTCAGTTCCCCGATCCGACGACGGATGCGATCTCGGCGGGCGGCCCGGCCGAGCGCGGCTGCCACGACTCGAAGGCACCGTAGGCGATGATGCGCTCCGACGCGATGTACAGCGGGTTGCAGCTCGTGAGCGTGATGAGTCGATCGACCGCCGTGGCGCCCTCGACCTGGGGAACGGGATCGATGACGCCCACGCCGTAGGGGGTCACGTACTCGGTGTCTCGGTACCTGTAGGTGTACCAGCCGTCTTGCGTCTCGACATAGATGGGATCGCCGATCTGCAGCTCGTTGATCTTGATGAACGCGCTGCCCCAGCCGTCGCGGTGGGCCGCGATCGCGAAGTTGCCGACCTCGCCGGGCATCTGGGTGTCTTCGTAGTGACCGGCGCCGCCCTTGTTGAGCACGGTGTGGGGGTCGACGCCCTCGGCGATGGTGCGCTTGAAGTCCGCTCCGAAGCGGGGAACGTAGATGATGGCGAAGTCGGTGCCCGTCGAGGGCGCACCCATCACAGCGGGGTCGCCGTAGTTCGCCGGCGCCGCCGTGTCGGTCGTGGTCGGAGTCGGCGTGGGCGTCGTGCCCGTGACGACCGGCAGGTTCCAGTCGTCGGCCAGTGACGACGCGTCCGATGTCTGCTCGTTGGTGAGAACGATGCTGTTCCACCACAGCTGCCATCCGAGAAAGAGGAGCACGAACACGCCGGCCGTGATGAGCAGCTCGCCGAAGACCCCCACGACCTTGGTGGCCATGCTGCGCCTCACGGGTGGCTGCTCGGCGGCCGAGGCGGCGCGGGCCTTCTTCGCGGCGCGACCGGATGCGGCTGCGCCGGCGGCCTCATCGGGCTCGTCGCCTTCCACAGGCGGCTCGGAGGCGAGGATGCCGAGCTGCTCGAACTGCTGCGTCGGCTCGGACTGCTGCGTCTGCTCGGGCTCGGGCGTCGAAGACGACGGGGTCGGGCCCGTCGAGCTCTTGAGCGCGTCGGCCTCGGCCTTCCGGGCCTCACGCCGTGACATCGGCGCAGCACCGGAACTCGGCTGAATATCCCCCGGCTGGTATTCGGTCATTGTCGTATTGTAAGCGGTGGATGCTGGCCTTTGCCTTGAGAGCCGAGTCGTTCTCAGGCATTCCGGGCTAGAATCTCCCCTATGGCCCGCGAGAAGACCCGTTCACCCCGTTCCGAAGTCGCCAAGACTGCTACCCGAAGCGGTGATGAGTCGACCAAGCCCAACCCGGTGTGGTTCAAGCCGGTCATGTTCGGCTTCATGCTCGTCGGTCTCGCCTGGATCATCACGTTCTACGTGAGTCAGGCCAAGTTCCCCATCGCCGACCTGGGCGGCGGCAACATCCTCATCGGATTCGGAATCGCGTTCATCGGCTTCCTGATGACCACCCGGTGGCGCTGACCCCGTCTTCATCGGCCATACCGCGTTATCACCGGCCTGTCCGGCCTGTGGATAACTCCTAATTACACCCGTGTAATTATCCCCAGCTGTGTATAAGCCTGTTAATAACTCTGTGAGCTAGACGAGGGCCTTCGCCACGGTCAGCCCGACGAGGGCCACTCCCGTGGCCACGAGCAGCAGGATCTGGGTATTCTTCTGGCGTACGTTGCGCGTCTTCGTGAAGATCAGGCCCATCAGCGCGCCCGCGGCCAGACCGCCGAGGTGCGCCTGCCACGCGATGCCGAGTCCGGGGATGAAGCCGATGACCAGGTTGATGCCCACGAGCACCAGCAGCTGGATGTTCGTGCCGCCCAGATGCCGCTGGATGACGAAGTAGGCGCCCATCAGTCCGAAGATCGCACCCGACGCACCGACCACACCTTGGAACGGCGACGCGATCAGGTCGACGGCCACCGAGCCGCCGAGGCCCGACAGCAGGAAGAGCGTGAGGTAGCGGGCGCGACCGAGCGTGTGCTCGAGCAGTTGCCCGAAGATGAACAGGGCGTACATGTTGAACAGCAGATGGAAGATGCCGCCGTGCATGAAGATCGAGGTGATCATGCGCCAGGGCTCGAGCGGTGCCCCGAGACCGGGCTGCGTGTAGGCACCGGCGTACTGCAGGGCCTGGGTCACCGACGAGCCGATGCCCGGGACGCTCTGCAGAACGAAGAAGAACGCCGCGACACCGATCAGCGAGTAGGTGACGACCGGCTGGGTAGACGTGCTGCGGAAGGCCGTGACGAAACGAGGCTTCGGGCGGGCGGGCCGATTCTGGCGAGCGCAGTCGACGCAGTGCACCCCCACGGCCGCCTGCACCTGACACTCGGGGCAGACGGTCTTGCCGCAGCGCTGACACAGCACGAAACTCTGTCGACCGGGATGCCGGTAACAGTAGTTATCGGCATCCACCGGAGCCTGGGACACCCGTGCTCGTCTCTATCGTGTCGGAGAGACCTAGACGGCCTCGATGGTGACGCTCTCGACGACCACGCTGTCGAGCGGGCGGTCGCCCGCGTCGGTCGCGACGGCGCCGATCTTCTCGACGATGCGCTTCGACTCGTCGTCGGCGACCTCGCCGAAGATCGAGTGCTTGGCCTGAAGCCAGGTCGTCGGACCGGTGGTGATGAAGAACTGCGATCCGTTCGTGCCGTGACCACCGCGCTGGCCGGCGTTGGCCATGGCCAGAACGTAGGGCTGCGTGAAGTTGAGTTCGGGGCTGATCTCGTCGTCGAACGCGTAGCCCGGTCCGCCGGTTCCCTGGCCGATGGGGTCGCCGCCCTGGATCATGAATCCCGGGATGATGCGGTGGAAGATCGTGCCGTCGTAGAGCTTGTCCTTCGAGACCTTGCCGGTCTGGGGGTGGGTCCACTCGATCTCGCCTGTGGCGAGTCCGACGAAGTTGGCGACCGTCTTCGGTGCCTGGTTGCCGAAAAGGTTGACCTTGATGGCGCCGTGGTTGGTGGTGAACGTTGCGACGTGCGTGTGTGCGGGCATGAATAGATTCTCCCATACCCGTTCCTGCATCCAGACGAGGCACAGGGTATGTGCGGGCGATCATCAGGGCAAGCCGTGCGCGGCGAGTGGTGCGCGTGGCAAGATTGGGGGGAACCGCGCTCGTTCCGCTGATGGAGGTTTTCAATGAGTCTTACTCGCAAGCGTCGCAAGGCGCTCAAGAAGTTGAAGGGCAGTGCTGAAGAGCTCTGGCTCGACCAGCAAGAGATCCTTGATCGCGCGAACCAGATCGCCCGTGTCGCCGCAGGCCACGCATCCGACCTGACCCGCGAAGAGGTCGTCCCGCGCGTGCGCGGTGCCGTCGACTCGATCGGTCCGGTCATCGGCCGCAATGTCGCCGGAGCCAAGCTCGCGGCACAGGAGGTGCGCAGCCGTTTCGCGCACGACGTCCTCCCGTCGGTCGGCACCGCTCTCGGCTCCGCCGCGACCGTGCTGCACGTGGCCAACAACCCCAGCGTCAAGCGGGCCATCGCCAAGACGCAGCCGAAGAAGGCACCGGTCGGCGGCATCGTCGCGATCGTGCTCGGCGTCGTGGCTGCAGCAGGTGTCGGCTACGCCCTGTGGCAGACGCTGCGCGCCGACGACGAACTGTGGATCGCCGACGACGAGGCCGTCTCGGAGACGCCCGCAGGCTAGGCAGCACACCCACGCATCATCGAGAGCGGCATCCCACGCGGGGTGCCGCTCTCGTCGTATGTAACGCTCAGCCCCCGAGGCGCGCTTCGGCGGCGGAGCGCATCCGCAGACCCGCATCGACGAGGTCGACACGATCGATCGAGGCCACGTCGTCGAGCGCGAACCAGGCCGCCTCGTCGGTACTGCCGTCGAGCTCGTTCGTGAGCTCGCCGCCCACGACCCTCGCGGTGTAGACGATTCTCAGGGCGTGCAGCGGCACCCCGGATCCGCTGAGTCGATTCTCGGCGGGGATGACCTTCGAGTCGACACCGATCAGCTCCCCGAGCTCCGCACCGTATCCGGTCTCCTCTGCGATCTCCCGCACGGCAGCGTCAGCGGGGTCCTCACCGGGATCGATGCCGCCGCCCGGAAGCGTCCATCCCGAGTAGCCGCCCTGGCTCCAGTGCGCCAGAAGAATCCGGTCGTCCTGAACGATGACGGCATAGGCGGCGACGCGGAGATCCATAGGAGCCAACCTACCCGGCGCGTCGGTGACGCGCCGGGCAGGTCATCCGCTCCGGGCCTACTCGGCGAGGCGCCGGTGACGACGATCGTGTGGTCTCCCACCTCGGCGTCGGCTGGAATCGAGAAGCTCGGCCATGATCCCGTTGCGGTCGGTCGTGGCGGTCGCCACGGTCACCGGCGTCGACCGGAACTCCACCGTCGGCACCGGCCGTGACCGTGACGTCCTCCGTGGCCGACAGGTCGCCCCAGACGCGTCTGCCGTCGGCCGGATCGCCGCCGAGCTCCTGTTCCGCCGGATCACCGGCGACACGTCGCCCGTGCAGCGCGTGCAGCTCGCCACGAGGCTCGTCCCCCGCGGCTCCGCAGAGCGACGGGGGCCCTTCGTCGCCCGCTGAGTCAGATGTCGTCCATCTGCTTCTTGAGGGCCGCCAGATCGACGTCGATCAGGGTTCGGATGCGACGGGCGCGGTTGCGGTCGTAGTCGGCGTTCTTCACGGGCGGCTTGGGGAGCCTGTCGAGTCGGGACTCGACGGCACCGCCCAGCTCGCCCCACGCATCCTGCCTCGCCGTCTCGACGATCTCGCCGACGTACCCGTCATCGGCGGACAGCTGCCTCAGCTTCTCTGCCAGCCGCAAGTTGACCGCGTGGCGGAGGTCGAGGGTAGCCAGGTCTTCGGGGTGGTAGTCGTGCTCATGCTTCACACTGCCACGCGCACGCGCCGCACGGGTCTTGAGAACGGCGGTGACACGTTCCGCATAGCCGGCTTGCTCGTCGGCCAGTCTCGCCATCGACTGGCGCACCTCGAGGGCCGTGACCTGGGGGTCGAAGGGGGCGTCGTGACGCAGGGCATTCACGATGATGTGGTTCTTGACCTCCATCACCACGGCGAAGCGGGCGATGAGCAGACCCTCGTCTACAGCGCGCTGCGCCGCGTCGCCGGTGATGAAAAGAGAAACGGCCTCGGGCGAATCAACCGGTCGCTTTCGCTTCCGATCGGTTTTTCGCCTCGAGGCCATTTCGATCCACCAGTCCTAAGAACTGCTGTTCACTTTCAGTATTGCGGTGGAGCCTAGGAGAATCGAACTCCTAACCCCCTGCTTGCAAAGCAGGTGCTCTGCCAATTGAGCTAAGGCCCCGGGTGAGAAGACTTCTTGTGAAAGCCTCTCGTGGGGGTACGTGGACTTGAACCACGGACCTCTTCGTTATCAGCGAAGCGCTCTAACCGCCTGAGCTATACCCCCGGACGGGCAGATAGTAGGTTATCCCACCTGCACCTGTTTCCCCAAACCGAGCGAACCCGGATGGGAAGAATCCGCCTAAATATCGATAAAAACTACTTGTTGGTGAAACCGAGCAGGATTCCGCCCGTGATCTTCGTCGCGAGGTTGTACAGAACCGCGCTGATCGCTCCGAGAGCGGTCACGACGATCACGTTCAGGATCGCCACGATCACCGCGAAGCCCATGACCTGCGACAGCGACGCGAAGTCGAAGAGGTCGAAGTTGTCCTGACCGGCGATGTCTTTCAGCAGACCGTTCACCTGGTCGAACACGCCGGTCTGGTTGAGCAGCGACCAGACGAGGAACGACACGACGATCGTGATGATTCCGAGAATCACCGCGAAGAGGAACGACAGCTTGAGGATCGACCAGAAGTCGACATAGACCAGCTTGAGCCGCACCTGCTTGGTGGCTGCGGGGCGCGACGACTTCTTCGCGAGTTTCTCGGCGACATTACTCATTCGTCGATTCTTCCTTTCCGTCGGGCTCTGATTCGCCCTGTGCGGCGGCGGCGCTTTCTGGAACACTATCCGACGCCGCATCGGCATCGAGGTTTCGTTCTGTGTTCTTGGCGAGAGCGATGATTCTGTCTTCGTCTGCGAAACGGGCGAAGACGACACCCATGGTGTCACGGCCCTTGGCGGGTACTTCGGCCACGGCAGAGCGTACCACCTTGCCGCTGGCAAGAACCACAAGCACCTCGTCGTCCTCCTCGACGATCAGGGAGCCCGCGAGATCGCCCCGGGCCTCCTGCAGCTTGGCCACCTTGATGCCGAGTCCGCCACGACCCTGCACGCGATACTGCTCGACGTGGGTGCGTTTCGCGAAGCCTCCCTCGGTGACCACGAACACGTAGCCCTCCTCCGAGACGACCGATGCTGCGAGCAGGTAGTCGTCGCTGCGGAACTTCATGCCGATGACGCCGGCCGTGCTGCGACCCATGGGGCGAAGCGAGTCGTTCGACGCCGTGAAGCGGATCGACATGCCCTTCTTCGAGACGAGCAGCACGTCGCTGTCCTCCTCGACGAGCAGGGCCGAGACGAGCTCGTCGCCCTCACGCAGGTTGATCGCGATGATTCCGCCCGTGCGGTTGGTGTCGTATTCGTCGAGCGCCGTCTTCTTGAGTAGACCGCCGCGGGTGGCGAGCACGAGGTACTTTGCCGCCTCGTAGTCGCGGATGTCGAGGACCTGCGCGATCTGCTCGTCGGGAGCCATGGCGAGCAGGTTGGCGACGTGCTGGCCCTTGGCGTCGCGTCCGGCCTCTTGAAGCTCGTACGCCTTGGCGCGGTAGACGCGACCCCTGTTCGTGAAGAACAGCAGCCAGTGGTGCGTGGTCGTCACGAAGAAATGCTCGACGACGTCGTCGGCGCGCAACTGGGCGCCCTTGACTCCCTTGCCGCCGCGGTGCTGGCTGCGGTAGTTGTCGCTGCGCGTGCGCTTGATGTAGCCGCCGCGCGTGACCGTGACCACCATCTCCTCTTCGGGGATGAGGTCTTCCATGTTCATGTCGCCGTCGAAGCCGAAGACGATCTCGGTGCGCCGATCGTCGCCGTACTTGTCGACGATCTCGCCGAGCTCCTCGACGATGATCTCGCGCTGACGCGCGGGCGAACCCAGGATGACGTTGTACTCGTCGATCTTGAGCTGCAGCGCGTCGGCCTCGTCCATGATCTTCTGGCGCTCGAGGGCCGCCAGGCGACGGAGCTGCATCTCGAGGATGGCGCGCGACTGCAGCTCGTCGATGTCGAGCAGCTCCATCAGACCGTCACGGGCGTCTTCGACCGTGTTGGAGCGGCGGATGAGAGCGATGACCTCGTCGAGCGCGTCGAGCGCCTTGAGGTAGCCCTGCAGGATGTGCATGCGCTCCTGCGCCTCGCGCAGGCGGAACATGGTGCGGCGCACGATGACGTCGATCTGGTGCGAGACCCACTCGCTGATGAATCCGTCGATCGACAGGGTGCGCGGAATGCCGTCGACGATCGCCAGCATGTTGGCGCCGAAGTTCTCTTGCAGCGAGGTGTGCTTGTAGAGGTTGTTGAGAACGACCTTCGCGACGGCGTCGCGCTTGAGCACGATGACGAGGCGCTGGCCGGTGCGGCCCGAGGTCTCGTCGCGGATGTCGGCGATGCCGCCGACCTTGCCGTCTTTGACGAGATCGGCGATCTTGATCGCCAGGTTGTCGGGGTTGACCTGGTAGGGCAGCTCGGTGACGACGAGGCAGGTGCGACCCTGCAGCTCCTCGACGTTGACGACGGCGCGCATCGTGATCGATCCGCGGCCCGTGCGGTAGGCGTCGTGGATGCCCTTGGTTCCGAGGATCTGCGCGCCCGTCGGGAAATCGGGGCCCTTGATGCGCTGGATCAGCGCGTCCTGCAGCTCCTCGCGCGACGCATCCGGGTTCTCGAGCGCCCACACGGCGCCCGCGGCGACCTCGCGCAGGTTGTGCGGCGGGATGTTGGTGGCCATGCCGACCGCGATGCCCACGGAGCCGTTGACCAGCAGGTTCGGGAAGCGCGCGGGAAGGACGACGGGCTCGAGCGTGCGGCCGTCGTAGTTGTCCTGGAAGTCGACGGTCTCTTCCTGGATGTCGCGCACCATCTCGAGCGCGAGCGGGGCCATCTTCGTCTCGGTGTATCGAGGGGCGGCGGCGCCGTCGTTGCCGGCGGATCCGAAGTTTCCCTGGCCGAGGGCGAGTGGATAGCGCAGGCTCCAGGGCTGGATCAGACGCACGAGGGCGTCATAGATCGACGTGTCGCCGTGGGGGTGGAACTGACCCATCACCTCGCCGACCACGCGGGCCGACTTGGAGAACGCGCGGTCGGGGCGGTATCCGCCGTCGTACATGGCGTAGATGACCCGGCGGTGCACGGGCTTGAGGCCGTCGCGCACGTCGGGAAGCGCCCTGCCCACGATGACGCTCATGGCGTAGTCGAGGTAGGAGCGCTGCATCTCGAGCTGCAGGTCGACCTGTTCGATGCGGTCGGTCACCGCACCGGAGGAGTCGGGGGCCTGGGGGATGTCGCCCGTGGTGTCGTCAGTCATGGTGTCCTAGCAGTAGAGCCCGTCGCCGAGCAGAGCGCATCAAATGTCGAGGAAGCGAACGTCTTTGGCGTTCTTCTGGATGAAGTTGCGTCGCGACTCGACGTCTTCGCCCATGAGGGTCGAGAAGATCTCATCGGCGGCCGCGGCATCGTCGAGCGTGATCTGGCGGAGGGTGCGCGTGTCTGGATCCATGGTGGTGTCCCACAGTTCGCGGTAGTCCATCTCGCCCAGACCCTTGTAGCGCTGGATTCCGTTGTCTTTCGGAATGCGCTTGCCCGCGGCCTGACCGCTCACGAGCAGGGCGTCGCGCTCGACGTCGGAGTACACGTACTCGTGGGCCGCGTTCGTCCACTTGAGACGGTAGAGCGGCGGCATGGCGAGGTAGACGTAGCCGAGCTCGATGAGCGGACGCATGTAGCGGAACACGAGCGTGAGCAGCAGCGTCGTGATGTGCTGGCCGTCGACGTCGGCATCGGCCATGAGCACGATCTTGTGGTACCGCGCCTTGTCGGGGTTGAAGTCCTCGCCGATGCCCGCGCCGAACGCGGTGATCATGGCCTGAACCTCGTTGTTGCCGAGGGCGCGGTCGAGGCGCGCCTTCTCGACGTTCAGGATCTTGCCGCGCAGCGGCAGGATGGCCTGGGTCTCGGGGTTGCGGCCCTGGATGGCGGAACCGCCGGCCGAGTCTCCCTCGACGATGAAGATCTCGCTCTTCTCCGGGTCGCGGCTCGAGCAGTCCTTGAGCTTTCCGGGCATGCCGCCGCCCTCGAGCAGCCCCTTGCGGCGGGTCTGCTCGCGCGCCTTGCGGGCGGCGAGGCGGGCCTGGGATGCCTGGATCGCCTTGCGAATGATGTCGCGGGCCTGCGTGGGGTTGCGGTCGAACCAGTCGGTGAGCTCCACACCCACGACGCGCTGCACGAAGGCCTTCGCCTCGGTGTTGCCCAGCTTGGTCTTGGTCTGACCCTCGAACTGCGGCTCTGCCAGCTTGATCGAGATGACGGCGGTCAGCCCTTCGCGCACGTCGTCGCCCGAGAGGTTGTCATCTTTCTCTTTGATGATTCCCTTCTCGCGCGCGTACTTGTTGACGAGGGTGGTGAGAGCGGCCCGGAAGCCCTCTTCGTGGGTGCCGCCCTCGTGCGTGTTGATCGTATTGGCGTAGGTGTGCACGCTCTCGGTGTAGCCCGTCGTCCACTGCATGGCGACCTCGAGCGCGATCTTGCGCACCGTGTCCTCCTGCTCGAACGAGATGATCTCCTCGTTGACGAGATCGTTCTTCTTCGCCCGGTTCAGGTACTCCACGTAGTCCTGGAGCCCCTTCTCGTAGAGGTAGGTCACCGCGACGGGCTCGCCATCGTCGCCGGCGGTCGCTCGCTCGTCGGTGAGGCTGATGCTGAGCCCCTTGTTGAGGAAGGCCATCTGCTGGAACCGGGCCCGCAGGGTCTCGTAGTCGAACTCGATCGACTCGAACGTCTCGGCACTGGGCCAGAAGGTGATGCGCGTGCCGGTCTCGGTGGTGGACTCGTCTTTCGAGAGCGGCGCCTCGGGAACGCCGTTGCGATAGCTCTGGCGGTAGACGTTGCCCTGGCGACGCACCTCGACCTCGAGTTCGCTCGAGAGGGCGTTGACGACCGAGCTGCCCACGCCGTGGAGCCCGCCGGACACGGCATAGCCGCCGCCGCCGAACTTGCCACCGGCGTGGAGGATCGTGAGCACGACCTCGACGGTGGACTTCTTCTCGACGGGGTGCATGTCGACGGGGATGCCACGGCCGTTGTCGGTGACCTGGATGCCGCCGTCGCGTCGCATGACCACGGAGATGGTGTCCGCGTACCCTGCCAGAGACTCGTCGACCGAGTTGTCGACGATCTCGTAGACCAGGTGATGCAGTCCGCGGGGTCCGGTCGATCCGATGTACATACCCGGACGCTTGCGAACCGCTTCAAGGCCTTCGAGCACCTGGATCTGGTCGGCGCCGTACTCGCTGTCGGGGTTCACTTTGTCTGATTCAGACATATAGAAATGGGCTCCTCAGTGCCGCCTCGATGTCAGTCAGGAAGGCGACCCTTAATTCTAGCAAAGCCAACGTGTTTTAAACGGCTCTACGGCGATCTGAGCCGTTTATTCTGACCGGGTGACCGTATTTGCCACGTCAACCGTAGGTATCGCGAGGACCACGCCCTGGAATTGATCTGGAGCCCTTTTTCCAGGACGGTGCGTGGGGTGCCTGAAAGCGAACGGTCTCGATGCCCGCATCCGGGTAGGACTGGGCGATGCGCGTCATGATCATCGTGCGCATGTGCCTCAGCTGCGTCGCCCAGGCCGTGGAGTCGCATTGAACGGTGAGAACGGAGTCGGTGACGTCGAGGGGGAAGCTGTGCTCCGCGGTGTCGGCTCCCGCGATCTCGGTCCATGCGAGAAGCAGGTCGGACTTGGCCAGAGGGGTGGCCCAGCCGAGCTCGCTCGTCATCGCGGTCATCACGTCGGAGATGCCTTTCGGGTCGCGTCCCCGGCCGTAGGCCTCGCTCTCGGCGACCGGTTCCCGGATACGGCGCTTTCGCGTTCCGTATCTGCGGCTCGACGCGTCGCCGAACACCTCTTTGAATCTCAGGTATACAGAGGACGAGAGGCTGGGTCCGTTCCCTGAGCCTGTCGAAGGGCCGGCGTCGCTCACGGCGCCTCCCCTTCGACAGGCTCAGGGAACGGCACGCTCGGGTCGACGATCGTTCCCGCGCTGATGCGCACCGTGTGCGGCGTCAGCGACGGCGGCACGTCGTCGTAGACGGCGGCGGTGATCAGCACCTGCTCGTAGTCGGCGACCGCGAGGGCGAGTCGCTGCCGTCTCGCCTCGTCGAGTTCGGCGAAAACGTCGTCGAGAATCACGACGGGGTCGCCGGTGGGCGACTCGATGCGCAGGAGGGCGGCGGCGGAGAGTTTGAGTGACAGCGCATACGACCACGACTCCCCATGGCTGGCGTATCCCTTGGCGGGCAGTCCGTTGAGTTCGAAGACGAGATCATCGCGGTGGGGCCCGATGAGGGTGAGTCCACGGTCGAGCTCCTGTCGACGCACACGGGTGAGACCTTCGCGGAAGAGGCCGGCGATGACCTCGCGCGTCAGCGCGTCCTTCGTCGTGCCCTCGGGAACGGCGAATCCGTCGTCGCCCTGCTCATCGGCATCCGGATGCGCGGACAGCACGCTGAGGCGATTTCCGAGCGCCGGACGGTGATCGGCTCCCGCGATGGAGCGGTAGGCGTCGACCACGAGGGGGTGCAGTCTGCCGACCAGAGCGACCCGCTCGGCGATCAGTTCGCTGCCGAGCTCCACCAGACGCTCGTCCCAGATGTCGAGTGTCGAGAGATTCGCGCCGCGCAGGCCCTGGGCACGCGCCGATTTGAGGAGCGTGTTGCGCTGCTTCAGCACTCTCTCGTAGTCCGACTGCACGCCGGCCAGCCGAGGAGTTCGCGCGACGAGCAGCTGGTCGAGAAATCGGCGTCGCCCCGACGGCTCGCCGCGGATCAGGGCCAGGTCTTCGGGAGCGAAGAGAACCGACGAGAAATATCGTGGCAGTTCGCGCGGCTTGATGACCGAGCGGTTGACCTGGGCCCTGTTGGCGCTCGAGCGGTTGATCTGCACCTCGACCAGCAGCTCGCGGGCATCGTGCTCGAGCCTGGCTCGCACGATGGCGGCGTTCTGGCCGGCGCGGATCATCGCGTGATCGACCGAGACGCGGTGCGACCCCAGGCTGCTCAGATAGCCGAGCGACTCGACAAGGTTGGTCTTGCCCTGGCCGTTGCTGCCTACGAAGAGGTTCGGCCCCGGCTCGAGGCCGACCTCTGCGGTGACGTAGTTGCGGAAGTCGACGAGGGAGAGATGCCGAACGAGCACGGGGTCTCTCCTGTCTTCCTGATGTTCCGTTCCCTGAGCTTGTCGAAGGGGGCCCCTTCGACAAGCTCAGGGAACGACATCACTTCTAGTCTTCGGCCTTCTTGACGGCGTGGCCACCGAACTGGTTGCGCAGTGCGGCGACGGCCTTCATCGACGGCGAGTCCTCCTGGCGGGAGACGAAGCGGGCGAAGATCGACGCGGAGATCGTGGGCACGGGAACGGCGTTCGCGATGGCCTCCTCGATCGTCCAGCGGCCTTCGCCCGAGTCCTCGACGTAGCCCTCGATCTCTTCGAACTCCGGGTCCTGCTCGAGAGCCTGAACGAGCAGCTCGAGCAGCCAGGAACGAACGACGGTTCCACGCTGCCAGGCCTTGAAGGTTCCCGTGACGTCTTTGATGATGTCTTTTCGGGTGTCGAGCAGCTCGTAGCCCTCGGCGTAAGCCTGCATCAGCGCGTATTCGATGCCGTTGTGCACCATCTTGGCGTAGTGGCCTGCGCCGACCTCGCCCACGTGCACGAAGCCCTCCTCGCGGGGGCCTTCGGGCCGGAGCGCGTCGAAGATCGGCATGAGCAGCTCGACGTTGGCCTTGGTGCCGCCGACCATCAGGCCGTAGCCGTTCTCGAGACCCCAGATGCCGCCCGAGACACCGGCATCCACATAACCGATGCCCTTGGGCTCGAGCTCTGCGGCGTGCTTGAAGTCCTCGGTGAAGCGCGAGTTGCCTCCATCGATGACCAGGTCGCCGTCGGACAGGACAGTGCCGAGCTCGGTGATGACCGAGTCGGTGATCTTGCCCGCGGGAACCATGACCCACACGATGCGGGGGCTGGGCAGGGCGGCTGCGAGAGCCGCGAGATCGGCGACATCGGAGACGGCCGGGTTGTTGTCGTAACCCGTCACCTCGTGTCCGGCGTTGCGCAGGCGCGCACGCATGTTGTTGCCCATCTTGCCGAGACCGACGAGTCCAATGTGCATTACGAAATCTCCTTGACGAAATACGTGGGTGTTGGCGCCCGGGATCCCGGCCGCCGGCATCCGGTGAATTACCGCAGCAACAGGTTCGGCTGCAGCAGGTATTTGTAGTCGTCTGTGCCGGGCTGGTCTTTGGACGACTGGCTCGTGATGAGCACGGGGCCCGGCTTGTTGGGGTTGTCGGTCTTGGTGAACGAGATCCGAACGTATTCCGAGTGCACCGCACTCAGACCATCAAGCAGGAACTGTGGTTTCAGCGAGACGACGGTGTCGGAGCCGGTGAGAAGTGCGTCGATCGATTCGGATGCCTGAGCCTGCTCGGAGCCGATGGCCTCGAGGGTGACACCGTCGATCGTGAAGGAGAAGCGGAGCGCGGCCTCGCGCTCGAGAACGAGGCTGACACGACGGGTCGACTCGATGAGCTCTGCCGTGTTGATGACCGCGTAGTTGTCGACGGTCTCGGGAAACAGACGCTTCACCGGAGGGAAGTTGCCCTTGATGAGCAGCGACGTGACGGTCTTCTTGTCGGCGCGGAAGGCGATCAGCTCGCGATCGTCGGTGTTGGTGATCGAGACCGAGATCGTGCCGGCGTTGCCGAAGGTCTTGCCGACCTCCTGCAGAGTCTTCGCGGGAACGAGAGCGCTGGCCGTGGTGACTCCGGCATCGCCCGAATCCCAATCGATGTTGCGCACGGCGACCCGGTAGCGGTCGGTGGCGACGAGCGAGAGGGTGTTGTCGGACACCTCGAGCTGCACTCCGGTGATGACGGGGGTGACGTCGTCTCGGGATGCGGCCACGGCGACCTGGGCCACGGCGGCGGCGAACTTGTCGGCGGGCAGGATGCCCGACTCTTCACCGATCTGCGGAAGGCTCGGGTACTCCTCGACCGGCATGCTCAGGAGGGTGAATTTGGCAGACCCGCTGGAGACGGTGATGCGGGAGTCTTCGGAAGCGAAGCGTACGGGTGCGTTCGGGAGCTTGCTCGCGATGTCGGAGAGAAGGCGGCCTGAGACCAGGACGGTGCCTGGCTCTTCGACGTCTGCGGCGATCTGGGTCTGGGCCGAGACTTCGTAGTCGAACGACGACAGGGTGAGTCCGTCTTCATCGGCTTTGATGAGGATTCCGGAGAGGATCGGCAGAGTGGTTCGCTGAGGCAACAGCTTGACGGCGAAGGAGACGGCTTCGCTGAAGACGTCTCTGTTGGCTTGGAACTTCACGAAGGCACTCCATACGAGATCGGCCAGTTGAGATGGGTTGCTGATTGGGCTCAATGCTAGCGGGTGACGACACCGTCGACGGTTTTTGTGATTCGAGAGCGACGCCGTCGGAAAGGTTGTCGGGGGCTGGATTAATTGAATTAAACGTTAATGGTCTTAACCGCTGTGGATATGTGGATAACTTCTGTGGATTGCAGTCGTGCGTAGGGAACTACACGAGTGTGAGATGTAGAAATCGTGTGCGGCGCGCATCCACAACTCGACTCCGCGACGAACGTGGGATTAACGACTCCACAACTCGGGGCCATTCCCTCACACATTCGGAGCCGTTATCCACAGCTTCTGCACAAGCTGTGGAAAGTGCTGTGCGATGCGCGGGTGCGAGACGCGATCAGACGTCTTTGTAGCGCTGGTTGTGCTTGATGCGATTGCTCACTTCGGTGACCTGGTTGTAGATCGACCGCTTCTCGGTCATGAGCTTGCCGATCTTGTTGTTCGCGTACATGACAGTGGTGTGGTCCCTGCCCCCGAACAGCTGGCCGATCTTCGGCAGCGAGAGGCTGGTCATCTCACGGCACAGATACATGGCGATCTGTCGTGCGGTCGCGATGGCCTGTGATCTCGATGAGCCATAGAGGTCGTCGACCGACAGCTTGAAGTACTCGGCCGTGTGATTGATGATGTCGACCGGCGCGATGATGTTGTCTTCATCGAGGGTGATGAGGTCTTTGAGCACGGTCTGCACGAGCTGCATATCGACGGGCGTGCGATTGAGGCTGGCGAACGCCGTGACCCGGATCAGGGTTCCCTCGAGCTCGCGCACATTGGACGAGACCTTGGTGGCCATGTACTCGAGGATGTCGTCGGGGACGCGCAGCTTCTCGCTCTGCGCCTTCTTGCGGAGGATGGCGATGCGTGTCTCGAGGTCGGGCGTCTGCACGTCTGTGATGAGACCCCACTCGAACCGCGTTCGCATGCGGTCCTCGAATCCCGTCAGGGCCTTCGGCGGCAGATCGGAGGTGATGACGACCTGCTTGTTGTGGTCGTGCAGAGTGTTGAAGGTGTGGAAGAAGGCTTCCTGGGTCTCGGCCTTGCCCTGCAGGAACTGGATGTCGTCGATGAGGAGCAGATCGATGTCGCGATAGCGGGAGTGGAAAGCCGCTCCCCTGTTGTTCGCGATCGAGTTGATGAAGTCGTTGGTGAACTCCTCGCTCGACACGTAGCGGACGCGCACCCCGGGATAGAGGCTCATGGCGTAATGACCGATGGCGTGCAGGAGGTGGGTCTTGCCGAGCCCTGAATCTCCATAGATGAAGAGCGGGTTGTAGGCCTTGGCCGGGGCCTCGGCCACAGCCACGGCGGCGGCGTGCGCGAAACGGTTCGAGCCGCCGATGACGAAGTTGTCGAAGCTGTACTTCGGATTGAGCCGGGTGTCGTTGTTGCGCGGCGGCCCGACGGTCTCCTGTGCGGGAGTCGGCTGCTGCTGCACAGGCGGTGTCTCGATGTAGACGGGTTCGGATGCCTCGGCCTGGCCGGCCATCTCGGATCCGCTGATCTCGGGATTGACCACCACGGAGAAGTTCGTGACGTCGAGGCCGGAGTCGAGCTGGCCGATGGCCGTCAGCAATGACGGGCGCACTCTCAGCTCGAGCATGTCGCGGGTGAAGTCGTTGGGTACCTCGAGATAGAACGACCCGGCCATGATGCCCTTCGGCACTACCAGCCCGAGGAAGCCGCGGAGTTGCGGTGTGATTCGTTCGTCACGGGACAGTGCCTGAAGTACGGAACGCCACTGGCCCTCCGTCGAGGTGTCATCCTCAGCCATGGAACTCCCGTCGAACAATATGAAAAAAGCAATTCTGCCTGTGGAAAACGAGAGCAGATCGAGCCGGCGTGCTGAGCGTCCCCGAGCGCCAGCGGGCTGGATAACTAAGCTAGTTGCTGCCATGCGGCAGGGCAAGCTCACTGTATTGACTCTACGCGTGTCATGCACAGGCAGTTTCCACAGTCTGTGGATAATTGATTCTTTGTGCCCGTGAAGTTTGACCATTGGCATTCGAGGTCGTAGGTTTAATCAGTTGACTTGTGGCCAATCGGCCCGCACTTACTTTCCCGGTTCCCTGTCGTGCACACGCGATGAGGTCCGGGCCACGGAGAACACACCATGAGCAAGAGAACTTTCCAGCCGAACAACCGCCGTCGCGCCAAGGTGCACGGCTTCCGTCTGCGCATGCGCACGCGCGCCGGCCGCGCCATCCTCGGCGCTCGTCGCCGCAAGGGTCGCACCGAGCTCTCCGCGTAGCAGCCGACCTCGTTTCGCTGTGTTGGCTCACGCCAACCGGATCACGACCGCGGATGACTATCGCGGTGTGGTCCGGCGGGGAACACGCTTCGTGTCCCCCAATGCCGTGACGTACCTTCGTGCACCCAAAAACGACGAGTCCTCCGCCGGTGCTCCCCGGTTCGGGTTCATCGTGGCCAAGTCCGTGGGCGTGGCCGTCATCCGCAACAGGGTGCGTCGGCGACTGAAGGCCGCCAGCTACAGCATGCTCGATCAGGTGAAGCCGGGAACCGATGTCGTGGTCCGGGCTCTTCCCGGGGCTGCATCTCAGCCTTACGGCGTACTCTGCCAGGAGTTGGCCGCATCGCTCCGGAAGGGATCCGCACTCGTATGACGACGGTTCCGGTTTCCTCCATCTCGGCGAAATACGTGCTGATCAGCCTGTTTCTCCTGCCGCGCAATGCCGCTGTGCTTTTCCTGCGCGGGTACAGGGCCGTCATCTCTCCCCTGTACGGCGACGTGTGCCGGTACTACCCGTCGTGTTCCTCGTACACCCTTCAGGCAATCCAGCACCGCGGGCTGTCTGTGGGAACCGGCCTGGGGATCCTGCGCATCGCGCGCTGCCACCCCTGGGCCGCCGGCGGCGTCGACGACGTTCGACCGGCCAAGAACCCCCGATACGCGCTGACGCCGTTCGGTTTCGTTGTTCCACGTAGCCACGGAAAGGGCTAGACGCTTTGGATCTCCTCGGCACCATACTTTGGCCGATCAAATGGGTCGTCGAACTCATCCTGGTCGCATTCCACTACGTCTGGACGTGGGTCGGACTCAACCCCGACGACGGATTGACCTGGGTGCTGTCGATCGTGGGTCTGGTGCTGGTCATCCGTGCCGCTCTCATCCCGATCTTCGTTCGGCAGATCAAGAGTCAACGCAAGATGCTCGAGGTCGCGCCCCAACTCAAGAAGATCCAAGACAAGTACAAGGGCAAGAAGGACCAGTTCTCCCGCGAGGCCATGTCGCGCGAGACCATGGAGCTGTACAAGCGCACGGGCACCAATCCCCTGAGTTCGTGCCTGCCCCTGCTTCTGCAGATGCCGATCTTCTTCTCGCTCTTCTCGGTGCTCAACGACGCGCAGCACGAGAAGCCCGGTGGCGGCGTGGGTCTGCTCAATGAGTCGCTGGCCAAGTCGTTCGGCGAGTCCGATCTCTTCGGTGCCCCGCTCAAAGCGACGCTCGCGAACAACGAGGGCAGTGTGCTCGTCATCGTCTTCGCGGTCACGATGATCGCTCTGATGACCGCCTCACAGTTCATCACGCAGCTGCAGATCATGTCGAAGAACCAGTCGCCCGAGGCCAAGAACAGCCCGATGTTCAAGCAGCAGCGCATCCTGCTGTACATCCTTCCCGTGGTCTTCATCTTCTCCGGCGTGGCCTTCCCGCTGGGCGTCATGTTCTACTGGCTCACCTCGAACTTCTGGACCATGGGGCAGCAGTTCCTGGTCATCCGCAACATGCCCACACCGGGCAGCGAGGCCGCCAAGGCACGCGAGGCGCGACTCGCCAAGCGAGGCAAGCTCGTGATCAAAGACGGTCCTCTGAGCGACGAGGTCGTCGAAGACCAGACCCCGAAGACGACGCAGCGGCAGCAGCCCGTGAGCAAGAACCGAGCCAAGAAGCAGGGTGGATCCAAGTGAGTGACGTGACAACAGACGCCGCAGCCGTGTCGAACGATGAGACAGACGTGGCCGTCGAGGTCGTCGATGAGAACGTCGTCGGCACCGATCCTGTCGAGTCGCCCGAGTCGACGCCCGAGGCGAACCTCGATGACGAGGGCGACATCGCGGCCGACTACATCGAGGAGCTCCTCGACATCTGCGATCTCGACGGTGACATCGACATCGACACCCGCGGTGGCCGTGCCTATATCTCCGTCAACGCGTCCGGCGACAGCAACATCCGGGTGCTGTCGAAGCCCGATACGGTGAACGCCCTTCAGGAACTCACCCGCCTTGCCGTGCAGACCAAGACCGGTGCGTTCAGCCGCTTGATCCTCGATGTCGGCGGAAGCCGCGAGGCTCGGCAGGACGAGTTGGGCCGTCTCGTCGACGCCGCTGTGGCGCGCATCGAGGCCGGCGAAGAGTCGGCAGCGCTGGAGCCCATGTCGTCGTACGAGCGCAAGCTGGTGCACGACATCGTGGCCGAACGCGGATTCGTCTCGGCGTCGGAGGGTGACGGTCGCGATCGCCACACCGTGATCACGCGGGCCTGACCCACTCCCCCACGACCCCGGGCACCACACAGTGAGCATCCCTGAGAACACCGAAGCCGAGCCCGCCGTTGCGGCCGAGCTCTTCGGAGACCGCATCGAGATCGCACGTCGGTTCACGAATGCCCTCGCTACTCACGGCGAGGAGTACGGCTTGATCGGACCCCTCGAGCTGCCCCGCCTGTGGACCCGGCATGTTCTGAATTGCGCGATCGTGGCGCCGCTGCTTCGCGGAGGAACTGTCGGCGACATCGGCAGTGGAGCTGGCCTGCCTGGTCTCGTCTTGGCGATCGCTCGGCCCGATGTGCACTTCACGCTCATCGAGCCCATGGAGCGTCGGGTGAAGTGGCTCAACGATCAGGTGCGAGAACTCGGACTCGACAATGTGGCGGTGCTTCGTGATCGGGCCGAAGATGTTCGTCTACCCGAGGGCTTCGATCAGTTGACGGCCCGAGCGGTGAGCGCCTTTTCGAAGCTGATCCCCATGTGCGCTCCCCTGGTTGTTCCGGGTGGCGAGTTCATTCTGATGAAGGGCATCAACGCTGCGAAAGAGATCGAGGCGGCTGAGAAGCAGATCCGTCGCTTCAAGCTCCGCGACGTCGAAGTCATCGAGCTGGGCGAAGGAATATTGCCCGAGACGACCCGGGTGATCAGAGCCACCGTCGCCTGAGAGAGGCCGATGTTTCACGTGAAACATCGACCGTAGGGATGATCGCTGAAGTTCTCACTCCCCCAGAAGCCGGAGGGCTAGGGCTTCCGCGGCGCGGTTCCGCCTTCTCCGCGTGGAACGTCACGATCTCGGGCGTTGAGAAAAAATGGCGCACCGGCTCGGTCGAGACGTGGCGATCGGCCTGAAGTTGATCGGGTTCCGGTGTACGTGGATGCGGGGCTATGGGGTATCCGCAGCGATCCGTCAGCTGAGCGGGTGCGGGAGGATCACCCCGCATCTGGATCGGGTGTGCAGGCGAGGGTTCTCCCTTACCGAAAGAACAGGGTTGACCGTGCCGCTTTGGTCGTGATGCCCGCTTCTCGTCCCATCGATACTGCAGTAGAGGATTTCGATAGCCGGCTCGTTCCTCGCGCGGCTACTCGCTCGCTGAATTGGTGTGTGGCCAGCGAGGTCCGGCTCGCATTGTCAGGTCGACCCCGGGGTGCGGTTGTTCGCCCTGTTCCAGTGTGTATAACTAGTCAACGAGATGGTCGGGTCGAGTTGGTCGATCGTAGACGAGTCGATTTCGCTCGCAGTGGAGGATTTCGATGCGTCGGCTCGTTCTTCGTGGGCTACTCAATCGGCGCATTGGTGCGGCCAGCGAGATCCAGCTCGCATTGTCACGTCGACCTGGGGCGTGGTTGTTCACCCTGTGCCAGGGTGGATATCCACTCAACGAGATGGGTGGGTCGAGTTGGTCGCTCGTAGACGTATCAATGCCCCAGTGGATGATTTCGATACGTCGGCTCGTTCTTAGCGCGGCTACTCGATCGGCGAGTGGATGTGGTTTTCCGGTCGAACCGCGTGCGGACAGTACAGCTCGAGTCGCTGGTCGACTTGGTCGGTTGTGGTCGTGGCGATGCTGCTGCGGTGGGGAGTTCGGTTCGCTAAGTGGTTGACGTTCGATCGATCAATCGACGCCGTGGATCGAGAATCTGTCGTGATCGGTCGAGATGGATTGGTCCGACGACCACCCGTCACAGCCGCCATGTTTCACGTGAAACATCCGAAGTTCGGGGCCGAATGAGAAAGCTATACATCGAGCAGTGGAACGGGCGCCAGGCCAGGTTCACTTGGAGGCACTCGCTCAATCCGGTGCGCGAGACTCACCTACCGTGCCACACGGCTTGCAGTCAAGAGAGACAACGAATTTTTCGTTCGCTGAAACGGATCCTAAGCGATTTTCGGTCGCTCGGAAAATCTCCGAATCGGGGCCGAATTCGACCTATTTCGGTCTCAACTTAGAGTTTCCAGCGGCGACAGGTACTTTGGTCTAGGGACGATTTCGTTTCGACATTCGATCGCTTCAGTGGTCGATCGATGTCTCCCATCCCCCTCCCCCGACCTCGGGTCTCAACAGGTCGACAACGGAACTCAGCAAGTCAGGATTTGTGGATGTCAACGGAAGCAATCGGCGGAGCCGCATCATTCGATGCGTCGACGCCCCTGGCTCGTGAACTGGCCGACCTCTCGAACCGGCGACGCAACTTCGCCAAACGTGTCGTGCCGCTGCCGGAGACCACTAGGGTGTTCACGGTCGCGAACCAAAAGGGCGGCGTGGGCAAGACCACCACGACCGTCAACCTCGCCGCCGCCCTCGCGCGGAGCGGAGCTCGAGTTCTCGTCATCGACCTCGACCCTCAGGGCAATGCGTCGACCGCACTCGGAGTCGAGCACCGGGCGGAGACGCCGAGCGTATACGACGCGTTGATCCGAGATGAGCCGATGTCGGATCTCGTGCAGAAGAGCCCCGAGTTCGACACGTTGTTCTGTGTGCCTGCGACCATCGACCTGGCGGGAGCCGAGATCGAGCTGGTTCCCATGGTCGCCCGTGAGCAACGTCTGCGCAGCAGCGTCGACACCTATCTGCAGGAATCGTTCGACGCGGGCGTCGCCTATCACTACGTCTTCATCGATTGTCCTCCCTCGCTGGGGTTGCTCACGATCAACGCGTTCGTCGCGGCCCACGAGGTTCTCATCCCCATCCAGTGCGAGTACTACGCACTCGAGGGTCTGAGCCAACTGCTCAAGAACATCCAGCTCATCGAGCGTCACTTGAATCCGACCCTGGCCGTGTCGACGATTCTGCTGACCATGTACGACGGACGCACTCGTCTGGCATTCCAGGTCGCGGAGGACGTGCGCAGCCATTTCCCCGACCAGACCCTGGCCGCCGTCATTCCACGGTCGGTGAGAGTGTCAGAGGCGCCCAGCTATGGTCAGACCGTGATCAGCTTCGACCCCAATTCACCCGGCGCGCTCTCGTATTTCGAAGCCGCAGCCGAGATCGCAGACAGAGGAGCGCCCACCGATGGCAACTAAGAAGAGAACAGGCCTGGGCCGCGGAATCGGTGCGCTCATTCCCACGAACGATGCGGTCGACGCCGACGGCCGGCCGGGAGCCCGGCCTGTCGATGTCTTCTTCGCCGACCGCGGCGATGCGACGGTGTCGACGCTGCCGCAGGCGAGTCGGACCGAGACGGAGCTGGTCGAGGTGCCGGGCGCTCGGCTGGCGCATCTGAACCCCGCCGACATCGTTCCCAACGCGAAGCAGCCTCGCGCCGTCTTCAAAGAGGACGACCTCGCCGAGCTGGTCGTGTCGATTCGGGAGATCGGTGTGCTGCAGCCGGTCGTGGTGCGGCCTCTCCCCGTTGTAGACGGCGAGACGCCCAAATACGAGCTCGTCATGGGTGAGCGTCGCTTGCGGGCCACACGCCAGGTCGGCCTCGACACGATCCCGGCGATCGTCAAGGACACGGCAGATGAGAACATGCTGCGCGATGCGCTGCTCGAGAACCTTCACCGTTCCGAGCTGAACCCACTCGAGGAGGCGTCTGCCTACCAGCAGCTGTTGAGCGACTTCGGCATCACGCAAGACGAGCTGGCCACACGGATCGGTCGTTCGCGCCCGCAGATCACCAACACCATTCGCCTGCTTCGTCTGCCGGCCGCGGTGCAGAAGCGGGTGGCTGCCGGGGTGCTGAGCGCAGGCCACGCGCGTGCCGTGCTCTCTGCCGGAGATGCCGAGGCGATGACTCGTCTGGCTGACAAGATCGTGAACGAGGACCTGTCGGTTCGAGCTGCAGAGGCTGCGGCGACTGCCGTGCCGAAGCCGGCCAAGGCCAAGACGGTCGCGGGCACGAAGCGCGGGCACCTCGACGAGATCGCGGATCGACTGGGTGATCGCCTCGACACGCGTGTGAAGGTCAGTCTGGGCAGGGCGAAAGGTCAGATCGTCATCGACTTCGCGACCATCGGCGACCTGAATCGCATCCTCGCGGAACTGGGCGACAAGGGGTTCGGTCGGCCCTGAGCCTCTCCCCCTCAAGACAACAACCCCGATGTTTCACGTGAAACATCGGGGTTGCATCGTTAATGTGCATCACGGTCATGTTTCACGTGAAACATTCCGACTGCACGTCAGGCGGAGGCGTCTGCGATCGCCTTCTCACCGAGCGCCTCGTATACCTGGCCCAGGTTGAGTCCCGCTGCCTGAATGGCCTGCGGGACGAGCGAGGTCTCCGTGAGGCCGGGCAGCACGTTCGCCTCAAGGAACCAAACGACGCCGTCGTCGTCGACGATCAGATCGACGCGGGAGATGTGGCGAAGTGCCAGCGTGTTGTGGATCGAGAGCGCAGTGGATTGAGCAAGCTCCGTGATGTCGCCGGAGAGACGAGCCGGCGTGAAGAACCGCGTCTCCCCCGCGTTGTAGCGCGCGTCGTAGCCGTAGACACCGAGGCGCGGCTCGATCTCGACGGCGGGCAGCGCGTACGGGCCATCGCCGGTATCGATGATGCCGACGGAGATCTCGGTGCCGGAGACGCGACGTTCGATGAGTGCGACATCGCCGTAGGTGTAGGCCTCGACGACGCCTCGACGAAGGTCATCGGTATCGGCGACCATCGTGACACCCTGGGCCGAACCTCCCATGGCCGGCTTCACGACGAGGTCGGTGCCGAACTGGCTGGCGACGCGATCGAGAACCTGGGCGGAACCGAGCTCCCGGAATGTGTCACGAGGAAGGGTGATCGACTCCGGCGTGGAGAAGCCGGCACGCGCCACGATGACCTTGGCGGTGGGCTTGTGCCAGGCCAGCCGACTGGAACCCGGCTGCGACCCCACGTAGGTGATGTCGAGGGCATCCAGCAGTGCGCGCAGGGCGCCGTCTTCTCCGCTGGCGCCGTGCAGAGCCGGCCAGACCACGTCGGGACGATTCGTCTCGAGATACGACAGGAGCGACGCATCCGGTTCGCGCAGAATCACGGTGTGCCCACGATCGAGCAGGCCGTCGGCGACGCGCCGACCCGATCGAAGGGAGACGTCGCGCTCGTGCGAGATGCCTCCGGCCAGAACGACGACGGTACGAGAGGTCACGGTATTCATCCCTAATTGGTGTTGGGCGGCGGTGCTGTGTAGTTGTCGTCGCGTCGGACGGCGGAGAGGGGGCCTGTGGCCGAGAATGATTCGAGCAGGTCGCGCTCAGCGTTGATGACGCTGGTGAGACGTCGGATGCCGAGCTTGATCTGCTCCGGCGTGGGATAGCAGAACGAGAGCCGGATATTGTTGCGACCCTGGCCGTCGGCGAAGAACGCGGTGCCGGGCGTGTACGCCACCAGCTCGGTGACCGCGCGGGGCAGCATCTGCTTCGAGTCGAGATAGTCGGGCAGGGTGAGCCAGACATAGAACCCACCATTGGGATTCGTCCAGCTCAGGTCTGGCAGGTACTCGGTGAGCGCCGAGAGCATGGTCTCCTTGCGCTCCTTGTAGATGCCACGGAATCGGTCGATCTGGCCTTTCCAGTCGGCAGTGTCGAGGTATTGGCTGATGATGAGCTGGCTGAACGAACTCGGGCTGAGCACGGCGGCCTCGTTGGCGAGGATGAGCTTCTCGCGGATCGCATGGGGTGCGAGAGCCCAGCCGACACGAAAGCCCGGCGCGAGGGTCTTCGAGAACGTGCCCAGGTAGATGACGCCGTCGGTTTCGAGCGACCGGATGGCAGCGGGCGGCTTCTCTTCGAAGTAGAGCAGGCCGTAGGGGTTGTCCTCGAGAACGAGAATGCCTTCTGACCGGCAGATTTCGAGGATCTCGATCCGGCGTTCCCAGCTGAGTGTGACGCCGGCCGGGTTGTGGAAGGTGGGGATCGTATAGAGGAACTTGATGCGCTTGCCGGCGCGCTTGAGGCCGGCGATGTGCTCGCGCAGAGCCTCAGGGATGAGCCCATGCTCGTCCATGGGGACGTGCTCGATCTCGGCCTGGTACGACTTGAAGATGACCACGGCGGTGACATAGCTGGGGCCCTCGGAGAGAACGACGTCGCCGGGATCGAGGAAGAGCTTGCTGACGAGTTCGAGCGCGTGCTGTGAGCCCGTGGTGACGACGACATCGTCGACACCCGCCTTGATTCCCTCGAGCGCCATGACGTCGAGGATCTGCTCACGAAGAGCGGGAACGCCTTGGCCCGATCCGTACTGGAGTGCAGCCGCACCGTTGCCCGTCATCACACGATTCATCGCGTCGATGACGAGGTCCTGGGGAAGGCCCGAGACGAAGGGCATACCTCCCGCGAGCGAGACCACCTCGGGCCGCGAGGCCACGGCGAAGAGTGCACGCACCTCGGAGGCCGCCAGGCCTGCCGCCCGGGCGGCGTAGTTGCCGTACCAGGGGTCGAGGTTCGTTCCTGTGCCGCTTCGGGTGTTGTCGTTCACGCGCATGTCCTGACAGTGGGTCATTCTGATTCCAGATCGCCTGATACCAGACCGAAATTCCATACTAACCAGACCCGGGCGTGTCGAAAGCCGGGCCGACCGCATCCGGGGCCACGGGCATCCGACTGGCCCTTAACGCCGACAGGCCCCCCGCGATGAGCGGGAGGCCTGTCGAATCGAGCGATCTACGCGATGAAGTCTGCGAGGTCCTTCTCGAGCGCAGCCTTGGGCTTGGCGCCGATGATGGTCTTCACGACCTCGCCGCCCTTGTAGACCTTGAGCGCGGGGATCGACGTGATCATGTACTTCGCGGCGGTCTGCGGGTTGTCGTCGACGTTGAGCTTGACGATCTCGATCTTGTCGCCGTGCTCGTCGGCGATCTGGTCGAGGATGGGGCCTACGGCGCGACACGGGCCGCACCACTCCGCCCAGAAGTCGACCAGGATCGGCTTGTCGGACTGGAGGACGTCGGCATCGAAGCTGGCGTCGGTGACTGCCTTGGCGTTGGACATGATTGCTTCTTTCGTTGAAAGGGGAAAACTAGTTGACGGGGATGAGGTCTTCGGCGGCTGCGTCAGGAGCGACGTGCGCCGCCTGCGCTAAACCCGCGAGGTAGTGCTCCGCGTCCAGAGCGGCGACCGTGCCGGACGCGGCCGCGGTGACGGCCTGGCGGTAGGTGTCGTCGACGACGTCACCGGCTGCGAAGACGCCGGTGAGGTTGGTCTTCGAGCTGCGGCCGTCGACGGCGATGGTTCCGGATGCCGTGAGCTCGAGCTGGCCGTGAACGAGGTGCACCCGCGGGTCGTTGCCGATGGCGACGAACAGGCCCTGAACGGGAAGCTCGCTCTGCTCTCCCGAAACGGTGTTGCGCAGCGTGAGAGCCTCGACGGTGGTCTCGCCGGAGATGCCGACGACCTCGGAGTTCCAGACGAACTCGATCTTCGGGTTGTCGAAGGCGCGCTGCTGCATGATCTTCGATGCGCGGAGCGTGTCCTTGCGGTGAACCAGATAGACCTTGTCGGCGAAGCGGGTGAGGAACGTCGCCTCCTCCATGGCCGAGTCGCCGCCACCGATGACGGCGATGGTCTTGGTCTTGAAGAAGAAGCCGTCGCAGGTGGCACACCACGAGACGCCGCGGCCGCTCAGGCGCTCTTCGTCTTCGATGCCGAGCTTGCGGTAGGCGGATCCTGTGGCGAAGATCACCGACAGGGCCTCCTGGTCGCCGCTGTAGCCGGTGCTGACCTTCTTGATGTCGCCGGTGAGGTCGACGCTCGTGACGTCGTCGAGCAGCACCTCGGTGCCGAACTTCTCGGCCTGCTCCTGCAGCTTGCCCATGAGTTCGGGGCCCTGGATGCCTTCGGGGAAGCCGGGGAAGTTCTCGACGTCGGTGGTCTTCATCAGCTCGCCGCCGGCCTCGACACTCGACGCGATCAGGAGCGGGTTGAGCCCCGCCCGGGCAGCGTAGATGGCCGCTGTGTATCCGGCAGGACCGGATCCGATGATGATGATGTCGCGCACGTGCGTGTCAGCTCCTTGAAAGGGTGTCGCGAGGTCGCCCGGAAGAGCGCCTCACTTGCCTGGTACAACACATCCTATTCCGCGGATATTCCGCCGTCAGGGGACGGCGGGCACCTGGTCGGAAACTAGGAGGAACGGCGCGTGACGCGCGCGAGCAGGGGCATGAGCGCGTCGTTCAGCTCGGGCGACTTCAGCAGGCGAAGCGCGCCGACATAGAGGAGCGACAGCACCAGACCGATCACGATCATCGACAGCAGAACGCCGACGTAGCCGCTCACTCCGTAGCCCCCGTCGTTCGCGAAGCCGAACGCGACGGCGAGTGCGATTCCGGCGGCTGCGGCGGGCACGAGTGCGCCGAGGTCGCGCGCAAGGCTCCGGGCCACCGTGGCGCCGCCGAGCCCGCCGAGTCGGCGGCGGATGAGGACGGCCGCGAGGATCGCCTGAAGGATGCCGGCGACAGACAGGGCGAGGGCGACACCGACGCCGATGAACTCCTTGGGAACGAGAACCAGAACGAGGAGGGCGCCGAGGGAGAAGAGCACGGCCTGGAACAGCGTGATGAAGAACGGAGTGCGGGTGTCGCCGAGGGCGTAGAAGGCTCGCAGGATGACGAAGAGGATGCTGAAGGCGGGCAGACCGACCAGGAAGGCGATGAGAACGTTGCCCATGGCCACCGTGGTCGTGTAGTCGAACTTGTTGAAGAGACCGCTGAAGGGGTAGGCGACGACGATGAGCACCACGGTCGCCAGCATCATGATCAGCGAGATGACTCGGATGGAGGCCGACAGATCGCGCCTGACCTTCGCGAGGTCTCCCTCGGCCGCGTGCTCGCTCATGCGCGTGAAATAGGCGGTCGCGATCGACACGGCGACGATCGAGTGGGGCAGCATGAAGATGAGCCAGGCGGTCGACAGCACCGTCGTCGATGCATCGTCGCCCGAGGCCGTGATGACGACGCGCGTCTCGACGATTCCGGCCAGCTGGGTGACCATGAGCATCGCGAAGGTCCAGCCCGCGAGCCTGCCCGCCGTTCCGAGGCCGACTCCCCGCCACCGGAAGTCGGGACGGTAGCGCAGGCCGACCCGTCGCCAGAAGAAGAAGAGCACGAGGGCCTGCACCGCGACACCGAGCGTGGCTGTTCCCGCGAGAACGGCCACCTTGTCGGGCGTCCACCAGTCGAGGTCGCCCACGTTCAGCGCAGAGGGGCTGAAAGCGACGTTGAAGGCGACCAGTCCGAGAATCGCGACGATGTTGTTCAGCACGGGCGTCCAGGTGAACGGGCCGAAGGAGTTGCGGGCGTTGAGAACCTCGCTGAGCACCGAGTAGACGCCGTAGAAGAAGATCTGGGGCAGGCACCAGTAGGCGAACGCCGTCGCCAGCGCGAACTGGCCACTCGACGAGGGGTCGGCCACGATCGTGATGAGCACCGGGGCGAGCAGAGTGGCGATGAGAGTGGCGGCTCCGAGCACCACGAACGCCACGGTCACGAGTTTGTTGATGTAGCCCGCTCCCCCGTCGGCATGCCGAGCCGCGCGCACGATCTGCGGTACGAGGATGGCGTTGAGCATGCCGCCCGCCACGATCACGAAGATCGTGTTCGGCAGCTGGTTGGCGATCGTGAACGCGTCGGTTCCCAGGCCGATCGTGCCGATGGTCTGGATGAGGACGAACGCCTTGACGAAGCCCAGGACGCGCGACACGGTCGTGCCCGAGGCCAGGATCGCGCTCGCGCGTCCGAGGTTGGGCGCGGGTGTGGCGGAGGTGTCAGCCACGCGGCTCCTCGGTAGTGGATTCGGTGACGGAAGCGGCCGGCGCAGCCGCATCCGGGTCATCGTCTGGATCGCCGGCCGACCCACCTGCGGTCTCGGCGGCACGGGTGTGGCGCCGCTTCAGGAACAGGCGGATCGCGGCGAAGATGAGCAGCGCGCCCACCACTCCGCCTACGAGCCACGAGCCCGCGACCTCCCAGTCGGCGGAGACGTTCACGGGAATGAAGGTGGGCTGTGCCGAGATGAGGACTCCGGTGGGGCTGACGAGCTCGGCGCGCACGATGGTGTCTCCGTTGGCGACTCCGGCCGTGATCGGCACCTTCGCCTGCTTGCTCGAGGATGCCTCGACAGTGATGGACACCTCTCTCTGCACCACGAGACGGAAGTTCGAGGGCGAGAGTCGCACGGTGAGGGTCACCGGATAGGGAAGCTTGTTCTCGACGAGAACGGGCATGTCGCCGGTGTTGCTCACGAGGTTGATGGGCGACCCCGCGACGATGGAGACGGCTCCCAGTGTCTCTGTCGAGCGATCGGCCTGCGCCTGCATGGCCACGTTCCAGCCGCCCGTGTTCGAGGCCCAGGAGTTGGCCAGCAGCGACAGGATGTTCGCTCTGTTCTCACCGAGCAGGTTCGTCGGGTCGGTGATGATGCTCGAGAAGGCGGCGACCTGGTTCTCGGATGCGAGGAGCGCGGCGACCTGGCCGGTGCGTTCCGCGGGTTCGGGCTGGTCGACGACCGTGACGTCTGATGCAGGGGCCTGGGCGGCGAAGCCGTCGAACGCGGTGGTCGACGACCACGACAGCGCATCGAGCGAATTCAACGCGTCGGTGAGCGCGGTTCCGTCGGAGGGCGCCGCCCGGTCGAGGGTGGCCAGGATCGTGCGCGGGGTGCTGTCGTCTTCACTGGCGACGACGGCGAGGCCCGACGCGAGGTCTGAGAGCGATTTCTGCCGCTCGGTCGCGGTGAGTGCGCCCGCCGCCTCTCGAAGCGGCGTCGACACGGTGTCGTCGGAGACGAGCACCGTGCTGTCCCCTGCGCGTGCCACGCCGCCCACCGCAGACGACGTGGTCGACACGTTCGACGACGAGACGATCGTGGTCGTGAGGCCGTTGGCCGCGAAATAGGGCAGATCGGTTGCGGTGACGGTGTCGTCTCTCGGCCAGGCGATCGAGGTGCCCGTGTAGTCCCACGAGAGGAGCGCGCTCGTGTCGGGCACGGCATCCGGTGCGGGGCTCGGCGTGGGCGTCGGGGTATCGGTGACGACGCCACCGGGCGCGACGGCGGCGGCGCCGGTCGTGGGCGACGGACTGGTGGTGGGAGGAGCGAGGTCGACGAAGTCGGCCTTGTCGAGCGCGTAGTCGAACGAGGTGGGGGTGAGCAGCTGGGCGGAGCCGGCCTGGCTCATCGCGGCGACATCGGCGTCGGCGTAGCTCAGCGGATAGATGGGATTGGATGCGCCCTGAAGTCGTTCGAGCCAGGCGATCGCACTCGACGGCGCCGTGGTTCCCAGAGCCCGGATCGACACGATGATGCGCGGGTCGATGAGGATGCCGACGGGCCGGCCGATCACCGCGTCGAGTTCGCGGGTCAGCAGCCCGTTGTCGGCCGTGATCGTGGCGAGGGTGGCCTCGGGAATGAGACCCGTCTGCCCCGGCTGCGTGGTGAGGGGAACAGCGACCGCGACCTGGGTGGCCGCGGGGGCGTCGTCGCCGTTGAACACGACCGACGAGTGCGCGACCGTCTCGGTGCCGTCGCCCTGTAAGAGGGTGCCGGTGATGCCGTGCACGCCCCAGTCCTCGAACGGGACCGAGGCGGCCGGGATGGTGGCCTGCACGATGTGCTCCTCGCCCGGCTGCAAGGCGGGAACGGCGACGCTGGCGATGATGGCGTCGGAATCGACCGTGGAGGAGTCGTCTGCGGGAGCAAGCCACTCGTTCAGTTCAGCGCGGGTGGAGATGAACTCGCGATCGACGGCGATCTGCAACGAGGCCCCGTCGATCGTGGTCGACCCGGAGTTGGTGAGGGAGGCGGTGACCGTGAGGTCTGCGCCGGGCTGCGCCACTCCCCCGTTCGCCGGCGCGAGAACGACCTGCACGGGCTCCTCCGCGGCGTTCGCGGCAGCCGTCACGGGCACGATACCGAGCATCGACGACGCCACCACTCCCAGGCCCAGGAGGGCGGGGATGGCGCGCAGGCGTCGAGTAGGAGGCAGGTTCATAGGGGGCTTTCGTCGAGGCCGTGTGGGATACGGCCTCGCGTAGATTCTAGGTCGCACAGGCTGGGAAGCACGGGAGGCCGCTCTGCCCATGCCGCTCGGTGCTCGTCGGTAAACTGTCGGGATGCAGCGAACTGTTCAGGAATCCATGGTTCGGCTGCGCACTCTCAGCGAGTCGTCGCCCGTCGCCCGGCTGGCCGCAGCCTTCAGCGCCGCGGGCTTCGAACTGGCCCTCGTCGGCGGCCCGGTTCGAGACGCCTTCCTCGGGCGACCGGCCAAAGACCTCGACTTCACCTCGAATGCCACCCCCGACGAGACCCTCGTAGTGCTGAAGACACTCACGAAGAGCACCTGGGACATCGGCCGCGACTTCGGAACGATCGGTGCCCTCATCGACGGCGAACAGGTCGAGATCACGACCTACCGCTCCGACAGCTACGACCAGCAGACCCGCAAGCCGATCGTCGAGTTCGGCGACAGCCTCGAGGTCGACCTGTCGCGCCGCGACTTCACCGTGAACGCCCTCGCCCTCCGGCTGCCCGAACTCGTTCTCGTCGACCCGTCGGGCGGCGTCGAAGACCTGCTCGAAGGCATCCTGCGCACACCCTCGACACCGGCCATCTCGTTCGGCGACGATCCCCTGCGCATGCTGCGCGCCATCCGGTTCTCGGCGCAGCTCGGGTTCGATCTCGACGCAGAGACGATGGATGCCCTGAGAACGATGGGCGAATCGCTCACGATCATCTCGGCCGAGCGCATTCGCGACGAGTTCTCGAAGCTGCTGCTGACGCCGGCGCCGCGGCGCGGAATCGAGCTGCTCGTCGAGACGGGTCTCGCCGAGCTCGTGATGCCGGAGATCCCCGCCCTGCGCCTGGAGCGCGACGAGCATCATCACCACAAGGACGTCTACCAGCACAGCCTCACCGTGCTCGACCAGGCCATCGAGCTCGAGGAGTCGCGCGGATCGTTCGAGGGGCCGGATCTGGTGCTGCGCCTCGCCGCCCTGATGCACGACATCGGAAAGCCGGCCACGCGTCGGCTCGAGCCGGGCGGCGTCGTGACCTTCTATCACCACGACGTCGTGGGCTCGAAGATCGCCAAGAAGCGGCTGCGCGAGCTGCGCTTCGACAACGACACGATCAACGACGTGGCACGGCTGATCGAGCTGCACCTGCGCTTCTTCGGCTACACCGAGGGCGCGTGGACCGACTCCGCCGTGCGCCGCTACGTTCGGGACGCCGGGCCGCTGCTCGAGCGGCTGCACATCCTCACCCGGGCCGACGTGACCACCCGCAACAAGCGCAAGTCGCACATGCTGTCGTTCGCGTACGACGACCTCGAGACCCGCGTGGCCGAGCTCGCCGAACTCGAGGAGATGCAGGCCGTGCGCCCCGACCTCGACGGCGAGCAGATCATGGCGATCCTCGGCATCCGGCCCGGCCGCGAGGTGGGCGAGGCCTACCGCTTTCTGCTCGAGATGCGCCTCGACGACGGGCCCCTCGGAGAGGACGAGGCGACCCGCCGCCTGCTCGAATGGTGGGCTAGCCGTTCTTCTGGATGAACGATTCCAGTCTGGCCCGCGCCTCGTCGTCTGGCAGCTGAACGGCCGGCGACTTCATGAAATAGGCGCTGGCCGCCTCGACCGGGCCCGACAGGCCGGCGTCGAGAGCGATCTTCGCCGCACGCACGGCGTCGATGATCACGCCGGCGGAGTTCGGGGAGTCCCACACCTCGAGCTTGTACTCGAGGCTCACGGGGGCGTTGCCGAAGCCGTGGCCCTCGATTCGCACGTAGGCGAACTTGCGGTCGTCGAGCCACGGCACGTGGTCGCTCGGACCGATGTGGATGTCGCGCTCCGGCAGATCGATGTCGATGTTGCTGGTGACGGCCTGGGTCTTCGAGATCTTCTTCGACGCGAGGCGCTTGCGCTCGAGCATGTTCTTGAAGTCCATGTTGCCGCCGACGTTGAGCTGGTAGGTGCGGTCGATCGTGAGGCCGCGGCTCTCGAACAGGCGGGCGAGCACCCGGTGGGTGATCGTCGCGCCGAGCTGGCTCTTGATGTCGTCTCCCACGATCGGCAGGCCGGCCTCCACGAACTTCGCGGCCCACTCCGGGTCGCTCGCGATGAACACCGGGATGGCGTTCACGAACGCGACACCGGCATCGAGCGCCGCTTGCGCGTAGTGCTTGGCCGCTTCTTCCGACCCGACGGGCAGGTAGCAGACGAGAACCTCGGCGCCGCTGTCGCGGAGGGCCTGAGCCACGTCGACGGGTTCCGCCTCGGACTCCTCGACCATCTCGGAGTAGTACTCCCCGAGGCCGTCGAAGGTCGGCCCGCGCAGAACGGTCAGGCCGGTCTGCTCGACCTCGGCGAAGCGCAGTGTGTTGTTCTCGCTCGCCCAGATGGCGTCGGCCAGATCCTCTCCGACCTTCGCCGCGTCGACGTCGAATGCCGCGACGAACTCGAGATCGCGCACGTGGTGCGCACCGAAACGCACGTGCATGAGGCCGGGCACCACCTCGTCGTCCGCGGCGTCGCGGTAGAACGTGACGCCCTGGATCAGCGAGTTGGCGCAGTTTCCCACTCCGGCGATGGCGACTCTGATGCTCATATGACACGACTTTCACTTCGGGGACGGCAAACCCCACAATGCTAGCCCTCGTACAGAAGTCAAGGAATTTTCAAAACCCCGTAATAGCCGAGCGTTTGTCACATCTCTTAGATGACAGAGCACATTCCAGGCACACCGATGCGAGCGATACAGATCGCCGGATTCGGTCGATGACGATCGGGGAGCACCATGGCAACATCACGAGCACGACACGCGCAGAGGCCGCCGACCCTTCAGCGGTTGAGGAAGGTCGTCGCGTCACTCGCGGTCGTCCTCCTGGGCGTGTCCGGTATCGCGCTCGGCGCCACGGCCGCGAACGCAGCAGACGAGGGCTTCACTCTCACGAAGTCGGTCATCGCACCCGATACGACCGACATCGGCATCTCGAACGTCGCCGGCGTCAACAGCGAGGGTTTCACGTACCAGCTCGCCTACTCGTGCAGCACCTTCGACCCGGCCGGGTGTACGAACGTGCTCATCCACGACGCCCTGCCCGCCGGCATCGAGATCGTGGGCGACATTCCGAGCAACTGGACCGTCGTCGGTTCCGACGTCACGATCAACCTCGGCACCATCCCCGCGGGCAACGGCTCTGTCGCCATCCCCGTGCGCTTCATCACGAACCCGGCGCTCGCCGCGAACGACACCCTCACGGTGAACAACACCGCCGACATCAGCGGCGCGGTCGCCGGCGTGGCCAGGACGGCCGTCTCGCAGACCGTCGCGGCCACCGGTCGGGTGAAGCCCGTCGGTGGTGCGGATGCGCAGAAGACCGCGACACCCGACACCGTCGGCGAGTTCACTGGTCAGTCGGTCTCGTTCTCCGTCTCCGGCACGAACGCGGGCACGACAGCCGCGTCGAGCATCGGCATCACCGACCTCGATCCCGCATTCTTCGACGCGTTCGACGTCACCTCCATCGACGCGCCCACCCTTCCGGCCGGCGCGACCTCCGCCGTCGTCGAGGTCTCGACCGACGGCTCCACCTGGACGACCGTCACGACTCCCTACACCCCGGCCGCGCACATCCAGGGAATTCGAGTCACCTTCGACGGAGCGGCAGCCGGCAGCACGGGAACCCTGAACTACACGGCCACCCTGCGCGACAGCCTCGTGTCGAACGGCGCACAGGTCGTGTCTGGCGGTTCGACCGCCTACTCGAACGACGCCGATGTCGCCGTGCACTACACCGACAGCGCCCTCGACCGCTCGCTCAGCGCGTCGGCCGTCGTCACCGTCGAAGGCGAGATCGTCTCCGCCCCGAGCGTGACGAAGACCTTCAGTCCGGACAACGTCATCCAGGGATACTCCGGAACGATCGACACCACGATCTCCACCACCGGTGCGGGACAGGGAGGCGCCAAGACGGTCGTCATCTCCGACCCCGCGACCACGGGCGGTGTCACTCCGTTCCCGAACACGCTCGTGCTGAACGGAGCCTTCACGGTGGCCTGGCCCGCCGGCGCCGAAGAGGCCACGCTGACCCTCTCCGACGGGTCGACCGCCACGATCGTCAACCCGGCGACGACGTTCACCCTGCCGGCCGGCGTCGATCTCGCCACACTCACCGGCTTCTCGGTCGAGTTCGAGTCGACCTCCGGCACCCCGATCGACTCCGCTTTCACCGGCACGATCACCGCGGGCTCGACGCTCGCCGCCGGAGTGGCCAACGACATCTACCAGAACAACGCAGAGGTCGATGTCGACAGCGCATCGGGCAACTCGTCGGGCGAGACGGTCTCGCCGACCGTCGACTTCACCGTCGCCACGCCCTACGCCGAGATCCAGACCACGAAGGCATTCACTCGCCCGACCGTCGTTCTCGGTTCGCCCACGCAGTCGAACGTCGTGCAGCTGCGGACCGTCTACGGGCCCACGGGCTCCGGAACGAACGTTCCGGCGGAGAAGGTGGTCATCCAGGACCCGGTGACCCTGCCGACGACGGGAGTCGACGACTTCTTCGACGAGTTCGACATCAAGAGCATCAAGACCGCGGGCTGCGCCACCGGCGACAGCCTGCTGGTCGAGATCTACGACGGGTCGACCGGTGCGTGGGTCACGGTCACCACCGATGCGTGCGCGTCCGTTCCCGTCGCCATCACGAACCCGAACGCCCAGGGAGTGCGGTTCACGTACACCAACCCCGCCGGCATCCAGCCGGGCCGTACGTTCCAGCCCGAGTTCGTCGTGAAGATGCGCGCAACCAACCGCGAGACCGGCGCCCCCGTGCTCGATCAGGCGCCGCCGACCGAGCAGAACCCGATCGTGAAGTACCCGAGCGCCGGAAACTGCTCCGTGGCGTCCGCCTACCTCGCCGGATCCGCGGATCCCGCGTCGACCGACACCCTCGACGGCGACGAGTGCCCGAAGATCACGACGGAGGACCGATACAAGGCGGGCACCGTGAACATGACGAAGGTGCTGCACGGCGCCGACTCCACCGACTCGGGCACCGAGGGCTCTGGTGCGGCCATGCACGCCGTGCTCACTGTGACGACGCGTCCGTCAGAAGACACGAAGACGCTGACGATCCAGGACCCGCTGCCGGGCGACATCTACTCGCAGACCTTCGCGGCGGTCACCGACATCACTCAGGTCGGCCCCTACACGGTGCCGCAGTACGAGCAGGCGCACATCGAGTGGCTGAATTCGGCGGGTGCGGTCATCGCGTCCAGCCCTGTCGTCACAGGCGGAGCCGTGCTCACCGCAGCGGGCGACCCGAGTTACGCGGGCTTCCGCTTCGTGCTCGAGGAGAACCCGGCCGACCCCGGCATCGACGTGGGCATCGAGGCCGCGACGTTCGACGTCACGCCGATCGTCGAGGTGGACTACGCCCTGCGCGACACCTTCCGTGAGGCCGTCGCCGGCCACGCGGCGGGAAGCCTCGTGCGCAACAACGTCTGCTACACCGAGAACGACACCACGCTGAGCGAGGGCGCCGACGGCAACCCCGACAGCGACACCGCCTGCCAGCTCGACCAGGCCCCCTTCAACGAGTCCGGGTTCAACAACGACCTCGACAACATCAACGACGGTGGCTGGATCCTGAACAACGCCGAGACGGTCGCGACCTATGTGGCACCGAACGAAGACGGCGACACCAGCGAGCGGGCCGAGACCGACCTCTATTACCAGCAGGTCTTCCGCATCACCAACAGCATCGCCAATGCGGAGCTGACCAAGACGGTGGCGCCCGACGCATCGGTCTCGCTGCCCGACACGGGCACGCCGATCGGCAGTCTGCAGGAGCGCACGATCAACCTCAAGGCCGACAACATCTCGGGAAACCCGGTCAAGGGACTCGACATCGTCGACACCGATGCCGACTTCTGGGCGACATTCGAGCTGCTCTCGGTCTCGGCACCGATCACTCCCGCCGGATCGACCGTGACCTACGACGTCACCTACTCCGACGGAACGCCTGCGCTGGCCGGCGTGGATGCCGCGGCGATCACCAACCTCTCCGCGATCAACGGAATCACCGCCCACGTGACGGGCACGATTCCCACCGCGGACACGGCGACGATCGCGCTGCAGGTTCGCCTGCGCAGCACGGTGACCACCGAGACCCAGGTCGTGAACACGGCGACCGTGACGGCCGTCAGCCCCTTCGCGGACTCGCTGCCGAGCGACGCCGAGGCCACGATCACGGTGCGCAAGCCCGGCACCAAGGTCGACACCAGCAAGTCGCTCGACTTCGCGGCCGGCTCGTCCACCGTCGTCGACACCCACCCGGTGGTGAACGCGACCGTGCGCACCACCAACTCCGGTGAGCTCGGCCTCACGACCATCGTCTCCGAAGACGACGACATCCTGACGCCCTCCGACTACCCCGCGGGCACGAGTCTGCCGTCGAACGTCGACGGTGACTTCTGGGCCGACTCCGACTTCGTCGACGTGACCGCGATCACTCCCCCCGCCAGCGCCGAGTCCGTGACCGTCGACTACTTCGATGGTGCCGCGTGGGTTGCCGCCGCGAGCTTCCCCGCCGCATCCATCGATCTGGCGACGCTCAACGCGACGCTCGACGGAGTCGCCGTCGAGGGACTGCGCGTGACCTACCTGAGTACCGCGGGCACACCGATCGCCAACGGCGAGTTCGGCGAGCTGGCCTTCAGCGTCGCGCTCAACGATCAGGCGGAGCCGGACGTCGCCCTGACGAACTGCGCCGAGTCGGCGTACGGCACCGGCGCGGAACTGTCGCACCTCAACCCGTCGTGCGCCACGATCACGCCGACCGCCGGCACGCCCGAGGTCTCCGTCTCGAAGGTCTTCGCCCTGACCGGTCAGCCGACGGCGACCGACAGCGCGGGAACGACGCAGCGGTACTCGATCACGGTGACCAACACGGGGACCCAGAACATCGGCTCGCACGGCAACGCGTTCGAGGTCGACGATCTGCTGCCCAGCACGCTGAGCTACAACGTCGCGACCGCGAACCCCGTGATCACCCTGCCCGCCACGGCGCCGATCGACTCGACGCTGGCCGGTTCGCCCACGGCGACCGTCGTCGGCCAGAAGGTCGTGTGGGCCTGGCCCGCGGGTCAGTACCTCGCCCCCGGCGAATCGGTGGTCATCGCGGTGAGCCTCGATGTGGCCGCAGCGCTGCCCACGGCGACCACCGTCACCAACACGGCGGCGGTTCCCACCCACGGCGAGATCACGTGTGCACCCGGAACGGCGCAGCAGGGTGTGGACTACTGCGTCTCGACCGCCGTGCTGAATGTGAACGCGGGCGGCGCCATCCGAGCCACCAAGTCGATCGACGGCGCATCGAACACCGGCGCCGCCGGACCGGACGCGTCGTGTGAATCGATCACCGGCTTCGTCTCCAACCCCTGTGCGGCCGTCACCCCGGCGGGCAGCACCTACACCTGGAAGCTCGACCTTCAGAACGCCGGCAACTCGACCATGGGCGACCTCGTCGTGATCGACCGCCTGCCGGCCGTCGGCGACACCGGCGCATACCTGAACGTGTCGCGCGGAACGGAATGGCGCGGAACTCCGGTGACCGCTCCCGTCGCATCCGGCGTGCCTGCGGGCGTCACTGTCGGCTACGAGTACCTGCCCGCGGGAGCCGACCTGGCCGCCTGCATGGGCGAGGTCGCCACGGGCGCCGCGAAGTGCACCGATTGGGTGGCTCTCGCCGCCGGCACGGTCATTCCGGCCGACGCCCAGGCGCTGCGCATCGCCGCAGACTACGGCGTGGGCTCGAACCCGGTGTTCGCCGCGGGCGACCGCATCACGATCACGTGGGATGAGACGGCTCCCGAGAACCTCACGGGTGCCACGGACTCCACCAACGCGAACGGTCAGCCCACTCCCGACGGCCGTCTCATCGAGTGGAACAGCTTCGGTTTCAGCGTGAGCGAGATCGACTCGGGCGAGGTCTACCGCAACGAGAGCACGAAGGCCGCGGCGCTGTTCGACAGCGCGGCGTTCACCGTGACCAAGTCCGTCGCCAACGACACCATCGCGCCGACCGCATTGTTCGGCGAGTTCACGGTCGACTACTCCTGTGCTCCCCCGGCAGGATCCTCGGGTGCCGTGATCACCGGATCGTTCGTGCTCTCCGATGCAGAGACGGGCACCGCGGTCGGCCTGCCGACCGGCAGCGTCTGCACCCTGACCGAGCAGAACGCCCCGGCGAACTTCTCCTGGTCGACCCCGGATGCCGACACGGCGACCGCGGGCTACCAGCTGGTGCTCGCCACGGCGTTCGGCACGACCGCCACCACGCTCACCAACCCGATTCCGGCGCAGAGCCTCACGATCACCAAGAGCGTCGCCGGTGAGGTTCCCTCCGACACCGTGTTCGAGTACACCGTGATCTGCACCTTCGCCGGCGAGGAGCTCGCGCTCGCCGACGGGTCCGACTACTCGCTGCCGGCAGCGGGTGGCCAGATCGTCATCGACGGCCTGCCCATCGGTGCGGAGTGCGTGGTGACCGAGACGAACACCGGCGGAGCGCAGACGGTCACGATCAGTGACCAGAACGGCGGTACCCAGGTCGGCGACGGCATCACCGTCACCATTCCCGACGGCGGCGACCAGGTGACGATCACGAACAACTTCGGCACCAACGCCCTGACGATCGCGAAGGACGTGAAGGGAACGCTCAACGGCGACATCGCGCTGGGCGACTTCTCGATCACGCTCGTCTGCACCGACCCGGTGAACGGGGAGTCGACCCAGACCCTCACGCTCGCCGACGGCGGCTCGCAGTCGATCTCCGGCATCGCGAACGGCACCGCCTGCACCGTCTCCGAGCCCGCCCCGGGCAACAAGCACGCGCATGCCACGAAGATCTTCGTGAACGGCGTGGAGTCGGCGGACGGAACGCTCGTCTTCGACGGAACAGGGCTCGGACAGACCATTCAGGTGGTCGTCGAGAACAACTACGACACCGGTGCCCTGACGGTGAACAAGGTCGTCGAGGGTGACACCGACGCGGTCGACTTCACCTTCGCGGTGACCTGCACCTGGTTCGACCAGACGATCTCGGAGGACATCGTCGTGCAGAACGGTCTGTCGGGCACCGTCACCGGCATCCCTGTCGGCGCCGAGTGCACCGTCGTGGAGCAGGACGGCGGCCAGAGCCGAGTCGTCTACGACGTCGAGGGTCCCTACGAGATCACCGAGGCCGGAACCGACATCGCCGTGCAGGCCACGAACTACTACGAGGCCGACCTGACCGTCGAGAAGATCGTGTCGAACGACACCGTCCTCACCGACGAGCAGATCGCCGACCTCACGTTCACCATCGAGGTCACCTGCACCTACGGCGACACCGTCGTGAACGAGACGTTCGAACTCGCGAACGGCGAGCACGCCACACTCGAGGGCGTGCTGGTGGGCAGCGACTGCATCGTCACCGAGACGGATGCCGGCGGGGCCACCTCGACGGTCGTCACCATCGCGGCGGGCGACGCAGACGGAACGGGCACCGAGGGAACCTCGGCCGAGTTCGTGCTCGGCGCCGGCAGCACGACGGCCACGGTCGAGAACAGCTACGAGTCCACGGCGCTGGAGGTCACCAAGACCGTCGAGGGCCCGGCACCGGCGGGAGCGCAGTACGCCTTCCTGGTGCTCTGCACCTTCGAGGGACGCACTCTCGACCTCTCCGATGTCGCGGGACTCGTGCCCACGCTCGTGAACCCGGCCAGCCGGTTCGACCTCGCCGCCGGCGCGACCCAGGTCATCGGCGGCCTCCCGGTCGGAACGAGCTGCGACATCACGGAGTCCGATGCCCATGGCGCCGCCTCGACCAGTTACACGGTCGAAGGATCGGCCGCTGCGGACAACGCGAAGGCGATCGTGCTGACGACCGCCGCCGCGGGCGACGACAACGTGCGGTCGGTCACCGTGAAGAACACCTTCCCGACCGTCGGCACGGGCGGCACCGGCAACCCGATCGTCGATCTGGCGCACACGGGGTCGGGCGCGGTGTTCATCGCGCTGCTGTCGCTGATGCTGGCGGTCGCGGGACTGGTGCTGCTGGTCGTGCGTCACCGCCGCAGCCGGGAGCACGCCGAGTAGCGCGGGTCGTATCCCGAAGGGCCCGTCACGCAGCATCTGAAGCGTGACGGGCCCTTCGGCGTCGCCGGTCCGGGCAGGTTTGTTAGGGTTGCCTTACTCACAAGCCGAGGAGATGAGAACGCATGGCACGGACGACGGCGCAGGCGCGCAGGATCAAGCCCGAGATCTCCGAGCTGCTGACCCTCCACGTGATCCGCCGTGAGCAGATCACGCCCTCCATGGCCCGCATCACGCTCGGCCAGGGCGATATCGCGAAGTTCGTGCCGATGGGGTTCGACCAGTGGTTCCGCCTCTTCATCCCGGTGGCCGACGACGACTCGCTCTCGCGGCTGCCCCAGAAGCTGAACACCCTCTCGTACGCCAAGTACCTGACCATCTCGAAGACGCGTCGGCCCGTGCTGCGCAACTACACGGTGCGCGCCTATAGAGAGGCCGGCCAATCCGGCCCCGAGCTCGACGTCGATTTCGTGCTGCATGGCGACGAGGCATCGGGCACCGCGGGCCCCGCGGCCAGCTGGGCTGGCCGCTGCGCACCGGGCGACGCCGTGGCGATCCTCGACGAGGGCATCGGATTCGTGCAGCCCGCCGGCACCGACAGCGTGCTGCTCGTCGCCGACGAGACGGGCCTGCCCGCCGTCGCGGGCATCCTGGCCTCGCTGCCGGCCGACACCGTCGGTATCGCGCTGGTCGAGGTCGCCGCGACCGACGACATCCAGAACCTCGACGGCCCGGTCGGCGTCGACGTGCGGTTCGTCGTGCGGCCGGATGCGCGCGACACCCCGGGGGTCGCCGTTCTGAAAGCGACCCAGGCCCTGCCCGCCCTGGGCGAACGTTGCTTCGCGTGGACCGTGGGCGAGTCGGCCCTGGTCGCCGGCGCACGCAGGCACTGGATAGCCACCGGGGTACCCAAGGACAACATCATGTTCTGCGGGTACTGGAAGGCGTCTCACCACTGATCAGGGCCTTCTGCTAAGCTTCCAAGGTTGTCCGTTGCCAGTGGGAATCTCCTACGCGGCGGCGGGCCGATGCAGATACACCCTCCTGTCACAGACCGTCTGTGACCGAACTAGTCCGAAGGAGGTGGGTTTGTGACGCATCAGTACGAACTCATGGTGATCCTCGATCCTGAAATCGATGAGCGCACCGTGGCCCCCAGTCTCGACAAATTCCTCAACGTCATCCGCAAGGATGGCGGCACCGTCGACAACGTCGACATCTGGGGACGCCGTCGCCTGGCCTACGAGATCAACAAGAAGACCGAAGGCATCTACGCGGTGGTCAACCTGACCGCCAGCGCAGACTCGACCAAGGAGCTCGACCGCCAGCTGAAGCTGTCGGAGGCCGTCATGCGCACCAAGGTGCTGCGTGCCGAGGAGGCCATCGCCATGGTCGCCACCGCCGACAAGCTCGCCGCCGAGAAGGCCGCCCGAAAGGCTGCCAACCCGAAGGCCGCTGCCGCGCCCGCCGAGACCCCCGCTGCCGCTCCTGCTGCTGCCGTCAAGGCCTCACAGAGTGCCGCGCCGAGCGCCGCGTCGAAGGTCGCTGCTGCCGCCAAGGCTCCGAAGGCTGCCGCCGAGCCGGCCGCCGCCGACGAGTCCGCCAAGTAGTCGATCATGGCTGGCGAAACCGTAATCACCGTGGTGGGCAACCTCACCAGCGATCCCGAACTGCGCTACACGCAGAACGGGCTGGCGGTTGCCAACTTCACCATCGCTTCCACGCCGCGCACGTTCGATCGTGCTGCGAACGACTGGAAAGACGGCGAGGCTCTCTTCCTGCGCGCGAGCGTCTGGCGTGAATTCGCCGAGCACGTCGCCGGATCGCTGACCAAGGGAAGCCGCGTCATCGCGACGGGCCGCCTGCGCCAGCGTTCCTACGAGACGAAAGAGGGCGAGAAGCGCACCTCCATCGAGCTCGAGGTCGACGAGATCGGCCCCAGCCTGCGCTACGCCACAGCGAGTGTCACCCGGGCAGCCGGGGGCGCACGTCAGGGCGGCGGCCAGGTCGGTGGACCGAGCGGTGGAAACGACGAGCCGTGGGCCGCTTCGGCGCCCGCGCAGCCGGCTGCCGGAGCTGGAGCCGACGTGTGGAACACGCCGGGCAACTTCAGCGACGACACCCCCTTCTAACAACTTCGTTCTTTACTAGAACTCATCTGAAAGCAGATAAAAATGGCTGGAAAGTCAAGCGGCGACCGCCGCAAGCCGCTGCGCGGTGCCAAGGGCGCCAAGAACGCAGCTCCCGCGAAGTCCATTCGCGTCGGCGTCATCGACTACAAAGATGTCGCAACCCTCCGCAAGTTCATCTCCGAGCGTGGAAAGATCCGCGCTCGCCGCATCACGGGAGTCTCCGTCCAGGAGCAGCGCCTCATCGCCCGTGCCGTCAAGAACGCCCGCGAAATGGCTCTCCTGCCCTACGCCGGCTCGGGCAGGTAAGGAACCGACATGTCAAAACTCATTCTCACGCACGAGGTCTCCGGCCTCGGTTCAGCGGGTGACGTGGTCGAGGTCAAGAACGGCTTCGCTCGCAACTACCTGATCCCCCAGGGCTTCGCGGTCTCATGGAGCCGCGGTGGCGAGAAGCAGGTCGAGCAGATCAAGGCCGCCCGCGTTTCGCGCGAGCACGCCACGATCGAAGAGGCCCAGCACCTCAAGCAGGTTCTCGAGGCCGCCGTCGTCAAGCTGACCGTCAAGGCCGGCGAAGGCGGACGCCTGTTCGGCTCGGTCAAGACCTCCGACATCGCAGACGCGGTCTCGGCTCAGGGTCTCGGCTCGCTCGACAAGAAGAAGATCGAGATCAGCCAGGCGATCAAGCTCACCGGAACCCATGAGGCCACGGTCAAGCTGCGCGACGACCTGGTCGCGACGATCACGTTGAACGTGGTCGCTGCCAAGTAGCGTCACCCGCACTCGACGAGTGCACAACGAATGGCGGTGGATTCTTCCACCGCCATTCGTCGTTGAAAAGCCCGTGCGGTCGGCAGGACCAGACCCACTTCGGGGGTAAGAATCGCTCGATTTTATGCACAGGTCAAATGTCAAATCCAAACCCTCAAGCTCTGCTGGAGGGATGTATTTATCCACGGTTGTGGAATCTCCATAAAAGCTGGTCAAGCTGCTTTTAGGCTCGCATTCGGGTTTGAGTTTCCACAAGACTTTCCACAGTTTTACCCCAGACCTTCCGGCGTTTCTCCCACACTGTCCACATGGTTATCCACAGGCCCTGTTGGGGATGTCCGACGCTGCGAGTAGAACTGTGCAAGAACGATTCTGCGTGCGAACGCAGACGAAGGAGGACCCGTGTCGATAGCCCATCTCGGACTGTCCGGCCCGAACGACGGCCAACGAGGCGGCAACGCGGCGGGCGGCTCCTCGAGCGAGTGGCGGGCCGACTCGCGCGGCGATCGCACCCCTCCCCATGACCTCCTGGCCGAGCAGAGCGCTCTCGGCGGAATGCTCCTCAGCAAAGACGCTGTGGCCGATGTCGTCGAGGTCGTGCGTGGTGCCGACTTCTACATTCCCAAGCACGAGATCATCTTCGACGCCGTGCTCACCCTCTACTCGCACGGTGAGCCCACCGACGTGATCGCCGTCACCGACGAACTCACGAAGATCGGCGAGCTGAGTCGCGCCGGCGGCGCGGAATACCTGCACACGCTCACGGGTCTCGTGCCCACCGCGGCCAACGCCGGCTACTACGCCAACATCGTCTCCGAGAAGGCCGTGCTTCGCCGCCTCGTCGAGGCCGGCACCCGCATCGTGCAGATGGGCTACGCCAGCGAGGGCGAAGTCATGGACCTGGTGAACAACGCCCAGGCAGAGATCTACGCCGTGAACGGCAACGTCGAGACCGAAGACTACGTGCCGCTCACGATCGCCCTCACCGCGGCCACCGACGAGATCGAGGCGGCGGCGGGCAAAGACGGCCAGATGACGGGTGTGCCGTCGGGGTTCACCGACCTCGACAACCTCACGAACGGGTTCCACCCGGGCCAGCTCATCATCGTCGCGGCCCGCCCCGCCCTCGGAAAGTCGACGCTCGCGCTCGACTTCTGCCGGGCCGCATCCATCAAGCACGACATGCCGGCCATCTTCTTCTCGCTCGAAATGGGCCGTGCCGAGATCGCCATGCGCCTGCTCTCGGCCGAGGCATCCGTGCCCCTGCAGATCATGCGCAAGGGCCAGGTCAACGGTCAGGACTGGACCAAGATCGCGTCGACCCGGTCGACCATCAACGACGCGCCCTTCTACATCGACGACAGCCCCAACATGACGCTGGTCGAGATCCGCGCCAAGTGCCGCCGTCTCAAGCAGAAGGTCGGCCTGAAGCTCGTGGTCATCGACTACCTGCAGCTCATGACCAGCGGCAAGAAGGTCGAGAGCCGCCAGCAGGAGGTGTCGGAGTTCTCGCGTGCCCTCAAGCTCATGGCCAAAGAGCTCCAGGTTCCCGTGATCGCGTTGTCGCAGCTCAACCGTGGTCCCGAGCAGCGCGCAGACAAGAAGCCCGCGATCAGCGACCTCCGTGAGTCCGGATCGCTCGAGCAGGACGCCGACATGGTCATCCTGCTGCACCGCGAGGGCGCCTACGAGAAAGACAACCCGCGTGCGGGCGAGGCCGACTTCATCGTGGCCAAGCACCGCAACGGCCCCACCGCCACCATCACGGCCAGCTTCCTCGGCCACTTCTCCCGCTTCGCGGACATGCCGCAGGCGTAGCTCGGCGGCTGGCTTACGCGCGCGTCGTCATGCGCAGCTCGAGCGCGGACTCGGATTGCTGCGCATGCAGGGTCACCTGCGGGGCGCTGAGCTCCGCAAGGGTCGCCACGTGCGTGCCTCCGCACGGAATGCTCACGGCGTGGCCGTCGAGCGACGTCGTCCAGTAGCGGCGGTCGGTGAGACGCTCGCCGTCTCGCTCGATGGCGGCCGCCGCGCCCGAGGCGACCCACGCCGACAGGCGCGCATCCACGCCCGTCTCGACCTCGCCCAGATCGTCGACCAGGCGGGCGGGCGCGAAGCCCTTCTTGCGCAGCGACTTTCCCACCCGATACACGTCCACGGAGCCGCGCTCCTCGATGCGCGAGGTCTCGATGGCCAGCGCGTCGAAGTTCGGCCGATCGAGGGCATCGGTCGACACGGGCTTGCTCCACGACCCGGCCAACTCGGCGTTGAGCGCGAGCGAGGCCAGGTGGCAGGCAGTGTGACCCACCGAGAGGGCGTGTCGGTAGTCGGCGTCGACGGCGATGGATGCCTCGGACCCCTCGACGAGGCCGGCGTCGGTGGCGAGGGCGTCGTCGACGACGTGCGCCGTCACGAAGGCCCAGCCCTCGGTTCCCTTGCGCACCGGAACATCCGCGCCGAGGAACAGCGCGGTGCCGTCGGTGGCCCCGACGACGCACTCGATCACCTCGAGAAGGGTGCCGTTCACGGTGAGCGAGGCCCGGTCGGCGGGCTGATCGGGCCAGGCGGAGTCGACGGGGTGGCAGGCCGAGTTGTCGAGCAGCACCACGCGCCGCCCCTTGCCCACGGCCTCGGTGTGCAGCACGGTTCCGGTGGACCTGAGAGCACCCGCCGGATAGCTGACAAGTGTGTCGAGGCGTGGAAGAGTCATGCGTGACAGCGTAATCAACAGGCAGGGAGTCGAACATGACCGCAGTAGAAGTGGCAACAGTCTCGTACACCGTTTCGGCCGACTATTTCGCAGAGGTCGGGGCAGATTTCAACAGCGAGGCCGTCGACGACGCGGTGCTCGCCGAACTCAACCGCATCGTTCCAAAGGGTGTGGTCGTGCACCGCAACGGCAAGGCGTTCGCCGATCCCGAGGTGGCCGCGGCCGCGCGTGACATCGACTGGGATGCGCTGCTGAAACGCATCGACGTCGACCAGATCATGGCGACGCACGGGCGCTGATCGCCGCGACGCTCAGCGGTTCAGGGGTGAACGCCGCTCGCGCGGTGAACGGATGCGACGGCGCTCGCTCCCTCCCCCACGGCGGCGGCGACCCGCTTCATCGAGCCGTGCCGGACATCCCCCGCCGCGAAGAGCCCGGGAACGCTGGTCTCGAACGGGAGCGGGACGCGGCCGAGTGAGGCGAAGGTGTCTCCGAGCGCCGCGGCGTCGAGCTGCGTGTCGGTGAGGAGGAAGCCGTTCTCGTCGGATTCGACCCCGGTGAGCCACTCGGTCGCGGGGGTGGCGCCGATGAAGCAGAACAACCCCGTGTTCGGCAGGGCCGAACTGACGCCCGTCGCGCGGTTCGTGAGCGTGATGGACTCGAGCGAGTCTCCACCATCGAGGGCGCTCACCTCGGTGTGCGTGTGCACGGTGACGCGCGGGTCGGCGAGCAGCCGGTCGACGAGATAGCTCGACATCTCGGAGCGGATGTCGGCTCCGCGGATCACGAGGCACACCGGGCTCCCCCGCTCGGCGAGGAACAGTGTGGCCTGGCCGGCCGAGTTCGCTCCCCCGATGACGGTCACCGGTTGTCCTGCCACGGCCCGAGCCTCGATCTCGGTTGCCGCGTAGTAGATGCCGGCCCCCTCGAAGTCGGACCATCGGGCGAGAGGGAGAGCCCTGTACTGCGCGCCCGTGGCGATCACGACGGCCCGGGAGTGGATTTCTGTTCCGTCCTCGAGAACCACGCGCAGGCGTTCGCACCGGGAATCGAGCGTGGTGACCGTGCACGGGCTGTAGATGCGGGCGCCGAACTTGAGCGCCTGCACCGACGCGAGCCCGGTGAGTTCTGACCCGCTCAGGCCGTTCGGAAAGCCGAGGTAGTTCTCGATTCGGGAACTGGCGGCGGCCTGCCCGCCCGGCCCCGTGGCATCCAGAAGAACCGTGTCGAGGCCTTCGGATGCGCCGTAGACGGCGGCGGCGAGGCCCGCCGGGCCGGCACCGATGACCGTGAGGTCGACCTGCTCGCCGGATGGGCGGGAGTAGGAGAGCCCGATCCGCTCGGCGAGGTGCCCGGGCGTCACCCGGGTGAGCACCTCGGTGCCGAGCAGCACGACGGGCAGCTCGGATGCCTCGACGCCCGCCGATTGCATCAGGGCGATTCCCGCGGCTCCGTCGGCGTCGAACCAGTGGTGGGCGAGCTCCAGACGTGCCGCGTAGGTGCGCAGGGCGAGCGATGCCGACGAGAGCGGGCTGCCGATGATCTCGATACTGCGCGACGCGGTTCCCTGCAGGAGGGTTCGCCGAGCCTGGAAGGAGCGCAGCAGGATGCTCGACAGCTCCGGGTCCTCGTTCATGATGCGGCGGAAGCTGTCGGGCGAGATGCGATGCATCACCCCGGCCGACGTGACGCGGGCCGTGAGGAAGACGGTCTGGCCGGTGAGCAGGTTGAGCTCGCCCACGAACCGCCCCGGCCCGTGCTGCGCGACGATGAGCTCGGGGGAATCCCGAGTGGCCTCGCGAACGATGTCGATCGCGCCGCTGTCGATCAGCACGAGGTCGTAGCTGCGGTCTCCCACGCGGAACAGGGTGTCGCCCACCTCGACCGCGACGGCTCGACCGTAGGAGCGCAGCCTCGACAGCTGCTCCTCGGTGAGCACGGGGTTGGATGCGCTGGGCTCGGTCGTCACACGCCCACCGTAATGCGGCACGGGTCGGTAACGCTCCTCGAATCGTCGCATCCGGGGTGCCGTGGCGGTGCGTTCGTAGACTGGGGAGCCGCTGCGACTTTCGTCGCCCGACCGATTGGACCTCATGGACACCGGCCTGCTCGCACTCATCGGCATCGGAATCGTGGTTCTCATCATTGCGATGAACGCCTTCAAGTACTGGACGCGTCGCAAGCTGCGGGCCATCAACACGGAGCGCAAGATCACGGTCACCGGCGAGGCCGTCGCCGAGTTCGGTCGGTCGGTCGTGCTCTCGGCCGATGCTGCGACGGCGACCGCTCTCATCGAGTCGATCCCGAAGAACAAGCTGGTGAGCCTGCGGCCCGGCGTCTGGGGACTCAAGTACGTGGAGCGCGATGACGTGGTACTCGAGCTGCGGGATGTCGACGGCGGGTCGGAACTGCTCGTCACGTCGATGCGCGAGTACTGGGATTCGCCGCAGGAGCTGCCGAAGTGGACGAACCTCGTCGAGAGGGTGGGCCAGGCCGCCGAAGCGGCGGGCGTCACCACGCGACGGGGCGCGTACGGCTTCGCCTTCGAACCGCCGTCGAAGGGCACGAACGGTCACGGGCGCTGGGTGCTCGCGGCATAGCGCACAGGCAGCGCGCGCGTGCCTGCTAGCCGGCCCGCCGGCCCGCCCGCTCGGCCTGCTCGCGGATCGAGGCGACCTCGGCCGCGTAGAGCAACCCCGCATCGATCCCGGTGGCGGGCAGGTGGCCGCCGAGTTCGAGGCTCATGATGCCGTGCAGCCTGGTCCAGGCGGTGAGGCCCAGCAGCAGAACGGAGCGCGGGTACTGGGCCAGCTGTGACCGCTCGGCCCACGCTTGGAGGGCGGTGTCGAGAGCGGGTTCGGTGTGCGCCACGGTCTCCGTCTCGATCGCCGAGGGTGACCCCGCCTCGGCTTCTGCTTCGGCTTCTGCCACGGCTGCGATCGCCTCGACGATGGTCGTCATGCTGCGGGATGCGGCGGGGATCGTTCGCTCGGGGGCGAGCTCCTGGCCGGACCCGATGCCGGTCTGGAAGATCAGGCGGTAGGCGTTCGGATTGGCGAGAGCCCAGTCGCGGGCCGCGTTGAGCACATCGACCAGATGCCGGCCGGCGTCACTGCGATCCGAGGCGCCGTCGAGTACGGAGTCGGCGAAGTCGTCGTAGGCGTCGACCACGAGGTCGGCCAGGAGAGCGTCGCGACTGGCGAAGTAGCGGTAGAGAGCCGCCGGCGACATCGCCATCTCCCGCACGATTCCGCTGAGAGTCACGGCATCCGGGCCCCCGGCGCTGACCTGCTGCAAGGCAAGGGTCTTGATCTCCTGAACGGTCTGGGAGCGTCGCTCCTGCCGCCGTGTGGGTCTGGGTGCCTGCTCGCTCATGGCGCATCCATTCTGTGAAATGTATTGACACCGTAACAGGCGCTACATAGTGTGAAGGGTATTCACAAAACAAATACCATTCACATAACTAAGGATGACCGCCATGGACACGATCGCCGAAGCCCGCCCGAGCACCACCACACGAGTCGTTCTTCCCGGACTCGTCGAGCCCGAGGGCCTCGACATCGTCACGGGCCCTCTCGACGCACCTCGACGAGGCCAGCTGCTGGTCGCCGTCGAGGCCACGGGCGTCTCGTTCGCCGAGCAGTCGATGCGCCGGGGTCGGTACTTCGGCCAGCCGGCCTTTCCGTTCACACCCGGATACGACCTGGTCGGCCGGGTCATCGAGGTCGGGCCGGGCGGCGACACGGCACTGCTCGGTCGACGGGTGGCCACCATGACCAAAACGGGTGCCTGGGCCGCGCACGTCGTCGTCGAGGCGCGTGACAGCATCCCGGTGCCCGACGGGGTGACGTCGGAGGATGCCGAGACGGTGGTCGTCAACGGCGTCACAGCCTGGCAGATGCTGCACCGTTCGGCCCGGGTGAAGCCCGGCCAGACGATCCTGATCTTCGGCGCGAACGGCGGTGTCGGGGGAATCCTGATCCAGCTCGCGCGGCTGCACGGCGTGCACATCATCGGCGCGGCGTCGCCCCGGCATCACGAGGCACTCCGTGCCGAGGGTGTGGCGCCCGTGGACTACGCCGACCCGGAGCTGGCCGCCCGTGTGCGCGAACTCGCGCCCGCCGGCGTCGATGCCGTGTTCGACAACGTGGGAGGCGAGATGACGAAGACCGCCTTCTCCCTTCTCGCCCGGGGCGGAAAGCTGGTGACCTACTCGATCATCACGGCCGTGAGCGGTGACGGGCCCCTGATGCTGCCGTTCGTCAAGGCGATCGGCCAGGCCCTGCTCTGGAGCGCACTCCCGAACGGTCGCAGCGCCACCTTCTACGACCTCTGGTCCGGCCATCGCATGCGCCCCGCGACGTTCCGGCGACGCCTGGAGTCGGATCTCGGTCGCGTTCTCTCCCTTCTCGAAGACGGCACCATCAGCGCCAACATCGCGGCCCGTTTTCCTCTCGCCGAGGTCGTCGCCGCGCTTCGCCTGGCCGAGTCGCGCACGCTCAACGGAAAGGTCATCCTGCTTCCCTGACGCGCCTCTAGGCTGTGGTTCATGACCCTGCCCGTGATCCGCATGCGGCCCCGTGACATCGGCGAGAAGCACCGAGCATCCACACCGCTCGAGCTGCTGTTCGACCTCACGTTCGTCGCCGCCGTGCAGGCAGTGGTCACGCAGTTGTCCCACGGCATCGAGGGCGACCACGTCGTCGAAGCACTGCCGAACTTCTTCATGGTCTTCTTCGCCATCTGGTGGGCCTGGCTCACCTTCACCTGGTTCGCGTCGGCCTACGACACAGACGATGTGCCCTACAGGCTGCTCACCATGCTGCAGATGGGCGGGGTCCTCGTGCTCGCCGCGGGCGTGCCCGCCGCGTTCGCCGACGGCGACTTCCTGCTCATCACGGTGGGGTACTTCATCATGCGCGTCGCGTTGATCGCGCAGTGGCTGCGCGCCGCCGCGCAGGACCCCGAGGGCCGGGCGACGGCCCTGCGCTACGCCGCGGGAATCGGCTTCGTGCAGGCCACGTGGATCGCGCGACTGTTCATCGCCGCCGAGCTGCCCCTTGCCGGTCGGATCGGAACGTTCGCATTCCTCGCCGCGTGCGAACTGGCCGTTCCCCTGTGGGCCGAGCGTCGTGGGTACATCCGGTGGCACCCCCATCACATCGCCGAGCGCTATGGACTCTTCACGATCATCCTGCTCGGCGAGTCGGTGCTGGCCGCGACGGTCGGCGTGCAGGCGATCATCACGGCAGGCGATGCGTCGGGCGAGTTCGTTCTGCTGGCCGCGTCGGGCCTCGCGCTGCTCTTCGGAATCTGGTGGATCTACTACCTCGAACCCGCGGGCGACGGACTCGAGCGGCGCCGACAGCGCAGCTTCGTGTGGGGCTTCGGGCACTACTTCGTCTTCGCGGCGCTCGCGGCGCTCGGGGCGGGACTCGAGGTGGCCGTGCAGTCGCTGAGTCATCACGCCGAGATCGACGGCACGACGGTCGCCTATTCGGTCGCCGTGCCCGTGGCCGCGTTCCTGGTGGCGATGCTCGTGCTGTACCGACCGCTGCTCGGCGCCGACACCGTGATCCGGCCCGCAACGATTCTCGTCGGCGCTGCGGCCGTGCTGATCATCCCCCTGCTCGCTTCCGTGCTGTCGTTCGGTGTGACCGTGCTGCTCATCACCCTCGTGGTCGCGGCGATGATCGCCGTCACAGTGCTGCAGCAGCGCTCGCGCGCACTGACCGGGAGGAATGCTTCGTGACCGACGATGACCGTCGTCCGAAGTCCGTCTACGGTGTCGGCGACGAGCCGGATGCGCGATTCTCCCTGGCGAACGAACGCACGGCGCTCGCGTGGATGCGCACGGGCCTGGCTCTCGTCGCCGGCGGCGTGGCATTGACGACACTGGCCGTCGTCGCGGATCTTCCCGTCTTCGTCGACATCATGGCCGCACTCGTCTGCCTGAGCGGTGGCCTGCTCGCGATCTCCGCCCTCGTCGGCTGGCGCCGGGTGGAACGCGCGATGCGCCTGTCGCTGCCCCTGCCCGCTCCGCGCATTCTCACCGGTGTCGGCGTGGGCATTCTCGTGCTCGCCCTCGTCTTCGCCGGGTATGCGGTGTTCGAGGGGCTGAGCAGGTGAACGGACGAATGGATGAATGGATGAACCGGTGAGAGACCCGGGCCTGCAGCCGGAGAGAACCGCTCTCGCCTGGCGGCGCAGCGCACTGACCGCCGCCGGGGTGGCCCTGGTCTGTTCGATCACCGCGATTCGCGGAGGCGTACCCGTCGTCGCGTTCGTGGCCGCCCTGGTCGCGGCTGGAATCGTGATGGCATCGCTTCTCCCCGTCGTTCGGTCCCGGATGTCCGCCGGCGCTGGCGGCGCACACCCGTGGCCGGCACTGGCGCTGCTCGCAGCCTGCGTCTGCACGGTCTCGATGCTCGGATGCGCGCTCGCGGTCGTCGGCGCCCTGCACCGCTGACGCCGTACGCCCTTCACTCGGTGCTCTGGGGTGTTTCGGGCGCGCGGAAACGCGGAACGTGCTCGTGCTGGCGTTCACGGAGAGGGTTCGGGTTCCGGACTGATCTCGATACGCGGTGCTCGTTCCTCGCGCCGCTACTCGATCGGCGCACTTATGCGCTGGTCGAGTGGGCCGCTTGCGGCCGTATCGAGACCCAACGTGACGGGTTAGAAGGGGCAGCCGGCGAGGGCCTCCTCTTCCGTGATCGTCCTCGCCGCGACCGCGGCTGCTGCTGCCGCTGTGGCCTTGATGAGGGCTTGTGGTGCGGGCCGCATCCGGCCTTCGGGCCGGACCGTGTAGACGTGTCCGGCGGGAGAGGTCGCCGTGAGGGTGTCGTCTCCGTTCTGGATGAACTGCCACCTCGTGTGGTGCTTCACCCGATGATGCCCCGCGCTCAACGGGGCCAGGTTCCCGGGGATGGTGTCGCCACCGTAGGCGTGGTCTTCGGTGTGGTCCATGTCCGCCTGCTCCGACGGAACCGTGCACCCGGGAAACACACACTCCGGGTGGACGAGCCTGGCGTGGTCGATCATCGCTGCGGTCGGCCGGTAGTCGCGCGGGTCGGTGGCGAGGATCCGTCCCGTGATGGGGTCTGTGAGGATGCGCCGCCACGATGTCGCGTCTGCGGTGAGCTGGGCGGCGGTGGCCGGGTCGATGGGACCGTACCCGCGGAGAATCGCCGCCTCCTCACCCACGCCCAACAGTGTCATCGCGGGAACCATCACATGCACCCGACCCCGAACGCCCCGGGTGGCTCCGGGGATCGACGGTTCCCCGTTGAGAAGCAGGTCGGTCAGAACGTCGACTTTCAGGTGCCCCATGCTCCGCGGGTCACCACCTGTTTTCAGTCCGGCCGCCAATCTGACGGCGCGGTCTGCGATGGCGTGGATCTCCGGCGCGGGCGCGAAGAGGGTGAGGCAGGCCATGCCGTCCGCTGCCGGGTCGACATAGATGCGCCGGGTGCCGGCGGCTTTCTCCGCTCGTTTCACCGCGGTGGTGGGTTGGGCGAGTTCGACCTCGTGGCGGGCTTTCTTCTCGAGCTGCTTCGGGTTCACCTCGACAGCGAGCACCGCCAAGCGAGCGTCGTACGTGGTCAGGGCGTCACCGTCGAGTCCGTCGGCGTGCTTCGCGATGACCTCAGCGTGCTCCCACGACACCACACCAGCAGCGACCGCGGCCAGGGTCGCGGGGAGCCGATCGACGAGGGCGGTGCTGGTGTCGACGAGAACGGCGGTGCGGTACTCGGTTCGTCTGGTCAGCAGGGCGAGCTCGGTAAGGAGCTCGACGCGTTCGACCCGGGCGGTGGACCAGACCGGTCCTGCGGTGGACGTGTCGACCGGCGCCTGCCGGTGCAGGTGGTTTCTGGCCGCGGTGACGCGTCTGGCCCTGACCGCGGACAGTCGGGCTATCTGCGTGTCGAGGGCGGCGACCTCATCGAGCGCGACCATATACGGATCAGGCTCGAAGGGTGGGGTATCGAATGTCATGGGGCAAGTCAAACAGTGACCACCGACACTGGGTCGATGCGAGCATTTGATGCTTGATCAGGGGAAAGGGCTGTGGATAAGTGTGGTGAGGGGTGGGTTGTGGAGGAGTGGACGCGGACTGGATGGGTGCCCTTCGACAAGCTCAGGGAACGGGTCTCGATACGGCTGCGAGCGGACTGCTTGACCGGCGCGAGGGCTGGGCGGGCGACCTGCTCGACCAGCGCAGAAGTGGTGCAGGTAGACCGGGCGGGCCCTTCGACTGGCTCAGGGAGCGGGACCCGGAGGCAGCTGACGGCGCGCGCATGTCCCCCGCGAGGGGGATGCGGGTGTCGGAGGCCTCCCCCTAGGGTTGAATCCACGAGCCGGGCTCGCAGCACTGCGGCTCGATTGTCCATCGCAAGACGGAAAGCAGGCGCCATGTCTCTGACAGACCCAGCACACACCGACCCAGCACAGGCCGCTCCAGCACAGGCCGCTCCAGCACAGGCCGCTCCCTCGCAGGCCGATCCCGCCCAGGTCCTCCCCCCGGTTCGGGATGCCCATGGCCCGGCCCTCGAGATCCGGGGACTCACGAAGCGGTTCGGCGCAAAGGTCGCCGTCGACAACCTGTCACTGACCGTGCCGTCGGGCTCGTTCTACGGCCTCGTCGGCCCCAACGGAGCGGGGAAGACCACCACGCTCTCGATGGCGACGGGCCTCATGAGACCCGATGCGGGAGACATCGCCATCCACGGGGTGAGCGTGTGGCACGACCTGCTGAAGGCGAAGCGCCTGGTCGGCGTGCTCTCCGACGGCGTGCGGCTCTTCGACCGCCTCACCGGAACGCAGCTCGTGACCTACGCCGGCCTGCTCAGCGGCATGGACCGCGCGACCGTGGCCGAGCGCACCAACGACCTGCTCAACCTGCTCGACCTCGAGTCGGCCGGCGGCACCCTCGTGGTCGACTACTCGGCCGGCATGACCAAGAAGATCGCCCTGGCCTGCGCCCTCGTGCACGCCCCGAGCCTGCTCGTGCTCGACGAGCCGTTTGAGTCGGTCGACCCCGTGTCTGCCGCGAACATCCGCGACATCCTCGACGGCTTCGTGAAGTCGGGAGGAACCGTGATCGTGTCGAGCCACGCCATGGACCTGGTGCAGCGCATGTGCGACCACGTCGCCGTGATCGCCCAGGGCCGCGTGCTCGCCGCGGGCACCACAGAAGAGGTGCGCCAGGGCTCCACGCTCGAAGACCGTTTCGTCGACCTCGTCGGAGGACGCCGCACAGGAGAGGGACCGGAATGGTTGCGACTCTCGTAAAACTGCGCTTTCTCATTCTCGCGAACAGCCTGAAGGGAAAGCCCTGGCAGATCGTCGCCGTGGTGATCGGCGCGCTCTACGGAATCGGTGTGCTCTTCGGCGCGGTCATCGGGCTCAGCGCCCTGAGTCTCGCTCCCACCGAGCTGGCGCGCACCATCACGGTGCTGGCCGGTGCCGTCACGATCCTCGGCTGGATCGTGCTGCCCCTCATCGGCCCCGGAACCGACCAGACGGTCGAACCCTCGCGCCTCGCCATCTTCCCCATCCCCCTGAACAAGCTCGTGCTCGCCCTCGCCGTCAGCGGTGTCCTCGGCGTTCCCGGAATCGTCACCTCGATCGCCGCGCTCTCGACGGCCGTGACGTGGTGGGCGCATCCGCTCGCCGCCCTGGCGGCAGTCGTGTGCGCCGTGGTCGGTGTGTTCACGTGCGTCGTCGGCTCGCGGGCCGTCACCGCCCTGAGTACGGGCCTCGGCTCGGGCCGCCGCTTCCGCGAGGCCAAGGGAATCCTGATCTTCATCCCCTTGGTCCTTCTCGGCCCGATCATGATCGGCCTCACCGCGCTGCTGCGCGGGTCTCTGGATGCCCTCCCCGGCATCGCGGACATCGTCGCGTGGACGCCGCTCGGCGCGATCTGGTCGGTTCCCGGCTACATCGTCGAGGGGAATGCCGGCCGGGCCGCGGCCGGATTCGCCATCGGTCTCGCGACCCTCGCCATCCTGACCCTCGTATGGAGGTCGAGCCTGCGGCATGCCCTCGAGAACCCGGCCCGTGCGTCGTCGCCCACGAAGAACGGAACCCGCAAGCTCGGTCTCTTCGGTCTGTTCCCGGCCACGCCGTGGGGCGCCGTCGCCGCGCGGGCGCTCACGTACTGGCTGCGCGATCCGCGCTATGCGCAGTCGCTCATCGTCATCCCGCTGGTGCCCGTGCTGCTGTTCGTGTACTCGGGCAACATGGGCAGCCAGGGCGTGCTCAACGCGCTCGGGCCGATCGTCGCCCTGCTGCTGGCGCTGTCGATCTTCACCGATGTCTCGTACGACAACACGGCCTTCGCGCTGCACCTGTCGACGGGAGTCTCCGGCCGCGACGACCGCCTCGGTCGCGTGGTCGCCCTCGGCGCCTTCGCCGTTCCCGTCTCGGTGCTGCTGACGGTCGCGTCGGTGTGGTTCACGAACTCGTGGCAGGTGCTGCCCGGCCTGCTGGGCATGGTGTTCGGCCTTCTGCTCTCGGGCTTCGCGCTGTCATCGGTGATCTCGGGTCGGTTCGTGTTCCCCGTTCCGGCGCCGGGCGAGAGCCCCTTCAAGGCGCGGCCCGGCGGAGGCTTCATGCTGACCCTCTCGACCTTCGCCACGTGGGGCGGCCTCATCGTTCTCGTGCTTCCCGAGTCGGTTCTGGCCGTCGTCGGCTTCGTCACGGGCGAGGCGATCTACGGCTGGCTCGCCCTGATCGTGTCTCTGGTTCTGGGCACCGTCATGCTCGTGATCGGAGTGCGCTGGGGCGGATCGATCCTCGACCGGCGCGGCCCCGAGCTGCTCGTCGAGCTGCAGTCCAACAAATAGGCGAGCAGTACTCTCGAGGCATGCACGGCACCATCGACTCGCTCTACCGCTACCCGGTCAAGGGGCTCACTCCCGAGCGCCTCGAGCGGGTCGCCCTCGAGGCGGGCCGGGCGTTCCCGGCCGACCGCCTGTTCGCCCTGGCGAAGCCGTCGGGCGCCTACGACGCACAGAACTTCGTTCCCCTGTCGAAGCGCGAGTACTTCGTGCTGCTCAACACCGAGCGGCTGGCGGGCCTCGCCGCGAGTTACGACCCCGAGAACCGCACGATGCGCGTGACGGTGCAGGGGCATCCGGTGCTCGAGGCCGACTTCGACACGACCGAAGGGCGGGCCGAGTTCGTCGAGCTGTACGCCCGCGTGGCCGACCTGCCCGACGACGTGCGGCCCGTGCTGGCCGAACAGCCCGGCTACAACTTCACCGACAACGCGAACGACGGCCCGCGCATGATGAACACGATCTCGCTCATCAACCGCGCATCCATCCGCGACCTCGAGCAGAGGATCGGGCGCGAGCTCGACCCCCTGCGCTTTCGAGCCAACGTCTATCTCGAGGGTCTTGAGCCGTGGGCCGAGCGGCAGTGGATCGGCCGTGAGCTGCGGCTCGGCGGCTCCGGTGGCTCCGGCGGCGCGTCCGTTCGAGTCGTCGAGGAGACCGAGCGCTGCGCCGCCACCGAGGTCGACCCCACGACCGCCCGCCGCGACGTGCCCGTCGTTCGGCTGCTGCACGAGAACTACGGCCACGAGATCATGGGCGTGTTCGCCGAGGTGCTCTCGGGTGGCGAGCTCGTCGTCGGCGACACGGTCTCGGTGAGCGACGAGGAGGCGGCGTGAGCGACGACGAGACGGTCGTCGTCTCAGCCCGCCGGATGCTCACGGCCGACGTGTGCGAGTTCGAGTTGCGTCGCGCAGACGGCGCGCTATTCGAACCGGCCGGGCCGGGCTCGCACATCACGGTGCACACGCCCTCGGGCGAGGCCCGCAGCTACTCGCTCACCTCGGATGTGAGCGACCGCAGCCGCCGGGTGATCGCGGTGCGTCGCGACGAGAACGGTCGCGGCGGCTCGCGCAGCATGGTCGACGAGGTGCACGACGGCGACGAGCTCGTGATCTCCGCCGCGCGCAACGCCTTCGAACTGGTCGAGGCCCCGTCGTACCTGCTGGTGGCGGCAGGCATCGGCATAACTCCGATCCGGGCCATGCTGGTCGAGCTGCTCCGTCGCGGGGTCGCGGACGTCAGGCTCGTCTACCTGAGTCGCTCGCGCGACGAGACGCCGTATCTGGAGGAGATCGAGGAGATCGCCGAGCTGACCGGCGCGGGAGCCGACTCGATGACCCTGCACCACCGCACGATCCACGGCGCCTTCGACTGGTGGCCGCTGCTCGAGGCGCCCGGGGAGCGCCACCTCTACGTGTGCGGACCCGAGCCGTTGCAGAACGAACTCCGCGCGCTCACGATGCACTGGCGCCCGAGCCGGGTGCATATGGAGGACTTCGCCGGAGTCTCCGCGTTCGGCGAGATCAGCCTGCCGTTCGAGGTGGACTGGCAGCCCACGGGAGCCCGCATCCCCGTGACGAGCGACCAGACGATGCTGGCGGCTCTCGAGGGCGCGGGCATCGACGTCGACAGCTCGTGCGGCAGTGGAACGTGCGGAACCTGTCGGCTGAGTCTCGTCGAGGGCGAGGCCGATCATCGCGACGTCGTGCTCACCGAGAGCGAGCGTGCGCACTTCGTGATGCCGTGCGTCTCACGCGCCGTGAGCGATCGACTCGTCGTCGCCCCCATCACCGTCGTCCCCCAGTAGTGGGGTGACATGGGGAGTTCTCCCCATTTACTCTCGGTGGTGTCCCCGTGTTTGAATGTCCCGGTGCCCCCGTGCCCAGTTGTTGGGGTGCGCGACGTTCATAAATGACTCGACCGACGTGAAGATGAGGACCGTGTGAGGCTGTTCGAGGCACTGCGCCGCCGCAAGGCGACTGCTGCGTCGGTGGCGACCGTCACGGTCTTCTCGCTCGCGGTCACCACCATGGCGTTCCTGTATCAGGGAGTCACCACCGCCGATGTCGAGCTCAACGACGGCGGGGTCTGGGTCACGAAGCCCTCCGGCCTTCTCGTGGGCCACCTCAACTACCAGGCCCAGCTGCTCGACGGCGGCCTGAAGATGGCGTCGAGCGACTTCGACATCCTGCAGCACGACGAGACCGTCATCACGGTCGACAACGCGACCGGATCGCTGGCGCCCATCGACCCCGTGTCGGTGACGCTGGGCAATGCCGTGGCCCTCCCGGCCGAGTCATCCGTCACCATGGGCGGCGACACGCTCGCCGTCGTCGACGACAAGACCGGCGACCTCTTCACCACCCGCGCCAGCGACGTGGCCAACTTCCTCCCCGACCCCGAGAAGCCGCAGCTCGCCCTCGGCTCCGGCGCGGCCGCCACGGTGGATGTCGATGGCGGGGTTCACGCACTGTCGCCGGCGTCTGGCGAGATGGTCACCATCGCGCTCGACGAAAACGGCGTGCCGCTCGAACCCGTCACCGACGGATTCCCCGAGACCGAGGACGACGCCGCGCTGACGATGACGACCGTCGGCGACCAGGCCGTGGTCTTCGACTCGGCCAACGGCATCGCCTACCTGCCGGGCGGCAAGAAGGTCGAGGTCGCCGACTCGACCGGCGGCGTGCTGCAGGAGACCGGCCCCGAGTCCGACGCCGTGCTCATCAGCACCGATACCTCGCTCATCCGCCAGCCCCTCGACGGCGGCGCGGCCACCGCGACGTCGGCCGGAAAGCCGGGCAAGCCCGCCGCCCCCGTCTACCTCGCCGGATGCGCCTACGCCGCCTGGGCCATCTCGAACGCCTACCTGCGTGATTGCACCGGCGACGACAAAGACGTGCAGACCACGATCGACGGTCTCACGGCTCAGGCCCAGCTCGTCTTCCGCGTGAACCGCAACGTCGTCGTTCTCAACGACCTGACCTCGGGCGCCGTCTGGCTCGTGAACCAGGACATGAAGAAGGTCGAGAACTGGGACGACATCGTTCCCCCGCCGGACGAGAACCAGACCGAAGAGGAAGACGACAGCACCGAAGAGGAGCTGCAGGTCATCCTGCCCGAGCGCAGCGACGAGAACACTCCGCCGATCGCCGAAGACGACCAGCTCGGCGTGCGGGCCGGCCGCACCGTCGTGCTGCCCGTGCTCGACAACGACTCCGACCCCGACGGCGACGTGCTCACCGCCACGCTGAAGGGCTCGCAGCCCTCGATCGGCGAGGTGCAGCCCATTCTCGGGGGCGTGGCCATGCAGGTCATCGTCGACCCCGACGCAACCGGAACCGGCACGTTCACCTATACGGCCGACGACGGCCGCGGCGGCACGGCGGATGCGACGGTGACGCTGACCGTCAAGGCTCCCGGCACCAACGAGGCGCCGGTGCAGAAGCGTGTTCCGAAGGTGCTCTCCGAGGTCGGGTCGACCGTGAGCTACAACCTCCTGCCCGACTGGATCGACCCCGACGGCGACGACATGTTCGTGCGCTCGGCGACCGCCGATGGGGCGAACCAGATCCAGTTCCGGGCCGACGGAGAGCTCACGTTCACCGCGCTCGATCCCGATCCGGGCCGCAAGACCGTCACGGTCGTGGTCTCCGACGGCGTGACCGACACCGAGGGCACCGTGGCCTTCGAGGTGCGCGAGTCGGGAACGCTCGTTCCCGTCACCAACGCCGACCACGTCGTGACCCGGGCCGGCCAGCAGGTCACCATCTCGCCGATGTCGAACGACTACTCCCCCAGCGGCGCGCCACTGCGCCTCGCGAAGGTCAATCCGGTTCCGGGCGGCGAGATCGCGCCCGACTACACGACCGGAACATTCGACTTCACTGCGGCCGCGCCCGGCGACTACTACGTTCAGTACCTCGTGACAGACGGGCCCAAGACGGCTCCCGGAATCGTGCGCATCACGGTCGTCGGTGAGACCTCCAGCGAAGATCCGCCGATCGCGGTTCGAGACGTGGCCCTGCTCACCAAGGGGCGCTCGGTTCTCACCGACGTTCTCGCGAACGACTTCGACCCCGTCGGCGGCATCCTCGCGGTGCAGTCCGTGCAGGTGCCCGAGGGGCTCGGAGTGAGCGTCGAGGTTCTCGAGCACCAGGTTCTGCGCATCACCGACACGGGCATCTCCGAACCGGCGAGCATCACCTACACGGTGACGAACGGGGTGAAGTCGGCCCAGGGCGAGGTCTTCGTCATCCCCATCCCCGCGCCCGACAGGCTCCTGCCTCCCGTGGCCGTCGACGACACCGTCACGGTCCGCGCGGGCGATGTGGCGACCATCCCGGTGCTCGACAACGACTACCACCCCAACGGCGACACCATCACGCTCGCGCCGCAGCTCATCGAGCCTTTCGTCGACCCCGCCGACGGCGACATGTTCGTGGCGCAGGACACGCTGCGCTTCAAGGCCGGGCCGGTGGCCAAGACCGTCTACGCCACCTACGAGGTCGTCGACAGTCAGGGCCAGCGCGACGCCGGCTACGTGACCATCCAGATCGTGGGCAACGACGAGGGAGCCAACTCGCCGCCCCGCCCGCGCGACGTCACGGTGAGGGCTCTCGAGGGCACGACCGTACGCATCCCGATTCCGCTCGACGGCATCGATCCCGATGGCGACTCCGTGCAGCTCGTCGGTCAGGGCGACGCCCCCAGCAAGGGCCGAATCACCGAGGTCGGGCAGTCGTGGCTGCAGTACGAGGCCTACCCGACGTCCGTCGGAACAGACGTGTTCACCTACACCGTGCGCGACCGCAAGGGAGCCGAGGCCTCGGCCACCGTGCTTGTGGGAATCGTTCCCTCGTCGAGCGCGAACCAGCGACCCTACGCGGTGAAGGACACGGTCTCGGTGCGTCCTGGACGCACCGTCGCGGTCGACGTTCTCGCGAACGATTCCGACCCCGACGGCGACCCGATCGCCATCCGTGAGAACGGCCTCGAGGTGCCCGAGGGCGTCACCGGCGAGATCGACCGCGGCCGCGTCACCGTGACCGCGCCCAAGACGCCCGGCGACTACCCGGTGCAGTACACGATCGTCGACCAGTACGGCGCCACCGCCGTGGGCCAGCTGCTCGTCTCGGTGAGCCCGGATGCTCCGCTGCAGGCCCCGATCGCCCGTGACGACCTCGTGCTGGTCGCCGACGTGGTGGGTCGCACGACCACCGACGTCGACGTGAAGAAGAACGACGACGACCCCGACGGCACCATCGACGCGCTCGACGTGTCGGTGACCAGCGGAACGGCCACCGTTCGCGGCAACGGCGAGCTGCGCATCCCGCTCACGCCCGAGTCGCAGATCATCACCTACACGGTGACCGACGTCGACGGCCAGAAGGCCTCCGCATTCGTGTTCGTGCCGGGCCTCGAGGGCGCGCATCCGGCCCTGAAGGCGGGAACCAAGCCCATCGTCGTGAACAGCGGCGAGACCATCAGCGTGCCCCTCTCCGACTACGTGGTGACCGGCAACGGCGAGGCCGCGCGCATCACCCAGGCCGACAAGGTGGCCGTCTCGCACGGCAACGGCTCGAACCTGGTGACCGACGCCACCACCCTGAGCTACACGTCGGCCGAGGGCTACTACGGCCCCGACGCGCTGAGCTTCGAAGTGACAGACGGCACAGGCCCCGACGATCCCGAGGGCAAGAAGTCGATCCTCGTGATTCCGATCACCGTCGTGTCGACCACCAACGTGTCGCCCACGATGAGCGGCGGCGCGGTGAACGTGGAGCCCGGCGGCGACGAGGTCGAGCTCAACCTGCGCACGCTGTCGCGCGACCCCGATGAGGGCGACCTCAAGAAGCTGAAGTTCACGGTGGTCGGGTCGACCGCACAGGGCATCACCGCCTCGGTGGTCGACGACCAGACCCTCAAGGTGAAGGCCGCGGGCAACGCGGCGAAGGGCGACTCGCCCATCCAGATCGAGGTCACCGATGGCCAGAGCAAGCCCGGCACGGGAACCGTTACGGTGACTGTTCTCACCTCGACGAGGCCCCTGCCCAGCGCCACCGACGACGTCGTTCCGCAGGCCAACCAGGGCGAGACCCGCTCGATCGACGTGCTGTCGAACGACTTCAACCCCTACCCCGAGAACCCGCTGTCGATCATCGAGGCCGTCGTCGAGACGGGCGATGGAGCGGCCAGCCCCGACGGCAGCCAGGTGAGCGTGACGCCCGCCGCCGACTTCGTGGGAACGATGGTGGTGCGGTACCGCATCGCCGACTCGACCGGCGACCCGGCGCGCCAGGCCGACGGTCGCATCCGGCTCACCGTGCAGGGCAAGCCCGACGCGCCGGCCACGCCGAGCGTCACGAGCATTCAGGACCGCACCGTAGTGCTCTCGTGGACCCCGCCCGTGAACAACGGCTCGCCCATCACGACGTATACCGTCACGAGCCCGCAGGGCTACTCGAAGCAGTGCGCGTCGACGACCTGCACGCTCGACGGCCTCACCAACGACGTGGAGTACACCTTCACGGTCACCGCGACCAACGGCGTCGGCGAGTCCGACCCGTCGCCCTCGTCGGCCGTGGCACGACCGGATGCCCGCCCCGACCGCCCGGCCCCGCCGACGCTGGTCTTCGGCGACAAGAGCCTCACGGTCAACTGGGTCACGCCCTCCACCCCGGGCTCGGCCGTGACCTCGTACAACCTCGAGATCTCGCCGGCCCCGGCCCGCGGAGCGATTCAGAAGACCGGTGTCACGGGCAACTCCGTGGTCTGGGAAGGCCTCGAGAACGGCGTCGCGTACCAGGTGCGCGTGCAGGCCGTGAACCGTGCTCCCGACCCCAGTGACTGGTCGACGTACTCGGCGACCGAGGTCCCGGCGGGCAAACCGGATGCTCCGGGTGCGCCGTCGACGACACGCGCGGATTCCGTGGGGACGCAGTCGCAGTTGACGGTGAGTTGGAACGCTCCCGCAAGCAACGGAGACGCCATCTCGTCGTACAACCTGACGCAGTCGGGCGGAGGGGTACCGTCGCGCACCATCGCGGTTTCCGGTGGTCAGACGACACAGACCGTGACGGTTGGCGTGTCGGAAACCGACTACACCTTCTCCGTAACCGCGGTCAACAAAGCCGGTGAGGGTGCACCATCAGCGCCGAGCTCGCCACGTCGCGCCGTGAACAAGCCTGACGCTCCGACGATCACCTCGGCGACCGAGGGCGATAACACCATCACGGTGAACTATTCGCCCGGAGCCTTGAACGGCGCGAAAGCCAGCGAGGTGTCCTACCAATATCGCCTGAATGGCGGCGCATGGAGCGCGCTCGCTGGCACGGGCTCGGACACGGTCAGCGCAGCCAACAACGGCACATACTCGATTGAAGTCCACGCTTTGACGAGTGCTGACGGTGCGAACTACACGAGCGATCCCAGCAATGCTGTCGGCAACCTGAAGCCGTATGGGGCTCCGAACGCGCCGACAGTCAGCGCATCCGGGGATGGCACAGGTGTGACGCTGAGCTGGAGCCGCCCGGCAGAGAACGGGCGACCCTTCACGATGTGGATCACCGTCGACGGCGTCGAACGCCAGGTCAACGACAGCGGAAGCCAGCGAATCGACGGCTACTCGCAGACGCATACGATCAGTGCCCGCATCCAGGATTCCGTCGGAGGCACCTCGGCGGCGGGCGAGAAGTCGGCTCGCAGTGGTGACGAACCGCCGAAGAACGCAAAAGTGTCCATCAGCCGAGGTGACAGCCGGGTCGGCTACCCCAATTGCGGCGACCCGTCGTGCTCTCTCATCAGGGTGACTGTCAGCGAAGGCGCTCCGAATGCCACCTACACGGCAAGGGTCTTCGTCAAGGGCAAATACGAGGACACCATCACGATCAACACGAACGGCAGCGGCAACGGCACCGGACAGACCAACTTCTACTGGGGGTACCCGGGAGAAGAAGTAAGGGCTGAGATGACCGGCCCGCGCAACCCAAACAATCCGAGTATGAGCTGGTAATGACGAGGAAGACACGACAACGATGACAATGACACCGGAGCAGGCGACCTGGTTCGCCGGTACTTTCGATCGCCTCGTCGCGAATGTGGGCGTGGCCGTGCTCGGCAAGTCCCATGTGATCAGGCTGTCGATCATGGCGATGATCGCCGAGGGGCACGTGCTGCTCGAGGACGCGCCCGGCACCGGCAAGACCAGCCTCGCCAAGGCGATCGCGGCCACCGTTCAGGGAACGCACCAGCGCATCCAGTTCACGCCCGACCTGCTGCCCTCCGACGTCACGGGTGTCACCATCTACGACCAGAAGACGGGCGCGTTCGAGTTCCACCGCGGGCCTGTCTTCGCGAGCATCGTGCTGGCCGACGAGATCAACCGCGCCAGCCCGAAGACGCAGTCGGCGCTGCTCGAGGTCATGGAGGAGTCGCGGGTGACCGTCGACGGCCAGGTGCACGAGGTCGGCCGCCCGTTCCTCGTGATCGCCACCCAGAACCCCATCGAGCAGGCCGGAACCTACAAGCTCCCCGAGGCCCAGCTCGACCGCTTCCTCATCAAGACGTCGATCGGCTACCCCGACCTGGCCAGCGCGGAGCAGATCCTCGCCGGCTCGGCGAACCGCAACCCGTCGTCGGCGCTGAGCGCCGTGATCACCACCTCGGCGGTCGCCGACATGGCCGACCTCGCATCGACCGTGCACGTCGACAGTGCCATCCTGCGCTACACGGCCCAGCTGGCCGAAGAGACGCGCAACGCCCCCGAGAGCCGCGTCGGCGTCTCCGTGCGCGGCGCCATGGCACTGATCCGCGCCGCCAAGGTGTGGGCCGCGGCCCAGGGCCGGCACTTCGTGCTGCCCGACGACATCCGCGACCTCGCCGGACCCGTGTGGACGCACCGATTCGTTCTCGACCCCGAGGCCGAGTTCCAGGGCACGACCGCCGAGAAGGTTCTCGCGCGCGTGCTCAGCGACGTGGCGGCTCCGCAGGCGAGGCAACCCGCAGCATGACCGTGACGGGGGAGAAGAAGGCCTCCCCGATGGCGACGATCGGCCCCCGGCTGGCGAGCGCATCGGGCGCGGTGAGCACGAGCGCGCCCGCACGCTGGGTCTCGGGCACCGGATGGCCCGCTCTGCTCGGCGGCCTGCGTGCCGCCTGGCGCGTCGTCTCCCCCGTGCTCTCGACCGTCTCGGGATTCGGATGGGCGGTCCTCGCCTTCTCCCTGGTCTTCCTCTTCGTGGGGCTCGAATTCGGATGGCGCGAGTTCCTCGTGATCGCCTGCGTCGGTCTCGCGGCGCTCGTCGTCGCGATCGGCTTCGCGGTGGGGCGCTCCGCCTACGCCGTGCGGCTCGACCTCGCCAGCGAGCGGGTCGTCGTGGGAGAGCGTGCAGTGGGACGCATCACCGTGTCGAACACGTCCGCGCGCACACTCCTGCCCGCACGAATCGAGCTTCCTGTCGGCGCCTCGCTCGCCGGCTTCCCTCTTCCGCGCCTCGCCCCCGGCCAGGAGCACGACGACCTCTTCGGCATTCCGACCACCCGCCGCCAGGTCATCACCGTGGGCCCTGTGCGCTCCGTGCGCGGCGACCCCCTGGGCCTCATGCGCCGCGAGCTGCGCTGGACCGACGCCGTCGACCTCTATGTGCACCCGCGCACGGTGCGCCTCGAGGGCTCCGCATCGGGCTTCATCAAAGACCTCGAGGGGCTCGCCAGCCGCGACCTCTCGAACAACGACGTGTCGTTCCACGCGCTGCGCGAATACGTTCCGGGCGACGACCGCCGCTACATCCACTGGAAGACCACGGCCCGCACGGGAACCCTCATGGTGCGGCAGTTCGAGGAGACCCGCCGTTCGCACCTCGCGCTCGCCCTCTCGACCAACACCGCCGACTACGCCAGCGACGGCGAGTTCGAACTGGCCGTCTCCGCCTGCGGATCCCTCGGCATCCAGGCGCTCATGGAGGAGCGCGACGTGACCGTGATGGTGCAGGGCGCCACCCTGCACTCCGAGACGGGCCGACGCCTGCTCGACGACCTCTCTGCCATCGAGGAGCAGGAGCGACGCGAGACCATCGTGCAGCTGTCGAAGGTGGCGGGCCAGACGGTTCCGGATGCCTCGGTGGCGGTTCTGCTGTTCGGCGGCCCGGTCACCCCCACCCAGCTGCAGGCCGCCTCGGTGCACCTGCCCCTCGGCGTGCGCGTCGTGGGCGTGAGCTGCCAGCCGGGAACGGAGCCCATGCGCCGCCAGATCGGCGACATGACCCTGCTCACCATCGGCGACCTCGGGCAGCTGCCCGCGGCCCTCAGGCGGGTGAACAACTGATGACCGCACCCGCACCCACCCGCCGCAGCGGACGCTCAGCGCAGCAGATCAGCCGACGATCGGTCGTCGACGCCGCGCTCGACTGCGCGGCCGTTGTCGCCCTGCTCTCGGTGGCCATCGTGGGCTTCGGCCCCGCGTTCGGCGGAACCGGGTACCTCGTCGCCGGTTTCGGCGCCCTTCTGCTGGGCCTTGCTATCGCTCTGGTCGGCGCCCGACTGCGCGCCAACATCCTGGTTCTCGCGGCCGCCACGCTGATGGTCTACATGGTGTTCGGCGGCCCGCTCGCCGTGCCCACGACCACGCTGTTCGGAGTCATTCCGAGCCTCGAGACGATCCGCGCGCTGGTTCTCGGCGTGGTCTTCTCGTGGAAGGACGTGCTCACACTCGAGACTCCCGTGGGAGCCTTCGCCTCGGTGCTGATCGTTCCCTACCTCGCCACGCTCGTAGCATCCGTTCTCGCCTTCAGCTTCGCCCTTCGCCTGCGCCGAGCCGCCTGGGCCCTGCTGCCCGCCGGCGTGCTGTTCGTGGTGGCCATCGCCTTCGGCACGCGGGATACGGCCGCGCCGATCGTGCAGGGACTCGTCTTCGCCGGCATCGCGCTCGCGTGGTGGGCCTGGCGCCGCAGCCAGGATCGCGCCCGCCGCATCGCCGCGACCACCCTCGACAGTGCGTCGGGCGCGCAGGCTCCGGATGCGGGCCTCGCCCGCACGCGGCTGGCGCTCGGCGCCGGGCTGCTCGTCGTCGCGCTGGGGGTCGGTCTCGCCACCGGCGGACTGCTCGCCCCGGTCAGCGCCCGCGAGGTGCTGCGCGACGCGATCGTGCCCCCGCTCGACCTGCACGACTACGCGAGCCCCCTCGTCGGCTTCCGCAAATACGTACGCGACGAGAAGGAGGACGTGCTCTTCACCGTGAAGGGCCTTCCCGACGGCGCGCGCATCCGCCTCGCGACACTGGATGCCTACGACGGCGTGGTCTACAACGTGGCGGGCGACGGCACGGCCGGCTCGGGCACGTTCACGCGGGTGAGCGGCGACATCCCCAACGATGAGAAGGGCGACAAGGCCACGCTCGATGTGACCATCGGCGACCTGACGGGCGTGTGGATTCCCGACGCGGGCTACCTCGAGAGGTTCCGCTTCACCGGCGACCGCGCCGACGAGCTCTCGGGAAGCCTTCACTACAACCGCACCACCGGTGTCGCGATCACCACCACTCCGTTGGCCAAGGGCGACAGCTACACCATGGACGTCGTGATTCCGAAGGTGCTGACCGACGAGCAGCTCGAGAGCCACTCGCTGCAGTCGCTGACGATGCCGAAGGCCTCGGGGGTTCCCGAAGACGTGGCGCCGCTCGCCACCACCTACATCGGCGACGCCGAGCGCCCGCTCACCCAGGTGCGCAACATCGCCACGTCGCTGAGCCAGGAGGGCTTCTTCAGCCACGGGCTCGAGGGCGAGGCCACGTCGCGCGCCGGCCACGGCGCCGAGCGCATCGCGACCCTTCTCGGGGCCGACCAGATGATCGGCGACGACGAGCAGTACGCGGTGGCCATGGCCCTCATGGCGCGTTCGGCGGGAATGCCCGCGCGCGTGGTGATGGGCTTCTACCCCGACGACTACGCCGGCGCCGATGCCGAACAGCAGATCACGGGCGACCAGCTGCACGCGTGGGTGGAGGTCGCCTTCGACGACGCGGGCTGGGTGGCCTTCGATCCCACTCCCCCGAAGGATCAGGTTCCCCAGGAGGAGGCTCCGAAGCCGAAGTCCGACCCGAAGGCCCAGGTTCTGCAGCCGCCGCCTCCGCCGCAGGAGCCGGCCGACCTTCCGCCGGACATCCGCACCGACGACACCGACCAGGACGACGAACCCGACTCCAACGCGATCCTCACGACCGTGCTGATCGCATCCGGAAGCCTGCTGGCGCTGCTGATCGTGCTGCTGACACCCGTCGTGGTCATCGGCGCGCTGAAGGCGCGCCGTCGTAGAGACCGCCAGAACGCGGAGCGCCCCGCCGATCGTCTGAGCGGCGGCTGGGACGAGATCGTCGACCGCGCCGACGACCTGGGCACACCCGTGGGTGGTCGCGGCGTGACCCGCCGGGCCGATGCCGCCGTGCTCGCCGAGGCCTGGCCCTCCCTGCCGGTCGCCGAGGTGGCCGTGCGTGCCGACCACGGCGTGTTCGGCCCCGGAGAGCCCTCGCAGCAGGAGGTCGACGCCTTCTGGGCCGAGGTGAACGATATCGTCAGGGGAATGCACGATTCGCGTGGATGGTGGAAACGCCTGCGCGCGAGGGTGTCATTGCGCGCGTACATCGGCAGGCGCCTGGAGAGTCGACGCAGACGAAGGAGGGCACGGTCGTGACGAACCCCGTGCAGCAGGGCCCCGGGCAGACGATGCCGTGTGTGCGCTGCGGATCGCCCGTTCCCCGCAGCTCGCAGTTCTGCCTCGCCTGCGGAACGCCGACGTCGACGCGCAGCCAGGCCGCGGCGCTGGCGGGCCCCGAGGTTCCCGTGCAGGCCGCGTGGCAGCCCACGCCCGTGAACGCGCCCATCCTGCTCTCGACGATCGTGCCCGCGAACTACGGCCGACGTGTGCTCGCGTTTCTCATCGACGGTGCGTTCGGGGGTGTGCTCACGACGATCATCGCGCTGCCCATCATCTGGATCGCGGCCGCCTCGGTGGCTCCCGGCAGCGCGTTCGATCTGGCCGGCCTGCCTTCTGCGCTGATCAGTCTTGCGGGCGGCCTCTATCCGCTGGCCATGCTCGTGCTGCAGGCGTTCACGGGCTTCTCGCTCGGCAAGCGCATCATGGGCCTGCGCATCGTGAAGGTCGAGACCCTCATCCGCCCGGGAATCGGTCGGATGCTGCTGCGCGGCGTGATCGTCGGAGCCTCGAACATCGTGATCGGCATCGGCCCGCTGCTCGTCTACCTCTCTCCGTTGTGGGATCCGTGGAAGCGCCTTCGCGGCTGGCACGATCGCCTCTCGGGCACCTGGGTCATCGACGTGACGAGGGGCCCGAACCCGCTGGCGAAGAACGCCGGCGAGATCGTCGACGACGTGCCCGCGGTCGAGAAGACGCGGCGCCCGAAGGCTGCGGCGCCGGTGCCGTCCGCTGCGCCCGTTGCGCAGGCTCCCGTCGTGCAGTCGCTGTCACAGGCTCCGGATGCGTTCTCGTACGCGCCGCCGAGTGTTCCGGCGGCTGCGCCGTCTGCTCCTCCGGTCGCCCCCGCTCCCCCGGCCTCTGCTCCCCCCGTACCCGTGAATCCCGACGTTCCGTCGTATCCGTTCGCGCCGGCATCCGGAGCGCCCGCGGCACCGGCGGTGCCCCCGGCGCCCGCCGCACCGGTCACGCCCGCCGCACAGGTCACGCCCGTCGCGCCACCCGCACCTTCCGGGCCGATCGAGGCGATTCCGAGCTTCGATCCCCTGCCGCCGTTCGGCGGCGAGGATCTCGACGGAACCAAGCTCAGCAACTCCGTGCCCGCGCAGGCGCTGCCCGCCGGAACGGTGACGCTGCTGTTCGACACCGGCGAGAGCTATGTGATCGCGGGCCACGGCGTGCTGGGCCGCGACCCCGTGTCGCCGTACGGGGCGGCCGACGACATGCTCGTGCAGGTCGCCGGGGACACCCGTTCGATCTCGAAGACCCACCTCGAATTCGAGGTTCAGGTCGGCAGCATCTGGGTGACCGACCGACGGTCGACCAACGGCTCGGCCATCGTTCGGGCCGACGGCGTCGAATCGCCGATCACTCCCGGACAGCGCATGACCCTGCGCAGCGGCGACCGGGTGCGCATCGGAACGCGCGTCTTCACCCTCACGGTGGCCCCGTGAGCCCGCCCCCGACGATCGGCGCGTCGACGATCGTGCTGCGCTCGGGCGCCGCCACGCATCGCGGGCTGAAGCGGGCCACCAACGAAGACGCCTACCTGGCGTCGTCGCCGGTGTTCCTCGTAGCCGACGGCATGGGCGGGCACGAGGCGGGCGAACGCGCGAGCGCCATCGTGGTCGAGTCGTTCGACGGACTCACCGGCCGGTCGACGGTCGACCCCACAGAGGTGCGTGCCGCCTTCGACCGCGCCTACCGGTCGATCGCCGAGCTCAGCACCAGCGGGCGGCGGCGTGCCGGAACAACCGTGTCCGGCGTGGCGATCGTCGACAGCGAGGGCGCTGCCGTGTGGCTCATCTTCAACCTGGGCGACTCGCGCACCTATCGCCTCAACTCTGGCGTGCTCGAGCAGATCAGCATCGACCACTCGGTCGTTCAGGAACTGCTCGACGGCGGCGGCATCGACGCCGCCGAGGCGGCGGTGCATCCGGCCCGCAACGTGATCACGCGCGCACTCGGGGCCGGCGGGGACTACCGTCCGGACTTCTGGCTCGTGCCGGTCGAACCCGGCGATCGTATGTTCATGTGCTCCGACGGCATCTCCGGCGAGATCGACACGGAGTCGATCGCCCGAATACTCTCGAGTGAGAAGGATCCTCAGGTGGCGGCCGACCGGCTCGTTCGCGAGGGCATGGCTCGGGGAGGCCACGACAACCTCACGGCGGTCGTGGTCGACGCCTCACTGCCCGCAGCGGGGTCGAACTCGGCTCTGCCCGACGACACCATCCCCCGGGGATCCGTGCCGACCGAAGGAGCCGTGCGATGACCCGCCTCAACTACCAGCCCGGGCAGTGGCGCGGCGTCGTCGCGCCCGGCGCCGTGGCGCTGTTTCCCACCACTCTCGACGGCGAGCTGCTCGAACGCATCTGGCGCACCCTCGACGACGGACACGGGCTGAGCGGCGTACTCGAGGCCCTCACGGCCGAGTTCGGAACGAACCTCAAGGCCATCCCGCCGTTCGCCGTCGCCGTCGCATCGGGTTCGGAGCTGCGCCTGGCCGTTCGCGGGGCGTTCCGCATCGACGTGTCGGAGCCCGGTGCATCCGAGCCCGTGACCGTGGCGGGCGACGAGGTCACCACGTGGAACGAGCGCGTCGTGGCCGCGGCCGAGGGCTTCGTGGTGAGCAGCGACGGCGCGGATTCGTCGGACTGGTTCGCGATCCGCAGCGGCATCGTGCTGTGCCGCGCGGTGTCGTTCCGCATGGCGGGGCAGGCCGGGGCCTCGGCCTCTGCGGTTCCGGTCGTGGCCGTGGAGGCGGCTCCCGCGGCAGCTCCAGTGGTGCCAGCGCCAGCGGTGCCCGTGGTGGAGGCCGCGATCCCCGTGGTCGAGCCCGTGGTCGAGCAGGCGCTGCCCGCCGAGACGATCGTTCCGGATGCGGCTCCCGCGGTCGAGCCCGAGCCTGAGCCCGAGCCTGAACCTGAGCCCGCTCCTGGGCCGGAGCCTGAGCCGGAGGCTGTCGTCGACGACCCCGACGACACCGTCGACGATGTCGAGCCCATCGAAGCCGACGACTTCGGGCCGACCGTCACGGAGCTGCCCGACGACGCCTACGACCATCTCTGGGGCGCGACCGTGGTGAAGTCGGTCGAAGAGGCCGCCGTGCGACTCGACGACGACGAGTCGGCGGACGAGGAGAGCACATCGGCTCCTGCGGCGCCCACGGCTTTACCTGCACCCGAACCCGCTCCCGCTCCCGTCGCATCCTTCACCCCGCCGACCGAGGCCCCCAAGGTCTCGTCGAAGGAGTGGACCGCGCCGCCGCCGACAGGCCTTATCGACCGCGTTCCCGGCTTCGCCGGCGTCGGAGCCGCCGCCCCGAGCTGGAGTGAGCCATCCACTCCCGCGGCGTCGCCGACCGCGGCAGCCTCGAGCGAGAGCGACCACGACGGACTCACGGTCACCGTCTCCGAGCTCGAGGCGATGCGCCGACTCGAGTCGGCCGACGAGGCCGCCACGGCGGGCGGGCCCGGCCGCATCGTGCTGGCCACGGGAGACGTCGTCACGCTCGACCGCCCCGTCATCGTGGGACGCAGGCCGCGGGCTCAACGCGTGCAGGGCGATGTGCTCCCGCATCTCATCACCGTGCCGAGCCCGGAACAGGACGTCTCGCGCAGTCACCTCGAGGTGCGGGTAGAGGGTCGGCATGTGCTCGTCGTCGACCTCGACACCACCAACGGCTCGGTGCTGCACCGCGATTCGACGCCGCCCCTGCGCCTGTCTCCGGGTGAGGCGGTGCTCGTGCTGAACGGCGACATCGTCGACATCGGCGACGGCGTCACGCTGCTCTTCGAGGATCTTCCGTGAACGCGCGCCGACCGCCCTCGCCCCCACCCGAGATCGCCGGGTTCGAGCACGAGCAGCTGCTCGGCTCCGGCGGGTTCGCCGACGTCTTCCTCTACGAGCAGCGGATGCCGCGGCGCAGGGTGGCCATCAAGGTGCTGCTGAGCGAGGCGCTCACGCCGGGCGCCCGCGAGAACTTCGACGCCGAGGCGAACCTCATGGCGCAGCTCTCGACGCATCCGTCGATCGTCACGATCTACCAGGCGGACATCGCCAAAGACGGCCGTCCCTATCTCGTGATGGAGTACTGCTCGAGGCCGAACCTCGCCGCCCGTTACCGCCGCGAGAAGATCAGCGTGGCCGAGGCACTGCGCATCGGCATCCAGGTGGCGGGAGCCGTCGAGACCGCGCACCGCGCCGGCATCCTGCACCGCGACATCAAACCGGCCAATATTCTCACGACGGAATACAACCGCCCCGCTCTCACCGACTTCGGCATCTCGGTCACGATGGTGGGCGGCGGAGACGACGCGGCCGTGGGCATGTCGATCCCCTGGTCGCCGCCCGAGGTGTTCGGACAGAACTCGTCGACCGGCCCGGGTGGAGACATCTACGCCCTCGGCGCCACGGTCTACACGCTTCTGGCCGGGCGCAGCCCGTTCGAGGTTCCGGGCGGAAGCAACGGCGGGCTCGACCTGATCACGCGCATCCAGCAGTCGCCGCTGTCGCGCACGGGCCGGGCCGACGTTCCCGACTCGCTCGAGCAGATCCTGGCCACGTCGATGGCCAAGCGCGAGGAGGACCGCTTCGCTTCGGCCCTAGAGTTCGCGCGGGCGCTGCAGAAGGTGCAGCTCGAGCTCAGCCTCTCGGTCACGCCCGCCGACGTGCTCGACGACTCCCTGCCATCCGCGGCCGAAGAGGAGGAGGACGACGGCAACACCCGCATTCGCGGAATAGTCACGATCGACCCGACGGCGCCGGTCGCGGGCACCGCCACCCGTCGCCCGTATCCCGCGCCCGCGCCCGCGCCGACCGTGCCTCCCGTGCCGCCCGTCGGGGTTCGACCACCGGCCTTCGCACAGACTCCCGGCCTGGCGCCCGAGGTCGTCGAGGCGACGCAACGCCGCGGCCAGGTTCCGCCGGTGGCCGGCTTCCCGGCATCCACCCCCATGGCGTTCGGACTCACCTCGCCGGCCATCGAGCAGACCCAGCATCGCGCGCCCCAGCCGACCGGGCTCGCCGATGCCGGCCCGTCGAACCGCTCAAAGAAGATCCCCATTCTCATCGGAGCGATCTCGCTCGTGGTGCTGCTCGCCGTGGGCGGCACGATCTTCGCGATCAACGCAGGCGGCGGCAGTCCGGCCGCGGTCGAGACCGACGATCCGGTCGATCCGATCGACGTCATCCCGGGCGGGACGGTCGCACCGCCGACCGATGTCGTGGGAGCCCCCGGCGAGGGCGGCATCGTCTTCACGTGGTCGAACCCCGAACCCGAGAAGGGTGACGTCTACCAGTGGGGACTCCTCGTTCCCGGAACCGAGACCAGCCTCTCGTCGACCACCGACACCACCGTGACGGTCGTGCCGACCGAGGGACAGAAGACCTGCATCGAGGTGAGCGTCCGTCGCACCGACGGGCGCGCCTCCGAACCAGCGACGGGATGCGCACCCTGATGACCCACGTCAGCAGCTCGAAATCGAGCACCACCGAATCGTCCACGACCGATGCCAGCATCGAGTACTGCGGCGAGTGGTTCACCCTCGACAGGAACAAGCCCTTCGACATCGGTCGCGACGCCGACCTCGACATCGACGACAACCAGTATCTGCACCGCCGCTTTCTGCAGATCGCGTACATCGACGGCCTGTGGTGGCTCATCAACGTGGGCTCGCGCCTCTCGGCCTCGATCTCGGATGCGACGGGATCGATGCAGGCCTGGCTCGCCCCGGGTGCGCGGCTTCCCGTGGTGTTCGGCCTCACCTCGGTGGTCTTCACCGCCGGCCCGACGACCTACGAGTTCGTGGTGCACACCTCGACGCCGGCCTTCGTCGACTCGAAGCCCGTCTCCTCCAGCGACGGAACGACGACGGTCGGGGCGGTTACCTTCACCCGCTCGCAGTGGCTGCTGATCCTCGCCCTCGCCGAACCCATGCTCAAGCGCGAGGGAACGGGCACGAGCGAGATCCCGTCATCGGCCGCGGCCGCCGAGCGCCTCGGCTGGGTGCTCAGCCGCTTCAACCGCAAGCTCGACAACGTGTGCGACAAGCTCAGCCGCCAGGGCGTCGACGGCCTGCGCGGCGGAGTGGGCGCGCTCGCCACCAACAGACGCGCGCGGCTCGTGGAATACGCCGTGCTCTCTCGGCTCGTGACCCCCGCAGACCTTCCGGCGCTCGACGACGACACCGCCGACACTCCCCAGGCACCCGCCGCGACTCCCTTGAAGGATGCCCGCTAGTCCATGCACATCAAACTCACGCTCTCGCGCGGCGGCGGAACCTCCACGAACGTCGCCGTTACAGCGGATGCGACGACGAGCGTCTCGAACGTGGCCGAGGCCCTCTACACGGCCGACCCCGACAACGACGTGCAGGTCGCGCCACCCCGACTGACGCTTCAGGTCACCGAGACCTCCGGCCAGACCCGGGTTCTCGACCCGCAGTCCAACCTGCTCGACTCGGGAGTGCGCTCGGGCTCGACCATCGAGATCCGCCAGCACAGCGACGACTTCAACGCGCCCGGCTCCGATCGGGGTGCGCCCGCGGCCACCCTGCGGGTGCTGTCGGGCCCGGATGCCGGTGCCGAGTTCGCGCTGCCCTTCGGCACCAGCTACATCGGCCGTGAGCGCGGGGTGGATGTGCGGCTCACCGACTCGCTCATCTCCAAACGGCACGCCCGCATCACCGTGGGCGAGACGGTCGAGATCACCGACATGAACTCCGCGAACGGGCTGCTGATGGGCGGCGAGCAGGTGCCCCGCACCACGCTCAGCTCGGCCGACGTGGTCGTTCTGGGCGACACGGCCCTGTGCGTCGTGCCGCTGCAGCGGCTCGGCGGCGCCGCGCCCTCGACCCCGGTGATCGAGTTCAACCGCTCTCCGCGCGTCGTGGCCCGGTACCCCGGTGACAAGTACCCGGCCCCCGAGCCTCCCGGCCGCCCGCAGCCTCAGCGCTTTCCGATCGTCGCCCTGATCGCGCCGCTCATCATGGGTGTGGTGCTCTACGCCTTCACCCGCAACATCCTCAGTGTGGTGTTCATCGCGCTGAGCCCGCTGCTGATGATCGGCACGTACATCGATCACAAGCTCACGACGCGTCGCCAGATGAAGGATGCGATCAAGCAGTTCACGCTGTCGCTGAAGGCCTTCGTCGACAAGCTGCACGAGCGCCAGCGGCTGCAGCGGGCGGTTCGACTGGGCGAGGCGCCCTCGGTGGGCGACAGCCTCGAGTCGGCCCATCGCCTGGGCCACCTGCTGTGGACCCATCGACCCGAGCACGGCGCATTCCTCGCCGTGCGCCTCGGGCTCGGAACGGCGCACAGCCGGGACAGCGTCACCCTGCCGCAGGCCAACGACACCCTTCCCGAGTACTGGGGTCAGCTCGAAGAGGTGGCCGAGAAGTTCTCGCTCATCGACAACGTGCCGATCGTGGCCGACCTGCGCGAGTCGGGCGCGCTCGGAGTCGCCGGCAGCCTCGAGCTGCGCCGCGGCGTGACCCGCGGCGTGCTGGCCCAGCTCACCGCGCTGCACTCCCCCGCGGAGCTCGTGGTGTGCGCCCTCGTCTCGCCCGTCTCGCGCGAGAGCTGGGAGTGGCTCGAATGGATGCCGCACACCGGCTCCCCGCACAGCCCGCTGGCCGGCGATCACCTCGCCGACAACCCCGGATCGGGCCTGGCGCTGCTGTCGCGCCTCGAGGAGCTCGTCGCCCAGCGCACGACAGGTGCGCCCAGCGCCCGCGGAGCGCTCGAGAGCCCAGACCTGCGGCCGAAGAAAGACGACGAGTCGGACGTTCCGCTGCCCATCACGCCCGCGGTCATCGTGGTCATCGAAGACGACGTGCCCGTCGACCGGGGTCGTCTCAACCGCCTCGCCGAGCGCGGCGCCGACGCCAACGTGCACATCGTGTGGTCCGCGCCATCCATCGCCCACCTGCCGGCCGCGTGCCGCAGCTTCGTGAGCGTCGATTCGGATGTCGCCGGCGGCACCGTGGGCCAGGTCCGGCTGGGCGAGCACACCTACCCGGTGGTGTGCGAGACGGTCGAGCTGGAGGCGGCGCACCGCTACGCGCGGCATCTCGCCCCCGTCGTCGACGTGGGCTCGCCGATCGACGACGAGTCCGACCTGCCCCGCTCGGTGTCGTACCTCTCGCTCGTCGGCCCCGAGCTCGCCGAGCAGCCCGATGCCGTGGTCGAGCGCTGGCGCGAGAGCAACTCCATCGCTCTGCGCGACGGGTCGCCGCCGGTGCGCCGCAAGAAGGAGGGCTCGCTGCGCGCTCTCGTGGGCCACAGCGGAACCGAGCCGTTCTACCTCGACATCCGCAACCAGGGCCCGCACGCCCTCGTCGGCGGAACGACCGGAGCCGGAAAGAGCGAGTTCCTGCAGTCGTGGGTGCTCGGCATGGCCGCGGCGCACTCGCCCGACCGCGCGACCTTCCTGTTCATCGACTACAAGGGCGGCGCGGCCTTCGCCGACTGCGTGGCGCTGCCGCACACCGTGGGCCTCGTCACCGACCTGTCGCCGCACCTGGTGCGCCGCGCACTCACCTCACTGCGCGCCGAACTGCGCTACCGCGAGCACCTGCTCAACCGCAAGAAGGCGAAAGACCTCGTCTCGCTCGAGAAGACAGGCGACCCGGAGACCCCGCCGAGCCTGCTGATCGTGGTCGACGAGTTCGCCGCCCTCGTGCAGGAGGTGCCCGAGTTCGTCGACGGCGTCGTCGACGTGGCCCAGCGCGGCCGCTCGCTCGGCCTGCACCTGATCCTCGCCACGCAGCGGCCCGCCGGCGTCATCAAAGACAATCTGCGCGCCAACACCAACCTGCGCATCGCGCTGCGCATGGCCGACGCCGAGGACTCCTCCGACATTCTCGGAACGCCGATGGCGGCGTACTTCGACCAGTCGATCCCGGGCCGCGGAGCCGCGAAGACCGGACCGGGCCGACTCGCGTCGTTCCAGACCGGATACGCCGGAGGGTGGACCACGAACGAGCCGCCCCGCCCGCGCATCGACATCACCGAGATGAACTTCGGTGCCGGAGCCGAGTGGGAGGTGCCGGAGGTCGAGGTCGTGGAGGCGGCCGACCCGGGGCCGAACGACATCGCGCGACTCGTCGCATCCATTCGCACGGCGGCCCGCCGGGCCGACATCCCCGACCCGCGCAAGCCGTGGCTCGACGAGCTCGCGGCCGTCTACGACTTCTCGCTGCTGCCGAACCCGCGCACCGACGAGCGGCTGCTGCTCGGCGTCATCGACGAGCCCGAGAACCAGATCCAGCCGACCGTGTTCTACGAGCCCGACCGCGACGGCAACATGGCCGTCTACGGAACCGGTGGATCGGGCAAGAGCGCCACCCTGCGCACGATCGCCGTCGCGGCGGCCATCACGCCACGCGGCGGTCCGGTGCACGTCTACGGCCTCGACTTCGGATCGAGCGGACTCAGCATGCTCGAGGAGCTGCCCCACGTCGGCGCGATCATCGACGGCGACGACGAGGAGCGCGTGATCCGCCTGCTTCGGATGCTGCGCGACACGGTCGACGACCGCTCGGCCCGCTATTCCGCGGTTCGGGCCGGCAGCATCGGAGAGTATCGGCGCATCGCCGGGGCGCCCGAGGAGCCGCGCATCATCATCCTGGTCGACGGAATCGGCGCGTTCCGTGAGCAGTACGAGTTCGGCGGGCACTCCGCCTGGTTCACCACCTTCGCGCAGATCGCCAGCGATGGACGTCAGGTGGGTGTGCACATCGTGATCTCCGGCGACCGCCCCAACTCCGTTCCCGCATCGCTCGGATCGACGGTGCAGCGACGGTTGGTGCTGCGCATGGCCAGCGAGGATGACTACCAGCTCGTCGGCGTTCCGAAGGACACGCTCACGGCGATCTCTCCCCCCGGGCGCGGACTCATGGGCGGAAACGAGATCCAGATCGCCGTGCTCGGCGCCGACCCCAACGTGGCCATCCAGTCGCGCGAAGTGGCCAAGCTGGCCGAGGCCATGCGCCGCCAGGGCATTCCCGAAGCCCCGCCCATCCGGAAGCTGTCGGACTCGATCGGCCTGTCGACCCTGCCCGCCACCGCGGGGGGCCTGCCGGTGATCGCCGTTCGCGACGACAACCTGGCCCCGCTCGGCATCGCACCGCGCGGAGCGTTCATGGTGTCGGGATCGGGCCAGAGCGGCCGCTCCACGGCGCTCGCGACCATGGCTGCGGCGCTGCGTCGGGCGCAGCCCGGCATCCGGCTCGTGCATATCTCGCCACGCAAGACGTCGCTCACGCCCCTGCCGTTCTGGTCGATGTCTATCTCCGACCCCGCCCAGGTCACCGCGTTCGCAGACGACCTGCAGGGCCAGCTCGACGCTGGAACCCTGCGGCCCGACTCGATCGCGATCTTCGTGGAGAACATCGGGGACCTGACCGGGACCATGGCGGAGAACGACATCGACCGCCTGATCAAGCGGGCGCTGCGCGACGACGTGTTCGTGGTGGGCGAGAGCGAGACGGCCACCTGGTCGGCGGCCTGGACGCTGGCCGGCTCGTTCAAGGGCGCCAAACGGGGCCTGCTGCTGGTGCCGGGCGAACTGGATGGCGACACCCTGCTCGGCACATCGCTCGGCCGCTTCCGCCGCGCAGACCTGCCGCCGGGCCGCGGATTCCTCGTGCAGCAGGGCCGCATCACCAAGGTGCAGGTGGCCCTGCCGGATGCCTGAGAACCGCCCCGCCAGGGGCATGGGGAGTTCTCCCCATCGACTCCCCTACGGGGGTCGCCCTAGTCTGATCACGTGAGATCGACTCACGGGATGTAGCGAAACCGGAACCGCCGGGTCGCCAGGAAAATAAGGAGAAAACAATGGCCGTATGGGGTCTTGACGTTGACCAGGTTCGCAGCCTCGGAAAGCAGCTCAACCAGCAGTCGCAGCAGGTCCAGACGATCCTGACGACGCTCACCAGCGCACTGCAGAGCGTGCAGTGGACCGGTCCCGACGCGGAGAACTTCCGCAGCGAGTGGAGCGGAACGCACACCGCCGCCCTCAAGCAGGTCATCGCCGCACTCGAGGACGCCTCGCAGAAGGCAGCAAAGAACGCTGCCGACCAGGAGAGCACCTCGAACGCGTAGCACTCTCCTCCGGATACTCCGGAATCGGGCGGGCGTCGATCACTCGACGCCCGCCCGTGGTGTTTCTCCCCTCACGAAAGGTCTGCAGGCTCGATGTCGCGCACGCTCACGTTCCCCAGTTCGGATGCCCCGGCATTGCCCATCGTGTCTCTCGATGTGCCCGACGACTGGCATGTGCTCTCGACGACCGCCGCCATGCTGGCCGCGGCGAAAGAGGTGGAGCAGGGCGAATTCCGACCGAACGTCGTCGTCTCGATTTCGCGCTTCGGTTCGGGCTACACGCTCGGCACGGCGATCGAAGCCGTCATCGACAAGGTGTCGTCGATAGAGGGCGTCGTCGAGCTGGGTCGTGATCGGCCCGAGGTGCTCGGCCGTGCGGGTTTCCGGATCGAGTTCAGCTACCCGGATGCCCGCGTGGGCACCCTCGTTCAGGCAGTACGACTCGCCCTCGTGTCGAACGGCCCCGCACTCGACCTGGTCGAGGTCACGGCAACCGCCACCGCCGCGCAATCGATGGCGATCTGGCCGGAGATCCGGGCCATCCAGGCCAGCGCGACGCTCGCCTGAGCCGTCAGCCGCGGCGAAGGGCTGTGACATACCGGCAGCCGACCGCGATGAGTCCAGTCAAGATGGGGATGAGCCAGAGCGCTGCCGGCAGTGAGGTGGCGTGTGATAGCAGGCCGATAAGCGGGGGGCCGCAGAAGATGCCGACCCATCCGATGCCGGAGACGACCGTGACCGCGAATCCGGGATGCGTGCCGTGGAGTCTGCCGGCTGCGCTGAACACTGTCGGAACGACGGTGCCGCAGCCGAGGCCGAGGATAAAGAATCCGGCGATCGCGGCGGGGATAGTTCCGATCAGGAGTGCGCTTGCGAACACCATCGCGGCAACTCCGGTCAGGATTGGAAGGAGCACGTGCACGGGGAATTTGGCGACGAGTCGGTTTCCGAAGAGGCGAACGATGACCATCGCGAGGGCGAAGCTTGTGTAGCCGAGGCCAGCAGCGACCGGCCCGCCGTCGAGGGATTCGCGGAGGTATACCGACGACCAGTCGGCTACGGCCCCTTCCATGAGAAGGGTGGCGAAAGCGATACCGCCGAGAACGAGCATGACCGGTGACACGCGGCGGCGAACCTTCTGATCGGGATCGGCGACGAACTCCGACGCGGGCTCGACGTCGGACAGCATGCGGGTGCTCAGCCACGGGCCTAGGGCGAGGGCCGGCACGCCGATGATGATCAGTTGTGTAGTGAGGGACGTGCCGAGCGCGACGCCGGCTGTGCCGGCCGCGGCCCCGACGAACGCGCCGATGCTCCAACTGGCCTGCATGCCGTTCATGATCGGTCGATCGCGGGCCTTCTCGACCGCTACTGCCTGCGTTGTCATCGCGATATCCAAAAGCCCTTGAAACAGACCCCAGACGAGAAGGGCGCCGAACAACGCCCAAAGGGAGCCCGTCAGACCGACGAAGGGGCCAGTGAGACACGACCCGGCAAGCGCGAGCTGCACGAGTCGACGGCTGCCGAGCCGAGGTATGACAGCGGAGCTAATGATGACGGCGAGCAGTGATCCGGCCGGCACACCGAGCAGAGCGATTCCGAGCATGCCGTCGTCCATGCCGATATGCGCCTTGACGACCGGAATGTGCGCCGTCCACGACGCGAAGAGGAGGCCGTGCGCAAAGAACACCGCCACGACCCCCACTTGCGCGCGCCGCCCCGCTAGTTCGCTCAACGTCGAAGGCATGTTGTCTCATCCATAGCCGAATGCTATTCAGGGCCACCGACACCCGCGCGGGCAATGTCGTGGGTTTCCGCAATCACCCGAAACTGATCGGTTCTGGGTGGCTGTCGACGGGTTCGGATGCAGAGGTACACGCCGATGTTCGATCAACCGAAACCCTCGCAACACCGTTTTCGGGCGGATCGTCTATGGTGGCAGGGGAGGTTCGAGATGAGTCGCACAGTCGGGTATGCCCTGGCATCGACGCATGGGGAGAACCCGGCCCCGCACGAAGCCGAGTTGCGTGGTGCCGGCGCCGACCGTGTCTTCGTCGACTGTGGGGAGCACAGCCGAACTGCTGACCGTCCGCAGTGGCTCGCCTGCCTCGATTACCTCCGAGAGGGTGACACTTTACTGGTGCGTCGGCTTGACCGTCTTGGTAAATCCGAGCGGATCATCATCGAGATGCTGCACGACCTGAACCGCCGTGGCGTGAACATCAAGAGCCTGACCGAGCCGATGATCGACACAACGACGCCGATGGGGCGCGCCTTATTCGGAATCGTCGCGGTGTTCGCGCAGCTGCGCGTAGACACGATTCGGGAGGAAACGATGCGTGGTCTGCAGATTGCTCGCTCGAAGGGACGCGTCGGAGGCCGCCCTTCGGTGATCGGCCCGGAGCGGATGGCGGAAGCTCGACGGATGCGTGCCGAAGGGCGAAGTATCGCCCATATTGCAGGCGTTCTCGGCGTCGGGGCCTCCTCAGTTTCGCGCGCCTTCGCGAAGCTTGACCAGCCCACCTCGGTCGCCGCTCCCGCAGAGCGGCGTGTGTTCTTCCGGGACACCAAACCTTATGAGGCGCCGTCTGCTCTCGATGAGCTACGGGGCCCAGCCCACGGAGTGCTCGAGTTGCCGCATTCGGTCTACTGGGGCCCGGAACGCACTGCTGACCTCGAGACGGCGGCCGGCATCCGTAAGGCCTATCAGGCCGCGCTTCGCGAGGGTACCGCCGTCGAGCAAGTCGGCCTCCTGAACCGCGATGTGCTTCTGCGCGAATGGGGCGAGCTCGCCTTGCCCGACCGGGTGCGCGTGCTGTGGGAGTCTCGCTTTCCTGAATTGCGTGCATCGGTGTCGGCGTGAACGACCTCGAGCTGCAGCGCACGGTAACGCGGGTGGCTCTCGAGGCGTCGGCCTCAAGCGGGTTTGCTCTCGCCGGCAGCGGCGCAATCCGTGAGCATGGCGTCATCGATCGGCTCAGCGACGACGTCGATCTGTTCACGTCCAACACGAACGAACGGAGCTTCGACAGCGCGGTCGATCGCGTCGTCGTCGCCCTCCATGCTCATGACTTCGCCGTTGATGTCGTCCGGCGTACGGAGCAGTTCGCGCGTATGCATGTGCGCACGGCTGGCGGGCAGCAGGTCGACATCGATATGGGGATGGACTGGCGCGAGACCGAGCCCGTCACACTCGATGTCGGTCCGGTGTTGAGCATCCGGGACGCAATCGGCAACAAGGTCTCGGCTCTCTACAGCCGTGCTGAGGCCCGCGACTTCTTCGACGTCGATGCCATTCGCGCTTTCGGTCACTACACGGACGCGGAATTGGTCGACGCTGCCCGGGAACGTGACCCCGGATTCGACTCGGCCATGTTTGCCTCTCAGCTCGAGCGGGTGCAGCGACTCACGGTCGAGGATCTCCGGGAGTACGGCGTTGACGAAGCCGAACTTGCTGCCATCACAAGGCGTCTCATGGGCTGGGTTGATGAACTGAGGCCGGACACGGGCGGCCCACACGAGTAGAGAGGGCCATGGCTGACCTCGACTCGGCCAGCTCGGCGACACCCATTCCGGCGTCATCGCCGCGTCACAGCCGTGTCATGAGGGCGTCCTTGCCCGGTCACGAAGCCGTCACGGCTCGGTCATGACCCCTGAGCGAGACTCGAGCTACAACTAGGGAGTCACATCATGGGGAAGCCTCACACGCTCGCGACATCGCGACAATTCTTCGGCCTCGGAGCCGCGCACCGCCGTCTGTTCATCGCCGCAGCCCTGCTGGCCGTCGCCGCGGTCGCGTGCCTTCCCCTTCTCGGGGCGAGCAGCGCATCAGCAGTCCCGCTCGCCGTCTCCCAGTGCAACGGCACGGATAACAGCACCAACGAGGCCGTCGAGTGCACCGTGGTCGTCACCAACACGGTGAATGTCGCAACCGGTGTGAAGAGCAGTTCGACGGTCGTCACGGAATGCCACGGCTTCGCCAACGCGGAACCGGTCTGCGAGCTGCCCCAGACGCTCAACACGAACGACGTCGTGCTCTCCGTGGACCAGTGCAACGGATCGGGCAACGGCACGGGAAGCACCGTGATCTGCTCGGTCGAGGTCATCAACAACATCGTCGGCACAGCGACACCGCAGACCGTGACGATCAACCAGTGTCAGGAATCCGGCGCCGGAGGCGCGGACGCCACCAGCCTCAACTGCGACTCCTACGACAGCACCGACCCGTCGACGGCGACCGTCGTGCAGTGCAACGGCTCCGGCAACGGCGGCGGCGGAATCCTTCGGGTGACCTGCACCGTCGAGGGCGGCTCCACCGCATCCGTCATCCCCACCACCGTCAACCAGTGCAACGGCTCTGGCAACGGCGGCGGCGCCTACGTCACCTGTTCCGTCGCATTCACGACGAACATCGTCGCGGGCCCGGATGACGGCGAAGGCGACGGCGGCGAGACCGGTGGTGAGACGGGTGGCGGCACCGGCGGTGAGACCGGTGGCGAGACCGGTGGTGGCACCGGTGGCGAGACCGGTGGTGGCTCCGGCGAAGGAACGACGCCCCCGGGTGCAGAGACCCCCGGCACCCCCGGCACCCCCGGCGGCCCCGGCACACCCGGGAACCCCGAGGGATCGGGCGGCTCGGGATCGGGCGGTTCGGGCTCGGCAACCGGATCGTCGGCTGGAGCATTGGCGAACACCGGCATGCCGGTCGAGAACATCCTTCTCGGCGGGGCCTCGGTTCTGCTGCTCGGTCTTGTCGTTGCAGTCCTTGCGCGTCGCCGGCACACAGTGAAGAACTGAACACGTCGGGTGCGCCCCTAGCTGGGCGCACCCGCATATGGGAACATGTGACTCTAGGAGCGAATCCGTCACATGTTGCCTCTGCTCAATCCGAGTTCTCCGGTCGTTCCGACGCGGAGGATTTCGGCGCGGGCGGCGACATGATCGAGATCAGCGTGCTCGGACCGCTCACCGTCCGCAACGATGGAGAGGAGATCCTCGGTCTCTCAGTCGGAACCAAGAGGCTTCTCGCCTTTCTTGCGCTCAGACCGCGGGGCGCTCGCCTGGCCATCTCGGGGGAGATGTGGCCGGATGTCACGGAGCGGCGGGCCAGCGACAGCCTGCGCTCGGCGCTCACCCGTCTCGAAGACGCCATCAAGCCGGCCATCACGATGACTCCGGCCGGCCTGAGTCTCGCGCCCGGCGTCGCCGTCGATCTCAACGTCGCCCGCGAATCGGCGAGGCGCCTGCTGCAGCCGGGCGCGGCATCCACGCCCGATGACCTGAGCACCTGGGCGATCGAGGCCTTCGCGTCTCGAATCCTCCCCGACTGGTACGACGAGTGGGTGCTGTCGGAGGTCGAGGACTGGCGGCAGTTGCGTCTGCACGCCCTGGAGGCTCAGGCCGAGATGCTGATCACGGAGGGAAGCCTGCGGGCCGCCGCCTGGGCCGCGCGGGCCGCGATGCGCGTCGAGCCCTTGAGGCAGAGCGCCATCGTCAGCCTTGTCAAAGTGCACCTCGCCGAGGGCAACCAGTCGGAGGCGTTGCGCGACTACGACATCTACGCGGCCCTGCTCGAGCGCGAACTCGGGCTCGAGCCCACCGCGATCCTCAGCGACCTCGTCGCGCCCTTCCGCCGGTAGGGGCGGAAGGGCGGACGGAGCCGGCTACGACCGACGCCGAGCCGGTCGGGTGCGGAGGAGGAGGCCGAGCGCCAGCAGGGCCACGGCTCCGCCGATCAGGCCGCCTGTCTCGAACCCGGTGGCCGCGAGCGATCCGCCCTGTCCTGAGCCGCCCTGTCCTGAGCCGCCCTGACCCGAGCCGCTCGGCGTCTCGACCGTGGGCGGTGTCGGCACCACGGGTGCCGCCTCGGTGACGATCGTGTAGCTCGCGGTGACGTCGCCCGTATCGCCGTTGCTCGCCGTGATGGTGAACGTCGAGGTGCCGGGTGTGGTCGGTGTGCCCGTGATGGTGCCGTTCTCGGAGATGACCAGGCCCGCAGGCAGCTCGCCCTCGGTGACCGTGACGGTCGGAGTCGGCGTTCCCTCGGTGGCGACGGTGTCTTCGTACGGAGTGCCCACGGTCGCGTCGTCGAGCGAGTCCGTGGTGATCTCCGGTGTCGTCGTCTCGGTCGTGTCGCCGGAACCCGTCGTGCAGCCCGATGGACGCACGATGGTGTCGTTGATCAGCGTGACCGCCGAGGTGCTGGCGAGAAGTCTGCCCTGAACGACGGCGGCGTTGCCCACGCTGATCGACTCCTGCGCCATGATCGTGCCGACGAAGGTCGAGCCGCTTCCCAGGGTGGCCGACGAACCGACCTGCCAGAAGACGTTGCAGATACTGGCCCCGTTGATGAGTAGTACGCGGCTTCCCGAGCCGGTGACGAGGGTGCTCGACGCCTGGAAGACCCACACCGATGCCGCGCCACCGTCGAGGGTGAGGGTGCTGCCCGAGGCGAGGTCGAGGGCTCCGCCCGAGTAGACACCCGGTTTCAGCGTCTTGCCTGCCAGCTGGGAGAGTCCCTTCGCCTGAGGCGTGAGGCTCTTCGCCACACCGAAGGCCTCGTCGAGATCGATCTTGGCCTGGTCGACGTCGGGATCGGTGCGAGCAGACCCCGTGCCGACGACGAACGAACCTGCAGGTGATCCTTCGAATCCGTCGATCGCGGTGCCAGGCGAGAGCCCCACATCACCCGTGACCACGGTCGGCCCGGTGTTCGTCACGGTGGAACCCGCGAGAACGGCGTAGCCGGCAGCCGTCTTGAGGGTGATCGGGCCGTCGAGCACGGTCGCGGCCTGAGCGGTGCTGGAGAATCCCAGCACCAGTGCAGAGCCCAGGGCCAGACCGGTCAGGCCTGCAACGGAGATACGACGATAGTGATATGAGCTCGGCATGCGTGACCCCCAAGGTCTACGGCGAGTGAAGCATCATCGCTTCGATGTGACGAGATGTCGCACCGTCCTCAGTGATGAGTTGATCACACCCGACGCTCCTCGACCATGCTGATGACAAACGGCGCTACGGGGTGTAGGGACTGCTCGGAGTCGCCGACGGAGAACCCTCAGCATTCACCACGGTAAACTGGCAGGGTTCTCGAACGAAAGCAGGCCGCGCGGTGACCACCCAGCCCACCCGCCCGCAGGCGCAATCGCCCTACTGGGGCGTGCCTGTCGCCCGGGCGATCCCGGCAATCGTCGTGGCCCTCATCGTCGCTTTCACACCGAACCATTCGAGTGTCGTAGGCCTGCTGGTATTCGGGGCGTTCGCCCTCGCATCCGGCCTGCTCACGGGCATCCTGACTCTTCGCGCCCTGCCCGCAGGCACAGGCCGCGCCCTGCTTCTCGCGCAGGCGGCCACCAGCATCGTCGCCGGTGTGCTCGCGCTGTCGCTGCAGGGCTTCGGGTTGGCCTTCCTGCTGTATCTCGTGAGTGTGTGGGCCGCGATCACGGCCATTCTGGAGCTCGTCACGGGACTGCGCTCGCGCGGGGAGGCGCCCGCCAAGGACTGGATCGCCATGGGAGGGCTCACCGCGATCCTCGCACTCACCTTCCTCCTCCTCCCCCTCACCGACCTGGTTGCCGTGGGACTCTTCGGCGCGTACGGTGCCGTGCTCGGCATCTACCTCGTGATCGCGGGGCTCTCACTCCGCTGGGGCACCCAGCCGAGCGCCCCCACAGCAAAGGACTCCGTGACTCTCGAGGTGCAGAACCCGTGACCCAGCCATCCAAGCGCGACGTCTTCAAGCCCGTCGAACTCATCGTCCTGTCGGCGGTGATGGCCCTGTTCGTGGGGCTCACCGTGCTGCTCGCCACGCGCAACCCGCTGCTCTCGGTGATCTTCTTCGGGGTGGCCTTCATCGTGGTGCTCGTGGTGATCGCGATGATGGTGTTGACGTTCAAGCCGAACAAGTCGGAGCAGACGGAGCTCGACGACGACCTTCCGCCTTCTGGGCACTAGCAGTTTCCTGCGCCGAGTTCGCTTCGCTCACCGGCTTCGTTCCCTGAGCTTGTCGAAGGGAGCCTGCGGGGCGCTCTAGGAGAGGGTGTCTTTCAGGGTTTTGAGGGACTGCTGGGCGGTTCTGCGCACCTCTTTGTCGGGGTCGCGCAGAAGGGCCTCGAGCGTGTCCTGGGTCGTGGCGTCGCCCGTGGCCGCCAGTGCTCGGGCCGCTGCGGCGCGGACCCGTGCGTGATCGTCCTTCGTCAGGGCGGTGAGCGCCTCGGGGGCCGCGATCGACCGCAGGGCCGCCACCTTCGCGCACATCTCGCGAACCCGCCACGCCTGGTTGCCGAGGCCGGCGATGACGGCCGGCGCCGCGGCATCCGACCACACGTAGTTCAGCGCGCGGGCGCCCCACAGTTCGGGCCAGTACAGCGAGGGCGCGCCGGCGAGGATGCCGTCGGCGTGCGGGCCCCCGACGACGCGCAGGAAGTCCTCGCCCTCGTAGCCGCCCTCGAGCAGCGACCGCGCGCGGAGCACGACTGAGGTCTCGCCCTCACGCTCGACAGCGGCCTGGATGCGCTCTTCGAGCGACGCGGTGTGGTGGGACGGGGTCTCGCTGTCGTGTGCCATAAGACACCAAGGCTACCGTGAGCTCCCGAGAGCACCTCGGGAGCGGACGGGAAGCCGGGCCGGGCGCTCAGAGGATGTGCTCGACCAGCGCCGACGAGATGCCCACGTAGCTGTGCGGGGTCAGCGCGAGCAGCCGTTGCTTCGCCGCATCGCCGATGTCGAGGCCCTCCACGAATGAGGCCAGGTCGCTCGCGCCGATGCGCTTGCCGCGGGTGAGTTCCTTGAGCAGGGCGTAGGGGTCGGTGATCGACGAGCGGCCCGCCGTGATCTCGGCCCGCACGACGGTCTGGATGGCCTCCGCGAGCACCTCCCAGTTGGTGTCGAGGTCGGCGGCGAGGAGCTCGCGGTTGAGCGAGATCTGGCCGAGGCCAGAGGTGATGTTCGACAGCGCGAGCAGCGAGTGGCCGAGGGCGACGCCCACGTTGCGTTGCGTGGTGGAGTCGGTGAGGTCGCGCTGCAGGCGGCTTGTGACGAGGGTCTGGGCGAGCGAGTCGAGCAGGGCGGACGAGAGCTCGAGGTTGGCCTCGGCGTTCTCGAACTTGATCGGGTTGATCTTGTGCGGCATCGTCGACGAACCGGTCGCCCCGGCCACCGGGATCTGGGTGAAGTAGCCGAGCGAGATGTAGGTCCACACGTCGGTGCAGAGGTTGTGCAGAATGCGGTTGCCGTGGGCGACCTGCGAGTAGAGCTCGGCCTGCCAGTCGTGGGACTCGATCTGGGTGGTGAGTGGGTTCCAGGTGAGACCGAGCGATGTCACGAACTCGCGCGACACGGCCTGCCAGTCGAGGTCGGCCTCGGCCGAGAGGTGGGCGGCGAACGTTCCCGTCGCGCCTGAGAACTTGCCGAGGTACTCGGCCGCCTCGACCTGCTTACGGATGCGCTCGAGGCGGTAGACGGTGACCGCCAGCTCCTTGCCCATGGTGGTGGGGGTGGCGGGCTGACCGTGGGTGCGGGCGAGCATGGCGTCGTCGCGGTACTGCACGGCCTGGGTACGCAGCTCGTCGATCACCGCGCGGAACGCCGGCAGCCAGACCTCGGTGACGGCATCCCGGATGACGAGCGCGTAGCTGAGGTTGTTGATGTCCTCGCTCGTGGCCGCGAAGTGGGTGAGCTCGGCGATCTCGGTGAGTCCGAGCTCGTCGAGTCGGCGGCGCACGTAGTACTCCACGGCCTTCACGTCGTGCTTCGTGGTCGACTCGAGGGCGCCGAGCTCGGCCACCTCGTCGTCTCCGAAATTCGGGGCGAGCTGGCGCAGCTGACGCTGCTTCTCGAGCTCGATCGGCGTCGATCCGAACAGCGAGTGGTCGGTGAGGTAGATCAACCACTCGACCTCGACCTGGATGCGGGCGCGGTTGAGGCCGGCCTCCGAGAGGAACTCGCCCAGCTCGGAGACGGCGGAGGCGTAGCGGCCGTCGAGAGGGCTGAGGGGCTGGGGGGAAAGGGCGCTCATGATGCGGGTAACTCCAGTGCTGGGCGGCCGTCGGGCCGCGTCGGTCAGGCGTGGGTGGATGTCTGGGGAGCTCGGAAGGCCGGCTCCAGTTGCGCGAACAGCGACGCGCAGGCGCGTTCGATCGTTGCGAGCACGGCGGCGAAGGTGGCCGCGTCGGCGTAATAGGGGTCGGGCACGTCGAGCTGGCGGTTCGGATCGGTGTCGAAACTCGTGAGCAGCCTGATCTTCGATCGGTCGGAGTCGCTCGTGGCCCACGAGCGGATGGCCCGTTCGTGCGTGCGGTCGAGCGCGACGATCAGGTCGAGTTCGTCGAACGATGACGAGTCGAACTGCTTGGCCCGGTGCAGGGATGCGTCGTAACCGCGATCCGCGAGGGCGTCGATCGTTCTCGGGTCGGCCTGCTCGCCGACGTGCCAGTCGCCCGTTCCGGCGCTGGTGACCGAGACGCGATGACTGAGACCGGCCTGCTGCACGAGGTCGCGCAGCACGATCTCGGCCATGGGCGAGCGGCAGATATTGCCCGTGCAGACCATGCAGACTCGAAAGATTCCAGCGGGAATCTCGGTCTCATCCAGGGGCATACCTCTATCTTGGTGCAGTTTCCCCTCCTCCACATCAGCGGGTCTCCCCACCTCTCCCCCGATCGCGTGCTTGCTCCCCGCTGCGCAGGGCACGATGGCGACACTGGTGCGGTGACAGATCATCCCGATGCCCTCCTACTCCACGTCAGATCGTCGCTCGAGCACGACCGAACGGCCGTGCAGAGACTCAGCGTGCAACTCTCGACAGAACTGCTGCCCACGGTCGTCCGTGACGATGCGCCCGGGTGGCAGGGCCTGGCCCGGCAGTCGTTCGATGCGAGGTGCGAGCGGGTGGCGGCCGACGTCCGTCGGGTGTCGGCGAGCCTCGACGACATCTCCGCCCTGATCGCCGGCGCGATCGTCTCGATGGGGGCGACTCCGTGACGGCCGATGGCGACGAACTCGTCGTCTCGGGCGGAGGCAGCTTCGCGGTCTCGACCGACGAGATCTCGAACACGGCGTTCCGGCTGCGTTTCGTCGAGAGCGAGTCACTGGCCGCCGCGGCGCGGCTGCGAGAGCTCGAGCTCTGCATCGATCCGCACGTCGCCGCGCAGGCGCCGACCGTGCCCGCGCTGGTGCTCCAGGCCGCAGCCGACCTCGATCGAGCGTCTCGCGAGGCGGGCGAACTCGATGTGTCGCTGCGCCTGGCGGCCGAGGCCTACGGCATGGTCGAGAACGCCATGATCGATGGCCTCCGCGTCACCACGGGTCTTCTCGGCAATGTGCTCGGGCACCTTGCTCCGTTCCTCCTCCTTGCTGGTGCGCCCTTCCTCGCCGCCGGGTCGGGAGTGCTCGTCGGGCTGGCGGCGAGGCCGGGCACCTCGCGCAGCCCGGTCGGTGCCGCCGAATGGATGCGCGAGAACCCGCAGCTCGCCAACAATCCGGCGGTGGCGGCGGCCGTGCGCCTGCTCTTCTCGTCGAGCGACGACGTCATCGCGGGGCTCCTGGGTGTTCCTCCCGGCGCGGGCGCCGTCATCGGCGACGACGGGCTCGGGCTCTTCGGAATCAGGGAGGCCGCCGGGCTGGTTCTCGGGGCGGCGGGTGTGGCGGGTGCGGCCCGAGGCCTGGCGGGCGGCGGCGCTGCGGGCGGTGGTCGCAGTCCGCTCGTCGAGACGCAGGTGCAGACGACGAGGGTCGGCACATCGCCGGTCACGGCTCCGTCGAGCATCGCCGAGCTGGCGTCGCGCATGCCGAACACCAGCGCCAGCGGCCCGCAGATCAAGGTGGAGAAGTACGAGACCGGGAACGGCGATCCGTCATACATCGTCTACCTCGGCGGCACCGTCGACATGAACGCCGTGCCCGCGGGCGAGGCCTTCGACATGACGAGCAACGTCGAATCGATGAGCGCCGGTGACGGGGCCTCCTACCGTGCTGCCGTCGAGGCTATGCGCGATGCGGGCATCCGGCCGGGCGACCCCGTTCTCGAGGTCGGTTACTCGCAGGGCGGACTGCTCGCCGTGCAGCTCGAGCAGTCGGGCGACTACTCCGTGCAGGGTGTCGTGACCCTCGGCTCCCCCGTCGGCCAGCTCGAGACGGCCGCGCCCACCCTCACCATCGCCCACACCGAAGATCTGGTTCCCGCTCTGGGCGGGCTCGACACGGCATCCGGCGATGATCGGGTGCTCGTGCGGCGCACCCTCTACGACGACGCCCCCATGCCGACCGGCGACGCCTTCCCGTCACACGATCTCGACGCCTACCGCGAGACGGCCGGCCTGGTCGACGCGTCGAACGACCCGAGGGTCGAGAAGTTCATCGACGGCGCGGCGCCGTTTCTGACGGGCGACGCGAAGGGCACGGCGACGGAGTATCGCGCCGAGAGGGTGGGTCGATGACGATGTGCGCGCGGGCAGCTCTGGCGTCAGTCCTTGTCGCGACCGGCGAGCGGCCGGAGGATCGAGCCGATGATGGCCGAGAGTATGGCGAGCACCAGGGCGCCCAGCACGGCCCACAAGAAGCTCTCGACGGTGAGGCCGAAGCCGAAGAGCTGCGAGAACCAGGCCGCGAGCATCAGCAGCAGCGCATTGACCACGAGCGAGAGCAGGCCGAGAGTGAGGATGTAGAGCGGGAAGGCGACGATGCGGATCGCCGTGCCGACGATGCCGTTCACGACACCGAAGATCAGGGCAACGAACAGATACGAGAGGATCGTGCCCAGGGTGTCGTCCTGGAACGGATCGAGTCTGACTCCCGAGACGATGAGCGTCGTGAGCCACAGGGCGATCGCATTGGCCACAAGAGAGACGATGAATCTGCGCATGCGCCCAGTATTCCAGTTCGACAGCTACGCCGACAGAGCCGCGCGCGCCCTGTCGCGGCCGGGTGCGGCACGCAGCTCATCGCTCAGCAGTCGGCTGCGATCGCGCATCTCGCTGTCTGCCAGAACCGACTCGGCCGCCGAACGAAGCGCCTCGACCGATGCGGTGTTCGGATCGAGAGAGGCTCCATAGCCCTGCGCCTCGATGGCTGCCGCTCCCGCGAACTGGTCGGTCGAGAACGGCAGCACCAGCATGGGCACGCCGGCCGTCGCGGCCTCGGTCACGCTGTTGTTCCCTCCGTGCGTCACGGTCAGGGCCGAGTGCTCGAGGAGGGTCACCTGGGGCAGGAACTCGCGCACCAGCCACGACTCGGGCAGTTCGCCGAGCTCACGCCGGTCGGCCGAGCCGACAGCGAGAGCCACGCGCACGTCGAGTCCCTTCAGTGCCTGGGCGATCCGAGCCAGCACATCGGCACGAACAGAGAGGAAGCTGCCGAAGCTCACGTAGACGATCGGGGCTCCTCCCGCGGCCAGCCACGCATCGACCTCGGGGTCGGCAGGCTCGTCGCGCACGGCCGATCCGAGGAACGCGTGCGTGGGAAGCAACGAGGTGCGCGCAGGGTCGTGCAGCTGCCGAGGGTAGTTGAACAGCAGGATGTCGCCGTGCTCGGCGAACGCGTCGCTCGACGGCGAGGCACCCGGGTCGAGCACCGCCAGGGCGTCGTTCCATTGACCGGTGAAGCGATCGCGCACGGCCTCGCAGCGGAGGCGCAGGCGATCCAGCCCCTCACTGTCGGGGCTGAAAGCCCCCGGCCACGATGCAGGAAAGCCATATACCTCGTCGGCTATGGGCAGGGCGGTGGGGTGCCCAAGCACCACATCGGCGTGCGCTACTCCGGCGGCCTGCAGTGCGAGACGGGCCGTGAAGGCCAGGTGATCGACGACCACCGCATCCGGTCTCACCTCGTCGACCACGGCCAGCACGGCGCTCGCGGTCTCGACCGGTCGCCACAGCAGATCGGTCGTGCGCTGCGACGCCTGGTAGTCGAGGGTCTCGACCATGCCGCGGCGTGTGGCGTCGAAGAAGCCCCGCAGCGAATCGTCCTCGCCCGCAGGCTGCTCCTCGGCCCGTATCGTGCCCGGGTTCGAACCGCGGCCGAGCCGCAGCTCGGTGCCGCGGAATCCGAACGAGCGCACGATCGACGTCGTCGCGGGTCCGGATGCGACAACCACGTCGTCGCCCGCGTCACGCCAGGCCGTGGCGAGCGTGGCGAGGGGAAGCAGGTGGGAGGCGTAATCGGGACTGATGACCAGCAGGGTCACGAGGCTCCGCCCGTGCTCGACAGCGTCATCGACTCGAGTCGGCGGTTCTCGGCGACGGTGGCGTACACGCGCTCGAGTGCCGTCGCCATGGCCTGCACGGTGAAGCGGTCACGCACGATCCCCCGGGCCGCGGTGACGCGTTCCGGTTCGTCGCGGGCCGCGATCAGCAGGGCGTCGGCCATACCGCGTCGAACGCCCGAGACCGATCCGGTGTCGACGAGAACACCTGTGACGCCGTCGTCGACGTATGTCGCCGGGCCTCCGGCGTCAGGCGTCACCACGACCAGGCCCGCGGCGAGGGCCTCGAGAATGGCGATTCCGAACTCCTCCTTGAGGCTTCCGCACACGTAGATGCCATTGGCGCCGACGAGGCGGCCGGAGCCGAGTCTCGTGGCGGCGAGCCAGCGCGACACCACGTCGTTGGGGCGGTGACCGGCGAGTACAAGACCCTCCGCTGCGCGGGGATGTTCACGCAGAACGCTGTCGATGGCGTCGAGCTGGGACTGCTCGTCAGGCGAGGGCGCATTGAGGTCTCCGCCCACGATCACGAGGTTGCAGGTGGCCAGCAGGGTCGCATCCGAGGCCCACGCCTCGACGACGGTCGCCATGCCCTTCACCCGGTGCAGGCGTCCCACGCTCAGGGCCAGGGGCAGGCCGCGGCGGTGCTCGGGCAGAGCGGAGATCAGGGCGTCGAGGTCGTCGAGCGCGCCGATCGCCGCGCCGTCGGCGCGGGTCTCCACGTCGAGGATCGCATCGTCGATCGTGGCGAGATCGATTCCCTCCGGAACCACGGTGTACTGCTCGGGCGAGGAGTCGATGTCGATGCCGAGAAGCTCTTGCAACTCGTCGCGCAGGGCCGGACGGGGGAACAGCACGGTGTGGTCCGCGTCGGCAGCGAGACGCTGCACGAGCCGGTGCCTGAACCAGTAGTGCTCGCGCTCGTCGACGTCACCGAAGTTCGCGACGGTCAGCGCGCCGGCCACGTCGAGGGCGCGGATCACGCCGTGAGGGTCGGGAGCCAGGGTGAACACCACGGGGATGCCCAGCTCGCGGGCCACGCTCGACGCGGCCATGCTGCCCACATCCGCCATCCGCAGGTGCAGCACGTCGACGGGGCCGAGCGCCACGAGCGCACGCCGGATGCCGCGCTCGGCCGCGACCCGGGTGTGCCAGGAGCGGGCCTGCGGGCTCGGCTCCGACAGCAGGGGTACGGGAACGAACTCGTGGTCGGCCAGCACCAGCGGCTCGGCGGCGAGCAGCGTGTCGGCAGCGACGCCCGCGTCGCCCCGCGACAGGGTGAGCACCCGATCGATGCCGTCGAGAGAGGCGAGCGCGTCGCCGAGCCGCACGAGCAACGTGGCCACTCCCCCGTTGTCGCCCGCGCCGGCGCGGGTCAGCCCCCGGTCGATGTCGGCGTGCAGGAAAAGCTGGGCCACGGTCAGACCGTCGCCGAACCGGATGGCGGCGGGTGCGTCGCCGAGGTCGACGAGGGCCAGTCTCGCCGCGTCGACGGTGGCCTGGGAATCGGCCGCTTCGGCTCCCGCGGCTGCGATCTCGCGGACCAGACGAAGGGCCCGCTCGTCTCCGCGCCGGTCGCCGAGGCCGGCGATGGCCGCCACCCGGGCGTCCTGCTGCTCCCCCGGGTTCGCGGCGATCTCTCGCAGCGCGCGCCCGGCGACCCGTCCGGAGACGAGTCCGAGAGTCTCGACGAGGCGCGAGCGGGCGCCGGGTTCCGACTCGGAGATGAGTGCGCTCTCGAGTGCGAGGGCGACGTGATCCGGTGCCGAGGCGCCCCACTGCTGCAGCGTGCGCTGGGCGAGCATGCCCGTGAAGCCCGCCTGCACGACGCACCCCACGAGTCGCGACACGGCATCCAGTCGCGGAAGGCGGCCGCCGAACACCCATGCGGCGTGTTCGCGCAGAAAGGCCTGCTCATTCGATAGGAGCTCGGAGAGAACATCGTCGGCCTCGTCGTCGAAGACCCGGCCGAGCGCGTGCACGGCGGCGATGGCGACGAGCTGGTTCTCGTCGTCGTGGACGGCCCGGCGGAGAATGCCGACGGCCTGCCTGCCGCCCTCCCGCGACGCGATCAGCGCGAGATCGTCGGCGGAGCGCACGACGTCGAGCAGAAAAGGGGTTCGACGAAGACGGTCGAGGGCGGCGGTCAGTTCCATCGCGGGGGTGTTTCCATGGTGCGGCTGGTCCGAATTCGTGAGGGGGATGTCTCGGGTCTATTCGGAGCCGAATGATCTGCGGTTGTCGAATACACCGTCTTCGAGTACACGCGAGTTGACTGCGCCCTGCAATGCCATTGACAGGAGCGTCTCTTCACGCTCGGCGTGCATCGCAGAGTGCCGTCCACTTGTAATCACGTGAGACGGCAGCTGTCGGATGGAGGTGTTAATGCGAAAATGGAGCCATGGCATGCGAGCTCACGAGCGCGGATGAGGGGGCCAGAATCGTCGACTGGGACAATGTATGGATCACAGGACCGGGCGCAAGCGAGGTGCTGCCCTTCGCCCATGGCTTCGGGCGCGATCAGATCATGTACCGGCGATCGCCGCCCCGCGCCTCGGTGGTCGTGCTTCAGGCGCAGGGCCATGTTCCGCAGGCGAACGCTCGTGACGAGATCGCTCGCAGCATCCTGGCCGTCCTCGCCGAGCGATGACCATGCAGCCTGATGCGACAGACCAGATCGACTACGAGGTCCTGTTCCGCTCGGGTCCGGGCGGACTGGTGGTCACGGATTCCGACGACACGATCGTAGACGTCAACGATCACCTTCTGATCTGGACCGGATTCGTGCGGGAAGACCTGATCGGGTCACCCTTCGTCCGTCTTCTGCCGCCGGCCGATCGCATCCTGTTCTCAGGACGCGCCGCGCGATTGCTCCACCTCGAGGGGCGGGTATCCGATATGTCGTTCACCCTGCTGGGCAAAGACCGCGCCGCCCGCGCGGCCGATCTCTTCGCGTCGCGTGTCCGCGGAGCAGCAACCCTGTACATGTTCGTGCCCCGGCGAGAGCGTCATTCTGACGAGGAACACCTCATCAGGGCCGTGCGGCAGGCCGAGAGATCCGACGCGCTGCGGCGCGAGGCAGAGCTCGACCTCAAGCAGGCGGCGCAGTACGACGCGCTGACCGCCATGTTCAACCGCTCCGGGCTTCTGACGCGCATCGTCGAGCTGGCCGTCGGCCTGCCTCCCCTGAGCGAGTTCTCCACCTTCGTGGTGGGCCTCGATCACTTCAGGATCGTGAACGGAAGCCTGGGAAGGGCCGGTGGAGACCAAGTGCTCAGGGAGGTCGCCAAGCGCCTGATGGCCCTCTCGGCCGATGGCTTTCTGACCGCCCGCGTCGGCGACGATGAGTTCGTCGTGGTCGGTCGAACTCACGCCCGAGGCACCACATTCGCCGAGACGATCCTCGAATCGATCAGCGCTCCGATGCTGGTCGACGAACTCGAGGTCGTCGTGACGGCGAGCCTGGGCGCTTCGGTCGTCCGACTCGAGTCGTCCGAGCGCATCCATCCCGCGTCGATGGCCGAAACGCAGATGAGACAGGCAACGACGGCCATGTACGAGGCGAAGGCGTCGGGTCGCAACTGCTGGAAGCTGTTCACCTCCGTATTCGACGATTCCACGGTCGACGAGATCCGCCTGCTGGGCGAGATTCGCGCAGCCCTCGCCAACGACCAGTTCCGACTCGAGTATCAGCCGCAGCTCGACGTCGCGTCGGGAACGCTGCATGGCTACGAGGCGCTGCTGAGATGGGATCATCCGGAGCGCGGACTGATAGGACCCGCCGGCTTCATCGACCTGACCGAGAGATCCGGACTCATCAACCAGGTCGGCGCGTGGGCGTGCCGCGCAGCCATCGAACAGTGCGCTGCGCTCAACCGGGAGCCGGACGCCCGGCCCGTCACGGTGTCGATCAACGTGTCGGCGCGCCAGCTGGCAGATCCGCGGCTGGCCGACCTGGTCGGTGCACTCGTGCGCGACAATCGTCTCGACCCGGCGCTCATCACTCTCGAGATCACCGAGACGGGCCTGATCACCGACAGTCGGCGCGCGCATCGCAACCTCAAGCTGCTGCACGACCAGGGCGTCCGCGTTTCGATCGACGATTTCGGCACCGGCCACGCGGGCTTCGCCTATCTCAAGGACTTTCCGGTCGACGAACTCAAGATCGACGGGTCGTTCGTGGCCGGTCTCGGCGTCTCGGTCGAGGACACGGCCATCGTCACGAGCTGCATCGACGTCGCCCATGCCGTGGGCATGCGCGTCGTCGCCGAGGGGGTCGAGACCCGTGCCCAGCTGGATCGGCTCGCGGAACTCGGATGCGACATCATCCAGGGGTACCTCTACTCGACGCCGCTGCACCGCGATGCCCTGCAGTCCTTCATGTCGGAGCCCTGGCGATAGCTCCTGTTACGCGCCGCACGCGGTAGCGTCATGCGTATGCCCCTCAGCGACGCCCCCGTCCCGCCCTACGACGGACCCCGTGGCATCCTGCACGCCGACCGCCACGAGGTCGCGGCCCGCCTGTTCGTCGCGACGTTCCTGAAGCAGAAGGAGTCGCGTCTGCCCCGGGTCGACGTCGAGATCCCAGGTCTGTCGGGCCTGCAGGGCGAACTGGCCGAGCTCGGCGGCTATTCGGTGGGATCGTTCACCCTGTTCGCGAACAAGCAGCCGTGGGCCATCACCACGCAGCTGGCTCTCGAGTGCGTGCTGATCTGGGAGCGGGCATCGATCGCCGCCCGCTATGGAGACAAGATCGTCGTGCTCGAGCCGGGCATGCGCATCCTCGTCTCGAGCGAGCCGTCGGCCGCGGCCGATCGCGCGATTGCACGGGTTCGGCCCACGGCATGAGCGGCGTGAGCGGCACAGGCGACCTGAGCAGCGCCCGGGACTTCTCGGGGTTCTGGCACCGTGCCGGCGTGCGGGCCGCCGTGGTGCTCGCCATCTTCGTCGTCGTGTTCACGATCACCGGTGTCGCCGGGTCGTGGATCTTCGCGCCGGCCGTCGGATGGATCGCCGCGGCGGGCACCTTCACGATCTGGGTCTGGATCTCGGTGCTCCGCTTCGATGCGGCCGACACCGCCGCCCACGCGAGCCGGGAGGATCCGTCGCAGCGCATGGCGCAGACGCTGCTGATCCTCGCCAGCATCGCCAGCTTCGGCGCGATCGCCCTTCTCCTGGTGGAGGCGGGAAAGCTGGGAACGAGCGCGACGCTCGGGTTGATCGCCGCGGCGCTCGCCACGCTGGCCGCCTCGTGGTGGCTGGTGCACACGATCTACACCCTGCGGTACGCGGGCTTCTACTACCGGGCGGGCGGAACGGGTATCGAGTTCAACCAGAAGGAGCCGCCCCGCTACCTCGACTTCGCGTATCTCGCCTTCACCCTGGGAATGACGTTCCAGGTCTCCGACACGAACATCACGTCGTCTGTGCTGCGGGCCGAAGCGCTGCGCCACGCGCTCCTGTCTTTTCTTCTCGGCGTCGTCGTGGTGGCCTCGACGATCAATCTCGTGTCGAGCCTGCTGCACTGACCGCACTGCGACCGGGCGCCGGCCCGGTCGACTCGCGCTCGATGAGGGCGGGCAACGACTGCGGAAGCTCCGTGGTGCGGTCGCCATCGATGCGTGACAGCAGCGTGCTGAGCATGTCGCGCCCGATCCTCTCGAAGTCCTGACGCACCGTGGTGAGGGGTGGCGTGACATATGCCGCTTCGGGAATATCGTCGAAACCTATGACGCTCATGTCGCGCGGAACGGCGAGGCCGCGCTCGTTGAGCGCGTGGATCAGGCCGATCGACATCTGGTCGTTCGACGCGAAGATGGCGGTGAGGCCCGACAGGTCGCTCGAAGCGCCGAATCGGTGGCCGGATGACGGGGTCCAGTCACCGACACCGATCACCCGGGCAGACAGGTCGTTGGCCCCCAGCTCGTCGCGCCACCCGCGCTCGCGCTCGCGGGCGTCGACCGAGTCCGCCGGACCTGCGAGGTGGGCTATGCCGCGGTGGCCCAGTTCGATGAGGCGCTTCACCGCGCTGCGTGCGCCGGAGTACTGATCGGCGCCGACGGTGGCCAGCCCCGCATGAGCCGTGGCCTCGAGGGCCACCAGGGGAATGGTGAGCTCCATGCCTGCGACGACATCGACCGAGCCCTCATGTCCGGAGATGACGGCGATGCCCTCGACGTTTTGACGGAGGAACGCCTCGACGGCTCCACGGATGGACCCGGGATCGCTGTCGGTCATGTTCGCGGTGAAGACCGACCAGCGGGCGTCCCGGGCCGCCGCGTTGAAGTACAGGACAGTCGACGACGGGCCGAACTCGGGGCCGCCCGTGGCGATCAGCCCGATCGTGCGCGATCGTCTCGTGACGAGGGCCCGCGCTGCGGGCGAGGGCACGTAGCGCAGCTTCTTGATGGCCTCTTCGACCCGAACGCGCGTGGACGAGCGCACATTGGGCAGATCGTTGACCACACGCGAGACGGTCTGGTGAGATACCCCTGCGAGCCGTGCCACATCGAAGATCGTCGCTTGGCGCGGCGTCTCTTCCGTCACGTGTTCCACCCTATCCAGCGACACGCCCGTGCTCGTGTCGTGATTCGAACACTAGTCGACCAGAGAGCGCGATCAGTCATCGTCGCCATCCGTCGAACTCTCCGCGATGATCGTGAGCAGCCGCTCCACCGACAGGTCATGGTTCTCGAGGTCTCCGACCTTGCGTTTGTCGCGCAGAATGGCGATGCGGTGGCTGATGCGCAGCACCTCTTCGAGCTCTGCCGAGATGAACACCACCGACAGCCCGTTGTCTGCGAGGTCGGAGACCAGGCTCTGGATCTCGGCCTTCGCACCGACATCGATTCCGCGGGTGGGCTCGTCGAGCACCAGCAGCCGCGGCGCGATCGCCAGCCAGCGGGCGAGGAGCACCTTCTGCTGGTTGCCTCCCGACAGGGTGCGCATCAGCGCGTCGGGGTCGGCGGGCCGGATGTTCATGGCCTGGATGTAGCTCGCGGCCAGGTCGTCCTGCCGTCGGCGGGGGATGCGCCGGAACCAGCCCATGTCGGCCTGCAGGGCGAGGGCGATGTTGTCGCGCACCGACAGCTCGCCGATGATTCCCTCCGTGCGCCGGTTCTCCGACGCGTACGCGATGCGGTTCTTCAGCGCTCGACGCGGATTCACGAGCTTCTCGGCATGCCCGTCGATGAGCGTCTCGCCGGAGTCGGCGCGGTCGATGCCCGAGAGCAGTCGTGCGAGCTCGGTACGCCCCGAGCCGAGGAGGCCCGCGATGCCCACCACCTCGCCTTCGTAGACGCGCAGGTCGAAGGCTTCGATCGCGCCGCGGCGGCCGAGCCCGATCGCGCTGATGAGGGGCTCCTCCCCGGAGAGGCCCTCCTCGACCGTGCTGCTGCTGGTGTGCTCCTGGATGTTCGCCAGCGCTGGAAGGTTCCTGCCGACCATCTTCTGCACGAGGTCGATGCGCAGCAGGTCGTGCGTGAGGTACTCGCCGACGAGCCGTCCGTCGCGCAGCACGGTGAGCCGATCGGAGATCTCGTAGACCTGGTCGAGGAAATGGGAGATGAAGAGAATCGCGACGCCCGACTCCTTCAGGCCCGCGATGATGCGGAACAGCTCGGTCACCTCGTCGTTGTCGAGACTCGACGTGGGCTCGTCGAGCACCAGCACGCGCGCCTCGACGTAGACGGCCCGCGCGATGGCGATGAGCTGCTGGATCGCGGGGGAGTGGTCGGCGAGCATCGAGCGGGGATCGACGTCGAGCCGCATGGTCGCCAGCAGCTCGCTCGTGCGAGCGTGCGCCGCGCGCCAGTCGATGCCCCCGAACCGAGTGCGCGGCTCGCGCCCGAGCATCACGTTCTCGGTCACCGAGAGGTTCGGCAGGAGATTGACCTCCTGGTAGACCGTGCTGATGCCCGCTCGTTGCGCGGCCGCGGGAGTGCCGAACGACACCGGTCGGCCGTCCATCTCGATGGTTCCGCCGTCGATGGGCTGCACGCCCGTGAGGGCCTTGATCAGCGTGCTCTTGCCGGCGCCGTTCTCGCCCATGAGCGAGTGGACCTCACCGGGGAAGAGCCGGAAGTCGACTCCGTCGAGGGCTCTCGTGGCGGTGAACGCGACCGAGACGTCGGTGAAGCGGATGACGGGCGCATCCACGGTCATCGTCGCCTCCCGCGAGGAGTCGTCATGGGGAACCTCCTCGTCCGTGCACGCGAGGACGCGTGCTCCCTGTGGGAATGTTAGGGCTCACATTTATCGCGCACAAGTCGACGGCCGGGATCGTGCCGCCGCATGCGTGTGCCCGGCCTCCGTTGCCGATTCGTTACCCGGGTCGACGCAATCGTCGCTTGACAGGATGTTCGCAGCGCGGATATTGTCTCGACCAAGCACACTGTGAGCGCTAACAACTCTTCACCAACTGCCGCTGGATCTCAGGGACGAGATGACACGATCCCCTGCAGGACCGCCCGGCCGAAGCAATTGTTAGCCCTCACAACCCGGCCCATGCATCAACCACGGTTCACATTCACTCCGGAGGCGCACGACAGGCGCCGCCGGGTCTCAAGGAGGAGATCAATGTTCAAGACACCTCGATTCAGGTCCATCGCAGGCTTCGCTCTGGTGGGGGCAGTCGCCCTCGGCCTGGGCGCCTGCTCCGCAGGCGGCGGCGACGACGCATCGGGCGACGGGGGAGACCTCACGACCATCGGATTCGTCGCGGTCGGCCCCGAGGGCGGATGGCGCACGGCGAACGAGAAGAACATCCAGGACTCGTTCTCGGAGGAGAACGGCTTCGAGCTCAAGTACGCCCCGGCCACCAACGGTGACCAGAACTCGCAGATCACCGCGTTCACGTCGTTCATCGACGAGGACGTCGACGCCATCCTGCTGTCGGCCACAGAGGCCACCGGCTGGGAGAGCATCCTGGAACGCGCCAAGGAGGCCGAGATCCCCGTCGTGCTTCTCGACCGCGGCATCGAGCCGAACGACACCGAGCTCTACACGAGCCACATCGCACCGGACAACGTGGGCATCAGCGCCTCGGCCGCCGAGTGGGCGAACGAGCAGTTCCCCGACGGAGCCAACTACGTCGTCCTCGAAGGTCCTCCCGGACTGTCGGTCGTGAACGACCGCAACAAGGGCTGGGACGAGACGGTCGCCGACAACCTGACGAAGCTCGAGAGCCAGTCGGCCAACTGGTCGACCGAAGAGGCGAAGAGCGTCTTCGAGACGATCCTCAAGGCCAACAACAACGACGTCCAGCTCGTGTTCGCACAGAACGACGAGATGGGCCTCGGCGCCGCCCTGGCCGTCGAAGAGGCGGGCCTGAAGCCCGGCACCGACGTGAAGATCATCACTATCGACGGCACCAAGGCCGCCCTCGAGGCGCTTGCCGCAGGTCGACTCAGCTTCGTGGCCGAGTACAACCCGCTGTTCGGCGACACCGCGATCGACGTGGTCAAGTCCGCCCTGGCCGGTGAGACCGTCGAGTCCGACATCGTGGTTCCGAGCGTGACCTTCGACTCGCCCGAGGCCGCGACCACCGCACTGCCCGACCGCCAGTACTGATTCACCCCGCTCATCCGGTTCCCTTGGGCCTCGCGGCTCGGGGAACCGGATGGGCTCCCGCGTGGGAGAATCCACGCGACTCAATGACGAGGCCGGCACGCCGGCAGAACGAGCAGGCAGACATGGCAGCGACAGAGCCGATCGTCGAGATGACAGACATCTCGATCGAGTTCCCTGGCGTCAAAGCCCTCCAGAACGTGCAGCTCAGGCTGTACCCGGGAGAGGTGCACACCCTCATGGGTGAGAACGGTGCGGGCAAGTCGACCCTCATCAAGGCACTGACCGGCGTGTACAAGATCGATTCCGGCAGCATCCTGGTCTCCGGCGGCCCCCGCCAGTTCTCGGGAACCGCGGACGCCCAGAGCGCCGGCATCTCGACCGTCTATCAAGAGGTCAACCTCTGCGACAACCTCACCGTCGGCGAGAACGTGATGCTCGGCAACGAGATCCGCGGCGCCTTCGGAATCAACTGGAAGAAGACCCACGAGGCCGCCCACGAGGCGCTCGTCGGCCTCGGTCTCGGCGACCTCGACCCGCGCCAGCCTCTCTCGAGCATCTCGCTCGCGCTGCAGCAGCTCGTCGCCATCAGCCGGGCCATGGTCGCCAAGTCGAAGGTTCTCATCCTCGACGAGCCCACCTCGAGCCTCGACGCCAACGAGGTCGAAGGCCTCTTCACGGTGATGCGCCGTCTTCGAGACCAGGGCGTCGCCATCCTCTTCGTCTCCCATTTCCTCGACCAGGTCTATGCGATCAGCGATCGCCTCACCGTGCTGCGCAACGGCGAGTTCGTGGGGGAGCACCTCACCCGCGACCTGGGCCGCAGCCAGCTGATCTCCCTGATGATCGGCAAGGACTTCGATACCCTCGCATCGCTCGGCTCGAACAGGCGGCGGGATGCGCGGGAGAGCGGTGAGCAGCCCTTCTACAGCGCCACGGATCTCGGTCGGAAGGGCTCGATCGAGCCCGTCGACATCGCCGTGTACCCGGGCGAGGTCGTCGGCCTCGCCGGACTCCTCGGCTCCGGCCGCACCGAACTCGGCCGTCTCATGTACGGCGCCGACCGGCCCGACACAGGCGAGGTGACCATCGGAGGCAAGAGCGCCGAGGTGCACAGCCCGGTGGCCGGGCTCGCCACCAGGATCGCGTTCTCGACCGAGAACCGTCGCGACGAAGGCATTGTCGGCGACCTCACCGTGCGCGAGAACCTCATCCTGGCCGTCCAGGCCCGACGCGGCTGGGCCCGCCCGCTCTCGAAGCGCGAGCAGAAGGAGCTGTGCGACAAGTACCTCGTCGAGCTCAACGTGCGCCCGAGCGACCCGGAGCGACCCATCAAGAACCTGTCCGGCGGCAACCAGCAGAAGGTGCTGCTCGGGCGCTGGCTGGCCACCAAGCCCGAACTGCTCATCCTCGACGAGCCGACCCGCGGAATCGACATCGGCGCGAAGGCGGAGATTCAGGAGGCCATCGCTACGCTCGCCGAAGACGGCATGTCCGTCGTCTTCATCTCGTCGGAGCTCGAAGAGGTCGTTCGACTGAGCGAGAGAATCGTGGTTCTGAAGGACCACCGCAAGATCGGAGAGATCATCAACGGGCCAGACATCACCGCCGACACGATCGTCGACCTGATCGCATCGGACGGCGCAGAGGCGCAGGGCGTCGAGGCCTTCGAGCCCGAGCCCGCCGCCTTCGCAGCAGAGGGGAGCACCAACTGATGTCGAACACCTCATCGGGCGCAGCGTCGTTCCTCAAGACCAGCGTCAAGCAGCCCTACATCTGGGCCATCGCGGCCCTCGTGCTGCTGCTCATCATCAACCTCATCAAGGACCCGACGTACCTCGGCATCTCGGTGAACGCCGTCACCGGAGATCTCTCGGGAAACCTCATCGACATCCTGCGTGCCAGTGCGCCGATCATGATGATCGCCGTGGGCATGACCCTGGTGATCGCCACGCGCGGCATCGACCTCTCGGTCGGTTCCGTCATGGCCGTCTCGGGCGCCGTATCGATGGAGTTCATGCACGATGCCGGTGACGGATCGCTCGGATCCGCGCTCATGGCCATCGCGCTCGCCCTCGGCATCAGCGCCTTCCTCGGCCTGATCAACGGAGTGCTCGTCTCGATCGTCGGGCTGCAGCCGTTCATCACCACGCTGATCATGATGCTGGCCGGTCGAGGACTGGCCAAGGTCATCACCTCCGGTCAGAACACGTCGGCCAGCAACGAGTTCTTCCGCTGGATCGCGAATGGCACCGTCCTCGGCTTCCCCGTCGTCTTCGTGATCGGAGCGGTGATCGTGGCCCTCGTGGCCCTGCTGGTGCGCCGCAGCGCGCTCGGTCTCATGATCGAATCGATCGGCATCAACCCCAAGGCGGCGCGCATGGCCGGCATCCGACCGGTCGGCCTGCTGATCTTCGTCTACATCCTGAGCGCCGTGCTCGCGGGCGTCGCGGGAATCTTCAGCACCGCCAGCGTCATGACCGTCGAGGTGGCCAAGACGGGCTTCTCCTCCGAGATGGATGCGATCCTCGCGGTGGTCATCGGCGGCACCTCGCTGGCCGGCGGAAAGTTCTCGCTGACCGGCAGCGTGATCGGCGCCCTGCTGATCGCCACGCTCGACAAGACCATCGTGTTCCTCGCCATCCCCTCGTCGGCGACCCCCGCGTTCAAGGCCATCGTCATCGTGGCGATCTGCCTCCTGCAATCGCAGCGGGTTCGCGCACTCTTCAGCCAGCGTCGTGCGAGAACCAGCACGCCACGAAAGGAGGCGGTGTCGGCATGACCTCCGTCATCGAACGCCCGAGCGCGCCGCAGAGCCCGCACACCCCGTCGCTCGCGAGCCGCCTCAAGCCGAACCTCGAGACGCTGCCCACCCTGGCCGCCATCGTGATCTTCGTCGGCATGATCATCTACGGCGAGATCGCCTACGGCCGCATCCTGCAGTTCAGCACCCTGTCGAACCTGTTCATCAACAACGCCTACCTCATCATTCTGGCGGTCGGGCTGACCTTCGTGATCCTGACCGGCGGCGTCGACCTCTCGGTCGGAGCGATCATCGCCATCAGCAGCCTCGTCGGGGTGATGCTCGCGAACGCCGGATGGAATCCGTTCGTAGTGATCGTGCTGATGATCCTCATCGGCTCGGCCTTCGGAGCCGCGTCGGGAATCCTGATCCAGTACTTCAACGTGCAACCGTTCATCGCGACGCTCGCGATGATGTTCCTGGCCCGGGGACTCGCATCGATGCTGAGCACCACGCCCGAGCGTCTCGCCGACGACTCGCCCATCCGCACCCTGTCGACCGAGGTGAAGGTAATCGACGGGCCGAAGATCAACGACCTGGTCACCACGCCCAACGTGATCATCGCCGCCGTGGTGGTGATCGTGGCCTTCTACATCCTGCACAAGACGCGTTTCGGCCGCACCGTCTACGCGATCGGCGGCTCCGAGCAGTCGGCCACGCTCATGGGCCTGCCGGTCGTGCGCACCAAGCTCGCGATCTACATCATCAGCGGCACTCTCGCGGGCCTCGCCGCCGTGGTCTACACGTCGAAGCTCGGCATCGCCCAGAACATCACGGGCGTCGGCTGGGAGCTCGACGCGATCGCCGCGGTCATCATCGGAGGAACCCTGCTCACGGGTGGCGCCGGCTTCGTGCTCGGCTCGGTCATCGGCGCCCTCGTACTCGGCCTGATGAACGTGCTGATCACCCGCGACGGCAGCATCCCGCCCGAGGCCACGACCATCATCACGGGCGCGATCCTGCTCGTGTTCGTGCTGCTGCAGAGGCTCGTCGTCTCGCGCAAACGCAAGACCTGATCCCAGTACGCCCGCGAGGAACGAGCGGGCTGCTCGATCGACGAAGAACCGCATCGCACTTCCACCCGTCAATGAAGCCGACCCTGGAGTTTTCGCGCCATGAAACGACCCCTGCTCACCAGATCGCTGGTGGCCGCGACGGCCTTCGCCCTCGCCGTCCCCCTGCTCAGTGCCGCCCCCGCGCTCGCGGCCGATGACAGTCTCGTGCTCTCGTACGCGCTCGACGAGGCAGACGGCACCGTCGCCGTCGACTCCTCGGGCAATGGCCTCGACGGAACCGTTGTGGGCGGAGCGGCACGCGCCGGCAGCGCGGGCCTCGTGCTCGACGGAGTCGACGACCACGTCGCGCTTCCGGGCAACGTGCTGGCTGGTCTGGATTCGATCACCGTCAGCACGCAGGTGCTCGTGCGTCCCGAACAGGCCTCGCCGTACTTCATCTTCGGCCTGGGCAACCCGGCCACGTCGAACTCGGGCACCGGGTACCTGTTCGTGACCGGCAACGCCTATCGCGCCGGCATCACGACGGGCAACTGGAGCGGCGAGCAGGTCGTGAACTCCAACGCCAACCTGGAACGCGGCACCTGGAAGACCCTCACCTACACGCTCGACGACGCCACCGACACGGCGCGGCTCTATCTCGACGGCACGGAGGTCGCAGTCAAGACCGGCGTCACGGTGAAGCCGAAGGACCTGGGGGGCGGCGTGACGAGCGCCAACTACATCGGCCGCTCGAACTACGCCAGCGACCGCTACCTCGCCGGCAGCGTGCGCGACTTCCGCATCTACAGCTCGGCCCTCGGTGCGACCGAGGTGGCCGCGCTCCAGCCGAGCGACGCCGATCGTGCGCTTCGCGACGCCGACGTGCTCGATCTCGGCGACCTGAGCGCCGTCACGAGCAACCTGACCCTTCCGGGATCGGGAGCCAACGGCTCGACGATCGCCTGGGCATCCGACGCACCCGCCGTGATCTCGACCACGGGCGTCGTCACGCGGCCCGCCGCGGGCGAGGGTCCCGCCACCGTGAACCTCATCGCGACTGTCACCCGCGGCGCCGCAACCGAGATCCGCACCTTCTCGGCGACGGTCGCGCCGCTGCCGTCAGATCAGTACGACGTGGATGCCGCCGCCGCGGCTCTCGAGATCGCCGGCCTCGACGACGTGCGCGGCAATCTGACGCTGCCCACGGCATCCAACGGCGTTGCGACGGCCTGGTCGTCGTCGAACCCGGCCGTCGTCTCGATCGACGGAGTCGTGGCGCGCCAGGCATCCGGCACCACCGTCGTGCTCACGGCCACCCTCACGAAGGGCGCCGCGACCGCGACCCGTGAGTTCACGGCGCAGGTGCGCGCAGCCGCACCGACCGCCGAGTACGAGGGCTACGCCTTCGCGTACTTCACCGGCAACTCCCTCGCCGGCGAGAACATCTTCTTCGCGGCGAGCGAGGGAAACAACGCCCTCGACTGGCGCGAGCTCAACGGCGGACAGCCGGTGCTCACCTCCAGCGAGGGCACGAAGGGTCTGCGCGACCCGTTCCTCATCCGCTCTCCCGAGGGCGACACGTTCTACCTGATCGCCACCGACCTCTCGATCGGCAGCGGAACTTCGTGGGGCGACTCCGTGCGCACGGGCAGCAAGTACCTCGAGGTGTGGGAATCGCACGACCTGAAGACCTGGTCGCCGCAGCGCCACATCAAGGTCGCGCCCGAGAACGCGGGCATGACCTGGGCTCCCGAGGCGTACTACGACGAGACGATCGGATCGTACGTGGTGTTCTGGGCCTCGGCTCTCTACGCCGACGACGACCCCGGCCACACGGGCAACACCTACCACCGCATGATGTACGCCACGACGCGCGACTTCGTGACCTTCACGCCGGCGCAGGTCTGGCAGGACCAGGGCGTGTCGCGCATCGACTCGACCGTTCTGAAGGACGACGGCACGTACTACCGCTTCACGAAGGACGAGGGCGCGGGCGGCACCGGCTGCAGCGACATCATCCAGGAGAAGTCGACCGAGCTGCGCGCGACCCTCGAGTCGTGGAGCATGGTCGACAGCTGCATCGGCCGTGACGCCGGAACAAGCGCGGTCGAGGGACCGACGGCGTTCAAGGCCAACCCGGGCGACATCAACGGCGAGAAGTTCTATCTCTTCGTCGACGAGTACGGCGGACGCGGCTACATCCCCCTCCAGACCGACGACATCGCGAACCCCGAATGGGCGGTCGCGCCGGACTACGACCTGCCGGCCAGCCCGCGCCACGGCACGGTCATCCCCATCACGGCTGCCGAGCTCGAGAGCCTCGGCAGCGGGCCCGCCCCGGCTCCGGTCAACGAGGACGGCGAGATCCTGCACTACGACTTCGAGGATGCCTCGGGCTCGGTCGTCGACGATGTCTCCGGCAACGGCCAGAACGGCACCATCAGCGGAGGAGCGACCTGGGGCGACGGCTCGCTGACCTTCGACGGCAGTGACGACTACGTCGACCTTCCCGACAACCTGCTCGCCGGCGTCACCGACGTGACGGTCGAGGCGGATGTCTGGATCGACTCGGCGCAATCGGGCGCCTACTTCATCTACGGCCTGGGCAACACGATCTCGGGAGCCGGAAACGGCTACCTGTTCACCTCGGGGAACGGGTACCGCACCAGCATCGCCACGGGCAACTGGACGACAGAGCAGACCGTCTCGCGGGGCTCCAATCTGCCGCGCGGACAGTGGGCGCACCTCGTCTACACGCTGAAGGGCGACACCGCCACGATCTACCTCGACGGCGTGGCCGTCGGCACGGCCACGGTCACGACGGATCCCCAGGACATCGGGGGCGGCATCACCACTGCGAACTACCTCGGACGCTCGAACTACGACGCCGACAATAAATTCCGCGGCAAGTACCGGGAGTTCGCGATCTACGACCGTGCCCTCTCCTCCGACGAGGTTCTGGCGCAGTCCGGCAACGTCGGCGCCCTCGCAGGGGTGACCCTCGCAGAGGCCGACACCCTGAAGATCGCCCCCATCGTGAACAACACCACGCACGAGGTCACGTTCCCGGTGAAGCCGGGCACCGACCTGACGGCGCTGACGCCGGTCTTCACGACCGCGAACGGCGTCGTCGCGAGCCCGGCATCCGGAACCACCAACGACCTCAGCACCCCGCTCACGGTCACGCTCACGCCGAACGGCGGGGGAGCAGCGACCACCTGGACCCTGAAGGCCGTCGAGATGGGCAGCCCGAGCATCCCCGGCCTCTACGCCGACCCGAACGTGGTGGCCTACGGCGACAGCTACTACGTCTACGCCACCTCCGACGGCTACCCCGGCTGGGGCGGCAAGGAGTTCTACGTCTGGTCGTCGAAGAACCTCGTCGACTGGGAGCGCTCGGCAGAGCCGATCCTGACGCTCGACGGCGCGAACGGGAATGTTCCATGGGCCACCGGCAACGCGTGGGCCCCGACGATCGCGGAGAAGGACGGAAAGTTCTACTTCTACTTCAGCGGTCACAACGCCTCGCTCGACCGCAAGACGATCGGTGTCGCGGTCGCGGACAGCCCCGAGGGGCCGTTCGTGGCGCAGCCCGAGGCGATGATCCTCAATAACGAGGCCGTCACATCCGGCCAGGCGATCGACCCGGCGACCTTCACCGACCCGGCCACCGGCAAGAACTACCTGTTCTGGGGCAACGGTTCGCCGGTCTACGCAGAGCTCAGCGACGACATGCTGTCGATCAAGCAGGAGACGCTCAAGCGCATCGACGGTCTGAACGACTTCCGCGAGGGCTCGTTCGTGAACTACCGCGACGGCCTGTACCACCTCACCTACTCGATCGACGACACGGGAAGCGAGAACTACCGCGTCGGCTACGCGACCGCGACCAGCATCGACGGACCGTGGACCTACCGCGGGGTCATCCTGCAGAAGGACCCGTCGCAGGGCATCCTCGCCACTGGGCACAGCTCGATCCTGAACGTGCCGGGAACCGACGACTGGTACATCGTCTACCACCGCTTCGCGATGCCGGGCGGCGACGGTCAGCACCGTGAGACGACGATCGACAAGCTGACGTTCGACCCGGAGACCGGCCTCATCAACACCGTGACGCCCACCCTCACCAGCGTCGAGCCCCAGACCATCGTCGATCCCCAGCCGCTGGCGGTCGAGATCACGGGAGCCGCTCGCGAGAACGAGACCCTGACCGCGTCGGTGCCCGAGCCCTGGGCGGCGACCTCCGTGCAGTGGACTCGAGACGGCGAGGACATCGACGGCGCGACGGCGACGAGCTACCTGCTCACCGCATCGGATGTCGGTGCCACGATCGGCGCGTCGGTGACGGCTGAGAAGCCGCTCTGGGATCCCGCCTCGGCCGTCGCCTCGGTCGGACCGGTGCTCGGTGCCGGCGGAGGTCCGGTCGACCCGGGCTCTCCCCAGCTGCTGCTCGAGACGACCACGCTGACCGCGGGCCAGCCGGTCACGGTTCGCGGAAGCGGCTTCGGTGCAGACGAGCGCATCGACTTCACGCTGTTCTCGACGCCGACGGCGCTCGGAACCGCGCAGACGGACTCGGCCGGTGCCTTCACCGTGACGCTGACCGTGCCGGCCTCCGTCGAGGCGGGCGCCCACACCCTGCGGGCGGCCAGCGCCGATTCCGACGACGTGGCAGAGGTCGCGGTGACCGTGGTCGCGGCCGCATCGACCGGCGGCTCCGGGGCGGGCGCAGGCACCGGGTCGCAGACCTCTCCGCTCGCCAGCACCGGCCTCGCCGTCGGCTTGCCGATCGCGGCCGGGGTGCTGCTGCTCGCCGCAGGACTCCTGCTGGTCATGCGCCGCCGCCGTTCCGTCTCCTGACCCGATCACCCGAACACCAACCCACGACGAAGTGAGTGTCATGATCAGATCCCGAATCGCCCTGGTGACCGCGTTCGCGGTGGCCTTCGGCACCCTGCTGGCCGCACCGCAGGCATCCGCCGCCGAAGGCGACCTGCTTCTGCACTACGACTTCAGCGACGTGTCGGGCACGACCGTGCCCGACGCGTCGCCGAACGGAAACGACGGCGTCATCAAGGGAACGGGTGCCACCGTCACCGGCGCCGAGCTGACCCTTCCCGGAGGTGGGAGCGGCAGCAACGCCGCCTACGTGCAGCTGCCCACCGGGCTCTTCGACGGGCGCGACACGCTCACGATCTCGACGTGGCTGCGCAATGAGAAGGCCTCGGGCAACTACGCGGCCATGTTCTTCGGATCGGCGAACAACCCGCCGTCCCAGTACTGGCTGCTGAACCCGAAGAACCCGAGCGGTCTGTTCAAATCGGTGATCACGGGCAGCGCCACCTCGGGTTCCCCCTGGGCCTCCGAGGTCGGCATCTCGCCGACCAACGCGGCCAACGGCATCGCCGGACCGACGACATCGACGGCCTGGAGCCTGTACACGACCGTCATCGAGCCGACCCGCATCACCGGCTACGTCGACGGCAAGAAGATCGGCTCGGTGCCGACCACCCGCACCGTCAGCCAGTTCGGCACGAACCTCGTGTCGTACATCGGCAAGTCGTCGTACCCCGACGACCTCTACAAGGGAGGCGTGCGCGACGTGAAGGTGTGGACGACCGCCCTCGACGACTCGGCCATCTCGGCCGAGTACTACGCCTGGGCCGACGAGGCCACCGTGCAGGCGGCGCTCGCGGCCGACGCCGATGCGCTCGACCCGGGCGAGGGAGACATCACGACCGACCGCACCCTGCCCGCGACGGGCGGCAACGGATCGACCGTCGCGTGGGCATCCGATCGCCCCGACGTGATCGCGGCCGACGGCACCGTCACCCTGCCCACCACGGGAGGCGACGTGCCGGTCACCCTGACGGCGACCCTCGAGCTGGCCGGCCGAACCACCACGCGCACGTTCGGCTTCACCGTGCTCGCCGACACCCCGCAGAACAACCTGCAGGTGGCCGTCGACGGCTACGACCTCGCCATCACCCGCGTCACCGACGACCTCGCGCTGCGCACGTCGATCGGCGACGTCGCCGTGGCCTGGGCATCATCGGATGCGGCCACGATCGCGACCGACGGCTCGGTCACCCGGCCGGCCGCCGAGAAGCAGGTCGCCCTCACGGCGACGTTCAGCCTCGACGGCCAGACCGCGACCCGCGACTTCACGGTCACCGTGCTGGCCGAGGATGCCGGTCGGATCGGCTCGTACATCGTCGACGGCGACACCACGCGCACCGATGTGCTGCACCTCGCCGCGTCGTCGTCTGCGGCTGCCGGCGGCGACTTCGAGGCCCTGAACAACGGGCGCGGAGTGCTCTATCCGTCTCTGGGCTCCGCGAAGTTCGGGCCGCCCGTGGCGCTGCGCGCACCCGACGGGACCTTCCGTCTCGTGTCGATCGAGAACGGTTCCGGTTCGCGACTCTACGTCTACGACTCGGCAGACCTCACCTCGTTCACGAACGAGCGACTGGTGTCGTTCGTGCCCAGCGGGGTGACGGCGACCGCGGTCTCCGCCCGCTACGACAACGGCATCGGCGCGTATCGCGTGGCATACACCGGCCAGGGCGGAGCGCGCTTCGAGGTGACCACCGCCGACTTCGCGAGCTTCAGCGCACCGGTGACGGTGGCCGCCGTCGCGCCTGCGGAAGCCGGCGATTTTCCGGCCGGGGCGACCGGCGCATCCAGCATCGGAGTGACCGAGGCCGAGTACGCGCGCATCGTCGAGAAGTTCAGCCGCGTGGTGAACACCGGCGTGCAGTCGTTCGACGACGTGACGGTCGACGAGGGCGAGGCCCCGGTGCTGCCCGAGACCGCGACGGTCGAGTACTCGAGCGGCGACACCTCCTCGATGCCCGTCGAGTGGGATGCCGACGACCTCGCGGCCCTCGAGTCCGCAGGGCCGGGCACCTACACGGTCGACGGAACGGTGACGCGACCGACATTCCCCGACCCGCTCGTCGAGCGCCGGGCGGACCCCGATGTCACCCTCGGCGACGACGGCTGGTACTACTTCACCGGCTCGTACCCGATGACCCGCGCCGACGACCCGAACGGCTACGACCGCGTCGTGCTGCGCCGGGCGCAGACGATTCAGGGCCTGAAGACCGCACCCGAGACCACGATCTGGCACGAGAACACCGATCCCACCTTGAACCGCTACATCTGGGCTCCCGAGCTCACGAAGATCGGCGACGACTGGTACATCCTGTTCACCGCCGGTCGCACGAGCGGCTTCGACATCCGACCGGCGATGCTCAAGTTCACCGGCGCGGAGTTCGGCGGAGAGGCCGCCCTCGACCCGGCGAACTGGACGAGTCTGGGCCAGGTCAAGGCGGCAGCGGGGGACGCCTCGGCGTTCACGAGCTTCTCGCTCGACATGACGTACTTCGAGGAGGCCGGCAAACACTACGTCGTCTGGGCCGAGAAGCCCGCCATCGGCTCGACGCTGCGTATGGCCGAGATCGACCCCGCCACCCCGAACCAGCTGATCTCGCAGTCGATCCTGCTCTCGGCACCGACCCTGGCCTGGGAGAAGAACAACGGCGACTCGATCGATGAGGGCCCCGCCGTGATCAAGAAGAACGGCAAGATCATCATCGCCTTCTCGGCAGCGACGGTCGACGACAAGTACTGCGTGGGCGTGCTCACCGCGGATGCTGCGGCCGATCTCATGAACCCGGCGTCGTGGGCCAAGAATCCCTACCCGCTGCTGACCACCGACGACGTTCCCGGGCAGGTCGGCCCCGGCCACAACTCGTTCACGGTCGACGAATACGGCAACCCCGTGATCGTGTACCACTCGCGCACCGTGAACGACTCGTCGAACCCGGGCGAGGCGACGGATGCCGGTCTGTTCGACCCGCGCAGGCACGCCCGGGCCGCCCTGGTGCACTTCGCGAGCGACGGCCTGCCGGTGTTCGCGATGACGGCCGACGAGGAGCTCGCTCCCGAGAACGCGGCCGTGCAGCTCCGGGTGATCGTCGAGGGCGAGGACGTCGATCCGGGGACACCGCCGACGACGACGCCGGGTACGTCGACGCCGGGGATTCCGACACCGGGCGGTGCGGGCACGCCCGGCACCGGCTCGGGTTCGGATTCCGGAACCGGCTCGACCAATGCAGACGGCAGCCTCAGTCGGACCGGATCCGGCGCGGCCGGGTTCCTGGCCGGGGGACTGCTGCTCGCCATCGTCGGCATCGTGCTGGTCATCGCACGCCGCCGCTCACGCACACTCGCATCGAAGTAAGACACAACAGGACAACGGGGGAGAACGATGAGGTTTTCGACAGTGAAGGCGGCCGGGGTACTGGCCGCGATGGGGGTGGTGGCGTCGACACTGCTCGTCACCGCACCGGCGAACGCCGCCGCGCCCGGTGACGGGCTGATAGGGGAGTACCTCTTCACGCAGACCACGGGCAACGCCGTGCCGAACACCGCCACCGGTGCCGGCGCGGTCGCCGGCGCCACCGTGGTGAACGGCACCGACGCCCAGTGGACGGGGGATTCCCTCGTCTTCACCGGCGGAGCGAAGAACAGCGCCGCCAACTGGGTCGAGCTGCCCGACGGCATCCTCGCCGGAAAGACCTCGGCCACGATCACCACCGAGGCCAAGATCGATGAGTCGATGAAGACCGCCAACCACTTCCTGTGGAACATCGGCAACGACACGAACGCGGCCTACTGGTTCGCCACAGCCCGAGACACCACGCGCACCGCGATCACCACCACCTCCGGCGGTGGCGAGGTGAACGCCCGGGCCACCGGCACGCTCGACGCGAACCGCTGGTACAGCCTGACCTCGGTGATCGACGGCGCATCCGGGACCATCACCTACTACGTCGACGGAACCCGGGTCGGCCAGGCCGACACCGCGCTGACCCCCGCATCCATCACCGACCAGTCGCTCAACACCATCGGCCGATCGCCGTGGCCCGACCCCTTCTACAAGGGCGAGGTCGCCGCGTTCCGTGTCTACGACCGCGCGCTGACCGCTGACGAGGTCGACGCCGTCTCAGACGAGGATGCCCTCGCCCACGCCGACAGCATCGCCGCGGCCGCGCAGGCGCTCGTCGACGGTATCGGGCCGGTGACTATCGACGACAGCTCGCTCGTGCTTCCCGCATCCGGGGGAGCCGTGAGCTGGGCGTCGAACACGGCCGGCATCGCGATCGCCGCCGACGGCGTGACCGCGACGGCCGTGCAGCCGGCCGCGGGCGAACCCGCCCTCACCGGTACTCTCACCGCCACCGCGACGGTGCGCGGGATCACCGCGTCGAAGGAGATCGCCGTGACCGTCACTCCGCTGGCGGCCCAGACCGACGACTACGGCTACCTGATGGTGCACTTCATCGAGGACTCGGCCGGATATGCCGAGAAGATCTATCTCGACGTGTCGCGCGGGGACAACCCCGAGCAGTGGGACCCGCTGAACGGCGGCGTGCCGATCCTCGCCTCCGACCTCGGAACCACGGGCATCCGCGACCCGTACCTGACCTACAACCCCGAGACCCAGACCTACTTCATCATCGCCACCGACCTGCGGGTCTTCGGCGGAGACAGCGGCTCGGGCTCGTGCACCACGTGGTGCTACTGGACCAAGAACGCCAGCACCAAGCTCAACATCTGGGAGTCGAAGGACCTCGTGACGTGGGGCGACCTGCGCCAGATCGACATGGCCGCCGACGCAGAGGGCAACACCGTGGCGCAGCTCGGAATGGCGTGGGCTCCCGAGGCGACCTGGGTCGACGACTACTACCCCGACGGCCGCGGCGCCTTCGTCGTCTACTGGGCATCGAACGTCTTCCCCGCCGACGACACGGCGCACAACACCGCCTCGTACAACCGGGTTCTCTGGGGAGCGACCACCGACTTCACGCAGGGCAGCTACTCCTACGGCGGCGACTTCGTGAACACCGGCGGCAATGCGATCGACACCACGATGATCCAGAACGACGGCACGACCTACCGCATCACCAAGGACAACTCTTTCGGCAACGGCATCTACATGGAGTCGACCGAGGCCGCCCGCTGGTGGGAGTCCGGAACGACCTGGACCACCCTGCAGACGAAGATCGGCGCGGTCTGGGCCGGCGGCAACGCGGGCGGAGTCGAAGGCCCGGCCGTGTTCAAGAGTCACAGCGACGACACCTGGTACGTCTACGTCGACGTGATTCCGACCACCGGATACAAGCCGATGGTGACGAACGATCTGGATGCGGGCTTCGAGCAGCTCACCGACCCAGGGTTCTACATGGCCCCCAGCACGAAGCACGGCGGCATCATTTCGCTGACCAAGGCCCAGTACGACACGGTTCGGGCAGCGGATGCGACGTCGGCGGTCACACCGGACCTGGGCGTTGTCGGCATCGCTGACCTGCCCGCGACCACGACCGTGAACCTGACCTATGGCCGGGGTACGTCGGAGCTCCCTGTGGACTGGGACCTCGCCGGTGTCGACACCACGGTTGCCGGTGACTACGCAGTAACCGGAACGGTGCGCTCGATCGGGGCGAACCTCAACGACTGGGTGGGAGCCGACGGGTCGACCGCGTGGAACGCGGCCGGCAAGCAGCTGTCGAGCTCGACCGCGATCCGGGTTACCGCCACGGTGCGGGTCGCTCCGGGAGAGGTCGTGGTTCCGCCGGTCGACCCGGGCCCCGGCCAGCCGGGAACGGCCGGACCCGGCGCATCCACCCCGGCGGCGCCCGCCGCCGCCGAACGTCTCGCGGCCACGGGATTCGGCGCATCCGGAATCGTCTCGCTCGCCGCCCTGCTGCTCGCGGCCGGCGCGGCCGTGCTCATCCGCCGCCGCCGCTCGGCCTAACAACTCTCTTCTGCACGACCAACCTGAAGGTGACCAAGTGATTTCCAGAATGCTCAAACGAGGCGCAGCGGCCGTGGTGTCGCTCGCCGTGATCGGGGCCGGCCTCTCTGCTGCCGGAACCGCGGCGGCTGCCGCCCCGACCGACGGCCTCGTCGGCGAGTACGTCTTCTCGCAAACCGCAGGCGCCACCGTGGCGAACACCGCAACGGGGGTGGGCGCCCTGGGCTCCGCCACCGTCGTGAACGGCACGGATGCCCGGTGGACGGGCGATTCCCTCGAGTTCTCCGGCGGTGCCAAGAACAGCGGGGCCAACTGGGTTCGCCTGCCGAACGACATCCTCGCGGGCAAGACGTCGGCCACGATCAGCACCGAGGTCAAGATCGACGCCTCGATGAAGTCGGCCTACAACTTCCTCTGGAACGTGGGCAACGACACGCCCACCTCCTACTTCTCCACCACCGTGCGCGACACACCGCGCACCGCGATCACCACCTCGTCGAACCCGGGGGAGATCAATGCCCGGGCGACGAACACCCTCGAGGCCGACCGCTGGTACAACCTCACCTCCGTCATCGACGGCGCGGCAGGAACGATCTCGTTCTACGTCGACGGCGTGAAGACTGGCCAGGCGACGACAGCGCTGACACCCGCCTCGATCACCGACCAGTCGCTCAACGCGATCGGACGCTCGCCCTGGCCCGACGGCTTCTTCGCCGGCGAGGTCTCGGCGTTCCGCGTCTACGACCGGGCGCTCGAAGGGGCCGAGGTCGCCGCGATCTCCGATCTGGATGCAGCCATCCATTCCGCAGACATGGCCGCGCGTGCGCAGGCGATCCTCGACGGTCTCGACCTGGCCGATCAGACGGTGGATGCCGGCTACGTCGCGCTTCCCGCAGCCGGTGGCGCGGTCAGCTGGACCACCTCCGACGAGACGATCGTGGCCCCCGACGGGCGGGTCACCCAGCCCTCCGAGTCGGACGGCCCGGCGACGGTCACCGCCACGGCGACGAGCACCGTTCGAGGCGTCAGCGCATCCACCAGCATCACCCTCACCGTGCTGCCGACCAGCGACCAGGAACGGGTCGACGCGGCAGCGGCGGGCTATGTGCTGCCACCGGTCGTCATCTCGGGCACGGTGCTACCGGCCCCGGCCGACAGCACGACCGTCGTGCTGCAGAACGCTCAGGGCATCGCGGTCGCGGACGACGGCACGATCACGGCCCCGGATGCCGCTGGCGCGGCCGCCGCCGGCGACGTCACGGGAACGGTCGACGCGGTCATCTCCCGCACCGACGCCCCCGCGGTCACGGTGACGAAGACGTTCAGCGTGCGGGTTCTGCCGGCCGGGTCGTCGCAGGAGCTGCTGAGCTATCACCGCACTCCCACCAGCGCGAACACGGCGAACAACGCCGACGTCGCCCTGAGCATGCACCTCGCATTGCCCTCGGCGGATGCCGCGAGCTGGACGCCGCTCAACGAGAACTACGGAATCTTCTTCCCCAAGACGTCGATCACCCCTCCGCCCGGCGGCACCTCGGACGACATCATCCGCAGCCTCGTGAACCCGCAGGTGTTCGCGCTCGAGGACGGCGGCTACGGGGTGATCTCGACTCGCACCGCCCGTGAGGGCGCATCCGACGGCACGCAGAAGTCGAGCGTGCTGATCGCGACCTCGACCGACCTGTTGTCGTACGACGAGGTCGGCCTTCTCGACCTCGGTGAGACGAATGGCGTGAACGCGCCGCACGCGGTCTACGACTCTGCGGCCGACGTGTACCTCATCGCCTGGACCGACGACTCCGGAACCCCGAAGTACACGACAGTGGCAGACCTCGCCGACGCGGGCACCCGAGGCCAGATCGTGGCCGGCGTGGTCAACGACCGGGGCGCGGTCGCGGCCGCATCCGGAATCGACGACTACGTCGCCGGGCGCACCGTGCCCGTCGACGGGGCCACGATCACGGCCCTCGAGGAGCGCTTCGGCCGCATCACGAACACCGGCTACGCGCCGTTCGACGACGTCGAGGCGTCACTCGGGGAGGATGCGTCGGCCCTCGAGCTGCCGACCGACGTCGCGCTCGAGTACTCCGACGGGTCGACCGGCTCGCTGCCGGTTGCGACCTGGGACACCAGCGCTGTCGACACGTCGAAGCCCGGCACCTACACCGTGACCGGAACCGTGAAGCAGACCGAGTATCCGCGCCCGTTCGCAGATGAGCGCGCCGACCCGTCGGTCTACAAGTACGACTTCAACGGCACCACGAAGTACCTGATGATCGCCACGAACGACCTCTACGGGTCGAACATCGAGCAGCAGGGCGCGGCCATGATGCCCATCCGCATCGCGGACTCCATCTCGGGCCTGTCGGATGCCGCGGGCGCCGAGGAGATCGACCTGCTGAAGCGGGGCGACACCGATGCGCTCGGCAACGTGATGACCGGATGCTTCTGGGCGCCGGAGTACCACGAGATCGACGGTCGCCTGTCGATTCTGTTCATGCCCTGCTACGGCAACAACCCCGACATGTGGTCGGGTCGCGCGTCGATCATGCAGCTGAAGCAGGATGCCTCGGGTGCGGACCTCGACCCGGCGATCCCCGCAAACTGGACCAAGCCATCCACAGTCTTGCGTGCCGATGGATCCGACCTCAATCAGATCGCCGGCATCTCGCTCGACATGACGTACTTCGAAGACGGGACCGGCCAGGCGTACTACGTGTGGCAGCAGCTCGGCTCGCTGTTCATCGCCACGGTCGACCCGGCGAACCCGACCCGACTCACGTCGGAGCCCGTGCGCATCCTGGCGCCCGAGTACGCCTGGGACAACACGATCGCGGAGGGTCCGAACGTGATCACCCGCGACGGCAGGCTGCAGCTCATCTACTCGGGCTCGACGGTCGGCGACACCTACACGACCGGGCTCGCGACGGCGGATGCGTCGGGCGACACCGATCTGCTGAGCCCCGACGCCTGGTCGAAGCTCAACTACCCGATCCAGAAGTCGGGCGTGTTCGACGGCGCCTGGCAGCTCGGCACCGGCCACGGCATGTGGTCGGAGGACGAGGACGGCAACATGATCTACGTCTTCCACGCCCGCACCGACAACAACAATCTGAGCGGGCGCGACATGTTCGTGCGCCGGGTGCACTGGTCGGCCGAGGGTCTGCCGGTGCTCGATATGGAGCCCGAGGAGGAGCTGTCCTCGCCGACGGTGACGCTCAATGTGGTCGTCGCCGACGGCGCGGTGACGCCGCCGGTCGGCCCGACGCTTCCTGGGCAGCCGGGCCTGCCCGGGCAGCCGGGTGGCACGGGAGACCCGACGACCCCGGCATCCGGTTCGACGGTGGATGCCGGCGGCACGGCGGGCGGCCCGCTCGCCTTCACGGGGTCGGGCGCCCTGTTCGCCGGGCTCGGCGCGCTGGCGCTGCTGCTGGCCGGCGGAGCGGCCTTCTGGCTGCGTCGCCGCCGCCTCGTTCCCTGAGCCTGTCGAAGGGCCGGGGCAGTAATCCCCATTTCGGACAGCAGGTACCGGTGCGCCGGTACCTGCTGTCCGTTTCAGTACCTCCTGCGCGGCCGGCCGGGCGACTTCCGCACCCCCGCTGGTCACGTAGCGGAGGTCGCTCGCACCGAGTGGATAAGCGCGGTCTTCGGGTAGCTCTGCGGCGCGCGCTCGGGCCCGTTGGGAAACTCGAACAGGTCGATCATGAGCTGCTGCTCATAGTTCAGCCGCTGCGCGCTGGTCATCACGACCCGCCCGTCGACCGAGAATTCGATCACGTCGGCTGACCACGTCACCCCGTACGTGTGCGGCTCGGTGGCGTCGATGGCGAGCGGGATGTCCCGGATCTCATCGACCAGCCGCGGGTCGTGATGCGCCTTGATTCCCACCCGAACAGTGCTGGTCTCGGGGCCGATCTTGTCGCCGAACAACTCGGCGATGCACAGCTCTCCCGAGTCTGCGGGGTCGGACGCCTCGAAGCCGACCAGCCAGATGCCCACCATTACGGTCGGATCCGCCGACGCGCTCACCCGCACGGAGACCTCGCCCGAGGTCGGAGTCCAGAGCCGTCTCGTGGGCTGGGGTGTCACGACCCGAAGTCCGTCGAGGCGATGCCGATGGGTGCCGCGATCGCTGTCGAGCGCACCCGAGAACGTTCCCGTCTGCAGGTTGCTGACCCTCATCGCGCCGTCCGCATCACGCCAGGCGGGCTGGTCGGCGTCGATGCGCAGGCGCAATCCGTCGCCCTGCCAGTCGTAGCGAGCAGCCGACCTTTCGGGTGTCGTCCACTGCGGCAGATAGTGATCGACCCAGAGATCGGAGTCGAGTGCGCCGGTTGCGAAGTCGTCGTGGATGGTCGCTTCTGCCATGTCACCCATTCTGACCGGTCGCTCGGACGGTTCCCGGCAGTAGTAGTACCCGGCCCGGACAAGAGGTGCCGGTGCGCTGGTACCTCCTGTCCGTGCCGGGTACTACTGGGTCGAGGACTTCGGCCTTACTACTCCAGGTGCGCGTAGTCGGGCAGGTCGATGCTGTCGGCGGGCGGGGTGAAGAACCGGTCGCCCAGCCTGCCGATGATCGGGGTAGACGCCACGCGCACCGCTGCGCCGAACAGGGCGACCCCCGCGCGGGACTTCGGGTTCGCGACGCGCGGCACACCCGGCGGAAGCTTCTGGGCCTGGTCGACGTAGGGCCGCATGATGCGCTCGTACGCACGGAACGCATCCCGGTGGTGCACGTGCGCGGCGAGCTCGCCCGCAAGCACGTACGCGCCCGTGATCGACAGGCTCGTTCCCATGCCGCTGACGGGCGACGCGCAGTAGGCCGCGTCGCCGACGAGCGCGAATCGGCCGGATGTCCACCGCGGGGCGTGCACCTGCCCGATCGATTCGAAGTAGAGGTCGTCGGCCGCATCGATGCCCTCGAGCACGCGCTGGGCCTCCCAGCCCGCATCGCCGAACTTCTCACGCAGACGCACGCGCTGCTCGTCGATCGAGCGGCGCTCCGAGCCGGCGCGCTCGCGGTGGCGATCGGTGACGAACGAGAGGGCCGCTCGGATCGTGCCGTGGGCATCCGGTCTGAGGGTGATCGAGCGCCCGCCGGGCGCGTTGTACCAGCGCCACCAGTCGTCGTCGGCAGCGGTGCGAGGAATCGTGGCGTAGGAGGTCTCGAGGCCGAGGGAGCGGATCGTCGGCTCGTCTCCGAAGACGAGGCGGCGCGTGCTCGAGCCGATTCCGTCGGCGGCGATCACGAGGTCGAACCGCTCGTCGCCCGCGTGCTCGAACGAGACGGTGACGCCGTTCTCGGGAGAGTCGGCGAGGCCGGTGATGCGGTCGCCGAAGCGGTAGTCGGTGTCGCCGGCGGTGCGGGCGACGAGCAGCCGGGCGAGGTCGCCGCGCAGGATCTCGAGCTCGGCGGTCGCACCGCCGGAGTCAGAGGTTCCCGCGGGGAACTCGGCCTTCGTGACGCCGTTGCGGCCGATGAACCGTGTGCCCACCTCTCCGGTGGTCGCCGCGCGGATGTCGTCTTCGATGCCCATGCGTCGGGACACCTCGCGGCCCGCGCCGCGCACATCGACGTTCTGGCCTCCGGTGCGAAGTTCCGGTGCGCGCTCGATGATGGTCGTCTCGTAGCCGTAGCGATTCAGCCAGTACGCCAGTGCGGGGCCGGCGATGCTCGCACCGGAGATGAGGACGCGTTGCCTGCTCATTTTGCCTCGAATCTTGATTATCAATGAGATTAGCAATCTACACGAGTATTCTGACGTCGTGTCGATCGACGAATCAGAAGAGCTCAGCGCCGCCGCCGGCGTCGGTCGTGCCGACCGGCGGGATCGTGAGGCAGCCCGACGTGACGGGCGCCCCTTGCTCGATGACGACATCCGGGCCCGCGTGCAGCAGGTGGCCGTTCGGCAGCAGAAGTTCGAGCGCTACCTGGCGCGCGAGCTGGCCGTCGACTCCGTCGGGCTCGAGGTGATGGACCACCTCATCACGATCGGCTCCGCTACGCCGACCGAGCTGGCCCGACGGCTCGACACCTCGACGGCCGCGATGACCCTGGTGCTCAACCGGCTCGAGGATGCCGGCCACGTGCGCCGCGACAGGCATCCGAGCGACGGTCGCAAGCTGGTCGTCACGGCCGCGGATGCCTCATCGGACCGCGCGTACGAGCTGGTTCTCCCGATCATCGACGGGGTCGAGGCGCTCGTGGCGGGGCTGGATGCGACGGAGCGTGCGACCGTGCAGGCGTTCCTCGATCGGCTGCTCGCCATCTACGACGGCGCGACCGGCTGACCCGGCGCCGGTCGAGCCTTCTCGGCCGAGTGCGATCAGTCGAGGAGTCGCGTCAGGGCGGCCAGATCCTCCGCTTCCAGGTCGAATCGATCCTCGCTCGAGGGTCGCTCCGCGCCCGGCCGGGCGATATAGGCGGTGCGGAACCCGTGCAGCGCGGCGGCTCTCAGATCCCATGGATGGGCCGCGACGAAGAGGGTCCGCTGCGGGTCGATGCCGAGCTGTTCGATGGTGAAGCGATACGCGGCCGGCGCGGGCTTGAAGGTCTGCACGGCCGAGGTGGACAGTGCGATGTCCCAGCTGATCGAGTTGGTGTTCGCTAGGCGAGCAAGAGAATCGAGGTCGCCATTGCTCACGCCGGCGACGAGGCGGTTCTGTCTCAGGGCGGCGGTCGCGCGTGCGACGTCGGGCCACGCCGGGTACTCCCGGTCCACGAACTCCACGAGCGTCGAGGTCGCCGCCGACGTTCTGCCGCCCAGGCGTGCGATCGCCTCTGCGGCGGAGTCGCTCACGAGCCGACCGTGCGGTTGCCAGCGAGCATCCCCCGAGATCACGGCGTTCATTCGCTCGTCGAGGAGCTCGACCCAGCGCGCGTTCAGCCGTGCCGGCTCGCTGATACCCGCCTCCTTCGCGAGCTGCGCAGAGACCGTGGCCCACGTCTCGTCCTCGTCGACGAGGGTTCCGATCACATCGAAGACGATCGCGTCGATGCGAGTCGCGACGAACGGCATTGCCTGCATGACGTGAAGTCAATCAGTCGAGCTGCGTCATCGCCACCCTGAAGCGGTCGAGCGCGGCCGACGTCAGCGCGCCCAGGCTCTGCTCGCTGTCGTCGGAGATCCACTCGTCGAAGCCCACCTTGAAAGCGAGCACGCCGAGCTCGGCGGCCATGAAGGCCGACGACTCGTCGACACCCCTGTCGCGCAGGGCATCGGCGATCGCGGCCGCCATGCCGACGCGCTTGAGCACCGCGCGCTCCTGCAGCTCGCCGCTGGTCGCGATGACGGCCTCGAGGCGTGGACCGAGCTCGCGATTAAAAGGAGTCATGGCGGAGGACGCGTTGGCGAGGCCGGCGGCGACCGCTGCGAGGGGGGATGCGTCGGCGGGAGCCGAGTTCACGCCGTCGGCGAGCAGGCGCGAGAGGGTCTCCTGCCCGGCCGCGAGAACCTCGCGCTTGTCGCTGAAGTGCCTGAAGAACGTGCTCTTCGTGAGACCCGCGCGTTCTGCGATCTGAGCGACGGTCGTCTCGTCGTAGCCCTGATCGGTGAAGAGCTCGAGGGCCGCGGCGACGAAGCGTTCACGAGCGTCCGGTTCCCAACGAGGCATGACCACAGTCTAGCGACGGGACAATTGTCCCATCGCGGTGCTACTGTGATGAGACAAGAGTCCCATCACAAAGGAGCAGGTCATGCGCATCTTCGTCACCGGAGCATCGGGCGGTATCGGATCGGTCGTCGTCGAGGAGCTGGTGTCTCACGGACACGAGGTGCTGGGCCTGGCCCGCACCGAGGCATCCGCTGCGAAAGTCGAGGCGGCGGGCGGAACGGCCGCGCGCGGCGGGCTCGGCGACCTCGATGTGCTGACGGCGGCCGCATCCGAGACCGACGGCTCGATCCACCTCGCCTTCAGCAACGACTTCTCAGACCTCGAGCGCAGCATCGCCGAGGAGGGCCTCGCGATGGACACCATCGGCGCCGCCCTGGTGGGCACCGGCAAGCCGTTCTCGATCGTGTCGGGCACCACCTTCTCCAACGGCCGGATGGCGACCGAGCACGACCCGCTGTCGACCACCGGGCCCGTGGGCGGCCGGGGAATCAATGCCCGCCGCATCCTGGATCTCGCGTCGCAGGGCGTGCGCACCTCGGCCGTGCGCCTGCCGCGTTCGGTGCACGAACGATACGTCTCCTACGGGTTCGCAGGGCTTCTGATCGACGCGGCGAGGCGGTCGGGGGTGTCGGCGTACGTCGGCGACGGCACGCAGCGCTGGCCGGCGGTGCACCGGCGGGATGCCGCGTCGCTGTTCCGGCTGATGATCGAGAAGGGCGAGCCCGGCACTTCGGTGAATGCGGTCGGCGACGAGGGTGACTCCATGCTCGAGATCGCGACCGTCATCGGCGCGCAGCTCGATCTGCCGGTGCGGCAGGTGCCCGCCGAGACGATCGGCCCGCTCGGTGAGATCTTCGCGATGGACCAGCCGGCCACGAGCGCCTGGACTCGCGAGACCTACGGGTGGGAGCCCACGCATCCGGGCCTGATCGCAGACCTCGAGGCAGGGGAGTACCCGGCGGGCTGAGCGGCGATCAGTTGATGATCTCACCTCGCTCGTCGGCGCGGAGTATGGCCAGGCGGTTGTGCCACGCCTGCAGCTCGTCGGGCGTGAGTCGAGGCCAGTCGAGTACCTCGGCGACGACCCGGAGGGGTGCGGTGCTGCGATACGAACGGGTGGGGTTGCCCGGGAACTTCTTGTCGGTGACGTTGGGATCGTTCTCGAACTCGCCGGTCGGCTCGACCTCGTAGACGCGCGGAGCCCCGTCTCCGGCGGCGAGCTCGGCCGCGAGGCCGGCTCCGTTCATAAGGGCCGTGAAGTAGATGTGGTTCATCACTATCTCGGGGCGGTAGTTCGAGCGGCGTCCCGTCACGAGAAGATCGCCGACCTTCACGTCGGCCTTCGTGCCGTGAAAGAACGGCCCGTCGTCGAGTGCAGTGCTCACGGATTCAGTGTACGAAGTCGTGCTCGAACCGTTCAACAGGATGAATCGAGACATCGTCGGTGTGTCACGTGACGAACACCGGAGTGTCGTCGATTCATCCTGTCGAACGTCGGACCGGCTGCTACTTCGCCGTCGGGCCGTAGAAGGCGTTGACCTCCGCCAGCTCCTGCTCGGCCGTGGCCTGGATCAGCTTGAGCAGCTCGGGGTCGAGCCCGGGCGAGAACTCCTCGAGGCGCTCCGGCGCGATGAACGAGGGCGTACCGATCGGGGCCTGCTCGCTTCCGTCGAGGTCTGTGCCGTCGTTCGAGGGCGACGCCCCCTGGAAGATGCGGCCGGCCTCGGACTCGCCCTTCAGGTCGAAGGTGAACTGCTTGCTCTGCAGGCCGAGGTCGACGAGCTTCTTGACCTCGGGGAACTGCTCGGCGTTCGTCTTGGGAATCGGCAGCGTCTTCTTCCAGTCGACGCCGAGCGTCTCGAGCGCCTTGGCGTAGGCGTTCTCGTGGGCCTGGTCGCGCACGATCAGGTACGCGATCGTCGAACGCGCCGTCTTGTTGGCGGTCATCTCGTAGATGCGCGTCTTCTGCAGCCGACCCGTCGACTCGAGCATGAGGTTGTAGAGCAGGTCGAGCACGAGGTTGCCCGAGTTGTAGACGTAGCTGCCCAGCCATGGGTTTCCCGCCGAGTCGACGGGAAGCGCGCCCTGAGCGCCCACCAGATAGTGGTGGATGTTGCCGTGATCGAGGGCGATGTTCAGAGGAGTCGCACCGCCTGCACCCGGGGTGTCGAGCGGGTCGGTCAGCTTGCCGCTGTATCCGGGCGCCCCATCCAGCAGCCGCGAGATGGTGGTGCCGATCAGCTCGACGTGGCTGATCTCCTCGGTGCCGACTCCCTGGATCAGGTCGCGATACGGCTTCGCGGCGGGACCGCGGAAGTTCATCGCCTGGAACAGGTACTGCATCATGGTGCGCATCTCGCCGAACTGCCCGCCGAGACCCTCCTGCAGGGCGTTCGCGGCCGCAGGGTCCGGCTCGTCCTCGGCGATGTCGTTGATCCATTCCTGAACGTGGAAGTACATGCTGGTCTCCTTCGACCGGCGGCGCGGTGCCCCCGATTCGATCAGCCTGCGGTCTCGAATCGAATCGTGATCCGACCCTTGCTTTAACGGCCGGATGCGCGCAGCATGACCCGCCGCACGGCTGCGGACCCAGCGGCGTGACGATGCGAGCGAGGGTTCTCGGCGTTCGCTCTTGTCACCGACGCACGGTGTGCACTACCTTGAGCTTAGGTTAGCCTAACCAAACTTCGAGGGTGACTGATCCGTGTAAGCGGGCCGGGGTGAGTGTCGTGAAGGATCCCTCACCCCGGCAGCCCTGCAGCCCCTCGAGTCGCGCTCGCCAGATGGTGCGCGCGGTCCGTTCAGACGAGGCAGCAGTGCTTTGTCACACCGTGAAAGGTCGACAACCATGTCAATTCTCACTCATCCCCGCGTCGCCACAGGCCGTCGCCGCCGAGTCATCGGGTCGCTCGCGGCTCTGGTCGCGGCCGCCGGGATCGCCCTGGCCGCTCCTTTGTCTGCCTCGGCCATTTCGAGCGTCACGGTCTCGCCGAGCTCCGGCCCGGCCGCCGGCTACACCACCACCGTCACGGTGAACGGCACCGAGGCGGGGCACACCTACCGCGTCGGCCTGTGTTCCGACGGCAATGTGGGTGTGCCCGCCATCGCCCCGGCGTGCCAGTACATCGGCGCGGAGTTCACCGGAACCGGGGGCACCGTCACGCAGTCCGGCACGGTCAAGCGCCTTCTAACCAACGCGCACTACGGTGTGATTCCTGGTCAGCCGGAGACGTTCAACTGCGGTACCACGCTGTGCCGCGTCGTTGTAACCGACAACCACTCGAGCGGGTCGTTCCCGTCGGTCTCCGCCGACATCGCCTTCTCCTGATCGAAAGCGTCCCCGGCGGCCGTCGCCGCCGGGGACGCGTCAGCTTGCCCCTTCAGCTGCGAGTCCCTCTATCTGCTTTCTCCTCTGCGCATTCGTGCGCCCTCGACCCCAAAAGAAGTGCGATCGTGACAACCATTCCGACCCGAACCACGCACCCGTTCCACTCTCTCCTCCTTACCGCGACGGCCGCCGCCGCCCTCCTGTCGGGCCTCGTGGTTCCGACGGCCGCGAACGCGGCTGCGAACGCCGCCGCAACAGCGGACGCGGCCGATGCCTCTCCGACCGCGGTCTCCATCACCGAAGGCACCATGACGTGGGGGATCAAGGAGTCCTGGCGCAAGTACGTCGGCGCCGACTTCACCACGGTCGAAGACGGGGCCACGCGCACCGCCGACGGCCTGTACTCGTTCCCGCTCACCTCGGGCAGCTATGACTCGGCCACGCAGACGACCATGCTCACCTTCGCCGGAAGCGTGCACTTCGAGGGATACTGCGAGGATTACTGCCAGCTCGACACGCGCTACGGCAACTTCTCTGTCGAGATCGGCCCCGACGGCCAGGTCATACGCGGCGACTGGGCAGGGCGCCTGCAAGGGGACCCGGCAGCGGGCATCGAGACGAAGACAGGAGTCGATCTCGCCACCCTCGACATCGCCGAGGTTGCGCTCGAAACCAGCGAAACCCGCACCCTCTGGCCGGCCATTCCGAGTGCCGCGACATCCGACTTCGTCACCTACCCCGCCGGAACCCCGCTCGACCCGGTGACGATCGACTACGCAGGCCCGGGAGGTGCACCCGACCTCGAGGAGCGATGGGACAGCCCGGGAGCGCCGGTCTACACCGCTGGTGCCCAGTGGGTCTCCGACAAGAAGGAGTCGAATACTCGGGTCGCCTACCCGACCGCCGACGGCCAGACCGTGGTGATCGTGCAGGGCGCGACGGGCCAGGTCGGCGTCAAGCAGCACTCGTTCATCGCCGCCGACCCCATCACCCTCGAGCCTCGGGGAGAGGCACTCGTCATTCCAGAGAGCGACTCCATCGCGATGATCCGCACCGCGTTCGATGCCGAGACGGGCGCGGTCTTCTGGCCGTCGGTGACCGCCGAGACGGTGATCGTCAACCGATCGGTGTGGAACCCCGGCACCCTCGCCTTCGACACCGAGCCCATCGGTAACCTTCCCCCGGGCGCCGTGCGATTGGGGAGCGCAGAGATCACCTCGTTCGCCTGGAACCCCGTGAACCGTGAACTGGCCGTCGTCTCCGGTCTCTTCAGCTTCGCTGATCCGCAGAGTTCGTTCACGATCTTCCGCTCCGCGTCCTCGGGGTGGACGAGCGTCGTGTCCGCACTCGACATTCCGGCCGACCTCCGCGCAGAGTATGAAGGCAGCCTCGATGTAGCCATGCCGTTCGGTCTCTCCGGCCTCTCAACCAATCTCACGTTCCTCCCCGACGGCAGCGCAGTGCTCGCAGGCGGCGGCTCCGTGTACACCGGCCCCGAGGACTGGTCGAATCTCACCGTCACTCCAATCCCTGCGTTCCACATCGTGACCGGCACGGGTGACGCGGCCGATGGCATCCGGGTCGAGGCGATCGACGGCGCCGAGCCTGTCGACGACCCCTTCGGCGCGGGCTACGGAAGCGCATCGGCGGCCGCCGACGGGTCGGTGCTGCTGACGTCGGCGGTCGGCGCCTTCCGTCCGGTGTCCCTCATCGACGGTGCCGCTGTGGCCGGCGACCAATTCACGCTGGATGTCGGCGGCAACGTCTACGCGTCGCCCACGGTCGTCGGCGACCCGGCCACCGGACTCACCCTCACCACGAATCTGTCGGCCAAGCGCCTCCTCGCGTTCCGCGATGGCGCGCTCGTGGGCACCCAGGAGCTGCCGCTGATCAACGGCTTCAACCCGCAGGCGCTCACGATCGGACCGGACGGTTCTCTCTACCTGCAGATCCGCACGGCCGACGGCCTCGGCGGCATCCAGCGCTACTCATTCGCAGGAACCGTCCCCGAGATCACCTCCCAGCCCGTGTCCGTCGTCGTCGACACGGCAACGGGAGCGACCACGGCGCGCTTCTCGGTCGAGACGACCGGAACGCCCGAGCCGACCGTGCGCTGGCAGTCCAAGCCCGTCGGCCAGACCGCGTTCGCCGACATCGAGGGCGCGACATCGGCCGTTCTCGAACTCCCCGTGACACCGACCGACGACGGCACCGCCTACCGGGCGGTCGTCACGTCGTCGACCGGCACCGTCGCATCCGAGGTCGCGACGGCGACGGTGCTCTCGGCGCCGGCGTTCGTGCAGCAGCCCGTCGGCGTCACTCTCGAGCCGGGCGACGAGGCGGTGTTCCAGGTGCTGATCTCGGGCAATCCCGAACCGGTCGTCACCTGGGAGCAGGAGATCGACTCGGCCTGGCAGCCGGTGATCGTCGACGGCCAGCAGGCGACCGGTACCCGGCTCGTGATTCCGGATGCGCGGGAGGCCGCCCGCATCCGAGCCGTGGCGACGAACGACCACGGCACCACGGCCTCGAACGCCGTCGCCCTGAGCGTCGTGACGCCCACCGTGCATGCCGACGGGTCGATCACCGGAACGCCGAACGCCGCCGGCGCGTACACGACGGTCTCTCCGGCCGTCGAGCTCGCGGCCGACGGTTCCGCGGTTCTCAGCGTCGCAGGTTCGAACTTCACGAAGGGCACGAACAAGTCGGGCCTCTACGTGCTCTTCGGCTATGTCGAGACCTTCCCTTCGGAGGGTGGAACGCACGGCAGCGGCTACGCCTACATCGACGGGGAGGAGAACCAGCGCTTCATCGCGTGGCCCGGAGCGGGCACGGCCGGTGCCGCGAACGCGCTCTTCGAGTCGAACGGCTCGTTCACGGTCGACGGCCTCGTGACCGCCGCACGGTTCACCGCGGGATCGGAGCAGGTCGACTGCCTCGACGGCAGTGTGCGCTGCGGCGTGCTCACGATCGGAGCCCACGGCCAGCGCGACGCGGGTCTCGAGACCTTCACCCCGGTCTACTTCGCGGGGCAGGAGGCTCCGCCCGTCACGCCGCTGGCGCCCGTCGTGCTCACGCAGCCGGCGGCCACGTCGGCGACGGTCGGCGAGTCGGTTCGCTTCGAGGCGACAGCGTCCGGCTATCCCGCGCCCGAAGCCACCTGGCAGGTGCTCGCCGCGGGTGAGACCGAGTGGACCGACGTTCAGGGCGGCGGGGCCGGGGCGTCGGCGCTCGCGGTCGCTCCCGCACCAGCGGTCCTCGAGCTGGATGCCGTCACGGACTCCCAGGACGGCTCGCGTTACCGGGCGGTCTTCTCCAACGCGGCCGGCCAGGTGGTCACGGAGGAGGCCGAGCTCACGGTGAGCGCTGTCGGCGAGCCGGAGCCGACACCCGCGCCGACGCCGACGGTGCCCGCCGCGCCGACGGCGTCGGACCCGGCGACAGGCGCATCCGGTGCCACGGGCCAACTGCCCCGAACGGGAACAGACCCCGGATGGATGTTCGCCACCGCGCTGCTCGCCCTGCTGGCGGGCGTCGGAGTGCTGACATTCCGCCGCCGCCTGGGGGCTGCGGGCCAGTAGTCGCCGTTCAGGACAGCAGTTGCCGGTGCGCCGGCAACTGCTGTCCGCGCGGGTACCTACTGCTCGGATCGGCCGAGCAGCACACCGAAAATCTGCCGCAGGGGTGCGGTCAGGTCGTCGCCGCTGGCAGAGGCCACGGGCTGCACGGCGGCCGAGGTTCGCAGCATCACCACACCGAGCGAGGTCGCGATCGCGAGCTGGGCGCGCAGCAGGATGGCCTCGCTCTCGCGATCGTCGGGTCTCCAGCCGGCCGCGGCGGCGAGCCGGCGGGTGAAGTGCTCGAGGGTCCTGCGGCGGATGAGATCGGCGTTCTCGTCTCCCGAGGAGCGCAGGAGGAGAAGGAGCTGCAGCGGGTCATCGCGGTCGGGCGCGTTGACGACGTGTTCGATGAGGCGCTCGATGACCTCGTCGATGCTCTTCGATGGCGTGGACGCCTGCGTCTCGAGCTCGTCGGAGGTGCGCAGCATGCAGGCCTCGAACAGCCCCTCCTTCGAGACGAAGTAGCGGTTGATCAGGGCTACGTTCACGCCCACGTCGGAGGCGATCCGCCTCACGGTCGTCGCGCGGTAGCCGTCTGTCGCGAAGCGGCGGCGGGCTGCGCGCACCAGGGCTCGCCGCGTTGCGGTGGCATCGCGACCGGAGCGGATCAGTTCGCCGTCCGCTCCCGGGGCGGCCTCGCCGAGGTCTGCTGTCGACGACTGTGTCTCGTTGCTCATGTATCAACTCCTCCGTCCACTGTAGCGGCGCCCCCGCCAGCAAGTAAACGATTGTTGACAGAGGTCATCGAGTGGTGAATACTCATCAAGTCAGCAAGTGCTTACATCGAGGAGAGTCATGTCCGTCACCACCCAGGGCCCGTCGACCGGGTCCGTCCGCGCTCAGTCGGGCGCGGCCGTCAAGACGCCCGGGTCCCGGTCCGTCGCGATCGTGCTGTTCCTGTCGCTGGGCGGGCTCTCGTTCGCCGTGCTGCAGTCGCTCGTCGCACCGGCGCTCGGCACCATCGGATCCGACCTCGGCGTCGCCACCTCGGATGCGAGCTGGGTTCTCACGGCCTATCTGCTCTCCGCCTCGGTGCTCACGCCCATCCTCGGTCGTCTCGGCGACATGGTCGGCAAGCGCAAGGTCATCATTGTCGTGCTGGCACTCCTTCTCGTCGGCACCGTACTTGCCGCCCTCGCCCCGAACCTCGGTGTGCTGATCGTGGCCCGCGTGCTGCAGGGCGCAGCCGGCGCTGTGATGCCGCTCTCGATCGGCATCGTGCGCGACGAGTTGCCGAGGGAGCGCGTCAGCGTGACGATCGGTCTGCTCTCGGCCATCTTCGGCATCGGCGCGGGCGTCGGCATCGTCGCCGCCGGCCCCATCGTCGAGGCGCTCTCGTGGCACTGGCTGTTCTGGCTGCCGGCCATCCTCGTGGCGATCGCCCTTCTCGGTGCGATCTTCGGCATCCCGGAGTCGACCCGGCGCACACCGGGCCGTCTCGACCTGGTGGGCACCGGCATCCTGTCTGTCGGTCTCGTCGCGCTGCTGCTCGCCATCGGCGAGGGCCAGAAGTGGGGCTGGGGCGACAGCAAGACCGTGGGCCTGCTCGTTCTCGGCGCCGTCGCGCTCGTGGTCTTCGTGTTCGTCGAGCTGCGGGTGAAGGAGCCGCTGATCGACATGCGCCTGTTCCAGCACCGCGGCGTCTGGACGGCTCACATCGTGGCGCTCGCGTTCGGCTTCGCGATGTTCGGCACCTTCATCCTCGTTCCGACCCTTCTGCAGCTGCCCAGCGCGCTCGGCTACGGCTTCGGCAAGTCGGTGAGCGAGTCGGGGCTCTACCTGCTGCCGACCGTCGTCGCGATGGTGCTGTCCGGCGTGGCGGCCGGCACCCTGATCCGCAAGATCGGGCCGAAGATCCCCATGATCATCGGAGGCGTCTCCGTGGCGGTCGCCTTCATCATCCCGGCGCTCGGCCACGCCGAGGAATGGCAGATCCTGGTCTCGGGCATCCTCACCGGAATCGGCATCGGCATGGCGCTCGCCGCCACGTCGAACGCCATCGTCGAGAGCGTCCCCGCCGCCCAGACGAGCGAGGCGATCAGCGCGAACACGGTCATCCGCACGATCGGAAGCAGCATCGGAACAGCGGTCATCGCCGCCCTGCTCTCGTCGAACGTGACCGCCCAGGGCGCGCCGACCGACGAGGCGTTCACGATCGGCTTCTGGGCCTCGGCCGGAGTCGGAGTGCTCGCGATCCTCGCAGCGCTCGTCGCCCCGTCGCTGCGTGCACGCCGCCGCGAGGCCGCCGCCGCCGGAGTCGACGACTTCGACGAGCTGGAGGTCGACGCCGACGCGAAGTAGGCCGCGTCGCGACGCAGGCTCATCGAGTTGCCCGAAATAGCCGCCTCCCTCTGCGGGGAGGCGGCCGTTTTCTGCAACTCGGCGCCGCGCGGCGACGGCAGGGACTACGCCGCCGCCACTCGACCGTCGACCATCGCGCCGTCGACCAGGCGCAGCGCCCCGTGCATCCGAGGCAGGTGCAGGAGATCGTGCGTCACGAGCAGGGTGCTGGTGTCTAGCTCGTCCGTGAGCCGCAGGATGAGCTCGATGATGCCGGCGCCCCTCTCCTGGTCGAGGGCGCTCGTCGGCTCGTCGACCAGCAGAACGGCCGGGTCGTTCATCAGCGAGCGGGCGATGTTCACCCTCTGCCGCTGCCCGCCTGACAGCTGATGGGGCCGTTTGTGGCGCTGGTCGGCCAGGCCGACGGCATCCAGAAGCATCGCTGCGCGATCGGATGCGACGGCGCGGCCCCGGCGGCCGGCCCGCGTACCCCGTGCGCCGAGTTCGTTCATGACGACGAGCTGCTCCAGGGCCGTGAGCGACGGGATCAGGTTGGACTGCTGGAAGACGATGCCGATCTTCTCGCGGCGCAGCTCGGTCGCCTCCGCGGCGCTCAGCCGGCCGGCATCGAGCCCGTCGATGAGAACCTCGCCCGAGTCGGGCCGGATGAGAGTGGCCGCCACGGCGAGCAGGCTCGACTTACCCGAGCCGCTGGGCCCCGTGATTCCGGTGACGGTGCCGGGATGCGCGACGAGTGAGACGTGGTCGATCGCGGTGATGCGGCTCTCGCCGTCGGGGAAGGTGAGGGTGACGTCGTTCAGGCGGATCATCGGGTGCTCCCTAGAGCGGTGAGTGGGTCGGAAGAGGTGATGGTGCGGAGCGCGAAGGCGGCTCCGGCGAGGCCGAGAACGATCATGATCGCCCCGGGCAACAGGGTGGTCAGGGGGCTCAGAAGAAAGGGGAGCGCGGAGCCGGCGAGCAGCCCGAGCGCGGTCACGATGCCGAGGCCGACCCCGATGCCCGCGACCAGAACGATGAGGGCCTGGCCCAGCGCATCCGTTCGAAGAGATCGCGTACTCGCCCCGAGCGCCTTGAGAACGGCGATGTCGCCCTGTCGCTGCATGGTCCAGACGGTGAAGAACGCGCCGATCACAAGACCTGAGATGCCGAAGAGCATCGCCACCATGAGCAGCAGCGAGCCGATCTCCGAGCGGAACGCGCTGAGCGCGGTGAGTGAGCCCACCACGCTTTCCGAGATCGACACGGTGGCCGTGTCGGCGGCGGCCCAGTCGGGCGTTCCGGATGCGGCGAGCACGGTCGCGTAGCTGTCGGGGCTGCCGGTGGCCGCCGCGTAGGCCTGCCAGTCTGTGAGGGTCATCCAGACGACCGGGGTGTGGCTGTACCAGGCGTCGCCGTCGACACTGTCGACGACGCAGTCGCTGCCTCCGATCGTCACGGAGCCGCCCACCTCGACCCCGAGGGCCTTCGCGGCCGGAGCTGCAAGGCTCACGTGCCCGCTCTGCGTGGGCGCGGCCCCGGTGAAGCCCGGCTGCACGCCGAACACGGCGATCGCTGCCCGAGTGCCGCCCGCCTCGGCGCGGGTCTGGCTGATACCGATCGGCAGCACCGAGGTGACGCCGGCCGTCGAGGCCCAGGCCGCGGCCTGCTGCTTCGTGATCGCCGAGTCGGAGTAGCTCGCGCTCTCGCCGGCGGTCGTCGAGAAGACGATGCGGTCGCCGGGGAGCTGGAGGATGGCCGAGATGTTCTGGGTGGCGAGCCCTCCGGTGAGGCCGCTGAGGAACCCGACGAGGATGGTGATGAGGGCCACGACCGAGCCGATGAGAATGAACCGGCCCCGGGCGAAGCGCAGGTCGCGAAGGGCGACGAACATGGAGTGTCCTTTCGTGCCACCGGTGCGGTGACCTCTCTCACTTTTCCGTGGGACCATCGCCGTGGCATCCGTCTGACGCACGGCCGCCCGCGACCGATCGACGGGCTGGGGAGTCGTCCTTTCGGACGATGCGGCCGCCGGGCCGACGCGTAGAGTTCGATTCATGGCCCACACCGCGCTCACCCCGGTCTTCGTGGGCCTGCGCACCGGTCTTCACGTTCTCTTCGCCGTGCTCGCGGGGCTGGTCGTCGTTCGCGCGATCGCGGCGCCGACCGATGCGAGCCCGGCGGTCGTCGCGCTGGCGATCCTGCTGATGGCCACCTACGCGGCCGGGGGATTCGTGGCCGGGATCGCGCGCGGTCGAGGCCGCCCGCCCGCATTGGTGTGGCTCGCAGCACTCATCGTCGAGTGGGTCGCCCTCCTATGGCTGACGCCCGAGGCCGCCTATCTCGTCTTCCCTCTGTTCTTCCTCTTCCTGCATCTACTCGGCCGGTGGTGGGGTTCCGGCGCGATCGTGATCGCGACCGTCGTCGCGATCTGCGCCCTGGGCGTCCATGGCGGATGGAGCGTCGGCGGGGTCGTCGGCCCGATCGTGGGCGCGGGCGTCGCCTTGCTCATCGGCCTCGGCTACCAGGCGCTCGCGCAGGAGGCGCAGCAGCGCGAGGCCCTGGTGCAGGAGCTCCTGGCAGCCCGCGGCCAGCTCGCCGCCACCGAGCACGAGTCCGGCGTGCTCGCCGAACGCGCCCGGCTCGCCCGCGAGATCCATGACACCCTCGCCCAGGGACTGTCGAGCATCCAGATGCTGCTGCACGCGGCCGAGAGGGCCGACCCCGAGCGGCCGGGCGTGGAGCACATCCGGCTCGCCCGCGAGACCGCGGCCGACAATCTTGCAGACGCCCGACGCTTCATCAGCGAACTGACGCCCCCGCAGCTCGACGACAACGGCCTCGGCGGGGCGCTTCGTCGACTCGCGTCGGGCCCGTGGCGAACGCAGGGACTGCAGGTGACCGTGCGCGTCTCCGATGCGGCCCCGCTGCCCATGCACCTGCAGACCGCGCTCCTGCGCATCGCCCAGGGCGCCGTCGCGAACATCATTCAGCACGCTCACGCCGCGGAGGCGACGATCACCCTCGAGGTGCAGGATCGTCGGCTGCGCTTCAGCATCGTCGACGACGGCACGGGCTTCGACCCGGGGCAGGTGCCGGATGCGCGGGGCGGCCGGTCCGACTCGTTCGGCCTGCAGGCGGCCCGGGAACGCGTCGGACAGCTCGGCGGAGAGCTGATCGTCGACTCCTCGCCTGGGAGCGGCACGACGCTCGCGGTCGAACTCGCGCTCGAGAACGTCTCGTGATCAGGCTCGTCGTCGCCGACGACCATCCCATCGTGCGTTCCGGCCTCATCGCGCTTTTCGGTCTCGAAGACGACATCGAGGTCGTGGCCGAGGCCGCGACTCCCGACGAGGCGGTGGCCGCGACCGTGCACGAGAATCCGGATGTCGTTCTGATGGACCTGCAGTTCGGGGCCCGGTCACGGGCCACGGGCGCCGACGCGACCCGCCGCATCCGGGCTCTCGATGCGGCGCCTTACGTGCTGGTGCTCACGAACTACGACTCCGACGCCGACATCCTGGGCGCCGTCGAGGCCGGCGCCAGCGGCTACCTGCTCAAGGACGCGCCGCCGCACGAGCTCATCGCGGCCGTGCGGGCGGCCGCTGCGGGTGAGAGCGCCCTCGCGCCGGTGATCGCGTCGCGCCTGCTCAGCCGCATGCGTGCGCCCCAGGCGAGCCTGAGCTCTCGCGAGATCGAGGTTCTCGAGCTGGTGGCCTCCGGCCGCTCCAATACCGAGGTCGCCGGCGACCTCTTCGTGAGCGAGACCACCGTCAAGTCGCATCTCGCCCACATCTTCACGAAGCTGGGCGTGAGCTCGCGCACCGCGGCCGTCTCCGAGGCCCGCACCCGAGGCATCCTGCGCTGAGTCCGCCGCCGCGGAGTTTTCGGGCGGAGATTCATGGGTTGCGCGCCCCTATGGGTGTCGGTGGCCCCGAATCTCCTCCCGTTCGAGCCTGGACGGCGGTGGCTACCGCGGCGCCCACCCGTCGTTCGCGCGGATCGCCTGCTGGATGCGACGGCTGATCGCACGCAGCTGGTTCTTCTGAGCGCTGGTGAGGGGGTCGAGCACCAGTTCTCTGACATTCTGCTCGTGCACGGGAGTGGCCTTCTCGAACACCTCGAGACCCTGCGCGGTGAGCAGCGCAAGAGTCGAGCGCCCGTCAGCGGGGTCACGCGTGCGCGAAATCCACCCGCGCCCTTCGAGTCGGGTCGCCGCTCGTGACAGCCGCGAGAGCGAACTGTTCGCGTAGCCCGCGAGCACGGTCATGCGAAGGGTCCGCTCGGGTGACGTGGCCAGGGCGTAGAGGATGCCGTACTCGAAGTGGGTGAGATCGAAGTCGCGCACGAGTCGGGCGTCGAGCGCGGGCGGCAGCCACTCGAGAACAGTTGCGAGCGCCGCCCAAGTGGCCAGGTCGTCGCCGGTGAGAGGTGATCCGTCGGACTCGTTGCTCATAGTCCAAGGCTACCCCTTTAGTTGCTCAGTCAAGTGAATTCGTTTACCTTTTACTTACCCAGTCAAGTAAAAAAGGACAAAACCCCATGGATCTGCAACTCGCCGACAAACGCGCCTTCATCAGCGGCTCGACTCAGGGCATCGGCTACGCGATCGCGAGGGCGCTGCTTCAGGAGGGCGTCGAGGTCGTGATCAACGGTCGGGATGACGCACGGGTGCAGGAGTCGGTGCAGCGCCTGCGCAGCGAGGTCTCCGGTGCCGTCGTCACGGGGATCGCCGCCGACTTCTCAGACGTCGCCGACGTGCAGCGACTGATCGAGTCGATCGGTCGTGTCGACATCCTGATCAATAACGTGGGCCTCTTCGACGTCACGCCCTTCGCCGACATCACGGATGCCGACTGGGCGCGCTACCTCGACGTCAACCTGATGAGCGGGGTGCGTCTGTCGCGGGCCCTGCTTCCGCACATGCTCGCACGGCGATGGGGTCGCATCCTGTTCATCTCGAGCGAATCGGGCGTGAGTGTGCCCGTCGACATGGTGCACTACGGCGTGACCAAGGCGGCCACGATCGCGCTGGGCAACGGCCTGGCCAAACTCACCCGCGGCACAGCCGTGACGGTGAATACGATCCTGGGAGGTCCGACCTACTCCGACGGCGTCGCGGCGACCGTCGACCGCATCGCACAGGCTCAGGGGGTGCCGACCGAGCAGCTGAAGTCGGCGATCATCGGCGCGAATCACACCTCTCTGCTCGAGCGCTTCATCGACGCCGACGAGATCGCCCACCTGGCCGCCTACCTGGCGAGCCCGCTCTCGTCGGCGACGAACGGAGCCGCCCTGCGCGCCGACGGCGGAGTGCTGACAACCCTGCTGTAGGCGGCGCGGTGCGCAGCTACTCGGGCTGAGCGACCTCGACGAGCAGGGTGCGCATCGTCCTGATGCGTCCATCGCGCACGGTCACGATGTCGAGGCCACGCACGACCGGGGAGCCCGCCGGGCCGAAGGCCCACGGCAGGGCGCCGGTGTCGGCAGACTCGTAATGGATGCCGTCGGTGACGAACTCGAAATCGGCGGGTGCCGTGGCGAGCAAGTCGCCCGCTTTCTCGTCGAGCGCATCGCGGCCGACGACGGTTCCCTCGGGATCGGTGAACTCCACATCGTCGGTGTAGGTCTCGTCGATCACTCGTCTCCGATCGGCGGCGTCGCGGTTATTGAAGACGCGGAACAGATTCGTGTCGAGCAGTTCGTGCACCGTGGCCATGGTCGAGTCCTCATCGTTCGTAGGGAGTGGCGGTGTGCTCCATTATTCGCCCGGTGGCCCGGGTCGGCCAGGTGCCTTGCCCTCCGACCTGGGTGCCCGCGTCACAACCAGACGGTCGAGAGCCACACCACGATCGCCGCGGCCACGGCCAGTGCGAGGTTCATCCAGATCGTGTCGTGTCGGCGGAGGTGGACCACCGCGGCCCCGACCTGCACGGCGAACAATCCGACGGCCGCGGCGAGGCTCAGCCACGGCAGGATGCCGACGAGCGGCGGCACGATGAGCCCGATCGCTCCCAGCACCTCGACGAGGCCGATGGTGCGAACCGCGCCGATGGGCATGTCGTCGACCCACTGCATCATCGGGCGCAGCCGGTCCTTCGACTGGATGAGCTTGATGCCCCCCGAGTACAGGTAGAACAGGGCCAGAAGGCCTCCGACGATCCAGTAGGCGATCAGCATGGCGATCCTCTTTCATAGTTACGCTTGGTAAGCATCGCCAGTATGGGCGCTCCGAAGGAGCCCTGCAAAAGGCACACACGTGTAACTGTGAAGAGGTCGAGGGTGTCGGACTACGAGAACGTCTGCCTGATCCGCGGCGATCAAGGGCGGGCCATCCGGTCTCTGCTCGACCGGATCGCCGACAAGTGGACCCTGCTGGTCATCGCGACCCTCGACGACCAGCGCCTGCGCTTCACGGAGCTGCAGCGTCGCATCCCGGGCGTCTCGCAGCGCATGCTGTCCCGCACGCTGATGCACCTCGGCAGAGACGGTCTGGTCACCCGAACGGCCTACGCCGAGGTGCCGCCCCGTGTCGAATACGAGCTCACACCGACCGCGAAGACCTTGCTGCCGCACGCCATAGCGCTCGCGGACTGGGCCGTCAACAACATCGTCGACGACGACGTTCCGGCTGCGTCAGGGTAGTTGTTCCCGTTGCGGACTATAGGTACCGGCGCACCGGTACGTGTAGTCCGCAAGAGGAACTACTGACTCACGCGCGGGGGAGCGCCTTGAGGAAGGCGAGGATCGCGTCGGAGGTGATCTTCGGCTGCTGGGCCTGGGGGTAGTGGCCGGCCTCCGGCACCATCACGACCTTCGCTGCCAGCGCTTCGCCGATGAAGGCGGCCTCGGCCGCGGGGTTCTTGAAGTCGGGATCCTTCTCGCCCATGATCACGAGCGTGGGTGCCGTCACCCCTCCGAGCTGCGCCTCGGCGGGGTCGTGGGTGGTCTGCCGGGTGGTGAGCGAGAAGGCCTTGCCGTACGCGCTGCGCTTGAGGCTGGATACGACGGCCGAGCGGTACTCGTCGAAGTCGTCGGGCTTGCGGCCGGAGTAGAGGGTGGGCATGTAGGCCTTCCAGACCGACGCGATCCAGAGCGGGTTCATCATGACGCGGAATGCCCCGGTGATGAGCGCGTTCGCGGGCGGATTGCGCACGAACGGACCCACGAGCACGAGTCCGTCGACCTGGGCAGGATGCTCGGCCGCGACGATCACGGCCGCTCCGGCTGCCAGGGAGTTGCCGACGATCACGGCCGGGCGGCCCAGCTCGGTGATCAGGGCCCGGATGTCGGCCGCCGTCTCGACGTCGCCGTACGACGTGAACGAGGTGTCGCTGTCGCCGTGGCCGCGGAGATCGGTCGTTGCGACCGTGTAGCCGGCGGCGACGAGCGACGGGGTGAGGTGGCGGTACGACGAGCGCAACTCGCCCATTCCGGGGACGAGAACAAGGAGCGGGCCGGTGCCCTGGATGTCGTAGGCCACGCGGCCCTCTGGGCGCGAGATGAACCGGGTGACGGGCGAAGACGATGAAGTGGAAGTCATGAAGCTACTGTGCATCCCCGGTTAGCTAATGTCAATAGCCTAAGTGAAAAAGCTATTGACATTAGCCGGGTGCCCGGGTCACCCTTGAGTCATGGAAAGACGAGCACGTGCCTAGGGCCGGCCTGACCCGGGACCGCGTCGCCGAAGAGGCGGCCGTGATGGCCGACGAGGTAGGGCTCGCGAAGCTCACGCTCGCCGCCCTCGCAGACAGGCTCGGGGTGCGACAGCCCTCCCTCTACAAGCACATCGACTCGATGGCCGGACTGCAGCGCGACATGGCCGTGCACGCGAAACGCGACCTGGGCGGGGTGCTGGCGCGCGCATCCGTGGGTCGTTCGGGAGCCGACGCGATCTCGTCGATGTCTCACGCCTATCGCGACTGGGCGCGCGCCCACCCGGCGCGGTACGAGGCATCCAATCTCATGCCGGCGCCGGGCGACGTCGAAGACGAGGCCGTGTCGATCGAGGCCGTGCAGCTCATCGCCGATGTACTCGCCGCCTACAACCTCGAGGGCGATGACGCCATCGACGCGATCCGGGCGTTCCGCGCGACGCTGCACGGGTTCGTCTCGCTCGAGACCAGTGGCTCGTTCGCCCTGGCCGCCGACGTCGACCGCAGCTTCGACCGCCTCGTGCGCGGATTCATCGCCGCCCTCGCCCAGTGGACCGGCGACACAGCGAGCTGACGAGGTCTCGTCGGTCAGTCGGCATCGGGCGATGACCTCGCGGCGCGGATGAGTGCGGTCGAGTGGTCGAGGTGGGCGCGGACCGCGTCGCCGCCTGATCCCATGACGTCGACGAGGTAGGCGCGGTGTTCGTGCGCGAGGGCGCCCGGCGGATAGTCGGGTCGCACGTGCGCGAGCAGCAGGAGGATCTCCGACTCGAGAAGCCGGTGGGCCTCGGCGATGCGCGGACTGCCTGCTGCGGCGACGATCGTGCGGTGAACGAGGGCGTGGGCGCGCGTGATCGCAGGCCAGTCGCCGGATGCCTCGGCCCGGGCGAGATCGTCGACGGCCGCGTGAATCGGCATGGTCACCTCGTCGGGCCACGACCTGCCGTGGATCTCCGTCGTGAGTCGCACGGCCTCGGTCTCGAGCGCCCCTCGGAGCTGCTGCAGCGCGATGAGCGATTCATCGTCGAGGACGGCGACGCGCGCGCCCCGATAGGCAGCGGCCTCGACGAGGCGCTCGGACGCGAGTGCCGCGAGTGCCGTGCGCACCGTGTGCCTCGAGACTCCGTGCCGCAGGGCAAGCTCCTCTTCGCGCAGCGGGGCTCCGGGCTCGACGTCTCCGTCGAGGATGCGGGCACGCAGGGCATCCGCCAGCTGCGCGGCCGTGGTGGGACTCACGTGGTCGTCACGACGTCGCGGTGTCACGCACGAATCCCTTCCGCCGAGTGGGGAGCGTCAGGATCGTCAGTCCCACCGCCATGATGATCAGCCCGACGATCGCGGGGGCGGAGAGGGTCTCGCGCAGAACGATCAGCCCCAGCAGCGTGGCGACGAGCGGTTCCGCCAGTGTCAGGGAGGCGACCGTCGTGGGGGCCAGGCGCTTGAGTCCCCAGCCGAAGAGAAGATAGGCGACCACGATCGTGACGACGCCGAGCCAGAGCACGAGCAGCACTCCCTCGGTCGTCGTGAGCCACGCCAGCGAGGTGCTCAGCAGCACCGGCACGCTGAAGACGGAGGCGACGCCGAAGACGGCGCCCATCGATGCCGACGTGCTCCATTCCCGGTCGAGCAGGAGCTTGCTCGCGATGGCGTACACCGCATACGAGGCCCCGGCGCCGAGCGACGCCAGGATGCCCACGGGAGCGATCTGCTGTCCGCTCCCGTTGCCCGCGACCCCCGACACGAGCACGACGCCGGCCAGGGCGACGGCCGTCGCGACCGCCCATCGTGATGTCGGTCGGCTGCGGCGGATGGCCGCATTCAGGATGCCCGTGAACACGGGGGCGGAGCCCAGGGCGACGACGGTTCCGATGGCGACCCCGTTGAGCCGGGTGCCGGCGAAGAATGTCGGCTGATAGGCCAGAACTCCGAGAGCCCCCACGACGATGACGACCCAGCTCGGCACGGCCCCGCTCGGCACGCCCCCGTCGCGGCGCGCACGATCCGAGCGCGGCCGGCGTCGCCGCCGGAGCAACGCGACGAGCGCGATCACGCCGAGAAGGCCGCCGCCCACGAGCACACGGGCCGCGCCGATCGAGAGCGCCGACCCGTCGACGTCTGCGAGCGCCTGGGCGGTGCCCGTCGTGGCGAAGCAGAGCGCCGCGAACAGCACGGCGAAGACAGCGGTCATGAGGAACATTGTTACACAATCCGCAGAAACGCTAGCGCCTTGCATCTATCATGCATAACAAGGTAACGTGCAAAGCATGACAGTGGATGTGGGTGCTCAACTGCGCAAGGGCGTGGTGGAGTTCTGCGTGCTCGGGCTGCTCTCGCGCGAGCCCATGTACGGCTGGCAGCTCTCCGAGCGCCTCGTGAAAGCGGGCATGATCGCCAGCATCGGCACGCTCTACCCCATGCTCTCGCGCCTGCGAAACCAGGGTCTCGTCACGGCCTACGACGAGGCATCCGCTTCAGGCCCCGTGCGCAAGTACTACCGGCTCACCGCCGAGGGCGACGCGCAGCTCGAGACCTTCCGGCTTCAATGGGGCCCCTTCGCCGCCACCGTGCACGACCTCGTCGGAAAGGACGACTCATGACCGAACCTTCTTCGAACACCGTGACCGCCTACCTCGCCCGGCTCGACTCGGCCCTGGTCGGAGTCGAACCGAGCGTGCGCGCAGAGATCGTGTCGGGAATCCGCGAAGAACTCGCCGGGCTCGATGCAGCCGACGCCGCGGCGCGCATCGCCGATCTGGGCGATCCCGCCCTCATCGCGGCCGAGGCCCGCGCCGGAACGGCGGCACCCGTCGCCGAACCGGCACCCGTCGCCGAACCGGCACCCGTCGCCGAGCCGGCGCCCGGCCGAACCCTCTCGATCGTGGCGGTGCTCGTGCTCATCGTCGGCAGCTTCATCGTGCCGGTTCTGGGGCCGCTCGTCGGTCTCGTCTGGGTCTCGCTGTCGGCAGCATGGTCGCGCCGCGAGAAGCTGGTGATGTGGCTGATTCCCGTCGTGTCGGTGGTGGTCGTTCTGGCCGTCGTCGCCATCGTCGAGGCCACCGATCCGGATGCCGCATCGCCCACGCTGCCCGTCGGGTTCGCGGGCGTCTCGCACCTGGCCATCCTCATCCCGTTCGTCATCCTTCCGATCGAGGGCATCGCGCTGCTGATCCGTGCGCACAGGCGCGGCTGGCGGCCCGAGGCGCTCGGCGCGAATCGGGGCGGTGTCGGGGGTCCCGCTTAGATTCTTCAGCGGGAGGTGCGGTGCCGGAGAACGTACAGGCCTGGTGGTCGCGACGCCAGTGGTCGAAGGGGGCCGAGGTGCCCTACGCCGTGGGCTCCTATCGCGACGACTGGCAGCGCTATCCCGTGCTCGCCCGCCAGTTCCACCCCGACCTCAACGCCGGCATCGTGCTCACCCAGATACCGCCCGCCGCCGACGTCTACCTCACCTGGCAGTGCGACTCCGGGCACGTCTTCGTGGCCACGCCAGACGAGCAGCGCACCCGCCCGGGCCGCACCCGACGCCGATCGTCGTGGTGCCCCGACTGCTCCGCGCTCGCCGCGCCCCGTCGCATCCGCACCGCAGACACGCCGCCGCGGGCGGCCTCGAAACCGGATGCGCGACGCGTCGCGAGCGCGCGGGCACCGCACAGCGGCCGTGCGCCGGGCGAGGCGTTCGTCAGCGACCGCGCACCGCGGCCGAGCTCGGCCGCCGAGGGCGCGCTGCGTCAGAAGCTGGCGCGCAGGCTGGCGCTCGACATGACCCCCAACGCCGTGGCGGTCTCGCGACCGTTCTTCGACCGGGCGGAGGTGTGGCCCGACATCGTCATTCCCGAGCTGAAGGTGGCGATCGAGTACGACACCATCGGCAAGTTCGGCCTCGAGCACGTGGGCACCCGTGAGGCCGTCGACCGCCGTAAAGACAGGCTGCTGCGCGAGGTGGGGTGGCAGGTCATCCGCATCCGCTGCGGCGCCCTGCAACCGCTCGGCCCGCACGACGTGGCGGCATCCGGGGTCAACGCGGCGCTGATCGAGCGCGTGCTCGACGAGCTGCGGGTCATTCGCGGGGCGTTGTTCGTCGAGGCGTACCTGGCCTGAGCCGGTGCGCCGCGCGGCGTCACCCCGGAACGGGTTATTTGAGTTCGCCGCGGCGGGAGTAGATGAGCGTCACGAAGCCGTAGCCGAACAGGCCGCCGCCGACCCACGTCAGAACGTGCAGCGCCGAAGGACCGCCGTTGAGATCGAGGACGAGGCCGATCGCCCCCATCACGATGCCGATGATGACCATGGTGACGCCGATGGAGCGCCGAGTCGCGGTGTTCATGACGACGAGCATAGTGACGTGTCGAGCGGGCGTCACGCACTCATTCTGCGGCGGGGGTGGGCTCGGGCAGTTGCTCGGCGAGGGTGAGCAGCTGTCGGCTCGTCCAGTCCGACCACTGCTCTGGCGACCAGCCCCGAGAGCGGGTGAAGTGCAGGTAGGCGTCGGCTCCGGTGACGTAGCTGAGCACGTCGGCGGCGGCGTCGGCACTCGATTCGGGGATGCGGCCGCGGCCTGCGAACCAGTGCGCCGCGATGGTCATGTCTCTGTGGCGACGCTGTTCGAGCTCGTCGTACGCCGCTCGCACGGCAGTATCCGCGTCGGCGGCCGCGGACATCGCCTTCACGATGCCCGCGGAGCGCTGATGCGCGGCCCCGAGGAAGTCGACGTAGCGCCGAACTGCCGTCTCGAAATCGGGCTCGCCCATGATCGCCGCCATGGACGGCCGGTCGGCGAGGGAGTGGGTTCCCTCGTCTCCGGCGAACGCCACCTCGAAAGCGGCGATCAGCAGGGAGTGCTTGCCGCCCTGCTGTTGCACGGTCGGAAGGGACACCTGTGCCTCGTCGGCGATCGCCCGGAGCGACGTGGCGGCATAGCCGTCGCGCACGAACAGCTTCTCGCCGGCCGCGATGATCGCCGCTCGAGTGGAGGCGGCATCCGCTTCTCGTCGGGGTGAGCGGTATGCGCGGGCCATGGCAACGACGCTACCGGTGATGGCGAGGGGTGTATGCAGGCTTTCTGCGTGCGCGATTCGGCCCGGCCCAATATCGTGTCTCCATGAGCCCAGACCGCGTTCTCGCCCCGAAGCAGCCCACCGACGGCTCCAAGCTGAAGGGGCCGGCGTCGTATTTTCCAAGCATCGAGAAGACCTATGGCAAGCCGATCCAGGAATGGCTCGACCTCGTGAGCGCACAGCTCGTCGACAACACGCACATGCAGGTGGTGTCGACGCTGAAGGCGGATCATGGCCTGGGGCATGGTCACGCGAACGCGATCGTCGCCTACGTGAAGGCGGCCCAGAAGTAGCGACGGCCGACCGTACCCGGCCGATGGCCCATTGAGGTGCGGGAAAGTGTCGTCTGACCGGCACGCGAGGCGGCCCTATCCCGCACCTCAGCGCTCCGCGGACCGCCTTGACTCAGTCTTGACGGGGAACGGATTGTCCACCCCGCGACCGTTCGTTGGTCAGTTTCGCGGGCTGCTCGGGTGAGCCGCACTCAGTCGTACTTGGTCGGTTTCCGCTGTCGGATGTCGTGCTCGCGCTGGTGTCGAGCGACCGCCGCGCTGCTGGCTTGAACCCAGGTTGCCAAGGCGATTGCGGGGAGTGCTGCTTCGTGGCCAAGGAGGGTGAGCTCGTAGTCGACGCGTGGCGGAATGGTCGGGTAAGGGGTGCGGGTCACAAGCCCTGAGCGTTCCAGCTCCCTGAGCGCTTTTGCGAGCATCTTCTCACTGCACCCTTCGACGAGGGTATGGAGCTCGCCGAATCTCTTCCGCCCCGAGCTGAGGCCCATAATTACGAGCATCCCCCACCGACCAGTCACCTGGTCCAGGAGGGCGCGCGCTTCGCCGGCTCGGTCGAAGATGGCCCACTCTGCCGAGTCGTTCGGCGGGGGATGTGATTCGGCGACCATGGATCGATCCTACTGGGACCGCTTTCCACGAGTTGCTTAATTTCATCTCAGACTGTTACTTTCATTGGGAAAGTGACGAGGTGGACATGATTGGAATCACTGGCGCAAGCGGCAAACTGGGTTCTCGGGTACTCGCGTCTGTTCGAGACTGCCTAGGCGCAGACAACGTGATCGGTTTAGCGCGCATCCCGTCCAATCTCCCAGGGAGTGGTCGGTGGGCTGACTTTGATCAACCCGATTCCCTTGAGGTGGCCTTTGCGGGAGTCGAGACGTTGCTGTTCGTGGCATCGAACGCTCCAGACCCGGCCCGAATGGTGCAGCACGCCGCGGTGGTCGCCGCTGCCACCGCGGCTCGGGTGGGCCGGGTGGTGTACACATCCCTGGTCGATTGCGATCGGCGGGCCACGCCTGTCGATAAAATGCATTCCGCAACGGAGGATCTGATCCGTCGGAGCGGCATGTCGTGGACGTTTCTTCGTAACGGTGAGTACACCGAGAACTGGATCAATTTCGTGTCCGTGTCCGAGTACGCGACGACCGGTCTGGTGCGGGCCAATGTCGGCGGTGCGCGTTTGGTCTCGGCGACGAGGGACGATCTTGCTGAAGCCACCGCCACGGTGATGCTCGGAAAGGGGCACGCGGGCAAGACGTACGACCTCACTGGTGACCGGTTGTGGGGGTTCGCTGAGCTCGCGGCGGCCGTTGAACGAGCAACCTCGAGGCCTGTGATGTACCGGAATGTTTCCAACGATGAGCAACGCCGACTCTTCCAACGGCGAGGCCTGCCGGCACATGTCGTCGACCTGATGATGGACGTGCACAGGGAGATCCGAGTGGGCGGATTCGCCCGACCTGCCACCGACCTGACCCAGCTGCTCGGCCGTGAACCCCAATCCATGGAGGATGCCGTCGCGGCCGCAGTTGGACATGGGGAGTCACCGTGACTGAAGCGTGGCGGCGTCAAGACGTTCGAGTGAACCGCTGAGCTGGCGGTCGGTCACGCCGCCGGGTGCGGCTCTGAGGTGATCTGCACCGACTGGAATGGGCGAAGGAGCAGAGGTTGCGCGAGGAATCGGTCCTCGTCTGCAAATGTCACGGGCTCGGATTGCCAACTCACGCCCACGTAGTCGGCGAGCCCCTCCTCGTTAGACCACGTGCTGACATAGTGGACCGGCGCCAGTCGTCTCGATCCACCAGGACCTCGTGGCGAATCAGGCCCGGATAGCGCTGTGGGAATGTGGCGATCAGGCTGAACAAGAGCGTGGTGAAATCCTTCTCCATTCCTGGACGAACGTAAGCCTCTGAGACGCAAAGGTCGTCTCCGTTCCACAGTGGCTTGGGATCGCAACGGCCCTTCCGGGGTGCGCGCTATTCGGCCTGTCGGGGAGTTAGCGTCCACAGTTGGACCGGAATGCAGACCCGAACCCGCTTGTACCCTCAGACCTGCTTCAGCGTGATGACAAACGTGTATCGCATCGGGCGGCTATCGGGTTTCGAGGGCGAGGCGGCCGGCGAGCAGGACGTAGGTCGCGGCGAACGTGCGGCGCAGCCATGCCATGACTTTCGGGCGGGTGATGACCTGGTTACGCATCGTCGCGGCGAACACTCCGTAGAGAGCGAACACGACGAACGTCAGCGCCATGAAAACCATGCTCAGCCCGATCAGGTGCCAGCTGCCGTTCGCCTCGCCCGCGGGGACGAACTGGGGCAGGAATGCGAAGAAGAAGATCGTCAGCTTCGGGTTGAGGAGGTTGATCAAAATCGCGGTGCGGATCACCGACCAGAACGATGCCGGCGCGGTGTTGGCGTCGACGTCGATCAGTGACTTGTCGCGGAAGGTCTTCCACGCCAGGTACAGCAGGTAGGCGACGCCGAGCCACTTGATGGTCTGGAACGCGATCGCGGAAGCGTTCAGGATCGCGGCGAGCCCGGTGATCGCGGCGACCATGTGCGGGATCACGCCGAGGGTACAGCCGAACGCGGCCACGATCCCGGCCTTCGTTCCGCGCGAGAGTCCAGCGGCGATCGAGAACACCGCTCCCGTGCCGGGGGTAGCGACCACCACGAGGGTGGTCAGCAGGAATGCAATGCTCATCGAAAGTCCTTACCAGAGTCGTTGCTTCCGAACAGTACCGCGTCCGCGTAGTCCCAGTGGCAGGTGGACTCGGCACCGGCCGGCGTTTTGTGGGCCTGGAGAAACTTAATCCACAAAATGAGGCTTAAACGCATTAGGTCTGTTAGCCTCATGAGGTCGTCGGGGGACGAGGGCTCGCACCGGTCATTCCGGGCGCCCTCATCAACCCTGAGGAGCTGTCCAGAGTGATTCGTGTCGCCCACCTCACCAAGAGGTTCGGTCCTGTCACGGCCGTGAACGACCTGTCGTTCGATGTGCCCGCCGCGAGTGTCTTCGCCTTTCTCGGCACGAACGGCGCGGGCAAGAGCACGACCATCTCCTGCCTGACCACCGTCACGACGGCCGACTCCGGGCGCATCGAGATCGACGGCCTGCAGGTCGGTCGAGACGACGACGCGATCCGGAGAAGGATCGGCGTGGTCTTCCAGTCGTCGCTGCTCGATCCGAGCCTCACGGTCAGAGAGAACCTGCGCGACCGTGCGTCGTTCTACGGGTTGAGCGCGACCGACTGCGCCACGCGCATCCGGCAGCTCGCCGAGCAGATCGACCTCACCGACTTTCTCGACCGCCCCTACGGCCCGCTCTCGGGCGGACAGAAGAGGCGGGCCGACATCGCCCGGGCGCTCATGCACGATCCGGTGCTGCTGTTCCTCGACGAGCCGACGGCCGGCCTCGACCCGCAGAGTCGCGAACAGGTGTGGCACACCATCCACTCGCTGCGACAGACGAAGGGGCTCACCGTCTTTCTCACCACGCACTACATGGAGGAGACCGAGGAGGCCGACCTGGTGTCGATCATCCACGCGGGATCGCTCGTCGTGCAGGGCACGCCCTCTCAGCTTCGAGCGGCGCACAGTTCGAGCGTGCTCTCGGTCACGTCGAGCGACATCGAGGCGGTGATGCGCGCCTGCGCCGACGCCTCGCTCGCCTGCACCGTGTCGGGCGATGGCGGCCGCATCGCGGTGCCCGACTCGGCCTCGGCCCTCGACTTCGTGAACCGCCATCGATCGATCGTCGACGATTTCGAGTTCCGGCACGGCACCATGGACGACGTCTTCCTCTCGGTCACGGCGACGGGAGGCCGAGCATGAGCGCCTGGATCCTGGCCCGCCGCAACCTGCGCATCTTCTTCCGCGACAGGGCTGGCGTCTTCTTCTCCCTGCTCTCGGCCCTCATCCTGATCGCCCTGTACGCCCTGTTCCTCGGAGGCCTCCAGGTCGACAACCTCGCCGAGCGCTTCGCGAACGCGTCGACGGGCGAGATCCAGGCCTTCGTCGACGCCTGGGTTTTCGCCGGAATCACGATGATCACGACGCTGACGACCGGCTTGGCCGCCCTCAGCGTGTTCGTCGAGGACTCGGCGAGCGGGCGCTTCAAAGACTTCCTGGTGTCGCCGATGCGGCGTTGGAGCATCATCGTCGGCTACATGATCTCGAGCTTCGTCGTCGCCGTGGTCATGACCGCGGTGGTCGTGGTCGTCTCGCAGCTCTACACGCTCCTGCGGGGCGATGAGCCCATGACCCCGCAGAGCCTGCTGCTCACGGCCGCCTATGTGGTCGTGGCGGCCGCGGCGTTCTCCGCCGTGTCGGGCTTCGTGGTCACGTTCCTCACGTCGAACAGCGCGTTCGCCGCTCTCAGCACCATCGTCGGCACGGTCATCGGATTCCTCGCGGGGGCGTACATTCCGGCGGGAACACTGCCCGTCGCCGTGGTGAACGTCATGAACGCCCTCCCCTTCGCCCAGGCGGCGATGCTGCTTCGGCAGCCTTTCACCCACGAGGCCGCCCAGGCCTTGACGAACGGCAACGCCACAGCCGAGGCGACGCTGAATACGTTCTACGGCATCGCGATCTCGGTGGGCGACCTCGAGGTGTCGAACGGGTTCGCGCTCGCAGAACTCGCGGTGCTCTTCGTCGTGTTCGCCGTGCTCTCAGCTCTCCGGCTCGCGAAGCGCATCCGATGACCGCCGCAGACGCAACGCGCACGAGCAGCATCGGGCTCTTCCCGGGCCAGGGCAGCCAGTTCGTCGGAATGGGAGCCGGCCTGGCCGGGCGTTTCGCCGAGGCCGCCGCGGTCTTCGACGAGGCATCCGACGCGATCGACACCGACCTGAGGGCCCTGTGCTGGCAGTCGTCGGCCACCGAGCTCGCGGCGACCGAGAACGCGCAGCTCGCGATCGTCGTCTGCTCTGTCGCGGCCTGGCGGGTGTGGGCTGCGGGTCGGCATGGCACCGAGCCCGCGGCGGTGGCCGGACACAGCGTGGGTGCTCTGCCTGCCGCGATGGCCAGCGGCCACCTCACCCTGCGCGACGGCATCCGATTGGTGCGCACCCGCGCGCAGCTCATGGGCGGCGTTCCGCGAACGGGGTCGATGCTCGCGGTGTCGGTCACGTCCGACACGATGCTTCAGGATGTTCTGGCGAACGCCGACCGGCTCTCTCTCGACGTCGCGGCTCGCAACGGGGCGAGGCAGGTCGTACTCAGCGGCTCGATCGGCGGCATCGAGGCGGCCAAGGCGTACTTCGGCGCCCGCTCGCGAACGCTCGACGTGAGCAACGGCTTCCATTCGCGCGTGATGGACCCGGTCGTCGACGCGTGGAGCCGTGCCGTGGCAGACACCGCGTTCGCAGACGGCGACGGCCCGGCGTACGTCGCCTCGACGACCGGCCGAATGGCGTCGAGCACCGCCGACGTGACGCGTGACCTCATCACGGGCCTCCGGCGCACGGTGCGGTGGGACCTGGTGATCGGCGACGCGACCCGCAACCGGTGGATCACGTTCGGTCCCGGTGGTGCGCTCGCGAGATTCGGCCGAGGCCTGATCCGGGCCGACGACATCACGAACGTCGACGACTCGTTCGTGGCCGACTCCTCTGTCGATCGGCGGGCTCATGCGCGCTGAGGTGCACGACACGGGGATCGCCCTCGTCTTCGGAGGCTCACGGGGCATCGGGCGCGCGGCCGCCGAGCGGCTAGCGGAGTGCGGGATGGCCGTCGTGATCGCCTACCGATCCGACGAGACGGCCGCGCTCGACGCGGTCACGAGCATCCGACAGGCCGGAGGCCGAGCCGAGGCCCTGTGTGCCGATGTCTGCGACGAGGCCGCCGTTCGCGGCGCCTTCCGGGCGGTCGCCGCCATGGAAGGCGTGCTGCGCACGGTGGTCTTCAGCGCGGGGATCACCTCGGACGGCCTGCTCGCGACGATGTCGGCCGAGAGCTGGAGCCGCGTGATCGACACCAACCTGACGGGCGCTTTCCATGTGAGCCGGCAGTCGGTGAAGGCCATGCGCAAGACCGGGGGATCGATCGTTCTCGTGAGCTCGACCTCAGGCATCAGCGGCCAGCCGGGTCAGGGCAACTACAGCGCGAGCAAGGGCGGAATCAACTCACTCACCCAGTCGCTGGCCAAGGAGGTCGCCGGCCTCGGCATCCGGGTCAACGCGGTCGCGCCCGGCTTCACCGACACCGACATGCTTCGGCGAATGGACGCGAAGGCACGAGCGGAGTACGCCGCCCTCATTCCGCTCGGACGCGTGGCCGACCCTCGGGAGGTCGCGTTCGCCATCGAGTTCCTCGCCGGCCCCCGGTCGTCGTACACAACAGGACAAATACTCGCGGTCGATGGTGGCATCACCGCCTGACATGAAGGAATCCGAATGAGCACATTCACTGAGATCCACGCCGTCGCCGAGCAGCGCTCGGCCCTCAACGCCCGCCTGCGGTCGCTGCTCGTGGAGGGGCTGGAGCTTCCGATCGACGCACAGATGATCGAAGACGACCAGCCGCTCTTCGGTCGCGGCCTCGAGCTGGACTCGCTCGACACCCTCGAGATCGTGAGCCTGGTCGAGGAGGAGTTCGAGGTCTACATCACCGACGACGACAAGTCGGTCTTCGGCTCGATCAACAAGGTCGCCGACTACATCGTCGCGAACCGACCGCGCCCGTGAGCACGGTGCTGACCGCGGCGCAGATCCTGCGCAGGCTGCCGCACCGGCATCCGTTCGTGATGCTCGACGCCGTCACCGAGCTCGTGCCGTCGCACTCCGGCGCGGCGCTCAAGAACATCTCGATCTCCGATCCGGTGTTCGCGGGGCACTTTCCGGGTGAGCCGATATATCCGGGCGTGCTGCTGATCGAAGCGGCGGGCCACCTCTGCGGACTGGTCATGGCCGACCTCGACGAGCCCGCCGCCCCGGCGATCGGCTACCTCGCATCCGTCAAGCGGTTTCGCTTCGTGACGCTCGTGCGCCCGGGAGACCAGGTGCGCATCCGGGCGACGGCCGGCACCCGGTTCGGCGGAATGACCGACTTCTCGGTGGCCCTCACCGTGAACGGCGCAGACGTCGCCTCGGGGTCGCTCGTGATCGCGCTGCCGAACTCGTAGCCATGTCCGCCCAGATTCGGGATTACAACCCGTCGACCGATGCCGACGCCGTCTCCGAGTTCTACAACCGCAACCACTACGGGCCGGCGCGAGACGCGGGCGTGCTCACGGGGCGACAGCTCAACCTCGTTCTGGCCGAGCGAGGCGTGCACATCTTCCTCATCGCAGAGGACCGAGGGCGCGTCGTCGGCACGATCGGCTACCTGCGTGTGTCGGGCCGCAGGGTCACTCGCGACGACGAGCTGTTCGCGGGCATGTTCGTGATCGACCCCGGGTACCGCGCTGGCTTTCTCGCCGGACGCCTCTTCACCACCTCCTTCGGCCGCCTCCTCGAAGACGGCATCGCCACCCTGCGGGTCGAGGTGAATCCGGCGAACGTGAAGGCGCTTCCCCTCTACGTGCGCGTCGGCTTCCGATCCGCCGAGGAGCACCCGCAGCCCGATCAGGACGGCTACATCGAGCTCGTCAGCCACATGCCGGGGGCGGTCTCGCGGCTGCTGCGCGAGCTGGCGGCCGATGTGCCCCTCACCGACGTGTTCTCCACGTTCTCGTGGCGAACAATGGCGGGCGGTCGAAACCGCTCGATCGGTCACGGCATCACCGTGCACGACGGCGAGGTTCTCGTCGAGTACGACTTCACCGTTCGAGGCGACGCCATCCGCGTGCGGGTGCGCATGGAGGACGGCGCGCCCGTCGACACGACCATCAACGGCGTCGTCATCCCGTTCTCCTCGGTCCCTGAGCCTGTCGAAGGGCCTGCCGAGGGCCCTGTCCAAGGCCCGCCCCTCGGCATGCGCGCGGCGGCGACAGCACGTCATGCCCGCCGAGAAGTCTCGGTGGGCGATTATTCGGTCGAGGTGGATGCCGACGGCACGGTGAGCGTTCGGCATCCGTCGTACGCCGGTGCGGTCTATCGGGATGCGCTCGCCTCGGTCGAGGGCCGACCCTCGGCCTGGAGGCGCCCGGCGTCTCAGGCGCCGCTCATCACCGAGCACCGGGGCGGATGGCTGCTCGCCTGGCAGGTCGATGAGGTGCGCCTGCAGAAGGAGATCTCGATCGCGGACCGCACGGTCACGACCGTGGTGCGCGGCCTCCCGGGCCGAACGCTCGCGGCCGAACCCTGGAGCTCGATTCGCGGGGCGACGGTTCGCACCTTCGTGGACGAGTCGCCGCAATACCGGGCGCCGAACGTGCCCGGTCTGTGGCCCCGCGATCTCGTAGATTTCGAGGCCGCCATCGACGCCGAGCCTCGTGCGGGTCGGCGGCGCATCCTGATCGACGAGCCGGTGTCGGGCCTGGGCCTCGGCTTCGAGTGGCACGACGCGGAGTTCGTGCGCGTCGAGGGGCAGCCGCTCGGCCGGGCCACGTCGTCGAGCTCTCTGCTGCGCTACTCCCTCACGCTCGGCGTCGCGTCGCCGCACGAAGGCGATGGCGTCTACCGACACCCCGACGGCGTCGATCGCGTGGCAGCAGTCACGAGCCGGCCGGCAGTCTTCGCTCGCGATGTCGCCGGCGCGGCCTGGGCCGCCGAGACCAGGGGCCGGTTCGAGGCGATCGTCGCCCGCTCCTCGAATTCGTCGAACGCGTCGAAAACCTTGAGCGAGCTCGTCGTCGTCGCCGATCGGGGAGTCGTGTGCTGGACTGCCTTCGGGCACGACGTTCTCACGTCTCCGTTCCCCACCTCTCGCACACTCGGTCCCATCGACGACTGGGCCGCAGGGTTGTGGGTGAGCACCCAGAGCGCGCGCGAAGATCTCGAGCGCGGCGTGGGCTGGGGCGGGTCGCCGCGGGTCGGCTACAGCGCCACCCCTCCGGATCGCGGACCCTCGTGGTCGATCGACGTGCTCGACGACGCGGTCGCCGCGATTCGACTGACACTGCGGAGCGGCGCATCGCCGACCGACCCCGAGGTCGTCGGGCACCTCACACCGAAGGTCTGGGGGTCGACGGTGTTCATCCCCGCGCATCCGACGGGGTGGTGGGCACTCGACCGCTCGGAGCGCCGGTGGTCCTGCTTCGCCCGCGCCGCACGCATCCCCCTCGCCGAGGATCGTGTGCTCGTCGTCACCGCGGGCGGGGGCGACGACGAGCTGCTGATCCGCTCGAGCGCCGATACGTTCCTGGTGTCGCTGATCAGCCGCGCCCAGTCCGCACATGCTGAGTCCGTCGACGCCGCGGGTGGCTCGTGGCAGCTCTCGGTCGAGACGTCGGAGGCCGCCCGATGAGCCGCCCCGCCGAGATCGTGTTCGTGTGCCCAGGTCGCTACAGCGTGGGCGAGCTCTACAACGCCATCGTCATGAGCCGCAGTCTGGAGGCCGCCGGAATGACGACGAGGTTCATCGTCACCGAGCAGCTCGCCGACTACGCGACGGCGAGCGGGGCCGACGTGATCGTCCGATCCATGCGCCGCACCCGCGGGGCCGAAGTCATCGACACGATCGAGCAGCTGAGTCCGGATCTCGCCATGCTCGCCGATTACCACTTGCCGTTCCTGGAACCGGGCGCAGCCGGCATCCAGAATCTCGTCTCGCCCGTCGTGCCCACCGTCATGCTCGACTCCCTCGGCTTCGGACTGTCGGGCGCCGAGGTGACGAACACACTGGCCGCGCTGCCGGGCGCGGAGACCCTGCGCCGGTGGTTCACGCCGATGACGAGCATCCCGCGCGCCGAGAATCCGCAGGCGCTGCTGCATCCCGTTCCGGTCGCGACACCGGATGCGCCGGGCTCGTTCTCGCTGTACGGCTCGGTTCCCGAGGTCGGCGTCGACCGGCGTGCGACTCGCGAGCGCTACGGCGTCGCGCCGGGGCGGGCCCTGGTGGTCGTCGCCCAGTCCGCCTGGGCCGCGACCGGATTCACCCAACTGGGCCGCACGCGGGGGCGCCAGCTGGGCAGGTCGTACGACGACCTTCGAATCGACTGGATCCTGCACTGCCTCAGCCTGGCGGGCGTCGACCTCACGGTCGTGGGGGTGCGCCGCGATTCCGCAGCGCGCGATCGCTACCCGAACGTCTCGCTGGTGCACACCCCGTTTCTCGGGCTCGACGACTTCTCCGACCTGCTGGGGGCGGCCGACCTCTACATCACCGACAACATCCTGTCTGCGGCGATGGCCCGGGCGGCCGTCATGGGCACGCCCTGCCTGGCGCTCGTGCACTTACTCGACGGGGTCGCGGAGCCCGCCGACGGGTTCGAGGCGAACTGGCACGCCGAGATGCGCGCCCTGTTCCCCGGCTACGACTTCCCGTATCTGGTGAACCCGTTCGGCTGGATCTCGGAGGTCGGGGCGATGATGGCCGGCAACCCGTATCTGCAGTCGGTGCCGCGCGTCGACGTGTTCGACCCCCGGGCCGTCTCGCGGGCCGTGCGCAGGCAGCTGTCGACCTCGGCAGACACGAGACCGACGCATGTCCTCCGCGATCCCGGAGCCGCGAGGGCGAGCCCGGTCGACGTCGTGCGGCGGGCGCTCGCTCGGCCCTCCGACCTCCTCCACACCTTTCGCATCACTGACCCACACCACTGACCCACACCACACGAACGGAACGGAACTGATGACAATGCTCGACACAACTGCCGGCTACCACGCCCTGAGAAACACGGCGGGTGCCTACCGTCGCGGCACGAGCGTGCTGAGCGTGACCGGCCCCGACCGAACGGCGTTCGTGAGCCACCTCTGCGCCAAGCGCACCGAGTTCGCCCAGCCCGGCACGGTCACCGAGTCCATCGCGCTGTCCGACGACGGCACAGTCGAGTCGCTCATCCTCGTGGTCGTCGAAGACGAGCGCATCCTGCTGGTCTCCGACCAGGTGGTCACCATCGATGCCGCGGCGATCGCGGCCGAGCTCGAGCTCCCCCAGGTCGCCGTGGCCGATGTCACCGCCGGGTTCACGGCGGCATCCGTCGAGGGCCCGCAGTCGTGGCGGGCCATCCAGCAGCTCATCGACGACGACATCTCCTCGGTGCTCCTGAACGAGCTGAGGAGCATCGCCGTGCCCGGAACGACCGCGCCCGCGCTGCTCGCCCGTGTCGGCACGACGGCGGAGTACGGGTACCTCGTTCTGATCGAGGCGCCGGCTCACGAGACCGATGCGCTCGATCTCGCAGTGCGGCTGGCCGGCGAGGTCGGGGGAGGGCAGGTCGATCACCACGCCCTGCACAGGGCGCAGGCCGAGGTCAGCCACCCGCTGGTGCCCGCCCAGTTCGACGGCCTGTCGCTGGCCGAGGCCGGAGCGCTCTGGACCCTCTCCGCCGACCGGGACGACGACTTCAGGGGCCGATCCATTCTCGTGGCGGCCCGCCCGGAGCGTCGCCTCATCGCCGTCACGGCGCCCGGTGCCGATGCGCCCGACGTGGGCGCCCCCGTGTTCGCGGGCGAGACGCAGGTGGGGCGCATCCAGGTGTCTCTCGCGCGGGCGGGCCTGCCCGACGGATTCGCGCTCGCGGTTCTCGACACGCCCTTTCACGTGCCCGGCCTCGCGCTCACGTCGCACGGCGTCGAGCTGCTGACCGTGTCGCGCCCCGCGGTCGACCTCGTCTCGTGGGCGGAGCCGATCGGATCATGAGCCGAATCGTCGTCACGGGAATAGGGCTCCAGGCCGCCTCGGGCCGCAACGCCGACGAGAGCTGGGCGTCGATCATGAGCGGAACGAGCGGCATCGCGCCGACCACGGTCGTGCCGACCGACGGCCTCATCAGTTCGATGGGCGGTCAGGTCTGGGGACTGCCGGCGTCCCGGTCGACGTATCTCGACCGCTGTCATCGGCTGGCGGTGGATGCGGCCCGGGAGGCGCTGGTCGGCTCGGGCGTGCCGGAGGGCCACGGTGAGCGCATCGCGATCTCGCTGGGAACGTCGCTGGGCGGGGCTCGAAGCGGGCAGCAGTTCCACGACCAGTGGATCAGGGGCGGCCTGCGCTCGGCGAACACCGCCCTGCTGCGCCACTATCCGCTGCACAGCGTCGCAGACCACCTGGCATCGACGTTCGGCCTCTTCGGTCCGCGCAGCGTGCAATCGAACGCGTGCGCGGCGGGCGCCGTGGCCATCGCCTACGCCGTCGAGCTGCTCGAGTCGGGAACGTCCGACTTCGTGCTCGCTGGCGGCGTCGATCCGCTGGCGCTGCTGTCGTTCGGAGGGTTCTCGTGCCTCGGCGCGCTCGACCCGCAGCCGTGCGCCCCGTACACGCGCAGCTCCGGGCTGAATCTCGGAGAGGGAGCCGGCTTCCTGGTGCTCGAGACCGAGCAATCGGCGCTGGCCCGCGGCGCGAGCATCCACGCCGAGATCGCGGGCTACGGGCTGAGCGCCGACGCGTATCACGCGACCGCTCCCGACCCGAACGGTCGGGGTGCGCTCCGCGCCATGGAATCCGCGCTCGAGATGGCGGGACTCGATGCGCAGCACATCGACTACGTGAACGGACACGGCACCGGAACGCCGGCGAACGACTCCGTGGAACGCAAGGTCATCACGCACCTGCGCGCGGGATCGCCGCCCCCGATCAGTTCGACGAAGTCGATGATCGGCCACACGCTCGGCGCAGCGGGAGCCGTGGAGGCGGTGGTCTCGGTGCTCGCCCTGATGAATCAGCAGATTCCGCCGACGCACGTGCCGGAGGGAACGGACGTCGCAGACGGTGTCGACATCGTCGCAGGGGTCGGACGAGCCGCCGAGCTCTCGGTCGTGGTCTCGAACTCGTTCGCGTTCGGCGGCAACAACGCGTCGCTCGTGATCCGCTCCCGTCCCACAGGGCCGGCGGCCGATGTCCCCCGTCAACGCGTGGTCGTCACGGGTATCGGCGCGATCGCCGGATCGGCGGCGACGACCTCGGATGTGCGTCGGCACTTTCTCGAGGCGACGCCCGTCTTCGGCACCGAGACCGTGCACCTGGAGCATTTCGGCGCCTTCGTGACGGCGGAGATCCCCTCGGCCGACCTCACGGCGGGCATCAATCCGCAGCACCTGAGACGAATGGACACGCTCGGTCGTCGGGCCGCGATCGCGGCCGGCCAACTGCTGCGCGAGCGCCGGTTGTCGCGCGAGGAGGCGACGGGCACAGGACTGTTCTCGGCCACGGGCACCGGCCCGGTCTCGACCATCGAGGCCTTCGAACGCGAACTCCTCGAGACCGGAACGGGAAACACCCGCCTGTTCCCGAACACGGTCATGAACGCGGCCGCGGGGCATGTGGCGCTGTTGAACAGGCTGCAGGGACCAACCGCTACGATCTCGGCCGGGGGAACCAGCGGGATCTCGGCCCTGCATTTCGCCAGCGCCCTGATCGCGCGGGGAGCTGCCGACCGCATCATGGTGGTCGGTGCCGACGAGTCTCCCGCCGCGATGCTTGCGGGATACGCGCGCATCCCCGGCTATCTCGCCCGCACCGACTCGGTGCCCTTCGGGCATTCGGGCCGTCTTCTCGGTGGCGCGGGAGTCGCCATCCTTCTCGAACGCGAGGGCCTGGCGCCGACCGAGTCGGTGCTGGGCAGGCTGTCGGGATTCGGGCTCACCGGCGACGCGAGTGGGGCAGGGCGCCTGAGCGAGGGGAGCGAGGCCTGGGCGCGCTCGTTCACGCTGGCGCTCGCGGATGCGGCGGTCGACGCATCCGCTGTCGACGCGATCGTCTCGGCCGCGTGCGGCCGCGATCAGGTCGATGGGCTCGAGCGAGACGCGCTCGAGCTCGCCGGCATCGCGGATGTGCCCCTCGTCGCTCCGAAGAGCCTCTTCGGCGATGCGGGTGCCGCCTCGGCCCTGCTCGGGGTGGCGCAGGCGATCTGGATGGGCCAGGCCGGGCGCATTCCGGGGAGCAGGGCCGTTCCGGTCGGCGCGCCGCCCGCCCTCGTCTCCGTCGACGGTCTCGACGCCGCGGTCTCGAGAACGCTCGTCTCGTCGTACGAGGTCGGCGGCAGCTATCAGTCGGTCGTCGTGGAGCGGGAGGCGTCCTGACTCGTGGCTCATCCCCGCGTCTGGATCTTCGCCGTGCCGTCGACGCGCGTCGATGACTTGGGCCGAGAGCGCGCGCCTTCCGGCCTGCGAGCGCTGACACGGGCGGCGAGCCTCAGCCTCTGCTCGTCGGGCCCGCATCCGTGTGTCATCGAACGAGATCGCTTCGGGGTGTCGTCGTGCGCTCGGTGTCGCGACAGCTGGTCGGCGACGCACTCCGGCGGCGTCGTGCTGGCGGCGCGCTCGCGGTCTCCGGTCGGCGTCGACGCCGAGGTTCCGAGAAGCCGACCCGCCGCCTTCCGGTTTCTGACCCGGGTGACGGGCGCATCCGTCGTGTCGATCGAGCAGTGGACCCAGGCCGAGGCGATCTGGAAGGCACGCGGGCAGGCGCATCGACGGCCCCGGCCCGGGGAACTCGTGATGCCGGAGTCATACGAGAACGGATGGAACAGCACGGCCGACTCGGCCTGGAGGGTCTTCACGCATCGGGAGCGGGGCCTCGTGTGGAGCATCGCGGTGCCCAACGGCGGCCGCCGTACGCTCGAGGTGTACGACCTGCGCGGTGCGCCCGCTATCGGCTGAGAAGCCTGCGTTCCCTGAGCTTGTCGAAGGGCACAGGCTCATTCCGCTTGGCCCGATCCTCGGGTAGCGTTCTTGGCAACTTCCGCGCCGACAGCGTCGCGGATCGACGGGGTGGGGGCCGAAGATGACAGAGCCGAGCAGCACGCACGCATCGGTGAAAGTACGCCCGCGGGTGTGGATCGGGCTGGCGATCTACGTCGGTTACATCATCGTCGTGTTCTCCGTGCAGGCATTCTCGGGGGTGCCGTATGACAAGCTCGGGGAGAGTGGCACCAACCTCTTCTTCGGGGCGGGCCTGTCGCTCATCATCGCGGCCGTCCTCCTCGCCATCACGACGACGCTGCTCGGCTGGTGGCGGCCAGCACTCTTCGACCGCCACCACAGTCGAGCCCGTGGGCATCTACACGAACATCGGCTGGAAGTTCGACAGCTGGCACGACGTCGCCTGGTCTCAGCTCGACCTCGACCCGCATGAGGATCTGGCGGCTCCGCCTCGAGAGACGCGGTGAGCGAGAGAGAGCAAAACGCCGTGCCTGTTGCCGAACGCGACGGATGTTGCCGGGTGACCGGCAACATCCGTCGCGTCGGGTGACACTCGCTTAAGTGCCGGGGTGGCCGAAGCCGTTACTGCTGGATGAACGCCAGCAGGTCGGGGTTGATCACGTCGGCGTGCGTCGTCAGCATGCCGTGCGGGTAACCCTCGTAGATCTTGAGCGTCGAGTTCTGCAGCAGCTCGTGCTGCTTGAGGGACGCATCCTTGTAGGGAACGACCTGGTCGTCGTCGCCCTGCGTCACGAGAACGGGAACGCTGATCGCCTTCAGGTCCTCGGTCTGGTCGGTCTCGGAGAAGGCTTTGATTCCCTCGTAGTGCGCCAGCGCGCTGCCGGTCATTCCCTGGCGCCACCAGTTGTCGATCACCGGCTGCGAGACCTTCGCGCCCTCACGGTTGAAGCTGTAGAACGGGCCGGATGCGACGGCCACGTAGAACTCGGCCCGGTTGGCGGCGAGGGCCTCGCGGAATCCGTCGAAGACCTCGATGGGCGTTCCCTCGGGGTTCGCGTCGGTCTTCACCATCAGCGGGGGCACGGATGAGACGAGCACGGCCTTCGCGACGCGGCCCTGCGGCTCCCCGTACTGGGCGACGTAGCGGGCGACCTGTCCGCCACCGGTGGAGTGGCCGATGTGGATCGCGTTCTTCAGGTCGAGGTGCTCGACGACGGCCGAGACGTCGCTGGCGTAGTGGTCCATGTCGTGTCCGGTGCCGATGTCGGTCGACCGGCCGTGGCCGCGACGGTCGCTCGCGATGACCCGGTAGCCCTTGGAGTGGAAGAACAGCATCTGCGCGTCCCAGTCGTCGCTCGACAGCGGCCAGCCGTGGTGGAACACGATGGGCTGGGCGTCCTTCGATCCCCAGTCCTTGTAGTAGATCTCCGTGCCATCTTCTGTTGTCACAAACGCCATGATTGACCTCCGATTTCGTGTCGAACCAAGTCGCGCTCGGGACGACTAAATGTGGGCATTCCGCTCCCCGATGAGGTGGGGAGCGCTCTCACACTAACTCCGCGGAACGGTCGAATCGAGGGGGAGGCGGAGGTTCCGACATCTGTTCAGCGGACACCCGTCATTCGTCGAGATCGGCGGGTCGACGAGGCGCGAGTTGCATGCACAGCAGCCGCGGCCGGTCATCCCAGGACTCCACGAGATCGAAGCCGCGCGAGCGGTACAGCCGCACGGGGCCGTCGCGCCAGTCCCACACGGTCAGGCGGATGGGAAGATCGCGACGGGTGAGCGCCGCATCCATCAACGCCGAGCCGACGCGCAGGCCTCGTGCGCCGGGATCGACCCAGAGTCGCTTGATCTCGCGGGCGGCCTCGTTCTGCTGCACGACGACGAGTCCCACGAGCGAGCCGTCCGCCTCCGCCACCGAGACGACCGAGCCGGTATAGGCGCGCCGGGGGTCGTCGACCTCGTCGCGGTAGCGCTCGGGGAGCTCGTGCGTGTGTGCGTCCTCTCCCTCGCCGAGATGCGCCGCCTTCTCGGATTCGGTCTGCGTGAGGTAGGCCTCGACGAGGCGGCCGACAGCCGCGTTGTCAGGGCCATCGAGGTCGGCCGGTCGAACGGTGATGGAGCGCGTGGGCTGTGTAGCTCCTGCCGAGAAGCCGTTCATCGTCATCCGAGGGAGCCTAGCTGGAGTTCTCCAATGGCGCGCCTCGGGAGCCCTGTTCGCTGCCTTCGGCCCGCTAGGCTCGCCCGCATGGTTGTCCCCTCGCTTACCGTGAAGATCTGCGGCCTCCGAACCGAAGCGGCGATCGATGTGGCCGTAGCCGCAGGCGCGGATGCCGTCGGTTTCGTGATCGCCGAAGGCAGTCCTCGCTTCGTCGATGCACACAGGGCTCGCCGACTCATCGAGCACACCGCCGGGCGCGCGACGACCGTGCTCGTGACGAAGGGTCTCAGCCCCGAGGCGGCCGCCTCGGCGGCGCACGGATGCGGCGTCGACGTGCTGCAGGTGCACGGATTCGACCGGCTGCAGCTCGAGCGCGTGCTCGACCTCTTGCCGCGCGTCTGGCGGGCCACCTCGCTCGGCGCGGGTGACCTCGATGCGCATCTCGAGTCATGGGGTGAGGAGATCCTCCTGATCGATTCTCCTCGAGCCGGGTCGGGCGAGCGGTGGGATCTGGGCGCGCTGAAAGCGCGGCGACCGACGGGTCCGTGGCTGCTGGCCGGTGGGCTGGGTCCGCAGAACGTGGCCCAGGCCATCGCCGAAGCCGCTCCCGCGGGGGTCGACGTGTCGAGCGGTGTCGAGTCCTCTCCCGGAGTCAAAGATCACGCACTCATCGAGCTGTTCGTGGCCAACGCCAGGTCGGCCGGGTCTGCCTGACGCGGCTGTTCCGTATTACAGGAAACTCTTCGGATCGGCGCCGCCGAGCATAACTTGGCCCCGCATTGGGCGATGGATCTTCGCGGTAGGGTCCACTAAGCGCTTTCGTGGCTGCAGGCCCGCGTGTCCTTCAGACCCTGTCTCTCCACGCTCGCGCAGATGTTTGGATTCCTCTGATGAGCTGCAACGCGGAAGTGAATGACCGACTCATAGGCCGCAGATGCCGAGACACATCGCCCATGACCCTCAGCTGTTGTTCCATCGCCTCCGCCCCCGGTACCTCGAGTGTGTTTGCGAGACCATCTAGCGACTCAAAGACGGTTCGCCGGGTCGACGGATCGGGCATCTCGCTCAGAACGAGTGTGATGCGTGAGATTCCGGAGTCGTAAGCCTGCCAGATAGAACCGAGTTGAGCTGTGGCTCGGTCAAGGTTTTCAACAGGGATACGTAGTTCCTCTCCGATATCGGCAAGTGCACTGGCAGCCCCATATGTATGACTCAGGTTCAGCGGAGGTCTTCCCTGGAATACGCCACCGATGCCCTCAAGTGCTGCTTTGAAATCTGCGACAGCTGCCTCGAACGGTTCTTTTACTTCCTCGAGTTCACGTTGAACGTCGAGAAGATCTCGATCGTCCTCGATCTTTTTCGACGACTGGGCGGAATTGGATGTCAGCGCGTTAGCCCTGTTCTCGATGGTCTGTTTCAACCTTTGAGCGACGCGCTCTAGGAACTGGTCATATTGAATCGATCCTGGTTCGATCCGGCGCACTTCGGTTGCGTCTTCCCACTGCGTCTGGCGAATCTTCCTCAGGACAGGATCGGTGTCGGCAACGACATCTGTCTCAGAGATATCAATCCATTGAAGAGGTAGAAGCAGCTTGGGTTCTTGAGCTTCATCGGCCGCTGCGGCGAAGTTCAGAAGTTCATCCCGGCAGGCGGCGCTCGTAAGATAACGCGGTGTCACAATGCTCAGCAGGAAGGTCGTCGCTTCGGTTTCGGTTCGGAGTCGATTGCTCCACTGCTGACCCCAGGTGATGTCGTCTCGATCTACAAATAGCTGAATTGTGTGGCCGTAAAGATAGTCATAGGTCTCAACGAGGTCTCGAGCGAACGTGACTATACGGCCTCCAGATCGTTGGTCGTCCGCGTGCACATAGCTGAGGAACATGCTCGCGTCGCTGCTACGGGGTTCTGAAGGATGTGTCACGGTGTCCTCGATATTCGGTCGGGCTGAAGCAGGATCTGCGGTAAATGTCTTGGCGTCGTTGAGACTGCTGATAGGGAGCGCCCAGATATTGTCAGCAAGTTGGACTACTTCATTTCCGGTGTAGTAAATAAAACCGCGATAGAGACCGCGGTCCCGTTCAAGGGCCCGCAGCCCTGCTGTGTCGCTGAGATGCACGGTTCGGGATGCTTTTACTTCAACACCGATCAGCCTGTCGGATCCATCTACGAGCACCAGATCCACTTCAGGACTCCTCGCGCTTGCCTGTCGCCAGAAGTAGGCGTCGGGTCTGGATGTCGACCATTCGGATGACGCCAAAATCTGATTTACGACGTGGCTTTCGAGGAGGGCGCCAAACTTCTCGCGGTCGGCGATGAGATTCGTTCCTGCTCGTGCGAGGGACTCTACGGAGAACGAGGTGTCCACCGGATGGATTTTGGCCCGGGCGTGACTTTGCCGGGACGGGCTCGTGGCGAGGTTTGCAAGCCAGTGAACCAGAAAAACCCGCTCGAAGAGTCCCAGGTATCGATCAATAGTGCGACGGTCCAGATCGAGAGATTGCGCGATTCGGCTTGCGTTGAAGATGCCGCCCGGTGTCCGAAGCAAGCTGTCCAAGGCTGTGCGCGCGATAGTCGAATCGATTCCTCGACCCGGAAGGACATCGTCGCTGAGAACTGCGGTGAGGTCAGACCGGATGCGTTCGGAGGTCTGGCTTGGTGTCTCGATGACGTCAGGAAAGACGTAGGTGGGAAACCCGCCTAATCTCATCTGGTGGAGGAGGGCGTCATCTGATGTCTCGGTCACGCTCTGTTGCACGGGCTCACCGTCGAAAAGTGAGTCCATGAGAGAACCTTGCTGCGAAGCGATCTCCCACTGCGTCAGTGGGCTCATCGTGAAGCGCCGAGACCGCCTCGTGAGGGGATCGGCTCCGCTCAGGCCGGACCGGCCGATCGATGCCGATCCGGTCAGGATGAAATGCGTGCCTGAACCAAGCTCATCGACCAACTCTTTGAGTGCCAGCGGCAGGTCAGGAAGGAGCTGGGCTTCATCGATGATGGCCGGACGGGGAAGTCGTCGAAGCCACCCCTGAAGATCACTGCGTGCGAATCGCAAGGTCGCTGAATCTGCCAAGGTCGCGTATGAGAAGCCTGCGGCCACGATGTCCTTTTTCATCAAGGTTGTCTTGCCGACGGCGCGTGCGCCTTCGAGCACGAGCACTGGGGTTCCACTTGCCCTTAACAGGTACTCGCCTAGAAGCCTCTTAATTAGAACCATGCAATAAATGTACATGAATAGGATAAATATTTGTACATCCGATGATCTTTTTTTGCTGGTAACGTCAAGCGGCTTGCATCGACACGCGAACTGAGTCGAGTGAGTTGCCGCAGCGTGCAATGTAGGAAAAGTTGGCCATCAGCGCGCAGGATCGTCTGAATTCCGCCAACTCTCCTGAACGAGAGCAGCAGTCAGTGGCCGCGTGCAATCCACTCGTCGAGGTGTGGTGCCTCGGCGCCGATCCTGGTCGAGTCGCCGTGGCCCGTGCGCACCACGGTGTCGACGGGTAGGGTCAACAGCTTCGACGAGATCGACTCGATGATCGTGGGGAAGTCGCTGAACGAGCGACCGGTCGCTCCCGGTCCGCCGTTGAAGAGGGTGTCGCCGCTGAAGACCGTGCCGAGCGCGGGGGCGTAGAAGCAGACGGCGCCGGGCGAGTGCCCCGGGGTGTGGAGCACCGTCAGCTCGACGCCCGCCACCGACACGACCTGGCCATCGACCAGGCCGGAACTCGGCGCGGTATCGGGATAGACCGAGTCCCAGAGCATCCGATCGCCGTCGTTCAGCAGCACCGGCGCGCCGGTGGCGGCCTGCAGCGCGGCGACCGCGTCGATGTGATCGTTGTGGGCATGGGTCAGCAGAATGGCCGTGAGGGTGCGGTCGCCGACGGCGGCGAGGATGGCGTCGGCATCGTGGGCGGCGTCGATGACGACGCACTCGCTGTCGTCGCCGACGATCCAGACGTTGTTGTCGACATCCCAGGTTCCGCCGTCGAGGCTGAACGTGCCGCTCGTGACCTGGTTCTCGATGCGGGCGGCCATTACAGAACCACCACCGAACGCAGCACGTCGCCGCTCGCCATGCTGGCGAACGCTTCTTCTATGTCCTGGATGCCGATTCGCTCGGTCACGAATTCGTCGAGCGGCAGTCGGCCCTGCAGAAACAGGTCGGTGAGCATGGGGAAGTCGCGCTCGGGCAGGCAATCGCCGTACCAGCTCGACTTGAGAGAGCCGCCGCGGCCGAACACGTCGAGCAGCGGGATCTCGAGCATCATGTCGGGGGTGGGAACGCCGACGAGCACAACGGTTCCCGCGAGGTCGCGGGCGTAGAACGCCTGGCGCCACGTCTCGGGGCGGCCGACCGCGTCGATCACGACGTCGGCGCCGAAGGTGTTCGTGAGCTCCTGCACCGCAGCGACGACTCCGGCCTCGTCGAGCTCGCTGGAGTCGATCACGTGGGTCGCGCCCAGGGCTGCAGCCTTCGTGAGCTTCTTGGCGTCGCGGTCGATGGCGATGATGGTGCTCGCGCCGGCCAACTGCGCGCCGACGATCGCCGCGGTGCCCACGCCGCCGCATCCGATGACCGCGACGGAGTCGCCCCGTGTCACGTTGCCGGTGTTCATGGCGGCGCCGAGGCCGGCCATGATGCCGCAGCCGAGCAGGCCCACGGCGGCGGGGTCGGCATCCGGATTCACCTTCGTGCACTGCTTGGCGTGCACGAGCGTCTTCTCGGCGAACGCGCCGATGCCGAGGGCAGGGCTGAGCTCGGTTCCGTCTTCGAGGGTCATCTTCTGGGTGGCGTTGAAGGTGTTGAAGCAGTACCAGGGCTCGGCGCGGAGGCAGGCGCGGCACTCGCCGCAGACCGCGCGCCAGTTGAGCACCACGAAGTCGCCGACCTTCACGTTGGTGACGCCCTCGCCGATGGCGCTGACCCGACCGGCCGCTTCGTGACCGAGGAGGAAGGGGAAGTCGTCGCTGATTCCGCCCTCGCGGTAGTGGTAGTCGGTGTGGCAGACCCCACAGGTCTCGATGTCGACGACGGCCTCGCCGGGCCCGGGATCGGGGATGACGATGGTGGTCAGCTCGACGGGCGCGCCTTTCGAGCGGGCGATGACGCCGGTCACGGTGGTGGGCATGCGGGGGACTCCTTTGTGCGCGGCGGGGTGGGGCGGTTTCAGCGTACCCGCCGGGTGTCCGCGGGGCATGCTGGCATCATGAACGGATGGAACCGGCCATCCGCCCTGCTTTTCGGCACGATGCCGAGCAGCTGGTTCTTCTGAGTCTGAAGGTGTGGGACGAGGCGTACGGCGACACTCTTGATGCGCGCGCGTTGAGTGCCCGACACGAGGAGCCGCGCTCGGCGCGTGAGGAGCGCTGGGTCGCCCGCATCGCGGATGACGAGGTGCTGGTCGCCGTCGACGGTGACGAGTTGGTGGGTTTCGCTCGATCACGGGCCGAACGGCAGGAGCGGCGAGAACTTGTCTCGCTCTATGTTCGGCAGAGGTGCTGGCGGTCTGGGCTGGGAAGTCGACTTCTGAACACGAGCATGAGGGGTCGGTCTGCCCAGTTGTGGTTGTTTGAGGGGAACGTACGAGCCCTGCGGTTCTACGAGCGTCACGGCTTTCTTCTCGATGGGCGACGGCGTGAGGACCCGCCCTACGGTTTCGAACTGCATATGGTCCGTCAGTGACAGGGTTGTTTCCATGATCACTTTCCCCAACGGCACGACGGTTCCTGCTCTCGGACAAGGCACGTGGAACATGGGCGACTCGTCTCTTTCTCGTGAGTCCGAGATCGACGCGCTGCGCACCGGTATCGACCTCGGCCTCACCGTGATCGACACCGCCGAGATGTACGGCGGCGGGCGCAGCGAAGAGCTCGTCGGGGAGGCGATCGCGGGTCGGCGCGACGAGGTCTTCCTCGTGAGCAAAGTGCTGCCCTCGAACGCCTCGCGCTCGGGCACGATCGACGCCTGTCGCGCGAGCCTGCGCCGCCTCGGCACCGACCGCCTCGACCTCTACCTGCTGCACTGGCGCGGTCGGCATCCGCTCGACGAGACGGTCGATGCGTTCGAGGCGCTCGTCGCCGACGGCTCCATCCGCGCCTGGGGCGTGAGCAATCTCGACGCCGATGAGCTCGCCGAACTGCCCGACGGATGCCAGACCGACCAGGTGCTCTACAACCTCACCCGCCGCGGCCCGGAGTTCGACCTGCTGCCGTGCGCCTCCACACGAGGCATGCCCGTGATGGCGTACTCGCCCGTCGAGCAGGGGCGCCTGCTCGGCAGTTCGGCGCTCGCCGACATCGCCGGCGACCTGGGAGCGACGCCCACGCAGGTCGCGCTCGCGTGGACGATGCGCAGCGGCACTGTGCTCGCCATCCCGAAGGCGTCGACCGCCGCCCACGTGCGCGAGAACGCGGCGGCCCGCGAACTCACCCTCTCGGATGGCGACCTCGAGCGCCTCGATCGCGCGTTCCCTGCGCCGACGCGTGCGGTGCCGCTCGAGATGCTCTGAGCGCCGCGTCTGTTCAGCTCACCTCGCCGCGGTCTCGCCGACGCCGATGCCGCGGCTGCCTGCACCGACGAACTCGGCAGCACGCAGCACGAGTCCCCGCTCCGGATCGGCGGTGACCGGCACCGGGTCACTGAGCGTGCCCACGAACTGACCGTCCACGACGTTGATGAAGCCCAGCAGCATCCATCGGTCGTCGGCGTCGCGAACGAGTCGCGCGGCATACAGATCCGTGCGCGGGAAGAGAACCGCGTTCGAGAAGTCGACGTGCTCGAGCCGCGCATCGACGGGCACGCTGTACACGCCGCCGACGTCGCCGCTCGCTTGGCGCTCAGGGGAGAGCTCGCCGTACCCGCAGCAGAACAGCAGCACGGGCACGTCGTCGACGGTCTCGAACTGGAACACCTCGAGCTGTCCGAAGCCCTGGCCGGGATCGCTGAGCGGGGGGCGAACGGTCCAGTCGATCAGGTTCTCGCTGGTCGCGTGACCGAGCACCCCGCGCTCGCGGGGGTCGCCCGATTTCGATCGCGCCGTGATCAGCATCTGCCACGTCGATTCGCCGGGGAAGCGGAAGACCCAGGGATCACGCCAGGCCTGGTCGTGCCAGACGTCGAGATCGAGGAGTTCGTAGTGCTCGGGGTCGGCCTCGACGAGGGCGTCTCGCGACACCTTCTCCCAGCGAATCAGATCGGTGGATGTCGCGGCCCCGATACGCTGCACGGTCGCGTCCTCCGCGCGCGACGTTCCGGTGTAGAACATCCACCAGACCCCGTCGTCTGCTCGGACGATCGAGCCGGTCCAGGTGGTCGCATCGTCGAAAGCCTCGGGCTCCGAGACGATCAACGCGTCTTCGACCACGGTCCAGTTCGTGAGATCGGTGCTGACGGCATGGCCGACGATGGGGTGGCGGTGGCGGCGATCGGCATCACCGAGAGCCCTGCTCGCGTGGAGATAGAACGCGTGGGTGACGCCGTTCTCCTGCACGTACCAGGAGTCCCAGATCCACTTGTCGGGCAGCTGGAGTGACATAGACGAAGACCTAACCTTTCACACCGCTGGACGCGATGCTGTTGACGAACGAGCGTTGGAAAGCGATGAACAGGGCGACGACGGGCAGCGTGATGAGTGACGCATAGGCCATCACCTCGCCCCACGAGACGTTGAGTTGGAAGAAGTACTGCACGCCGACCATCACGGGGCGCAGCTCCTCGGTCTGCACGACCATCAAGGGCCAGAGGTACGAGTTCCAGGCGGGGAGGAATGTGAGGATCGCGACCGTGGCGATCGCGGGCCCGGACAGCGGCATCACGACCTGACGGTAGATGCGGAACCACCCCGCTCCGTCCATTCGTGCCGCTTCGTCGAGCTCTTTCGGGATCGACTCGAAGTACTGGTGGAACAGGTAGATGGAGAACGCATTCGCCACGAAGGGAATGATCTGCACCTGGTAGGTGTCGATCCACCCCTTGGTGAACGAGAGGCTGAAGCCATCCATCTCGAAGCTCGGCAGCTGGTTCACCCACCAGACGAGCGGCAGCGCGAGGGTCTCGAACGGCACGATGAGGGTCGCGATGATCAGGGTCAGGATGACCGTCTTGCCGCGCATATTCATGCGGGACAGGGCGAACGCGGCGAGGCTGTTCACGAGGATGCCGGCGGCAACCGTGATCACGGAGATGCCGATCGAGTTGATCAGGAACCGGGCGGCGGGTACCCGGTCGAAGACTGCCGCGTAGTTGTCCATCGAGATGTTGCCGATGGGCAGGAAAGCAGCGATCGACGACAGGTCTCCGAAGATCTGCTGGTCGGGTTTCAGCGACGAGACGAACATGAACAGGATCGGGAACATAAAGACGACCGCGAGCAGGATGCGCGCCAGCCATCCGATGATTCCGACGGTTCGCTTCGAGCGTTTCGCGGACGACGTCCCGACGGGGTGGGGGGTGGGGGCGACCGGGGCCGCGACTTCTGCGATGGCCATGATCAGTCCTTGTCTCTGGTGAGGAAGCGCTGCACGACCGAGATCAGCAGCACGATGACGAAGAAGACGAGCGAGATCGCGGAGGCGTACCCGGTCTCCTGCTGGGCGAAGCCCGCGCGAACGGCTTCGTAGACGACGGTGGTCGTGGAGTCGAGCGGCCCGCCCTGCGTCATCACGCTGATCTGGGTGAAGAGACTCAGCGCCTGAATCGTGATGGTGACGAGGATCAGGCTGCGGGTGGCGCTCAGGCCCGGCCAGGTGATGTAGCGGAACCGCTGCCACCCGCTCGCACCGTCGAGGTCGGCGGCCTCATAGAGGTCGGCCGGGATCGTCTGCAGACCCGACAGCCAGACGATCATGTGGAATCCGACGCCCTGCCATACCGACATCAGGATGATCGCCGGCATCGAGGTGGCGGTGTCGTTGAGCCAGTCGGGGCCCTGGATCAGGCCGAAGGTGACGCGGTCGATGATGATGTTGATGAGGCCGTCCTGGCGATACATGAACAGCCAGAGCAAGGACACGACCACCATCGAGGTGACGACGGGCAGGAAATAGACGGTGCGGAAGAACGTCGTGCCGCGCACCTGCTTGTTGATGAGCAGCGCCATCACGAGTGCGACCCCGGCCTGCAGCGGCACGACGACGACGGCGAAGTAGGCCACGTTGATCAGGGCGCGGAAGAACGTGGGATCGCTCGCGAGCCGGATGAAGTTGTCGAGGCCGACGAAGGTCGCAGGGTAGGGCGAGATGAGTCGCGCGTTCGTGAAGGCCAGCCCGAAGGCCAGGATCGCGGGGATGAAGATGAACAGGGCGAGCAGGATGACCGCGGGCGCGATCATCACGATCGCGCGGCGTTCCTCCTTCTTGCCATGACGGGTGAGCGCGATTCTTCGCGACGACGAGGGTCGTGGTTCGACAGCGCTTGTGTCGGCGGATGGTGCGGGTCGCTCGATGGTGGTCATGATGCCTCCTTGAGTGGTGGGGGGGGGGGGGGGGGGGGGGGGGGCCCCCCCCCCCCCCCCCCGTCCCGCATAGCCCCCGGGGGTGTTGTTTTGTGTGGCGAGGCCTGACCAGCCCCCCCTCCTCCACCACCCGGGGGCGCGCGCGCCCCGCGGAG
>NZ_JARUXC010000069.1 GCF_030433855.1 Agreia sp. PsM10 | reverse complement strand
ATGTTAGATTGTGGGGGTTAAAAACCCCCGCTATCTGTTTGTTATTTTGCAGGTTCAGTGAAAGAGATGAAGACGTGTCAGCATGCCATTGGAACGTTCAAATAAAACGCGCGCTTGTTTTGTTTGTACAGCATATGGGTTTGTTTTTATATATTATTTTCAATTGTCACTATAATATCAAATGCAGGCAAGTGGTTCAGTGGATAGTTCGCTGGCTGTGTATCATTGGGACCTGGGTTCGATTCCCAGGTC
>NZ_JARUXC010000068.1 GCF_030433855.1 Agreia sp. PsM10 | reverse complement strand
ACGGTATCCCGAGCAAGATCATCACTGATAATGGTTCAAATTTTAATAACAAGATGATGAGAGAACTTTGTGAAGAGTTCAAGATCGAACATCATAATTCTTCTCCTTACAGACCGAAGATGAATGGAGTTGTTGAAGCTGCTAACAAGAACATCAAGAAGATTGTCCAGAAGATGGTAGTAACTTATAAGGATTGGCATGAAATGCTTCCGTTTGCTTTACACGGGTACCGTACTTCAGTTCGAACTTCAAC
>NZ_JARUXC010000067.1 GCF_030433855.1 Agreia sp. PsM10 | reverse complement strand
CGTTGACATTTCCGGGTCATTATTAATTTATTGCTAAAAAATAATGACCCATTTCATAAAATAAACAATAAAAGAGCACTGCTAAAGCCCCTTAGGTCGGGCTCAGCAATGCTCCTTTGATGTTTCAAATCATTAATTGGGCAAGTAACGTTGGGACCTCTAACAGCGAACCAACCCGATAGTCAGCCGCACTTTGATCAATTTCGTAATTAGGATCTAATGGTTGTAGCGCAATTACGGTCATCCCTGCGGC
>NZ_JARUXC010000066.1 GCF_030433855.1 Agreia sp. PsM10 | reverse complement strand
ACCCTGGCCGAGCGTTAAGCCCAGATGCGCCTGAAAAGCATCAAGCTGGCCGGCTTCAAGTCCTTCGTCGATCCGACGACGGTGAGCTTTCCCAGCAACATGGCGGCGGTGGTCGGCCCCAACGGTTGCGGCAAGTCCAACATCATCGACGCCGTGCGCTGGGTGATGGGTGAGAGTTCGGCGAAGCACCTGCGCGGCGAGTCGATGACCGACGTCATCTTCAACGGCTCCAACACGCGCAAGCCGGTGACCC
>NZ_JARUXC010000065.1 GCF_030433855.1 Agreia sp. PsM10 | reverse complement strand
CCGATACCTCGCTCATCCGCCAGCCCCTCGACGGCGGCGCGGCCACCGCGACGTCGGCCGGAAAGCCGGGCATGCCCGCCGCCCCCGTCAACCTCGCCGGATGCGCCTACGCCGCCTGGGCCATCTCGAACGCCTACCTGCGTGATTGCACCGGCGACGACAAAGACGTGCAGACAACGATCGACGGTCTCACGGCTCAGGCCCAGCTCGTCTTCCGCGTGAACCGCATCGTCGTCGTTCTCACCGACCTGTC
>NZ_JARUXC010000064.1 GCF_030433855.1 Agreia sp. PsM10 | reverse complement strand
CATTAATGCATTTCATATGTTTGTCTTGAACAAATTCATTCATTTTCACTATAATTAAACTATGCTTTTACTTCCTTTTGTGATATTCAACTCTCTATTTAAAATTATAAGCCTTTAGAGAGAGGATAACAAAAAAATACTGTAATCTCTACAATATGCTTTTGAACAGACCTTGCTGACGATGTACAAACATTATTTCAACTCCTAAACAGTGGAGTTATAAGGAATATAATCCATAGTCAACCCCTTTGAGC
>NZ_JARUXC010000063.1 GCF_030433855.1 Agreia sp. PsM10 | reverse complement strand
ATGTTGACTTGAGCGTACCGGCGGGCGGTTTGACTACCATCATCGGTCCCAATGGTGCCGGCAAGTCGACTTTGCTCAAGGCGATCATGGGCTACATCATTCCAACCGATGGTTCGGTGCACTGTGAGGGCGAGGACATCACCCGGCTGCGACCGCATGAACGGGTCAACAAGGGCGTTGCTTTCGTGCCGCAGTTGGCCAATGTGTTTCCGTCGTTGACGACCGAGGAAAATCTCATCATGGGCGGCTACACC
>NZ_JARUXC010000062.1 GCF_030433855.1 Agreia sp. PsM10 | reverse complement strand
ATTTTGATCATTATTTTTCAGATGTTAAAAAATCTGGACCAAAGCCGGGGCAGATTTTGGCAAGATATTTAGCGCGTGCAGATTTAATAGCTGGAGAAGAAAAAGGATATTTAATCGATATCTTGAATTCTAATCCAATGGGTGCTGAAATGGGTGTTCAAATTGCTCGTAATGCATTTGCGGCACAAGAAGTTGAGGCTATTAAATTGTGTAAACAAATAGCTAAAGATTTGTTAAGTGGCATGACTAAAGAAC
>NZ_JARUXC010000061.1 GCF_030433855.1 Agreia sp. PsM10 | reverse complement strand
CCAGTATGGCGTCGCGCCGGGTGCATGGCGTCGGCACAGCGGGGATTCGCACGCAGCATAACCTCGCCAGGGCCAGCTTGTCTGGCCCGCGCTTTTCTCTGCGCGCAAAACTGGTATCATCTGCGTCCTGTCGTCACGGATGCCATCATGTCAAAAAAACTCTGGATTGGACTTTTTCTCGTCCTCGCGGCCTGTTTCTACGGCCTTAAACCCTATCTGAATTCCGTTTCAGCCCCTGCCCAGGCGGATATCGCCACCC
>NZ_JARUXC010000060.1 GCF_030433855.1 Agreia sp. PsM10 | reverse complement strand
CCCTAAATCAGTATTGAAGGATATAGAAGGTTTGGGTTGGTCGTGAAGGATAATATCGCTTTTTCACTCGGATATTCTGTGGTATTCCCGATCTATGGCAGATATTTCTGTCATTGACCGCTGTAGGGAATTCCCTAATCTCCCACTACTTGGCATTAGGGGAGGCATAACTTATAATCCTTCTTTGGCTTTACGAAAATTTGGTTATGCTCGAAGGGATGGTCCTAATGATATGCTTATCCAGGGCATTGTGTTTAAC
>NZ_JARUXC010000005.1 GCF_030433855.1 Agreia sp. PsM10 | reverse complement strand
CGATTGACACACCCACGGGTGGTCCGTCGAGTAGAAGGTCAAACACCCTCCCGGGCTACACACCCATTCTCAATGTCGAGTAGGCTGCCTGCGGCCGTATCGAGGCCGCAGCCTCACTGAGGTGCGGGAAGTGGCCGCGTCATCCGTCGGCGATGCGGCCATTTCCCGCATTTCAGTGCTTCACGCGACCGGCACATCAGCCTCAGCGGCCCCATTGAGGCCACCGTGCCGGCATTTCGATAAGCCGTGCTCGTCCTCGCGCGGCTACTCAATCAGCGCATCGCAGGGATCTGAGGCCGCCGCGGGCGGTAGACTCGAATGTTGTGAACAAATTCAAGAAGACGCCCTACACGGTGGGGGTCCACGACCTCATCCATCGTCCCGGCGAGATGCGCGAGCACGAGCTCGAGATCGTTGTTCCCGAGAAGCTCGGTGAGGGCCTCGTGGCCGTTCAGGCCGACTCGATCCTCGATGTCGACCTGCGTCTCGAGGGGCTGCACGACGGCATCCTGGCCTCGGTTCATGTCTCCGGAACGGCCGACGGAGTCTGCGGTCGCTGCCTCACCGACATCCATCTGCCGGTAGAAGTCGAATTCCAAGACGTTTTCGCGTATTCTCTTGACGAAGCTTTTGATTACGCGGTTCTCGACGATCACGTCGACCTCGAACCGATGATCAGGGATGCGGTGGTACTTTCACTGCCGTTCCAACCGGTCTGTCGGCCGGATTGCCCAGGACTCGACCCGGAGACGGGTGAAAAGCTGGCCGATCAGCCGCATGGCGAACCTCAGCAGATCACCGATCCGCGCTGGGCTGCGCTCGCAGGCTTCGAAGCTTCCACACAGACTGACCAAGCAGACACCGACGCGTCCGCGCGACCCGAGTGACCTGAACGATAGAGAGAAGAGAAGATCATGGCTGTTCCGAAGAGAAAGATGTCGCGGGCTTCCACCCGCATGCGTCGCGCTCAGTGGAAGGCTACGGCCCCCACCCTCGTCAAGACGATCGAGAACGGCAAGACTGTCTACAGCCTGCCGCACCGCGCCAAGATCGTCGAGGACTCCGCAGGCACCCCCCTGTTCATGGAGTACAAGGGCCGCAAGGTCGCAGACATCTAAGACTCCTGCTGTCGGCAACGACATCAGAAGCGTCACCAAGGAGCGCCTCGATGGTTTCGGAACATGAAACCGACGGGTCGCTCCTTTTGGCGACTCTGCAGATCGATCTTCCCGACGACCTGCTCGAGCTCGCCCTGACCCACCGCTCGTACTCCTACGAGCACGGCGGCATCCCCACGAACGAGCGCCTCGAGTTCCTCGGCGACTCGATCCTGGGCCAGGCCGTCACGGTCATGCTCTACCACCGCTTCCCCGACCTCGAAGAGGGCGAGCTGGCCAAGCGCCGCGCCAGTCTCGTGTCGACGGTCGCCCTCGCCGAGATCGCCCGGGGCATCCAGCTGGGCCGTTTCGTGCGGCTGGGCCGCGGCGAAGAACTCACGGGAGGTCGGGACAAGGCCTCGATCCTCGCCGACACCATGGAGGCCGTGATCGGCGCCAGCTACCTGGGCGCGGGCCCGGATGCGGCGACCGCCCTCGTGCTGAGGCTCGTCGCGCCGCTCGCCACCGCCCCGGGCCACTTCCGCATCTCGATGGATCCGAAGACGTCGCTGCAGGAGGTCGCCGGCCAGCAGGGTCTGGCCGCCCCCGTCTACGAACTCACCGAGTCCGGACCCGATCACCAGAAGGTGTTCGTGGCGACCGTGCGCGTGTCCTCCGCCGCCGGTGTCGTCGTGGCCGAGGCATCCGGAACCGGCCCGTCGAAGAAGCAGGCCGAGGCATCCGCTGCTCGCGATGCGGTCGCGGCCCTGTCGGCCGCCCCGTCGACAGACTCAATTCCGGCCTAGCGTGCCCGAACTCCCCGAAGTCGAGGTCGTTCGCGCGGGCCTCGAAAGAGCCGTCTCCGGCGCGGTCATCACGGCCGTCGAGGTCTTCGAGCAACGGTCGCTCAAGCGGCACAGCCCCGTGGCGGGCGCGTTCGTCGACCTGCTCGAGGGCCGACGGATGCTGTCGGCGGTTCGCCGAGGCAAGTTTCTCTGGTTCCCGCTCGACGATGCGACGGATGCGGGCGGTCACGCCCTCGTGACGCACCTGGGTATGAGCGGACAGGTGCTGCTGCGCACCCCGGGCGTCGAGGAGGACGGCCTGCTGCGCATCCGGCTGCACATCGAGCATCCCGAGCACGGCGAGTTCTGGGTGAACTTCGTCGACCAGCGCATCTTCGGATCGATGGCCGTCGACGGCCTCGTTCCGACGCCCGACGGGCGCGCGGCGGGGCGGGGGAGCGAGCTCGCCTCCCTCCCCGGCCAGGTGTCGCACATCGCCCGCGACCCCCTCGACCCGGCGTTCAGCGACGCGGCCTTCTTCGCCGCGCTCGCTCGTAAGAACACCGGCATCAAGAGGGCCATGCTCGACCAGAACCTGATCAGCGGCATTGGCAACATCTATGCCGACGAGTCGCTGTGGGCCGCGCGCATCCACTACGAGCAGCCCGCGTCGTCGCTGTCGCGGGCGAAGGCGAAGCTGCTGCTCGCCGACATGCGGCTCGTGCTCGAGAAGGCGCTCGCCGAGGGCGGAACCAGCTTCGACGCCCAGTACGTGAACGTGAACGGGGCGTCCGGATACTTCTCGCACAGCCTCAATGCATATGGCAGACAGGGCGAGCCGTGCCCGCGCTGCGGACGCCCGATCGTGCGCGAGAGCTTCATGAATCGCGGCTCGCACTTCTGCGCCCACTGCCAGAAGCTGCGGCGCGCGCCGCTGGGCTGATTGAGAGCACGCTCACCGGATGCTCAGGGTAGGGGCGTGCATACTTGCCGCTGACCATTCGACAGGAAGGACTCGGCGTGAGCGAGAACGACGAATCGACCGGGCCGCAGCTGGAGCCCTGGTTCAGCGAGACCCCGAAGCCGCGCAAGCGCCCTGAAGCCGAGACGGTTCCGATCGAGGCGCTGACCGCCGATCTGTCGAACGACTCGACGAACACGGCGCCGACCGAGCAGCTCTCGTTCGAACAGCAGGAACAGCCCTGGTTCGAGCGCGACATCGATGCGCAGACCGCGCAGACCGCCCAGGCCCCCGAGCCCTCCCTGTCCGGCCGGCCCGACGCATCCGGCACCGAGGGCGACCCGGCGACGGCCGAGGCCGCGACGGACGAGGCCGGCGAGAGGCCGAACGCCCGCCGTCGCCGCCTGCGCCGCACCAGCCTGGCCGTGCTCGGAGGCGCCCGCCCCGACGCCATCGAGGGCGCGCCCGGCGACCGTCAGGCCTACTCGTCGATGGCCCTCATCCTGATGTTCACGGCCACTGTCGCCGCACTGTCGATGAGCTTCGCGCTCGGCATGGTGTTCCACGCCGACTGGTTCTGGTTCATTCCCGTCGGCATCTTCTGGGGTGCGGGAATCTTCGCCATCGACCGCGCCCTCACCATCCAGCTCTCGAATACCAAGGGCGCGTGGAAGACCACCTTCGCGGTCGTTCCCCGAGTTCTGCTCGCGGCCATTCTCGGCGCCGTCATCTCGACGCCGGTCACCCTGCAGATCTTCGCGCCGGAGATCAGCGCCCAGATCCTCGTGATGGAGGCCGAGTCGCGCACCGCGTTCGCCGACCAGCTCGCGAGCGACCCCGTGCTCGCGACCGAAGACGACGTGCGCGCCACGATCGCCAGCAACCAGGCGATCATCGACACGAGCGACGCTGTCGATCCTCTCGACGACCCCACCTACGCCGCCGCCAAGGCGGCAGAGGACGCCGCCCTCGCCGACCTCAACGCCAAGACCGCCGCGTGGCAGGCCGAGGCGAACGGCACGGGCGGATCGGGTCAGGTCGGAGACGGCGCCGTCACCGAGATCGCGAAGCAGGCCGTCGACGCGGCCCAGGTCATCTACGACCAGGCGCAGGAGGCCTCGGCGGCCGCGCTGACCAGTGCCCAGACCGCCCTCGGATCCCAGCTCGCCGAGTCGAAGACCACCGCCGAGGCCGCGCTCACCAAGGCCCAGGCCGAGCTGGCCACGATCGAGCAGCGCAAGGCAGACTTCCAGGCCCAGAACGACGCGGCCGTCTCCTCCAGCGACGGCATCAGCAACCGGCTCACCGCGCTCGACCGACTGAGTGCAGAGAGCCCGTCGGCCGGACTGGCCCACGTCATGGTGTTCCTGCTGTTCTTCGCGATCGAGCTGCTGCCCGTGATCATCAAGCTGCTGCGCAACCTCGGCAACAAAGACTCCGTGCACGACGAGACCGCGCGCGAGCACGATCGAACCGAGATCAACCGGGTGCGCCAGCAGTTCGCGCTCGAGCGCGACCAGGCGCTTCTGGATGCCCAGATCACCTCGGGCAGGCTTGCCACACTCCGGCAGCTGGCCGAGCACGAGGAGGAACTGGCTCTGGCCACGGGCAAGGAGCGCAACGTCGGCCTCGACGACCGCGTTCGCCGCAAGAGCCAGGACTTCTTCGACGAGTGGGATCGCGACCAGTCGGCCCAGCGCCAGCGCTGACCGGAGCGGCCTGATCAGGCGGAGGCTTCGACCACCGATGGCTCCACGGGTGCGTGGTGCGGGCGGCCGGTGAGGTGCCCGGTGAGCGCGACCATGAGTGTGATGAAGGCCGCCAGGGCCACGCCCCAGCCGATGTGGACTGTCATCAGCAGAGCACCCACGGCGGCGCCCCCGCCGATGAGCAGGATGGCGCCGGCCCGCCGGAACCACGGCTGGCCCGAGCCGCCGGCCAGTCGCGAGTCGGCAGCGAGACCCGTGATGGTCGACGTGACCACGACTGTGGTCACGTCTTTCACGGCGATGTGCCGGGCCGTCGCGGCCTGCACACCCATCACCAGTGCGAAGAAGCCCGTGAAGATGTACTCGTAGGGGGCAGGGGGAGGGCCGTCGTTCACGAAGAGGGCGATGGCGAGGCCGACCATGACCGTGCCGACGATGCTGAAGAGCACGGTGCTGCGGGTGGTCCAGCCGACCTTGACCGGGCGCAGTACCCGGCCGCCGATCGCGGCGCCCAGCATGAAGGCGAACAACGCCACGAGCGGGCCGATGACCGGCAGGTCGTCGGCTCCGGCGATCGCCATTCCGAGGATCACGACGTTGCCTGTCATATTGGCCGTGAAGACCTTGTCGAGGCCGAGGTATCCCACGGCGTCGGCGATGCCGGTCGAGAAGGTGAGCGCGAGCATCAGGCCGAGGTGCAGATTGGCGGGCTGGCTTCTGAGTCTGCGGAGCATGAGGCACCTGCTCTTTCGGTGTCGTGGGTGCGGGCGGGGTGGCTGGCGCACGATACTCTCGAAGCGACCGACCCCATCTTTCCAGACTTCGGAAGGCCCGCACCGGATGCCCGTGACAGCCCCGCTCCAGCCCGGCCAGGGATTCGTCCAGGCCGCCCACTACCTGCCGGCCACGATCGGCAACGTGCTGTGGGGCCGGCTGCCCTGCGAGACCGACGTGGCCGTGCTCACGATCGACTCCGGCGACGAGGTCACGATAGACACCATCAGCCACGAGGGCGTGCTCGAAGACCAGGGTCGCGATCCGGCCGCCTTCTTCGCCGGGCATGGTGTGGCGCGTGAGAACGTGCTCGACGACGCGATCGCCCTCGCGGCGTCCGCATACCAGCGCGACCCGAAGGTCGACGGGCCGCACGTCGTGACCGGGCCCATACGCATCCGAGGGGCGAAGCCGGGCGACCTGCTCAAGATGACCGTGCTCGAGGCGACCCCGCGCGTGCCCTACGGCGTGATCTCGAACAGGCACGGAAGGGGAGCGCTCCCCGGCGAGTTCCCCCGGGTCGAAGGCTCAGTCAGCATCTTCGCGGCCGTCGACCACGACCCCGACGGCAGCCAGGTCGGCACCCTGCCGCTCGTCGCCGGGGGAGAGCGTTCGGTGCGGTTTCCGCTTCACCCGTTCCTCGGCATCATGGGCGTGGCCGTGTCGGGGTCGACGCGTCCTCACTCCGTGCCGCCCGGCCCGCACGGCGGCAACATCGACATCAACCTGCTGACCGCCGGCAGCGCGCTCTACATTCCCGTGCAGGTCGACGGGGCCCTCGCCTACGTCGGCGACCCGCACTTCGCTCAGGGCGACGGCGAGGTCGCGCTCACCGCGATGGAGGCCTCCCTGCGCGTGACCGTGCGGTTCGAGGTCGTGCCGCAGAGCGACGCGCTCACAGCCTTCGGCGCCCTCGTCGGCCCACTCGCCGAGACGCAGGAGTTCCTCGTTCCCACGGGAATGGACGCCGATCTCGACGAGGCGGTGCGCCAGTGCGTGCGCGCCGCGATCTCGCTGTTGCACGCCCGCTACGGCATGCAGGAGGATCTGGCCTACGCCTACCTCAGCGCCGCCACCGACTTCAACATCTCCCAGGTCGTCGACCTGGTCACCGGCGTGCACGCCCGCGTGCGCGTCTCCGACTTCGAAGGACATCATGCCTGATCAGATTCCTCCCACGTCCGTCACCGGCGAGCTGCCAGACGGCCTGATCGACGCCTTCTGGGGTTACGAGAACGCGCTTCTCACGAACGACCTCGAGGCGCTCGACGCAGCCTTCGCCCCGGGCGACACGACTCTGCGTGGAGACGCCGGCGGCCTGCTGGTCGGCCATGACCGCATCAGCTCCTTCCGCGGAGCCCGGGGCGGCGCCCCCGTTCGCACGATCACCTCGATCCACGTGCGCGTGCTCTCCGACGAGTACGCGCTCATCGTCAGCGAGAACGAGCCGCGCTCCGGTGGGCGCGGGCTCGTCACGCAGCTGTGGGCGCGGCATGCGGATGCCGGGGGCTGGGTCGTCGAATCGGCCCAGGTCGCCGGCGCCCCGGCCGCCATGAACACCGCCATCTGGCGGGTGCTCGGCAACCCGCTCGTCGCCTCGACCGCCTCCGACGGCGGCCCGCTCACGGGCGAGACGGTCGCGGTGAAAGACCTCTTCGACGTGCAGGGCTTCGCCGTGGGCGGCGGAGTCCCCGAATTCCTGGCCGAGGCCGAACCCGCCCGGGCCCACGCGCCCGCGGTCGCCGCGCTGCTCGCGGCCGGCGCATCCATTCGCGGCATCGCACAGACCGACGAATTCGCGTACTCGATCGCCGGAAAGAACGTGCACTACGGCACCCCGCCCAATGTCGCCGTTCCGGGCGCCATCCCCGGCGGCTCGTCGAGCGGACCCGCATCTGCGGTGGCGCTCGGGCACGCCGGCATCGGACTGGCGACCGACACGGCCGGGTCGATCCGGGTGCCGGCGTCGTATCAGGGCCTCTGGGGTCTGCGCACGACGCACGGCGCGGTCGACGCCGGCGGGCTGCTGCCGCTGGCCGAGTCGTTCGACACGATCGGATGGCTGACGAGGTCGCCCTCCCTGCTGCGAGCCGCTGCCGCGAGCACGCTCGACGGCGATGCCCAGCAGTCGGTCGAGCCGCAGTTCGTGATCTCGACCGAGCTGCTCTTCGCGGCCGACGACTCGATTCAGGGCGCGATGGTGGATGCCGTGGGCCGGCTCGAGGCCGATGGCGTCATCGGCGAGGTCGGCGTGGTCGACCTCGGCGACACCTCGGGATTCTTCGAGGCGTTCCGCACGGTGCAGGCGGCCGAGGCGTGGCGTCGTCACGGCGACTGGATCACGGCGCACCCCGGTGTGCTCGCGCCCGACGTCGCCTCCCGATTCGAGACGGCCTCGACGGTGACCGCCGAGGCCGAGGCATCGGCCCGCGAGGTGCTGGCGGCCGCTCGCACCCAGCTCGACGACGCGCTCGCAAGGCGCATCCTGCTTCTGCCGTCGACGTCGTCGACCGCGCCGAGCGTCGGGGCCGACCCGGACGAGATCGACCGCACGCGCGCCGCGACCCTGGCGATGACCTGCTTCGCGGGCATCGGAGGGTACCCGGCCCTGTCGGTTCCGCTGCTCGAGGTCGACGGCGCGCCCGCCGGCCTGTGCCTCGTGGGCCCGCGCGGCACCGACCTCGCCCTCATCGACATCGCGGCCCCGTTCGTTCGCTGACGGCCCGTTCCCCGAGCCTGTCGAAGGGCCGCAGTCTCCACCCCGTTCCCTGAGCTTGTCGAAGGGCCGCGCTGTCACCGCCGTTCCCTGAGCCTGTCGAAGGGCTGCCGCGCATCGACTCGGCGCATATGCATTCACAACCGCTGCTGAGGGTGCCTTCGCGCCGAGTCGATCTGGGAGGCCCGATCGACTCGGCGAAGATGCACCTTCACGAGGCGAGGAGGGTGCGTTCGCGCCGAGTGGATTCGCGATCCCTTCGACAAGCTCAGGGAACGGGGCCGCTCAGGGAACGGGGCTCTGTAACACGCATGAAACGCGCGTTCCGTAGAATCGAAGCCTGAAACAGGTGAATCATTCTCAGCGAAAGCGGTCAGCTCATCTCCCTCTCGTCACTTCCCCAGCCCATCAACCCGCCCCAGCGACTCCTTATGGGGCCAGGGCCGATCAACGCCGACCCGCGCGTGCTGCGCGCCATGTCTGCACAGCTCGTGGGCCAGTACGACCCGGCGATGACGGCCTATATGAACGAGACCATGGAGCTCTACCGCGGGGTCTTCAAGACCGCGAATGAGCAGACACTCGTGGTCGACGGCACCTCTCGGGCCGGCATCGAGGCCGCGCTCGTGTCGCTGATCGAGCCGGGCGACCGCGTGCTGGTTCCCATCTTCGGCCGCTTCGGGCACCTGCTGCGCGAGATCGCCGAGCGCTGCGGCGCCGAGGTGCACGTCATCGAGGTTCCTTGGGGCGAGGTCTTCGCGCCCGAGGCCATCGAGGCGGCGATCATCGAGGTGCGGCCGACGCTGCTCGCGGTCGTGCACGGCGACACCTCCACGACGGTGGCGCAGCCGCTCGACGAGCTCGGCGCCATCTGCGCGCAGCACGGCGTGCTCTTCTACACCGACGTCACGGCCTCGCTCGCCGGCAACACCATCGAGACGGATGCCTGGGGCATCGACGCCGTCACCGCGGGCCTCCAGAAATGCCTGGCCGGCCCCTCCGGCTCGGCTCCCGCCACCTTCTCGGCGAAGGCGGTCGAGCGCATCGTCGCGCGCAAGAGCATCGAGGCGGGAATCCGTGAGGCGGGCGACGCGGTCACCGCGCATCCGATCCGCTCGAACTACTTCGACCTCGCGATGATCTTCGACTACTGGGGCCCCAAGCGGCTCAACCACCACACCGAGGCCACGACGATGCTCTACGGGGCACGCGAGTGCGCGCGCCTGCTGGTCGACGAGGGCATCGAGAACGCCGTCGAACGGCACCGCCTGCACGGCTCGGCCATGCTCGCCGGGGTGCGGGGGCTCGGCCTCGCGGTGTTCGGCGACCTCGCCCACAAGATGAACAACGTCGTGGCCGTCATCATCCCCGACGGTGTCAACGGCGATGCCGTGCGCGGCGAGCTTCTCAACGACTTCGGCATCGAGATCGGCACCTCCTTCGGCCCGCTGCACGGCAAGGTCTGGCGCATCGGAACGATGGGCTACAACGCCCGCCGCGACACCGTGCTCACCACGCTCGGCGCTCTCGAGGCCGTGCTGCGCCGGGCCGGCGCATCCGTGACCCCCGGCGGCGGAGTCGGGGCGGCCTACGAGATCTACGCCGACGCCGACCGGGCCGTGCGGGCGTCGTCGGGAGCCGGCGCATGACCCAGCCGGCCTCGACCACCGCGCATGCCATTCTCGAGCGCTGCGACGAGCTCGCCACCTACTCGTCGATGGAGGACGGGCTCATCGAGCGCGTGTACCTCTCGCCCCAGCACGCGGCGGTCAACGCCCTGGCCGCCCGCTGGATGACCGAGGCAGGCATGACCACCTGGCAGGATGCCGCCGGTAACCAGTGCGGCCGGCTCGAGGGCGCGACCCCCGGCCTGCCCGCGCTGCTGCTCGGCTCGCACCTCGACACCGTCCCCTCAGCGGGTCGCTACGACGGGATCCTCGGCGTGCTTTCGGCGATCGCCGTGGTCGACCGCATCCGCTCCTCGGGCCGCGAGCTTCCGTTCGCCCTCGAGGTCGTCGCGTTCGGAGACGAGGAGGGAACCCGCTTCGGCCGTGCCCTGCTCGGCAGCCGCGCGCTCGCGGGCACCTGGCTCGACGAGTGGTGGCAGCTCGAAGACGAAGACGGCGTGTCGCTGCGCGACGCCTATGTGCATTTCGGCCTCGATCCGGATGCCGTGGGCGAGGCCGCGCGGTCGCGCGGCGACTTCGTGGGCTACCTCGAGACCCACATCGAGCAGGGCCCGTACCTCGAAGACGAGAACAAGGCGCTGGGCGTTGTCTCGTCGATCGCCGGTGCGCGCCGCTTCCTGCTCACGATAACCGGCCAGGCGGGCCACTCGGGAACACCCTACGAGAGGCGCCGCGACGCGCTCGCCGGGGCGGCCGAGGCGATCACCACGATCGAGCGCATCGCCCGATCCGCACAGCTCATCGCGACCGTCGGCCACCTCGAGGTGTTCCCCGACGCGGTGAACGTGATTCCGGGCAAGGTCGAGTTCAGCCTCGACCTGCGCGGCGAATACGACACCGAGCGCGACAAGGTGTGGCTGCAGATCGAAGAGGCCATTCTCGAGATCTGCCAGCGACGACGGCTGCGGCTCACGAGCATCCAGACCCACTCGGCCAAGGCGGCCGTCTGCGCGCGCCGGCTGCGCGATGCGATCGCCGACGGCATCCGGTCGACGGGCGACACGCGACCCATGTCGCTGTTCTCGCGTGCCGGCCATGACGCGATGGCCATCGCCGAGATCGCCGACATCGGCATGATCTTCGTGCGCTGCAAGGGCGGCGTGAGCCACAATCCCGACGAGCACGTCACCGAGGCCGACGTGGCGAAGGCGCTCGACGCGTTCGAGGCCACCGTTCTGCGGCTCGCCGACGGATACGAGGGGTAGCCCATGATCGCGGCCGCGCCAACGATCGGGCAGCGCATCGACGCGCAGTACGGCGCCCTGTCCCGGCAGGAGCAGCGGGCCGCCGACTTCATCCTCGACCACCTCGGCGACCTTGCCGTGTACAACGCCACCGAGCTCGCGAAGCTCAGCGGGGTGTCGAAGGCCACAGTGTCGAGGCTGTTCCGCCGTCTCGGATTCTCCGACTCGGCCGAGGTACGTGAGCACGCCCGCAGCCTGCGCAGCCAGGGTGCGCCCCTCGGGGGAATCGGCGCCGCCGCAGGAACCCCGTCGGCGCTCGCCGCTCACGCCGTGCAGGAGCACGAGAACCTGCAGAAGCTCCTGGCCGGTCTCGACGACGGGCGCTTGGATGCGGCGGCCCGGCTCATCGCGGGCGCCGGCGAGGTCGTGCTGATCGGCCTGCGCAACAGCTACCCGCTCGCGCTGCATCTGCGGCAGCAGCTCGCGCAGGCCCGCGACCGGGTGCGGCTCGCGCCTGTTCCCGGGCAGTCGCTGGGGGAGGACATCGCGGCCCTGGGCTCGCGGGACGTCGTCGTGCTCGTGGGCTTCCGCCGTCGCCCGTCGGGGTTCGCGCTGATCATGCAGACGCTGCGCGAGCGCGGCGTTCCTGTGATTCTCATCTCCGACTCGTCAGCCCGCCGGCACGCCGAGGGCGCCGTCTACTGGCTGGAGTGCCCCGTCGACAGCGTCTCGGCGTTCGACAGCTATGCGGCCGCAATGAGCCTCGTGAACCTGCTGGCCAGCGGGGTGCTCGGCGTCGACGTGCGCGACGGACGAACCCGCATCGCGTCGATCACCGGCATGTACGACGCCCTCGACGAGCTCGAAACCCCCTGGTAGGACAGTCGATCTGTGCTCGGCCCGGCGCTAACGGAGCACGTTCTTTGCGACACGCCGACGATACGCGCCTGACACGCCGTAGCGGTCGCGATCTGTGCTCCGTTAGCGGCGGCGGGTCAGCGGGTCGCGGCCGCCAGCATGTCGGTGATCTCCGCTACCGTGCCGCGCGGACCGTAGGCCGGGGTGCCCGGCTCGACACGCCAGCTGTTCGCCAGCGAACCGTCGTCGACGACGTCGAAGCCGAATCCGTCGATGAGGCTTGCGACGATGGTCTTCGCATCGCCGTTGTCGCTCGAGATCACGAGCGCACGACGGTTCTCTGTGCGCGGTGCCTGCGCCTCGGAGGTGAGCTTCGCCGCCTCGATGTGGTTGAAGGCCTTGACTACCTTCGAGGTGCGCAGGTGCTTCTGCAGCAGCGCGGCCGACGTGGCCGACTTGGAGTCGAGCTCGGCGATGTTGCCGTCGCGCTGCGGGTAGTAGTTGTTCGTGTCGATCACGATCTTGCCGGCGAGAGGCTCCACAGGAACCGACTCGTAGGCCTTCAACGGGATCGTCACGACCACGAGGTCGCCGGCCTCGGCGGCCTCTTCTGCCGTGGCCGCTCGCGCCTTGGGGCCGAGCTCCTCGACGAGGGCGCTGAGCGTCTCGGGGCCGCGCGAGTTGCTGATGACGACGTCGTAGCCGCTGGCAATGCTGAGGCGCGCCAGCTGGCTGCCGATGTGTCCGGCCCCGATGAGGCCGATGGTCGTGATTCCCGGAATAGTCGTGACCGGGTCAACGCGCACAACGCGCCGAGGATTCCTGTTGTCAGGCGAAGCTCAGCAGCCGGTCCATCAGCAGGGGAGCGTACGGGCGGTCGAGCTCGAGGACGACGCGCACGTGTGCGCCTCGCTGCGGCGGGTAGCCGTTGTAGACGCCGCGCATGTCGCAGATCGTCTGTCCGCGCCCGGGCCCGTCCGTCGCATCCACCGTCACCCGCACCAGCGGGGCGAGAGTCGGAACGATCTCGCCCGTGCTGATCGCCACGGCCAGCGGATCGTGCAGCGCCGAACACGGCCTGCCGAAGACCGATACGTAGAAGTCGAAGTAGACGCCGAGCATGTCGCCCAGCATCGGGGCGATCGCGCCGGGGGCCGATCGCAGCCGTTCGCGGTCGTCGGCCTCGATGAGCTCGCCCATGGTCACGTCGAGTCCGACCATCGTGATGGTCCACGGGGCGTCGAACACGATCTCGGCCGCGTGCGGGTCGTTGATGATGTTCGCCTCGGCGACGGGGGACGCGTTGCCGGGAACCAGCGCTGCTCCGCCCATGATGGTGAGATCGCCGATGAGTTCGGGAAGGCGGGGTTCGAGCTCGAGCGCGAGGGCCAGGTTGGTGAGCGGGCCGATGGCGATGAGCCGCAGCTCGCCCGGGTATTCGTGGGCCATGCGCACGATGAACTCAGGCCCGGATTCGGCGAGCGGATCGACGTGCGACTCGGGCAGCTGAACGCCGCCGATGCCGTTGTCCCCGTGGATGTGCGGCACCCCGCCGTCGAACTCCGCCATGCGGAAGTGGTGAGCGCCGATCGCCACGGGCACGTCGGTGCGGCCGGCGAGCGAGAGCAGGCGAAGCGTGTTGTCGGCAGCCTGCGCGGCGGAGGTGTTGCCCGAGACGGTCGAGACGCCCACGAGGTTCACGTCGGGATCGCTCAGCAGGTGGAACAGCGCGAGCGCGTCGTCGACCCCGGTGTCGCAGTCGAGCAGATACGGGCGTGCGGGCATCGGGTTTCCTCCACGGGATCGGGCTAGGGGCTTCCTTCGATTATGGCGCGGCGGCGCGGGCGTCTCAGACCGCGGGATCGCCGGGCGCATCGACGTCGACGCCCGATCCCAGGTCGGAGCAGTCGACCAGTCGCACCCCGTGCGCCACGAGGTACGGGCGCGCCCCGACGTCGCCGGTCACGCTGTCGGCAAGCGCCTGCCAGTGGTCGCGGCCGATGACCACCGGATGCCCGGGGCGCCCCGAGAAAACGGCTTGGCGCAGGGTCTCGCGACCCACGGCATCCGGGTCGGGCGCGATCAGCCGCCGTACCTCGGCCGGCCCGAGCGACGGCACGTCGACGGTGACGATCGCGACGGCGTCGGGAGCGGACGCGGGCGTCGCGTCGAGGGCGCTTGCGGCGGCGAGCCCGCGGCGCAGCGACGCGGCCATGCCCGTCTGCCAGTCCTCGGCGCGCACGACGCGCACGGATGCGCCGCGTGTGAAGGAGCGCTCGAGGAGGGCCTCGGCCTCGTCGGTCGCGGCGCCGAGAACGACGATGACGGGGGAGCACCCGCCCGCAAGCAGGCTGCGGACGGCGTTCGCCAACCACGACGTGCCCTCGGCGGATTCGACGAGGGCCTTCGGTCGGCCGAAGCGCGTGCCGCCGCCTGCCGCAAGCACGATTCCCGCGATGGGTGCGGGCACGTTCGACATGGCCTCATCGTACGGCTCGTGGGGGAGGCGCCGAATAGAATTCAGGTATAGCCCGCGAACGACCGCGGGGTGCATTCTGCCCGAAAGGCCGGCCATGAACGATCTCTCCGTCGACCACTTGCGCGTCGACCTGCGCGCCTGCCTGGCTGTTCCGCGCTGGATCGACGAGGTCGCGGAGCAGGCTCCGTTCGCCTCGGTCGACGACCTGCTCGAGGCCGGACGCACCGCCGCGAACCCGTTGACCCCGGAAGAGGTGGAGGCGGCGCTTGCCGATCATCCGCGCATCGGAGACAAGCCCGACGGGGAGGGCGCCGCGCAGGCTTTCTCCCGCTCGGAGCAGGCGTCGCTCGGCGACGGCGATGCTGAGACCGCGGCGGCCATCGCTGAGGGCAACGCGATCTACGAGAAGCGGTTCGACCGCGTGTTCCTCATTCGTGCCGCTGGGCGGAGTCGCGCCGAGATCCTTGCCGAGCTGAACCGGCGCATCCGCCTCGACGACGACGAGGAGTTCGCCATCGTCGAGCAGCAGCTGCGTGAGATCGCCCTGCTTCGCCTCGAGAAGACGTTCACCGAGCGCGGCATCGAGCTGGCCGAATGAGCGGCCGCAGCCACATCACCAGCCACGTGCTCGACGCGGCCACGGGAACGCCGGCGGCCGGGGTGCCCGTCACCCTGTCGCAGCTCGACGGTGACGTATGGCGAGTGCTCGCCGATGCGGTGACGGATGCCGATGGCCGCGTCTCGCAATTCGGTCCCGAGCACGTGCCGGTCGGCCGCTACAGGGTGACGTTCGATACGCAGGCGTACTTCGCGTCCCTGGGGCAGAAGGCGTTCTATCCCGAGGTGCAGGTGGTTTTCGAGCTGGCAGACGGCGAGGCGCACTACCACGTGCCGCTTCTGCTGAGCCCGTTCGCGTATTCGACGTATCGCGGCAGCTAGGTCGATCGATCTGGGTGGTGCCTCTGTGGCTGCTCCACCCACGTGCATTTTTGTATCTAAGTTGGGACTTTGGGTCCCATGATCACCCCAAAACGGGGGCCATGTGGAGGATAGTTCCCGGCATTTCCGGGGGCGAGTGTTTCTCATGTTCTTATGCGCTGATTTTCGGTTTGCTCACAGACAGTTGTGCTCGCTACGTTTGGCATCGAGCCTTCGGGGGAACGGCTCTTCCTTTCCCTTCTCCCGTCATGAGGCTTGCTTATGTCTGTGTTGTCGCGCGCGCTTCGCGCTTTTTTCGCCCTGATCGTGCTGATCGCGCTGTCGATGATTGCGGCTCCAGCGCAGGCCGCGCCCCTGACCTCGCGTGTTTCTGACGTGGTCGCGTCGCTGCCTGTGCTCGTGCTTCAATTGGGCGCGGATTGCGAGGTCGAGGCGGATGCGGCGAATTGCGACATCGACGGTGATCGCATTCCCGACGTGGTGGAGCAGGTCGTCGCCGGCAGTCTGACCGGGGCCACGGGCACGGAAGACCACGACGGCGACGGCATCCCTTCGTGGACGGAAGTGCTCGCCTGTGGCACCGTCACGTGCGCGGATTCCCGCGCAGACGCAGATGACGACGGCATCCCCGACTACGCGGAGCAGCTGGTGTGCGGATCGGCTACCTGCTCGAACAGCAAGGAAGACGCCGACGGCGACAAGGTGAGCGACTGGATCGAGTTCGTGATCTGCGGCGATCGCACCTGCGCGACCGGTCTCGAGGACTACGACGGCAATGGCGTCGCGGACGCGGCTGAACTGCAGGCCTGTGTGAAGGACACGTCAGGTCTGGCATTGACCGGGTTCGGCATCGCAGGCATTCTCGCTCTGATCGCCGCTCTTCTGGTGGCGTTGGGCGTGCTGCTGCGCATTCGCCGACGCAAGGCAGCTGCCGCTGCGGACGCTTCGGACGAGGCCGAGCTGGTCGGTTCCGCCCTGTGAGCGCGCCGATCCGCCCCGCCGTCGCGGCCGGGCTCGCAATGCTGACCCGAAAACCCGCCCGCTGGACTCGCAGACAAGGCAAGGCTGTGGCACGAGGTGCCGTCACCACGGCTGCGGTACTCGCCCTCACCCTCTCCGTGGGTGTGACGCCGTCGATCGCATCTCCTACTTTGCTCGCGCAGCGGCAGGCGGAGAAGACCCTCGCCGAGGTTCGCAACGCTGCAGATAAGACACAGCTCGCCCCGACCGAACCCGCACCCGTCGCGGACCCGGCGGGCGAGGGCACGATCACTCCGGATCAGTCGTCCACGATCACGGCGCAGGACCCCGATGTTCAGGTCACGTTCTCGGGCCACGAGATCGACGAGAAACTCGACGTCGACATCACGCCGCTGTCCAAGGCTGTTGCGACGTCGGCAGAGACAGAGACCGGCGGCACCGCCGTAGGGACGCCTGTCGACATTTCGGCGACGACCGATTCCGGCGGCGAGGTCACGACCTTCCCCGCCGACGCCACGATCACCGACCAGGCAGACGGTACGCAGGTGGCCACGGATGTGGTTCCCGGTGTCGCGCTGGAGATGGCGGTGACCGACAAGCAGATCAAGGATCTCGACCCGTCGTCGCTGCAGATCTACACCCGCGAGAACGCGGGCGACCCGTGGGTGGCGCTTCCGTCGGTGTACGACGAGGGTGCCGGCGTGGTTCGTGGTGAGTCGGGTCACCTGTCACAGATGGTCGTGATCGGCATTCCGTTCGTCGCACCTCCCGGACCGAAGATCGTCCTCGACCCTGACGACGACCTGGCGTATGTGACGCAGCCGGCCCCTGAACTGCACGAGCTACCGCTGAACATCGCCCTTGCTCAGCAGGTGCGGGATCGGCTGCAGACGAACTGCCGTGCCGACGTGACGATCACGAGGGAGGATCCGAACACGCCGATCGTGTCGACGCAGCTGCGTGCCGACATCGCGGCGGCGGCGAACCCCGATGCCACGATCACGCTGGCATTCGATGCGATCAATCCCGATGAGGCGTGGGATGCCGATGGTACAGAGTCTGGTGGCCGCGTCTACTACCGGGGCAATCCGCAGGATCAGGCGTTGGGCGACTCCGTGCTGTCGACGATGCCGGCCTATGTGCAGCGCCCGTTCAAGGCGGGCAACCTGCCTTACCTGCCCGCGCCCGAGTTCAACAATGTGCCCGGTGCCTACACGCACTTCGAGACGCTGTTCATGGACAGCAACTACGACCGCGCCTACATCGACGATCCCGAGGGCTTCGCATTCATCTCGGCCGGTGTCACCGCATCGCTCAGCGTGTACCTGGCCGACCGCTTCAACTGCGTCGACCCCGCCACGGGCGGTCTTCCGGGGCGCCCGACTCAGGCGCAGCTGGATCACTGGCGTGACCTCGGCTACCAGAACTACGAGCTGTACGGCGCGGAGCCGGTGTCGTTCTCGACCGGAAACCTCATCGAGGCCGCGCCTCTGTTCAAACTCTCCGGCCCGGGAAACTCCGACCTCGACCTGAACCTGATCTACAACTCGCTCGATGGCAGGGACTCGCGAATCGGAGCGGGGTGGTCGTTCGCGTTCGGTGCTCGGGCGCAACGCTACGAAGACGGCTCGGTGCTGGTGGTGCGCAACGACGGCGCCACCTTCGACTTCTCCTCCGACGGCTCGGGCGGCTACATCGGCGAGCCAGGCCTGTTCCAGACGCTGACGAACGACGGCAACAACCAGCTCACGTTGACCGGCGTCAACGGCGAGTCCTGGGTGTTCGACGCCGCCGACATCGATGGTGTCGGCGAGCTCGTGAAGCACACCGACCAGCAGGGCAACGCGACCACGCTCAGCTATGGTGCGACGGATTGGCGGGTGCACAAGTTTGCCCCGCTCCAGTCGATCACCGATGCTGCGGGCCAGACCATCACGGTCTCCTCGGATGCCGTGGGCCGGCTCACCTCGTTCACCCACCCAGACGGCCGCACCTGGAGTCTCGGCTACGACGCGAATACGAATCTCACGTCGATTACCAGCCCCGACGGCCGGGTCCGCGCCTACTCCTACGACGACGCTCACCGCATGGTCACCGCCACCGATGCGCTCGGAATCACCTATCTGACGAACGAGTTCGACGCCGAGGGGCGGGTCACCAAGCAGGTCGATGGCGACGGTAACGTGCGCTCGCTGAGCTACGACACCGCCGCGGGAAGGACGACGTACACCGACAACGAGGGCACCAAGACGGTGTTCTCGTACGACTCCCAGCATCGCATCACGGGCAAGACGGATGCGGCGGGCAACTCCATCGCCTACGTCTACAACGACCTCGATCAGGTCACGACCTACACCGACGAAGCCGGCCACGAATGGGCCTACACGTACGACGCGACCGGCAACGTCGCATCCACCGTTCTGCCCGACGGCACAACGACCACGTTCACCTATACGCCCACCGGCGAGCTGGCATCCCAGACCGACGAAGGCGGCCCGGATGGGGCCGAGCGCACGACCAGCTATGAGGTCGACCCGCTCGGTCTGGTGACCGGTGTCACGCAGGCCGACGGCACCGAGCTGACTCGCACATATGACGGCCAGGGAAACCTGACCTCGTCGACGACCCCGTCAGGCGCCACGACCATGTACGCCTACGACAACCGGGGCAATGTCACCGCCCTGACAGACCCAAAGGGCAACATCACCACGTTCGTGTACGACGGTGCCAACCGGGTGACGTCGACGACCGACCCGACGGGTGCGACGACGACGCTGACGTGGGATGCCGGCGACCGGCTGGTGTCGAAGACGGATGCGATGGGCGGGGTCACGTCGTACATCTATGACGCGAACGACAACCTCACCAGCTCGACGGATGCGGCTGGCGCCGTGACCTCGTACGCGTGGAACAACGCGTTCAACCTCGTGGCCGTCACCGCCCCTGACGGCGGAACGACGAACTACGAATACAACACTGAAGACGAACTGACCAAAACCACCGACCCCCTCGGAAACGTGACGTCGTTCGTGCTCGATGACCTGTATCGGCCAGTGACCGTCGTCGACCCGAAGGGTGGCGAGTGGGTTCGCGAGTACGACAAGGCCGGCAACCTGGTCAGCCAGACCGACCCGGCGGGCGCGAAGACCACGTATGCGTACGACGAGCTCAACCGTGCGACGAAGACCACTGGTCCGACGGGCATCACCTCGTCGACGTCCTATGACGAGGTCGGACGCGTCGAGAATTCGACTGATGCCGATGGCAACAGCGTCTCCTACGTGTACGACCTGCTTGACAGGATCACGAAGGTCGCCGACCAGCAGGGCGAAACCTCGACGTTCACCTACGACGTGGACTCGAACCTCGTCACCTCGACTGACCGTCGAGGGAACGAGACGACACTCGCCTATGACGCGAACGGGCAGTTGACTGGATCGATCGACCCCACAGGCGCGGCGACGCAGCTCGTCTATGACCCGGCTGGCCGTGTGCAGGAGCAGATCGACGCCCTCGGCAGATCGAGCACGGTGTCTTACGATCCGCTCGGTCGGGTGACCGTAGCGACGAATCCGCTCGGCGACGCCACCTCGTACGGGTATGACGCAGTGAGCCGCTTGACCGCGATCACCGACGCCAACGGCAACACGTCGACCACCGCGTACAACCCGACCGGCACCGTCGCATCGACGACGAATGCCGTCGGCTCGACCGCTATCTACGGCTATGACCTCAACAGTCAGCAGACGTCAATGGTCGATGCGAATGGCAATGAGACCCGCTACTCCTACGATCCCGCCGGGCAGCTCGCCACGGTGATCGAGGGTTTCGATGCCAACGTGGATGCAGCGGCGACGGGTACCTCGGACGTGAACGTGACGACCGTGTATGACTGGACCGAGACCGGCAACCTGGCCTCCATTCTCGACCCGAACGGGCACAAAACTCTCTTCGACTACAACGCGGCCGGTCAGGTCACCGCGGAGACGAACCCCCTCGGCAAATCCTGGGACTACAGCTACGACTCCCTGGGTCGTCTGTCGTCGCAGATCGATGGCAACCGGCAGACCACGAACTACTCCTACACGTCCCGCTCCGACCTGGCCCAGATCTCCTACCCCGGTTCGAGCGTGTCGTTCGAGTACGACGCGAACCAACAGCCCATCGCGATGACCGACCCGCTCGGTGTCACGGGCTGGAAGTACGACGCCAACGGCCTCATGACCGAACAGATCGACGCCAACGGATCCCGCCTCGGATACACCTACGACGCCGCGCAGCAGCTGACCGCGCTGACGATGCCCACGGGCGAGTCAATCGGGTATGAGTACGACGACGCCGGACGTCCCGTGGCGCAGACGTCACCATGGGGCAACATCGCCTACGAGTGGGACCCGGCAGGCAACCTCACGAACATGCTCCGCTCCACCGGTGTTGCGACGGACTACGCGTATGACGCGGCGAACCGGGTTACCCAGATCAAGCACGTCGCCCCGGCGAGCCCGAGTGCGGGCCCGGCATCGGCATCCACTGTTGCACCCGAGGCGGTTGCTGCGAAACCGGTTACGACCGAGGTCGACCAGTGCGTGACGGCTGCCGGGTACCTCGGCAAGCGGGCCATCCCTGCTGCGGGATCGACCTCGCATGAGTGCGTGAAGACGGGCGACTACCTCGACCGCCGCACGGTACCGGCGCTGCCGAATCCGGTGGAGAACGTCGACACCATCACCTTCGACTACATGTACGATCCGGCAGGCAACGTCTCGAACGCCACCCGCACGCTCGGGTCGTTGAACGACCCGGCCTCGACCGGGACCACACCTGAAGCAAGTGCGGCACCGTCGGTGGTGGCGCCCGATCCGACTCCGGCGTTCCCGTCGGTGCTCGAGACCCCGGATGTCGACTCCCGCGACTACGCGTATGACAGCCTGAACCGGCTTGTCGGAAGCAAGACCAGTAAGGGTAACGCGGCCACGTATTCGTACGACCCGGCCGGCAACCGTGTCCAGGCAACCGCCACCACGGATACAGGTACGACGGATGTGACGGCGTCGTTCAATGAGGCGAACCAGCTCACCGGCAGCACCAGCAACGGGGCATCGTCGAGCTACGGGTACGACGGCAACGGTAACCGCACCACTCAGAATGAGAACGGTGTCACGACTGACTTCAGTTACCAGACCGACAACCGCCTCACCGGCGTGACCCGTGACGGACGCTCCAGCAGCTACGCGTATGACGGTCTCGGTCGTCAGCTGAACACGACCGAGACGTCGGGCCTGGGTTCGCAGACCACGAAGAGTGTCTGGGACGGTACGTCCGTTGTTCAGCAGTCCAACACCGCTTCCGGTACGAGCACCCTCATGCGCGACGCCTTCGGCGAGGTTGCCCTGCAAACCGCAGACGGAAAGGACGCCTCCTGGGCGCTTCTCGACGGACTCGGCACCACCGCTGCCCAGGCCGTCGGCGGCTCCGTCGCTCAGTTGTCGACGTTCGACGACTGGGGCAACCAGTCCTTCGACACCATCGGCTGGAACTCCGCCGTCAACTACACCGGCGAAACCACCGACCCCGGCTACGGACTGAACAACTACTACTCCCGCAGCTACGACCCCACCACCGGGTCCTGGATGTCCCAGGACTCCTGGCGCGGACTCCTGACCCAACCGCAGACGGCTGCTCGCTATAGCTACGTGACGAACTCGCCGACGACGTTCAGCGACTATCTCGGATACTGCGGCGGCGGAAGAGGCGGTGTTCCGATGTGCCCGGGCCCCCGAGGTGGACATAGCCAGGGGAGCGGTGCCAGCGCGCCAATGCACTCCGGCCCGATCTCCTCCCTGCCCACGGCTGCGATCATGAACCCGGATTATGACGTGGAATCAGTGAGCTGGAACGGCCCGTCCGACGACTGGGACCAGGACCCGTCAGGCGACAACTCGGCACTACCAGTAAGGCATGTCCAGGGCTTCGACGAACGCTTCCCAGGTTATCTACCATCGAGCCCCCTGGTGCCACCGGGGACTACGTGCAGAGGTTCAGGAAAGTCTCACAGCTGCGCATCCCCTCTTGAGATCGACTATCAGTACGTTTTCTCCTGGGTTGTTGCTTCCGGCATGACACCCGAGGAAGTGATGGATATATTCAAGGCCCACCCGGGGGAGATATTCCCGTTCCCTGTCAGTGGCTGCCCAACGTTCTCTGAGGGTGCAGTTTGTACGTTGCAAGCGCTTCCGGTTGCGGATGGTCGCGGCGATGTTCGGGTCAGCACAACTCCCACAAGCGTCACTTTCACTGTGGTTAGCGATGGATACTTCGATTTGCCAGGGTCAACGGTGACGTTTCAGACAGTCGCTAATGATGACGGTACAGTTTCTCTTCAGCAGATCGCTCAAGGACGTACCAGAGATTTAGCGATCGGGATTGGATTCAACGTCTCGACACCTTCGTTTTCGACATGGCGAGACCAGGCAGCCAACTTGCGTGCGGCGATCAAGAAGTATTGGCGAGGACATGGAGCATAGAAACATACTGAGGCGCCGGGGGCCGGGGGCGATAGTGCCGTTTTCCGTCATCTACAGCACCTTGTTTTCTGTAGGCGCACATATGCTGGTGTCGGCTAGCTACGGCTCGAGGAGCACTGTCTTGTTGCTTTACGTCCCGCTAGCCGTCCTTGAGGGAATACTCATCGGCCTTACCTCCGGAATATTCGCATACTTGGTTGGATCAATCACGGTGAAGACGCAAGTTCCTTCGGGTTGGCGTCACTTCGGTCAAGCCCTTGTAGCTGGTGCAGTCTCGAGCCTTTCCTACAATCTCGTCTGGAACGGGTTCTGGCGCCCTGGACCACCACTTGCGTTGGTCGTGCTCTCGGGCTCTATCGTTTTTCTCGGAACCTTCGCATATTTATGGCAGTTCGAGCTTCCAAGTCGCGACCGTGAATGACGCGAGCAATCGAGACGTCAGGCTGCAGCATAGATCTCAGGCCATCGAGAACAACGGTGGTTGGAGGTACGGTCCTCGTGGAAACGAATGAGTCGCAGCCAAGCGACATGTCTCGCCACCTCGCTCGGGTGAGGTCTCTGGTCGAGGCGATAGTCGATCACGCCCCGCCAACGGACAGGGAGGCACTGCTGGCACAGACGGCGACGATCAGTGATGTGCGCGGCAATCTCGCGTTCCTGGCATTTCGCGTGGACCGAGAGAGCACAGCTCCCGCGCAAACAACGCCAAGCCCCGTCCCTTATCGCCCCGAGGTCGTCAGTGCTGATGGTAAGAGTGTCGGGGAGATCATGGTCTGGCTCGACCACGGCAGCTACCTCGATTCGCTTGAGTACACATGGTGGGCCGATGCCCCTCCCTCCGACTTGCCTATGTTGGATGACCTGCGAATCGCCTAGTGAGTGTTCGGGCGATGCAGCTAAAGGTGCGTGGAAGACGTGATGATTGAGATGAACGATGCGATGATTCTTCGGATCCGATCGCTTGTCGTCGCTATGGTCAACGCATTTGACATCCCTGCACAGAGAGAACTCATCGCACAGGCTGCGACCATTCACAGTCCTACCGGCATACCGACGATGCTCGAGTTCCAGGTTGATCGTTCGCTTGAGCCCGCACATGGGTCGCCGAATCCGCTTGACGTGACTGCCGAGGTAAAGACTGCTGAAGGAAAAGATCTCGGAATGCTCGTGCTCTGGATCGATGCGGAGGGCTACCTCTACTCGCTCGAATTTTCGTGGGTAGTCGATGATCGGCCGGACACACTCCCGCGAGTTGACCAGATCATTCCAAGACTGGGCCCTTCGAAGACGTGGACGTAGATAGGGGCTGACGTTCATCCGCGTTCAGCCGCGAGCGCAACAGGGTCATCGATCTCGCCCGGCTCTCACCTCGAATCGGATCCAGATGTCGGGTCGTAAGTCAGGGCGACCCGCAACCGGCTCGCGCGTTGAGAACCACTCGGCGTCTGCTTCTGCTGCGACTGCGGTCCAGAATGCAGCGGCGGCAGCGTTGGCCTCCTGAAACGCGACCGCCCATCGGCCCGGATGCTGGCTCGTGATCGCGCGGATGACGGCGCGGCCGTAGCCGTGTCGGCGAGCAGCATTCGCGAGAAAAATGCTGTTGATCACGACTTCGGGGGAACCGATACCGCGGATGATGCAGAGACCCGCGGGCGCATCGTCGAGCCGGATGACGTAGCCGCGCCATGTGCTGTCAGCCAGGGCATTGTCGAGGCGTTCCTGGCGGAACCGGCCTCGTTCATCGGGAAGCGCGCCTGAATAGGCGGACATATCGTGCCGGAACATCGTCCAGAGCTGCTCGAGAACAGCCCGGTCGGCTTCGGTCGCGACGGAGATTCGAAGCGAGGGTGGGAGGGAAGTGGTCATACAAGAAAACCTCCACCGCAGGGGTGGAGGTCAGTTGTTCTCGATCGCTCATTGTCATTTTAGCGCGAATAGCCACCCACGTGAACGCTACTCCGGCGACACCGCTCGTCTCCCTTGCACGAAGACCCCCACGATCGCCGGCTCGCGCAGGCCCATGAGCAGGGCGAACAGCTCCCGGTCGGTGTCGATCTGTTCGTCGTCCTCGTGCACCCGCCCCTCGAGCAGCATCGCGAGCGGCTCCCAGCGCCGGGGATCGATGAGCAGGAAGTCGGCGTCTTTGCCCACGTCGAGGTTGCCGAAACGCTCCTCCATGTCGAGCGCCCGAGCCCCGGCGAGGGTGCCGGTGAAGAGCAGCTCTGCCGGGTCCAGCGACACGCTCGCCTCGCCGGGCTCGCTGATGTGCACCTTGAACGCGTCGTTGAGCACCCTCGAGATGAGCCACTCGTCGCCCGCGCCCACGTCTGTTCCGAGGGCGACAGTGACCCCGGCCTCCGTCGTGCGGCTCCACGGCATCGTGCCCGATCCGAGGAACTGCTGCGAGGTCGGGCAGTGCGCGATCGACGATCCGGTCGCCGCGAGCCGGGCCAGCTCGTCGACGGTGCAGTGCACCGCATGCGCGAAGATGCTGCGCCGTCCGAGCAGCGTCGAACCGCCCACCTCAGACCCGAGCAAGAACTTGCCGTCGTACGTGTCGAGGTAGCTGTCCGTCTCGAACACCGCCTTCACAGCGGCGATCTCCCCGCCCTCGGCGCTGTCGTTCTCGCTCAGATGGGTGTGGAAGTACACGCCCGCGCCGCGCACCTCGTCGTACAGCTCGCCGAGCGCACGCAGCGTCTCGCGCGTGACCGACAGGCTGAACCGAGGCACGATCGCCACCTGGATGCGCGCCGTCGCCGCGTCGCCGGTATCGACGGCGTGCCAGGTCGAGATCTCGTCGCGTACGAGCGCGATCGCCTCGGCCTCGCCGGTGATCAGCGCACTCGCCGACTCCGGCCCCACGGTCTGGATGCCGCGGCCCGACACCACGCGCAGCCCGGCATCCCGCGTGGTGCGGAAGAGGGCATCCTGCGCGTGCGCAAAGGCGGAGCCGAAGACCATGGCGGCCGTCGTACCGGCGGCGACGCGGCGACGCGTGAAGTCGCGAGCGATGCGCTCGGCGAACTCCGGGTCGGCAAGCCGCGACTCGGCCGGGAAGATGCAGTTGTCGAGCCACTCGAGCAGCTGGCCGCCACCGTACGAGTCGGTGGAGTACGTCTGCGGAAAGTGCACGTGCGCGTCGACGAAGCCGGGCACGATGTACCCGCCCCTGTTGTCGACGACGGATGCGCCCGCGAACGTCGACGGCAGCTCGGCGGCAGCGCCGATCCACTCGATCGTGCCGGCGTCAGATACGACCAGCGCGCCATCGGGAAGCGATACGAGGTGCTCTCGCGCATCCGCGACGGTGGGGGAGCCAGCGACGTGAAAGATATGGCCGAGGTAGGTGGTGCTCACGGGCGGTCTACGCGAGGTTCGCCGCGGGTGTCCACGCGGGTCCGGCATCCGGTGCGTCGTCGCGCATGACCGTGGCCTGGATGAGTCCGTACGGGCGGTCGTCGGCGTGGAACACCTCGTTGTTGTTCTCGACCCCGAAGGTCTCGAGGTTGTAGAGGAAGTGGTGCTTGTTGGGGGCGGAGAACTTGATCTCGGCGATGAACGGGTACTCCTCGAGCACGGCCTTGCCCATCTCGTAGAGAGTCTGCTGCAGGGCCAGCGACTGAAGAACCGCGAACTGCTTGATGAGGATGCGCTTTACTCCGGCGTAGATCTCGTTCCAGTCGAGCTCGGTCTCGGTAAAGCGCCACTGCGCGACGAGGGCGGTGGCCATCACCCGGTCGCTCGTCGGTTCGAGGCGCGTGTATTCGTCTGTGAGAAAGCCATGGAACTCGCTGCCCGTCGACTTGAGGAGCACCAGATCTTTGAGCCCTCCGATGACCCACGTCTTCTGCTCGGCGCCCTTTCCCTCCACGGTGATCGAGGCGGTGCGCACCTCCTGGCCGAGGCGCACGAAGGTGTGCTCGTGCTCCACGCCGTCGACGATCGCGTGCTCCCACGCGTACTCCTCGATTTCGATGCGGGCACCCTCGACGGGAATGACGTCGTCGACGAAGTGGCGGGCCAGCTCGAGCCCGTAGGCCTCGATCGACTCGATGCCCTTCTCCTTGGCGTAGGAGTAGGCGGTCTGCTTCTGCGTGTCGGTGGGCAGCACCTGCGACTGGTCGCCCACGAGGTGCGCGGCCGAGAAGTGTCCGCGCAGGGCCGTCGACACGTTCAGGTCGCGGATCTCGTGGCGTGCGCTGTCTCGCGTGATGCGCACGACGCGGTTCTCCGCCTTGCCGTACTGGTTGGGTCCGAGAACGATTGCCATGGGTGAACTCCTGCTGTCGAGAAAGGGTGGGTGTCGCTGGGGTCAGACGCGCGAGAGCAGTCGACCGGTGGGTGTGGATGCGGGCGCGTCGTCGACGGCGCCGGACGTGTAGACCGGCACGCCGGCCAGCCAGGTCACGGCGACCAGGCCGGTGAGCTCGGAGCCGTCGAACGCCGAGACCTTGTTCTTGTGCAGCAGCGCGTCGGCGCTCGCGGTGAAGGCGGCCTCCGGGGCGAACGCCACGAGGTCGGCGTCGGCGCCCACCTCGATGCGGCCCTTCTGCGAGAGGCCGGCGAAGCGGGCGGTCTTGGTGGACATCCACTCGACGACCGTCTCGAGCGGGATGCCGCGTGCTCGTGCCCCCGTCCAGACGGCGCTGAAGCTGAGCTGCAGGCCCGAGATTCCGCCCCAGGCGAGCTGGAAGTCGCCGTCGTGCGCGAACTTGAGCTCTTTCGTCGAGGGGGAGTGGTCGGAGGCGACGATGTCGATGAGCCCCGACTCCAACGCCTGCCACAGCAGTTCGCGGTTGCCCGCGTCGCGGATCGGCGGGCAGCACTTGAACTGAGTGCCGCCGTCGGGGATGCCCTCGGCGGAGAAGCTCAGGTAGTGCGGGCAGGTCTCGACCGTGATCGGCAGACCCTCGGCCTTGGCCGCCTCGATCTGCGGCAGGGCTCGGGCGCTCGAGAGGTGCAGGATATGCGCGCGGACGCCCGTGGAGCGCACGGCCTCGATGATGTGCGCGATGGCGTCTTCCTCGGCGAGGTCGGGACGGCTCGAGACGAAGTCGAGGTAGTCGGGGCCGCCGTAGCTTTCGCCGCTCTTCAGCATCGCCGTCTCCAGCACCGCAGGGTCTTCGGCGTGCACGATGAGCAGTCCGCCGAACTCGGAGATCTCGAGCGCGGCGGCGAACAGCTGCTCCGTCTCGAGGTGGGGGAACTCGTCGACGCCGGAGGGCGAGAGGAAGGCCTTGAAGCCGAATGCGCCGGCGTCATGAACGGACTTCAGCGATCCGAGGCTCGAGGGGATGGCGCCGCCCCAGAATCCGACGTCGACGCTGGCCTGGGGAGCCGCCGCCTGGCGCTTCAGCTCGAGCGCCTCGACGGTGGTGGTGGGCGGGATGCTGTTGAGCGGCATGTCGATGATGGTGGTCACGCCTCCGGCCGCGGCGGCGCGGGTCGCGCTGGCGAACCCCTCCCAGTCGGTGCGCCCGGGTTCGTTCACGTGCACGTGGGTGTCGACGATGCCGGGAATGAGAACCTGGTCGTCGGGCAGGGTGACCGTCTCTGCGGCGTCGAACGGGGCATCCAGCTCGGCGATCGCCACGATCACGCCGCCGGCCGTGGCGACCGACGCGGGGCGGAACTCGCCATCGATGAGCACCTTCTCGGCCCTCACGACCAGGTCGTACTGTTCTGCCATGGTGTCGCGATCTCCTCGTTCGTCGGTGGTTCTGTCGACGGATCAAGCCTACTGACGGGGCCCGATCCGCCGAGGCCGGTTCGGAAACACCCGTGTTACACGCCGGAGCTAACATGAAATGTTCGCACCCCCGCAGATGAAACTCGTCGGGACTGCGACGCGTCGGAAGGACCCTCGTGGAATCGCTTCTCACCCCGTCTGAAGCCCACGCGGGCTGCCCGAAGAACATGGAGTACGGGCCGTGCGGCGGGGTCGACTTCGACGGCAGCTGCGAGGTGGGCGACTTCCGCTGCGTCTTTCTCGGCGACCCCCTCGTGACCTGGCACGGCGCCGTGCCGCCCGAGCCCGAGGTCGTGCCGCGCTCATCCGGTGCCGCCGAGATGATGGCGCTGATGAACACGCGCCCGATCGTCGTCGCCGATTTTCCGGCGCGGGCGATGGATGCGGAATCGCTGGCGGAGTGCGCGGCCCTGCTCGCCGGCCCCGTCGACGCGGCGCTCGCGGGCGACCACGGCAAGGCGCGCGTGCAGTTCTCACCGAGCTATCGTGCCTCGCTCATCCGCGCCGCGGGCCTGCAGGTCTGGACGGGCATCAACTGCCGCGACCGCAACCGCGTCGCCATCGAGGGCGAGCTCGCGGGCCTCGCGCACGTCGGCGTCGCCGGGGTGCACTGCGTGACCGGCGACCACACCCTGCTCGGCTCGCGCCCCGACGTGGCTCCCGTCTTCGACCTCGACTCGCCGCAGGTCGCCGCTCTCGCGCGGGCGGCCGGCCACCTGGTCTCGGTGGGGGAGTCGCCGACCACGCCGCCGGTCGAGCTGCGGGCGGCGCGACTGCTCGAGAAGACGCGCGCGGGCGCAGACGTGTGCTTCGTGAACCACTGCGGGGGTGTGGATGCCGTGGGCCGGTTCGTGCGCGAATCGCACGACCTCGGGATCACGGCCCGGTTCATCCCGTGCGTGCCGATGGTGACCGACGTCGACAGCGCGCGGCTGCTCCGATCGTTCACGACGCTCGTGCTTCCGGAGGGGTATCTCGACCGCATCCTGACGGCAGCTGATCCCCGCGAGGAGGGTATCCGGGCGGCCGTGGAGCTGAGCCTGGAGCTGCTCGAGATCGACGGCGTGGCCGGGGTCAACCTCTCGGGCGGGGCCGGTCCGGGCCGCGAGGCGGAGTTCGCGATGGTGCTGGCGGAGACGGCGCAGCGCCTGGCCCTCTGACGCTCGGTCGTTTCGTCGCGCCGGGGCCGCTTCTGTGCCCGAATACCTCCAATCGTGCAGAGGCGGCGTGCGCAAATGGAGGCATTCGGGCACAGTCACCGCGCGCTCCTCTACTCCTTCCCATCGTTGAAGCGCGGTGAACCCTCCCGAGATGGAAGGCTCTGCGTCCCGAGTGGCTGGGCAAGCCGCTTGGCTAGGGCCATGAACACTCCCTCACCTGACGGCGCCCTCGTATTCGCTCGCGATGTGCGGAAGACAGGAGAGAATCCGAACGCGCTGACGAGAGCCGTTCGACGCAACGAGCTCGCACGCATCGCTCCGGGCAGCTACATGTCACGTCAGCACTGGGACGCGCTGAACGAGATTCAGAGAACGACGCAGCGGGCACGCGCTGCATCGGAGCGATGGAAGTCGGCGCCTGTCTTCTCTCACTGGACCGCCGCCGCGATCCACGGGATACCTTTGATCGGCGCGTGGCCCACCCGAATTCATGTCATTGTCGAGCGAGACTCCTCGGTGCGTTCGCGCGGGGAGATCGTTCGCCATGCGGTCGGGGTGGATCCGGCTGACGTCGTGCTTATCGATGGAATGCTCGTGACCTCGGTGGCCCGCACTGTGCTCGATCTCGCCGTCGATGCCACGTTCATGTCGGCCGTTACCGCTGCGGACTTCGCCCTGTGTCATAGAAGGGAGGCACGGATCGAGAAGCATGCGCTCGACGAGGTGTGGGAAAAACGACTGCCTTTTCGTGGCCACGTCCGTGCTCGACGGGTGCTGGACTTCGCCACGCACCTTGCGGAGAGTCCTTTGGAGTCGGGCAGCCGAGTGAACATGCACCTGCTGGGATTTCCGGCGCCCGAGTTGCAGGTTGAGTGGCGCGACTACCGAGGACGCATCGGATACAGCGACTTCTTCTGGCGCGCGTTCAATCGTGTGGGCGAGGCAGACGGGCGCGCCAAGTACTTCGACGACGCGCTGACCCGCGGCAAATCGCTCAAACAGATCCTCTTTGACGAGAAGATTCGTGAGGATCGGATACGCGCCCTCGGTCCGGGCTTCTCACGATGGGACTGGGACATCGGAATGAACCCGCGCCGGCTGAAGCCGTTCCTGCTTGCGGCTGGGCTTCCGATCGTGCCGCGGCGGTGACCGTGCCCGAATACCTCCATTCGTGCAGTGGAAGCGAGCGCAAATGGAGGTATTCGGGCACGAAAGCACTCCCAGGCGAGGGTCAGCCCGGGAGGGTGGCCGTGCTCCACGTGCCGTCGGCGGCGCGGCGGTACTCGGTGCGGCGGCTCGCGGTGAGCGGGGTTCCGTTCCAGAAGGTGGTGCGCGTGGGCTCGATGACGAAGCCGAGCCAGGTATCGGGCGGGGTCAGTGTGCCGTCGGGGTGCGCGGCGTCGAACGCGGCCCACGCCTCCTCACGCTCGGCGGCCGGGCGCAGCGCGAACTCCGGGGAGTTCAGCCACGCCAGCAGCTGCAGGTAGCGGGAGCGGCGCTCGTACGCGACGCTCTCCTCTTCGGCCGACGCGCGCCGCGCAATGCCCTGTACGGTCAGCTGCCTGAGCTCGGCCGGCCACGCGATCGAGAACGCCACCTCGGGGTGGGCGGCCACGTCGGCGACCTTGCGGGAGCGCGAATCCGTATGCACGAAGAAGCCGCCCTCATCGAACTCGCTGAGCAGCACGCTGCGCGAATCCGGGCGCCCCTCGGCGTCGACCGTGGCCAGCGCGATCAACGGACGCGCATGGTCGTCGTTCGTCGGCAGCCACTCGGTCAGCACGGCGAACGCGTCGGCCGGGATCACGGCGGCGGCCGGAGCCTGGTCTGTCGAGCTCACGCCGACGGCCCGGACGGGTCGAAGCGCGCGATCTCGGCGAACGCCGCCGCGGCCTGCGCCACCGAGTGCTCGAACAGCGCGGCGCCGTAGGCCGCGTTCGCGGCGGTCGGATCGCCCAGCACGCCGTCGGTTCCGAAGTCGTTCGACAGCCACCCGAACGACACGGGCTTCTTGAACCCGATGTGCTCGAAGTCGGCCAGGTGCTCGGGAACGCTGCGCTGTGCCAGTGAGAGATCGACCAGGTCGGGGCGGATGTGCATGATGAGCGACGTCTCGCTGTGGCCGCCGTGGATGCCGAGGCCCAGCTCGTCGGGCCCGTCACCCGTGCCGTCGGCCATGGGGGGCACGATCGGTCCGAGCAGGAACGTCTGCAGCCCGAAGCGACGGCGCAGCTCGCGGCAGGCGACCTGCAGCAGGGCGAGGTTGCCGCCGTGCCCGTTGAAGAACGCCACCTTGTTCGCGGGCGTGGCCGCGATCGAGTTGCCGAGGTCGACGATGGTGTTCATCATCGTCTCCCACGTGAGCCACATGGTTCCGGATGCCCAGTGGTGCTCGTCGCTCTTGGTGTAGGCGAGGGTGGGAAGGATCCACGCGTCGACGCCCTGCCAGGCCGCGCGTTCGACGGCGGCGTTCGCGATCGCATCCGCAAGCAGGTAGTCGGTCATCAGGGGAAGGTGCGAGCCGTGATGCTCGATCGCGCCCGTGGGGATGACGACGACGGAGTCGGCGTCGAGCGCGGCGGTGGCGGCGGGACCCGACAGCTCGACGAGCTTGCGTGTGCCCAGATCGTTCACGACCGCGTCGTTGGCGTGCGCGCCGCTCATGCGCCTGCTCCGACAGTCGGCTTGCCCTGCAGCTTGCCCGGGTTGAGGAGCCCCTGCGGGTCGGTGGTCTCGGCGAGTGCGAGCGTTCGCTCGACCTCGTGGTCGACGAACCAGATGTGCGGGTTGTGCACACCGACGCCGATCGCGGCGAGCTTGTCGAAGCCCTCGTAGACCTTCTCGGCGCTCTCGTAGATTCCCGCGAGCATGCCGATCGGGCGGTTCTTCTGGGCCTCGATGTGCAGCATGCCGCCGGGGTACACGGCGTGCACCTCGTCGATGCGGTCGACGAGGGCGTCGCCGGCGACCTCGATGTGGAAGTACTTTCCCGGGTCGCTCTTCTGCAGCCACTCGATCGGGTGGTTGTACGAGATCATGCTCAGCTTCATCGCGGTCTGAGCGCCCTCGCGCACCTCCTCGACGCGGCCGCCGGCGGCCTCGATGAGGGCGGTCGCGGCCGGAACAGCCGCGATGTCGATGATCGCGCGCAGGCTCGCCCGGTCTTTCGGGATGCCCGGGTCGGCCGGGAGGGCATTGGCCAGAACCGGGAGGTCGGCCGACACGAGTCGCGGCGTCGGCTCGAGCCGTCCGATCTCGCGGATCACCGAGATGGCCTGGTTGAAGGTGTCGAAACTGGCGAACAGTCCGCGCCAGTCCTGCAGCGGCTCGAGGGCGATCGTCGCCTGCGCGATGATCCCCGCGGTGCCGTAGGTGTGCACGTAGGGCTGCGCCTCGTCGCCGTCGACGTGCACGAGCTGCGCATCCGCGGTGGCGTGCACCACGTCGAGCGCGAGCACGAAGCCCTCGTGGTTGGAGCCGTGGGCGATCGACCCGGTGCCGCCGGAGCCGCCCGAGAGGAAACCGCCGATCGAGGACTGGGCCGTCGACGGATACATGAGAATCTGCTGGCCCGACTCACGGGCGGCCTGCTCGATCGTGACGATCGGGGTGCCGGCGAGGGCGGTGAGGAAGCCGTTGCCGACCTCGACGACCCCGCGCAGCTTCGACAGGTCGAGTACGAGGCCGTTCTCGATCGGAATGGCCTGGCCGTAGTTGCCCGTGCCCTTGCCTCGAGGCGTGACTCCCACGGAGTGGCGAACGGCTGCGGCGACGACCTGCGCCACCTGCTCGGCCGTGGTCGGGAAGGCGACGATGTCTGCAAGCCCGAGGGGGAGCTGCTCGGTGATGATCGGCGACAGGTACGACCCGTCGGCCGAGGCCTTCTCGCGGGCTCGCAGTTCCGTCGTCACTCCCCGTTCACCCAGGATGTCGGTGAGCTCGGCGGCGAGGGAGGTGATGTTCTCGGGCAGGTCGGTCATGGTGCGGGTCCTTAGATGGTGCCGAATGGTGATGGCCCTGCGCCCGCCGTCCGACGCCCACACGAAGTGAGCATCGGACGGCAGGCGGAGGGCCGACGATGGTGCAGTCGCGGGTTACTTGAGACCGATGCTCTGGTCGAGGAACTCGTTGGTGAACAGGTCGGCGGGCGTGATGCCCTCGACGGGCGGCGTTCCGAGCTTGGTGAAGATCGGAGTGTCGCTGTCGATGATTTTCTGCACGCGGGCCTCGTCGAAGTCGCCGATGTAGTCGTTGTCGCCGTTGCTGACCAGTCCGAGGTCGAGCATGGTCTTCACCGAGTAGTCGGCGACGCCCTCGGAGTAGACCCAGCCGGTGTCGTACTGGTCGACGAGGTCGAGGATCAGTGCGTTCGTGGCGGCGGGGTCGTCGAAGTAGTCGACCTCGGCCTGCTGCAGAACGGGTACGAGTGCCGTGAGGCACGGGCTCAGCTCTTCGAGCTCCCCGCTGCGCACGGTGACCGCGGATGCGTAGATCTGGTAGCCGGCATCGTGGATCAGCTGGAATTTCACCGGCTTGTCCCAGGAGTCGACCTCGTTCTCGTAGATGTAGGGCTCGGCGCTCGCGAAGCCCTGCTGCGCGTCCTTGCCGCCCGAGGCGACGAAGTTGGCGGGTGTGCCGTCGTAGCCGCCGTCGGCCTGGGCCTCGGGCACGATGCCGGCTCCGATGAAGTAGTCCATGTACGCGGCGCCGCCGAAGTACTTGATGACGGCGCCGGCCTTCGTGAGATCGGCGATCGTCTCGACGTCGGGGTACGTCGCTGGATCCCACATGATCATCTGGGGGTTGATCTCCATGGGAGCGAAGACCGCCGTGGTGGGCATGTCGGGCGAGAGTCGGAGCGACTCATCGGTGTTGGAGTAACCGAGCGTGATGTCGGAGTCGGTGTACATCTGCGAGCTGACTGTCTGGAAGCCGATGGCGGGGCCGCCGGCGCGCACTTCGAGGTTGACACCCGTGTACTCGCCGCTGGCATAAAGAGGCCCGGAGACGCTCTTGTTGCTGGCGTCGATCACCGCGTCGTCTCCGAACATGGAGTAGAGGTGGCCGTGCTCCGATTCCGGGTTCCAGTCCGTCTGGATCGTGACGGTCGCCGGGCAGCCGGCTGCGGCCAGGTCGATCGCGCCGATGGTGAGATCCGACGCGGCGTCGGTGGCCGTGTCGGTTCCGCCGGAGGCGCAGCCGGTGAGGACCAGTGCGGTTGAGGCGAGAACGCCCGCGGCCATGAGTGACCTCGATCGAGTGATACGCATGTCTTCTCCTTGTGTGATGTGCAGGGTGTGGAGGGTGCTGTTCGGTGCTGTGAACGGGTGCTGCTGAGTGACGGATGAGTCGAGGGGGCGTGCTGTCGCCCGGCGCCTACTTGCTGTAGTCGTACCACTTGCCGACGGCGAGCTTGCCCAGCCAGCCGAAGACGAGGAAGACCACGACGCCGAAGAGCGCTGCCGTGATGATCGCGGCGAAGAGCTCGGGGCCCTGCACGCGCGACTGGTAGTTGCTGATGAGCGCTCCGAGCCCGGGCTCGCCACGACGGAAGAAGAAGTCTCCGACGATCGCACCCACGACGGAGGCGCCAGCGGAGATGCGCATGCCCGCGAAGATCGCGGGAAGCGCTGCGGGGAACTCGAGCTTCGTCAGCACGGTCCAGCGATTCGCCTTCTGCAGCTGGAACAGCTCGCGCTGGCCCTTGTCGACCGACTGCAGGCCGAAGAGCGTATTGGCAACGATCGGGAACAATGCGATCATGACGCACACGATCACGCGGGCGGGAAAGTCGAAGCCGAACCAGAAGCCGATGAGCGGCACGAGAGCGAGGATCGGGATGCACTGGAGGATGACGGCGTAGGGGAAGAGCGAACGCTCGATCCACCGTGCCTGGCTCATGGCGATGGCCCAGAGCAGACCGATGATGATCGCGATAGCAAGCCCGGTCAGAGCGACGCCGGCCGATCGGGCGAGCGCCTCGGAGATGTCTCCCAGCGTCTTCGGGTCGAAGAACGCGTCGGTGAAGATCGTGTGCGGCGGCGGCACGAGGAACGACTGCTTCGGGTCGATGACCACGTAGCTGACGAAGTACCACAGGGCGATGATGACGACGAAGACCAGCACGGGCGGCACCCACGACGGAAAACGCGCGCCTCGGCGTGCGGGCATCTCAGACGCCCGGGAGATGGTTCTGATCTTCGGGTTGCTGGTGGTGACGGGCCCGGTCGGGGGAGCGGTGGTGGTCATGAGTGTCCCTCTCGGAGTGCGTGGGAGACCTCGCCGGCGAGTTCGGCGAACTCGGGGGTGAAGCGGATCTCGGGGTCGCGGGGGTAGGCGAAGGGAACGTCGAAGGTCTCGACGATCTTTCCCGGCCGGCCGGACATCACGACGACCCGTGTCGAGAGGTACACGGCCTCGGAGACGGAGTGCGTGATGAAGAGGCCGGCGAACTGCTGCTCGGTGAAGAGCTTGATGAGTTCGTCGTTGAGGCGCTCGCGGGTGATCTCGTCGAGGGCGCCGAACGGCTCGTCGAAGAGGAACAGCTCGGGGTCGAGCGTCAGGGATCGGGCGAGGGAGGCGCGCATGCGCATGCCGCCCGAGAGCGTCTTCGGCAGGTGCTTCTCGAACCCCTTGAGCCCGACGAGCTCGATGGCCTTCGCCGCTTCGGCGACGCGGGCCTTCTTGGGGATGCCGTTGAGTTCGGCGAGCAGTTCGACGTTCGCCTGCACGGTACGCCACGGCAGCAGGGTCGCGTCCTGGAAGACGTAGCCGATGCGCTTGGTCGCCACGTGCGTCTCACCGGCCGTCGCGGGGGTGAGCCCGGAGGCGATGCGCAGCAGCGTGGACTTGCCGCATCCCGACGGGCCCACCACGGTGACGAACTCGCCTTTCTTGACCGTGAGATCGACGCCGGAGAGCGCGGTCGTGCCGTTGGGGAACGTCATGGCGACGTCGGAGAAATTGAGAAGCTCGGTCGTCGTTGTGGCCACAGGGGGATCTGTCGTCAGCGTCATTCGGCTCATCACCTCTTTTCGAGAAGGAGTTCGGACGGCTCGGAGGTTCGAGCCGGGAGGGCTGTGTGGTGCGTGACCTCGCTGAAGGCGACGAGGCGCCCCGCGTGGATCACGTACCGGTCGGCGGGCGCGTTCGCGACCACATCCGCAAGATTGTCGCCGCGTACGGCGAGCAACTCTGCTTTCGCACCGACGGAGACGCCGGCGCGCACTTCGAGGTTCATCACCGAGCGAGCCCCCGTGCTGACGGCGGCATACGCCTCGGTCAGGGTGAGGTGTCCGGCGGTGACGAGGAGTGAGGCGGTTTCGAGCGCGTCGCTGCGGCCGACGGGGTTGAACGGATCGCGCACGTTGTCGGCGCCCGCACCCAGCCGCACCCCGGCATCCAGAAGCCTGCGCACGGCCGTGAGGCCGCGCGGCGTCGACACCGGATGCTGCCAGCCCTGCAGGTAGAGGTTGGTGATCGGCAGGGTCACGATTCCGATGTCGCTGGCCAGCACCTCGTCGATGACACGATCGAGTTCGCCCGGTTCGAGGGTGCCGAGGCGCACGCAGTGGCCCGCGGTCACGGGCATCGAGTCGGGCCAGTCGCGCACGGTGCGCGCGAGTTCGGCGAGCGTGTAGCCGCCGATGAGGCTCTCGTCGGTATGGATGTCGACGCCGACACCGCGCGCGGACGCGATGGCGAGCAGCCTCTGCAGATCGGCGCTCTGGTCGTCGGCCAGATGCGGGGCGCCCCCGACGAGGTCGACGCCGAGGTCGAGGGCGGCCTCGACGTCGGCCGTGGGAATCGTGGGCCCGGCGAGGGCGGCGAGCTCGATGTGCATCAGCTCGCTGAGCTCGTCGCGCACCTGAACCAGCGCCTGCACGCCGCGAAGGGGCTCGTCGCCCGACAGCACGTCGACGTGGCAGCGCACGGCGGTTGTTCCGTTCTGCAGCAGCATCAGGGCTGCCCGGCGGGCGCGGTCGGCGATCGACTCGACGCTCATCGTGGCCGAGTAGGTCTTCCACGAATCGATGGCCAGCCCGAGGTCGCCCATGGGAGGTTCGATCAGGTCCCACGACAGTGCCTTGTCGAGGTGGGCGTGCGGTTCGGCCGGTGCGGTGAGCAGCACGAAGCCCGTCAGGTCGAGGGTCTCGGATGCGGCGACCGGCGTGGCGCTGCCCGCCGGACGGATCGCGGTGACCGTGTCGGCCGTGATCTCGACGTCGACGACGGAGCCGTCGTCGAGGGTCGCCGAGCGGAGCAAGGAGATGTCTCTCGGCAGTGCGCTCATTCTGTGCCTCCCGATGAACTTCTGGGGCCCGCGCCGGCCGGTGGTGAGTTCACTCTAAGAGGTGGATATTTCGACGACGTAACACGAACATTTCCTCCGGTGACGATGCGAGGAATGCTCGACGACGACGGTCTCGTCGGGGCCGTGCGCGAGGTACTGTCTGGAGAGAACGTCGCCCGATCCTCACCGAAAGTCCTCGATCCATGTCTGTGCACCTCACCGAGATCTCCGCCGTCGTCAGCCGCATCGTCGAGGTCGCCGACGGCGTCAAGACCATCGAGTTCCGTGCCGCCGACGGCTCCGAGCTGCCCGTGTGGACGCCCGGAGCCCACGTCGACGTGGTCATCCGCGATGGCGTCGAGCGGCAGTATTCGCTGTGCGGTGATCCGGCGTACAGGCAGTCGTACCGCATCGGCGTGCTTCGCGACGACGACGGACGGGGCGGCTCGCTGTCGATGCACACCGAGCTGGCGGTGGGCAGCCGTGTGCGACTGCGCGGCCCGTTGAACCATTTCGATCTCGTGCCCGCCGACAGCTACCTCTTCATCGCCGGGGGCATCGGCATCACGCCCCTCCTTCCCATGATCCGATCCGCCGAGATGGCCGGAGCGACCTGGACTCTCGCCTACGCCGGACGCAGCCGGAGCACGATGGCGTTCCTCGACGAGCTCGAGAAGCAGTTCGGCGACCGGGTGCGCGCGTACACCGCCGACGTCGACGAGCGAATGGATGTCGCCGCTCTCGTCGCCGGGGCTGGCGACGGCACGCTCGTCTACTGCTGCGGACCCGCCAGGCTGCTCGCCGCGGTCGAGGACGCATCCGCCTCTCTTCCGCACGGCACTCTGCACCTCGAACGTTTCGAGGCGCGCGAGGCAGGGGCGCCCGTTCTCGACGACTCCTTCGAGGTCGAGCTCACCCTGTCGGGGGAGACGCTGACGGTGCCGACCGACCGGTCGATCCTCGACGTGGTCGAGGAGGCCGGTGTGCTGGTGCTCTCGTCGTGCCGGGAGGGGACCTGCGGAACCTGCGAGACCCCGGTGGTGTCGGGCGAGGTCGATCACCGCGACTCCGTGCTCACCCCCGACGAGCAGGCCGACAACGAGGTCATGATGATCTGCGTGTCGCGGGCCGCGTGCCCCCGGCTGGTGCTCGAGCTCTGATTCTCTAGAGGGCCTCGGACCCGGCGTCGATCGCGCGGTCCGCTACGAGCCGGCGCACATCGCCGAGGTGGTTCTCCATGGCGAGGCGCGCCGCCGCCGGCTCTCCGGCGACCACGGCATCGAGGATTCCGCGGTGTCCCTCGATCGAGCGCCGACGGGCATCCGGTGTCGCGTGCGAGTGGCGACGGGTTTCGAGGGTCCAGTCGTTGGTCACGCCCACCAGGGTGCTCAGCAGGGGATTGTGTGCGGCGTGCGCCAGCTCGAGGTGGAACTCGACGTCGAGTCGCAGCGACTCGTCGGCGCTCAGCACGTCGGCGCTTCTGCGAAGGGTCTCCTCGAGGCTCTGGATGTTCGTGGTCGCGCGCCGGGTCGCGGCCAGATAGGCGATGGTCGGCTCGACGATGTCGCGCAGCTCGGCCGCGTTGCGCTGCTCGACCTCCTGCTTCGACAGCTCATCGAGAAGAGACAGCCGCTCGGCTGTGGGCTCGGCGACGGTCGTGCCCCTTCCCTGGCGCCGGTCGATGAGGTTGCGCGACTCGAGGTCGTGCATGGCCTCGCGCAGGGAGGCCCGAGAGACGCCGAGTGTCTTCGCGAGCACCCGTTCGGGCGGAATGCGGTCGCCGGGCTGCAGCTCGCCGTCGACGATGAGCCGCTCGATGTGCGAGGCGATACCCGTGATGAGAGCGGCCATGCAGGTGTCTCCTCCCTCTGATGACCTCATGTTAGGGGGTCGAGCGGCTGAGCTCGGCAACGCGGTTCGACCCATATTTCGGGAGTATTTCGGGCTCGTTATTTTTGTCGTCATCGACGAATGTCGGCTATTTCCATGGCCTACCGTGGCCAGAGTCAGATGGTCAGACCAATCCTGATTCCCCCACACACGCACACGACCCGCACCGGGAGCACACTCATGACGTCACGCCACTCGAAGGCCTTCCTGGTCTTCGGCCTCATCGGAACCGCGGCCATCGGACTCACCGCCTGCAGCGGCGGCTCGACCCCGGAGGCGACCAGCTCGAGCAGCATGGAGATCGGATCGGTCGACCTGAAGGCGGCAGGCTGTCCCGCCACCATCTCGATCCAGACCGACTGGAACCCGGAGGCGGAGCACGGCAGCCTCTACGAGATGCTCGACCCGTCGGCGGTCGCGGTCGACACCGACGCCAAGACGGTCTCGGGACCGTTGATGGCCGGCGGCGAGTACACCGGCGTCGACCTGGAGGTCCGCGCCGGAGGTCCGGCCATCGGATTCCAGACCGTGCCCGCCCAGATGTACACCGACGACACGATCACGCTCGGCTACGTCTACAGCGACGAGGCCGTGCAGAACTCGGTCGCCCAGCCGACCGTCGGAGTGTTCGCACCGCTCGACAAGACGCCCACGATGATCATGTGGGACCCGGCCACCTACCCCGACGTCGAGACCATCGAAGACCTCGGCAAGACCGACGCCTTCGTGCGCTACTTCGGCGGATCGGCCTACATGGAATACCTGATCGGCAGCGGACTGCTCAAGCAGGAGCAGACCGACGGCGGCTACGACGGCACCCCGGCGAACTTCGTCGCCGCGGGCGGCAAGGACGCCCAGCAGGGCTACGCCAGCGCCGAGCCCTACATCTACGAGAACGAGGTCTCGTCCTGGATGAAGCCGGTCAAGTACCAGCTCATCAACGACGCCGGCTGGGAGATCTATCCGGTCGTCGTGTCGGCCCGGACGGAGGACATGGAGGACCTGAAGCCGTGCCTCGCCGCGCTGGTTCCCGTGATGCAGCAGGCCGATGTCGACTACTACAGCGACCCCTCCACGGCGAACGGCCTGATCCTCGACCTGGTCGAGCAGTACGACACGGGCTGGGTCTACTCGCAGGGCGTCGCCGACTACTCGGTCGAGACCCAGAAGGAGCTCGGACTCGTGGGCAACGGATCGGATGATGTCGTCGGAAACTTCGACATGGACCGCCTGCAGAAGTTCGTCGACCTCGCGACCCCCATCTACGAGGGGATCGGAAGCGCACCGACCGAGGGCCTGACCGCCGACGACATCGCGACGAACGAGTTCATCGACGACTCCATCGGCTTCACCAAGTAATCATGACGACACCACGCAGCATCCTGATCACGGGCGCCACTCTGCTGCCCGTGGCGGACGGCGCCCCGGAGACCATCTTCGACGGCTGGATGCTCGTGGAGGACGGCATCATCGCGTCGCTCGGGGAGGGCGAACCTCCCCGGGTCGACGCGCATGTCGAGGTCGTCGATGTGGCGGGCGCATTCGTCGCTCCGGGATTCGTCTCGGCCCACAGCCATCTCTTCACCAGCGGCTCACGTGGACTCGGCGTGAACGAGACGCTCTACGGCTGGTGCACCGCGATGTTCGCGGTGACCGGAGCGGCGACGCCCGAGCAGATCTACTGGTGCACCCTGCACGGCGCCTTCGACATGCTGAACAACGGCGTGACGACGGCGTTCGACTTCACCGACGGCAGGCTCGCGTGGGAGCCGCTCGTCGACGGCCGACGCATCGACGACGGGCCGCAGGAGCTGCGCCCCCTCCAGTACCTCACCCGGCAGGCCGACGCGAAGCTCGACAGCGGGATCCGCTTCGTGAACTCCGTGATGATCGACGACACCGTGGGCACCCGAGACGACGTTCTCACCCGGCTCGGCGAGGTCGTCGCGCACTGCGAATCGCTCGACCGCGACTTCATGCTGCGTGCCGCGATCTCGGGAGCCGGCCAGTGGTCCCCGAACCCCGACTGCGCCGAGATCGAGGTCGAGGCGATGCGTCGCTTCGGGCTCATCAACCAGGCACACCTGCTCGAGACGCGTGAGGCGGTCGAACTGCAGCGCGAGAAATTCGACCGCTACGAGGCCGCAGGCGCACTCGGGCCCGACTTCATCTTCGGACACTTCATCCAGACCACGCCCGACATCCTGCGCCGCACCGCCGAGGGCGGAGCGAGCATGTCGTGGCAGCCGAACGCCAACGGCCGACTCGCCTCGGGAGTCGCGGCCATCCCCGAGATCCGGGCCCTCGGCATCCGGGTCGGCATGGGCCTCGACGACCAGGCCTGCACCGACATCTCCGACCCGTGGCAGAACATGCGCATGGGCATGTACGCCGTGCGCGCCACGACGGGCGACCCCGATTCCCTCTCGACGGCCGACATGCTGCGGATGCACACGCTCGGCTCGGCGGAGATCCTTAGGCTCGACGACAGGGTCGGTTCCCTCGAGCCCGGCAAATTCGCGGACTTCGTGGTCGTCGATCCCCGGTCGCCCGACATCGGGCCCCTGTGGGAGCCGATGTCGAGCTACGTGCTGGCGTGCGGCCTGCGCAACCTCAAGAAGGTCTACATCGGGGGAGTGCTGCGCTCGGTGAGCGGCGACGCGATCGACCCCCTGGCCGCCGAGGCGAGCCGCCAGATCCACCGCATCCTTCCCGAGATCACCACGGGCGCGCCCCTGGCCTCAGCTGCACTCGCCGGAGCCCGCTGATGAAGGGCCCGTTCACGCCGCACAGCTGGCCCGTCGACGACGGCCGCGTCGACCTCACCCGCACCGGCCGCACTCCGCAGCCCGTCGACCTCGAGGCCCTGCCCCAGCCGCTCACCGTCGACCTCGACCGCAGCGCGATCATCGTGGTCGACATGCAGAACGACTTCTGCGCGCCCGGTGGCTGGCTCGACGGCATCGGCGTCGACGTCTCCCCGGCGCTCGCCGCCGTCGAGCCGCTGAACGACATCCTTCCCGCGCTTCGGGCCGCCGGGGTTCCCGTGATCTGGCTCAACTGGGGCAACCGACCAGACCGGCTCAATCTGCCGGCGAACGTGCTGCACGTCTACGACGCCGACGGCTCGGGCGGCGGCATCGGCGACCCGACCGAGAACGGCGACGCCGTGCTCACGAAGGGAAGCTGGGGCGCGGCCATCGTCGACGGCCTCGAGGTCGCACCCACCGACATCCACGTCGACAAGTTCAGGATGAGCGGATTCTGGGACACCCCGCTCGACAGCATCCTCCGCTCCCTGGGTGTCGACTCGCTGCTCTTCGCCGGTGTCAACGCAGACCAGTGCGTGCTCGCCACTCTCACCGACGCCGCGTGCAGCGGATACGACTGCGTGATGATCGAGCAGGCCAGCGCCACGACGTCCCCCGACTTCTGCCTGGCCGCCACGGTCTACAACGTGCGCCAGTGCTTCGGCTTCACCACGACGCCGGATGCGCTCCTGAAGGCGCTTCCACAACCCTGACCACGAAATCCGTTCCGACACCCCGAACAAGCACACCCGTACACGTACACCCCGAACAAGCACAGGAGAGCCCCATGGCCGCCGCACCCATCCTCAAGCACCTCAGCGATCTGAAGGCCCACCGCATCACACCCGGCGACACCGTGCGCCTCGTGCCGCTCGCCGGCCCCGACGACGACTCTCCCGCGAGCGTCTTCTTCGAGATCTGGGACCCGTCGGGCGTGCAGCCCGACAACTCACACCCCGACTCCGTCGAGATCTTCGTGTTCCTCGAGGGCGAGGGCGAGGCCTTCAGCGACGAGCACTCGGTGAAGGTCACCGCGGGCGACGTGCTCATCCTGCCCAGCGGCTCGGTGCACCACATCAAGAACACCTCCGAGACCGAGCGCCTCTACGCCGTGACGATCATGGCGAACGACCTGGGGTCGCAGGAGCTCGGCGCGACGACCGGGTTCGAACACCTCGTGAAGAGCGGCGGAGAGGTCGAGTTCGAGGACTCCGACAAGGCCGTGCTCTTCGCGAGCCTCCGCGCGCTCGCCGGCCCCGCCTGATGCCGCATACGCCCCTGCTCGCCCGCCTGTCGACCACGCGAGTCGCGGCGATCGATATGACCGATGCCGTCGTCATCCAGCCGATCGGCGCCTTCGAGCAGCACGGCCCGCACCTTCCGCTCGACACGGATGCGCTGGTGGCGGAGACGGTCGCGGCGCGCGCGGTCGCCGGCCTGCCCGACGACTCCAACGTGTGGATCCTGCCGACGCTTCGCTACGGCAAGTCCAACGAGCACGCGGGCCGCGTCGGCACTATGACCCTCAGCGCGTCGACCCTCATCTCGCTGCTGCTCGACGTCGGCGAATCGGTCGCCGCCTCGGGCTTTCGCAAGCTGGTGTTCGTGAACGCGCACGGCGGCCAGCCGCAGCTTCTCGAGATGGTGTCGCGAGACATCCGGGCGGCCACCGGCCTGCAGGTCTTTCCCGTGAGCGCCATGCATCTCGGCGAGCCCGAGGGCATGACCTGGGACGACGAGGGCTTCAGCATCCACGGCGGGCAGTCTGAGACCTCTGTCGTGATGGCGATCGACGAGAGCCTCGTCGACCTCGACGTGGCGGCAGCCGACGGTGTGGCACTGGGAAGCCTGTTCGCGGGCTTCACCCACCTCACCCTCGAGGGGGCCGTTCCCACGGCGTGGCTCACGAACGACGTGTCGAAGAACGGCGTGATCGGCGACCCGCGCCGCGCGAGCCCAGAGCTCGGTACGCGCGTGCTCGACCACTGGAGCGCCGCCCTCTCGGAGGCGCTGCTCGAGATCAAGCGCTTCGAGTGGCCAGAACTGCGCTGAGCCGGGAGGCCAGCTCGCGCTGGTCGTGGTCGACGAGCTCGTAGTCGCGCACGACCACGCGGCCGGCCACGACGACGTGCTTCGGGCGTCGGCCGGGATTCGCCCAGAGCAGGCCGGCGACGGGATCGGCGACCCCCGCGTCGGCGACCCCGGACACGTCCCAGACGCAGAGGTCTGCGGCGGCCCCGTGGCGAAGATGGCCCAGTTCGTTTCGGCCCAACCCCTGCGCCGAACCCTCGGTCGCCATGCCGAGCACCTCGCGCGCGGCCAGCGCCGGGCCCACGAGCGGCGCGACCTGCATGGCCAGGCGCGCGTCGGCGAGCAGGTGCCCGGCGTCGTTGCTGCCGCCCCCGCTCGTGCCCAGGCCCACCGGGATGCCCGCGGTGCGCAGGGCGGCGACGGGTGCGATTCCCCAGCCCATCGGCAGATCGCAGCCGGGCGCGTGCGTCGCCGTGACGCCGGCGGATGCGAGCCGCGCGATCTCCTCATCGGTCACGGCGCAGAGATGGGCGATCGTGACGTCTGGCGCGAGCCAGCCCCACTCGTCGAGCAGCTCGATCGGGCGCCGGCCGTACTTCTCCAGCGCGATGGCCACGTCGACCTGCTCGTTGGCCTGCGTCCGGCGGCGCAGCCCGTGCCGCTCGGCCACCTCGCCGAGAAGACGGAACGTCTGCTCGCTGTCGCTGTGCACCCCGGCCGGCCCGACGGCGAGCTGCAGCATCCCGTCGTTCGATACGCCGCCCTCCGCATTGGCCACCAGATCGGAGACGATGCGTTCTGCCGAGAGGGCAGCCTGCTCGGGGTCGTCGCGGGCGGAGCCGCGCACGAAGACCAGGCGCCCGCCCAGCTCGGCGGCCGCCGACGCGGTGGCGCGAGCGACCCCTAAGTCGTCGCATCCCTCCGGCCACGTGAGGTGGTGGTCCGCCACCGTGGTGACACCCGACAGCAGCCCCTCGGCGACGCCGACGAGGGCCGCGGTGCGCGCGAGCTCGGGGTCGATGCCGACCGCGCCATAGGCTGCCGCCATCGTCTTCAGCCACTCGCTCATCACGACGCCGCGCGTGCCCGGCAGCGTTCTGAACGCGCTCTGAAGCAGGTGGTGATGCGCGTTGACGAGACCCGGCGTCACGACGCAACCGGATGCATCCAGCACCTCGGTCTCATCGCTGTCGCCGGTCGCCGCGATCGCGTCGGAGACGACGAACCCGTCGACCAGAGCCAGGTCTGCGGCGCTCTCGCGGGTCTCGTCGATCAGGGTGGTCACGGCATTGCGGATGAGAAGCATTGACCAGTTCTAGCACCTCCGTGTGTCAGGATTGTTGCAGTCGCAACGAGGCCTCTCCACCGCCCTCCTCGCCGAAAGAGACGCTCCCATGCTCGACATCGCAGACGACCTGCTCGAGGCCCTCGGCGAGGGCCGTCGACTCGCCGTCGCGACCGTCACGACAGTGGATGGCTCGGCCCCGCGGGCCCTCGGCACCTCGATGGCCGTCGACGACCTGGGGCGTGTGCTCGGCAGCATCTCGGGCGGCTGCGTGGAGGGCGCCGTCTATCAGGCGGCGGAGGGCGTGCTCGAGACGGGGGAGCCGGTTCTCGCCGAGTTCGGCTTCACCGACGGAGACGCCTTCGCCGCCGGCCTCAGCTGTGGCGGCCGCATCGAGGTGTTCGTGCACGAGGTCGCGATGTCGGGCGCTCGCGGGCGGCTCGGCGACCGGGTCGTGCAGGAGCTCGAGGCCACCCGCGACGGGCGCCCCGCGGGCATCGCCGTCGTGGTCGCCGGCGCAGCGGTGGGAACCGTCATCGCCGACACTGCCTCGGCGACCGAGGTCGAACGCGACGGGCTCGATCTCGCCACCGCGCAGCGCATTTTGCACGAACTCACGGCGCGGGTGGCGTCGGGCCTGTCGGGAACCCTCGACATCGACTGCGACGGTGAGCCGCTGCGGGTGCTGTTCGTCGTGGCGGCGACCGCCCCCCGCATGATCATCTTCGGAGCCGTCGACTTCTCGGCCGCGCTGGCCGACGCCAGCAGCCTTCTCGGCTACCACGTGACGGTGTGCGACGCGCGGCCTCTGTTCGCCACGCCGCAGCGCTTTCCGTCGGCCGACGAGGTCGCCGTGGCGTGGCCGTCGGAGTACCTGCGCACGACCCCGATCGACTCGCGAACGGTGATCTGCGTGCTCACCCACGACGAGAAGTTCGACATCCCCCTGCTGTCACTGGCTCTGCGACTGCCCGTGGCGTTCGTGGGGGCGATGGCGTCGCGCACGACGCACGAGCGTCGCGTCAGGGCTCTCGAAGACGCGGGCCTGAGCGCCGCCGAGCTCGGGCGCCTGCACTCGCCGATCGGTCTCGACCTGGGCGGCAGCACGCCGCAGGAGACCGCGGTGTCGATCCTCGCCGAGGTGATCGCGAGTCGAACCGGCTCGGCCGGGACGTCGCTGCGCACGCAGACCGGGCCCATCCATCGCACGGAATCGGCCCTCTCTGCATCGGCTCGAATGGACTCGGCTCGAACGGACTCGACTCGAACAGACGCGACCCGGGAGGCCCGGCTGTGACCGGCGCGCGCACCGTCATCGAGGGCGCGTATGTCGCCACGGTCGACGCCGCCGACACCGAGCACGTCTCCGGCCACGTGGTGATCGACGGCACCGACATCGTCGCGGTCGGCTCCGGATCGGCACCCGAGTGGGCGCTCGAAGGGCCGGTGACGCGCATCGACGCGCGGGGGCACCTGCTCACTCCGGGTCTGATCAACACCCACCATCACCTCTACCAATGGCTGACCCGAGGCATCGCCCAGGATTCGATCCTCTTCGACTGGCTGACCGCGCTCTACCCGATGTGGTCGAAGATCGACGCCGAGGTCGTGGCGGCCGGCGCTCTCGGCGGCATGGCCGTGGCGGCTCGATCGGGATGCACCACGCTCGCCGACCATCACTACGTCTTCCCGCAGAACTCCGGCGACATCCTGGGCGCGATCGTCGACGCGGCCGGGCGGCTCGGAATCCGCCTGCACGCCACCCGCGGGTCGATGGATCTCGGGCGAAGCCAGGGAGGGCTGCCGCCCGACTTCGCAGTCGAGACGACGTCGGCGATCCTCGAGGCCAGCGTCGACGCGGTGTCCCGGTTCCACGATCCCTCCCGCGACGCCATGACGCAGATCGCCCTCGCGCCCTGTTCGCCGTTCTCGGTGACCTCTGATCTGCTGAGGGAGTCGGCCGTGCTCGCCCGCTCGCTCGGCGTTCGACTGCACACCCACGGCTCGGAGACGGTGGAGGAGGACGCGTTCTGCGCCGAGAAGTTCGGCCGCACGCCCACCGAGTACCTCGACGACCTCGGCTGGCTCGGCGACGACGTCTGGATGGCGCACTGCGTGCACCTCGACGACACGGCGATCGCGCGTTTCGCCGCGACGGGAACCGGCGTCGCGCACTGCCCCTCGTCGAACGCGCGGCTCGCCGCCGGAATCGCGCCGGTGCCGCAGCTACTCGCCGCCGGGGTGCCGGTCGGTCTCGGCGTCGACGGCTCGGCGTCGAACGAGTCCGGCCAGCTCGGCACCGAGATCCGCATGGCGGTGCTCATGAACAGGCTCCGCGCGGGCGCCGACGGCATGGCGGGTCGCACGGGGCTGCGCCTGGCCACCATGGGCGGTGCCCGAGTGCTCGGTCGTGACCGGGAGATCGGTTCGATCGAGGTGGGCAAGCTCGCCGACCTGGCCCTGTGGAAGGTCGACGGAATCGAGCACGCCGGCATCGCCGACCCGGTGGCCGCCCTCACCCTCGGCGCTCAGCCTCCGCTGGCGCTACTGCTCGTGAACGGCTCCGCCGTCGTGCGCAATGGAGAACTGACCCGCGTGCGCGAGGCCGACGTCGCGCGCGACGTGGCCACGGCATCCGCTCGTCTTCAGTCGCGCTGACCCACGCCGCGTCGGGCGCTGCAGATCGTTCTGAAGCTAGTTCTGCAAGAGGCGCCAGATGCGGTCGCGCGACATCGGCAGCTCCATGGGTCGACGACCGATCGCATCGGCGACGGCGTTCGCCAGGGCCGGGGCCACGGGGTTGTATGGCGCCTCGCTCATCGACTTGGCGCCGAACGGTCCGAGCGGGTCGCGGGTGTCGGCGAAGTAGACCTCGGTGACGGGCAGGTCGGAGAGCTGGGGGATGTGATAGTTGCGCAGCACGGTGGTGAGCACCGTTCCTTCGCCGTCGTTGATGATCTCCTCGTAGAGCGCGGAGCCGATGGCCTGCGCCACGCCGCCCTCGATCTGGCCCCGCAGCTGGGCGGGATTCAGCACGAATCCGGCATCCGCCGTCTGGATCGACTGCAGAATCAGCACCTCGCCGGTGAGCGTGTTCACGGCGACCCGGAACGCGTGCACGTTGAACGCGATCGAGCGCCGCGCCCCGTCTTCGTTGGCCGTGGCCGTGAGTCCGTCGGGTGCGACGAGCTCGGAGATCGAGAGCCGGCGGTCGGCTGACGAGAGGGTGCCGTCGTCGAGGGTCCAGTCGTCGGGTGCGGTCTGGGTGCGGTCGGCCGCGAGCTGCCGCAGCTGACGCGCGAGAGCCTGCGCGGCGGCGAGCACCGCTTTGCCCGCGACGACCGTGCCCGCGGACCCGAACGCGCCCGTGTCGTAGCGGGCCGCATCGGTGTCGCTCTGCTTCACCCGGATGTGCGAGGGCGACGTGGACAGCGCGGTCGCGGCGAGCTGGGTGTGCACTGTGGTCGTGCCGTTTCCGAACTCCGCCGTGCCCACGCCGATCGTGTAGCCGCCGTCGGCGTCTGCGGTGACGGTGACCTCGGAGAAGTGCCCGCGAGGCGGCATCGTGGCGATCATCGACGAGGCCATTCCCTGTCCCACCCGCCACTCGGCACCCGCCGGTGCAACCGCGGAGTTGCCTCGGGCGAGCGCCTGCTCGGCCAGGTCGAGGCACTGGTCGAGCCCGTATCCGCCCAGGATCAGGTCGTCGCCCTCGACGTGCGTGACGATCAGGGGATCGGTGGCCGTGACGGAGTTGAGCCTGCGCAGCTCGAACGGGTCGATGCCCGTCACCCGGGCGAGCTCGTCGAGCGCGGATTCGATCGCGAAGATCACCTGCCCGAGGCCGTAGCCGCGGAAGGCACCCGACGGAACGTTGTTCGTGTAGACGCACCGGGCATCCACCCGCTTGTTCGGGGCGTTGTACAGGCTGATCGACTCGGAGCACGAGTGGTACATGGTGCCCGGGCCGTGGTTGCCGTAGGCGCCGGTGTCGGAGAGCAGCTCGACCTTCATCGCGGTGAGGAGGCCGGCGGCGTCGGCGCCGAGCGTGACCTGCACCTCCATCGGGTGCCGGGTGGGCGAGAGCGTGAACTCGTCTTCGCGGGTGAACTCGTACTGCACGGGCCGCCCCGTCGCGAGAACGGCCAGGCTCACGATGTCCTCCGTGAGGATCTCCTGTTTGCCGCCGAAGCCGCCCCCGACCCGTGCCGTGAAGACACGAACGGTCGACGGGTCGCGGTCGAAGAGCCTGCAGATCTCGGTCTGCACGAGGAACGGCACCTGCGAGCTCGTGCGCAGCACCAGCCTGTCGGCCTCGTCGATCCATCCGATGGTGGCGTGCGTCTCGAGGTGCGTGTGCGCCACCCGCTGGGTCTGCCAGGTGCCGCTCACGGTGTGTGCGGCATCGGCGAGCCCCTTCGCCACATCTCCGTACTCGCCGTGCAGCTCGGCCACCAGGTTGTGCTGCGGGTCGACGATGCGCGACGTCGTCGCGTTCTTGTCGCCGTGGATGCTCGGGGCCCCGTCGAGCGTCGACAGGTGCGGATCGAAGACGGCTGGCAGCACCTCGTACTCGACCTCGATGAGACGCGCAGCGGCCTCGGCGATGCCGACCGATTCGGCCACGACGGCGGCGATGCGCTGGCCCCGGTAGCGCACGACGTGATCGAGGATGAGCGTGTCGTCGGGGTCGTCGAGCCGGGACTCGTGACGCGCGGTGGAGAAGAGGGTCTGGGGCGAGTGCTCGTAGGTCAGTACGGCGTGCACTCCGGGCAGCGCGGATGCGCGCGTCGTGTCGATCGCCGTGATGCGCGCGTGCGCGTGCGGCGACTTCAGAACCACGAGGTGCAGCAGCCCGGGGATCGCGACGTCGAGGGTGAAGGGCTCCTGGCCGCTGACCACCCGTTCGCCGGCGGGTGCGCCGACGGAGGTGCCGATGGGTGCGCCGGACGCGGGCGACTCGATCGATGGCGCGTCGACCGATGGTGCGTCGATGGGTGGCGCCTCGATCAGCGGGGTGTCGGCGCCGGATGCGCGCGGCCGGGTCTTGATGACCGGCGTCGTGCGCGACTCGGGCAGCGGGGCGCCCGCCTCGCGCGCATGAGGTTCGAGTTCGACGCCGCACGAGTCGGTGTGCACGTGGTCGATGGCCTCGTCGATGGCGCGGTAGCCGGTGCACCGGCACAGGTTGCCCTTGAGCAGGCGGGGCAGGTCGTTCATGTCGGCGTCGTCGAAGGTCGACGCGGTGACGACCATGCCGGCGGTGCAGAATCCGCACTGGAACGCCGCATGATCGACGAACTTCTGCTGCACGGGCGAGAGGTCGCCGGGCAGGCCGAGTCCGGCGGCCGTGGTCACGTCTTTGCCCTCGACCCGGAACGCCGGATAGACGCAGGAGTGCACGGGCGTGCCGTCGACGAGCACCGAGCACGCGCCGCAGTCGCCGGTGTCGCAGCCCTTCTTGACCTCGAAGTGCTGCTGGTCGCGAATGAAGGTGCGCAGGCTCTGGCCCGAGCGGGGTTCGGAATCGAACACCTCGCCGTTGATCGTGAACGTCATCGCTTGTCTCCTTCGGCGAGTTCGAGCCGGATCTCCTCGGCCAGCACGCCGCTCACGGCGAGCCGCCAATCGGCCGCGCCGTGCGCATCCGTGAACCAGCTGTCGATGCCCTCGATCGCAGCGCGCAGCTCGGATGCCGTGGGCAGCGCGGCGAAGCGAAGCTGCTCCGGTCGCACGGTGGCCGCCGAGACCGTGAGCACGAAACCGCCGTCGACGGGGTCGAGGCGGCCGATGACGACCGCGCCGCTGCGGCCGAGCGCCGAGAGGGCGATCTTGCGGTACGCCGTGACGGAACGGAGCGATCGGGCGGGAACGTGCAGGGAGCGCATGACGTCGCCGGGCTCGAGAGCGGTGGTCGTGTTGCCGGTGACGAGTTCGCTCACCGGAACGCGCTGGTCGCTGCCGTCGGCCTTCCAGATGAGCGCCTGCGCGTCGAGTGCGCTGAAGAGCGAGGTCATGGGCCCGGCAGGCAGGGCCGTACAGATGTTGCCGCCGACGGTGGCGACGTTCCAGACCTTGAACGAGCCGAACAGGGCCGTGCAGCACTGGCGGAACAGTGGATGCGCCCGCCACCCGTGGTCGTCGGGCAGCGTCGAGAGCTGGGTCAGCGTCGTGGTCGCGGCGACTTCGAGCCCCTCGTCGGTGGCGACAAACGGCTGCCAGCCGAAGGTCTGCAGGTCGACGAGGGTGTGGATGCTCGGGTTCGGCTCGGCGAACAGCACACTTCCCCCGGCGAGCGGGACGGCTCCGCCGCCGAGGCTGCTGAGATCGGTGCGTGTTCGAGCGGGAATGACCCGGGTCACGGTGTTGAGGTCCATGTACGTCTCCTCGTACCGAAGGATTGCTGTGGTGCTGTCCTCCAGTACACCCCACGCATGTGTCGAGCGTGTAAACCGAGCCGGAGGTCATGCCCGCCTTGTTTTCTCGGCATGGGCCGCGCCTGCGGCGAGAGAGGGGTTGTGCCGTACCGCGCCGGAGAATCGCAATCGCCGAGGTCGTTGTCGAGGATCGATCGATCGAGGGGGAGTGAGCCAGTACCTGTTCTCGTATCGGTCGTCGACGGAGGATGCGACGCGGTGGATTCTCCACCCGTTCGAGTGCAGGAGCAGATGGTGGTGTTTGCAGAGAAGCACGCCGTCGTGGATGTCGGTCTTCCCTCCTGTATGCCAATGCTCGATGTGGTGAATCTCGCAGAACGATGGCGGCTTCTCGCAGCCGGGCCACACGCATCCGCCCTGGACCGCGTTCAGAGCGAGGCGTTGAGCAGGCTGAAAGAGTCGATGTTCGCGACCGAGATCGAGCGGTGACCCGTCGGCGGCAATGACGACGGGCTGGTAGCCCGTCTCGCAGACCAGTCGATCGACCGTCTTCATGGTGACGGCAATGCCGGTGCCCTCGATGAACGCGATGCCATCGCCGTCGGGCCTGGTCAACTCGGAGGCAGTGACGACGATCTGGACCGTGGGGCGCTTCTTCGCGAGAACAGTGCTGTGCTCCACGGCTGCTCCGGCCCTGACGAGCGCGACAAGCGCGCCGGCGGTGAGCTGCTCTACTGTGCGCGGGTCGTCGTGCACCAGTTGTGCCGCGGCCATGGCTTTCTTGTCAGCGAGACGCGGACCACCGATCCGTGGCCCGAGGAGGAGGTCGAGGGCGCCCTTCACGAACGTTCCGTCTTCTGGGGCGAAGACTGCGCTGAGGTGCACCATGCCCTCGCGGTCGCGCCAGATCTTCGCCTGTTGCCGTGTGTACTGCTCGTTCTCCATCTCGGCCACTCCTGCGCGGTCGAGAAGGGCTCGGGCCGCACGGGAGTCTCGGTAGACGGTTTCTGGCAGGTCTTCGGGATGAAGAAACGACAGAACCTGTTCCGCGGCGGCCGACAGCTCTGCGGCCGACACCTCTGCGGTCGGCTCTCCCAGTCCCGAATGGAGCGCTTCGAAGCGATCAGGCGTGATCTCGCCGGCGATCATTCGAGCACTGATTGCGGCATGCCACGGTGGGACGATCGGCGAATCGTCAGACTCGGCGGGACCCTCGTTCGACTGTGGGAGGGGAGTCGCCTGCATGATCGATCTGCCGAGCCCGTCGAGCTTCTTCGCCTCTGACCTCGAGCATCCGGTGAGCAGAGCGATCATGTTCTGCGGATTGACGTGCCCCTCGGCCTTCGCCATGCCTGCGGGCCCGAGTTCGCGACGTGAACGCTGATGGATCTCCGCTGCTCCGAGCGCGAGCACTCGGTCGGTTGCATTCTTCACCACCGACGCAAGGCGCATGAGAATTTTCAGCTCGTCGCCGGACACGCCCGCGAGGTTCACGGACGCGCACGCGTTCGATAGCCGAGCCTCGATGGCTCGTAGCTGATCGAACAGGAATTCCATGTACATAGAATACCATTCGACCTAGAATAGAACAAGTGTTCTAAAGTACTTTTCGGTGAAGGAGGACGGTGTCGTCTTATCGGCATCTGCTCGACTGTCCTTCGTGGCTCGGTACCATGAGCGGATGATTGCTCTCCCCGCATCAGCACAAGTGCTCAGAGGGGTCCAGGCCCTGTGGGTGATCGGGTTTCTCGTTGGAACGACCACTCACACGGCGGATCTGATCATCGGGGGATTAGACGCCTACAGCGGCTTCCCTGTCGGCGTTCGGCTGTTCTGGGTGACACTGACGATCCTGGATCCGGCCACCGCTGTGCTGATCATCTGTCGACGACGCTCCGGCGTCGTGCTCGGAAGCGCCGTGATCGTCGCCGACATCGCCGTGAACTGGACCGTCTTCGCTGTCGTCGGCGAACTCTCGTACTTCGGCGTCATCAGTCAAAGCCTGTTCGCGTTGCTCATCGTCGTCACAGCTCGCCCCCTGTGGAGATGGTTCGGGCAGATGCATGACGCATGACCTCACCGACGATGGCTTCCATAGTCGTACATGACCACTCAAGTTGAAGGAGAACACGTGATCCAGCGAGTTCGCCCCTGATGTCCTCCGGGGCTCAGTAGATCATTCCCATCGCCTCGCGCACCTGATCGAGTGTTGCCTCCGCCACGGTCATTGCAGCCTCGTTGCCGCTGCGAAGGATCGCTCTCACGAGATCCACATCGGAGGAGAAGACGCGTCGACGTTCGCGCATTGGTGCCAGAAAATCATTCACGGCCGTGGCCGTCATGGTCTTCAAGGCGCTGCTGCCGCCATCACCGATCTCGTCGGCCAGCTCGGCCGGCTCAACACCTAGGCACAACGCGGCCGTCGACAGCAACGCCGAGACGCCCGGCCGACTCACGGGGTCGAAACTGATCCGCCGGTTTTCATCGGTGCGTGACTGACGGATCACCGCTACGGTCTCGTCCGATGTCATCGACAACGCGATCGCGTTCCCGTAGCTCTTCGACATCTTCCGACCGTCGAGGCCCGGGACTTCGGGCGTCGAGGTGATCAGAGCATCCGGAATCGGAAAGACCTCTCCATAACGCTCATTGAACCGCCGGGCGATGACGCGAGTCATCTCCACATGCGGGAGGTTGTCCTTGCCCACGGGCACGAGATTGCCTTTGCAGAAAAGGATGTCGGCTGCCTGGTGCACCGGATAGGTCAGAAGCAGCCCGCTCAAGGCACGCCCCGACGCTGAGAGTTCCGCTTTGACGGTTGGATTGCGATGCAACTCCGCCTCGGTGACAAGGCTCAGGAATGGGAGCATCAGCTGGTTCAGTGCCGGAACCGAAGAATGGGTGAAGATCGTCGTGCGTTCCGGGTCGATGCCTGCGGCGAGGTAGTCGAGCACGGCGCTGTGCACGTTCTCTCTCACGTGAGCCGTGGTATCCCTGTCGGTGATGACCTGATAGTCCGCGAGAACGAGGAGCATCTCGACGCCCGCCTGCTGCAGGCGCACTCGTTCCCTTATCGTGCCGAAGTAGTGACCGAGATGCAGCGGCCCGGTCGGCCGCTCACCCGTGAGGACCCGGAACCTCTCCGGGTGCTCGGTCACAGTGGCCGCGACCTCTGCCGAGCGTCGCACTGTCGCAGTGAAGGACTCCATTTATGTCTCCCGATCATTGGGAGCTGCACGGAGTACTCGGGCCGTTTCACGAGTTGCCATGCAGCCCGTGAACATGCTTCAACCGGCTGCTATCGCAGCCACCACGAAACGGAACGGTTGAAGTTCATGAACGAGATCGTACCGGTACCCGGTGCCGAAGACCACGCGCAATCGAGCAACTCCGGCATGAATCGCCAGTTCAGCCCAGCGCGGCCACCCACTCCGTCGTGCCGTCGGTGAACCCCTGTTCCTTCCAGATCGGAACGCGCGCCTTGATCTCGTCGACCAGCTCGGCGCACGCCGCGAAGGCTGTGCCTCGGTGCGCCGAGGCGACGGCGCACGCGAGAGCGACGTCGGTGATCGCGAGGTCGCCCACGCGATGAGCCGCGGCGATCGTCGTTCCCGGATGCGCGAGGGCGACCTCGGCGACGACCTCGCGCAGAACGGCGTCCGCCGTCGGATGCGCGGAGTACCGCAGCCAAGTGACGCCCTTGCCTTCGTCGTGGTCGCGCACGACGCCGGCGAACGTCACGACGGCACCCGCATGATCGTTCTCGACGGCGGCCACGCACTCGTCGACAGACACGGTCTCATCGGTGACTCGAGCGAACGCGACGACCGCGGGTGCAGACTCGCCGAAGTCGGCAGCCGCAGCGGCAGACGCAGCCGCAGCGGCAGACGCAGCCGAAGCAGCCGCCCCCACAGACGCAGCCGAAGCAGCCCCCACAGATTCAGCGCTCATGATCTCCTCCGTGCAGCTGATCGATCACGTGGTCGAGAACCTCGTCCAGAACGGCCAGCCCGTCTTTCACCCCGCCGGTCGACCCCGGCAGGTTGACGACGAACGTCGTGGCCCCGGCGATGCCCGCGTGCCCTCTCGACAGCGCGGCGAGCGGCGTCGACGCGGCGCCGCGACGCCGGATCGCCTCCATGATCCCCGGCAGCTCCCGATCGAGCAGGGGGAGCGTGGCCTCGGGCGTGCGGTCGCTCGGGTTGACGCCCGTTCCGCCGGTCGTCACGACGAGGTCCGCACCCGACGCGACGGCATCCTGGAGCGAGGCCGCGACCTCGTCGCCATCCGGAACCACCTGCACCAGCGGCTCGGCCCACCCGCGGCTGCGCAGCCACTCGGCGATCACCGGGCCGGTGCGGTCGTCGTAGACGCCCGTCGCAGCCCGTGTCGACGCCACGATGACGCGGGCGGTGCGCTCGCGAGCGCCGCCGGGCCTGCCGGTGTCGACCGTCATTCGGCGACCCAGTCGCCCGACTTGCCGCCCGACTTCGCCGTGACGTGGATGTCGGTGATCACCACGTGCTTGTCGACCGCCTTGATCATGTCGTAGAGCGTGAGGGCGGCCACGGATGCCGCGGTGAGCGCCTCCATCTCGACCCCCGTCACGCCGCGCGTCTTCACGGTGGCCGTGATCACGACCCGGTCTCCGTCGGGTGCGAAGTCGATCGTGGCGCCCGACAGGGGCAGCGGATGGCACAGCGGGATGAGCGACGACGTCTGCTTGGCCGCCATGATTCCCGCGACCCGCGACACCGCCAGTGCCTCGCCCTTCGGCAGCTCGCCCGCGAGCAGGAGCTCGAGCACATCGGGGCGGGTGATGACCGTGGCGACGGCGCTCGCGCGTCTCGACGTCTCGGCCTTGTCGGTCACGTCGACCATCAGCACGGCGCCGTCGGCGCGCACGTGGGTGAGAGCGGGTTCGTCAGTCATCGATTCTCCAGACGTCGACCGGGTCGCCGGCATCGGCATGGCCGAGGCCGACCGGCAGGTGAACAAGCGCGGTCGAGGCCGCGTAGGAATGAAGAAGGTGCGAGCTCGGGCCGCCGACGAGTCGCACGCGCCCGTCGGGGTCGATGGATGCGCGGCGCACCTGGTGCTTGCCGGCGGGCGACTCGACGGCTACGGCCAGCGGCAGCCGCAGGGTCTCGCGTTCGGTTCGGGCGAATCCGGCGAGGCGGCGAAGGATGGGCCGCACGAAGATCTCGAACGACACGAGGGCGCTCACCGGGTTGCCGGGGAACGTGACCACGGGGATGCCGTCCGGATGGCCGGGCGCCTCCACAAGACCCAGGCCCTGCGGTCCGCCGGGCTGCATGGCCACGTGTGAGAACTCGACGCCGAGCGGGCCGAGGGCGTCGCGCACGACCTCCCGCGCGCCGGCGCTGACGCCCCCGACGGTGATCACGAGGTCGGCCGTGGGGGCTCCCTTCTCGATGATGTGCAGCAGGTCTGCCGCGTCGTCGGAGCGGCACGGCCAGGCCACCACGGTGCAGCCGCACTCGATGAGCGCCTGGCTCAGCACGGCGCTGTTCGAGTCGTAGATCTGGCCGGGTCGGAGGGGGGTGCCGGGCTCGCGGATCTCGTGACCCGTGGCGACGAGCAGCACGCGGATGCGCCGGAGCACGTCGATCTTCGTGAGCCCGGTCGCTGCGATCACGCCGAGCTGCGCCGGACCGAGAGCGGAACCCGCCGTCAGCAGCAGCTCTCCCCGGGCGACATCACTGCCGCGGCGTCGCACGAACTCGTCGGAGTGGGGGACGGCGGTGAAGTCGACCGTCAGTGCAGCGCTGTCCTCCGCATCGCCCGTCGAGCGGAAATGATCGGGAATCGCGCGCTCGATGGGAACGACGGCGTCGGCGCCGGTCGGCAGCGGCGCGCCCGTCATGATCGGGGCGGCGGTGCCGGGCTCCAGCTCCGAGATGGAGTCTCCCGCGTTGATCTGGGGGTCGACGCGAAGCCGCACCGCCGCATCCGGTGTCGCCCCCGCCAGCTCGGCGGAGCGCACGGCGTAGCCGTCCATCTGCGAGTTGTCGAACGGCGGCAGATCGGTGGGGGAGGCGATGTCTTCGGCCAGAACACGATGGCGGTAGACGTCGGGGGCCCCGGCGATGCGCGCGGCCGAGAGGGAGATCGACTCGGTGACGCGCACCAAAGAAAGAGGCGCGAGCAGCGCCTCCACCGCGGCGCGGTGCTGGTCGAGCGAGAGCGAGGCCATGTTCTCATTCTCGCCCATCGGTTATCCCGCGGGCGCGGGTGGGCGACCGAATAGTTCGACATGCGCCCCGAACGCGGGGGTGACCGGACCACCGCGCTGCGCCTAGGGTCGACAGCACGGCGTCGCCCGGCCAGCTCGACTCGCTCGCCGGTACGCAGTCAACGAGGAGTGTCGAATGTCGCCTGCAGCGCCCGTGACCGCTCACCCCCTGCCCGCTCCGTTGCGGGTCGCGACCATCGTGTTCACGGTGCTGGCCTCGATCGGGCTCGTGGTGGCGGTGGTCCTCGTCATCGCCACGCTTGTGGCGCTGGCTGACGCGAGCGAGGATGCGGCGTGGTATCTCGGTTTCTCGGTGATCGCATCCGTTCTGAATGTGGTCGCGGCGCTGGTCGCCCTCGTGCTCGGCATCGTCGGCCTGCGCCGAGTCAGAAATCGGGTCTCGGTCGTCGCGCTCCTGGTCGGGGCCGCAGTCCTCCTGGTGCTGGCGGCGCAGCTGATTATCGCGAACGCGGCGTAATGGGCGGAGATTGCCGTAAATGAGGAGATAGACTATTTTTTGTGACGCAGATACGGATTCGGGACGCCGCGCTCTTTCTCGGGGTCAGCGACGACACTGTCCGGCGCTGGATCGACAACGGTGTGCTCCAAGCATCCCTCGACGAGGCGGGGCGCAAGGTGGTCGACGGCGTCGACCTGGCACACCTGGCCCAGGAGCATGCGGCCAACCCCGTCGATCCCTCCGATATGAACAGCTCGGCGCGCAACCGCTTCGTCGGTCTCGTCACGCGCGTCACCAGCGACGTCGTGATGAGTCAGGTAGAGCTGCAGTGCGGGCCGCATCGGGTCGTCTCGCTCATGAGCACGGAGGCCGTGCGCGATCTCGACCTCAAGCCCGGATCCGTCGCCGTCGCCGTGATCAAGTCCACCAACGTCATCGTCGAAGCATCTCGGAGCACCTCATGAGCAAACGACCCCTTGTCGCGATACTCGCTCTGGCCGGGGTCGCGACGCTGCTGGCGGGGTGCGCGTCCCCTTCGACAGGCTCAGGGAACGGGTCGACCGAGGCAGGAAGCGAGACGAGCGCTACCCCCATCGTGGAGCAGACCCTCACCGTCTTCGCCGCAGCCTCGCTGAAAGACACGTTCACCGAACTGGCCACCGAGTTCGAGGACTCGCACCCCGGAGTGACCGTCTCGCTGAACTTCGCGGGCTCCGCCGACCTGGTGTCGCAGGTCACCGAGGGCGCGCCTGCCGACGTCGTGGCGTTCGCCGACGAGAAGAACATGGCGAAGCTCACCGACGCGGGCCTCATCGACGGCACGCCCGAGCTCTTCGCGAGCAACACCCTCGAGATCGCGGTTCCCCCGGGAAACCCCGAGGGCATCACCTCCTTCCAGGACCTGGCCAAGCCTGAGGCCAAGGTCGTCGTCTGCGCCGCGCAGGTTCCCTGCGGCTCCGCGACGGTGAAGATCGAAGAGGCCACCGGCATCACGCTCACCCCGGTGAGCGAGGAGTCCGCCGTGACCGACGTGCTCGGCAAGGTCTCGTCGGGCGAGGCGGATGCCGGACTCGTCTACGTGACAGACGTCGAGGCGGCGGGCGACACCGTCGAGGGAGTCACCTTCCCCGAGTCCTCCGGAGCCGTGAACAAGTACCCCATCGGCGTCGTCGCCGCGTCGACGCTGCCCGACCTCGCATCCGAATTCTCGACGCTCGTCACCTGCGCAGACGGGCAGAAGATCCTCGCCGCGGCGGGCTTCGCGAAACCCTAGTGTCCGAGACCGTCCGACGGCCGGAATCCCGGCAGCGCGAATCCCGGCAGCGCGAATCCCGGCAGCGCGCTTCCCGGCAGCGCGCATCCCGGCGCTCGACCCTCGGCGGCATCCCCGCCTGGGTCGCGGCCGTCGCCGTCGTCGGCGCCCTGCTCATCGTCGTGCCCATCGTGAGCCTGGCGACCCGCGTCGACTGGACCCACTTCGGCTCCCTCATCACGAGCGACTCGTCGATCGCGGCCCTCGCCCTGAGCCTGCGCACCTCGGTGGCGAGCACCGTGCTCTGCGTCGTCCTCGGCGTGCCCCTCGCTCTGGTGCTCGCACGCACGAGCTTTCCCGGCAAGCGCATCCTCCGGGCCCTGATCCTGCTGCCCCTCGTTCTGCCCCCGGTGGTGGGAGGCATCGCGCTGCTGGCGGCCTTCGGCCGGCGCGGTCTGCTGGGCGCGCCGCTCGAGGTGCTCGGCGTCACCATCGCGTTCTCGACCGTCGCCGTCGTGCTCGCGCAGACCTTCGTCGCCCTGCCGTTCCTCGTGCTCAGCCTCGAGGCCGCCCTGCGTGCGGCCGGATCCCGGTACGAGGCCGTCGCATCCACCCTGGGCGCGTCTCCCAGCACCGTCTTCCGCCGGGTGACCCTGCCCCTCGTCCTGCCCGGTCTGGTCACCGGGGCGGTGCTCGCGTTCGCTCGCGCTCTCGGCGAGTTCGGGGCGACGCTCACTTTCGCGGGCAGTCTCGAGGGTGTCACCCGCACCCTTCCGCTCGAGATCTACCTGCAGCGCGAGACCGATCCCGAGGCCGCGGTGGCGCTCGCCCTCGTGCTCGTGGTGGTGGCCGTGGTCGTGATGGTCGTCACGTACGGACGGCGGGAGATCCGATGAGCCTCGACGTTCGCGCGGTCGTGGAACCCGGCCGGCTCGACGTGAGCTTCACGCTCGGCGAGGGAGAGACCCTGGCTGTTCTCGGACCGAACGGCGCCGGCAAGTCGACCCTCCTCGACGTGCTGTCGGGCCTCGTGCGGCCCGATTCCGGCCACGTGCGCCTCGACGGCGCGACGCTCGTGTCGACGGGAGGCGAGGAGCGCGACCGCTGGGTGGCGCCTCACGCCCGCGGCGTCGCGCTCCTCGCGCAGGAGGCTCTTCTCTTCCCCCACCTCAGCGTGCGCGACAACGTCGCCTTCGGCCCTCGCAGCGCAGGGGCCGACCGGGCCGAGGCCCGACGCATCGCCGAGCGATGGCTTCGCCGGGTGGATGCCACGGGGCTGGCCGACCAGCGCCCGCGCCGGCTGTCGGGTGGCCAGGCCCAACGCGTCGCGGTGGCCAGGGCGCTCGCGACGGAGCCACGACTGCTGCTGCTCGACGAGCCGTTCGGCGCCCTGGACGCGGGTGTGGCCCCTGCGATGCGCCGCCTCCTGGCCGAGGTTCTCGCCGAGCGCGCGGTCGTGATCGTGACCCACGACCCCCTCGACGCGCTGGCGCTCGCCGACCGGGTGATCGTTCTCGACGAGGGTCGCATCGTCGAGGAGGGGCCCACGCGAGAGGTGCTCCTGAACCCTCGTACAGAATTCACGCGACTCCTCACCTTCGGGCTCGGCACGATCTGAGCGTCGTGTCTTCGACGAACGTCGCATCTTCGGCGAACCTCTGATCTTTCGCGAACTTCGGGGGCCGCCGCACGGTCCGCGTCGCCGCGAACGACGTAGGCTGGAGAAATGAGCATCACGCTCGGCATGCCGACGATCCCGATCCGCCTGGGCCAGCCCCAGGCATCCGATCGCCCTGCCGTGCTGGGCCTGCTCGACCGCTTCGGTCGCACGGCCACCGATCTGCGCATCTCGTTGACCGACAAGTGCAACCTGCGCTGCACTTATTGCATGCCGGCCGAGGGCCTGCCGTTCCTCGCCGGCCCCAAGCTGCTGACCCGCGAGGAGATCGCGCGGCTGGCGCGCATCGCGGTGGAATACCTCGGCGTGCGGCAGATCCGCTTCACCGGAGGCGAGCCGCTGCTGCGCAAAGACCTCGTCGAGATCATCGAGGACTGCGCGGCCCTCGAGCCGCGACCCGAGATCTCGCTGACCACCAACGCGATCGGACTCAAGAGTCGTGCCGCGGCGCTCGCCGCCGCAGGCCTCGACCGCGTCAACGTGTCGCTCGACTCCATCTGCGCCGAGACGTTCGCCACGATCACGCGGCGCCCGTTCCTCAACCGCGTGCTCGAGGGCATCGACGAGCTGCGCACCGTCGGGCTCGAGCGCACCAAGATCAACGCTGTTCTGATGCCGGGCATCAACGACGACCAGGGCGTCGAGCTGCTCGAGTGGGCGCTCGCGGGCGGACACCAGCTGCGCTTCATCGAGCAGATGCCGCTCGATGCCGACCACTCGTGGACGCGCGACTGCATGATCACGGCAGCGCAGATCCGCGAGAAGCTCGAGGTTCGCTACGTGCTCACGCCCGACGAGGCTCCGCGCGACGGCGCCCCGGCGGAGCTGTACCAGGTGCGAGAGAAGTCCGATCCGACCGGCGCGCTCCTCGGCATGGTCGGCATCATCGCCAGCGTCACCGAGAACTTCTGCGACGACTGCCGTCGCACGCGAGTCACCGCCGAGGGCGGTGTTCGCAGCTGCCTCTTCTCCGAGGGCGAGACCGACCTGCTCGGGTCGCTGCGCGGCGGGGCGACCGATTCCGACATCGCCGAACTCTGGCGCGCGGCGATGTGGGCGAAGCCGTCCGGCCATGGCATCAACGCCGCCGGATTCGAGCAGCCGGCTCGTTCCATGAGTGCGATCGGCGGCTGACGTGCAGGTGCAGGTGAGGTACTTCGCCGCGGCCAAGGCCGCCACGGGCGTGGCCGAGGAGACCAGGGGGATCGGCGAGGCGCAGACGATCGGCGCCCTGCTCGACGAACTCGGCGACGACCCGCGCGCGGTGTTCGCCCGCTGTTCGTTCATCCTCAACGAGGTCACCACCACCGACCGCGACATCGTCCTCCGCGACGGCGACCGCCTCGACGTGCTGCCCCCGTTCGCCGGAGGCTAGGCACCCGGCAGCCAGTAGTGCCCACTGCGGACGAGGGGTACCGGTGCGCCGGTGACTACTGTCCGCGCCGGTAACTACTGGCTAGGCTCGGCGGGCCTCTGCTTCGACTCGGGCGCGGTAGGCGGCCCACTCGTCGGGGGAGCGGCCGGGGATGTTTGGATCGCCGGAGCGCAGGCCCACTTCGCCGTCGATGGTCTCGCGCAGGATGTCGGCGTGTCCGGCATGCCGGGCCGTCTCCGCGATCATGTGCACGAGGATCTGATGCAGCGTCACCTGCCGCTTCTCGGGCTGCCACCAGGGAACCTCGCCGACGGCGTCAAGGCTCAGTGCCTCGATGGTGGCGTCGCTGTGCGCCGCGGAGTAGTGGTGGAACTCGACGATCTCGGCGCGCGACTCTGCGGCAGGAACCCACATGTCGGCATCCGGTTCGGCGTCGTCGGCAAGCCAGGGCACCACACGGTCGGCGGGCCGACCGAACGTCTCACCGAAGTAGCCCAGCTGAACACTCGCCACGTGCTTGACCAGGCCGAGCAGGTTCGTGGCCGTGGGTGTCAGCGGCCGGCGCGCGTCGTAGTCGCTGAGCCCCTCGACCTTCAGCAGCAGGCCGTCTCTGGCCCGCTTGAGGTATCCGTGCAGAATCGCCTTGTCGCGCATGAAACGCCTTACTGAAAGACGCTGCGGAGGATGAGGGTCCGGCCGTCGGCAGACAGGTGCACGGTGCTTCTGAACGTGTCTTTCGAGAAAGCGGTGTCGAGTTCGGGCGACGCGAGGTACTGGCCGTCCGGCAGCTGCTCGTCCAAGGGCGACTCCACCGTGGGTGGGGTCGTCGTCTCGATGGCTTTGTAGTCATCGAGAAGCCCTTGGTAGTCGGCTTCGGGAAGAGTGACGATCGCGTCGATCCAGTAGGTGGACGGTCCGGGTACCGAGTCGTCACCCATTCGCCCGGACATCCAGGTGGCCGACTCGGCGCCTTCCAGCAATTCGAAGCGGGAGGTGAGCGGTGCGAGGTCGGTTCGCAGTTCGCCGGTGCCGCCGCGCTGCATAGGGGTCTCTGTCGTCATCGGGCTCTCCGGGTTTCGTGAAGTCGAGTCGTGGGGGATGATCGCGCAGCCACCGAGCAAGAGTCCTGCAGCGGTCACCACGGCCGCTGCCATGCCGAACACGACTGTGGCGGGTCGGCGGGAGGGGGTCTGTGCGGCGTCAGCGTTCACTGGGCTTCTCCGGTTCCGAGATGTCAGCCGAGGTGGGGTCTCCGATGGTCCAGGTGACTGTCCGAGTCACAGATCCTGAGCTGTCGAATGGCTTCGCCCATCCGAGTTCCGTGAACCTGCCGTTCTCGTCATCGGGTTCACCGGACGCGATGTCGTTCTGCCCGGAGTTGAAGTTGTAGTGATCCTCGGCGTGCACCGTCACCGTCATCGTCACCTGGTCGCCAGAGACGGAGACATCCGCACTGCTCCACTGCTGGTAGCCGCCGATCGTCTTCGCCCAGTTCTCCGTCTCGGGGTACGCCGACGACGCCGTCGGTTCACCGGTGAACTGGAACGTATCGTGCCCGGATGCGATCAGCTCTTCGGCCGCCGCCTGAGCCCTGGTGATCTCGCCGTCGACGTTGCTGGCGATCGAGGAGTCCTCCCGAACCGCTTCCTCGTAGTCGAATTCGAGCGGATCGCCGTTGTTGTCCCAATAGTGCCCGTACGCGTCCATCGCATCGTCGAGATCGCGTTTCAGCACGCCTGCTCCCGCGAGCATGGCCTTCCATTTCGCTGCAGACGCGTAGTCTCCTGGGCCCGGGTCCTTGGAGTCGTACTCGAAGTCTTCGTCCCACGGAATGTCGGGTCGTGAGGGCGGCCCCACGGTGTACTGTCCATCGGCTGTCGTCGACGGGGTCCCATCCGATCCCGGGGTTCCCGATCCCGGGCTGAACGATGCCGGCGTCGCGCCGTGGGGCGAGCTCGAATCCGACCCGCCTCCGCTCGTCTCGTCCTGCTCGTCGGCGTTGCGCTGCACGGTCTCGTTCGCCGCGGCGAGCAGCACGCTCGCACTCTGGAGTCCCGGCGCGAGCTTGCTGTGCCAGAGGGCAGTGAAGTCCGCGCCATCGGGGCCGACCCATGCCGACTGTCCTACGGTCACCGACAGCGAGGCGCGAATGCCGGAGAGCTGCTCACCGCCCTGGGCCAGGGTGCGTGCGAGGCGTCGAAGCTCGGCGACGTCCGCGCCAACGAATCCAGACATTCCGACCCCTTCTCCTCGCCCTAGGATTCCTGTGACTCTACGCACCCGAGCGGAGAAGGTCGATGGGGACAACTCCCCACAGCGACGTTCCGGTCGGGCCGGTCACCCGCGACCGATGAGTGCCGACTCAGTACCGCGCCTTCTCCGGCTCCACCTCGGCGACCCACGCGTCGACGCCGCCACCGAGGTCGGAGATGTTCGACCAGCCGTTCTGCGCCATGTAGTCGCGGGCCTGTCCTGAGCGGCCATCGTGGTGGCAGTAGAGGATCACGCGGTCGTCCTGCGGCATCTTCTCGCGCGCCTCGTCGCTGAGCAGCTGGCTCATCGGGATCAGCTCGGAGCCCTCGATGTGCACGATGTCGCGTTCCCACGGCTCGCGTACGTCGACCAGTACGAAGCTCTGCTCGCCGCGCTCGCGGGCGTCGAGCAGGGCTTTCAGCTGGGTGGGCGTCATACGCTCGGCGGTCGGTTCGGGCAGGGCGGTGGATGCGTCGGGCTGGGTCACGGGGGTGCCTTTCGTTTGGTCGGTCGCGGGGGATTCCGGGGGTGTCGGGGTGGTGTCCGGCGAGAGCTCCGAAGCGGACGACGGGGCCGCCGCACGCTCGCGGGGAGCCGAGTCGCGAGCGGCCGGGCCGAAGCGGATCTCGCGCCACGTCGCATCCAGACCGTCGTGCACGAGCAGCCGGCCCAGCAGCAGTTCGCCGAAGCCGAGCAGCAGTTTGATGGTCTCGGTCGCCATAACCGAGCCGATCGACGCGCAGATCGAGCCGAGCACTCCCGCGGTGGCGCAGGTCTCGCCCTCGACGGCCGGGGGCTCCTCGGCGAACAGGTCGCGCACGGTGACACCCGTGCCGAGCGAGGCCGGAGGTGCGGCCCAGAACACTGTCGCCTGGCCATCGAATCGCAGAACCGACCCCCACACGTAGGGCTTGCCGAGCAGCTTGGCCGCGTCGTGGGCCAGGTAGCGGGTCTCGAAGTTGTCGGTGCCGTCGACGATCACGTCGTAATCGGCCACGAGGGCGAGCACGTTCGCGCTCGTCACTCGGACGGCCAGCGGGAGGACGTCGACCAGAGGGTTCAGCTCGGTGAGGGCCGATGCCGCCGCCTCGGCCTTGCGCCGGCCCACATCGGACGTGCCGAACAGTGTCTGGCGTTGCAGGTTGGAGGGCTCGACCGTGTCGGAGTCGACGACACCGACGGTTCCGACGCCCGCCGCCACGAGAGAGGTGAGGATGGGCGATCCGAGCCCGCCCGCACCGAGCACGAGCACGCGCGAGGCCTTGAGCCGGCGCTGGCCGTCCATGCCGATCTGCGGGAGCGTGAGCTGCCGGGCGTAGCGGCTGAGTTCGGCCGGTGTCAGCGCGGGGCCGGGGGAGACGAGCGGGGGATGAGCCATTCCGGCGGGAGTCCTATCGGATCGATGCCCCGGTGCGACCGGGAGCGAGCAGACGCTTCAAGCGTACGCCGCCTAGCATGAGCGATATGCAGGCAAGGATCTCGACGGCGTTGGCCGCAGGCGCAGCGACCGTCGCGATCCTCGGCCTTCTCGCGGCGTGCACCACGGATGCGCGAGACGGCGAGCAGACGTCGCCCACGCCGAGCGACTCGTGGACGGTGACAGAAGACGACGTCACCCTCCCGCCCTTCGGCGAACCGGCCGACTACCAGCTCGGAGGCAGCTACGACGTCGACTCCGACGTGAAGATCGTCACTCGCGACAGCACGTCCGAGCCGGCCGAGGGCGTGTACTCCATCTGCTACGTCAACGGGTTCCAGTCGCAGCCCGGCGACGACGAGCGCTGGGTCGTCGACAATCCCGACCTCGTGCTGCGAGACGACGACGGCGCGGCGATCATCGACCCGAACTGGCCCGACGAGTTCATCCTCGACACCTCGACTCCCGAGAAGAGGCAGCGCATCTCGCGCATGATCGGGGCATCGATCGAGGCGTGCGCCGACAGCGGGTTCGACGCGGTCGAGATCGACAACCTCGACACCTACTCGCGCAGCGAGGGCCGGTTGAGCATCGACGACAACCTCGCACTCGCGAAGCTCTTCGCCGAACGGGCCCACGGGCACGCCATGGCGATCGGTCAGAAGAACTCCGCCGAACTGGGAGATCGCGGCCGCAGTGCCGCGAACTTCGACTTCGCCGTCACCGAGGAGTGCTTCCGATTCGAGGAGTGCGGCGCCTACGAAGACGTCTACGGCGACGCCGTCATCGACATCGAATACACCGACGATCTGCCTGTGCCGTTCGACGAGGTGTGCGCCTCCGACGACCGGCCCGCCACGACCATCCTGCGCGACCGCGACCTGGTCGAGAAGGGCGAGCCCGACTACGTGTTCGAGCATTGTTGACGAGCCTCGCCCGCGCAGCGGCGCGGGTTCGGTACCGTAGAGCAACCACTGGCAGCCAGAACGAAGCGGAGGGTCCCGGGTGTATCTCAAGAGCCTGACCCTCAAGGGCTTCAAGTCGTTCGCGCACCCCACCACGTTCGCCTTCGAGACGGGCGTGACCTGCGTCGTCGGTCCGAACGGATCCGGCAAGAGCAACGTCGTCGACGCTCTTGCCTGGGTCATGGGCGAGCAGGGCGCGAAGACCCTGCGCGGCGGCAAGATGGAGGACGTGATCTTCGCCGGCACGGCGACCAAGGGTCCGCTCGGCCGGGCCGAGGTCATCCTCACGATCGACAACAGCGACGGCGCCCTGCCGATCGACTATTCCGAGGTCACGATCAGCCGCACCCTGTTCCGCAACGGGGGAAGCGAATACGCGATCAACGGCGAGGGCTGCCGCCTGCTCGACGTTCAAGAACTGCTGAGCGACTCCGGGCTCGGCCGCGAGATGCACGTGATCGTGGGCCAGGGCCAGCTCGATGCCGTGCTGCACGCCACCCCTGAGGGGCGGCGCGGCTTCATCGAGGAGGCGGCCGGAATCCTCAAGCACCGACGCCGCAAAGAGAAGACGCAGCGCAAGCTCGAGGCCATGCAGGCGAACCTCACGAGGCTCAGCGACCTCGCGGGCGAGATCAGGCGCCAGCTCAAACCCCTGGGTCGCCAGGCCGAGATCGCGAAAGAGGCCCAGTCGATCGCCATGATCGTGCGGGACGCCCGGGCCCGGCTGCTCGCCGACGAGGTCGTGACCCTGCGTACAGCCCTCGCCGACCACGGGCGCTCCGAGAACGAGCGCCGCACCGAGCGCATCGTGCTGCAGGAGCGCCTGGAGCAGAACCAGTTGCGTGTCGCCCGCATCGAGGGTGCTCAGGTGGGCGACGCCGTCGACATCGCCCGCCGCACCAGCTTCGGCCTCGAATCGGTGCAGGAGCGCCTGCGCGGCCTCTACACCCTGGCCAACCAGCGGCTCGCGCTGCTGGGTTCGGATGCCGAGGGCGCGGCCACAGGGCCCACGGTCACACCGCAGATGGTCGCCGACGCGGTCGACGAGATCGCTCGGCTTCGCGGCCAGGTCGCCGCGGCCGAACTGGCTCTGGTGGCGGCGCAGGCCGGCTCCGTGTCGGCGCGCTCGGCCCTCGACTCCGTCGACGAGGAGATCGCCGCGCAGAGCGCCCTCGTCTCGAAGCACGACCTCGAGATCTCGAAGCTGCAGGGCCAGGTCGACACGGCGAACTCCCGACTCGCGGCCGTGCGCGGCGAGGTGCTGCGTCAGACGAACGCGCTCGAGGCCGCGACCGCCCGTCGCGAGTCCGCGCAGGCCGAGTTCGCTCTGCTCGAAGCCGAGGCCGCCGTCTCGGGAACCTCGGAGACCGATCTCGACGAGGCCTACGAATTCGCGCAGGCCCGGCTCTTCGAGGCCGAGGCCGAGATCGAGACCCTGCGCGAGACCCTCCACGGCCACGAGCGTGAACGCGACGCGCTCGCCGCTCGCACGAGCGCATTGACGCTGGCGCTCGACCAGAAAGACGGCACCAGCGACCTGATCGCCGCGAAGGTTCCGGGCGTGCTCGGGCTCGTGGCCGACAACGTCACGGTCGATCCGGGCTTCGAGGCGGCCATCGCGGCGGCCCTCGGAACGCTCGCCGATGCCGTTCTCGCCGAGTCGCTCGACGCGGCGCGCACGGCCATCGACCTGGCGCACGGCGACGAGCTCGGCCGGGTCGAGATCGTCGTGGCCGACGCCGACGCGCACGAGTCTCCCCTCGCATCCGACATCGCCGGCGCGACCGCCGCCGTCGACGTGATCGCGGCCCCTGCCGGTGTGCTGGGCCTGCTCGCCCGAACGCTGATCGTCGACGACCTCGCGACGGCCCGCGAGGTGTGGCCGTCGGTGGCGCACCAGGCGGGCGTCACCCTCATCACCCGCTCGGGCGACGTTCTCACCGAGTATGTTCTGCGCGGCGGCTCCGGAGCCAAGCGCAGCCGGATCGAGCTGAGGGCCGAGCGCGACACCGCATCGGTGAGCCTCGACGAGACGGTCTCGCTGATCGAGAGGGCGAAGTTCGCGCTCGCCGAGCAGCGGGGCATCGTGCAGGTCGCGAAAGAGCAATCGGCGAACGCGCTTGCCGCCCTTCGGGAGTTCGATTCCGCTCTCGCGGCGCAGACAGAGAAGCTGGCCCGGCTGAAGGCCCAGCTCGACGCCTCGACCGGAGAGTTCGATCGTCTCGGCACCGCCCTGGCGGCGTCGGAGGAGACCGTGGCCCAGGCAGAGCGTGCGGCCGCGACGGCGAAAGACGAGCTCGAGACCGCGCAATCCCGCCCGCGCCCGATGCTCGACGTGAGCCAGCGCGACACTCTGTACGCAGAACTCGAGGGGGCGAGGGAGCGCGAGGTCGAGGCGCGACTGCAGCTCGAGACCGCTCGCGAGCGGGTGCGCGCCGAGGAGGCGAGGCGCGTCGCGCTCGAGAAGCAGGTCGAGGCGGACAGGGCCGCGGCCGAGGAGGCGGCGAGGCGCGCGGTCATTCGGCGCCGCCAGATCGACGCCGCCACCGACGTGGTGCAGTCCCTGCCGGCCGTGCTCACCTCGGTCGACGCATCGGTGGCCGAGGCTCGTCTCGAACAGGCGCGGGCGGAGGCCGAGAGGGCGGAGCAGAACCAGGAGCTGCTGGCCCTGCGCCGCGACGAGGCGGCCCTGCGCGAGCGGCTGCAGGCGATCACAGAGAACGTGCACGGTCTCGAGCTGCAGATCTACGAGAAGAAGCTGCACCTGTCGAGCGTGCTGGAGCGGGTCGGCAGCGAGCTGGGTCTCGTCGAAGACGTGCTGGTCGCCGAGTACGGCCCCGACCAGCTCATCCCCGATCCGGATGCCGATCCGCACCCCGAGCCTGTGGAGGGGCAGCCCACGGGCATCCCGTTCGACCGGGCCGCGCAGCAGGCCCGACTCGCCAAGGCTGAGCGCACCCTCGCCGAGCTGGGCCGGGTCAACCCGCTCGCGCTCGAGGAGTTCGACGCGCTCGAGCAGCGGCACAAGTTCCTCACGGAGCAGCTCACCGACCTCACGAAGACCCGAGCAGACCTGTTGACGATCATCGACGAGATCGACGTGAAGATGCAGGTGATCTTCGACGAGGCGTTCACCGACACGAAGGCCGCATTCCACGAGGTGTTCCCTATCCTGTTCCCGGGCGGAACAGGCAGCATCAGCCTCACCGATCCCTCGAACCTGCTGACGACCGGCATCGAGGTCTCGGTCAAGCCGGCGGGCAAGAAGATCGAGCGGCTGTCGCTGCTGTCGGGCGGCGAACGATCGCTCGCCGCGGTCGCACTGCTGATCGCGATCTTCAAGGCCCGTCCGAGCCCGTTCTACATCATGGACGAGGTCGAGGCGGCGCTCGACGATGCCAACCTGGGCCGGCTCCTCACGATCTTCGAAGACCTGCGGCAGACGAGCCAGCTCATCGTGATCACGCACCAGAAGCGCACCATGGAGATCGCCGACGCCCTCTATGGCGTCTCGATGCGGCAGGACGGCGTCTCGGCCGTGGTCGGCCAGCGAGTGGGCGAGAACCAGTCGGCATGATTAATTGGACCGCGTCCATTAAATAGTTAGACTGCCGGAATGACTCAGCTTCTTCTGGCCGGTTTCGGTGTCGATGCCGTGGAATATGCCGATGGATGGGCGCTCCAGCGGGGCATCCACGAGCGCGTCGTCGCGGGCGACGCGCCCGACACGGTGATACTGCTCGAACACCAGTCGGTCTTCACCGCGGGGCGACGAACGGATGCCTCGGAACGGCCCATCGACGGAACTCCCGTGATCGATGTCGATCGCGGAGGCAAGATCACGTGGCACGGCCCTGGACAGCTGGTGGGCTATCCCATCCTGAGACTCGCCGAGCCCATCGATGTCGTGGGCTACGTGCGCCGGCTCGAGGGGCTGCTCATCGACGTCCTGATCGAACTCGGAGTCGACTGTGGTCGGGTCGAGGGGCGGTCCGGGGTGTGGGTCTCGAAGAACGGCGCCGATCTCAAGATCGCGGCCATCGGCATCCGCATCGCCCACGGAGTGACCATGCACGGATTCGCCCTGAACTGCAGCAACAGCCTCGAGCCGTACGCGCGGATCGTGGCGTGCGGCATCCGGGATGCCGGGGTGACCACGGTGAGCGAGTGTCTCGGTCGTGTCGTCACACCCGAGGAGGTCGCGCCGCTCGTCTCCGACCGGTTCGTCGACTCGGCGGCGCTCGCGGGCTTCGCATCATCGTTGGGGGTCGCCGCGTGAGCGCCGTGCCCGAAGGGCGCAAGCTGCTTCGCCTCGAGATCCGCAACGCCGAGACGCCGATCGAGAAGAAGCCCGAGTGGATCAAGACGAAGGCCCGTTTCGGCCCTGAGTATCGTGCCCTGCAGAACCTCGTGAAAGACGAGGGACTGCACACGGTCTGCCAGGAGGCCGGCTGCCCCAACATCTTCGAGTGCTGGGAGGACAGGGAGGCGACCTTCCTCATCGGGGGCTCGCAGTGCACGCGCCGGTGCGACTTCTGCCAGATCGACACCGGCAAGCCCGCCGACTACGACACGGACGAGCCTCGGCGCGTGGCCGAATCCGTCGAGAAGATGAATCTGCGCTACGCGACCGTCACAGGAGTCGCCCGCGACGACCTGCCCGACGAGGGTGCGTGGCTGCACGCAGAGACCGTGCGGGAGATCCATCGGCGCAACCCGGGCACCGGCGTCGAGATCCTCGCCACCGACTTCTCGGGCAACAGCGAGCTGCTCGCCGAGGTCTTCTCGTCGAGGCCCGAGGTCTTCGCCCACAACGTCGAGACTGTTCCGCGCATCTTCAAGCGCATCCGCCCTGCCTTCCGCTATGAGCGCTCGCTCGACGTGCTCACGCAGGCAAGAGCGGCGGGCCTCATCACCAAGTCGAACCTCATCCTCGGCATGGGGGAGGAGCCGGCCGAAGTGAGCCAGGCGCTGCGCGACCTGCACGATGCCGGCACCGACATCATCACGCTCACGCAGTACCTGCGACCGAGCCCTCGCCACCTGCCCGTGTCGCGCTGGGTCAAGCCGGAGGAGTTCGTGGCGTTCAAGCAGGAGGCCGAGGAGATCGGCTTCCTCGGGGTGCTCGCCGGTCCGCTGGTGCGCTCGAGCTACAGGGCTGGCCGCCTGTGGGCCCAGTCGATGGCCCGCAAGGGTTTCGAGCTGCCAGAAAGGCTCGCTCACCTCGCCGCCGAGGCCGAGCGCTCGGACGGCTTCGTGCAGGCCGTCGGCTAGGGGCGCGCCGGTAGTCTTGTCGCATGGCTGAACGCACCCCCTGGTCTCTGTCCGGCGCCCTCCGAGGCATGTTCACCAAGCCCACGATCGACGCGAACACGTGGGAGGACCTCGAAGACGCACTCTTGAAGGCCGACTTCGGCCCCGACGTCACCGACTCCGTCGTCGGCGACCTGCGGGCCAAGGTCGATCGCTTCAAGACGACCGATCCCAAAGACCTGCAGCGCATGCTCCGCGAGACCATGGAGGAGCGGCTGTCGCGGCTCGACACGACGCTGCATCTGTCGGAACGCCCCGCCATCGTGCTCGTCGTCGGCGTCAACGGCGTCGGCAAGACCACGACCATCGGCAAGTTCGCGAAGTTCCTCGCCACCTACGGCCGCTCGGTCGTGATCGGCGCCGCCGACACCTTCCGCGCAGCCGCCGTCGAACAGGTGGCCACGTGGGCAGAACGGGCGGGCGCCGCCATCGTCCGTCCGCAGCACGAGGGGCAGGATCCGGCTTCGGTGGCGTTCCAGACCATCGAGTACGCCAAGCTGCACGGCACGGAGATCGTGGTCATCGACACGGCCGGCCGCCTGCAGACCAAGGGCGGTCTGATGGACGAGCTCGGCAAGATCCGCCGGGTCATCGAGAAGCAGGCCCCCGTGGCCGAGGTGCTGCTCGTGCTCGACGCGACCACCGGCCAGAACGGGCTCGCCCAGGCCGAGGCGTTCATTCAGCATGCCGGCGTGACGGGACTGGTTCTCACCAAGCTCGACGGGTCTGCGAAGGCCGGCTTCGTGCTGGCCGTGCAGGAGAAGACGGGCATTCCCATCAAGCTCATCGGACAGGGCGAAGGCATCAACGACCTCACCGGCTTCACGCCGCACGTCTTCGCGCAGAATCTCGTCGGCTAGCCGCCTAGAAGCGCGAGGCCACCTGGTAGAGAACCTCTTCGTCGCCTGCGTAGATGCCCTCGGCCCGCGGCCAGTGCGAGATTACATCGGTGAACCCGAGCTGTGCCGCTCGCCCCACCATGTCGTCGAACGCACCGACGCTCTCGAGCGAGAACTGGCCGCCCGAGTCGAGTGACAGGTAGCGGTCGATGGATGCCGGGTCGCGGCCCGCCTTGTCGGCCGCGTCGTCGAGACGGCCGACCAGGGTCGTGACCGCCGACCACCACTCCTCGCCCGTGGCGCCGTCTTTGCCCGTGGTGACCCAGCCCTGGCCCTGCTCGGCCACGAGCGCAAGGCCCTTGGGGCCGTTGGCGGCGAGCACGAACGGAACTCGCGGCTGCTGCGCGGGGATGCCGACCATGCGCGCATCGACGGCCGTGTACCACTCGCCGTCGAAGCCGATGCCCCGGTCATTGTCGCCCTCGTGTCGCAGCAGCTCGTCGAGCAGCGTCACGAACTCGGCGAAGCGCGCGTGGCGTTCGCGGGGCGTGTACTCGCGCTGGCCGAGAACGAATGCGTCGAACCCCGTGCCGCCGGAGCCGATGCCCAGAAGGAACCGGCCACCCGAGATGTCGTCGACCGTGGCGACCTCTTTGGCGAACGGCACCGGATGCCGGAAGTTCGGCGACGAGACGAAGGTGCCCAGGCGGATGGTCTCGGTGACGACGGCCGCCGCGGTGAGCGTGGGAATGGTGGCGTTCCACGGTTCGTCGGCGAGGGATCGCCAGGAGAGGTGATCGTACGTCCACGCGTGGTCGAACCCGAGCCCTTCTGCCGACTGCCATTTTCGGCGGGCGATCGACCAGGGGTCTTGGGGCAGGATGACGATTCCGTGGCGCATGAGTCCGAGTTTAGAGACTGCCTCCGACGGCCATCGAGAACGGTATCGTCGGAGACGTTCCACCAGAGGGAAGAGGCTCATGCGCGCTGTTGTATTCACCGAGTTCGGCGGTGTCCCCGAGCTCCGAGAGGTGCCTGACCCGGTTCCCTCCGCCGCGGGAGTCGTCGTCAGGGTAGAGACGACGGGAGTGTGTCGCAGCGACGCCCATGGGTGGCTCGGCCACGATGATGGAATCGCCCTGCCTCACGTGCCCGGGCACGAACTCGTCGGCCGCATCGCCGCCGTGGGGCCGGAGGTCACGAACTTCCGAGTGGGAGAGCGGGTGACGGTTCCCTTCGTCTCGGCCTGCGGGACATGCCCCGAATGCGCCGACGGAAACGGCCAGGTCTGCCGCAATCAGACCCAGCCCGGGTTCACGCACTGGGGGTCTTTCGCCGAGCTCGTCGCGCTGCACAACGCCGACATCAATCTCATCCGGGTTCCCGACGGGCTCGACTCGGGTGCTGCGGCGCTCCTCGGCTGCCGTTTCGCGACCGCCTATCGAGGACTCGTGCACCGGGCACGGCTCCAGCGCGGCGAGCGACTGCTCGTCGTGGGCTGCGGCGGCGTAGGGCTGAGCGCGGCGATGATCGGCGTCGCTCTCGGCGCCGAGGTGATCGCCGTCGATATCGATCCCGTCGCGCTCGACCGGGCGTCATCGCTCGGAGTTGCAAACACGATCGACTCGTCCGGCCTCTCGGAGTCGGAGATCCTCGATGCGATCGCATCCGTGGCGCCAGCGGGCGTGCAGGTGTCCGTCGAGGCCCTGGGTCGGCAGGCGACGATGCGGCTCAGCGTGCTCGCCCTCGCGCCCCTGGGCAGGCAGGTGCAGATCGGCCTGTTCTCGGCAGAGCCGGTGGTGCCGCTGCCGACGATCATCGCCAAGGAACTGTCGCTGCACGGCAGCCACGGCATGCCGGCGACGGACTACCCGGCGCTCCTCGACCTCGTGCTGAGCGGCGCCCTCGACCCCGCGCGCCTCATCGAGCATCGCATCCCGTTGGTCGATGCGCCGGCCGCGCTCCAGGCCATCGCAGCGGGAGATCGGTCATCGGGAGTCACCGTCGTCGACATCGCGTGACGCGGCGGGCCGCACTCAGGTGCGGCGCGCATCCGCCTCATCGAGAGCCAGATCCTCTTCGAACTCCTCCGTCGTCTCGGGCGACCGACGCGGCACATAGGGCCGACCGTCGTGGCTCACGACGAACCTCGGATGCGCCGCGCCGTCGTAGTGCAGCCGCAGGTGCCGGAAGACGATGAGCCAGCCGAGCCCGATCGCGGCCGCGACGAGACCAGAAGCGGCGGCGACACCGATGGCCCAGCGTGGGCCGAACGTGTTGGCGACCCAGCCGACGACGGGGGCGCCGAGGGGTGTGCCTCCCATGAAGACGGCCATGTAGAGCGCCATCACCCGCCCGCGCATCTCGGGAGCGGTTGTCGTCTGCACGGTGCCGTTCGCTGTGGTCATCAGCGTCTGGGCCGAGAGGCCCACGAAGACGAGCACGGCCGCGAACCCCCAATAGCTGGGCATCACCGCTGCGACGAGACAGCTCACCCCGAAGGCGGCGGCGGCCACGAAGGTGAGCCGGAGCCGCGGCCTGTCCCTGCGTGCAGACAGGAGGGCGCCCGCGACGGAGCCGATCGCCATCACCGACGAGAGCAGCCCGAATGCCTCGGCCCCACGGCCGAATTCGACGCTCGCCATCGTCGAGGTGAAGATGGCGAAGTTGAGGCCGAAGGTGCCGATGATGAAGACGATCACGAAGATCATCAGCAGGTCCGGCCGTGAGCGCACGTAGCGGAACCCCTCCAGCAGCTGGCCCCGACCCTGCGGCGCGCGCTTGGTCGCCCGCAGCTGATCGACCCTGATGAACGCGAGCGACGCGAGAACAGCGCCGAACGTCACCGCGTTCAGCAGGAACACCCAACCGGCGCCGATCGCGGCCACGAGGATGCCGGCGACGGCGGGCCCGATCATGCGGGCCGCGTTGAACGACGCGGAGTTGAGGGCAACGGCGTTCGAGAGGTTCGATCCGCCGACCAGCTCGGAGACGAACGTCTGCCGCACGGGCGCGTCGATCGCCGAGGCGATGCCGAGCAGCAGGGCGAACAGGTAGACGTGCCAGAGCTGTGCGACGCCCGTCACGACGATGAGACCGAGCCCCAGCCCCAAGACACCCATGGATGCTTGGGTCACCATCAGCGTGCGCCGCCTGTCGAGACGGTCGGCTATCAGGCCGGACCAGGGAACCAGGAGCAGCTGCGGGCCGAGCTGCAGCGCCATCACGATGCCGACCGCCGCCGCGTCGTGGTTCGTCAGCTCGGTGAGAACGATCCAGTCCTGGGCGGTGCGCTGCATCCAGGTGCCCACGTTGGAGACGAGAGCCCCGGCGAACCAGATGCGGTAGTTGACGCTCGAGAGCGAGCGGAACATCGCGCTCACGGAGCCACGATCGTTCTCAGAATGACCGTCGCCTCCTCGAGCACGCGTCGTTCGGCGGGGGTGAGCGCGGAGAGTCGCGAGTGCAGCCACGCATCGCGCCGGCGCCTCGTCTCCTTCACGACCGCGACGCCGCTCTCGGTGGCCGTGACGAACACCTTGCGGCCGTCCGAGGCATCCGGCGTTCGTGAGACGAGGCCGGCCGTCTCGAGAACGTTGAGCGTGCGGTTCATCGACGGGGGAGTGACGTGCTCCCATACGCTGAGCTCGTTCGGGGTGTGGGGGCCCGTGCGCACGAGGTAGGCGAGCACGCTGAACTGCGAGTCGCCGAGATCGATGTCGGCACGCTCGTTGCGCAGCCTGCGAGAGAGGTGCATCGTGACGCCGCGCAGCTCCGAGCTGAGGGCGGGAAGCGAAAGAGGTGGAGCCATATCGTTAGCCTAACTCATTAGCTAGGCTAACGACCCGCCGATCGCCGAGCCTGTCGAGACGCCCCCTGCGGCGGGCAGGTAAACTTGCCTCACCATGGCTACTTTCGGAAACCTGTCTGACCGGCTCGCAGAGACCTTCAAGAACCTTCGCACCAAGGGCAAGCTCAGCCCCGCCGATGTCGACGCGACCGTGCGCGAGATCCGGCGCGCCCTGCTCGACGCCGACGTCGCGCTCGAGGTCGTCAAGGACTTCACCGGCAAGGTGCGCGAGCGCGCCCTGGGCGACGAGGTCAACAAGGCGCTCAACCCGGCGCAGCAGGTCGTGCAGATCGTCAACGAAGAACTGGTGGCGATCCTCGGTGGCGAAGCCCGTCGCATCCAGTTCGCGAAGAAGCCGCCGACCGTCATCATGCTCGCCGGTCTCCAGGGAGCCGGAAAGACCACGCTGGCGGGCAAGCTCGCCAAGTGGCTCGCGAAGGACAACCACACCCCGCTGCTGGTCGCCGCCGACCTCCAGCGCCCCAACGCCGTCAACCAGCTGCAGGTCGTCGCGGGCCAGGCGGGCGTCGCCGTGTTCGCGCCCGAGCCTGGCAACGGAACCGGCAACCCGGTGAAGGTCGCGAAGGACTCGATCAAGTTCGCCATCGACAAGCAGTACGACGTGGTCATCGTCGACACCGCCGGCCGTCTCGGTGTCGACGCCGACATGATGAAGCAGGCCGCAGACATCCGCAAGGCCGTCGACCCCGACGAGGTGCTGTTCGTCATCGACGCCATGATCGGTCAAGACGCGGTCGCCACGGCCAAGGCCTTCCAGGACGGAGTCGACTTCACCGGCGTCGTGCTCACCAAGCTCGACGGCGATGCTCGCGGTGGAGCCGCACTCTCGGTCGCCTCCGTCACCGGCCGCCCGATCATCTTCGCGTCGACGGGCGAGTCGCTCGACGACTTCGAGCCCTTCTACCCCGACCGCATGGCGAGCCGCATCCTCGACCTCGGTGACATCCTCACCCTCATCGAGCAGGCCCAGTCGGCCTTCGACGAGGGCGAGGCCATGAAGATGGCCGAGAAGTTCGCCACCGACACCTTCACCCTCGAAGACTTCCTGTCGCAGATGCAGCAGCTCCGCGGGGCAGGCTCCATCAAGAAGATGATGGGCATGCTCCCCGGCATGGGCGGCATGAAGCAGCAGCTCGAGAACTTCGACGAGCGCGAGATCGTGCGTACCGAGGCCATCATCCAGTCGATGACCAAGGCCGAGCGGCAGAACTCGAAGCTGCTCAACGGCTCGCGTCGCGTGCGTATCGCCAAGGGATCCGGCATGACGGTCACCGATGTGAACCAGCTCGTGCAGCGCTTCGAACAGGCCGCCAAGATGATGAAGACCGTCGCCAAGGGCGGCATGCCGAACATCCCCGGAATGGGCCCGGTCCCCGGCGCCCACGGCGGACGCAAGCAGGTCGCCAAGAAGAAGGGCTCGAAGTCGGGCAACCCGGCCAAGCGCGCGGCCGAAGACGCGGCGCGTGCCGCGGGCATCAAGCCGGATGCGGCGCCCGTCACCGCAGGCGGCTCCGGCTTCGGTCTGGGGCTGGGCAAGGGCAAGGGTGCGCCCGGTGCGCCGAGCGAAGAAGAACTGGCCTCGCTGCAGAAGTTCCTGGGCCGCTAGGCGGCGTTCCCTGAGCTTGTCGAAGGGGGCGTCTCGACAAGCTCGACGAACTGGCCTGCCGTTCCCTGAGCCTGCCGAAGGGGCCGCGCTCAGTAGCTGGCGTTCGCCTCGAGGTACGGGATCGGGTCGAATCGCACGCCGTCGGCGAAGAACAGCTCGAAGTGGCAGTGCTCGACGCTCGCGTTGCCCGTGTCGCCGGTGAGACCGATCACGGTTCCGGCGGTGACCTCCTGGCCGACCGTCACGGTCACCGAGCCGTCCTGGAAGTGCATGTACATGCTGCAGAGACGCTGGCCGCCGACCATGGTGGCGATGGCCACGTAGTTGCCTGCCGAGCCGTTGTAGCCCGACGCGGTGACGATGCCGTCGCCGATCGCCTGGATCGGGGTGCCGTCGCCGGCGAGCATGTCGACGCCGTCGTGCATGCCCTCGGCGCGGGGACCGAATCCGTCGCCGATCTTCACGGGGTGGTCGTAGGGCCAGGTGAGCCGGGTCGTCTCGGCGGGGGCGTCCCGCTGGCAGCCCCAGCCTCCGGGGCTTCCGCCCGTCGACGCCGCGACGGCCTTCGCCACGGGCGTCGGTGTCGGCGTGGGGGTGGGCGTGTTCACGGTGTAGCCGTCGCGCAGCACGCTGGCGTCGGCGGCGGAGGCATCGACCGAGAGCGACTGGTCCGCTGACTGCGGGCCGCCCGTCGCTCCGGTCATTCCGAACGACGAACCGGGGCCGAAGGCGGCGGCGGGAAGCGATGTGGCGACGGCCAGGGCCCCGACGAACAGCAGGGCCGCAGGGGGGAGAAACCGGGAGGCGAGGTTGCGATGGGTGCGCTGAGGGCGCACGTTCGCAGACTTCGGCTCTATCGACTTCACCTGTTCATTGTGAGGTGCGATGTCCTATGCCGCAAGGTGAGTGTGCGATCACGACGGATAAGTAGGCTCTGATCATGACGACACACTCTTCGCGCCCCGTGCGCATCGGCATCCAGATCGCACCCCAGCACTCCGACTACACGACCATCCGCGACACTCTGCGACAGCTCGAGGAGCTCGGCGTCGACATCGCCTTCAACTGGGACCACTTCTACCCCCTGTCGGGCGACCCGGCGGGTCTGCACTTCGAAGGCTGGAGCATGCTCGCCGCCTGGGCCGAGCAGACATCGACGATCGAGTTCGGACCGCTCGTCACGTGCAACAGCTACCGCAACCCCGACCTGCTCGCCGACATGGCCCGTACCGTCGACCACATCAGCGCCAAGACCCCCGGTGCCGAGGGCCGGCTCGTGTTCGGCATCGGCTCGGGCTGGTTCGAGCGCGACTACGACGAGTACGGCTACGAGTTCGGCACCGTGGGCCAGAGACTGGATGCGCTGGGCGAGGCGCTCCCGCGCATCGAGGCGCGCTGGGGCGTGCTCAACCCGGCTCCCACCCGCAGGATCCCCGTGCTGATCGGCGGCGGTGGCGAGAAGAAGACCCTCAAGCTCGTCGCGAAGCACGCCACGATCTGGCACAGCTTCTCCGATGTGCCGACCCTGCAGCACAAGCTCGAGGTCCTGAAGGGGCACGCCTCAGACGTGGGCCGCGACGTGTCCGAGATCGAGATCTCCAACGACGTCAAGCTGACGGGTGCCTTCGGCTCCTCCGACGCGGCCGTGCTCGACGAGAAGGCCGAGGTGGGCGTCACGCTCTTCACCCTCGGCATCACCGGACCGTCGATCGACCTCGGACCGGTGAAGGATCTGCTCGCCTGGCGCGACGAGAAGAACGCCTAGGCCTTGCCGAGGCCGTGGCGCAGCTCGCGAGTCAGCGACGCGACCACGGCCTTGAGGCTTCCGCCGTTCTCTTCGGCGACCCGCAGCTGGCGCTGATAGCTGGCGCCGTGTTCGAGAATGAGGTTCACCTGGGCCAGTTGGTCGACGCAGTCGAGCTGCTCGGCGATCGGCGCGAGTGTGACCAGCAGCTCTCGCACGTCGTCGGTGACCAATTTCTCGGCGCCGTGCGCATCCACGATGATCTCGGCGTCGAGGCCGTAGCGCGCAGCGCGCCATTTGTTCTCGCGCACGTACCAGGGCTGCAGGGTCGGGAGGGTCTCGCCCGCATCGAGCCGCTGCGACATGTGCTCGACCAGGCACTGGATGAGGGCGGCGACCGCTCCGATCTCCTCGGGGCTCGACAGGCCGTCGCAGGCGCGCATCTCGATCGTCCCCCACTGGGGCGAGGGGCGGATGTCCCAGCGCACCTCGGTGTGGTCGTCGACGATGCCCGTCACCTTCATGTCGTCGACGTACGACTCGTATTCGCTCCACTCGGAGAACTGGTAGGGGAGACCCGCGGTGGGCAGTTGCTGGAACATGAGGGCGCGGTTCGATGCGTAGCCGGTGTTCTCGCCCGCCCAGAACGGGCTCGACGCCGACAGTGCCTGCAGGTGCGGGTAGTAGTTGAGGAGGCCGTTCAGCAGGGGGAGCACCTTGTCGCGGCTCTCCACGCCGACGTGCACATGGATGCCCCAGATCATCATGTTGCGACCCCACCACTGGGTGCGGTCGATGAGCTTGTGGTACCGCTCCTTGTCGGTGACCTGCTGGTCGAACCACTGCGCGAACGGATGGGTTCCCGCGCACATGAGCTCGACGTCGAGCGGGTCGGTGATGGCGCGCACCTCGGCGAGTTGTCCCTGGAGGTCGTCGACGGCATCCGACACCCGCGTGTGCACGCCCGTGACGAGCTCGACGGTGTTGAGCAGCAGCTCTTCGGTGATGCGCGGATGGGCCTCGCCGTCGGGGCCGCGAAGCGACTGGAGCACCTCGCCGGCCACGTTGACGAGATCGCCGGAACTCTGCTCGACGAGGGCGATCTCCCATTCGATGCCGAGCGTCGAGCGTTCTGAGTGAGCGAACGAGATCTCCATGAGCGGCTCCGATCGATAGCAGCGGGTCGCCTCATCCTGACAGACTGGGCCGATCGCACCTTCGAATTACGCGCGCAGGGCGAATATCTGACAGAATGATCTGTCGAGTCTGCCCGCCCGACCCTCTAATCAGGTTGCGGCAGAACCCTCGAGAACTTTTTACGCCGAGTGTGCACCCCACGCTCACGGCTGCCAGTTCACCCACATTTAGGCCCAGCAGGGCCGAGAGAAAAACCTAGGAAGAATTGTGGCTGTAAAGATCCGTCTGAAGCGCATGGGCAAGATCCGTGCACCGTACTACCGCATCGTCGTTGCCGACTCGCGCACCAAGCGCGACGGTCGTGTCATCGAGGAGATCGGCCAGTACCACCCCACCGAGGAACCGTCGGTCATCAAGATCGAGTCCGAGCGTGCCCTCTACTGGCTCGGCGTCGGCGCACAGCCGACCGAGCAGGTCGCCGCGCTCCTGAAGCTCACGGGCGACTGGGGCAAGTTCAAGGGCGACAAGGACGCGGTCTCGACCGTTCGCGTCAAGGAGCCCAAGGAGGCGTTCGTCGCCGACGAGAAGAAGAAGCCTGTTCTGAAGCCCAAGGCCGAGGTCAAGGTCGAGGCTCCTGCCCCCGCCGAAGAGGCGCCGGCCGCCGACGAGGCTCCCGAGGCCGAAGCAGAGAAGGCCTAGCCTTGCTCGCTCCTGCTCTCGAGCACCTGGTCAAGGGCATCGTCGACAAACCTGCCGACGTGCATGTCATTGCGAAGAGCTCTCCGCGCGGCGAGGTCCTCGAGGTGCGCGTGCACCCCGACGACCTCGGCCGCGTGATCGGTCGTGCGGGTCGCACGGCCAAGGCTCTCCGCACACTCGTCGCCGCGCTCGCTGATGGCAAGCGCGTTCGTGTAGACGTGGTGGATACCGATTTCTAAGAACGAGACGCAGCAACTCCGGGTTGGTCGCCTCCTGAAGGCCCACGGGCTCAAGGGAGCGATCAAGCTGGAGCTCTTCACCGACGACCCGGCACGACGCTTCGTGCCGGGCGCGGTGTTCACCCTCCAGGTTCCCACCGGCTCGCCGTGGCACGGAAAGACCCTCGAGCTCATCGAGCTCAAGTGGTTCAACAGCCACGCCGTCGGCTTCTTCAAGGGCGTGCCCGACCGCACGGCCGCCGAGGGGCTGGTCAAGGCGATCCTCTGGATCGACCAGGACTCCGACGAGCAGTCGGCCGAAGAAGACGCCTGGTTCGACCACCAGCTCGTCGGCCTCGACGTCATCCGCGACGGCGAGAAGATCGGCGTCGTGCGCCAGGTCAACCACATGCCGGCGCAAGACCTGCTGGTCATCGAACAGGCATCCGGCGAGGTGCTGGTTCCGTTCGTCAAGGCGATCGTTCCGGCGGTCGACATCGCCGCGGGCACGATGACCATCACACCGCCTCCGGGCCTCCTCGAGGAACTCCCGGAGTCCGACGACGACGAGCAGGCTCCGACTGCGGAGTCCCCGGCCGAGGAAACTCCGGCCGAGTAGGCCCTTCACCCGAACGGGCGGAGATTTCGTTCCACCGGCGCCGAGAGGCGTTCGGAGGGTCGAGAACTCCGCCCGTTCGTGTTTTCCACAGATCGCTTCAGACGCCGTTTCCCAGCTTTCGAAGCGGCCAACATGTACTCATGCAGCCTCTACTCGACGTCATCGATGGCTATGGCGGTGTCGCCTCGTTCAGCACCCTCTCGGCGCACGGCTTCGCATCGTCCGATGTGTCGCGAGCGGTGAAAGCCGGCCTTCTCACAAGCCCTCGTCGCCGTTGGTGGGCGACGTCGCGCGCCGAGCCGGAACTCGTTGCGGCAGTTCGTGTGGGCGGACATCTGACCTGTGTCTCGGCATTGCGACGCAAGGGTGTCTGGTGCGTCGATGACGGACTACTGCATGTGGCCGTGGGCCGGAATGCAAGTCATATCGCTGCACCTCACGACCGGTCCGTACGCCTCACCGATCCTGCGCGACACGGGGTGCGACTTCATCGCGGAACGGCCGTTCTTCTGCCCGGTGAGTTGGATCTCGCGGTCGACAGGGTGGCCCCCGCGCTCCGGCACCTCGTCGTCTGTCAACCGCGCGAAGACGTGATCGTCGCACTGGATTCGGCGCTGAACAGTCGCTTCGTCGGCATCTACGACGTGCGTGCGGTGATCGAGTCCCTTCCGAAGAAATACAGGCACTATCTCGACCTCATCGATGCGACGGCTCAATCCGGTCTCGAGACGAAAGCGCGGTTGCGGCTTCGAGCTCTGGGAATCCCATACCTCACGCAGGTGCAGATCGGCACGGTCGGTCGGGTCGATCTCGTGGTGGGGGAGCGATTCGTCGTCGAGCTGGACAGTAAGGCCTGGCACACGAGCGCTCAGGCCTATGCCGAAGACCGCCGTCGTGACCTCGAGTTGATCGAACGGGGGTACATCGTTCTCCGGGTCACATATGACCAGGTCATGAATCAATGGTCTTCGGTCGAGCGGGCGATCCGGGCCGTTGTGCGGCGGAACGAGCATCGCTGGGCCGCCAGGCATCGGATCGCCGGGCTGATTCCGTCGGACAGCTGACATTCGGGCGGAGATTCAGGTATGCCGCCGCTCAGAGGCTGACGGACTATCGATAACTCCGCCCGATGCGTCGCCGCTGCTCGGCGGCAACCCGAGCCGGCGGCCGCCGATAGGCTTTCAGGATGCGTATCGACATCGTCTCGATCTTTCCGAGCTTCTTCGACGCGCTCGACATCTCGCTGCTCGGCAAGGCCCGCCAGTCCGGTCTCATCGAGCTCGGCGTGCACGACCTGCGCGACCATACCCACGACAGGCACCGCCAGGTCGACGACACTCCTTTCGGCGGTGGCGCCGGCATGGTCATGAAGCCCGAGCCGTGGGGCGAGGCTCTCGACGCGATCCTCGATGCCGCACCCGAGGAATCCGGCCCGCCCCTCGTCATCTTCCCCTCGCCGGCCGGCCAGGTCTTCACGCAGGCGATGGCGCGCGAACTGTCGACGCGAGAGCACCTGATCTTCGGATGCGGTCGGTACGAGGGCATAGACCAGAGGGTCTTCGACGAGACGGCCGAACGCGCGGAGGTGCGCCTCGTGAGCCTCGGCGACTACGTGCTGAATGGCGGCGAGGTGGCCGTCATGGCGATGATCGAGGCGATCGGCCGTCTCATTCCCGGCGTGGTCGGCAACCCCGAGAGCCTTGTCGAGGAGTCGCACGAAGACGGACTCCTCGAGTATCCGAGCTACACGAAGCCCGCCCAGTGGCGCGGCCGGGAAGTGCCGCCGGTGCTGCTGAGCGGCAACCACCGCCTCATCTCGGCGTGGCGCCACGAGCAACAGCTCGAACGCACGTCCCGCGTGCGACCCGACCTGCTACGAGTGCGCGATCACCCAGACGGCGACGCAGGGCTCGCCTGATCGGTTGCTCAGACGGTGCGGCCTGGTCGCGGGAAACGTGATGGAGTCGCCTGACGAGAGGGTGACGTCCTCCGATTCGAACGTGATCGTCAGCGTGCCGGAGGTGATGCTGCCGATCTCGAAACCGTCGTGCCGGATGAGGTCGCCGTGGGCGCTGCCGGTCGAGCCGGCCGGGTAGGTCGACTCGAAGATCTCGAGGCCGGGAACCGGGCCGGGGGAGAGGCGGCGGTAGACCACGCCCGATTCGAGATTCATGTCGGGTGTGCGGCCGGCGCGCGAGATGACGTAGCCGTCGCCCTCGACGGGGTCGTCGGCGAGGCCGGCGAGCCTGTCGCCGAGGGTGTCGGCGGGTGCGGTGGATGCCGACGAGTCGGCCCCCGGAGCCTCGAACGCGGCCGACAGGGGTACGCCCAGCGCGGTCACGATCGCGATGAGGCGGTTGACCGACGGCACCATCACGCCCGTCTCGATCTGGGAGACGGCGCTCGGCGAGATGTCGAGGGAGCGGGCGAGCGCCCGAAGCGACAGCCCTGACTGGGTGCGCAATTCGCGGAGGCGTCGACCGAGCGACTCGTTGGCGCTGAGGGCGCCGTCATCCGACTCGAGCGCGTTCTCCACCCGTCAATTGTCACATGCCTGTAACAGGCGCGAAATCGCAGACGTGGTGTTAAGCAATAGCTTTATGAGCACTGACGGAGCCCCTGGGGAGCTGCCGGATAGGGAACGTGTTCCGACTACTACGGTGCGCCGACCACCACCCTCCACACACCTGTCGCATCACTGATGAGAAACCGGAGAATTCCATGACCGAGGTCATCCATCCCCACGGGGAGAAGCCCGGCGACGTGCTCGAAGCCGCAGGCCTGCCCACGGGCAGCGGCGTCGTCGAGTCGTTCCACGACCCGCGCCTCAGCAATGAGGATCTCGCGCCCCTCAAGAAGCAGACCTGGAGCGCTTACAACTTCTTCGCCTTCTGGATGTCCGACGTGCACAGCGTCGGCGGATACGTCACGGCCGGCAGCCTGTTCGCCCTCGGGCTCGCGAGCTGGCAGGTGCTGATCGCCCTGCTCGTCGGCATCACGATCGTCTACTTCCTCTGCAACCTCGTAGCCAAACCCAGCCAGCAGTCCGGCGTTCCGTACCCGGTGATCTCGAGAACGGTCTTCGGAGTTCTCGGGGCCAACATCCCCGCGATCATCCGCGGCCTGATCGCGGTGGCCTGGTACGGCATCCAGACCTACCTCGCCTCGGCGGCGCTCGTGGTCGTGGCACTCAAGCTGTGGCCCGACCTGGCGGGCATCGCGGATGCCGACACCGTCGGTTTCGCAGGTCTGTCGCTGCTCGGCTGGATCGCCTTCCTGATCCTCTGGGTCGCGCAGGCCTTCGTCTTCTGGCGAGGGATGGAGTCGATCCGCAAGTTCATCGACTTCTGCGGACCCGCCGTCTACGTCGTGATGATCATCCTCGCGATCTACCTCGTGTCGCAGGCGGGCTGGGAGAACATCGACCTCAACCTCGGCTCGGTGCAGTTCGAGGGCTGGGACGCCGTTCCCGTCATGCTCGGCGCCATCGCGCTCGTGGTGTCGTACTTCTCGGGCCCGATGCTGAACTTCGGCGACTTCTCGCGCTACGGCAAGTCGTTCAAGGCGGTCAAGCGCGGCAACCTGCTCGGTCTGCCGCTCAACTTCCTGGTCTTCTCGATCCTCGTCGTGATCTGCGCGGCCGCCACGGTTCCGGTGTTCGGCGAGCTGATCACCGACCCGATCGAGACGGTCGCCCGCATCGACAACGTCTACGCGATCATCCTCGGCGCCCTGACCTTCGCCATCGCGACCGTGGGCATCAACATCGTGGCGAACTTCGTGTCGCCCGCGTTCGACTTCTCGAACGTGGCACCGCAGAAGATCTCGTGGCGCATGGGCGGCATGATCGCCGCCGTGGGAAGCGTTCTGATCACCCCATGGAACCTCTACTCCAGCCCGGAGATCATCCACTACACGCTCGACACGCTGGGTGCGTTCATCGGCCCGCTGTTCGGAGTGCTGATCTGCGACTTCTACATCGTGCGCAAGCAGACGGTCTACGTCGACGACCTCTACACGATGAGCGAGAAGGGCCGGTACTGGTACAAGAAGGGCTTCAACCCGAACGCCGTCATCGCGACCGCCGTCGGTGCGGTGCTCGCGGCCAGCACGGTGTTCATCCCCGCTCTTCAGGGCGCTGCGTCGTACGCCTGGTTCATCGGCTGCGGAATCGCCCTGCTCGTCTACTGGATCGCCGAGAAGGTGAGCCCGCAGGCGGCGCGCAGCATGCAGGCCGCCGAAGAGCACGAGACCGCGTCGGTCATCCAGTAACAGCCCATCGCTCGACCGCTCCACCGAACGGACACGCACCCGTGCACATCACCGTGATCAACCCGAACACCACCCGGGCCATGACCGACATGATCGGATCATGCGCCCGGGGGGTGGCCGGGCCCGGAACCCGGATCGCCGCCGTGAACCCGCCCATGGGGCCGGCGTCCATCGAAAGCCACTACGACGAGGCGCTCTCGGTGCCCGGCCTGCTCCACGAGATCGCGGCCGCCGAGCGCGCGGGTTCCGACGGCTACGTCATCGCCTGTTTCGGCGATCCGGGGCTGGATGCCGCTCGCGAGCTCGCGGGCGGCCCGGTCGTGGGCGTCGCGGAGGCGGCGATGCACGCGGCCACACTGGTGGGCCGCAGCTTCAGTATCGTCACATCGCTCTCGCGCACGGTCGGCCGTGCGCAGGATCTGGTGAGGCACTACGGATTCGCCGATCGGTGCGTCGGGGTGTACGCCTGCGACATCCCCGTGCTCGCGCTCGACGACCCGTCGAGCGAGGCGGCCCAGGTGATCATCGACCTCTGCAGAGAGACGATCGAGCGCGACAAGTGCGACTCGATCGTCCTGGGATGCGCGGGGATGGCCGACCTGTGCAGCTACATCTCGGCGGAGATCGGCGTTCCCGTCATCGACGGGGTGAGCGCCGCCACCAAGCTCGTGGAGTCGCTCGTCACCTTGGGCTACACCACGTCGAGGCGCGACGAGTTCGCCCGGCCCCTGCCGAAGGCGTACATCGGCGAGCTTGCCGCGTTCGAGCTCGCCGCGTCGTAGACGAGTGCCGGATCAGCCCCGGGCGCGGGCCGTCAGCACGATCGGGCCGTCCTCGGTGATGGCGACCGTGTGCTCGGAGTGCGCGCCCCGCGAGCCGTCGGCGCTGCGCAGGGTCCAGCCATCCGGGTCGGTGACGATCTTGTCGGTCGACTCGAGGAACCACGGCTCGATCGCGATCACCAGGCCGGCGCGAAGGGGGAGACCCCGATTCGGCCGGCCGTTGTTGGCGACATGGGGATCCCCGTGCATCGTGCGCCCGACGCCGTGTCCACCGAAGTCGGTGTTCACGCTGTATCCGGCCTCGGCGGCCACCTGGCCGATGGCGGCCGAGATGTCTCCGACGCGCGAGCCGACCCGGGCGGCCGCGATTCCGGCATCCAGAGCCCGTTCGGTGGTCTCGATGACCCGCAGGTCTTCGGGGCGGGGAGTGCCGACGATGACGGACACGGCGGAGTCGGCCACCCAGCCGTCGACGGATGCGGCGAAGTCGAGACTCACCAGGTCGCCGTCGCGCAGGACGTAGTCGTGGGGGAGCCCGTGCAGCACGGCGTCGTTGACCGAGGTGCACAGCACCTTGCCGAAGGGGCTGGCGCCGAACGACGGGTGGTAGTCGATGTAGCAGGACTCGGCGCCCCGTGCTCTGATCATCTCGTGGGCGATCGCGTCGAGCTTCAGCAGGTTGACGCCGACGGCGGCCCTCGACTTCAGCTCGGTGAGCACGTCGGCGACGAAACGCCCCGCAGCCCGCATCTCGTCGATTTCAGTGGGGGTGCGCAACTCGATCATGTGTCTATTCTGCCCGCACTCCTGTTCGCCCGGGGCGCACAGCATCCCAGCCAATTCCCGACCTGCCGCGCATACCCTGAATACGTGATCATTCGTCGGGCCTTCTACTCCATCCTCTTTCCTGCAGCGGTCGTGCTGCCGGCGTGGATGCTCATCGGCAGCGCCGTCTTCGGCGGCGGCGGATGGCAGACGCTGGGCGCACTCCTCAGCAGCATCGTGCTGTTCATCGCGCTGGCCGCGATCTCAGGCATCGTCTTCGCCCGTCCGGGCGTTCGCGCGGCCAAGGCCGTGTCGTGGCTCGACGTCGGAATCCTGACGGTCATCGCAGCCTCGGCGATCACGCTGGGCTTCGATTCCGTGGCATCGACGGCGGCCACCGTCGTGCTCATCGTCGCCGTCATCGGTGGTTTCTGGGCGGCCGTCTGGCAGTTCTTCACCGAGGCCCGCAGGCGCGTGCAGGATGTCTTCGCCTCGTTCGAGGTTCCCCCGGCCGCCCCCGGGGCGGGATTCGGGCCCGCCCAGGTGCCCGCGGGCATCCGGAACGACGGCGAATACATCGTGATCGAGACGAGTCGCGACACTCACTGATTGTGGGTCGGCGCCCGCGTGTGGCAGAATAAACGATTGTGCCTCGGCCCGACTCTGCCACAGGGGAGTCTGCGATAAACGATGGCACCGAAACTCACACTTCTTTTACCCCGTAGTCGACCTGTGGCGGTTGCAGAGAGCGAATCACCATCATGAGCCACATTCTCGATCACGTCGACGCGGCATCGCTGCGTAGCGACATCCCCGAGTTCCGCGCCGGCGACAACGTCAAGGTGCACGTCAACATCGTTGAAGGTACGCGTTCGCGTATCCAGGTCTTCCAGGGCGTCGTCATCGGCCGCTCGGGCGAGGGCGTTCGCGAGACGTTCTGCGTGCGCAAGGTCAGCTTCCAGGTCGGCGTCGAGCGCACCTTCCCCGTGCACTCCCCGGTCATCGACCACATCGAGGTCGTCACCCGCGGCGACGTGCGTCGCGCGAAGCTCTACTACCTCCGTGCCCTCCGCGGCAAGAAGGCCAAGATCAAGGAGAAGCGCGACGCGTAACGTCCGCCTCCGAATCGCCTGACAGCCGAAACGCCGTCGGCTTCCCGATTCACATCCCTGAGCTCCCTGCCCATAAAATGGCAGGGAGCTCAGGCGGTTAAATGACAGAAACGACCATGCCATCGCGTACGTCACGCCGGCAGAAGAATTCGCGCACGTCGCGCAGCGCATTGCTGTTCCTGCGCGACATCCTCATCATCTTCCTCGTCGCCGTGCTGGCGTCGGTGCTGATCAAGACCTTCCTGGTGAGGTCCTTCTACATTCCCTCGGGGTCGATGGAGAACACGCTCCAGATCAACGACCGCATCCTGGTCAACCAGCTCGAGCCGAACATCATGCCGATCGAGCGCGGCGACGTCGTTGTCTTCGCCGATCCGGGCGGCTGGCTTCCCGCCACGATCGAACCGGAGAAGCCGCCGGTTCAGGCCGCCCTCGACTGGGTTCTCGAGACGGTGGGGCTCACGGCCAGCGACGCCAACGACCACCTCATCAAGCGGGTCATCGGTCTGCCCGGCGACCACGTCACGTGCTGCAACGCGCTCGGCCAGATGTCGGTCAACGGCGTTCCGCTCGACGAGCCCTACATCAAGCTGCCCGACGGCCAGACCGCGGCATCCGGCGTCGCCTTCGACGTCACGGTGCCCGAGGGATCGCTCTGGGTCATGGGCGACAACCGCTACAACTCGAAAGACTCGCGGTTCAACCAGGACCAGCCCGGCAACGGCTTCGTTCCCGTCAAGAACGTCGTCGGGCGCGCGCTGTGGATCACCTGGCCCACCGACCGATGGACGTTCCTCGACAACTACTCCGACGTGTTCGCCGGCGTCGAGAGCGAGGGATCGAAATAGCCGTCTCCGATCCCACCCTCACCGTCGAGCGCGGCCTGGAACGCCGGGGCGCGAGCCTCGTCATCGGAATCGACGAGGTCGGCAGGGGAGCGCTCGCCGGCCCTGTCGCCGTGGGTCTCTGCGTGATCCGCGCCAGCAGGCGGGCGCCCATTCCGGCGGGCCTGCGCGATTCCAAGATGCTCTCCGAGGTTGCGCGCGAGCGCATCGCACCGCTCGCTGCCGCGTGGGCGCTCGACAGCGCCGTGGGGCTCGCCAGCCCGCAGGAGGTCGACGAGCTCGGAATCATCGCCTGCCTCGGCCTCGCCGCCAAGCGCGGGCTCGGCCTGCTCTACGGCCGCGGGGTGGATGTCGCGGGTTCGGTGATCCTGCTCGACGGCTCCCACAATTGGCTGGCCCCGGCGCTGTCCACTCCTCTGAACGTGGTGACCCGCGTCAAAGCCGACCGTGACTGCGCGTCTGTGGCCGCGGCATCCGTTATGGCCAAGGTGCACCGCGACCGACTGATGATCGACCGTCATGCCGATACGCCCCACTACGGCTGGGACAGCAACAAGGGCTACGGCAGCACCCTTCACATGGAGGCCATCGCCAGCCATGGAGCAAGCGACTTCCACCGTCGAAGCTGGCTCAAGGAACCCGCCCTCGTTTCGACGCCGTAGACTGGGCGAACCATGGAAGATGATGAGATCGAGGACTACGACCGCGAAGTCGAACTGGCCCTCTACCGCGAATACCGCGATGTGGTCTCGCAGTTCAAGTACGTGATCGAGACCGAGCGCCGGTTCTACCTGGCGAACGACGTCGAACTGGTTCGCCGCGACACCGAGCACGACTTCTACTTCGAGCTCGTGATGAACGACGTGTGGGTGTGGGACGTCTACCGCTCCGACCGCTTCGTCAAGAGCGTGCGCGTGCTGACCTTCAAAGACGTGAACGTCGAAGAGCTGTCGACGAAGGACTTCGAGCTTCCGAAGGAACTCGCGCTCGACGAGTAGCCCTCGTCCTCTCCTCGGCTGAGCCTGTGGAGAGCGGTTCATCCCCGTTCTCGTCGTTCGTCGGGAGCTGCGTTTCGCGCGCTGCCATCCTCGGTGGCGGAGGCGCGAATGAGAGCGAAAGATGCCCTGGGTCGCCAGGGTGAAGACGTGGCGGCGAGTTATCTCGCAGATCAGGGCTTCGCCGTGGTCGAGCGAAACTGGCGATGCGAGCACGGTGAGATAGATCTCGTCGGGGTCGACGGTCGAGACACGGTATTCGTCGAGGTCAAGACGAGGTCGTCGACGGCATTCGGGCATCCGTTCGAGGCGATCACCGACGCGAAACTGGCCAGGCTGCGACGACTTGCCGCCGCCTGGTGCGAGGCGCAGAGGGGCGCTCGGCCCCAGGTGATCCGCATCGATGTCGTCTCGGTGCTGATCCGCGACGGCGCACTACCCTTCGTCGAGCACCTGCGCGGGGTCTTCCGATGATCGGCATGACCACCGCCGTCGCCCTGCTCGGTCTTACCGGCCAGATGGTCGAGGTCGAGGCCGACATCACGCCGGGCCTGCCCTCGTTCACCATCATCGGCCTGCCCGACACGGCCCTGTCGAATGCCCGCGAGCGGGTGCGGCACGCCACGAGCAATGCCGGCTGTCCGCTTCCGGCCCGGCGCATCACGGTCAATCTGTCGCCCGCGGCACTGCCGAAGTTCGGTCCCGTCTTCGACCTGGCGATCGCCATGGCCCTGCTCGCCGCGTCGCGCAGCATCAGCGCCGAATCCATCGGGCGGGTCGTGCACCTCGGCGAGCTGGGGCTCGACGGCAGGCTCCGACCCACCAGCGGCATCCTGCCCGCAGTGGCCGCCGCCGCGCGCCTCGGCCACACGCGGTTCATGGTGCCTGCCGGCAACGCCGACGAGGCCGCCCTCGTGCCGGGTATCGAGGTCATTCCCGTCGCCTCGGTGAGAGACGCCGCGATCTTCCACGGCAGTACCCTGCAGCCTCAGCCCGTCGAGCCGATTCTGCTGGCACGGGAGAGCGCCAGCGAGACGCCTGTTCTCGAGCTGGCCGACGTGGTCGGCAATCGCGATGCCACGCAGGCGATGGTTGTCGCAGCCGCGGGCGGCCACCACCTCTTCATGCTCGGTCCGCCCGGAGCGGGCAAGACCATGCTCGCGGCCCGGCTGCCCGGGCTCCTTCCCGACCTCGGCCCCCTCGAATCGCTGGAGGTCAGCTCATTGCGTTCGCTCAGCGGAGACATCGTCGGGTCGCAGCTCATCACCCGGCCGCCGCTCGAGAGCCCGCATCACACGGCGACCGCTGCCGCGCTGGTCGGAGGCGGCTCCCGGCAGATCCGGCCCGGCGCCGCGGCACGCGCATCTCACGGGGTGCTGTTCATCGACGAGGCGCCGGAATTCAACTCCTCGGTGCTCGACGCGCTGCGGCAGCCGATCGAGACCGGGGTCATCAGCATCCACCGGGCAAACGCCGTCGCCTCATTTCCGGCCTCGTTCCAGCTCGTCCTGGCCGCGAATCCCTGCCCGTGCGGGCAGTACGGCGCGCGCGATTCGGAGTGCACCTGCACACCGCACTCGCGTCGCCGGTACCTCGCGCGCATCTCCGGTCCGCTCATGGATCGCATCGACATCCAACTGCGCGTGCAGAGGATCACCGCAGCTGAGCTGCGAATGGCAGACGGCGAGGAGCGGCTCGACACGGCAACGGCCCGCAGCACCGTCGTGGCGGCACGGTCGCGGTCCGCGCAACGGCTCGACGGCACCCCGTGGAAGCTGAACTCGCAGGTTCCGGGCTCATGGCTCCGCACCGGCCCTCGTCGCCTGGCACGGTCGACGACGGCGTCTCTCGACAGGGCGCTCGAGCGGGGAGGTCTCACGATGCGCGGCTACGACCGGGTACTGCGCCTGGCGTGGACGGTCGCCGACCTCGACGCCGCGGAGTCGCCGACCGCGGAGCACGTCGGACGAGCCCTCTACCTGAGAAAGTCGCTGCAGTCATGACCACCTTCGGACTGGACTCGAACCAGGTCATACGTCTCGCGTCGGCTGTGCTGGCCGATGGCGAGACGGAGATCGATGAAGCCGGCGCGGCCGAGGTCTTCGCCCGGGCATCGTGGAGCGGCATCGCGGAGCCCGGCGACTCCGTCGCCGGAGCGCTCGTCACGGCTCTGGGGCCGGCTCAGGCGCTCACCGCCCTCGTCGATGGCTGGGCCATGGAACGAGTGGCCGGAGCCGTGGGTGACGCGGTCTCCGACTCCCTGACGACGCGCGATCTCACCCTCGCCTTCGACCGGTGGAGGCCGCGCCTCGTCTCGAATGCCGTCATCACCTCTCTTCGTCAGGCCGCCCGGGTGTCGGCACGTCTGATCCGCCCGACAGACCGGCTCTGGCCGGCGGGCGTCGACGATCTCGGCGTTCACGGGCCCATCGCGCTCTGGGCGCGGGGAATCAACGATGCGATCGAATCGCTCGGGTCGTCGATCGCGCTGGTGGGCGCTCGTGCGGCCACGGGCTACGGCGAGCACATGGCCATGGAGCTCGGAGCGGGTCTGAGCGACCGTGGAGTCGCCGTCGTCTCGGGGGCCGCCTACGGAATCGACGGCATGGTGCATCGGGCCGTTCTCGCGAGCGGAGGACTCACCGTCGCGTATTTGGCCGGAGGCGTCGACAGGTTCTATCCCAGCGGTCACGACGCCCTGCTCGGCCGCATCGCCACGGTCGGAGCGGTCATCTCCGAGCTGCCGTGCGGATCGCCTCCGACGAAGTGGAGATTCCTGCAACGCAATCGCCTGATTGCGGCCTCGAGCGTCGCGACGGTCGTGGTGGAGGCGGGGCACCGATCGGGGTCGCTCAACACGGCCGCACACGCGGCCTCGGTGGGGCGGCCGCTCGGAGCAGTTCCCGGTCCGGTCACGTCGCCGTCATCGGCGGGCTGTCATCGCCTGATCCGGGAGTTCGATGCGGCATGCGTCACGAGTGTCGACGAGGTTCTCGAACTCGCTTCAGGTCTTATGGCCGACGGTGCCGGTCAACCCGAACTCGATCTGGGTCTGGATCCGGCATCCGATCGCCGACCACCCGAGCAGGTGCGCGTTCTCGATGCGCTCAGTGTTCGGTCTGCACGACCGACCACCGACATCGCCAGGCGCACGGGACTGGCTGTGTCGGCGACCGAGGGGGTGCTGGGTCTGCTCGCCCTCGAGGGCGCCGCCATCGAGACGGAGGCGGGATGGAGGAAGCAGAAGGGGGGTGCGCCGGGTACCGTGAATCCATGACCTCTTCACCGCTCGCACCGCTCGCCATCACAGGATCGTCAGGACATCTCGGTGGTGCCGTGGCACGCGGACTCGCCGCTCACACCTTGCCGTTGAGGCTGATCCTCCGCTCGGCGAAGCGGGCGCCGGCTTTGGTGGGCGCAGAGATCGTCGAGGCGCAGTACCGGGATCGGGCAGCCTCCGAGGCCGCTCTCCGCGGCGTGCGCACCCTGTTCATGGTGTCCGCCTCGGAGTCGGTCGACCGAGTCGACGAGCATCGGGCCTTCGTCGATGCGGCGGCAGCAGCGGGCGTCGAGCACATCGTCTACACGTCGTTCTTCGGCGCCGCTCCCGACTCCGTCTTCACCCTGGGCCGCGACCACTACGCCACGGAGCAGCACATCCGTGACTCCGGCATGCAGTTCACCTTCCTGCGCGACAACTTCTACCTCGACTTTTTGCCCGAACTGGCGGGCGACGACGGGGTCATCCGCGGGCCGGCCGGCGACGGACGCGTATCTGCCGTGACGCGCGACGACATCGCCGCCTGCGCCATCGAGGTGCTTCTGAACCCGGAGTCGCACCGAGGCGCCACCTACGAGCTCACCGGCAGGGAGACGCCGAACCTCGACGAGGTCGCCGCCACGGTGAGCCGCAAGACAGGTCGCCCTGTCGTGTTCGAGAACGAGACCATCGAGCAGGCCTACGCCTCGCGGGCGGTCTACGACGCGCCCTCCTGGCAGGTCGACGCCTGGGTGTCCACCTACACCGCATTCGCCGCCGGCGAGCAGCAGCGCATCACCTCCGACGTGCACCGGCTGACCGGCCGCCACCCCATGACCCTGTCCGAGTATCTCGACTCGCGCACCACGGAGCACGGCGTCGGGTGAGCCCCGATGCATTCTTGACACCATGCAGCTCGAACGTGAGATCGACGACTTCGTGTCGTACCTCACAGCAGAGCGCGGCTACTCGCCCCACACCGTTCGCGCCTACAGATCCGACCTCGCCGCGCTGAGCCGGTTCGCGCAGTCGCGCGGCATCCACGATGCGGCGCAGCTCACCCTCGACGCGTACCGTGACTGGCTGTGGACCGCCTCGCAGGCCGGGCTCTCCAAGGCGACCCTGGCGAGGAGGTCGGCCACGGCCAAGAGCTTCTCGACCTGGTTCACCCGCGCGAACGGTCAGGCGATCGACGCCGCGTCGAGGCTGCGGGCGCCCAAGCCCGACCGCAGCCTTCCACGCGTGCTCTCGAGAGACGCGATGGACTCCGTGCTCGACTCCCTGGTTGCTCGCACTCACGATGGAGAGCCCCTCGCCCTGCGCGACCTGGCGGTCGTCGAGCTGCTCTACGCGTCGGCACTGCGGGTCTCGGAACTCGTGGGCATCGACACGGCCGACCTCGACCTCGACCGGCGCACCGTGCGTGTGCTCGGAAAGGGCAGCAAGGAGCGGGTGGTGCCCTTCGGCCAGCCCGCGCACCTCGCGCTCGTGGACTACCTGCACCGTGGCCGCCCGGCGCTCGCGGCGCGATCCGACGAGAGCTCGGGCACGAGGGCCGTCTTCCTGGGCGCGCGCGGCGCCAGGGTCGGAACCAGATCGGTCTACGGCATCGTCTCGCGGCTGCTGATGGATGTTCCGGGCTCGGGCCCCGAGGGGCCGCACGCCTTCAGACACACGGCCGCCACGCATCTGCTCGATGGCGGCGCCGATCTGCGTGCCGTGCAGGAGATGCTCGGGCACGCGAGTCTCGGCACGACCCAGATCTACACTCACGTGACGACCGAGAGGCTGCGGGAGACCTACCGCCAGGCGCACCCGCGGGCGTGACCCGAGGCATCCGGTCGTTGGGCCTCTCGAGGAGACGGCCGGCGGCAGTCACCGGCAGCAGGATCGCCCTCGCGGGCGGCTCGAGCACGAGCATCGGCGAGAGGTAGCGGCCGTCACGTCGGACGCCGAGATGAAGGCACGATTCTGCGCAGTGCGACGCCGACGCAGAGGCCACCGTGCCGATCCGCTGGCCGCGGGCCACCTGATCGCCCTTCTTCAGCGTGGTCTCGACCGGCTCGTAACTCGAGACCAGCCCGCCCGGATGCTCGATCGACAGAACGGGCCTATCGACAACACGGCCGGCGAAGCGCACCGTTCCCGACTCGGGCGCGGTGACGGAGGCGCCTGTCGGGGCGGCGATGTCGATTCCTCGGTGGCCGGCGGAGTAGTCGTCGGCCGGGGCCTGCCACTCGCCGACGACGAGGTGGGGATCGGGTATCGGCCAGGCCCAGTCGGTTCCGACGGTGGGCACGGCCATCGGGCCGACGAGCGCGGGGGAGGCCAGGATGATCGGGCCGAGCGCCCTCAGCGCTCGGCGGGCGAAGACGAAGAACGGGGCGCGGCGCATGGTGTCCACCCTGTCAAGGGGGAGCACCCGTTACGGGGGCAATGCCCCGGGTGGGGGACACTTCGTGCCAAGATCGAGGTGTTAGGGACAGCGTCGTGATGCGCACTGTCGGTCACAATGAGGGAGCGGATCATGGCAACCAGTGGGGGCGCGGCGCAGGCCGACACCGATGTGAAGACCGACAAGAAGCTGAGGCGCAAGGTCATCGCGCTTGCAGCGGCGGGCGCGATCGGCGGCTTCCTCTTCGGATTCGATTCCTCGGTCGTCAATGGCGCCGTCGACGCGATTCAAGACGATTTCAGTCTCACCGCCGCGTTCACCGGCTTCGCCGTCGCATCCGCTCTTCTCGGCTGCGCCGTCGGCGCGTACCTGGCCGGCCGTCTCGCCGACCGACTCGGACGCATCCCGGTCATGCTCATCGGCGCCGTGCTGTTCCTGGTGAGCTCGATCGGTTCCGGCCTGGCCTTCGCGGCCTGGGACCTCACCGTCTGGCGTCTCGTCGGCGGACTCGGAATCGGCATCGCCTCCGTCATCGCTCCGGCGTACATCTCGGAGATCGCCCCCAAGGCCATCCGAGGCAGCCTCGCCTCGCTGCAGCAGCTCGCCATCACGGTCGGTATCTTCACGGCCCTGCTCTCCGACGCGATCCTGGCCAACGTGGCCGGCGGGGCGAACGAGGTCTTCTTCCTCGGCCTCGACGCCTGGCGCTGGATGTTCCTCGTGTGCGCCGTTCCTGCGATCGTCTACGGCCTCGTGGCCCTCCGGCTGCCCGAGTCGCCGCGCTACCTGCTGATGACCGACAAGAAAGACAAGGCCACGAAGGTGCTGGCCTCGATCACCCCGCAGAACCAGCTCGACAAGGCTGTCGCCGACATCGAGGCGGGTATTCGCGAAGACGCGGCCAATGCCGACAAGAGCTCGCTCCGGGGCAAGCGCTTCGGCCTCCTGCCCATCGTCTGGGTCGGCATCATCCTGTCGATGCTGCAGCAGCTCGTGGGCATCAACGTGATCTTCTACTACTCGACGACCCTCTGGTCGAGCGTCGGGTTCAAGGAGAGCGACTCCCTCACGATCTCCGTGATCACGTCTGTCACGAACGTGGCCGTCACCTTCGTGGCGATCTTCCTCGTCGACAAGGTCGGTCGCCGTCCCATCCTGCTGTTCGGCTCCGTCGGCATGGCGGTGGCACTTGGATCGATGACGCTGGCGTTCAGCCAGGCCCAGATCGTCGACGGAAAGCCGAGCCTCGAGGGCGCGTGGGGAATCATCGCGCTGGTCGGAGCCAACCTCTTCGTCGTCGCCTTCGGCGCCTCGTGGGGGCCGCTGGTCTGGGTCCTGCTCGGCGAGATCTTCCCGACGCGCATCCGCGGTCGCGCACTCGGAGTGGCCGCGGCCGCGCAGTGGCTGACCAACTTCGCCGTCACCATGACCTTCCCGATCATCTCGCAGGATGTGTCGCTCACCCTGGCGTACGGTCTGTACGCGGCCTTCGCAGCACTGTCGTTCTTCTTCGTCTTCTTTAAGATCCCCGAGACCAAGGGCGTCGCCCTCGAGGAGACGGGAAGCCTGAGCGTCGTGCGCGGACGCAGGCGCGAGAAAGACGGAGTCGGCGGCGCCAAATAGGCTGCAGTCATGCAGCTCGGTCAATACCCTCCCGCCGACCACGTGATCGCGCACATCAGCGACACGCACTTCCTCGGCGGCGGCAGACCGCTCTACGGCAGCATCGACACCGACGCCAACCTCGCCTCGGCCCTGAGCGCGCTCGAGGCATCGAAGATCGACATAGACGCCCTCGTCTTCACGGGCGACATCGCAGACCTGGGCGAACCGGATGCCTATGGCCGGGTTCGCGCGCTCGTCGAGCCGGCGGCCGCCCGCATGGGCGCCGAGGTCGTGTGGGTCATGGGAAACCACGACGACCGGTCCGCCTTCCGGGCGGAGCTCCTCGACGCGGCCGAGGTCGGTCAGTCGGCCGATGGCCGGCTCCACGACGACTCGCCCATAGACCGGGTGTTCGACCTCGGCGGCCTGAGAGTGATCGCCCTCGACACCTCGGTTCCCGGCTACCACCACGGCGAACTGACCGACGAACAGCTCGACTGGTTGCGCCGGCAGCTGTCGATCCGCGCCCCGCACGGCACGATCCTGGCGCTGCACCACCCGCCGGTGCCGAGCCCGGTGGCCTACATGCATGTTCTCGAACTGCAGCGGCAGCACGACCTCGCCGAGGTGATCCGCGGCAGCGACATCCGCACCATCCTCGGCGGGCATCTCCACTACTCCACCCACGGTTTGTTCGCTGGCATTCCCGTGGCGGTCGCCGCAGCGACCTGTTACACGATGGATGTCTCGGCGCCGGAGTCGACGCTGGTCGGCCGCGACGGCGGCCAGTCGATCACGCTCGTGCACGTGTACGCCGATCAGGTTGTCCACTCGATCGTGCCCCTCGGCGACTTTCCCGTCGTCGCCCGATTCGACACCGACTTCACGCGCCGTCTCGAAGCCGCCGATCCGGTCGAACTGCGCGAGTACTACGCCAAGCAACAGGGGTGATATAGTTTCCGGAGCACCTCGATCCGTCGGGGTGACTACGCGTGCCCGCTGACTTTCGTCACGACTCCACTCGGTCCTCCCTTCTCCCTCCTGTTCTGCAGGAGTGCGTGATCGGTGGTCGGAGGCGTGCTGGGCACCAGGAACCGCCGCCAACAGGCCGGTGGTAAGAAACCGATTGACGTGTGCCTGCGGTGCGGGCAGTTCCGATGGACTGCGGCGTGCTCAGCCCACGTCGAAGAACAGGAGAACGGCTCATGGCCGTCGTCACCATTCGCCAGCTGCTCGACAGCGGCGTTCACTTTGGACACCAGACCCGTCGTTGGAACCCGAAGATGAAGCGATTCATCCTCACCGAGCGTTCGGGCAGCCACATCATCGACCTCCAGCAGTCGCTGGTGCACATCGACAAGACGTACGACTACGTCAAGGAGACCGTCGCCCACGGCGGAACGGTTCTCTTCGTCGGAACGAAGAAGCAGGCTCAGGGCTCCATCGCCGAGCAGGCCCAGCGCGTCGGCCAGCCCTACGTCAACCAGCGGTGGCTCGGTGGCCTCCTCACCAACTTCCAGACCGTCTCCAAGCGCCTCGCGCGCATGAAGGAGCTCGAAGAGGTCGACTTCGACGACACCACCCGTGGCTACACCAAGAAGGAGCTTCTGATCCAGAAGCGCGAACTGGTCAAGCTGCAGAAGAGCCTCGGCGGTATCCGCAACCTCACGAAGACGCCGTCCGCCATCTGGATCGTCGACACCAAGAAGGAGCACCTCGCCATCGACGAGGCGCACAAGCTCGGCATTCCCGTCATCGCGATCCTCGACACCAACTGCGACCCGGACGACGTTCAGTACCCGATCCCGGGCAACGACGACGCGATCCGCTCCGTTGGTCTGCTCACGCGCATCATCGCCGACGCTGCCGCCGAGGGCCTGATCCAGCGTCACCAGAAGCCCGAGGAGACCGGCAACGTGTCGGCCGTCGAGCCCCTCGCCGAGTGGGAGCGCGAGCTCCTCCAGGCGTCGGAGAACCCGTCGACCGAGGCCGAGAAGATCGAGGCCGTCGACGGTCTCGTCGAGAACGCCGTCGAGTCCGACTCCGCGAAGGCCGCCGTCGCCGACGTCGTCGCCGCCGAGACGCCCACCGGGGAGAACGACGCAGACGCCGTCGTCGCCGAGCACGAGGCCGCCGCCGACGCGACCATCGTTCCCGAGCACGCCGTCGAGTCCGACGCCGCGACCGAGGCCCGCCTCGAGGCCGAGGCCACCGACGCCGAGAAGACCCCCGCGAAGTAGTTCGCGCCTTCTTTCGACACACAACTCTTTAGCCAAGTAAGGAAGAAAACCATGGCAGATTTCAGCCTGGCCGACCTCAAGACCCTGCGCGAGCGCCTCGGCACCGGCATGGTCGACAGCAAGAACGCGCTCGTCGAAGCCGGCGGCGACCTCGAGAAGGCGACGGAGATCCTGCGCCTCAAGGGTGCCAAGTCGAACGCGAAGCGCGCCGACCGTTCCACCAGTGAGGGCCTCGTCGCCGCCAAGGAGAGCGGCAACACCGCGACCCTGATCGAGCTCGCAAGCGAGACCGACTTCGTCGCGAAGAACGATAAGTTCGTCGCCCTCGCCGACGCCGTGCTCGACGCGGCCGTCGCAGCCGGCGCCACCTCGGTCGAGGAGGCCCTCGCGGCCCCCGCGGCCGGTGGCACCGTCGCCGACCTGATCAGCAACGAGGCGGCGATCCTGGGCGAGAAGCTCGAGCTGCGTCGTCTCGCGGTCGTCACCGGCGACGCGTTCGCCATCTACCTGCACAAGACCTCCAAAGACCTGCCCCCGCAGGTCGGTGTGGTCGTGGGCTACACGGGTGCCGACGCAGACACGGCCCGCTCGATCGCTCAGCACATCTCGTTCGCCAACCCCGAGTTCCTCGCCCGCGAGGACGTGCCGGCAGAGGCCGTCGAGAACGAGCGACGCATCGTCGAGGAGATCTCGCGCGGCGAGGGCAAGCCCGAGGCCGCCCTGCCCAAGATCATCGAGGGTCGCCTCGGTGCCTACTACAAGCAGGTCGCCCTGCTCGAGCAGGACTACGCGAAAGACAACAAGCAGCAGGTCAAGAAGGTGCTCGCCGACGCCGGCATCACCGTCTCCGGCTTCGCACGCTTCAAGGTCGGCGCGTAACTCCCCGATCGACAGCATCACGCCGAAGGCCCATTCCGTTCGCGGGATGGGCCTTCGGCCGTTAAGTATGATCGACTGAGACCGCGCCCGCCCGGCGGCCGAAGAGTTCCGGAGGACATGCCTGTGAAGACGAGCCCGCAGCCCACCAGGCACGCCCGCAATCCGAACGCTCGGGCATGGTCGCGAGTGCTGTCGCTCGTCGGCATCGTCGCCGCCGTCGCCCTGGTCAGCACCGTGAGCATTGCCGCCGTCGGCGCATGGACCTTCACCTCGAAGGTGGAGGAGAACGCGGTCGACATCCACCCGGAGCAGGGCGAGGAGCAGGCCCCTCCGGCGATCGGCGCCCTCGAGGGCGGCTTCAACGTGCTCGTGGTCGCCGCCGACAACGACGCGAACCAGTCCCAGGATCTGTACGGAGAGCGTGACGGAGCCACGCTCAACGACGTGAACATGCTGCTGCACGTGTCGCAGGACCACAAGACCGCGGTCGCCGTGAGCTTCCCGCGAGACCTGATCATCGCGCATCCGGAGTGCGAGAAGGGCGACGCCATGAGCGCCGCGCCCATCAACGAGGCCTGGGGCAGAGGCGGCCTGCCGTGTGTCGTGGCGACTGTCAGCGAACTCACGGGCCTCGACATCCAATACGCCGTGTCGATGACGTTCGACGCCGTGATCGCGCTCACCGATGCGATCGGCGGCGTTCCGATCTGCCTCACCGGGCGGGTGACGGACGACAACGTCGTCTACCCCGACGAGAACGGCGTGCTGCAGCACCTCGACATGCCGGCCGGCATCACCGAGGTCAAGGGCGGTCTCGCGGCCGGCTTCCTGCGATCGAGGCACGGTGTGGGCGACGGGGGCGACCTCAGCCGCATCTCCTCGCAGCAGCAGTACCTGTCGTCGCTGGTGCGCAAGATGAAGAGCAACGACACGCTGGGCGACTTCGGCAAGCTCTACTCGCTGGCCAACGTCGTCGCCGATCCGCAGTACTTCACGCTCTCGACGTCGCTCACGAAAGTCGACACCATGGTCTCCATGGCGCAGGCGCTGCGCACGATCGACCTCAACAACATCACCTTCGTGCAGTACCCGGGAACGACCAACGATCCGGACTATCCGGGCAAGGTGGTTCCGACGGTGGATGCAGCGGACCAGCTCTTCGCTCTCATCGCGGCCGATCAGCCGTTCACTCTGGGCGCCGACTCGCAGCCCGTCGGCAGCACGACCGAACCGACGGCACCGACCGACCCGACCGTTCCCGAGGCTCCGGCCGACCCGTCGGTTCCCGCCGAACCGGCGGCACCGGATGCCGGGGCTGCCCCGGTGCTCGACGGAGTCACCGGGTCGACGGCTCAGCAGGAGACGTGCGCGGTACCGTTCGAGGACTAGCTTCGGCAGCCCCCTAAAATTGGGAGGACGAGATCGAAGGGATCCACACACATGACTTCACCAGAACCCCGACGCCGAGTACTCCTGAAACTGTCTGGTGAGGCGTTCGGAGCCGGCTCACTCGGGGTCAACCCCGACGTGGTCAGCGAGCTGGCCCGCGAGATCGCGGCGGCGGCGAAGCAGGTGGAGATCGCGATCGTCGTCGGAGGAGGCAACTTCTTCCGCGGAGCCGAGCTCTCGCAGCGCGGAATGGATCGAGGACGTGCCGACTACATGGGCATGCTCGGAACCGTCATGAACGCCCTCGCGCTGCAGGACTTCCTCGAGCAGGCCGGGGCCGCCACGCGCGTGCAGTCGGCCATCTCGATGACCCAGGTCGCCGAGCCGTACATTCCCCGCCGGGCCGAGCGCCACCTCGAGAAGGGTCGCGTCGTCATCTTCGGCGCTGGAGCCGGTCTTCCCTACTTCTCGACCGACACCGTCGCGGCGCAGCGCGCGCTCGAGATCGGGGCGAACGTCGTGCTCGTGGCGAAGAACGGAGTCGACGGCGTGTACGACTCCGACCCCCGCTCGAACCCCGACGCCAAGAAGATCGACAGGCTCACCTACCTCGACGCCCTGCAGCGCGAGCTCAAGGTCGTCGACTCGACCGCCTTCAGCCTCTGCATGGACAACGGAATGCCGATGATGGTCTTCGGCATGGAGCCCCAGGGCAACGTCACGAAGGCCATCCTGGGTGAGCGCATCGGCACCCTGGTCAGCACGTCGCACGATTGACCCGGGCCCGTCGCCCTAAACTACTCAAGAACCAAAAGAAGGAGTTGCCGTGATCGCGGATGTACTGGCCGGCGCAACAGAGCGCATGAAGAAGGCCGTCGACAACACGAAGGAAGACTTCTCGAGCATTCGCACCGGGCGCGCGAACCCGGGCCTCTTCCAGAAGATCCTGGTCGACTACTACGGCACCCCGACGCCGCTCAGCCAGCTCGCGGGCCTGCAGAACCCCGAGGCTCGCACCATGCTCATCACGCCCTACGACAAGGGCGCCCTGCGCGACATCGAGCAGGCCATCCGCGACACCCCGAACCTCGGAGCGAACCCGTCGAACGACGGCAACGTCATCCGCGTGACTCTTCCCGAGCTCACCGAGGAGCGTCGCAAGGAGTACGTGAAGATCGTGCGCACGAAGGCGGAAGACGGCAAGGTCTCGCTTCGCAACATCCGTCGCAAGGCGAAGGACGAGCTCGACGCCCTCAAGAGCGAGGTCGGAGACGACGAGGTGAGCCGCGCCGAGAAAGAGCTGGAGCAGCTCACCAAGTCGCACGTCGACGGCATCGACGACGCCCTGAAGCGCAAGGAAGTCGAACTCCTCGAGATCTAGGCCCACACCTATGACGAACGATCCCGACACACCCGCGTCCGAGGCCGATCCGGCGCGCCGTCATCCAGGCATGACGCGCGCCGAGTTCGAGGCCAAGGTGCGCGAGCGTCGAGACCAGTTCGACCGGGCCAACGACAAGATCACCGCCCGTTCGGGTCGCAACCTCGTGAGTGCGATCGGCATCGGTCTGGCGCTCGGTCTCGTGATGGTGTTCAGCCTGGTGTTCATCAAGGACATCTTCGTGGTGTTCGCCACGGTGCTCCTGGCGTTCACCACCTTCGAGCTCGCGACGGCGCTGCGCCACGCGGGTCGCGACGTGCCCCGCATCCCCAGCGTGCTGGCGACCGTCGTCGTCGTGCCCGTGTCGTTCTATTTCGGCGCGGAGTGGCAGTGGATCTGCACGATCGGCGGAGTGCTGCTCGTCGTACTGTGGAGGCTCGCCGAGCTGTCGATCCCTCGCCACCGGGCGTCGATGCGCAGTGTCGCGCTCGACATGTCGGGCGGGGTGTTCATCCAGGTCTACGTCACCTTCCTCGGAAGCATCGCGGCTCTCCTGCTGCGCAACGACAACGGCCAATGGTGGGTCATGTCGTTCCTCATCGTGGTGGTGTCGGTCGACGTGGGCGCCTACGCGACGGGGCTGAATTTCGGCAAACACCCGATGGCCCCCACCATCAGCCCCAAGAAGACCTGGGAGGGATTCGCGGGCTCGTGGATCTTCGGCATGGCATCGAGCGTGCTGCTCTCGATCTTCCTGCTCGACATGCCCTGGTGGTTCGGACTGATCCTCGGAACCGTCCTCGTTCTGAGCGCGACCGCCGGCGACCTCTCGGAATCGCTGCTCAAGCGCGACCTCGGCATCAAGGACATGAGTACCTGGCTGCCGGGCCACGGCGGATTCCTCGACCGGCTCGACTCGATCCTGCCGTCCGCCGCCGCGGCGTACGTGCTCTTCATCGTCTTCGCTTAGGCGTCGACCGACAAGTCTTGGCAGAATAGTCCCCGTGAGCCAAACCTTCCCCAGATCACGATCCTCGCGACCCGGTTACAAGGTCGACGAGGTCGAGAAGTTCCTGGCCGCCGCTCGCATCGCCTACAGCGCGGAACCCGGCGACACCGGCACGATCATCACGGCGGAGGCGATCCGGCACATGGCGTTCGGTCTCGAGAAGGGCGGTTACTCCACCCTCGCGGTCGACGCGGCGCTCGAGAGGCTGGAGGAGGCCTTCGCTGCGCGAGAGCGGGAGAAGGCATCGTCGTCGGTGGGCGACGAAGCCTGGTTCGCCGACGCGAGAGATCGGGCACGAGAGATTCTCGCCCGGCTCGAGCGACCCGCGAAGCACCGATTCCGAGGCAGCGGACCATTCAAGCTGGGGTACGACAAGCGCGATGTCGACGAGTTCGCCGAGCAGCTCATCTCCTATTTCAGGGAGGGCACGGCGGTGTCGGTCGACGATGTGCGGCAGGTCTCGTTCCGTTCCCGAACCGGCGGATACTCCGAGGCTCAGGTCGATCTCGTGCTCGACGCCGTTATCGACGTGATGCTGTCGGTGCGCTGAGATCTTCCCCTCCGCCTGCATTTCCGCCAGAAGTTCGCTAAAGTCGAGGAATCGTGGGTAGAAATTTCGAACGTGACGCAGCCGCGGGAGTCTCTCTCAAACCTCGCGTGAGTTCCGCTCCCGCCTCGTCGAGAAGCGCCGGGCCGATCCGAGTGCTCGATCCTGTAGCCCCGCGTCGGGCCAAGATCGTCTCGCGACCGGGGCGAGTCGCCCTGCAGCTGCTGGGCGTCGCGGCCGTCGGCGCATCCGTTCTCGTGAATGTCGTCGATCCGTATTCCGGTGTCGCCGCATCCGAATACTTCACCGTGGCACTCGAGCCCGGCTCCACCCTGCCCTCGCAGACCGTCACGTCCTCGAGCCAGGCGGCATCCATCGTTCGCGACGGCTTCACGGTCACAGAGCCGCCGAAGCCCACGCCGACTCCTACGCCCACTCCCACCGCCACAGAGTCGGCGAGCAGTGCGAGCAAGGAGAAGGAGTCCTCGGGAGGGTACGCGCCCCCCGCCGGCGCGCCCGATCCCGGCAGCGCGCAGGCCATTGCCGCCCAGATGGTCGCAGACCGCGGCTGGCCGGAAACCGAATACGACTGCCTCTACTCGCTGTGGTCGCGCGAATCCGGATGGCGCTACAACGCGTACAACGCCAGCAGTGGCGCCTACGGCATTCCCCAATCGCTTCCCGGCAGCAAGATGGCATCGGCCGGCGCCGACTGGGAGACGAACCCGGCCACGCAGATCATCTGGGGGCTCGGCTACATCACCGGCCGCTACGAGACGCCGTGCGGCGCCTGGGCGCACTCCGAGAGCGCGGGCTGGTACTAGCCGCCACGCATTGGGCGCGATGATCGCGCCCAATATGCTGGCCCCATGGGGTTGGCTCTGATCGCAGTTCTCGGCGTCGTCGTCATCGTGGCGGTGTCGCTCCTCGCGCCCAAGGTGAAGCTCGCCGCGCCGCTGATCCTCGCCGTCATCGGTATCGGTATCTCTCTCCTGCCGGGCATGCCGCCCGTGCATGTCGCGAGTGCGATCATCCTGTCCGGCGTACTGCCGCCGCTGCTCTACGCCTCATCGATCAGTCTGCCGCTCGTCGACCTGCGGTCGAACGTCGGCAGCATCTCGGCCCTCGCCGTCGTGCTCGTCGTCGCCAGCGCGTTCGGCACGGGCTTCCTGCTCTACACGCTCTTCCCCGATCTCGACCTCGCGGCGGCGATCGCCCTCGGCGCGGTCATCAGCCCGACGGATGCCGTGGCGGCCACTTCGATCGGAAAGAGGCTCGGGCTTCCCCCGCGACTGCTCGCCGTTCTCGAGGGAGAGAGTCTCGTCAACGACGCCTCTGCGCTCGTGCTGCTCCGAACCGCCATCGCGGCGACGGCGGGTGTGGTCAGCGCGTGGCAGGTGCTGGGCGACTTCGCGTACTCGGTGATTCTCGGCGTCGGCCTGGGTGTGGCGATCGGATACCTCACCGTGTTCGTGCGGGCGCGCGTCCCCGACCCCGTGCTCGCCACGGCGATCTCGTTCGTCGTGCCCTTCGCCGCGTACCTTCCCGCCGAGACGATCGGAGCATCCGGTGTTCTGAGCGTCGTGGCCGCAGGCCTCATCACGGGCCATCTGGGGGCGACCAGCTTCTCGGCCCCTGCACGACTGAGCGAACGCCTCAACTGGCGGACCTTCCAGTTCCTGCTCGAGAACGGCGTGTTCCTCCTGATGGGCCTGGAGCTCAAGACGATCGTGGAGGGAGTGCGCCACGATCGGCTCGACGTTCCCCAGGCGATCCTGTTCGGCCTCCTCGCCACGGCCGTGCTGATCGGCATCCGGTTCGCCGTGGTCGCGGTCATGACGGCGATCGGCCGCCTCCCGAGAAGGCGACCCGATCCCGAGGCCCTGGGAGGGCGGGAGGGCGTCGTGCTGTCGTGGAGCGGCATGCGCGGGGTCGTGACCGTGGCTGCCGCGCAATCGCTGCCGGAGAGCATCCCGTATCGGGAGCAGCTCGTGCTCATCGCGTACACGGTGGCGATCACCACTCTCGTTCTGCAGGGCGCGACACTGCCCGCCGTCATCCGGCTCACCGGGGTGCGGGGAACTCCGCGGGATCGCCAGCTCGAGGAGTTCGCCGAGCTCATCGACCACATCAGGCTGAAGGGCACGGAGCGCCTGGACGACCCCGGGTTCACGGTGGCGGGCGGGGGAGTGCCCGATCCGAGTGTGATCGATCGCGTGCGCCTCGAGGCCGCCCGGCGCAGCGAATACGCGTGGGAGCAGTACTCGGCGTCGGGCGGTGACACGCCCGCCGTGAACGAGCAGTACGCGCTCGTGAGGCGCGATGTTCTGCTGCACGAGCGGGCGGCCCTCGTCGCGGCGCGCAACAGGGGAAGCTATTCGTCGACCGCCCTCGCTCGGGCACAGGAGATGCTCGACCTCGAGGAGGCGAGCCTCGATCATTTCCGCGACGGCAGCGGCGCGGGCCACTGACCTAGGATTGATTCATGCCCCGCAGCAACCGACCTCGTCGCCGCGGGCCGGCAGACGACGAGCCGGAGCTCGACCTCGACCGCATCCTCACGGGTGGGCGCCGGGTGGAGCACCGCCGCAGCGGATCGTGGAACGTGCAGTCGGTCTCGCCGGCTCAGGCGGTCAAAGACTACATCTGCCCAGGATGCTCGTTGCCGGTCGTCGCAGGCACGGGCCACATCGTCGCGTGGCGCGCAGACGGCCTCATGGGGGAGGCGAGCGACCTCGCCGCCCGCCGTCACTGGCACAGTCACTGCTGGAAGATCGGAAACTGACGTGGGCACCATCGACATCCGGAGCACGACCGTGCTTCCCGCGATCCGCGAGGACATCGTGCTGCACACCGATGACGGGTTCGACCTCGTCGGAGAGCTCGCGCTTCCGGAATCCGGCGACCCCGTGGCGACACTGGTCACGCTTCATCCGCTGCCGCCGGGGGGCGGGTTCATGGATTCCCACATCCTGCGCAAGGCCGCCAATCGACTTCCTGCCCTCGCCGATCTGGCGGTGCTGCGCTTCAACACCCGGGGCACGTCGTCGCCGCGCGGCACGAGCGGGGGAGCCTACGACCACGGCGTGGCCGAGCGGTGGGACGTGAAGGCCGCGATGGCCTTCGTGACGGAGCGCGGGCTTCCTCATCCCTGGCTGGTCGGGTGGTCGTTCGGCACCGAGCTCGCACTCAAGTACGGCGTCGAGCACACGGTCGACGGCGTGATCCTGCTCTCGCCGCCGCTCCATCGCACCTCGGAGGAGGAGCTGTCGGCGTGGAACGATCTCGATGTTCCCGTGACCGCGCTCATTCCGGAGTTCGACGACTACCTGCGTCCCGCCGAGGCCGAGACCCGATTCGCGCCGATGCCGAAGATCGAACTCGTCACCGTCGAGGGAGGCAAGCACCTGTGGGTCGGCGAGTCTCAGACGCGGCGTGTCCTCAGCGAGATCGTCGCCAGGGTCAACCCCGCCGTGCTGCCGTTGCCCGACAGCTACGAAGCCTGAGCGGGGCCGTTCAGCGCTCGTTCTGAATGGGTATGACCACCTGTTTGATGATGAGCAGCAGTGATGCCGCGACGGGGATGGCGATGAGCGCCCCCAGGATCCCGAGCAGCGTGCCGCCGGCGAGGGCCGCGATGACCACGACAGCTCCGGGAACGGAGACGGCCCGGTTCATGATGTTCGGGCTCAGCAGGTAGGCCTCCACCTGCATGTAGATCAGGTAGTAGATCGCCGCGGCGATGAAGGTCGGCAGCGAGCCCAGCCCGGGGATGAGGCAGACCAGCGCGATGATGATCGACCCCGAGAGCGTTCCGACGAGCGGGATGAGGGAGAGCATGCCGGCGAGGAAGGCGAGCACGGCGGGGAACGGCGCCTGGATGATCGACAGGAAGATGTAGCTCAGGAGGAAGTTGATCGCCCCCAGTGACAGCTGGCCCACGACGTATCGACCGACTGCGTCGGTCACCTGCTCGCTGAGATCGGCGAAACGCGCTCGCCTCGACGCGGGCACGAGCCGGTAGAGCGAGCGCTTGATCGAATTGAGCGACGCCGTGAAGTACAGGGTGAGGATGAGCACGATGATCGTGCCGAACACGCCGTTGGCGATGCTGGCGCCGACCGCCAGCGCTCCGCTGGCGATGATCGAGTAGTTGCCGACGTCGGTGAGGTACTTGGTGACCTGGTCGATCACGGCCTGAACGTCGAAGCCGCCGAGCTGATTCGACAGATCGGCCACCCAGGTGCCCTGCTGCGCCCGGTCGACCAGCACGGGAACGATGTCGAACAGCTGGCCGAGCTGGTCGACGATGATCGGAACCACGGCGAAGACGAGTCCGGCGACGATACCCGCCACCGCGACGAAGACGACGATGATGGCGAGCCAGCGGGGGAGTCTTCTCTTCTCGAACCAGGAGACGACCGGGTCGAGGCCCAGGGCGATGAAGATCGCTGCACCGATGTAGGTGAGGATCGTGGCCAGCGACGCGATCGACGTGAGGATGAGGATGCCGACACCCACCCCCAGCGTGCCGACGAGCCCCAGGGTGAACGCGTTGTGGATCTTCACGGAACCTGCCTGCCCAGAGCTGTCGGATGTCGCCGGTGGAACTGCCCCGAATTCTATCGACTGCCCGGCACCGACGAATGCCGCCGCGCCCGCACTGGGCGTACCCTGAGTGCGGCGTCAGGGTTCATCGGCTATCTTTTAATGTCTTTGTCTGGAGTAATCTGTGCGCTTTGTATTCGCGATCATCGCCTTCGTCGTTGCGACGGCCCTCATCGGTGTCGGTGTTGCCCAACGCACCTTCCTCCTGCCCCCGGGGAGCGTGAGTGCGGCGAGTGCGGGTGCGACCGACGAGCCCTACGTGCTGCTCGACTCCGACACTCTTCGTGCGAACCCCGGCTCGCAGACCGTCTCGCTCTCCGGTGACTCCTCCGTCTTCATCGCCTACGGCCGCGACGCCGATGTCGAGGCCTGGCTCAACGGTTCCAGCTACGCCCAGCTCGAGGTCGACGCTGACTCCGGCGAACTGACGGAGGCGATCGTCGCCGCCGATCCGGCGGGAGCCGAGAACGTGGCGAGCGGCTCGGCCGATCCGGCAGGCAGTGACCTCTGGCTCGAGCAGTACACCGGCGACAAGTCACTGACGCGCACCATCAACGTTCCCGCCGGGTACTCCGCGATCATCGCCTCCAACGGCACCGATGCCGCACCGTCCGACATCACCGTGTCCTGGCCGATCGACAATTCCACTCCGTGGGCCGTTCCGCTTCTGCTGGCCGGCGCCTTCGTGCTCCTCATCGGTCTCGCCCTCCTTCTCTGGGGCCTGTGGCACATGCGCCGTCAGCAGGGCCCACGGCGCAAGCCGCCCACCGGAACGCCGCGCCGGCGCTTCTCTCCCGCCCGAACCAACGCGATCGAGTCCGGAATGTCGAAACGACGCAAAGCCATCACCCGGTCGATGACCGCGGTCGTGCCCGTGCTGCTCATCGCGGCCCTCGGGGCCGGAACGCCGCTGACGGCGTCGGCCAGCACGGTCACTCCCACGCCCCGTCCGACCCCCACGGTCGATTCGGATACGGATCCGACGAGCGAACCCTCGAACATGCAGACCGAGACGCCGACGCCCACACCCACGTCGACGGCGCCCGCCGCGGAGGCCGTCCTTCCGGCCGTCACCGAACAGCAGGTGAAGACCATCATCGAGCGGGTCATCGCGGTCGAGAGCGCGGCGAATGCCGCCTTCGACGGCACCGCCCTCGACGCGCGCTTCACGGGTCCCGCGCTCGAACTCCGCAAGGCCTCCTACGCCATCCACGCTGCACTGCCCGAGTACGTGCTTCCCACGGCCATCCCGTCGGGAGCGGCCTCGGTGGTGCTTCCGCAGGCGACCACGGTGTGGCCGAAGACGGTCTTCACCATCGTCGAGAACGAGGACAAGACCGTCGCCCCCCTGGCGGTCACCCTGGTGCAGGAGTCGGCACGGGCCAACTACAAGGTCGAATACGCGATCTCGCTCGAGCCCGACACGACCCTCCCGCCCGTCTCGGCGGCGAGCGTCGGCGCCTCGCGCCTCGCGCCGGACTCGAAGCTGCTGTCGATGACCCCCGACGCCGTCGAGGAGGCCTACGCCGATATCCTCGCGCAGGGCTCCGCGAGCCCGTCATACGACCTCATCGACACCGAGGGCGACACGCTGCTCACGAGCGTCGGCTCCGACTACAAGGCGGCCAAGAAGGCCAAGATCGAAGAGACCGGAACCGCCACGATCGAGTTCTCGAAGGTGCCGGCGATCTCCGATGGCATCGCGCTGGCGACGAACGACTCGGGCGCGATCCTCTCGTTCAACCTGAGGGAGTCCGAGGTCGTGAAACCCACGCAGACGGGCGCGACCATCACCCCCGAGGGCGCGGTCAAGGCGCTGTCGGGTCTCGATGCCACAGGCAAGGGCGTCGAGTCCACCTACGACTATCAGTTGCTGTTCTACATTCCGTCCGCGGGTGAGACGGGCAAGCCGACACTGCTCGGATTCACCCAGGGCCTCGTTCAAGCCAAGGAGCTTCCATGAGTTCAGTTCCCCCGTCCGCGGCCAGTCTGCGCGGCGCCGTCGACCTCTCCTCGCTCGTCAATCGCCCGGCACCGGGCGCACCGGCCCCGCAGGCCGCAGGCGCCCCCGCAGCGCCGGGTGCACCCGTCTCGCTGCCGAGCCTCGTCATCGAGGGCACCGACGCCGCCTTCAGCGCCTTCATCGAGCTGTCGAACACCGTTCCCGTGATCGTGGTCGTCGGCGCCTCGTACAACGAGCCGAGCACCCAGCTCGACACGATCCTGAGGGCGCTCACCGCCGAGTACGCGGGCCGGTTCGTGCTCGTCACGGTCGAGGCCGACGCCAACCCCCAGCTGTCGCAGGCCTTCCAGGCACAGACGCTGCCCACGGTCGCCGCCGTCGTCGGAGGCAGGCCGATCGGCCTCTTCGCGGGGGTGCACCCGGCCGATCAGGTGCGCGACGTCATCGAGCAGGTGCTCGAGCTCGCCGTGCAGCAGGGCGTCACGGGCGTCGCCGTCGCCGACGACGCATCCGACAGTGCCGCTGCGGAGCCCGTGGAGGCCCCGTTGCCGCCGCACCACGCCGAGGCCTACGACGCCATCGCGCGCGGAGACTTCGACGAAGCCATCCGCGAATACGAGACGGCCATCAAGCAGGACCCCCGCGACAGCCTGGCCGTCGCCGGACTCGCGCAGGTGAGCCTGCTGGCTCGCCTGAAGGACAAGACCCAGGCGGAGATCCGCAACGACGCGGCCGCGCGACCCGGCGAACTCGAGCCGCAGCTGCTCGTGGCCGACCTCGACCTGTCGGGTGGCCACGTGGAGGACGCGTTCGACCGGCTGCTCACCCTGTTCCCCACGCTCGACCAGACCGGCAAGAACACGGTTCGTGCACGCCTGATCGAGCTGTTCGAGGTCGTCGGGATCGACGACCCCCGCGTGGTGAAGGCCCGCGCCCGCCTCACGGGGCTGCTCTACTAGATCGCGATCCCTGAGCCTGTCGAAGGCTCCCTTCGACAGGCTCCCTTCGACAAGCTCAGGGAACGGCGCGTTCTACCTGCGCGGCTTGAGGTACAGCGCGGCCAGGGGAGGCAGGGTCAGCTCGACAGACGCCGGGCGTCCCGACCAGGGCACGTCCTCCGCCTCGACCGATCCGAAGTTGCCGACGCCAGAGCCGCCGTACTCCACGGCGTCGGTGTTGATCAGCTCGTCCCAGGTGCCCGCGAACGGCAGCCCCACCCGGTACGGGCCGACCGGCGCGCCCGAGAAGTTCATGAGAACAGCGATCGGGTTGCCCTCGTCGTCCCAGCGCAGGAACGATACGAGGTTCTGGTTCGACGAGCCGCCGTCGATGAACTCGAAGCCCGACGCGTCGTGGTCGCGCTGCCAGAGCGCGGGGTTGTCGGCGTAGACCCGGTTGAGCTGTGCCACGAGCCCCAGCAGGGCGCGGTGCACAGGCTGGTCGAGGATCCACCAGTCGAGTCCGCGCTCCTCCGACCACTCCGAGGGCTGGCCGAACTCCTGGCCCATGAACAGCAGCTGCTTGCCGGGGTGAGCCCACATGAAGGCGAGGTAGGCGCGCAGGTTCGCGAGCTTCTGCCAGTGGTCGCCGGGCATCTTGTGCAGCAGCGAGCCCTTGCCGTGCACGACCTCGTCGTGGCTGATCGGAAGGATGAAGTTCTCGCTGAAGGCGTAGACGAACGAGAACGTGATCTCGCCGTGGTGGTAGGAGCGGTACAGCGGATCGGTCTCCATGTACTGCAGGGAGTCGTGCATCCAGCCCATGTTCCATTTGAGCCCGAAGCCGAGCCCGCCCTGGTTCGTGGCGTGGGTGACGCCCGGCCAGCTGGTGGACTCCTCGGCGATCATGATGATGCCGGGATACAGCTTGTAGGCCGTCGCCGTCGCCTCCTGCAGAAAGCTGATGGCCTCGAGGTTCTCGCGCCCGCCGTACTGGTTGGGCAGCCACTCGCCCTCCTTGCGGGAGTAGTCGAGATAGAGCATGCTCGCCACGGCGTCGACCCTCAGGCCGTCGACGTGGAACTGCTCGAGCCAGTAGAGAGCGTTCGCAACGAGGAAGTTGCGCACCTGCGAGTCGCCGAAGTTGAATACGAGGGTGCCCCAGTCGGGCTGCTCGCCCCGACGCGGGTCCGGATGCTCGTACAGCGGCTGCCCATCGAAGTTGGCCAGCGCGAACTCGTCTTTCGGGAAGTGTCCGGGAACCCAGTCGACGAGCACTCCGATGCCGGCCTGGTGCAGGCGGTCGATGAGATAGCGCAGGTCGTCGGGGTGGCCGAACCGCGAGGTGGGCGCGTAATACGACGTGACCTGGTAGCCCCACGAGCCGCCGAAGGGGTGCTCCGCGAGGGGCATGAACTCCACGTGCGTGAAGCCGAGTTCCTTCATGTAGTCGATCAGCTGGTCGGCGAGCTCGCGATAGGAGAGCCCGGGGCGCCAGGATCCGACATGCATCTCGTAGACGCTCATGGGACCGGAGTGCGGATCGCTCGACGCGCGCCGCGACATCCATTCGTCGTCGCCCCACGCGTGGGCCGACTGGCCGATGACCGACGCGGTGAGAGGCGGGATCTCGGTGTAGCGGGCCATCGGGTCTGCGCGCCTCACCCACTCGCCGGACTGCGACAGGATCTCGAACTTGTAGGTGCTGCCGGGCTCGAGGGCGGGTACGAAGAGTTCCCAGACACCCGAGCTGCCGAGACTGCGCAGGGAGTGCTTCAGGCCGTCCCACGAGTTGAAGTCGCCGATCACGCGAACGGCCTGGGCGTGCGGCGCCCAGACGGCGAACGAGGTGCCCGCGACCTGCTCGTCGACGCCGTGCCACGAGCGGTAGTGGGCTCCCAGCACGTCCCACAGGCGCTCGTGCCGGCCTTCGCCGATGAGGTGGATGTCGACGTCGCCGAGGGTGGGGGAGAAGCGATAAGGGTCATCGCTGGCCCAGACCGTGTCGTCGTCGTAGCGCGCCTCGATCGTGTAGTCGCTGAGGCCGGTGAGGGTGTACCCCTGCCAGATGCCTCCGTGCAGGTGGGTGAGCTCGGTTCGTGCGCCGGATGCCAGCACCGCGACCACAGATTTGGCGAGGGGCCGCAGGGTGCGGATGACGGTGACGCCGTCGGCGCCCGCGCCCTCGATGGGGTGCTGTCCGAGCACGCTGTGCGGGTCGTAGTACGAACCGGCCGCGACCTTGTCGAGAATGTCGCCGGCCACGTCGGGAATGGAGAGCACACCGGCTCCGTCGAGAGTGGACATCAGTGAGCCGCCTTGTCTGCACCGCTCGGGTGCGTTTCGGGCCAGGTCCCATCGACCGGCTCCACGTGAAGAATGTGCACAGGCTCGGTGAACGCGTCGAGCCGAACGAAGTTGTGGCTCACGCCCCAGATCCAGGATGCCCCGGTGATGAGGTCGGTGACCCGGAACTGCTCCACACCCGGCAGGCCGAATTTCGAGACATCGAAGTGTACGCTGGTCTCGCGCACCGAGTGAGGATCGACGTTGGCGACGACGATGATGGCGTCGGGTTCGCCGGTACTGCTGAACTCGGCGGCGATGTACTTCGAGTACACGAGGATCGCGTCGTCGTCGCTCCAGTGCAGCTCGAGGTTGCGCAGCTGCCGCAGAGAGGGGTGCTCGCGCCGGATCTCGTTGAGTCTCGTGATGTACGGCGCGATCGACTGCCCGGTCTGCTCGGCCAGGGCGAAGTCGCGGGGGCGGTACTCGTACTTCTCGTTGTCGAGGTTCTCTTCGGCGCCCGGTCGGGCGACGTTCTCGATCAGCTCGTAGCCGGAGTACATGGCCCACGTGGGCGCGGCCGTCGCGGCGATCGCGGCACGGATCTTGTAGGCCGCCCGCCCGCCGAACTGCAGGTACTGCGTGAGGATGTCGGGCGTGTTGACCCAGAGGTTGGGCCGGAAGAACGCGTCGGTCTCGTGCGCGAGGGAGTGCAGGAACTCCTCGAGCTCCTCCTTCGTGTTGCGCCACGTGAAGTAGGTGTACGACTGCTGGTATCCCACCTTCGCCAGGCCCTGCATGATGGCCGGCCGGGTGAACGCCTCGGCGAGGAAGACGACCTCGGGGAACTCGGCGTTGATCGTGTGGATCACGAACTCCCAGAAGTCGAGCGGCTTGGTGTGCGGGTTGTCGACACGGAAGATGCGCACGCCGAGCTTGATCCAGTAGCGCAGCAGTCGCAGCGTCTCGCGCCGGATGCCCTTCGGATCGTTGTCGAAGTTGATCGGGTAGATGTCCTGATACTTCTTCGGCGGGTTCTCGGCGTAGGCGATCGATCCGTCGGGCAGGGTGGTGAACCACTCGGGATGCTCGGTGACCCACGGGTGGTCGGGGGAGGCCTGGAGGGCGAAGTCGAGCGCGACCTCGAGGCCGGCCTTGGCCGCCTGCTTCAGGAAGTAGCCGAAATCGGCCACGGTTCCGAGGTCGGGGTGGATGGCGTCGTGTCCGCCGGCCGGGCCGCCGATGGCCCAGGGCGACCCGGGGTCGTGCGGACCGGCATCCAGCGAGTTGTTGGGGCCCTTGCGGAACGAGCGGCCGATCGGGTGGATGGGCGGCATGTAGAGCACGTCGAACCCCATGGCCGCCACCTCGGGCAGGCGCTTCGCCGCCGTGCGGAACGTGCCGCTCGTCCAGCTTCCGTCGGCGTTCTTCTTCGCCCCGATCGACCGGGGGAAGAACTCGTACCAGGAGCCCGAGCCGGCGCGCTCGCGCTCGACGGTGATCTCCCGCCACTCGGAGAAGGTCGTGAGGCTCTCGAAGGGTCGCTCCGCGATGGCGTCGAGCACGGCCGGGCTCGTGGCCGCGGCGAGACGCTCGACCGGGTCGATGGAGGAGTCGCCCAGGGTGTTGGCCACCTTGCCGAAGAGCACGCGCTGCGCGTCGGGGCGCGTCGCATCCACCCTGCCCGCCTCGAAGAGCTCGCGGCCGATCGCGAGGGTCACGTCGACGTCGAGGCCTGCGGGCAGCTTGATAGACGCCGTGTGCTGCCAGGTGGCGAAGTCGTCGGAGTAGGCCCGGATGCGGAACCGCCACAGGCCCTCCTCGCCGAGCTGCTCGACGGCGCCGTAGCGGTCGGTGCCAGGCTCGAGGGGCAGGAGCAGTCTTTCGCTGCGCTGACCGGAAGGGCCGGCCACCTCGACCCGTGCTCCGACGGCGTCGTGGCCCTCGCGGAACACGACGGCACCGAAGGGCACGACCTCGCCGGCGAAGGCCTTGGGGAGCCATCGTTGGCCGGGAACGCTGGGGAAGATGTCGAGGATCGGGATGCGCCCGAGTCCGGAGTCGGAGAGGGTCGGCTGCTTGGATGCTTGCGTCTTTGCCACGGTTCGACCGTACCAAGAAAGGCCAAACGTTCGCGGGGGATTATGGAAACGGTTCCCGGTCGTTTATGCGGGCCGAGCGCCGCTGTCCTAGGCTGGGCAACGCCTGGCCCACGGTGTCCACCGCGGGGCGCGAGACGAGTGGCGGTGGCGCGCCGGTGTGGAGTTTTTTCGTGAAGGCGATCAGGAGATTCACCGTCCGTTCCGTGCTGCCCGAGCGTCTCGGTGCCGTCGGTGAGCTGGCATCCAATCTTCGCTGGTCATGGCACGAGCCGACCCGCCAGCTGTTCTCCCGCATCTCGCCCGACGACTGGCAGCAGACCGGATGCGACCCGATCGCCCTGCTCGGCGCCGTCAGCCCCGAGCGGCTCGAGGAGCTGTCGCACGACGAAGGATTCGTCGCCTGGGCGAACAGCCTGCGCGACGACCTCAACCGCTATCTCTCCGAGCCCCGCTGGTACCAGCAGCTCGAGGGCGAGAAGCCGAACAGCATCGCCTACTTCTCCGCAGAGTTCGGCATCGCCGCCGCCCTCCCTCAGTACTCCGGCGGACTCGGCATCCTGGCCGGCGACCACCTGAAGGCCGCGAGCGACCTGGGCGTGCCCCTCACGGGAGTCGGGCTCTTCTATCGTGCCGGCTACTTCAGCCAGGCCATCTCGCGCGACGGCTGGCAGCAGGAGAGCTACCCGGTGCTCGACCCCGACGGTCTGCCGCTCACCGTGCTCAGGCTCGCCGACGGGTCGGCCGCCCACATCGCGCTCGCCCTTCCCGACGGTCGTGCCCTCTTCGCCCGCATCTGGCAGGCCCAGGTCGGTCGTGTGCGCCTGCTGCTTCTCGACACCGACATCCCCGAGAACGCGGAGGACCTGCGCGGCATCACCGACCGCCTCTACGGCGGCGGCGGCGAGCACCGCCTGCTGCAGGAGCTGCTCCTCGGCATCGGCGGCGTGCGGGCGCTCAAGCTGGCGGCCGAGCTTCGGGATGTGCCGGAGCCCGAGGTCTTCCACGCCAACGAGGGGCACGCCGGCTTCCAGGGCCTCGAGCGCATCTCACGCCTCATCGGAGACGGCCTCTCTTTCGACGCCGCGCTGCAGGTCGTGCGCGCCGGTACGGTCTTCACGACGCACACCCCCGTTCCCGCGGGCATCGACCGGTTCGAGCGCACGCTCATCGAGCGGTACTTCGGCGGCGACCTGCTTCCGGGCCTCAGCGTCGACGACATCCTGCACCTGGGAGCCGAGGACTACGAGGGTGGATCGCCCGACGTCTTCAATATGGCCGTCATGGGCCTGCGGCTCGCGCAGCGGGCGAACGGCGTGTCCGAGCTGCACGGCGCCGTGAGCCGCGGCATGTTCCAGGGACTCTGGAAGGGCTTCGACGTCGACGACGTGCCGATCACCTCGGTGACGAACGGCGTGCACGCCGCGACGTGGACGGACCCCCTGCTGCAGGAGCTGGCGAGCTCGAAGCTCGGCACCTCCGACACGACCCACGCCGACTGGAACAGCGCCGACGTCAGCGACAGCGACCTCTGGGCCGTGCGCGGCGACATGCGTCGCCAGCTCGTGCACGACGCGCGCCGCCGTGTGACCGAGGCGTTCGAGCAGCAAAACCCGGGTTCCATCGCTCCGGCCTGGTACCAGACCCTGCTCGATCCCACGGTGCTCACCATCGGGTTCGCCAGGCGGGTGCCGACCTACAAGCGCCTCACGCTGATGCTGCACGACCCCGCGCGGCTCAAGTCGATCCTTCTCAACCCGCAGCGCCCCATCCAGCTGGTCATCGCGGGCAAGTCGCATCCGGCCGACGAGGAGGGCAAGCGGCTCATCCAGAAGCTCGTGCAGTTCGCGTCAGACCCCGAGGTGCGTCACCGTATCGTCTTCCTGCCCAACTACGACATCGGCATGGCGCAGCTGCTCTACCCGGGCACCGACGTGTGGCTGAACAACCCGCTGCGCCCGCTCGAGGCGTGTGGCACATCCGGAATGAAGGCCGCGCTCAACGGCGGACTCAACCTGTCGATCCTCGACGGATGGTGGAACGAGTACTACGACGGCGAGAACGGCTGGGCGATTCCGACAGCAGACGGTGCCAGCACGCCCGAGGAACGCGACGCCATCGAGGCCGGCGCCCTCTACGACCTGATGGAGCACCAGGTCGCGACCCGCTTCTACGAGCGCAACGCCGACGGAATCCCCGAGCGCTGGCTCGCCTCGGTGCGGCACACGCTCTCGACACTGAGCCCCAGCCTCTCGGCCGAGCGCATGGTGCGTGAGTACACCGAGCGCCTCTACACGAAGGCCGCCGCCGCCGAGAGGGTCATGTCGGTCAGAGACCACGAGGCGGCTCGCGAGCTGTCGGCGTTCGCCGAGCGCATGAGAGCGCACTGGCCGAAGGTGCAGGTCGTGCACGTCGAGTCGGGCGGCCTCGACGACACCCCGCAGGTCGGCGACTCGCTGCACCTGCGCGCCCAGGTGCAGCTCGACGGAATCAGCGCCGACGACGTGGCGGTCGAGGTCGTCTACGGGCAGGCCGGATCGGGCGACGAATTACGCGACACAGCCACGTTCTCGTTGTCGCCGTCGGCGTCGGTGGGGGCGGATGCCTCGGGCGTCGTCCTCTTCGAGGGCACCCTTCCCCTGTCGAGGGCCGGAGCGTTCGGCTACACGGTGCGCGTCGTGCCCAAGCACGCGCACTTGGCGTCGGCCGCCGAGCTGGGCCTCATCGCGACCGCGCACTGACGCTGTGCCCCTTCGACAGGATCAGGCAACGGCGACCGCCGCCTGAGCCTGTCGAAGGGTGTCAGTTCGCTCGGAACAGGCGCAGGCTCGAGGGCGACATCTCGATCTGTGTGCCGGGCTCGTAGGTGGGCCCCTCTTCGGGGTTCGGGGCGTCGTCGGCCGAGTTCCAGAGTTCGGTGTACGAGGCCACACCCCGGTGCATGGGCAGGGTCACGGTGACCGGAGCCTCGATGCCGTGGATCACGAGCAGGATGCGGTTGAAGTCCTCGTGCTCGGGCGTGGACGCCGCCATGTACTGCAGCGTGCGGTTCTCCGCCGAGTTCCAGTCGTAGACCGACATCGACGATCCGGTGGCGTCGTACCAGTCCATCTGGCTGGCGCTCGGGGTCGTCTCGCCGAAGATGCCGAACCGGACCGGCCGCAGGGCGGGGTTCTCGCGCCGCAGCTTCAGCAGGTGCTGCGTCGTCTTCCAGTGGTCCTTCTGCCAGCGCCGCCTGTCCCAGCTCAGCCAGGTCAACTCGCTGTCGTGGCAGTAGGCGTTGTTGTTCCCCTTCTGGCTGCGACCGAACTCGTCGCCGGCGGTGATGAGGGGCACACCCGCCGAGAGCAGGAGGGTGCCCATGAGGTTGCGCATGGCCTGGCGCCGAGCGGCCTCGATCGGCCTCGACGAGGTGGGGCCCTCCACCCCGTGGTTGAACGACATGTTGTTGTCGGTGCCGTCGCGGTTCGACTCGCCGTTGCCCACGTTGTGCTTCGTGTCGTAGGCAGTGAGGTCGGCCATCGTGAACCCGTCGTGGGCCGTGATGAAGTTGATCGAGGACAGGGGCCCCCGGTGCTGGGCGAAAGTGTTCGACGAGCCGGCGAGGCGAGTCGCCAGCATGCCCACGCCATCGCCCGGGTCGCCGTGCTCTCGGATCGAGCGGATGTCGCGCAGCCAGAACTTGCGCATGCGGTCGCGGTAGCGGTCGTTCCACTCCGACCAGCCGTCGGGAAAGTTGCCGGTCTGCCATCCGCCCATGCCGACATCCCACGGCTCGGCGATCATCTTCACGTTCGCGAGGGCCGGGTCGGAGACGATGTCGGTGAGAAGCGGATGCTGCGGGTCGTAGTAGTGGTCGGCGTTGCGTCCCAGGGTGGCCGCGAGGTCGAATCGGAATCCGTCGACCTGCACCTCGTTGGCCCAGAACCGCAGGGAGTCGAGGATCATGCGTGAGACGGCCGGGGTGGCGGTGTTGATGCTGTTGCCGCATCCGGTGACGTCGATGTACGTGCCGCCGGCGGTCTGCCGGTAGTAGCTGGCGTTGTCGATGCCGCGGAAGCTCGTGGTCGGACCGCCGGGACCCTCCTCCGCCGTGTGGTTGTAGACCACGTCCATCAGAACCTCGATGCCGGCCTCGTGCAGCAGCTTGACCATGCCCTTGAACTCGCGGAGGTTGGCGCTGGGTCCCTGGGCCTGTGCCGACTTCGAGGCGTAGAGCGCGTGCGGGCTGAAGAACCCGAGCGTGTTGTACCCCCAGTAGTTGCGCAGCCCCTGCTTGATGAGCCGCTGCTCCGACACGAACGACTGCACGGGAAGCAGCTGCACCGCCGTGACGCCGAGGTTCTTCAGGTAGCCGATGGTGGTCTCGTGGGCGAGGCCGGCGTATGTTCCGCGCAGCTCCTCGGGGATGCGGGGATTGAGTTCGGAGAGGCCCTTGAGGTGCGCCTCGTAGATGACCGAGTGGTCGAGCGGGGTGTTCGGCTTCGTGACGCCGGCCCAGTCGAACGACTCGTCGACCACGACGGAGCGCTGCGACCCCGAGCTGAGCCGCTGGATTCCCTTGCCGTACGGGTCGAGCAGCAGCCGGGTGGGGTCGAAGCGGTGGGTCGGCCCCTGGGGGCCCGCGACGCGCAGGGTGTACCTGCGACCGGGAACGAGCTCACGGGTGCGGCCGAACCACACGCCGTGCCGGTCGCGGGTCAGCTCGACGGTCTTGTAGATCCAGTTCGCGTCCTTGTCGTCGAACAGGCACAGCTCCACCCTCTCGGCGTGCTCCGACCAGACCCGGATCTCGCCTCCGTGGGCCGTGAGGCGAACGCCCAAGTTGGCGAGGGGATCGGCGACAGTCATGCGTCTTAGAGTAGTGATTGTCAGGTTTCCAACAGATCACGGAAAGAGTCGTCGTGCCCGTCTACCTCGACCATGCGGCCACCACGCCGATGCTCCCCGATGCGCGAGACGCGTACATCGAGGCGCTCGGGGTCGTCGGCAACCCCGCGTCGATCCACAGCCAGGGTCAGCAGGCGAAACGCATGCTCGAGGAGGCCCGCGAACTCGTCGCGGCGAGCGTGTCCGCCGAGCCCGTCGAGGTCGTCTTCACCTCGGGCGGCACAGAGGCGGTGAACCTCGGCATCAAGGGTCTTTTCTGGAAACGGCAGGAGGCGCGTCCCCGCCCTCGCATCCTCGTTCCCGGCGGCGAGCACCACGCCACCATCGACGCGGTCGAGTGGCTTGCGGCCCACGACGGGGCCGAGATCGACTGGCTGCCGATCGACGAACTCGGCCGGTTGCATCCGCAGACCCTGCGCGAGGCGATCGAACGCGATCCCGAATCGGTGGCCCTCGTCTCGGTCCTCTGGGCGAACAACGAGGTCGGCACGATCCAGCCGGTCGCCGAGCTCAGCGCCGTCGCTGCCGAGTTCGGCGTTCCCACCCACGTCGACGCCGTATCGGCGTTCGGGTACCTGCCGCTCGACTTCCACGCGTCGGGCGCCGCCGCCCTGAGCATCTCGGCACACAAGATCGGCGGTCCGGTCGGCGTGGGCGCGCTCCTGCTCTCGCGCTCCGCCGAGATCGTGCCCCTCTTCCACGGCGGCAGCCAGCAGCGTGGCCGCAGCGGAACGCAGGACGTCGCCGGCGCCGTAGCGTTCGGGGTCGCGGCTCGCCGCGCATCCGACGAGGTGCACGGCCACGCGGCCGCGCTCGCCGTCTTGCGCGACCGGCTCGTCGAGAAGGTTCGGCTGGCGGTTCCCGATGCGGTGCTGCGGGGCGATCCGGATGCGGCGGGCCGGCTTCCCGGCAACGCCCACTTCACCTTCCCCGGCTGCGAGGGCGACTCGCTCCTCTTCCTGCTCGACGTGGCGGGGCTGTCGGTCTCCACGGGATCCGCGTGCCAGGCCGGCGTCCCCGAGGCGTCGCACGTGCTCACGGCCATGGGCCTCAGCGAGGCCGACGCGCGCGGAGCGCTGCGCATGACGCTGGGGCACGGAACGACCGAGGCCGACGTCGACGCGCTCGTGGCGGCCTTGCCCACGGCCTTCGCGCACGCATCCAAGGCGGGTCTCAGCGACCGCCTCGTGCCGCTGGGCCACGCGCGCTGAGCGCCCCTACAGGTTGACGGTGGCCACGATCGCGAGGTGATCGCTGCCACCGGCGGGGACGACCGTGTTCGACGTGACGTCGAGTCCGCGCTGCAGGAAGTGGTCGAGCCTGGCCAGGGGGAACGGCGTCGCCGGCCATGTGAAGCCGAACAACCCGTCGCTCTGGTTGGGCTCGTCGAGCTGCGACAGGATCGGCTTGAACGCCCTGTCGGTCGAGGCTGCATTGAAGTCGCCCACGGCGATCACGCGATCGTTCTCATCGTTCGGCAGGACGTCGGCCAGGTTCTTCAGCATCTCGTCGCGATCGGCGTGGTCGCCGATGCGGGCCGACGCGGCGTGGATGACGTAGATGCTGACGAGGCCCTCGGGAGTCTCCAGGTCGGCGGCGAGGGCGCGCTGCCAGCCGAGTCCGAGGTCCCACGGCTGGGCGTTCAGGATCGGGTAGCTGCTCCAGAGGCCGACCGTGCCCACCTGGTAGGAGTATTCGTAGGTGGCGTCGAGCACCGACGAGACCTCGGCGCTCGAGGAGGCGTCCATCTCCTGGATGGCCACGACCTGGGCGCCGGTGGCCACGAGGTCCGCCGCCGAGGCCGCCCCCGTTCCCGAACTCGCCTCGATGTTCTGGCTGGCGACGGTGAGCGTGTTCGCGCTCGCGGCCGGTGCGGTCCACTTCAGAGGAACGATCGCCGCTCCGAAGACGAGGCCCCAGGCGGCGATCGGCACGAGCACAGCGACCCACGGCCGGCCGCGCCGGGCGAATACGGCGAGCACGATCAGCACGGGAATGAACACTCCCAGCCACGGCGCGGCGGAGTCGACCAGCAGCCCGAGGCCGCCCACGTCGGGAACCCAGTTGTGCAGCACGATGAGAGCCGCGAGAAGCAGGGAGGAGGCCACGACGACGGCGTTCAGCGCGCGTCGACCTGCAGGCGGCCGACGCTTCCGTGAGGGTGACGCCCGGGGCGTCTCGGCCAGGAGAGACATCGCGCTCCAGTGTGCACGAGCTGGCTGGACGAACGCCCAGCCGCGCCGATGAACAGCGCGTGACGACGATGACGTGACACGCCGAGGGATGCAGTTATTTTGAGTTATTCAAAACAAGCCCCTAGGGTTGACGTATGACGACAGAGCGAACGGATGCGACGGCGCTGGCCGACAGCATCCGTCACGCAGGCCTGCGGGTCACCGAGCCCCGGGTCGCCGTCCTCGGCGTGCTCGAGAACGAGTCCCACATCGAGGCCGAGCGGGTGTTCCGCGCGGTGCTGCCGCTGGTGCCCGGCACGAGCGTGCAGGCCGTGCACGGAATCCTGGCCGCGTTCACCCAGGCCGGCCTCGTGCGACGCATCGAGCCCGCGCATTCGCCCGCGCTGTACGAACGCCGTGTGGGCGACAACCACCACCACGTCGTGTGCACCGGATGCGGAGCGGTCGAAGACGTCGACTGCACCGTCGGCCACAGCCCATGCCTGACCCCGTCGTCATCCGGCGGATTCCAGATCCAGACCGCAGAGGTCACCTTCTGGGGTCTCTGTCCTGCCTGCCAGGCAGCCGTGCCAGCCTAGATCTCGTACATCCTCCCGACCGCCCGATTCACAAGGAGAACAATGTCCACCGATGCCTTCACCACCACCAACTCCGGCGCCCCGGTCGCCAGCGATGAGCATTCGCAGACCGTAGGAACCGACGGCCCGATCACGCTGCACGACCACTACCTGGTCGAGAAGCTCGCCCAGTTCAACCGTGAGAAGGTGCCGGAGCGCATCGTGCACGCCAAGGGCGGCGGCGCGTTCGGAACCTTCGTCACCACCCACGACGTCTCCGCCTACACGCGCGCCAGTCTCTTCCAGCCCGGCGCATCCGTCGACATGCTCGCGCGCTTCTCGACCGTCGCGGGGGAGCAGGGCAGCCCCGACACCTGGCGCGACCCGCGCGGCTTCGCCCTGAAGTTCTACACCGACGAGGGCAACTACGACCTCGTCGGCAACAACACGCCCGTCTTCTTCATCCGTGACGGCATCAAGTTCCCCGACTTCATCCACTCGCAGAAGCGCCTGCCGGGCACCCACCTGCGCGACCACGACATGCAGTGGGACTTCTGGACGCTGTCGCCCGAGACCGCCCACCAGGTGACCTGGCTCATGGGAGACCGTGGTCTGCCGGCCTCGTGGCGGCACATGGACGGCTTCGGATCGCACACCTACCAGTGGATCAACGCCGCCGGCGAGCGGTTCTGGGTCAAGTACCACTTCAAGACCCACCAGGGCATCGAGATCCTGAGCCAGACCGACGCGGACCGCATCGCCGGAGAGGACGCCGACTTCCACATCCGCGACCTGTCCGAGGCGATCAAGCGCGGCGACTACCCGAGCTGGACTTTGAGCGTGCAGATCATGCCCTATGCCGACGCGGCGACGTACCGCTTCAACCCGTTCGACCTCACGAAGGTCTGGCCGCACGCCGACTACCCGCTGCACGAGGTCGGAACCATGACGCTGACGCGCAACCCCGAGAACTACTTCGCGCAGATCGAGCAGGCCACGTTCGCGCCGTCGAACTTCGTTCCCGGAATCGCGGCCAGCCCCGACAAGATGCTGCTCGCCCGCATCTTCAGCTACGCCGACGCGCACCGCTACCGCGTGGGAACCAACCACGCGGAGCTGCCGGTGAACGCGCCGACCGCGCCACTGCACAGCTACTCGAAGGACGGGGCGATGCGCCACGGCTTCACGTCTCCCGAGACGCCGGTCTACGCGCCGAACTCGCACGGAGGCCCGCACGCGGACCCCGCGCGGGCGGGTGCCGACGCGGGCTGGGAGTCCGACGGCGAGCTCGTGCGCGCTGCGGCCGCTCTGCACGCCGACGACGACGACTTCGGCCAGGCCGGCGCGCTGGTGCGCGAGGTTCTGGATGACGCGGCTCGCGACCGGCTCGTCGCGAACATCGCGGGTCACGTCTCGAAGGTGACCGACGCCGGCCTCCGCCAGCGCGTGTACCAGTACTGGACGAACGTCGATGCGACCCTCGGCGCCCGCGTGGCCGCAGCGGTCGAGCCCAGCGCCCCCGGCTCGAACGAGCAGCCCGAGGTCGTGGGCATCGGCGCCTAGCGCACCTGTTCCCCGGGCCCGCACCTCTGCGGGCCCGGGGAATGATGCGCAAGCCCGTTCTGTTGTACAGACCGTGCGGGTAGCGTTTCGCCCACCGCACGACCATCAACCGACAATCTTCACGAGGAGGCCCCTTTTGCCTACCGTTACCGTCACCGCCGAATCGCTCGACAAGACCATCACCGACAACGAGATCGTCCTTCTCGACTTCTGGGCCGACTGGTGCGGGCCGTGCAAGCAGTTCGCGCCCGTCTTCGAGAAGTCCAGCGAAGACAACACCGACGTGGTCTACGGAAAGATCGACACCGAAGACCAGCAGCAGCTCGCCGCCGCCGCGCAGATCACCTCGATCCCCACCCTGATGGCGTTCAAGAACGGCGTGCCCGTGTTCCGTCAGGCCGGGTCGCTTCCGGCGCCCGCCCTCGCCGACCTCGTCGCGCAGCTCAAGGCGCTCGACGTCGAGGCCGCGATGAAGGCTCAGGCCGAAGCAGACGCCGCAGAGTCCGCTCCTTCTGCGCCGGTCGAGTAGGCCGCCTGCGGCCGTATCGAGGCCTTCCGGCCGCGGTGTCGCACCCCTCACGTAAGCTCGTACTGTGAAGGTTTTAGCAGCAATGAGTGGCGGGGTCGACTCCGCGGTGGCGGCCGCACGCGCGGTCGAAGCGGGGCACGACGTGGTGGGTGTGCATCTCGCTCTGTCACGCATGCCCGGCACCCTGCGAACCGGTGCTCGCGGCTGCTGCACCATCGAAGACTCGATGGACGCGCAGCGTGTCGCCAACAAGATCGGCATCCCCTACTACGTATGGGATTTCTCCGAGCGGTTCAAAGCCGACGTCGTCGACGACTTCGTGGCCGAATACACGGCCGGGCGCACCCCGAACCCGTGCATGCGCTGCAACGAGCGCATCAAGTTCGCCGCCCTCCTCGAGAAGGCGGTCGACCTGGGCTTCGACGCGGTCGCCACGGGCCACTACGCCAACATCGTCACCGACGCCGAGGGCAACCGCGAGCTGCACCGGGCCGCCACGTGGGCCAAAGACCAGAGCTACGTTCTGGGTGTGCTCACCAGCGAGCAGCTGGCGCACAGCATGTTCCCCCTGGGCGCGACGCCCTCCAAGGCCGAGGTGCGTGCAGAAGCCGCAGAACGCGGTTTCTCGGTGGCGTCGAAGCCCGACAGCCACGACATCTGCTTCATCCCCGACGGCGACACGAAGGGCTGGCTGGCCGAGCGCGTCGGTGCCGAGACCGGGCAGGTCGTCGAGCGCGACGGCAGCGTCGTGGGCAGCCACGACGGGGCCCACTCGTTCACCGTCGGCCAGCGCCGGGGTCTCCACCTCGGCATGCCAGCGCCCGACGGCAAGCCCCGATTCGTGCTCGAGGTTCGACCCGTGAGCAATCAGGTCGTCGTCGGCCCGAAAGAGGCGCTCGACATCTCCGAGATCGCCGGTGCCCGTTTCACCTGGGCCGGGCTCGCCCCCGAGAACCCGCAGATCGCCTTCGAGTGCGAGGTGCAGATCCGCGCCCACGCCGACCCGGTTCCTGCCACCGCCGTCGTGCGCGCGCTCGATGTGCCCGTTCCCGTCGAGGGCCAGCGACCGGCATCCGATCACGAACTGGTCATCACGCCGCACACGCCGCTCAACGGGGTCGCTCCCGGCCAGACGGCCGTCGTCTACATCGGCACTCGCGTGCTCGGCCAGTGCACCATCGACCGCACGGTCAGCGCGGTCCCCGCGGTGTCCGGCCCGGCAGGAGCCGTGGCCTGATGGCCGAGGTCCTGCCCGACGAGGTGACTCCCGACCTCGCAGAGGCCAAGGTCGAGGCCGACGAGCTCACGACGCGCATCCTCGAACTGCGCGACCAGTACTACGAGAAGAACGCGTCCACCGCCTCCGACGCCGAGTACGACGCCCTCGTCCGACGACTCGACGCCATCGAACGCGCGCACCCCGAACTGCAGAGCGCCGACAGTCCCACCCAGACGGTGGGCGGGCGCGCCGAGACCACGATGTTCACGCCGGTCACGCATGCGGAGCGCATGCTCAGCCTGGACAACGTCTTCAGCGAAGACGAGCTGCGCGAGTGGGCCGCCAAGATCGAACGCGACGCCGGGCGCAGTGCCGTGCGCTACCTGTCCGAGCTCAAGATCGACGGGCTCGCCATCAACCTGCGCTACGAGAACGGTGTTCTCGTCACGGCGGCCACCCGCGGCGACGGTGTGGTCGGAGAAGACGTCACCGACAACGTGCTTCAGATCAAGCAGATTCCGGCGCGATTGAAGGGCACCGGTCATCCGCCACTGGTCGAGGTGCGCGGCGAGATCTTCTTTCCCGTCGCATCGTTCGATGAGCTGAACGCCGCGCAGGAAGCAGCCGGGGAGCGCGTGTTCGCCAACCCGCGCAACGCGGCGGCCGGCTCCCTGCGCCAGAAGACCGAGGGCAAGAACGCCAAACAGCTCGCCCTCGTCGAGAACCGCCTGTCTCGCCTTCGCATGCTGGTGCATGGCATCGGTGCGTGGCCGAACCCTCCGGTCGCGGCGCAGAGCGAGGTCTACGGCCTGCTCGAGCAGTGGGGTCTTCCCATCTCGACCCACTTCAAGGTCTTCGACTCGGTCGACGACGTCGTCGAGTTCATCCGGTACAACGGCATCCATCGCGCGAGCGTCGAGCACCAGATCGACGGCATCGTCATCAAGGTCGACGACCTCGCCCTGCACGCCGAGCTCGGAGCCACGAGCCGCGCTCCGCGCTGGGCCACCGCCTACAAGTACCCGCCCGAAGAGGTCAACACCCGTCTGCTCGATATCGTCGTGAGCGTCGGGCGCACAGGCCGCGCCACGCCGTTCGCGGTCATGGAGAAGGTCGAGGTCGCCGGCTCCGAGGTGCGCCAGGCCACACTGCACAACCAGGACGTGGTCAAAGCCAAGGGTGTGCTCATCGGCGACATCGTGGTGCTGCGCAAGGCGGGCGATGTCATTCCCGAGGTGCTCGGTCCGGTGGTCGAGCTGCGCACGGGCGACGAGCGCGCATTCGTGATGCCCGAGAACTGCCCGGAGTGCGGCACGAAGCTCGCCCCGGCCAAGGAGGGCGATATCGACCTGCGCTGCCCGAACGCGCGCAGCTGCCCCGCCCAGGTGCGCGGCCGCGTCGAGCACGTGGGCTCCCGTGGCGGCCTCGACATCGAGGTACTGGGAGAGGTGTCGGCCGCGGCTCTCACCCAGCCCCTCGAGCCGTCCGATCCTCCGCTCGAGACAGAGGCGGGTCTCTTCGCCCTGCGCATGCAGGACATCTTCCCGATCACGGTGGTCGTGCGCGACAACGAGACGGGCATGGTCAAGCTCACCGACGACGGCGAACCCAAGCGGGTTCAGCCCTTCCAGCGCCGACGCCAGAAGCGCGACGGTCAGTTCGATCCTGACGCCGTCGACTTCGCCGGCGACGAATTCTCGGTGCCCTCGACGAACGCCGTCAAGCTTCTCGCCGAGATCGAGAAGGCCAAGACCAAGCCGCTGTGGCGCATGCTCGTGTCGCTGTCGATCCGACACGTCGGTCCGGTGGCCGCGCGCGCCCTCGCCGACTACTTCGGCTCGCTCGATGCGATCCGTGCGGCGAGCCGCGACGAGCTCGCGGCCGTCGACGGGGTCGGTCCGATCATCGCCGACGCCCTGATCGACTGGTTCTCCGTCGACTGGCACGTCGACATCGTCGATTCCTGGGCCGCCGCCGGCGTGCAGTTCGCGACCCCCGGGCATCCGGGCCCCGGCGCAGCCGTCGTCGAGGGCGGGGTGCTTTCGGGCGTCACCGTCGTGGCCACAGGATCGCTCGAGGGGTTCACCCGCGAGGGCGCGCTCGAGGCGATCATCAACGCGGGAGGCAAGGCCGCGTCGAGCGTGAGCAAGAAGACCGACTTCGTGGCCGCGGGTCCCGGTGCCGGCTCCAAGCTCACCAAGGCCGAGGCCCTCGGCCTGCGCATCATCGACGCCGAGCAGTTCGCCGTCCTCGTAACCGAGGGCCCGGATGCGCTGGGCCCGGCACCCGAGGCAGAGAACGGCGAGTAGCTCCTCCGGTAGAATCGGTGGGTTCGTCCGAACTCCCCCCGAATGAAGACACGGAGCAGCATGTCCGAAATCACGCAGGAGCAGGTCACCCACCTGGCCAGCCTCGCCCGCATCGCGCTGACACCCGAGGAGATCGTGTCGCTCACGAGCGAGCTCGGGTCGATCATGGACCACGTGGCCACGGTCACCGAGGTCGCGACGCCCGATGTTCCGGCCACGAGCCACCCGATCCCGCTGCAGAACGTGTTCAGAGACGACGTGGTGGGCCAGACCCTCACCGCCGAAGAGGCGCTGGCCGGGGCGCCCGACCACGACGGCTCGCGGTTCCGCGTCACCGCCATCCTGGGGGAGGAGCAGTAATGACGACCGATCTCACGAGGCTCACCGCCGACGCACTCGCCACCAAGCTCAGCACGGGCGAGGTCAGCTCGGTCGAGGCCACGCAGGCGCACCTCGACCGCATCGCCGCGGTCGACGGGTCCGTTCACGCCTTCCTGCACGTCGCATCCGACAGCGCCCTCGCCGAGGCGGCCGACATCGACCGCCGCCGCGCGGCCGGAGAAGAGCTGCACCCGCTCGCCGGCGTTCCCATCGCCATCAAAGACGTCATCGTCACCAAGGGCATGCCCACCACGAGCGGTTCCAAGATCCTCGAGGGCTGGGTTCCGCCCTACGACGCCACGGTCATGACCAAGCTGCGCGCCGCAGGACTCGTCTCCATCGGCAAGACCAACATGGACGAGTTCGCCATGGGCTCGTCGACGGAGCACTCCGCCTACGGCCCCACGCACAACCCGTGGGACCTCGAGCGCATCCCCGGAGGCTCCGGTGGTGGCTCCGCCGCCGCGGTCGCCGCCTTCGAGGCGCCGTTCGCCCTGGGCAGCGACACCGGCGGGTCCATCCGCCAGCCCGCGCACGTCACCGGCACGGTCGGCCTCAAGCCCACCTACGGCGGAGTCAGCCGCTACGGCGCCATCGCCCTCGCCTCCAGCCTCGACCAGATCGGTCCGGTGTCGCGCACGGTGCTCGACTCCGCACTGCTGCACGACGTGATCGGTGGGCACGACCCGCGCGACTCCACGTCGCTCACCGACGCCTGGCCGTCGTTCGCCGAGGCGGTTCGCAACGCCGACGTCGCAGGCCTGCGCATCGGTGTCATCACAGAGCTCCAGGGCGACGGGTTCCAGCCCGGCGTCATGGAGCGCTTCCGTGAGGCCCTCGCCCTGCTCGAGGGTGCCGGAGCGATCATCACCGAGGTCGGCCTGCCGAGCGTCGAGCACGCGATCGCCGCCTACTACCTGATCATGCCAGCCGAGGCCTCCAGCAACCTGGCCAAGTTCGACTCTGTTCGCTTCGGCCTGCGGGTCAACCCGAAGGGCGGCGGCACCGTCGAAGACGTGATGAGCGCCACCCGCGAGCAGGGGTTCGGCGCCGAGGCGAAGCGCCGCATCATTCTCGGCACCTACGCGCTCTCGGCCGGCTACTACGACGCCTACTACGGCAGCGCCCAGAAGGTGCGCACGCTCGTGCAGCGCGACTTCGCGGCCGCCTTCGCGAACGCCGACGTGCTCGTGTCACCCACGGCGCCCACCACGGCGTTCAAGCTGGGAGAGAAGACCGGAGACCCGCTGTCGATGTACCTCAACGACATCGCCACGATCCCGGCGAACCTCGCGGGCATCCCCGGAATCTCGGTGCCCGTGGGACTGGCCGCCGAAGACGGGCTGCCCGTCGGCATCCAGTTCTTGGCGCCGGCGCGCGAAGACGCCCGCCTGTACGGGGTGGCCGCGGCGCTCGAGGCGCTCCTCGAGCAGAAGTGGGGGCACACGCTCCTGAGCCAGGCGCCCGACCTGTCTCCCAGTGAAATGAACGCGACCGACGAGGGAGCCGTCTGATGGCGAAACTGATGGACTACGACCGCGCGCTCGAGCTCTTCGAGCCGGTGCTCGGCTTCGAGGTGCACATCGAGCTCAGCACCAAGACCAAGATGTTCTCCGACGCGCCGAACTACTTCGGCGGCGAGCCCAACACGAACATCACGCCCGTCGACCTCGGCCTGCCGGGGTCGCTTCCCGTGGTGAACGGCCAGGCGGTGCGCTACGCCATCAGCCTGGGCCTCGCGCTCGGCTGCTCGATCGCGCCCACGAGCCGCTTCGCGCGCAAGAACTACTTCTATCCCGACCTGGCGAAGAACTACCAGATCTCGCAGAGCGACGAGCCCATCGCATTCGCGGGCTCTGTCGAGGTCGAGCTGCCGAACGGCCGCCTGTTCACGGTGCCGATCGAGCGTGCGCACATGGAGGAGGACGCCGGCAAGCTCACCCACGTGGGCGGCGCGACCGGCCGCATCCAGGGTGCCGAGTACTCGCTCGTCGACTACAACCGTGCGGGTGTTCCCCTGGTCGAGATCGTCACCGACATCATCTACGGCGCCGAGGCCGATGCCCCGGAGCTCGCCAAGGCGTACGTGTCGACCATCCGCGACATCGTCGTGGGACTCGGCATCTCCGAGGCGCGCATGGAGCGCGGAAACCTGCGCTGCGATGCCAACATCTCGCTTCGCCGACGCACCCCCGAGGGGGAGCCGCCCGCGCCGCTCGGAACGCGCACCGAGACGAAGAACGTCAACTCCCTGCGCAGTGTCGAGCGGGCCATCCGTTACGAGATCCAGCGCCAGGCAGCCATCCTCGACGACGGCGGAACGATCACGCAGGAGACCCGCCACTGGCACGAGGACACGGGGCAGACCTCCGCCGGTCGTCCCAAGTCCGACGCCGACGACTACCGCTACTTCCCGGAGCCCGACCTGCTGCCCGTCGTTCCGTCGCCCGAGCTCATCGAAGAACTGCGCGCGGCCCTTCCCGAGGCCCCGGCCATCCGTCGCCGTCGATTGAAGGCCGAGTGGAACTTCACCGACCTCGAGTTCCAGGACCTCACCAACTCCGGCCTCGTGAACGAGGTCGTCGAGACCGTCGCGGCAGGTGCCGCCCCCGCGGCGGCCCGCAAGTGGTGGACGGGCGAGATCGCGCGCACCGCCAACGCGCAGGGCGTCGACGCGACCACACTCGTCACGCCGCTGCAGGTCGCTCAGCTCGTGGCGCTCGTCGACGCCGGCACCCTCACCGATCGCCTCGCGCGGCAGGTCCTCGAGGGCGTCATCGCCGGTGAGGGCACGCCCCAGCAGGTCGTGGATGCACGTGGCCTGGCCGTCGTGTCGGATGACGGCGCGCTGATCGCCGCCATCGACGAGGCGCTGCAGAGCCAGCCCGACGTCCTGGCCAAGATCCGTGACGGCAAGGTGCAGGCCGCGGGCGCAGTGATCGGTGCCGTGATGAAGGCGATGAAGGGTCAGGCCGACGCGGCGCGCGTTCGCGAACTCGTGCTCGAGAGGGCCACGGCGCTTCCCGAGTAGTCGAGGGTCGCGGAGGGGCCCCTCGACAGGCTCAGGGAACGGGCCTCCGTTCCTCGTAATCGTCGAGGGGCTTCCTAGAAGTCGATGCCCGTCAGGTCCTCCGACACGGTCCAGAGACGCGAGGCCACCCTCTCGTCGAGGGCTCGTCGGCTCTGCTTCGCCCGTCCGGGAGGGCCGGTGAGTCCGAACGCCCCCGTCGGTCCGACGTAGTCTCCGCCGGAGACGCTCGCCCACGTGGCCGCGAAGATCTCGGGTTCCGCGCCCTGCTCGGCCTCCTGCGAGAGGCCGGGCATGTTCATGAACCTCTCGACGAGCGCGCTCGCCGGTTTGTCGCGGCCGAGCTGCGGGCCCGCGCTCTGGAGGTTCGTGCGGCTCGACCCGGGATGGGCCGCCGCGCTGAGCAGACCCCAGCCGGCGCCGTCGCTGCGGCGCTGCAGTTCATGGGCGAAGAGCAGGTTCGCGAGCTTCGACTGGCCGTAGGCGAGCCAGGCGTTGTACTTCTTGTCGGCGTTGAGGTCGCCGAATCGGATGCGGCCGATCCAGTGCATCACGCTCGACAGAGTGACGACCCTCGGCGCATCCGCAGCCATGAGCGAGGGCAGGAGACGCGCCGTGAGGGCGAAGTGCCCCAGGTGGTTCGTGCCGAACTGCAGCTCGAAGCCGTCTTCGGTCGTGTGCTTCGTGGGCACGGCCATGACCCCGGCGTTGTTGATGAGCACATCGACGGGGAGCTGATCGGCGAGGATGCGATCGGAGAACGCCCGCACGCTCTCCAGCGAGGCGAGGTCGAGGCTCTCGAGCTGCAGCGACGCGTCGGGCACGCTCTGCCGGATGGCGTCGGCAGCGGCCTGGTTCTTCTCCTGGGTGCGGGCCGCCATGACCACATGGGCGCCGGCCGCCGAGAGGCGTCGAGCCGTCTCGAGACCGAGTCCGCTGTTGGCCCCCGTCACGATGACGCGCTTGCCGTACTGGTCGGGGATGGACAACTGGGGTGCGGCCGACATGAAGCTCCTCGCGCTCAGGCGGAGTCTCGGGTTCGCCGCCTAGGCGTTCAGGCTAATCCTCATTCATGAGTGTGCATAGAATTCGGGCTACGCGGAGAGCGGAAGCCTGTCGTCCCGCCCGGTCAGAGCCAGCAGCCGAGACTGCAGCGGCGCGTGCTCGGGAACGGGGACGGGGGAGCTGAACAGACCGGATGCCTCCAGCGTCTCCTTCTGCGGTTCGAAGACGGTCCAGACCGCGGCGATGAGCTGGTCGTCGAGTGTCTCGGAGGTGCGGGTGGCGCGCGCCAGGTCCCAGGTGTGGATCGTGACGTCGGACACCTGCTCGCGCAGGTACTCGGTGACCGTCACGGTGTCGTACGACAGCTGCACACGGGCATCCGGTGCCGCCGATCGCCAGGCGTCGGTTGCGGCCTTGGAGTACAGGGCCCACTCGGCCGCGAGGTCGCTCGACAGCGGGCGTTTGAGCGCCTGCGCCTGGCGCAGGCTGCGCCCCTCGAGCAGCAGGGGGACCCACTGCTGCTCCTCGATCACGTGGGTGACGAGCTGGCGGGTGTTCCAGTCGGTGTCGGGGGTGGGGGCGTTCCAGTCGGTCACCGCCTCGAGGCGCGTGGCGAACTCGGCGTGTGCGGTGTTCTGCAATGTCAGCCAGTCGATGGTCACGATGGGGCTCCTGTCGGCGATGCTCGTCATGGTTCTAGGTGTAAGTCCATCACGCTCGCGCGCATTCCGCCGATCGTCTCTTGGGTAGGCTCGCGGGGTGACCTTGACGACCAGAGACATCGACGCCACCGACCTGACCCCGCTGCTGGCCATGAACAACAGGGCCATCCCCGCGGTGAACCTGCTCGACGAGGCGGAGCTCCTCGACCTCGTGTCGATGGCGCACGCCGCCGTGATCGTGGTCGACGACGAGGCTCCCGAGGAACCGCTCGGCCTCGTCGTCACCCTGGCCGCCGGCAACGACTATGAGAGCGAGAACTACCGCTGGTTCGAGGAACGGGGCGGCGACTTCCTCTACGTCGACCGCATCGTCGTCGCCGAGGGCATGAGGGGTCGTGGCCTGGGGCAGCTGCTCTACGAGCGCGTCTTCGCCGAGGCAGAGCTCGCCGGCCTCACCGAGGTCACGTGCGAGGTCAACCTCGACCCGCCGAACCCGGGCTCGCTGGCGTTCCACGACCGCCTCGGCTTCGTTCAGCTGGGCGAGCAGGTCACAAAAGGCGGCTCGGTGACGGTCGCACTTCTCTCCGCGCCCGTCTTCCCCGCCTCATCGCTGCCCGAGCCCTCCTGATCGGATCGGGTCAGCCCTTGTCGGCCAGCAGCTGCTCCCGCACGGCGCGGCGCAGAACCTTGCCGATGAGCGACTTCGGGAGTTCGTCGATGACGACGATTCGCTTCGGCACCTTGTAGGCCGTGAGCTGGCCGCGGCACCAGTCGCGGAACTCCCTCTCGTCGAAGTCGGTCTTGGGCGCGAGCACGACGGCCGCGACCACGTCTTCCCCGCCACCACCGCTCGGCATGCCGACGACGGCGACGTCGGCGACTCCGGGATGCTGGCGCAGCGCGTCTTCGACCTCGGACGGCGCCACGTTGAATCCGCCCGTGATGATGAGTTCCTTGATGCGGTCGACGATGGTGACGAAGCCGTCGGCGTCCTGCGTGCAGATGTCTCCGGTGCGGAACCATCCGCCGTCGAGCAGCACCGCGTCGGTCTCGTCGGGCTTCTGCCAGTAGCCCTGGAACACCTGCGGCCCCCGGATCAGAAGCTCGCCCTCCTCGCCCGGCGCCCGGTCGACCGAGGTGTCCTCGGGATCGACGACCCGGATGTCCGTGCTGGGGAAGGGGACACCGACGGTGCCGGGCCGGCGGCTCGGACCGATGGGGTTGCCCAACGCCACCGGCGAGGTCTCCGTGAGTCCGTAGCCCTCGACGAGGTAGCCGCCCGTGGCCTTCTCCCAGAGCTCGACGGTCGAGACGGGCAGGTTCATGGCGCCGGAGATAGCGAAGCGGATTCCGGTGAGGTCGACCTTGCGCTTCTGTGCGCCCAGCGCGAGGCGCTCGTAGATGGGCGGAACGGCGGGCAGGAAGGTGGGCGGATGCGACTTCGCCGCGTCGAGCACGAGATCGACGTCGAACTTGGGCAGCAGCACGAGCCGGGCGCCGCTGTTCATCGCGAACGTGAGGCAGAGCGTGAGCCCGTAGGCGTGGAACATCGGAAGCACGGCGTAGATGACCTCTTTGCCCGCCACCATTCCCGGCACCCACGCGCGGCCCTGCAGGGCGTTGGCGTGCAGGTTGAAGTGTGTGAGTTTGGCACCTTTGGGCGTTCCGGTCGTGCCGCTCGTGTACTGGATGACGGCGAGATCGTCGACGGAGGGGCGGGGCACCGAGCGGCGCACGGGTCGGTGATTGACGAGCTTCTCCCACGGCATGCTGCGCTTCGAGTCGGCTGTGAGGGCCTTGCGGGCATCGCGGGCCTTGGGCACGGGCAGCCGCAGCGCCAGTCGCTTCGACAACGGCATCGCGCGGGTGATGTCGACCGCGACAACGGTGTCGAACGCCACATCGGCGGGCATCGAATGGATGCGATCGCCCACCTTGTCCCACACGATCGCGACCTTCGCGCCATGGTCTTCGAATTGGTGGCGCATCTCGCGGTCGGTGTAGAGCGGGTTGTGCTCGACGACGATCGCGCCGAGACGAAGGACGGCGTAGAAGGCGATGACGTGCTGCGGGCAGTTCGGCAGCACGAGGGCCACCCGGTCACCGGGGCCGACGCCGACGCGTCTCAGGCCCTCGGCGGCGCGTGCCACCAGCATGCCCAGTTCGGCATACGTCGTCGTCGAGCCGAAGAAGTCGAGGGCGACGTTGGACTTGTACGCACGCACCGAGGCGTCGAACATGTCGACCAGCGAGCCGGTGGGCAGTGCGATCGTCGCGGGCACGCCGTCTGCGTACTGGGAAACCCATGGCCGGTCGGTCTCGATGCTCATACGGTGCCCTTCGCGTTGTCGTCGAGACATTATGGCGCAGTCGTTTCGGCTTTCCATGGGCATCGATAGGCGTGAGCGGCCGTGCTAGCGTGCGAACGTGTCGAGAATCGTCGGGGTATCCGCCGCACTGCCCGCCCTCTCGTATGCCCAGACGGCGATCACCGACACGATCGCCCCGATGATCACCGCTGACCCCTCGAAGCAGGCGGTCCTGCGACGGCTGCACGAGGGAAGCCGGGTGGAGCGTCGCCACCTGGTGCTTCCCCTCGAGCGCTACCTCGAGGAGCAGACCTTCACCGAGACGAACGGCCTCTTCATCGAAGCGGCCACCGACCTGGCGGAGGAGGCGCTCGATGCGGCGCTGCTGCAGGCGGGCGTGCGCCCCGACGAGGTCGACTTCGTGCTGTTCACCTCGGTGACCGGTGTCTCGGCGCCGTCGATCGACGCTCTCCTCGTGCCGCGACTCGGGCTCCGACCCGACGTGAAGCGGGTGCCGATGTTCGGCCTGGGCTGCGTGGCCGGTGCCGCCGGCATCGCCCGGCTCGACGACTACCTGGCGGGCCATCCGACCGGCGTCGCCGTGCTCGTCTCCGTCGAGCTGTGCTCGCTCACGGTGCAGCGCGACGACGACTCGATGGCGAACCTCGTCGCATCCGGGCTCTTCGGCGACGGTGCGGCGGCCGTCGTGATGGTGGGCGCCGAGCGTGCGATCGCGCGCTCGGACGACGGATTCGATGTCGTCGGCTCGAGAAGCGCCCTCTACCCCGAAACCCGTCACGTGCTCGGCTTCAATCCGGGCGAGACGGGCTTCCGTATCGTGTTGACAGCCGGGGTCGCCGATGTGATCGACGAGCATTTCGGTGACGACATGACCCGGTTCCTCGCCGACCACGACGCGACGATCGACGACATCCCGCGCTGGATCGCGCATCCGGGCGGCCCGCGGGTGCTCGACGCGTTCAGCGACGCGCTCGACCTGCCGCCGGGCGCGCTCGCCGTGAGCTGGGATTCGCTCGCCCGTGTCGGCAACCTGTCGTCGGCATCCGTGCTTCACGTGCTGGCCGACAGCATCCGGGACGCGCCGCCGACGGGCGGAGAGTTGTGCGCGCTGTTCGCCCTCGGCCCGGGCGTGTGCGCCGAGCTGGTGCTTCTGCGCTGGTCGGGAGCGACGGAATGACCCTCTCCGTGGTGCTGTACACGATCCTGATCCTGCTGACCGGCGGCGAACGCATCGTCGAACTGGTGGTGTCGACTCGCAACGCGGCGTGGGCGTTCGCGCGCGGCGGCCTCGAGTTCGGTCGTCGCCACTTCGGGCCGATGGTGGCGCTGCACACGGGGCTGCTGCTCGCCTGCCTGCTCGAGACGGTCCTCGCCGACCGCCCCTTCATCCCATGGCTGGGCTGGCCCATGCTCGTGATCGCGCTCGCCAGCCAGGTGCTGCGCTGGTGGTGCATCGCGTCGCTCGGCCATCGCTGGAACACGCGGGTCATCGTGGTTCCCGGTCTGCCGCTCGTGCTGCGCGGACCGTATCGGTGGCTTCGGCACCCCAACTACATCGTCGTCATCGCCGAGGGCATCGCCCTGCCCCTGGTGCACAGCAACTGGGTGACCGCCCTCGTGTTCACCGTGCTCAACGCGGTGCTGCTGTTCGGGTTCCGCATTCCGGTCGAGGAGCGGGCGCTCGAGGCGGCGCTCGGCGAGAAGCCCGTCGCACCCCGATGAGCGCGATCGACGTCGATGTCGCCGTCGTGGGGGGAGGTCCCATCGGCCTCGCCGCCGCGATCGAGGCGCGGCTCGGCGGGCTGTCGGCCGTGGTCATCGAGCCGCGATCGTTTCCCATCGACAAGGCCTGCGGCGAAGGCTTGATGCCCGGGGCCGTCGCCGCCCTCGCGCGACTCGGCGTGCATCCTGAGGGAGCCGCGATCGCCGGCTTCCGCTACTCGAACGCGCGTACCCTCGTCGAGCACAGATTCACAGCCGACTCCGGACTCGGCGTGCGCCGCACGGCGCTGCACGGTGCGCTCTCCGAGCGGGCACACGAGCTGGGCGTGACGCGACGGGATGCCCGGGTCTCCGATCTGGTGCAGACCGCTGAGGGCGTGACGGTCGGCGACGTGCGGGCGTCGTGGCTGCTCGCCTGCGACGGGCTGCACTCCACGGTGCGACGGCTGGTCGGACTCGAACGGCCGGCGCCGGGCCGCGTCGACCGGCGCCGCTTCGGCCTGCGTCGGCACTACGCGGTCGAGCCGTGGACGGACCTCGTCGAGGTGCACTGGGTCGCGGATGCCGAGGCCTACGTCACGCCGCTGGCCGGCGGCCTCGTGGGTGTAGCGGTTCTCGGACGTCCGCGCACCGATTTCGACGAGGTGCTGGCGCAGCTGCCGGAGCTCTCCGACCGGCTGAGCCGATCTCGCCCGGTTGACAGCCTCCGCGGGGCAGGACCGCTCAGGCAGCGCACCGCCGCCCGCAGCGCCGGGCGAGTGCTGCTTCTGGGCGACGCCTCGGGCTACGTCGACGCTCTGACGGGAGAGGGCATCCGGGTGGGCCTGGCCCATGCGCGGGCCGCCATCGAGGCGATCGTCGGAGAGAGCCCGCGGCCCGCGGCGACCTACGACAGGGAGTGGGCGCGCGTCAGTCGGGACTTCCGTGTGATCACCTCGAGCCTGCTCGCCGCGGCGCAGTCTCCTCTCCGGCCTTTCATCGTGCCGGCCGCGCGGGCGATGCCCGCGCTCTTCGGTGCGGCGGTGGAGCGCCTCGCCCGGTGAGCCGACAGGGCGTGACCTCGAGCGGACGCGCTGCTACGGTCGAGACATGTCCCCGGAACGACTCGCCGCGCTGGTGCAGCTGCGTCGCGCGCGCGACCTGATCGACAGGGAATTCGCCCGGCCGCTCGACGTGCCGACGATGGCGAGGCACGCGCTGATGTCTCCCGCGCACTTCTCCCGCCAGTTCAAGGATGCGTACGGCGAGACCCCGTACGGCTACCTGATGACCCGGCGCATCGAGCGTGCCATGGCCCTGCTTCGGGCGGGAGTCTCGGTCACCGACGCCTGCATGGCGGTCGGCTGCACCTCGCTGGGCTCCTTCAGCTCCCGGTTCAGCCTGCTCGTCGGGGAGACGCCCAGCCAGTACCGCAGACGGGAGCACGAAGCCGTGCAGCTGATGCCGTCGTGCGTGGCCAGCGGGTACACGCGGCCGCGCACCGCCGACTCGGCTACCGCCGAATCGAGCAGGATTCGAGAAGCCGCGATGGCCCTCTCGGCCTAGCGTGGCATCCATGACCATCTCACTTCAGTACGCAGGAATCACCGTCACCGACGTCGACGAAGCGCTCGGGTTCTATCGCGACGCGCTCGGCTTCGAGGTGCAGAACGACGTCGCCAACGGAGGCTTCCGCTGGGTGACGCTCGGCAGTCCGGGCCAGCCCGACCTGTCGATCGTGCTCTCGGAGCCGCACGCCGGCCGCTCGCAGGCAGACGGCGACGCGCTGCAGGAGTTGCTCGTCAAGGGCGTGCTGCAGACGCTCGTGTTCCGCAGCGACGATCTCGACGCGAGCTTCGAGCAGGTCCGCGCATCCGGGGCCGAGGTGCTGCAGGAGCCTATCGAGCAGCCGTGGGGACCGCGCGACTGCGCGTTCCGCGACCCCTCGGGCAACACGGTGCGCATCTCCGAGGCGTAGGCGCGGCGAGGCGCGTCGTCAATGCCGGGCGGCCCACAGCCGGCCGCGCGCAGACTGGGGGAGTGAAACTCGTTCCCCCCGCCCTGCGCGATCGCATCCGCCTCGTCCTGAGCGGCTCCAGCGACGAGCCGCCCGAGTGGTCTGTGCGTCTCGACGAAGGCGACGACGGCGGATTCTTCGCGCCGGGCTCTGCCACCTGGAGTGTGCACGGGGGCATGTCGACGATCGTCGCGGGCATCCGTGCGCTGCTGATCCAGGCGCTGCACCCCGGGGCGATGGCCGGGGTGCACGACCACTCCCGGTACAAGGAGGATCCCCTCGGCCGCCTGGCGGGCACCATCCGCTGGATCTTCACCGTCAGCTACGGCGATACGCGAACGGCGATCGGCACCTCGAACTGGGTACTGAAGATGCACGAGCGCGTCGTCGGCAGCTATCTCGATGCGCGGGGCGTGTCCCGCCCCTACGCGGCCAACGACCCGAAGCTCCTGCGCTGGGTGCACCTCGCGTTCACCGACTCGTTCCTCGCCACGGCCAAACTCTACGGAAAGCCGATTCCGGGTGGGCCCGACGCGTACGTGCGCGAGTGGGCGATCGCGGGCGAGCTGATGGGCGTGCAGGACCCGCCGCGCTCGGAGGCCGAACTCGCGGCCCAATTGCGGGGCTACCTCGATGCCGGCGACCTCGTCTTCACCGACCGCGTCGCCGAGGCCGTGTCGTTCATCCGCCGGCCCCCGATCGGCCGCTCGCTGATGCCCGGCTACGCCCTGCTGTTCGCGGGCGCCGTCGCATCCATCCCGGAGCCGTATCGCGGCATGCTCCGGCTGCGCATTCCGTCGCTCGGGCCCATCCGGATGCCGGTCGCAGCCGTGACCCGGCTCACGCTGCGGGTGATCGCGGGCACGTTGGAGAAAGATCCGCCGAGCGAGCTCGCCGCTCGCCGCAGGCTCGCCCGGCTGGGCATCGACGGCCCCGCGATCACCCGCCGGTAGCGCGGATCACGCGGGGCCCATCGATCAGACGGGGCGCGTCTCGGGCGAGACCGTGTGCTTCGCGTCGCGCACCACGACGGAGCCCAGGGCCTCGTCGATGCGCGCGAGGATTCCTTCGTCGAGGGTCACTCCGGCGGCCTTGACGTTCGACTCCACCTGCTCGGGGCGCGACGCTCCCATCAGGGCGGATGCGACGTTCGGGTTCTGCAGGACCCACGCGATCGCGAGCTGGGCCATGGTGAGCCCGAGGTCGTGGGCGATGGGCTGCAGCAGCTGCACGCGGGTCAGCACGTCGTCGTTGAGGAAGCGCTTGACCATGTCGGCCCCGCCCTTCTCATCGGTGGCCCGGCTGCCCGGGGGCAGCTCCGCGCCGGGCTTGTACTTGCCCGTGAGCACGCCCTGGGCCACCGGCGACCAGACGATCTGCGACAGTCCGAGCTCCTCCGAGACGGGCACGACCTTATCTTCGATGACTCGCCAGAGCATCGAGTACTGGGGCTGGTTCGAGATGAGCTGGAAGCCGAGCTCCTTCGAGAGGGCGTGGCCCGCGCGGATCTGCTCCGCGTTCCACTCGCTGACGCCGATGTAGAGCGCCTTGCCCTGGCGCACGATGTCGGCGAAGGCCTGCATCGTCTCCTCGAGCGGTGTCTCCACGTCGTAGCGGTGTGCCTGGTAGAGGTCGACGTAATCGGTCTTCAACCGGCGGAGCGAGCCGTCGATCGACTCCATGATGTGCTTGCGCGACAGGCCCACGTCGTTGGGGCCTTTGGGACCGGTCGGCCAGTAGACCTTGGTGAAGATCTCGAGCGATTCGCGGCGCTGGTGCTTGAGCGCCTTGCCGAGCACCTTCTCCGCGGCCGTGTTCGCGTAGGCGTCGGCCGTGTCGAACGTGGTGATGCCGGCGGTCAACGCGGCTTCGACGCACTGCGCAGCGATGTCGTTCTCGACCTGCGATCCGTGGGTCAGCCAGTTTCCGTACGTGATTTCCGAGACTTTGAGCCCGGACTTGCCGAGGTACCTGAATTCCATGTCCATCACGCTACTCCTCGCACTGAACGGCGGCTGGGGGTAGCGTGGGAGGCCTCCGATACGACAGGACCTCATGACCGCCACGCTCGAGATGATGAATCATCTGCTCGGTCTGGCCGTCGCGCTGTCGTTCGGCACGGGCACGCTCGACACGGCGGCCGTCGTCGGCGTCGTGGCCCTCGGCTCTCTCGCCGTCGCGTTGTGCACGCAGTACCTGGTGAGCCTGATCGGCCGCTCCGGCGTCTCGCTCATCGAGCAGACGGGTTTCGACCTCGCCGCCTTGCGCGTGCTGGTCGTGCAGAGCGATCCCAACGCGGCGGGCCGGCCGCGCACCAGGGCCCCGGCGCGCTCCATCCCGGTCGCCGCCTAGCCCTTCGGCCGGCGACCACACGTCATCCATCTTCCGCCCATGACGTTGGGATCTCTCTGCCATGAATCCGTACACCCTCGGCCCCGTCGCGGCCGTCCTCGACGCCGCATACGCGGTCGTCCAGCACCTCGCCCATCTGCTCGAACCCCTCTTTCCCGTTGCCGCCGCCGGCGCAGCCATCGTCGTCATCACCCTGCTCGTCCGCAGTGCACTCATCCCCGTGGGAGTCTCCCAGGCGCGGGCTGAGGTCGATCGGCGACGGCTCGCACCGCTCGTCTCCCAGCTCCGCCAGAAGCACGCGAAGAATCCCGAACGCATGCAACGCGAGCTGATGGCCCTGTATGCGGCCGAGAAGACATCGCCGTTCGCCGGCTTCCTGCCGCTGCTGATCCAGCTGCCCATCGTGTCGCTCGTCTACGGGCTCTTCACCCAGCTGCACGTGAACGGGCACTCGAACGGCCTGCTCGAGCAGACCGTCTTCGGCGTGCCACTCGGCACGAGCCTGCTGTCCGTCTTCGGTTCGGGCCTCGGCCTGCAGCATGCGATCGTGTTCGGCGTACTGCTGGCGACGATCGCGATCGTGGCCACCCTGTCGCGGCGCTATCTCGCTCCGCTGCCCCCCGTGTCGCTGCCGGGCACCCCGGCGGCGCCCGCCGCCGCGACCGTGCCGGGTGCCGAGTCGCTCACGCGCATCCTGAGTTACCTGCCCTACATCACCGTGCTCTTCGCGGCCTTCGTGCCGCTGGCGGCCACGATCTACCTCGCGCTGACCACGGTCTGGAGCTTCGTGGAGCGACTGATCCTGCGACGCCGGATGACAGGATGAGAGCAACAAGGAGGTCGCCATGACGACGTACGTGGCGCTCGTGCGCGGCATCAACGTGGGTACGAGCACGCTGGTGCCGATGCCCGACTTCCAGCGCGTGCTGGAGCAGGCGGGGTTCACGGGTGTGAAGACGCTGCTGCGCAGCGGCAATGCCGTCTTCGACTCGGCGACGTCGCTCTCGGCGGCCGACGTCGTCGACCTCGAGACGCGCTTCGCAGAGGTCACCGGAGTGTCGGCGCGCTTCGTCGTGCTCGAGGGGAGCGAGTTCGTGGACGTCGTGCGGGAGAACCCGCTCGTCGATGTCTCCGACGATCCCTCGCGCCTGATGATCTCGTTCCTGCCCGATGCGGCGCCGCGCGAGTCGACCCTCGTCTTTCCCGACGCCGACGCCCTGCTGCCCGAGATCATCCGCCTCGGCAGCAGGGCCGTCTACGCGTGGTGCCCGAATGGAGTGTCGAAGTCGGCGATCCCATCGGGCTTCTGGAAGCAGTTCGGTCCGGCCGCGACGACGCGCAATGCGAACACCGCGAACAAGCTGGTGTCACTGGTGCTGCCTAGACTCGAAGAATGATCGTGCAGGGTGGAGCAGACGACTCGACCGCCACCATGCTGCACATCGATATGGACGCGTTCTTCGCGTCGGTCGAGCTGCTCGATCATCCCGAACTGCGGGGCCAGCCGGTCATCATCGGCCACGCGGGCGGTCGCGGCGTCGTCACCAGCGCCACCTACGAGGCTCGGCGTCTCGGCGTGCACTCGGCCATGCCGGTCTCGGTGGCCATGCGACTCGCGCCGAGAGCGCACATCCTCGCCCCGCACATGCACCTGTACAAGCACTATTCGGCCGAGGTGATGCGCATCTTCCGAGACGTCACGCCCCTCGTCGAGCCGCTCAGCATCGACGAGGCCTTCCTCGACGTCTCCGGTGCGCGGCGGCTTCTCGGCGGTCCCAGCACCATCGGGGCGCTTGTGCGCGCGCGGGTGTTCGACGAGACAGGGCTCACCTGCTCGGTCGGAGCGTCGTCGACGAAGTTCGTCGCGAAGATGGCGTCGCAGCGAGCAAAGCCCGACGGCATGCTCGTCGTTCCCGAGTCCGAGATCCTGAACTTTCTGCACCCGCTTCCCATCAAGGCGCTCTGGGGCGTGGGGGCGAGCACCGAGGCCGCGCTGGCACGCATCGGCATCAAGACGGTGCGCGAACTCGCCGAGATGCCGCTTGCCGTACTCACTCGTGCGGTCGGAGAGGCGTCAGGCCAGAAACTGCATGCCCTGGCGTCGGGCATAGACCCGCGAGGCATCGTACTCGAGCGCCAGGAGAAGAGCATCGGGCACGAGAACACCTTCGAGTTCGACGTGGGCGACCATCGGGTGCTCCATCGCGAACTGCTCAAGCAGGCCAACCAGGTGGCCGTGAGGTTGCGCAGGGCCGGCCTCGAGGGTCGTACCGTGGCACTCAAACTGCGATTCAGCGACTTCACCACCATCACGCGCTCGCGCACACTCGCCGAGCCGAGCGACCTCGGCAAGCAGATCTACGACGAGGCCAAGGCCATCTTCGACGCGCTCGACCTGCGCGACGACCAGCGCGTGCGGCTCATCGGCGTGCGGGTCGAGCAGCTCGCCGAAGCCGGTTCGATCGTGCATCAGCCGTCGCTCTGGGCCGACGAGGCCGAATCGCAGGCCGACGGATGGCGCGACGCCGAGCGCACCATCGACAAGCTGGCCGCGCGCTTCGGCTCAGGCGCAGTCGGTCCTGCGTCGCTTCTGCGCAAGAAGAACCCCGGGCCTGCGCCGCAGTAGAGGAACTGCGCGTCTCGGCTGCGTTGGTCGAGTAGCGAGGGACGAGCGTATCGAGACCACCGCGGGTGACCTAGGTACGCCGGCTCGTTCCTCGCGGGGCTACTCAATCAGCGCGTGGCGTCGTCGCATATCTGAGGAGCCCTCCTCCGTGGCGCACAGAGGATGCTGCACGGTGCTGAGATGTCGCAGATGGCGGCTTCCTGCGGAGAAAACTCACCATGTGCGACATCTCAGTGCATCGGCGCTCGGGTTGTTGATGGTGAGGTGTCGCAGATTGCCGGTGCCGCAGCCGACACGTCGCCATCTGCGACATCTCACCGGTGTGAGCCGGCTGCTCGACCAGCGCGGGTCGTCAGGTGCCGGGGCGGTAGACCGTCACGGAGTGGCCGGCGACGCGGGCGGAGTCGCCCCGCGGGCTCGACTCGAGGAGGACGTCGCTCGACGACAGCAGGCTGCTCGGAGCCTCCAGCGGCTCGGCAGAGAAGTTCACCAGCACCGCCACGTCGCCGCGGGTCAGTTCCAACCACCGCTCGTCTTCGGAGAAGTCGACCGACAGCGTCGGCCAGCGCGGGTCGGTGAAGGCGGGAACCGTGCGGCGCAGTGTCGTCAGAGCGCTGTAGAACTCGAGCAGGCGCGCGTGCGCGGATCCCTCCGAGACGGGTTCGCTCCAGTCGAGCTTCGAGTCGGTGAAGGTCGACAGATCCTGCGGGTTCGGAACCTGCGACTCGTCCCAGCCCATGCGCTCGAACTCCGCGATGCGGCCCTCCGCCGTGGCCTTGCCCAGCTCGGGCTCTGGGTGCGAGGTGAAGAACTGGAAGGGCGTGGATGCTCCCCACTCCTCGCCCATGAACAGCATCGGCGTGTACGGGCCGAGAAGGGTCAGTGCCGCCGCGATCGCGAGCTGTCCTTCGTCGAGGGATGCGGTCAGACGATCTCCGATCGCCCGGTTGCCGATCTGGTCGTGGTTCTGGTTGGCCACGACGAGACGCCAGGTGAGGACGTTCGCCGTGTCGATGCGCTTTCCGTGGTGGCGACCGCGGAAGCTCGACCAGGTGCCGTTGTGGAAGAAGCCGGAGGTGAGTGCCTTGGCGAGGGCGCTCAGGGGCTCGAAGTCGGCGTAGTAGCCCGAGACCTCGCGGGTGAGCGCCACGTGCACGGAGTGGTGGAAATCGTCGCTCCACTGGCCGGTCAATCCGTAGCCGTTGTGATCGCGAGGGGTGAACATGACCGGGTCGTTGAGGTCGGACTCCGCGATGAGGCTGAGCGGCCGTCCGACGAACGCCGACCAGGCATCCGTCTCGGCGGCGAGCTCACTGAGCAGGTGACGCGAGCTCTCGTCGTGCAGGGCGTGCACGGCGTCGAGGCGCAGCCCGTCGACGTGGTACTCCTCGAACCACATGCGGGCGTTGTCGAGAATGAACCGGCGCACCTCGGTCGAGCCGTGGCCGTCGAGGTTGATCGCCTTGCCCCACGTCGTTCCCGCGGCCTCGTGCTCGTAGGGTCCGTACACTCCGAGGTAGTTGCCGCTCGGGCCCAGGTGGTTGTAGACCACGTCCTGGATCACGGCGAGGCCGCGCAGGTGACACGCGTCGACGAACCGGCGGTAGGCATCCGGGCCGCCGTAGGTCTCCTGGATCGCGAACCAGAGCACGCCGTCGTAGCCCCAGTTGTGTGTGCCGTTGAAGGCGTTGACCGGCATGACCTCGACGAAGTCGATGCCGAGCTCGACCAGGTGATCGAGGCGATCGATGGCGGAGTCGAGCGTGCCGTCGGGCGTGAAGGTGCCGATGTGCAGCTCGTAGATCGCGCCGCCCGCGAGCTGCCGCCCCGCCCAGTCGTCGTTCCAGACATGGTTCGCGGGATCGACGGTTCGGGACAGGCCGTGCACTCCGTCGGGCTGCCGGCGGGAGCGGGGATCGGGGAGCGGGCCCACGGTCTCGCCGTTCGCGTCGTCGACGAGGTAGCCGTAGTCGACCTCGCCCTGCGGCGTCGAGGTGCCGGCTGTCCACCAGTCGCCGTCGGCGCGGGTCATCTCGATCGTCTGGCCGTCGGCGACCAGGCGCATGCGGGCGGCTTTCGGTGCCCAGACGTCGAAGGGGTGTCGGACGGTCATTCGGAGAGATCCTCTCGGACGGCGGCAAGGAGTGCGACAGGAAGGTCGGAGAGCAGTTCTGACAGCGAGACCGGGCCGGCATCGATCTGCCGCCCCGTGAGCACATCGACGCTGTCGCGATCGATGGTGATCTGGGTGGAGCCCCAGCCGTCGGCCTGAGCGAGCGACCAGGGCAGGCGAGTCGCGATCGTGATCGCGCCACCCCTGTCGAAGGCGATGACGTGACTGGCGGCGTCGCCGTGCGCCTCGACGGGCGCGTACCCCGTGAAGAGCTCCGGATGCTCGTGCCGCAGCCGAAGCGCGCGCGAGGTGACGAGCAGCTTGGCTGCGCCGGTCTCGTCGACGCTCGGCAGCTCTCCCGTGTCGAGGATCTCGAGAAGACGGCGCCTCTCGTCGAAGTCGACGGGTCGGCGGTTGTCGGGGTCGACCAGGGAGTTGTCCCACAGCTCCGTGCCCTGGTAGACGTCGGGCACCCCCACCATGGTGAGTTGCAGCAGCTTGGCGGCGAGCGAGTTCGACCAGCCCGCGGGCCGGATGCGCGTGGCCAGCGAGTCGATGAGCTCGTGAGTGCGCGGGTCGTCGTAGGCCGCGTCGACCGCCGCGTGCATCGCCTTCTCGAACTCCTCGTCGGGGGCGTTCCAGGTGGTGGACGCTCCGGCCTCGCGGGACGCCTTCTCGGCGTAGGCGTGAAGCCGCTCGCGCTCGATCGGCCAGGCTCCGACGGCCGTCTGCCACAGGAGCGAGTCGAAGGTCTCGTCTCCGATGGGCGCCGACTCGCGCAGATTCGCGAGCGTCTCGAGCCAGGTGTGCGGCAGCTCGCTCAGCACGTCGATGCGGGCGCGCACGTCTTCGCCGCGCTTGGTGTCGTGGGTGGAGAGGGTGGTCATGGTTCGGGGGAGCGAGGCCATGCGCTGCCACTGGCGGGCGTGGAACTCCGCGGGCTCGATGGCGAACTCGGCCGGCTCGCCGCCGACCTCGTTGAGCGAGACGAGCCTGTTCCAGCGGTAGAACGCCGTGTCCTCGACACCCTTGGCCATGACCATGCCCGAGGTCTGCTGGAAGCGGATGGCCGCCGCGTTGCTCGGGTGCGAGAGTGCTGCGGTCACGACCTCGAGCTCTGCCGCGAGGTCGGGACGGGCAGCGAGAGCATCGCGGTGGGCCTCCTCGAGCTTTTCGATGCCGGACGGCAGGTAGGAGCGATAGACGGGGAAGCAGGTCAGCAGCTCGGCGATCGCATCGGCGATGGCGGGGGAGCCCCGCCACGTCGATCCGTCGAGCGCGTCCTCGCGGTCGAGGTCGCGCTGGATTCGCAGCACCTCCGAGCGCAGGATGCCGTCGGCGATCGCGCGCTTCGTGTCGTGGATGAGCGACGTCCAGCTGTCGTGCGCGCTCTCGTCGTCGCCCAGGCCCAGCGCGACGTTCAGGAACGGCTCGCCCGAGGCATCCACGAGCACGCGATCGATGTCGCCCAGCGCGTCGTAGCCGGTGGTGCCGGCCGTCTTCCACGAGACCGGCAGCTTCTCGCGCCCCTCGAGGATCTTCTCGACCAGCACGTAGGCGCCGCCCGTGAGCTCGGCGAGGTGCTCGAGGTAGTCCTCCGGATCGGCGAGACCGTCGGGATGGTCGACCCGCAGACCGTCGGCGAGTCCGTCGGCGAACCAGCGCCCGATCTCGGCGTGCGACTCCTGGAACACCCAGGGCACCTCGACCTTGACGCCGGCGAGCGTCGTGACGGCGAAGAACCGCCGGTAGTTCAGCTCGGAATCGGCGCGCCGCCAGTTCATGAGCTCGTAGTGCTGGCGCGAGTGCACCGTGATCGCGTCGGCGCCGTCGTCGGCCGTGCCGGGTGCGACGGGGAAGCGGTTGTCGTAGTAGTGCAGCTCGCGCGTTCCGTCTGGTGCGGTCGCGAGCTCGAGGGCGTCGAGCGAGTCGTCGCCGAGCATGGGCAGCCGCACCTTGCCGTGACCGAACTCCCAGTCCACGTCGAAGGCCTCGGCGTAGCGCGAGTCGCGCCCGTGCGTCAGCAGATCCCACCACCACACGCTCAGGGGCGGAGTCGCCACGCCGACGTGATTCGGCACGATGTCGACGAGCACGCCGATGCCGCGGGAGTGCGCGGCCTCGGCGAGCCGCTCCAGCCCCTCGGCTCCGCCCCGCTCCGGGTCGACCCGGGAGTGGTCGATCACGTCGTAGCCGTGGTTGCTTCCCGGCTCCGCCTCGAGGATCGGCGACAGGTAGACCCAGTCCGCTCCGAGGTCTGCGAGGTAGTCGATCAGCTCGGAGGCCGCGTCGAGCGTGAACGACGACGAGATCTGGAGTCGGTAGGTGGAGAGGGGTTCGCGCATGGTTCCTCGCTAGCCGTTGGACGGCTTGGTCAGGGGGATGGTGTCGATGGTGCCGGTCATGGCGGTGAGGGATGCGGCCACCGAATGGTCGGCCTCGGTCACAGCTTCCTGGTGGGCGCGGAGCACGACGAGCGATTTCGCCAGCACCTTGACCTTCTCATTCGCGCTGCGGAGTGGTCCGTCCGCAGCCTGGCCGGCCGAGTCGATGACCACGTCCCACGACTGCGAGTATTCGCCGGGAGGAAGAACGAAGTCAACGTCTTGCGGTTCGGCGTTGAAATAGACAAGGAAGTTCACGTCGGTGATGCGCTGACCGCGCTGGTCGCGCCCGCGGATGCCCTGCCCGTTGAGGAAGACGCCCACCGAACGGCTCAGCGGAGCGTCCCATTCCTCGGGTTCCATCTCCCTGGCATCCGAGTTGAGCCACACGATGTCGGGCAGCGGCTCGCCCTTGCCTCGCCTGACGGGGCGGCCGTCGAAGAACCGGCTGCGGCGGAACGTGGGGTGCTCCTTGCGCAGCCGCGAGACGGCCGCGGTGAACTCGTTGAGCGGCACATCGGCGTGATCCCAGTGGATCCAGCTGATCTCCGAGTCCTGGGCGTAGGTGTTGTTGTTGCCCTGCTGGGTGCGTCCGATCTCGTCGCCGTGCAGCAGCATCGGCACGCCCTGCGAGAGCAGCAGGGTGGCCAGGAAGTTGCGCTGCTGGCGCGCGCGCAGCTCGAGGATCACCGGGTCGTTCGTGGGGCCTTCGACGCCGGAGTTCCAGGAGCGGTTGTGCGATTCGCCGTCGTTGTTGTTCTCGCCGTTGGCCTCGTTGTGCTTCTCGTTGTACGACACGAGGTCGCGGATCGTGAAGCCGTCGTGCGCCGTGACGAAGTTGATGGATGCGACGGGCCGGCGACCCGAGTGCTCGTACAGGTCCGCAGACCCCGTGAAACGCGAGGCGAACTCGCCGAGGCTCGCGGGTTCTCCGCGCCAGAAATCGCGCACCGTGTCGCGGTACTTGCCGTTCCATTCCGTCCACTGGGCGGGGAAGTTGCCGACCTGGTATCCGCCGGGGCCGACATCCCACGGCTCGGCGATGAGCTTGACCTGCGAGATCACCGGGTCCTGCTGCACGAGCTCGAAGAACGTCGAGAGCTTGTCGACGTCGTAGAACTCGCGGGCCAGGGCCGAGGCGAGGTCGAAGCGGAAGCCGTCGACATGCATCTCGGTGGCCCAGTAGCGCAGCGAGTCCATGATGAGCTGCAGGGAGTGCGGGTGGCGCACGTTCAACGTGTTGCCGGTGCCCGTGTAGTCCATGTAGTAACGCTTGTCGTCGTCCATGAGCCGGTAGTAGGCCGCGTTGTCGATGCCTCGGAACGAGATGGTCGGACCGAGGTGGTTGCCCTCCGCCGTGTGGTTGTAGACCACGTCGAGGATCACTTCGATGCCCGCCGCGTGAAGCGACTTGACCATGCCCTTGAACTCCTGCACCTGCTGTCCGCGCTCACCCGCTGAGGAGTAGCTCGACTGCGGCGCGAAGAAGCCGATCGTGTTGTAGCCCCAGTAGTTCGACAGGCCCTTCTCGAGCAGCGTGCTGTCCTGAACGAACTGGTGCACCGGCATCAGCTCGATGGCCGTGACGCCGAGCTTCTTGAGGTGCTCGATGACGGCCGGATGCGCGACGCCCGCGTAGGTTCCGCGCTGCTCGCGGGGCACGTCGGGATTCAGCTGGGTGAGGCCCTTCACGTGGGCCTCGTAGATGACGGTCTCGTTGTAGGGGATGTCGAGGACGCGGTCGCCGGACCAGTCGAAGAAGGGGTTGATGACGACGCCGGTCATCATGTGCTTGGCCGAGTCGTCGTCGTTGCGGGAGTCGGGGTCGCCGAAGTTGTAGGAGAAGAGCGACTGATCCCAGTCGATCGTTCCGCTGGTGGCCTTGGCGTAGGGGTCGAGCAGCAGCTTGTTCGGGTTGAACCGGCAGCCGTTCTCGGGGTCGTATGGGCCGTAGACGCGATAGCCGTAGCGCTGTCCCGGCTGCACCTGGGGCAGATAGCAGTGCCACACGTAGGCGTCGACCTCGGTGAGTTCGATGCGCGTCTCCGCGCCCTTCTCGCCGAAGAGGCAGAGCACGACGCGCTCGGCGGCCTCGCTGAAGATCGCGAAGTTGGTGCCGCTCCCGTCGAAGGTCGCGCCGAGCGGGTAGGCCGATCCGGGCCAGCTTTCCATGGAGTTCTCCTGAGACGTGAATAGGGCGTGATGAGTCGGGTCGAGCGGGATGCTCGGAGGGTGCGGTGAAGAGTCAGTCGATGGCGGACATGACCTCGGCCGCGATGAGTTCGAGGTGGTCGAGGTCGTGGATGTCGAGAATCTGAAGATAGAGGCGTTCGACGCCGTCTTCGCGGAGGGCGCCGATGCGATCGACGACCTCGGCGGGCGAGCCGGCGAGCCCGTGCTCGCGGAGTTCGCCCGGCTCACGGCCGATTGCGGCGGCCCTGCGCTCGAACTCCGAGGTGGTCGAGCCGACGGCGGCGACGAGGGCGGCCGAATAGACGAGCTCCGACGGGTCGCGCCCGATGGTCTCGCACGCCTCGCGCACGCCCCTGAACCGCAGGGGGATGTCGGCGAATTCGGCGAACGGCACGTTGAACTCGGCGGCGAATCGTGCTGCGAGCTTCGGGGTGCGCGTGGGGCCGCTGCCGCCGACGATGATCGGCACCGGATGCTGCACGGGTTTGGGAAGGGCGGGGGAGTCGACCAGGGTGTAGTGCTCGCCCTCGAACGAATAGGTCTCGCCGACAGGGGTTCCCCACAGGCCGGTGATCACCTCGAGCTGCTCCTCGAGCAGGCCGAATCGCTTGGCAGGGAACGGGATGCCGTAGGCGAGGTGCTCCTGCTCGAACCAGCCCGTGCCGAGGCCGAGTTCGACCCGGCCTCCCGACATGGCGTCGACCTGGGCTACCTGGATGGCGAGGATGCCCGGCTGCCGGTAGGTGACACTCGACACGAGCGTGCCCAGCTTGATGCGCGTCGTCTCCCGTGCCAGTCCCGCGAGGGTCGTCCATGCATCCGTCGGCCCGGGGAGTCCGGCTGCGGGATCGTCGCCCATGCGAAGGTAGTGGTCGGAGCGGAAGAAGGCGTCGAAACCGAGTCTCTCGGTCGCCTGTGCGATGGTCAGCAGGTCGTCATAGCTCGCGCCCTGCTGCGGTTCGGTGAAGATGCGTAGGTCCACACCCCCAGCGTGTCACACCCCCGGCACTCTGGTGGCACGGTTGCGCTGGCGGTACCGTGACCTCATGACAAACATCGCCGTGAAGCTCGCAGAGACCGTTCGATCGTTCGGAGTGGGAGCCGTCTACGGCGATCCCGTCGAGATCGAGGGGCAGACCCTCGTGCCTGTCGCCATCAGCTGGTTCGGATTCGGCGGCTCTGGCTCCGACGACACGGCCTCGGGGCTCGCGGGCGGAGGCGGCGGCGGTGCCGCCATTCCCGTGGGCGCCTATGTCACTCAGGAGAACGGGCGGGTCGCGTTCGAACCCAATCTGATCTCCCTGCTCGCGGTGTCGATTCCCACCATCTGGGTGACCGGCAAGGCTTTCGCGCGCATCATCCGCGCGCTGAAGAAGTAGTCGCAGCCCTATACTGGGTCGCAACACGGGAGTCCGGTGAGCCGGGCTGAGAGGAAGGTTCTCCAACCTTCGACCGTCGAACCTGATCTGGATCATGCCAGCGCAGGGAGGACATCTCACGGTGTCGTCTGCAGGGTCTTCCTGCGGCGGCCCCACCCGTGCCCTGACATTCGCTTACGACGAAAGGGCACGTTCAGTGCGCACTTCAACACCCTCCACGGAATCCGCAACTACCGCCGTCGGCTCGAACCGGCCCGATCGCTTCAGGTGGCGGGTCGTCGACATCGTCGTCGCCAGCGTCATCGGCGTGGCCTCGGGCCTCGTCTTCTGGCTGTGGGGCCAGGCCTACAACCCGCTCTCCGCACCCCTCGAAGCGGCCCTCCCCGGACTTCAGGCGCTCCTCGGCGGCGGCTGGCTCTTCGCCGGCGTGCTCGGAGGCCTGATCATCCGCAAGCCCGGCGCCGCGCTCTTCACGGAACTGGTCGCCGCCGTCGTCTCGGCGATCGTGGGAACGCAGTGGGCCGCGCTCACGCTCGTCTCCGGGCTGGTTCAGGGCCTCGGGGCCGAGCTCGTGTTCGCCCTCTTCCTCTACGCGAACTGGCGCGCATACGTGGCCGTGCTCGCTGGAATCGGCGCCGGTCTCGCGCTGGCGATCAACGACCTCGTGCTCTGGTACGCCGGGGCCAAGGTCGAATTCGCCATCATCTACACCGTCTGCTCCCTGATCTCGGGTGCTCTGCTCGCCGGACTGCTCTCCTGGCTGGCGGCGCGCGGCCTCGCGCGGACGGGCGCGCTCAGCCGTTTCGCCTCGGGACGAGAGGTCTCGGCGCGGGTCTGACGGGCATCCGGATTCACGACATGACGCTCGCCCCCCAGGCCCCCGCCGCCGTCTCGGCGCGCGGCTGGGGTTGGCGGCACGCGTCGCGCAAGGCCTGGGCGGTCGACGGGCTCGACCTCGAGATCGACCCCGGAGAGCGCGTCCTCCTGCTCGGCGCATCGGGAGCCGGCAAGAGCACGGTCATGCATGCCCTCGCCGGCGTGATCGGCGGAGACGACGAGGGCGAGCAGAAAGGCGAGCTTCTCGTGTCGGGGCAGCGGGCCACGAGCGCCCGTGGCATCGCCGGCCTCGTTCTGCAGGATCCGGACTCGCAGGTGATCCTCGCCCGGGTCGGCGACGATGTGGCCTTCGGCTGCGAGAACCTCGGCGTGCCCCGCGACGAGATCTGGCGGCGCGTCGCGCAGTCACTCGACGAGGTGGGGCTCGACCTTCCGCTCGATCACCCGACCTCGGCTCTCTCGGGCGGGCAGAAGCAGCGGCTCGCGCTCGCGGGCGTGCTGGCCATGCGGCCCGGCCTGATCCTGCTCGACGAGCCCACGGCCAACCTCGACCCCGAGGGCGTCGCCGAGGTGCGCGACGCCGTGGCGAGGGTCGCGGAATCGACCGGCGCGACCCTCGTCGTGATCGAGCACCGGGTAGAGGTGTGGCGCGATATCGTCGACAGGGTCGTGGTTCTCGCGCCCGGCGGGGGAGTGCTGGCCGATGGGGATCCGCGCTCGGTCCTGCGGGACCGCGGCGCCGAGCTGAGCGCGTCGGGGGTCTGGATTCCCGAGTTCCCCCCTCGGTTCACCGAGCGTCGGGTGCCCTCTTCGGGCGGGCGCCTGCTGGATGCCACGGGGCTGGGCATCGCACGCGTGCGCGGTTCGCGCATCGCCGACGGCCTCGACATCGGCCTCGACGAGGGCCGGGCCGTGGCCATTGTCGGACCCAACGGAGCCGGCAAGTCGACTCTGGCCCTGACCCTGGCGGGTCTCCTCCGTCCCGATGCCGGAGCCGTGTCTGCGACGCCCGCTCTGGCCGGCCCGCTGAAGTCCGCCTCCCCGATCGCCTGGCGCTCGAAGGACCTGCTCACCCGCATCGGCACCGTGTTCCAGGACCCGGAGCACCAGTTCCTCTCGTCGACCGTCCGCGACGAGCTGTCGGTGGGCCCGAGAGCCCTCGAGCTGGGCGTCGAGGAGGTCGACGCCCGCGTCGACGAGCTGCTCGAGCGCCTGAGGCTCGACCACCTGGCCCTCGCGAATCCCTTCACGCTGTCGGGTGGAGAGAAACGCAGGCTGTCGGTCGCCACCGTGCTCGCGACCAGGCCGAAACTGCTCGTGCTCGACGAGCCGACCTTCGGCCAGGATTCGCGAACGTGGAGCGAGCTCGTCTCCCTTCTCGCCGGACTCCTCGACGAGGGCCAGTCGATCGTCGCCGTTACCCACGACGCCGACTTCGTGGCCGCTCTGGCGGATGACGAGGTTCGCCTGACATGAGCATCCTCACCCCGACGGCGGGACCCCAGGCGATCTACCGGATCAACCCGGTGGCCAAGCTCGCGACCGCGTTCCTGCTGGGCTTCGCGCTCATCCTCACCATCGACTGGCTCTCCGCCGCCACCGCGCTCGTGCTCGAGAGCGTGCTGCTCGTGTGGGCCGGCCTCAGTGCCCGCCAGTTCCTGCTCCGCACGATCCCCGTGTGGATCGCCGCACCGACCGCCGGTTTCACGACGCTTCTCTACGGACAGCCTTCGGGCCAGACCCACGTCGAGTTCGGCCTGATCCACGTCACAGACGGGTCCATATCGCTGGCCATCGCCACCGCGTTGCGTGTGCTGGCGATCGGCCTTCCCGCCATCGTGCTCTTCGTGACCATCGACCCGACCGACCTCGCCGACGGGCTCGCGCAGGTGTGGCACCTGCCCAGCCGTTTCGTGCTCGGCGCGCTCGCGGGCCTGCGGCTCGTGGGGCTCTTCCTCGACGACTGGCGCTCGCTCGAGCTCGCCCGTCGGGCCCGGGGAGTGGGCGACCGCGGGCGCATCCGTCGGCTACTGTCGCAGGCCTTCGCCCTCCTCGTGCTGTCGATCAGGCGCGGCAGCAAGCTCGCCACCGCGATGGAAGCCCGCGGTTTCGGCGGAGATACTCCGCGCACCTGGGCGCGGGAGTCGGTGTTCGGGTGGCGCGAGATCGCCCTGATCGCCATCGGCGGCGCGATCGCCGCCGTCGCGATCACCGTCGCGGTGGTCTTCGGAACATGGAACTTCATCGTCGGATGAGTACTCGCAACGTCGTTCTGCTCGACGGCCCCAGCGGAGCCGGAAAGAGCACTCTCGCCGATCGGCTCGTGGCCGGATGGCCGGGCATTGCGCGTCCGCAGCTGGTGCGGCTCGACGACATCTACCCGGGGTGGGGCGGCCTCCGGGCGGCGGGCGAGCACGTGCAGCGGTTCATCCTCGAACCTCGTGCCGCGCACCGGGAGGCACGCTGGCAGCGATTCGACTGGAGCGCCGATGCTCCGGCCGAATGGCACGAGGTCGACCCGGAGCGCCCGCTTCTGATCGAGGGGTGCGGAGTGCTCACCCGGGCCAACGCGCGGCTCGCAGACGTGCGGATCTGGCTGGATGCGCCGGACGAGGTGCGCAAGCGACGGGCGCTGGAGCGCGACGGGGAGAACTACGCCCCGCACTGGGACGACTGGCAGCGGCAGTGGGAGTCGTTCGTCGAACGCGAGTCTCCGGAGTCCTGGGCCGACCTCAGGCTCGACGGGTCCTAGCAGACTTCCCAGCACGGCCGCGGCTGGGAGCTGAATGCAGCCTGACGGTTTACGGTGGAGCCATGACTGAGAAAACCTACACAGCCCTGTACCTCGACGGCCCCCTCGAAGGCCAGACCGAGGAGCGCGCGTTCATCGACGGCGAGTTCGACACGCGGTTCCCCGCGCTCGGCGCCGTCGGCGGCCTCGAGTCGACGTTCTGGTACGAGGCGGGAGACACCGAGGAGGTCGAAGGCCACCTCACGGTGAAGTACTCCTTCGACGCGGCCGACTCCGACCCCACCGTTCGCACCGGCGACATCGGCGACGACCACTAGGGTCGCACCGCCCGCAATCGGTCTCTACTCGGAGTCGGTTCGAGACCGGATGAATGCGTCGATCACGGGAGCCGGATGGGTCATCCGCCAGACCGGCCCCGGATCGGCGATGCGTCTGTCGAGCTCGAGCAGCACCGACACGTCTCCCGTGGGCGTGTGGAACGTCACCTGACCGACGCGCGTTCCCTTCGCCGCGGTCGTCACCGGCTCCACCGTGATCGTCTTGGTGATCGGCGACGTCAACCAGATCAGTTCGGATCTGGTGGTCACGGCCACACCATGGGCCACGTCGCCCCACGGGGTCGTGTATGTCACCAGCTCGTCGCCCTCGGCGACGAGCACCGTCTCGGTGAGAGTCTCGGCCGCGCTCGAGACGAGCGTCGTCAGGTCGCCATCCAGCGTCTCGTAATCGGGTTCGCGCAGGAAGGCGCCGTAGAGAGGAACGGCATCGTCGCCCGTGCCGACGGTCAACCGGAACAGGAAGCACAGTCCCGCCGCGTCGGTGAAGCTGCGGGACAGGCCGGTTATGCCGTCGTCGGCTCGGTAGGCCGCGACGTTGTCGACCGGCCGATTGCCCGCGACGACCACGCTGTCATGGCTCATGATGTCGGCGATCACGGGGTCTCCGAAGGCGCGTGACGCCAGGGCGGCGAGTTCGGATGCCGTGCCCTCCGACCCCTCGGCCAGTCCGGTCGCGTCGACCACGGTCGTGCCCGGGTATCCGTTCGCGGCCAGCCAGGCATTCGCGGCCACCACGTAGTCGTCGACCGACCCGAAAGCCCACCGCGCGAGCGCGTCGGCGTGGGTGTTGCTCGAACCCAGCAGCATCGCCTGCAGGTACTGCTGCTCGGTCCAGGTCTCGCCAGCGATGAGCGAGATCGAACGCGCCGCTTCGGAGATGTAGGTCACGTAGCCCGCATAATCCTCGGCGGTCACGACAATCGACGGCCCCGGCTTGCCGGCCTCGATCGGCTTCGCGTCGAGAACGACGAGAGCGGTGATCACCTTCGTGACGCCTCCCAGGGGAACAGGAGCGGTGTCGCCCCCGGAGGCCAGCACCGCGCCGTCTGCCGTGGCTATCGCGCTCGCGCCGTTCTGCGAGACGGTCGGGGCTCCGCGGGTCGGAACGATGTCGGAGGCGTCGTCGACCACGGCCTCCGTGCGGGGGAGCGGACCCACGAGCGTGGCCGGTCCGTACAACCCGATGGCGAGGATCAGGATGGCCACGAGCGCGATGCCCAGTGCCCGGTTGATTCGTGATGCCGCTGATCGAGCCATGGGCCAAGGCTAACCGGGTGGCGGGGGATCGCCGGTCAGCCCCAGCCGAGTTCGTGAAGTCTGGTGTCGTCGATGCCGTAGAAGTGGGCGATCTCGTGAACCAGGGTCACGTGGATCTGCTCCTTCAGCTCGTCGAGGTCGTCGACGATCTCGAGCAGCGGCTCGCGATAGAGCACGATGCGATCGGGCATCTCGCCGAATCCGTACTGGCCCCTCTCCGTGAGGGCCACGCCGTCGTAGAGGCCCAGCAGGTCGAGGGAGCCGTCCTCCGGCCTGTCCTCGACCACGAAGACCACGTTCTCGAGTCCGTCGATCATGTCGTCGGGCAGCAGATCGAGTTCGGCCACGACGAGCGACTCGAACTGCTCGGCATCGATGTCGTGCACGGAGGGCTCTCCTTCGGACTGATACGCGCGGGATACGACAAAGGCCCGGATCGTGATCGACCCGGGCCTTTCTCTCTGGGGTGAATAACGGGGCTCGAACCCGCGACATCCGGCTCCACAAGCCAGCGCTCTACCAACTGAGCTATATCCACCATGTGCCACCCGATGAGAACTCATCGAAGCGACAGAAGAAGACTCTACTACAGACCGGCGGCGAACTCGCGCACAATCGTCGAGGAAAGCTCCTTCAGGTCGTCGGTGGCCGGTCCCGGCTCGGCGACGAAGGCGCCCTTGCGGTAGTAGCCGAGCTCGCGGATCGATTCGAGGATGTCTGCGAGGGCGCGGTGGCCGCCGTCTTTCTTCGGCGCGTTGTAGTACACCCGGGGGAACCACCGGTGCACGAGCTCCTTGATGCTCGACACATCGACGCTGCGGTAGTGCAGGTGACCGTCGACGCGCGGCATGTACTTGGCGAGGAATGCGCGGTCGGTGCCGATGGTGTTTCCGGCGAGCGGCGCCTGCTGGCCGGTGGGCACGTACTTGAGGATGTACTCGAGCACCTGGAACTCGGCCTCGGCCAGGCTCACGCCGTTCGGTATCTCCTTGTCCAGACCGCTCGACGCGTGCATGTCGCGCACGAAGTCGTTCATGTTCTGCAGCGCCGAGTCGTCGGGCCTGATCACGATCGCGAACCCCGGATCGATGATGTTGAGGTCGAAATCGGTGATGACGACGGCCACTTCGACGAGCTCATCGACGCTGAGGTCGAGTCCCGTCATTTCGCAGTCGATCCAGACGAGACGATCCGTGAGTGAAGCCATATGCGCAATCCTATCCGGGTGCATGAATCGTAGGATGGATGCGATGATCATCACTCTCTCCGTCCTGCTTCTGGTCAACGCCCTCTGGAACGCGCTGGTGTGGCCGCGGTTCTACGCACGCATCAGCAAGGACCCCCGGGCGCGGGACTCCTCGGGCAGGGCGACGACCTTCCTCAGGGTGCACGCCGTGCTGATCGGCGTCTCGCTGCTCCTCGCGGCAGTCTCCCTCGTGGTGGCGATCATCGCGCTCGTCAGCGCCTGACGCGCTATCGTAGAAGCGCCTCGCCGTCGTGGCGCGCACGCCTCCGTAGCTCAGTGGATAGAGCAAGAGCCTTCTAATCTCTTGGTCGTAGGTTCGATTCCTACCGGGGGCACCTTTTCGGCGTTAGGCGACATCCGTGAGTTCGCCTCAATAGTTGTCGCTTCAACTATTCTCAGGATTTCCACAGTCCCCACAAAGAAGTCGCAAGAGTCACGCCCCTAGGGTCGAAGACGTACGTACTTGCCGTGTACATCCCGACTGATGGAGAGAACAATGATCACCCGCCACCAGAAAACCGCTGTCACCGCCCTTGCCGGACTCTCGCTCCTCGGTGTCGTCACCGGTTGCTCGACCGAGGCCGCCACCACCGATTCCGCGAGCACGCCGGTCGCCACACCCACGAGCACGACCGAGGCGACCACCGATGCGGCCGAGTCCACCGACGCTGCAGCAGGGTCGTCGGTCTACGCCGACGGCGAGTACTCCGCCGAGGGCGAGTACACCTCGCCGGGCGGCAAGGAGACCGTCGCCGTCTCGCTGACCCTCGCCGACGACGTCATCACGGCCGTCACGGTCACCCCCGAATCCACCAACCCCAACGGCAAGAAGTACCAGGGCGAATTCGCCGACGGTATCGCCGCCGTCGTCGTCGGCAAGAGCATCGACGACATCTCCGTGTCGAAGGTGGCCGGGTCATCTCTGACGAGCGGCGGCTTCAACGATGCCGTCGACCAGATCAAGGCCGATGCCGCCGTCTAGTCTCCGTTTCGAAGGAATCGGCACGGCCTGGCAGATCGATACCCGCGACGAGCTCTCCGAGGTCGTCGCGGATCGGGTGCGAGGCCGTGTCGAGGCCTTCGACCGTGCGTACTCGCGTTTCCGCTCAGACTCCCTCGTCGCCAGGCTGGCCGAGGCGCCGGGCACGGTCGACTTTCCCGACGACGCGGGCGAGCTGTTCGACCTCTACGACCTGCTCGACGAGGTCAGCGAGGGAGCGGTGACGCCGCTCGTCGGCCGGTCGCTCGAGCACCTGGGCTACGACAGCGCCTACAGTCTCACGGCCGGGCCCGGTCGGGTCGTTCCTGCGCGATGGGCGGATGCGGTCAGCCGAGAAGGCGCGAGCGTCACCACGACCGCTCCCACCGTCATCGACGTGGGCGCGGCCGGCAAGGGATACCTCATCGACCTCGTCGCCGCGGTGCTCGTCGAATCCGGCGTGGAGGGTTTCGTGATCGACGCGAGCGGAGACCTCGTGAACAGGGGTGAGCCCCTGCGCGTGGGCCTCGAGCATCCCTTCGATCCGAGCAAGGCGATCGGGGTCGTGACTCTCGAGAACGAGTCCTTGTGCGCATCCGGCTCGAACCGCCGCGTGTGGGGCGAGGGTCTGCATCACATCCTCGACGGGCGCACGGGCGCACCGACATCCGACATCATCGCCACCTGGGCGATCGCGAAGAACGGACTCCTGGCCGACGGCCTCGCCACCGCCCTGTTCTTCGTTCCGCCAGCCCGGCTGGCCCCCCACTTCGACTTCGACTGGGTGCGCATGCACTCGAACGGAGTCGCCGAACGATCCCGCACTCTGCGGGGAGAGGTCTTCTCCTGATGGCTCGACTGGATGCCCTGCTGGGCAAGGTTCAGATGTACCGGCTCGTCAGTCTCGTGCTGGCCGCGATCGCACTCGTGGCGATCGTCGAGAGCCTCGTCGGCGTTCTCGGCTTCGAGCCGCTCGCGTTGCTGGCGACCCTGGCCACCGTTCTGGTCGCCTGCGTCGTCGCCAATCGCGTCATGGCCCTCCTCTTCCGAGTGCGGCCGCACACGGAGTCGTCGATCATCACCGGACTCCTGCTGTTCTTCCTGTTCTTTCCCACGACAGACGGCCAGGAGCTGCTGACCGTCGCGCTGGTGGCGGCGATCGCGGTGGCCTCGAAGTACGTGCTCGCCTGGCGCGGCCGCCACATCTTCAACCCGGCCGCCATCGGAGCCGTCATCATCACGCTGACCGGGCTCAACGCATCCGTCTGGTGGGTCGGTACGCCCGTGCTGCTGCCCGCCGTCGTGATCGGCGCCCTTCTCGTGCTCTACCGCACCCGCCAGCTGCCGATGGGCCTGACCTTCATCGTGCTGGCCGCCATCGTCGTGACGATCGTGCAGTCCTCCTACGGTCTCGCCCTGCCCGACGCCCTCGTCTATGCGATCGGCTCGACCCCGCTCGTCTTCCTCGCCGGGTTCATGCTCAGCGAGCCGCTGACTCTGCCGCCGCGCCTGTGGCAGAGGCTCGTGCTCGCCGGCATCGTCGCGCTGCTCTTCTCCATTCCCTTCTCCGTGGGCCCGCTGTACAGCAGCCCCGAGCTGGCGCTGGTCGTCGGAAACCTCCTGGCGTTCCTCGTCGGGCAGCGCCGCGGACTGTCGCTGTCGTTCGAGAGGGCGACGAAGCTCACCCCCTCGACGACGGAGTTCGTGTTCTCGTCGAAGCGGCCCGTGTCGTTCCGGGCGGGGCAGTACATCGAACTGTCGATTCCCCACTCCGGCGCCGACTCGTCGGGAACTCGACGGGTGTTCAGCATCGCGTCCGCTCCGAGCAATCCGCACGAGGTCCGCGTCGGAGTGCGCATGGGCGAATCGCCGTCGAGCTTCAAACGCGCACTGGCGTCGCTGAAGCCATCGCAGTCGGTGCGGGCGAACCTCGTCGCGGGCGACTTCCTGCTGCCCGGCGATGCATCCAAACCGGTACTGCTCGTCGCCGGCGGCATCGGCATCACGCCGTTCATCAGCCAGCTGGAGCACGACGCCGCCGCGGGCGTGTCCCGCGACCTGGTTCTCGTCTACGCCATCAGGGCGCACGAGGAGTTCGCGTACTCCGAGGCGCTGCAGCGACTGGGCGTTCGGGTCGTTCTCGTTGCGCCGCGGGAGCCGGACGATCTCGCCGGAGGCTGGACCTACGCAGGCTCGGGTCGTCTCACGGGCGAGCTGATCGAGCAGCAGGTGCCCGACGTGCGCGAGCGGATCGCGTTCGTCTCCGGCCCGCCGCGGCTCGTGGGTGCGGTTCGCACAGCCCTGCGTCGGCTGAAAGTGCGCCGTATCGTCACCGACGCCTTCTCGGGATACTGACGCACGTTTCGTTCAGTCGGCGGCTAGTCGGTCTCTGACGCCCGACGCGGAGGGAAGGCGTTGACCGGAGGGGGCGTCGCGCCGTCGTCTCGGGACTCGACGTGGCGCTCCACCGCGTTCAGATTCTCGAGAACGCGCTTCGTCTCGTCGCGCGCGGCCTGCTGCTCCGGGGTCTCGATCGGCGCCTCGATGCGCGCGGGCGCTGCTGGGGCCGTCGGCGTGATGACGGTCGTCGCCTCGGCCTCGGGACGGCTGTGCTGCTCGTGGTGCTGCTGGGCGACCCACTCCTCCTGCTGGCGGAGGAGCTGCCTCTCGGCGTCGTCGTCTTCGGCTCTCCACCGGTCGAGGTCGGACTGGAAGACCTTGCGGCTGCGGCCCGGGCGTTCCTGCCATTCGATGAGACGGTCTCGGAACTCGATAACCGCGGGTTCTACCTGGTAGCCGAATGTTGCGGAGTTGCGACGCATGTCGGCGAGCGAGTGGGCCGCCCAGTCGGCAGCGACTGCGGATCCCTTGATCGGGAGAAGCCGGATCTGGATGTCGGCCTGCCCGACGGCGCGGTCGGACATGATCTGCTCCTGCGGGGTCAGCGAGTTCCACACGGAGGCCTGCTGCGCCGCGTCGATCAACGAGGCGATCGCTGCCACCTTGATCTCGCGGTCGTGCTTGGCGAGCAGACGTTTGATCGAGCCGCTGGCGATCCACGCCCCGAGAAGCGCGGCCACGATGATCGCCACCGCGGGCAGCACGATGCCCGATATGACGAAGCGTCCGTCGCTCGAAGTGAACCAGTCTGCGAAGTCGTTCCACCATTCCATGAGGCGAAGACTACGTCGAAGATCGTGGGCAGGCCGTCGCGACGAGCCGAGGAGAGATCGATTCGTGATGCATCGATCAGGCGAAGCAGGCTCGAGCGCTGTCGAACGACCAGAAATCGCCGATGTCGACAAGCCGCGTGGTGTTCGCCACGAGGCGGCGCGCGGAGAACTGGTGTGCTGCGCCCGAGCCCACCTCCTCGATGTACCCCAGCACATGACCGGCGGGGTGCACCACGCGCCAGAAACCCGGGCGCAGGGCGATGAGCGATGTCGCGGTGGTGGAGGTCGCGGTGGTGGTGGATGTGGTGATCATTGCTGCTCCTGTCTTCGCGCCGGCCCGGCATTCTCGTGATGAGAAGAGGCTAGGACCAGCCACCGACAGTGCCGCGTCAGAGACCGGTGCCGTGCACCGCGTGCGGCTCGATGAGCTCCAGCTCGGCAGCACTGAGCGGCTCGGCCTGCAGGGCGTCGAGATTCTGGTCGAGCTGGTCGACGCTGGATGCGCCGATGATCGCACTGGTCACCTGGGGCTGGCGGAGCACCCAGGTGAGTGCGAGCTGGGCGAGGGTCTGGCCGCGGTCCCGCGCGACGGCGTCGAGCGCCCGCGCCCTCGACAGGTAGCCCTCGTCGATCCGCGACTCGGGCAGGAACCGGCTGGTAGCCGCCCGTGATCCCTCGGGAACCGATCCGGTGAGGTAGCGATTCGTCAGCAGTCCCTGCGCCAGCGGCGAGAAGACGATGCCTCCGACTCCGAGCTCATCGAGCACAGGGAGGAGTCCCTCGTTCTCGATATGACGGTCGAACATGGAGTAGCGGGGCTGATGGATGAGGAGGGGCACACGATGCTCGGCCAGGGCCGCGTGCATGCGACGCGTGTCGTCGGGGGAGTAGTTGGATACGCCGACATAGAGCGCCTTGCCCTGGGCCACCGCGGTGGCGAGGGCGGCGGCGGTCTCCTCGATCGGCGTCTCGGGGTCGGGCCGGTGGTGGTAGAAGATGTCGACGTAGTCGAGCCCGAGACGGCCGAGGCTCTGGTCGAGGGACGCGAGCAGATACTTGCGCGATCCGAAATCGCCGTACGGACCCGGCCACATGTCGTATCCGGCCTTCGACGAGATCACGAGCTCGTCGCGGTAGGCGGCGAGGTCGTCGGCGAGGATGCGCCCGAAGTTGGCCTCGGCGGAGCCGTAGGGCGGCCCGTAGTTGTTCGCGAGGTCGAAGTGCGTGACGCCGCGATCGAAGGCCCGGTGAACGATGTCGCGCTGCGTCTGCCGGGGCCTGGTGTCTCCGAAGTTGTGCCAGAGGCCCAGTGAGAGGGCGGGCAGTTTCAGGCCGCTGCGCCCCGTGCGGTTGTACTGCATCGAGTCGTAGCGGCTGTGCTCGGCGTTGTAGGTCACGGATCCACCGTAGGGCACGCGCGCGGGTGGCACGAGTCCACCTCTCCTCCTCCGACCGGGAGAACCGCGAGCTGTGCACAGATCACGGATCCCGCTGCCGGGCGAGGCGTGGGGGAGCGAGTCTGGTGCGACCGGTGCGAGGCCGGAATCAACTGGCACGAGTGCCGGTCTCGCGCCGGCCCATCCATCGAGACAAGGAGAAAGACGTGACAGACACGGTGACGCTGACAGGCGTCGTGGCAACGAAACCCGAGAACGTTCGAACCAGCACCGGCCTCACGGTCACCAACTTCCGTCTGGCCTCGAGCCAGAGACGATTCGACCGGGCCACCTCGACCTGGGTCGACGGCGACACCAACTGGTACACCGTCAACGCCTACCGGTGGATGGCGAACAACGTCGCCAACTCGCTGCAGGTCGGCAACCACGTCGTGCTGACAGGGCGCCTCCGCGTGCGCAACTGGACCAGCGGCGACAAGCGCGGCACCGCGATCGAGGTCGACGTCGACTCCATCGGCCACGACCTCGCGTTCGGCGTGTCTCACTTCACTCGACTGAAGGCCGCCGCCCCGGCCGGCGAGTCGGGCGGCTCCGTCGCCGATGCGGGTCCGGAACCCGATCCGTCGGCCGCGGACTCGTCGTACTCCGGGCACGATGCCGGCAACGACGTCTGGTCGGCACCGATCACCGGCGGCGATTCGTCATACGAGACGCCCGCCGCGGAGGAGAACGATGATTCGGTCGCCGAGAGGAACGACGCCGAGAAGGTTCCTTTCTGATTCGTGCGACGAACCGGTGAATCCGCCGTGCCGTTGCAGCCTCCCGGAAGCCCTCACCTAGAATCGGTGGGGGCATACGGGGGACACAGCGAAAGAGGGCATAGTGACGCGCACGGCGACCGGCAGCACCGGCACACGACGACGAGGCGCGGCAGCAGTGGCCGCCGTCCTGGCGGCGGGGGCCCTTGCTCTCGTCCTCACGGGGTGCGTGCCGGAGTCCACGCCGACGACCGCGGCCACGTCGAGTGCACCCACGGTGTCCGAGACTCCGACACCCACGGCATCCGATGCGCCGCCGCCCGCGCTCGTGCCGAACGGAACAGCCGCCGAGAACAAGCCGTTCTTCGACTACCTGAACAACCAGGCCATCACTGCGGCGGGCGGCCAGCCCGACGGCCCGGCCTTCATCAACTCGCTTCGCGCCGGCGGCTTCGCCGTCGAAGCCATGGAGCTGACTCCCGACATCACCACGGTCGGCGTCAAGGCCGACTCCGTGCAGTTCTCGGTGCATGCGTCGGATGCCTGCCTCATCGGCCAGTGGGGCACCGTCGGCGGATACACCAGCATCATCGCCGCGCCGCTCTCGACGGGCAAATGCTTCATCGGCCAGACGCGCCCCATCGACTTCTGACCCGATTCGGTCGACGCTAAGAGACCATAGACTGGTCGAATGGCCGAATATATCTACTCGATGGTCCGCGCCCGCAAGGCCGTGGGAGACAAGCTCATCCTCGACGACGTCACGATGGCGTTCCTGCCGGGGGCGAAGATCGGTGTCGTCGGCCCCAACGGAGCCGGAAAATCCACGATCCTCAAGATCATGGCCGGACTCGACACGCCGTCGAACGGCGAGGCCCGCCTGACCCCCGGCTTCAGTGTCGGAATCCTGATGCAGGAGCCCGAGCTCGACGAGACCAAGACGGTGCTCGAGAACGTGCAGGAGGGAGTCGGCCCGATCAAGCAGAAGGTCGACCGCTTCAACGAGATCGGTCTCGCGATGGCCGAGCCCGACGCCGACTTCGACGCCCTTCTCGCCGAGATGGGCACGTTGCAGGAGGAGATCGACGCCGCCGACGCATGGGATCTCGACTCCCAGCTCGAGCAGGCGATGGATGCGCTCCGCACTCCGCCCGGTGACTACAGCGTCGCCAACCTCTCCGGTGGTGAGAAGCGCCGCGTGGCCCTCACCAAGCTGCTCCTCCAGAAGCCAGACCTCCTTCTTCTCGACGAGCCCACCAACCACCTCGACGCCGAGAGCGTGCTCTGGCTCGAGCAGCACCTCGCGAAGTACCCGGGCGCCGTGCTCGCCGTCACACACGACCGGTACTTCCTCGATCACGTCGCCGAATGGATCGCCGAGGTCGACCGAGGCAAGCTCTACCCCTACGAGGGCAACTACTCGACCTACCTCGAGAAGAAGCAGGAGCGCCTGCAGGTGCAGGGCAAGAAAGACGCCAAGCTCGCCAAGCGGCTCTCGAGCGAGCTCGAGTGGGTGCGATCGAACGCGAAGGGCCGCCAGGTCAAGTCGAAGGCCCGTCTGGCCCGCTACGAGGAGATGGCGGCGGAGGCCGAGAAGACGCGCAAACTCGACTTCGAAGAACTCGTCATCCCCGTCGGCCCGCGACTGGGTTCGCAGGTCATCGACGCCAAAGACCTCAAGAAGGGCTTCGGCGACCGAGTGCTGATCGACGGCCTCAGCTTCACCCTTCCGCGCAACGGCATCGTCGGCGTCATCGGCCCGAACGGCGTCGGCAAGTCCACGCTCTTCAAGACGATCACGGGCATCGAGCCCCTTGACTCCGGAAACCTCAAGATCGGCGAGACGGTCGACATCTCCTACGTCGACCAAGACAGAGGCGGAATCGACCCGCAGAAGACGCTGTGGGAGGTCGTGTCCGACGGGCAGGACTACATCCAGGTCGGCAAGACCGAGATCCCCTCGCGCGGCTACGTGTCGCAGTTCGGTTTCAAGGGCCCCGATCAGCAGAAGAAGGCCGGCGTGCTCTCGGGTGGAGAGCGCAACCGCCTGAACCTGGCGCTCACGCTGAAGCAGGGCGGAAACCTCCTGCTCCTCGACGAGCCGACGAACGACCTCGACGTCGAAACACTGTCGAGCCTCGAGAACGCACTCCTCGAGTTCCCCGGCTGCGCTGTGGTCATCACACACGACCGGTGGTTCCTCGACCGCATCGCCACGCACATCCTCGCGTACGAGGGCACAGAAGAGGCGCCGTCGAACTGGCACTGGTTCGAGGGCAACTTCGAATCCTACGAGCAGAACAAGATCGAGCGCCTCGGTCCGGATGCGGCGAAGCCGAACCGGTCTGCGTACCGCAAGCTCACCCGCGACTGAGCACGGTCCCGATGCGCCTGCACGTTCCGATCCGCCTGCGCTGGTCCGATCTCGACGCCTACGGGCACGTCAACAACGCCGAGATGCTGCGCCTCCTCGAGGAGGCGCGCATCGAGGCGTTCTGGACCCCGGACCCGGGAGCGGTCGAGTCCGCCGTCGGCGCGTCCACCGCGGTGCTCGACGGGCGTCCCGGCTCGGACACGCTCACGCTGATCGCCCGCCAGGAGATCGAGTACCTGGCGCCCGTGCCGTATCTACGCCAGCCCGTCGACATCCAGCTCTGGATCGGACGTCTCGGCGGGGCGAGCCTCGAGGTCTGCTACGAGGTGTGCAGCCCGGTCGGAGTCGAACCGCATGTGCTGTTCACCCGGGCCGCGACGACGATCGTGCTTGTCGACGCCACGACCCAGCGGCCCCGGCGCATCAACGACGTCGAGCGTGCGGCGTGGGAGCCCTATCTCGACGCGCCGGTCGAGTTCACGAAGCGCGCCCGCTAGCAGGAACGCGCACCATGCCCTCCTGGGCGACGCTCGCGAGCAGCACCCCGTCGCGCGAGTAGATGCGTCCCAGTGAGAGCCCGCGCCCGCCGTGACCGCTCGGCGATTCCTGCACGTACAGCATCCACTCGTCGACGCGACCGAAGCGGTGCCACCACATGGCGTGGTCGAGGCTCGCGGTCTTGAGGCCCGGGGTCACCCACGCGATGCCGTGCCGACGGTAGATCGGCTCGAGGATCGTGTAGTCGCTCGCGTAGGCGAGTGCTGCGCGGTGCAGGTTCGGGTCGTCGGGCAGGGCGCCCAGCGTCTTCATCCAGACCGCCTGGTGACCGACGGGTTCGCCCTCGACCGAGAGGTAGATCGGCGAATCGACGTGGCGCATGTCGAAGGGGCGCTCCGTTGCCCAGAACCGGGCCACGGGGTGATCGATGCCCGCCAGCCGCTCCGCCGTGCTGGGGATGTCCTCGGGCTGCGGGATGCCGGCGGGCATGTCGATCTGGTGGTCGAGTCCCTCGTCTTCGGTCTGGAACGACGCGATGAGCGACAGGATCGGGATGCCGTCCTGGTACGCCTGCGTGCGCCGCGTCGCGAACGAGCGTCCGTCGTGGATGCGGTCGACGGCGAAGGTGATGGGCTTGTCGATGTCGCCCGGGCGCAGGAAGTACCCGTGCATCGAGTGCACGACGCGTTCCTCGTCGACCGTGCGCATGGCCGCCGTGATCGACTGCGCGAGCACCTGTCCGCCGAAGACGCGACCCTGCGGCATCCACTGCGACGGGCCCGTGAAGATGTCTTCGTTCGTGCGCGCGCCGGTGTCGGTGAGGTCGAGGGCAGTGAGGAGCCCTTCCAACGGCGTAGCACGGATTTCGTCGGTCATGCGGCCTCCAATATCAGGGTTCCCAGTGAAGTAGTTTAGACAGCGAGATGGTTCAGTCATTCGCGCTCGTCGATTCGCCGTCGCTCGGCGACCTCAAAGTGTTCCTCGGTCGTGCGGCCAGGCTCGACCAGGGCGGGGTGCGTCTCATCGGCGGATCCGGTGTGCTCGCCGTGTACGCGCCCGTGCTGCACCCGCGGGGGCTCCTCGACGACGCTCCCACCGTGCTCGGGCTCCGCACGTTCGCCCTGGCCGAGACCGCGTCGTTCGACGTGGTCGTGTCGGCCCGCCAGCTGCTCGATCGGCTCGCCCTGCTCTCGGTCACCGTCAACGCCGACGACGGTCCGATCGGCGTGCTCATTCCGCCGCCCGAATCCTCGCCGGCGTGGGTCGGCATCTCTCCGCCCCGGGGTGGCTGGCTGCCGGTCGGCGAAGTGCAGGCACCGGTGCTCGAGGCCGCGGCCAGAGCCGGGGTGGCCGAGGTCGCCGCCGCGTTGCCGCCCGACACCGGCGAGCAGCTCGTGCACAAGGTGCGGGCCGAGGTGTGGGGTCGGGCGATCCCGGATGTCGTCCCGCCGATTCCCGCGGGCGTCGGTCTCGCCGCCGACAGCTTGGGCTTTCTGCGCACCGACGAGCCCGCCCGCATCCTCGTGTCGGGTGCCTGGACGCGCGTGTCGACCCGGCGCGGACACGTCCTTTCCCGCTGACCCTGTGCTCACACGCTGAGAGGCCAGGTCGTCCTGAGCGGCACTCAGAGCCGTGCCGCCACCGCGCGACCGGCCTGGCGTCCGGAGAACAGGCATCCGCCGAGGAAGGTTCCCTCGAGTGAGCGATAACCGTGCATGCCGCCGCCGCCGAACCCGCTCGCCTCGCCCGCCGCATAGAGGCCGGGAATCGCCCGGCCCTGCGCATCCATGGCCTGGCCCTGCAGGTTCGTCTCGATGCCGCCCAGGCTCTTGCGGGTGAGCACGTGCAGCTTCACCGCGATCAGCGGGCCGGCCTTGGCGTCGAGCAGCCGGTGCGGTGTCGCGACTCGGATCAGCCTGTCTCCTCTGTAGCGGCGGGCACCGCGGATCGCGTTGATCTGAGCGTCTTTCGTGAAGTCGTTCGCCATCTCCCTGTCGCGACCGCGAACCTCGCTCTCGACCTGGGCGCCGTCGAGCACTCCGGCCGGCGACAGGGCCTGCATCGACTCGATGAGCTCGGGCAGGGTCCGTGCCACGGCGAAGTCGACGCCCTTGCTCTTGAATGCCTCGACGGGCCCGGGAGCACCCGGCGCCACTCGCTTGGCGAGCAGGCGCAGGTTCTTGTCGGTGAGGTCGGGATTCTGCTCGCTGCCCGACAGGGCGAACTCCTTCTCGATGATCTTCTGCGTGAGCACGAACCAGCTGTGGTCGTATCCGGTCGTGCGCAGGTGCTCGAGGGTGCCCAGCGTGTCGAATCCGGGGAAGAGGGGTACGGGCAGCCGCCGTCCGGTCGCATCCAGCCACAGTGACGACGGCCCCGGCAGAATCCGGATGCCGTGCGACGGCCAGACCGGATCCCAATTGGTGATGCCCTCGGTGTAGTGCCACATGCGGTCGCCGTTGATCAGGTGGGCGCCGGCCGATTCGGAGATTCCGAGCATGCGCCCATCGACGTGCGCTGGAACTCCGGAGAGCATCGTCGCCGGGGGAGAGCCCAGCCGTTCGGGCCAGTTCGCACGCACCAGGTCGTGGTTGCCCCCGATTCCGCCGCTCGTCACGATGACGGCCTGTGCCTCGAGCTCGAAGTGGCCGGCCACCTGCCGCGAACTGGATGCGCCGCGTGCCGCGTCGTCGTCGACCAGCACGGAGCCGCGGACGCCCACGACCGAGCCGTCGCTCGTGATGAGTTCGTCGACGCGATGCCGGTGCAGCATCATCACGAGGCCGCGCGCGATTCCGTCGTCGAGGATGCGCAGGAAGGGAGCGAGCACGCCCGGACCGGTTCCCCAGACGATGTGGAACCGGGGCACGCTGTTGCCGTGGCCGTTGGCCGTGTAGCCCCCGCGTTCGGCCCAGCCGACTACGGGGAAGAACCGCACGCCCAGGGAGTGGAGCCAGGCGCGTTTCTCCGCGGCCGCGAAATCGAGGTAGGCCTCGGCCCACTTTCTCGGCCACGCGTCCTCCTCACGGTCGAAGTCGGCGCTGCCGAACCAGTCCTGGCGGGCCAGCTCGGGGGAGTCGTGCACGCCGAGCCTGCGCTGCTCGGGCGAATCCACGAGGAACAGTCCGCCGAACGACCACCAGGCCTGTCCACCGAGCGATGCGGCGGGCTCCTGCTCGACGATGGTCACCCGCTTGCCGGCGGTGATGAGCTCGGACGCCGTGACGAGGCCGGCGAGGCCCGCCCCGACGATGATCGCGTCGCTTCTGATCGATGACACAAAGACTCCTTCGTCTCGTATGCTCGCGTGTCGTGCTCGGGGCCGGTGCGCGCCCCGCTACTCCTCGAAGGTGTTGACCATGGCGTGCGCCGCCCTGTCGAGGTATCCCCAGAGCGTAGCGTCCTGCAGGGGAGGAAGCTCGAGCGAATCGACCGCGACGCGCATGTGGGCGAGCCAGCGGTCGCGGGCGTCGGGGTTGACCTTGAACGGCATGTGGCGCATGCGCAGCCTCGGGTGCCCGCGCTCCTCGCTGTAGGTTCCCGGGCCGCCCCAGTACTGCTCGAGGAACCCCGTCAGGCGTTGGATCGCGCCTTCGTGGTCCTCTTCCGGGTACATCTCGACCAGCACCGGATCGGTGGCGACGCCGGCGTAGAACGCCCGCACGAGCTTCTCGAACGTGGGCCGGCCCCCGACCTCGTCGTAGAACGACCGGGAGAGCGCCGAGTCGCCGTTCTGCGACACCCGCAGGGTGATCGGCGATGGTTCAGAGGGGATCGACATGTCAGTTCTCCGTGCTCTTGGGCGCCCGGGGTGCTCGCGGAGGGCGCGTGCCCGTCTCGCCGGACTTCGTGGTGTTCTCGTCGACGCTGGTCGTGAGGGGAACCGGCTTGGTCTTCGGGGTGCGGGCGCCGGTGACGCTGGCCGCGCCCTCGAAACCCGAGAGGACGATGCTGTTGAGGGCCGGCAGCCGCACGTCCATCTCGTCGAGCGCGCGCTTGAGGCGCATCCGCAGTTCGCGGGCGACCGTGTCCTTCGACGACGTGCGGGTCTTCACGACCAGCCGGATGACGAGGGCCTCGGCCGAGATCGACTCCAGACCCCAGATCTCCGGCTTCTCCATGATGAGGCTGCGGTACTTCGGGTTCGCGGCCAGCTCGACGGCGGTATCGAGCATCTTCTGCTGCACGGCATCGACGTCGGTGTCGTAGGGCACGGCGAGGTCGATGATGACCCGGGCCCAGCCCTGCGACATGTTGCCGACGCGCAGGATCTCTCCATTGCGCACGAACCAGAGCGTGCCGTTCACGTCGCGCACCTGGGTGACCCGGATGCCCACGGCCTCGACCACGCCGGTGGCGGGCCCGAGGTCGACGACGTCACCGACGCCGAGCTGGTCCTCCATCACCATGAAGAGTCCGTTGAGCACGTCCTTCACGATGTTCTGCGCGCCGAAGCCGAGTCCCGCACCGAGGGCCGCCGTGAGAATCGCGAGGGAGCCGATGATGTTGGGATCGATCGTGGTGACGATCAGGATCAACGTCACCACGACGACCGTGACGTTCACGATGTTCGTGAGAACGGTGCCGAGGGTGCGCGTGCGCTGCACCACACGCACCGCGGCCAGGGGCGAGGCGAGAAGCGCCTGCGTGTCCTGTACGTTCTGCTTCTTCTTGACGCCGGAGACGACCTGCTGCACGACGCGTTTGATGACGAAGATCATGAGCGCCCGGATGACGAAGGCGAGCACGATGATGATCGCGATGTTGATCGGTTTGCCCCACACGACCATGAAGTCGTTGAAGCCGGCCCAGAATGCGTTCCAATCCATATTCACGTCACTCTACCGATCGAGGTTCAGCGCTGTCTGTGCGCCGTCCCGCTCCCTGAGCCTGACCGCTCCCCGAGCCTGTCGAAGGGGACAGGCCCAGGGAACGCGCCGGACTAGTCGGCGTCGCGGGCCTGCGCCGCGATCGCGCGATCCACGCCGGCCAGGTTCTCGACGACGAGGCGACGCAGCGCGGGCGGCTGATCGGTGTTGGCGTCGAGCCAGGCGCGCGTGGCGTCGCGGAGCTCGGTGTTCGCCAGCGCCGCGGGGTAGAGGCCGTTGATCAGCGACGAGGCGATGCCGTAGCTCCGGGTCTCCCAGATGGTGACGAGGGAGTCGAAGTAGCGGCCGACGAACGGCTCGAGGAGAGCCGTGTCATGCGCGCGCTGGAAGCCGAGGGCCGTGGCGCGCACGATGGCGTTCGGGGCCTCGTCGGTGTCGACCAGCGAGGACCACGCGGCGTTCTTGCCCTCGGCGGTCGGGATCGCGGCGGCCGCGTGTGCGGCCGACTGGGCGCCGGATGCCGTGTTGTCGTCGGCGAGGGCGGCGTCGATCTCGGTCTGGCCGGCCTTCGCACCGGCGACGAGGGCGATGAGGAGTTCCCAGCGCAGATCGGTGTCGATCTCGAGCCCGTCGAGCGCAGTCTCCCCGTTTCGCAGCGACGCGACGAGCGCGAGCTGCTCGTCGGTCGAGGCGAGTGCGGCGAAGAAGCGCACGAACTGGAACTGCGCGTCGCTGCCCGCCTCGGCGGCCTGCGCGAGCGACCACAGCTCGTCGGCCGCGACCTCGATGACCTCGGTGCGGGCATCCGGAGCGATGAAGTTCGTGCTGGTGAGCACGAGCTGGTTCAGCGCGGTGCGCAGCGTGGTGCTCTCGGTCTCGGTGGCGACGTTGGCGAGTACGAGGCGCACGAAGTCGCGTCCGCGGGTCTCGGCGTCGCGGGTCGAGTCCCAGGCAGACCCCCACAGGATGGCACGGGCCAGCGGGCTCGTGACGGCGGCGAGACTCTCGGCCGCGACGGCGAGCGATGCGTCGTCGAGACGCACCTTCGCGTAGGCCAGGTCGTCGTCGTTGAGCAGCACGAGGTCGGGGCGGCTCTCGCCGACCAGCTCGGAGACCTCGGTGCGCTCGCCGTCGACGTCGAGCTCGACGCGCTTCGTGCGAACGAGTGCGTCGCCGTCGAACGAGTAGAAGCCGATCGCGAGACGGTGCGGGCGAATAGTGGGGTACTCGGCGATCGCCGTCTGCAGAACGGAGAACGAGGTGATCGTGCCGTTCTCGTCTGTGGCGATGTCGGGTCGGAGGGTGTTGACCCCGGCCGTCTCGAGCCAGAGCTTCGACCACTCGCCGAGGTCGCGGCCGCTGGTGGTCTCGAGCTCGGTCAGCAGGTCGACGAGCTCGGTGTTGCCGAACGCGTGCGCGTCGAAGTATCGGGCCACACCGGCCATGAACTCCGTCTGGCCCACCCACGCCACGAGCTGCTTGAGCACGGAGGCGCCCTTCGCGTAGGTGATGCCGTCGAAGTTGACCTGCACGTCTTCGAGGTCGTTGATGGTCGCGACGATGGGGTGCGTCGACGGCAGCTGGTCCTGGCGGTAGGCCCAGCTCTTCTCGGTCGAGGCGAAGGTGGCCCAGGCCTCGGTCCACTCCGTCGCGTCGGCGGTGGCGAGGGTCGACATGTACTCGGCGAACGACTCGTTCAGCCAGAGGTCGTTCCACCAGCGCATGGTCACGAGGTCGCCGAACCACATGTGCGCGAGCTCGTGCAGCACGGTGACGACCCGGCGCTCGCGCACCGCGTCGGTGACCTTCGAGCGGAAGACGTAGGTCTCGGTGAACGTGACCGCGCCCGCGTTCTCCATGGCGCCCGCGTTGAACTCGGGAACGAAGAGCTGGTCGTACTTGTCGAACGGGTAGGGGTAGGCGAACTGCTTCTCGTAGAACTCGAAGCCCTGGCGGGTCTTCTCGAAGATGTAGTCGGCGTCCATGTACTGCGAGAGCGACGCGCGGGAGAACACGCCCAGCGGGATCACTCGACCGTCGCTGGAGGTGAGCTCGCTGCGTTCGACCACGTAGGGGCCGGCGATGAGGGCGGTGATGTACGAGGAGATGCGCGGGGTGGGCTCGAACGTCCAGGTGGCGTTGTCGGTGCCGTCGATGGCGACAGGCTCCGGCGTCGGCTGGTTGGAGACCATCTGCCAGTAGGCGGGGGCGGTGACGGTGAACGAGAACGTCGCCTTGAGGTCGGGCTGCTCGAACACGGCGAACATACGACGCGAGTCGGGCACCTCGAACTGGCTGTACAGGTAGACCTCGCCGTCGACGGGGTCGACGAAGCGGTGCAGGCCCTCGCCGGTGTTCGTGTACTCGGCGTCGGCATCGACGACGAGCACGTTGTCGTCGGCGAGCTCGTCGAGCTGGATGCGCACACCGTCGTTCACGGCCGCGACGTCGAGCGACCGGCCGTTCAGGGTCACCGAGTGCACGGAGCGGGTGATCGAATCGATGAACGTCGACGCACCCGCGGTCGCGGAGAAGCGCACGGTCGTCGTCGACCGGAACGTCTCGGCGCCCTGCGTGAGGTCGAGCACCACCTCGTAGCTCGAGACGCTGACGATTCCGGCGCGCTCCTGCGCCTCGATGCGGGTGAGGTTTTCTCCAGGCACTGATGACTTCTTTCGTACTCGTGTGAGTTTGCGGCGCGCGGGCTCGTGGCCCGCGGCGCGTGACCCACCCAGCCTATCTTCGCCACCGGGCGGCCTCAGTAAACTCATCCCATGCGCATCCATATCGCCACGGATCATGCCGGACTCGATTTCTCCCAGACCATTCAGCAGCATCTCGCATCGCTCGGTCACGACGTGGTCGACCACGGGCCGACCAGCTACGACCCCATCGACGACTACCCCTCGTTCTGCATCAACGCGGCGCAGGCCGTGGTGCGCGACCAGCACGCGGGCGTCGAGGCGCTCGGCGTCGTCTTCGGCGGGTCCGGCAACGGAGAGCAGATCGCGGCGAACAAGGTGACCGGCGTGCGGGCCGCACTCGTGTGGAACCTGTCGACCGCGGTGCTCGCCCGGCAGCACAACGACGCGAACGTCATCTCGATCGGTGCGCGCCAGCACACCGTCGACGAGGCGATGAGCCTGATCGACGCCTTCGTCGCCGAGCCCTTCTCGTTCGAGGAGAGGCACGTGCGCCGCATCGCGCAGCTCGCGGAGTACGAGGCCACGGGGGCCATCGCCGGGCACGTCGTCGATCCGGCCTGATCCATGCCAGAAGGACACTCCGTACATCGCATCACCCGACAGTTCACGCGCAACTTCGTCGGTCGCCGCATCGAGTCGTGGTCGCCCCAGGGCCGCTTCGCCGAGGGCGCGGCGATCCTCGACGGGCGCACCATGACCGACGCGAAGGCGGTCGGCAAGCAGATGTTCCTCGAGTTCGACGGCGAGGTCTGGTTGCGCGTGCACCTCGGCATCTACGGCGCGTGGGACTTCGCCGGCGACATCACGCGTGACGCCACCATCGCCTCGGCGAACGGTCGCATGGGCCAGACGAACCAGCGGGGCACCGTGGTCGACGAAGACGGCGAGGACTCGATCTCGAGCATCGGTGCGCCGAGGCGTGCCCGCCTGCGCATGTCGGAGCAGGAGCAGCTCGGAGACGACATCACCGAGTGGCCGCCGGCGCCCGTGGGAGCGGTGCGGGTGCGCCTGCTGACCGACACCGCGGTCGCCGACCTGCGCGGCCCGACCGCGTGCGAGATTCTGGATGCGGCACAGGTCGCCGCCGTGATCGCCAAGGCCGGGCCGGATCCGCTCCTGGAGACCACGCCGAAGGCGCGCAGGGCAGCGGAGGACCGCTTCACGGCGGCGGTGCGCAAGAAGCAGACCCCCATCGGTCTGCTTCTGATGGACCAGTCGGTCGTCAGCGGCATCGGCAACGTCTACCGCGCCGAGCTCCTGTTCCGCGCCCGGCTCAACCCGCACACCCCGGGCAAGCTCGTTCCCGAGGACACGGTTCGAGCGCTGTGGAAGGACTGGACGAAGCTCCTCACCATCGGCGTCGAGACCGGCCAGATGATGACGATGGACAAGCTCTCCAAGGCCGATTACGAGAAGGCGCTCGCCAAGCGCGACGATCGGCACTGGGTGTACAAACGAGACGGGTTGCCGTGCCGCGTCTGCGGAACGAACATCGTCGTCGAGATCATGGGCGGCAGGAAACTGTACTGGTGCCCGAAGGACCAGGCCTGACATGAGAAGAACGCCCGTCTTCACCCTCACCGACGAGGCCGAACTGCGCCGACTCATCGAGCAGAACCCGTGGATCACCCTGGTCAGCCACACAACGAAGGGTCTCGTCGCATCGCACTATGCCGTGCTTCTCGACGACTCGCGTGACGAGCTGGCCATCGTCGGCCATGTGGGTCGCCCCGACGAGAGGCTCCACGAGCTCGGCGAGCACGAGATCATGGTGATCGTGCAGGGGCCCCACGGGTACATCTCACCGTCGTGGTACGACGCCGACCCTGCGGTCCCCACCTGGAACTTCACCGCCGCCCACCTCTCCGGCGTCCCCGAGATCCTCGATGCCGCCGAGAACCTGCGCGTTCTCGATCGGCTCGTCGAGCACTTCGAGCAGCACGTCGATGCACCCCGGCTGATGCGGGGCACCGCCGAGGACTCGGCATACGCCGATGCCATCAGTGCCGGCACCGTGGGATTCCGCCTGGTTCCGACGCGCATCGAGGCCAAGAGCAAGCTGAGCCAGAACAAGCCGACCGAGACGGTCGATCGCATCATCTCCGAGCTCGAGGGCGTCGGGCCCTACGCCAGCGACGCGCTCGCGGCCGAGATGCGACGAGTGCGAGCCGAGAAGTGACCGGATCGCTGCTCCTGGCCGGTGGCAGGCTGCCGGGCGGAGCACCTGTCGATGTGCGGGTGGCGGACGGTCGCATCGACGCCGTGGGCGAGGCCGGCGAGCTGTCGCGCGATCAGTCCGCGCGCGTCGTCGATCTCGACGGACGGTTCGTGATCCCCGGCCTGTGGGACAAGCACGTCCATGCCACCCAGTGGGCACTCGTGTCGCGGCGACTCGATCTCGCGGCGGCAGAGTCGGCGGCGGATGCCGTGGCGATCGTCGCTGCGCGGCTCCGGCACGAGGATGCGACGGCCGAGACGGACGTCGGCCCCCTGGTCGGCTACGGCTTCCGCGACGGGCTCTGGCCCGATGCTCCGCACCGCGCGCTGCTCGACGTCGTGTCGGGCTCGCGTCCGGTGATCCTCGTCAGTGCCGACCTGCACTGCTGCTGGCTGAACTCGGCCGCGCTGGCGCAGCACGGCCGAGCCGATCATGCGACGGGGCTGCTGCGCGAGGACGACTGCTTCGCCGTCACCCGCACCTTGGGCGCCGTCGAGACGCAGACGCTGGACGGCTGGGTGCGCGATACGGCGAAAGCGGCCGCCGCCCGCGGAGTCGTGGGAGTCGTCGATCTCGAGATGTCGTGGAACGTCGACGACTGGACCCGTCGCATCCGCTCGGGGTCGACCGAGCTGCGGGTGCGGTTCGGCATCTATCCGCAGCATCTCGACCGGGCGATCGACGCGGGCCTGGTCACGGGCGCGCTCGTCGCGGGCACGCAGGGACTGCTTCAGGTCGGCCCGTTCAAGGTCATCACCGATGGCTCGCTGAACACGCGCACCGCCTTCTGCTTCGACGAGTATCCCGGCCTCGAGGGGCAGCGCAATTCGCGGGGGCTGCTCACCATCCCGCACGACGAGCTCGTACCCCTCCTCCGACGGGCGACCCAGGCGGGGCTCGTTCCGGCCGTGCACGCCATCGGCGATCACGCGAACCGGCTCGCTCTCGACGCCTTCGAACGGCTCGGCGTGAGCGGAAGCATCGAACACGCCCAGCTCGTCGCCGACGCGGACTTCGAGCGGTTCGCCCGCCTCGGAGTCGTCGCCGGCGTGCAGCCCGAGCACGCCATGGACGATCGTGACGTGGCCGACAAGTACTGGCCGGGTCGTACCGGGCGGGCGTTCGCCTTGGCCTCGCTGCTCGCGGCTGGGGCCGAACTGGCCCTCGGCTCCGACGCGCCGGTCGCGCCGCTCGATCCGTGGATCACCATCGCGGCCGCCGTCGCTCGAACGGGTGACGACAGGGCGCCGTGGCATCCGGAGCAGGCCATCTCCGTCGAGGACGCACTCATCGCGTCGGCTGACGGCCGCCGTTCGCTCGAGGCGGGAGGACCGGCCGACATCGCCGTGCTCGAGATCGACCCGCTCGCCGCAACGACAGACGAGCTGCGCCGGATGCCCGTGGCCGCCACGCTGCTCGCCGGCCGCTTCACACACAACGCGCTCTGATTGCGGGCGCGCCGAAGTTCGGAGCGCTGCCCGGAGCCCGTTCCGGCGTCGCCGGGGTGGGGGTGGGTTCTGCTCCTTGGGCGGCACTGTGTGGAAGCCGGGCGCGCTGCATTGCCAACGCTCGGCGGATGCGCTCTCGCCGACCTGGCGTTGGCCGAGCGGGTGGTAGCCCTTCGACAAGCTCAGGGAACGACGCGGCCACACTTTCTGCGTTGGTCGAGTGAGCCACCCTTCGACAAGCTCAGGGAACGGGGCAGCTGTTCTCGTCTCCTTTGCGCTGGTCGAGTAAGCCGCTTGTGGCCGTTTCGAGACCCAACGTGACGGGTTAGAAGGGGCAGTCGGCGAGGTCCTCCTCTTCCGTGATCGTCGTCGCTGCGGCCGCGACTGCTGCTGTTGCTTTGATGAGGGCTTGTGGTGCGGGCTGCATCCGGCCTTCCGGCCGGACCGTGTAAACGTGGCCGGCCGGAGACGTCGCCGTGAGGGTGTCGTCTCCGTTCTGGATGAACTGCCACCTCGTGTGGTGCTTCACCCGATGATGCCCCGCACTCAGTGGTGCCAGGTTCTCGGGGATGGTGTCGCCACCGTAGGCATGGTCTTCGGTGTGGTCCATGTCCGCCTGCTCCGATGGAACCGTGCATCCCGGGAACACACACTCCGGGTGCACAAGCCGGGCGTGATCGATCATCGCTGCGGTCGGCCGGTAGTCGCGGGGGTCGGTGGCGAGGATGCGGCCCGTGATGGGGTCGGTGAGGATGCGCCGCCAGGATGTCGCGTCTGCGGTGAGTTGGGCGGCGGTGGCGGGGTCGATAGGTCCGTAGCCGCGGAGGATCGCCGCCTCCTCACCGATACCGAGGAGCGTCATCGCGGGAACCATCACATGCACCCGTCCGCGAATACCCCGGGTCGCGCCGGGGATGGAGGTTTCTCCGTTGAGGAGCAGGTCGGTGAGGACGTCGACTTTCAGGTGCCCCATGCTGCGAGGGTCACCACCTGTTTTCAGTCCGGCCGCCAATCGCACGGCCCTGTCCGCGATCGCGTGGATCTCCGGCGCCGGGGCGAACAAGGTGAGGCTGGCCATGCCATCCGCTGCCGGATCGACATAGATGCGCCGAGTCGCCGCGGCTTTCTCCGCACGTTCGACCGCGGTGGTCGGTTGGGCGAGTTCGACCTCGTGGCGGGCTTTCTTCTCGAGCTGCTTCGGGTTCACCTCGACAGCGATCACCGCCAAGCGAGCGTCGTACGTGGCGAGGGCGTCGCCCTCTAACCCGTCGGCGTGTTTCGCGATGACCTCAGCGTGCTCCCACGACACCGTGCCAGCAGCGACCGCCGCGAGGGTCGCGGGGAGCCGATCGACGAGGGCCGTACTCGTGTCGATCAACGTGGCAGCGCGGTATTCGGTGCGGCGCGTCAGCAGCGCGAGTTCTGTGATGAGCTCGACGCGCTCGACCCGGGCCGTGGACCATTGCGGTCCGGCGGTGGACGTGTCGACCGGCGCCTGCCGGTCGAGGTGGTTTCTTGCCGCGGTGACGCGTCTGGCCCTGACCGCGGATAGGCGGGCTATCTGCGTGTCGAGGGCGGCGACCTCATCGAGCGCGACCAGGTACGGGTCAGGCTCGAGGGGTGGGCTTTCGAATGTCATGGGGAAAGTCAAACAGTGACCACCGACACTGGGTCGGAGCGAGCATTCAATGCTTGATCAGGGGAAAGAGCTGTGGATAAGTGCCACGAGCGGTGGGCTGTGGAGGAGGAGTCGTGGCCTGATGGGGGTGCCCTTCGACAGGCTCAGGGAACGGGGTCTCGATACGGCCGCGGGTGGCCCACTCGACCGGCGCGGAGTGGTGTGGGGGTGCCCTTCTACAGGCTCAGGGAACGGGATGCCGAGCCGTCGTGGCGGGCAGTACTCAGCGGCGGGTGACGAGAGACCACGCGGCGCGGCGGAGCTCGGGGTAGTCGAACGCGATCGACCTCAGGATCTCGAAGTTAGACAGCCGCGGCTCAGAGGGGTCGCGCTGTTCGACGTGGGCGGTGCGCAGGCCTATGACGACACACTGGTCGACCGTCGGCAGGTCGGGAAGGAAGTCCCACGGATCTTCGCCCTCCCGGCAGCGGGCCTCGATTCCCGCATCGAGAACGTCGCGGGCCTCCTGCCGGAGCTGCGCCAGGGCGAGCAGATCTTTTTCCACCCGACAAGGCTACGCGACGATGCCGGCGTTCTCCCCGCGCTCGTAGATGCGAGCGGCCGATCCGACGATGTTCTCGTCGGGCTGGCCGACGATCTCGTGGTCCTTGTTGTCGTATTCGAACAGGCTCAGCACGTGACGCATCGCCTCTAGGCGGGCGCGCTTCTTGTCGTTGCTCTTCACCACGGTCCACGGCGCATTCGACGTGTCGGTGTGCGCGAACATGGCCTCCTTCGCGGCCGTGTAGTCGCCCCATTTGTCGAGCGAGGCGATGTCCATGGGGGAGAGCTTCCACTGACGCACCGGATCGACCTGCCGGATCGCGAACCGGGTGCGCTGCTCGTCGGACGAGACGGAGAACCAGAACTTCACCAGGTCGATGCCGTCGCCGACGAGCATCTCCTCGAACCTCGGGGTCTGTCGCATGAACTCGTCGTACTGCTCGGGGGTGCAGAAGCCCATCACCCGTTCGACGCCCGCGCGGTTGTACCAGGACCGGTCGAACAGCACGATCTCGCCGGCCGCGGGGAGGTGCTTCACGTAGCGCTGGAAGTACCACTGGCTGCTCTCGCGCTCCGATGGCTTCTCGAGTGCCACGGTTCGCGCGCCCCGCGGATTGAGGTGCTCGGTGAACCGCTTGATCGTTCCGCCCTTGCCGGCGGCGTCACGGCCCTCGAAGACCACGACGAGTCGGCGGTCCGACGCCTTGATCCAGTTCTGCAGTTTGAGAAGTTCGATCTGCAGCAGCCGCTTAGAGAGCTCGTACTCGTTTCTCTCCATGCGCTCGGCGTAGGGGTAGCCCTCACGCCAGGTGTCGATGCGTGTGCCGTCATGGGAGATGAGCACCGGGTCGTCGTCGTCATCGTCGAGAACGGTGTAGCCCGACACGTCTTCGAGGTCGGGCGGCAGTGCATAGTGGCTCACGAGCTGCGTCATAGCGCCAGACGCTACCGCCCGGTGGCATCCCGCCGGTGTCCACCAGGTGGACGCCCGGTTAACCGGCACAGCCCTCCGACGGATCCGGCACGATATGCCGGCCCGTCGAAGGGCTGAGGTGCGAGAGGCTCTACTCGGCGATGTGGGCCGAGAGGAACCAACGCGACTTCTCGAGGCCGCGGGCGATCTCGAGCACGACGTCCTGGCTGGTGAGGTCGATGTCGTTGAGCTCGATGATGGCCTTGCGAATGCCGACGAGCGTGGCGTCGATCTGCGCCACCATCGCGGCGATCATGTATTCGGAACGCTGGAAGCCGGGCTCCATCGTGGGAATGACGGTCTTCGAGGCGACGGTCTCGATGCGCGCATCGAGGGGCAGGCCGAGAGCGACGACCCGCTCGGCGGCGAGGTCGGCCCAGTCCTGCGCGTGGCTCACGACGTTGTCGAGAAGCTCGTGCACGCCGATGAAGTTCGCGCCGCGAACGTGCCAGTGCGCCTGCTTGCCGTTGATGGCGAGGGCCTGAAGGTCGACGACGATCGGTGCGAGGAACTGGGCCGTGGCGGCTGCGACGTCGGGGCTCGTCGAGCTGGTGGGAACGGTGACGGTGGTGTTGGTCATTGTGTGACTCCTATCGTGTCTGACACGTACAACCGTACTCAGCACAGATTGTTCCGCAAGCAAGCTGAGGCTGGGCTAACTCAGGTCTGACCGGGGGTTAACCCCCGGTCGAATCCGGATGCCGGTCGCCTGTCGCCGAGGCGACGTGACGGTCAGGGTTGGGGCATGACAACAAACACGTCGATAGACACGACGACAGACACGACGACACAGGCACCCGACATGACACTCACCCAGGACTCTGCCACTCTGGGCACGATGATCGACAACGACGACAAGGCGCCGGTGCGCGGCCGCTTCCGTCGACGGTGGTCCCGCACACCCCGCGAACTGGGCTTCCTTCTCGGCACCCTGCCCGTCGTCACCTTCGGTTTCGTCGTGCTCGTGACCTTGTTCACGCTCGGCATCTCGACCGTCATCCTCGTGGGTGGCGCGTTCGTTCTCGTCGCGGCCCTGATCGCCGCCCGGTGGTTCGGCACCGTCGAGCTGGTGCGCCTCGAGGCCGCGGGGATGCCCCGGATCGTTCGCCCCCTGTGGAATACGGAGCGCACGCCGGGCGTCATGGGGCTGCTTCGCCACTATCTCGGGAGCGCACACCACTGGCTCTATCTGCTCCACGGCGGACTCGTGAACTTCGCCGTCGGGATCGCGAGCTGGTGCATCGCGTTCACCTGGCTCGTGAGTGGGCTCGGCGGCCTCAGCTACGGCATCTGGGAGCGGTTCCTTCCCGAGCACGGATCGGAGAACCTCTGGTTGAACAAGGTGATCATCGAATTCGTGGTGCCCTCGGTGCAGATCGGCAACGACCCCGACGGCCTCCAGCGCAATGAGACCATCCTCTACACGCTGTTCGGCCTCGCGATGCTCGCCGTGCTTCCCTTCGTCACGCATGGCCTGGTGCGGCTGCACGACGTGATCGCCCGCGGCATGCTCGGACGCTTCTCGTCGGACGAGCTGAAGCGCGAGGTGGCGGCCCTGGGCGCATCGCGGGACGCGGCCGTCTCGGCCGAGGATCACGGTCTGCGCAGACTCGAGCGCGACATCCACGACGGACCGCAGCAGCGCCTCGTGCGCCTGCAGTTCGATCTCGCCAGTGCGGAGCGCGCCCTCGACTCCGATCCCGCCGCCGCACGGGCCCTGCTCGAAGGCGCCAGGGAGCAGTCGCGTGAGACCCTCGAGGAGCTCCGCGACCTGTCGCGAGGTTTCGCACCGCCGCTGCTGCAGGACAGAGGTCTGGCGGCCGCCCTCGAGTCGCTGGCCGCACGCAGCACCGTTCCCACAGACATCCGGCTGGCTGTGGGGCAGGAGCGCATCGCGCCGATGATCGAGCGAAGTGCCTATTTCATCGCGGCCGAGCTGCTCGCGAATGTCGCCAAGCATGCGGGCGCGACCGCGGCGACGGTGTCTGCGTCGACTCTCGAATCGGACTCGGGGGAGCGACTCCTTGCGCTTACCGTGCTCGACGACGGCCACGGCGGCGCGACGATGGTCTCGGGCCACGGGCTGGAAGGTCTTGCCGAACGGGTGAGCGGGCTGCGCGGGGAGATCTCGATCACGTCGCCCGAGGGTGGACCGACGATGATCACGACCCGCATCCCCCTATCCTGAGGGGGTGAGCGATCGGGACGAGAGGCCGCAGCCGAGCGGCAGGATCCGTCTCGTTCTCGCCGAGGACTCGCTTCTGCTCCGCGAGGGGCTCGTGCGACTGTTCGACGAGGCCGGATTCGAGACGGCCGCCGCCTACGGGGACGCCGACGCCCTGCTGTCGGACATCGCGGCGGTGCGACCCGACGTCGCGGTGCTCGACGTGCGGATGCCGCCGACATTCCGAGACGAGGGCGTGCGCGCGGCGCTCGAGTTGCGCCGACGGCATCCCGACATCGGCATCCTGCTGCTGAGCCAGTACGTCGAGGAGACCTACGCCGTCGAGCTGCTGGCGGCCGGCGACGGGGGAATCGGCTATCTGCTCAAAGACAGGCTGGCGTCGCTCGACGAGTTGCAGGATGCCGTCACGCGCATCGCCGGCGGCGGCACGGTGCTCGACGAGCAGGTGGTGCGGCACCTGCTGGGACGACGACGCGACCCTCTGGCGACGCTCACCGCGCGGGAGCGCGACGTGATCTCTCTCATGGCCGAGGGCCGCACGAACGCGGGGATCGCGGCCCAGCTCGTGGTGGGAACGGGCGCGGTCGAGAAGCACGTCTCGAGCATCTTCTCCAAGCTCGAGCTCGACGACTCGGGAACCGACCATCGCCGCGTGCTCGCGGTTCTCGCCTGGCTGCGCGCATCCTGAGTCATGCGCGAGCAGTCGATCGCGCTCGCGGTCGACGGGCTCAGCGCAGCGCCCTGATCGACCCTACGAACGACCTGAGGTTGCGCACGCGGTGCTCGTACCGGGCGGCCACGGCGATCAGCACGATGCCGCCGACTCCGAGCCAGATCCACCAGGGCGCCGCCGAATAGAGCCCCTGTATCCAAGGCCAGGACTGGGCGAGGGCATGCGCGATCAGCACGACCGATCCGACGACGAGGGGTGCCTGCCACCGCAGCGCGACGGCAGCCACGACGACGATGACCGACAGCACGCCCAGGGTGATCACACGAACGAGGTCGGTGCTGCCGAAGTCGGCGAGCAGTGAGGGCACCAGAAGCACGGCGACCCCCACGCCGAGGTGCGGCCACGACCTCGCCTGCGCGTCGCGGTGCAGGGTCACGACGCCGCACACGATGAGGGCGAGGGCGAGGGGCGCGGTCGATAGCTCGAATGGACGGGCGGCCGAGGTCGCGAGACCGGTGATGCCGAGGATCACGAGAAGGGAGATCGCGGTCGCCCACGTTGCGCGATCGGTGGGAACCTGCCGGCGCACCGCCGCGACGACGCTCACGACGGCGAGTGCGATGCTCGCGAGCACGAGTCGCACGGCCGTATACGCCTCGGGCATGGCCACCAGGCAGACGAGCGTGGCCAGGCCGACGACGACGACAGCGGCAGGCACACCGAGCTGGGCGACTCGGAACGGCACCGCACGGCGTCGTGTCCAGACGATCGATGTCGCGACGAGTGCGAGCGCGGCGGGAACAACCCAGAGTTCGGGCACGATGACGGCGCTGTCGACGGCGTCGCGGACGGTGCCCGCCGAACCGACGACGACGAGGATGGCGATCGCCACGATGAGGACGCTGTCGCGCACCAGGATTGCGCGGATGACCCGGGGTGCGATCAGCGCTGTCGCCACGAGGGCGGTGGCGATGACAAGGAGCACGGCTCCGCGCACGGGCGATCCGACGATCGCGGGCAGTGCCGAGGGCCCGAGCGCGACGAGGAGGCCGACCGCGAACAGGGTGGAGCGACCTGCGACCGGGGTCGCTGAGCGTCGCCCGAATACGGCACTGGCCACGGCGATGCCGAGCAGCAGACCGGCGACCGGAAGCGAATAGGGCTCGATGTCGGATACGCCGCGATAGACGAGGAACTGCCACAGCGCCGCAACCGCGAGGATGCACGACGCGATGACGAAGTGGCGCCGAGGGGCCGCACTGGTGAACGGATTTCCGGCGCCGACGGCGACGATGAGCGGCGCCACGGCCAGGAGCATGAGGATGAGCCAGGTCGCTTCGCCGACGTTCGTCATGGTGCGGGCGACGGCCGCCACGACCACAAGGGCCGTGGCGCTCTGCCATGCGATGCGGGCGGCGCCCTGCAGTCCTGTCGACGCCCGGGCGAAGAGCAGGAGACCTGCTGCCGCTGTCAGGATGGCGGCGATGGGCCCGCCGAGGTAGTCGCCCGACAGCTCCGGCGATGGCTCGACGAGCGATGCGACGGCCACGAGTGCGCACGCGATGGCCAGGGGCGCCAGCCATGCGAGAACGACGCGCTCGACGAAGCCCTCGACGGAAGCCCGACGCTGCCAGAGGGCACCGGCGACCGCGAGGAGCAGGGGGATCGCGATGCGGGTGACGCGCTCTCCCGGCGTCGTCGCGGTCGATGCGGACGTCGCGAAGGCGACGATCGAGCAGATGGTCGCGACGGCAAGGGCGACAATGGCGGCTGCCCGCACATCTGCGGCGTTCGATGTCGCTCGACCGTCGACGGAGCGGCGCACAAGGAACGGTGCTGCCACCAGCAGGAGTGCCGAGAGGATGCCGGGGATTCCGACGAAGTCGATCGGACTCGAGGCGACGAGCTCGACGACGAAGGCGCCCGTGGGCAGGCCGGAGAGCCACGGGGCCACGAGGCTCGCCTCGGCGAGAATCAGGGCGACGGCCAGGGCTGTGAGCGCCGCGCGAACGGGTCGCCGCGCGGGACCGTCGGTCGCGACTCCGTGTCGCGTGGCGACGACGAGGAGGGCTGCTGCGAGAACCGCCGGCAGCCAGAGGGCCGCACTGGCGTGGGAGAGCACGACGAGGGCGAGCGTCGCCATGCCCAGCGCAACCGCCGCCGGAACCTGCGCCGCGGAAGCGCTGCGTCGGCGTGTGAACAGGAGCACAGCGAGGCAGGCGCCTGCGACGACCAGATACCCCGACAGCACGAGAAGGACGGTGCCGCCATGACTGGCCGCGGCGAGCAGGGCGAGAGCTGACAGACCGCCCACGATGGCCCGGGCAGCATTCGGCAGATTCCCGAGCCGGATGGCGACAGCGCCGAGGGTGGCGGCGACGGCCGGCCCGAGCACCGCCGCCCACGCCCCGACCTCGAAGACCACGACGATCGGGTCATCCGGGTTCGCACCCCAGAGGGAGTACTGCGGCACGAGGGAGCCGAGGACGTGCACCGACGCGATGACCACACTCGGGAACAGGCCTATCGCTGCCACGACCAGTGCGGGGCCCTGCGCCCAGGTGAGGGTGCGTCTCGCGGCGACGTTCGTCGATCTGCGCGCCAGGACGACGAAGACCGTCGCCACGAGGCCGGCCGCGGCGCCGGGAGCCCACAGTGCGAACCCGGTCGACGCCTCTCGGAGCGTGGCGACGGCCGGAGCGAGCGCGACTGACAGGCCCAGGAGCACCGATGCCGCGTTGCTCCACGCTGCAGCGTCGGACTCTCGACGGAGCCGGGCGCTGAAGGCACCCCAGACGAGCGCGCAGATCGCATACGTCGCAGCCGGGATGCCCGGGACGTCGGGGAGCAGCAGGGCGGCGGGGATGAGTGCCGCTGTCGAGAAGGTGAAGGCGAGCGACCGCACGAGTGCGGCCTCTGCGCCTCGACCCGTGAGGCGTCGTACGAGCAGAGCGGAGGCGCCCGCTGCCGACAGTCCCGTCCACCACGCCAGACCCGTGTCCATCGGGGCCACCGCGCCGATGACCGCGAGTGCGATGCCCGTCGGCATCAGGATCAGGCTGCCGATGCGCGCGAAGCGAAGGGAGGTGAGGCGATGGAGCGCGACGAGAAGAGCTGCCAGAACGAGGAGCCCGACGCCCCAGAACAGAGTGGGCGAGACCGTGGCCGAGCCGAACACCTCTGCTCCGCGAATGAAGCCGAGTGTTCCGATCAGGATCGCGGCGCCGGCCACCCCGACGCCCTCGCCCGTCGCGGGGAGGCGACGGCGTGCGAGAAGCCACGCGACGGCGAACACGACGAGACCGGCGAGGGCTGTGACGATGACGCGCACCTCGACGGTGGCGAACAGGTAGGCGACGGTCAGGAAGAACAGGGCGAAGACCGAGAGGAGGACGATTCCCGTGACGAGGAGGAAGACCTGAACGCCGGAGCGCCGAGGTGCGGCCGGTGCTGTTGGCCCGGCGGGTGCTGCCGGCACGGCCGGCCGAGCGGTCTGCGACGAAGGGAACGGGGGAGTGGCCGCCGGAGCGGAGGGCACACCCGCGGCGGCCGCGACAGCGGCATCCGGAGCGAATGCGTGCAGGGGCGGCGCGACCGCGCGAGTCTGGGCGAGCGCCTCCGCCTGGGCGGCCAGCTGTTCGCTCCACAGGAGATCGATCAGCTCGCGGCGGCGCTGCTCTGCTTCGACGAGCTCAGTCGAGAGGGCGATCAACCGGGCGGCGCGTGGCACGGCGAGCTCGAGGCCGCACGCTGCGCAGCGGCTGCTGGGCAGAACGGAGAAGCAGCGCGGACACAGTGCGGTGTCGGTGAACGCTCGAGGCGTCGTCGGCCAGGAGGCGCCGGGCACGGGAGCGGGGGCAGGCACGAGGTCTGTCATGAGCACAGCGTGTCAGAGAACCCGCGGCCACCGTGGCGCGTGCGTGAGGTCTGTGGACAATGCCGATATGTGTGCGGAGACGAGGAAGGCCCCCGGTATCGACTACCGGGGGCCTCGTAAAATGGAGGGGCTGACGAGAATCGAACTCGCATCATCTGTTTGGAAGACAGAGGCTTTACCACTAAGCTACAGCCCCGAAAGGGGTGGGTGCGCCGCAAGCGGCACTGGAACATCGTAGTACACAGTTTCCCCGAGCGCGTAACCGGGCATCGGAAACTGCTCAGCAGCCGCCCAGCCTGTGCAGTAGACTTGCCGAGGCCAATTCGCCCGGCACTACCCTCGTGCCAGACGCCCTGTGCGTCACCCGGTGACTGGCCTCGCGGGACTTGTGACGAGAACCGGGGCGTAGCTCAGCTTGGCTAGAGCGCCCGTTTTGGGGGCGGGAGGTCGCAGGTTCGAATCCTGTCGCCCCGACCACAGCGCGAGTTCCCAGCAACACTTGATCCAGCCACACGGTGCAGCACAGTACTAACCCTCAGGAGAAGCCAAACGTGAAGACCACGGTCGAACAGCTCACCCCGACACGCGTGAAAATCGCCATCTCGGTCACCCCCGACGAGCTGAAGCCCAGCATTGATCACGCCTACGGCCACATCGCCGAGTCGATCAACATCCCCGGCTTCCGCAAGGGCAAGGTTCCGCCGCCCCTGATCGACCAGCGCGTCGGCAAGGAGGCCGTGCTGGAGCACGCCGTCAACGACGGCCTCGACGGCTTCTACCGTCAAGCCATCACCGAGAACGAGCTGCGCCCCCTGGGCAAGCCGTCGGCCGACATCGTCGAGTGGCCCAGCAACAAGGACTTCTCCGGCGACCTCGAACTCGCCATCGAGGTCGATGTGCGCCCCGAGATCACGCTCCCCGACTACAACGACCTCGAGGTCACCGTCGACGCCGTCGAGGTGTCCGACGACGACATCGCCACCGAGCTCGAGAACCTGCGCAGCCGCTTCGGCACGCTCGTCACCGTCGACCGTCCGGCCAAGACGGGCGACTTCGCCCAGCTCGACCTGGTCGCCACCATCGACGGCGCCGAGGTCGACAAGGCGACCGGCATCTCCTACGAGGTCGGCTCCGGCGAGCTGCTCGAGGGCATCGACGAGGCGCTCGACTCCCTCTCGGCCGGCGAGTCCACCACGTTCGAGGCGCCGCTGCTCGGCGGAGACCACGCCGGTTCCGATGCGCTCGTGTCGGTGTCGCTGCTCGCGGTCAAGGAGCGCGAGCTTCCCGAGGCCGACGACGACTTCGCCCAGATCGCCAGCGAGTTCGACACGCTCGACGAGCTGAAGGCCGACCTGAAGAACACGGTCGCCAAGCAGAAGGCGTTCGGCCAGGCATCCGCCGCCCGCACCAAGCTCGTCGAGACCCTCCTCGAGAAGGTCGACGTCGCGGTTCCCCCCGCGCTCATCGAAGACGAGGTGCACCGTCACCTCGAGAACGAGAACCGCCTCGAAGACGACGAGCACCGCGCCGAGGTCACCGCCTCGAGCGAGAGCACCTTCCGTACCCAGATCCTGCTCGACGCCGTCGCGGAGCAGGAGAAGGTCAAGGTCGGCCAGGACGAGCTGACGCAGTACCTCGTGCAGAGCGCTGCCCAGTACGGCATGGAGCCGAACGAGTTCGTTCAGGCCCTCGACCAGAGCGGCCAGATCCCCGCCATGGTCGGCGAGGTCGCCCGCAACAAGGCTCTCGCCATCCTGCTGGGCAAGGCGAAGGTCGTCGACACCGACGGCAAGACGATCGACCTCAAGGAGTTCGCGGCCGTCGTGTCCGAGCCCGATGACGCCATCGACGAGCACGCCGGTCACGACCACGACGACCACGAGGGTCACTCGCACTAGTCGTTTCACACGAAGGGCCCGGCATGCGCACGCATGCCGGGCCCTTCGTCGTTCCCGCGGCCGGATGTGCGTGGTCAGTCGGCCGGCACGTGCCCGAGGGCGCGCAGGGTCTCCGCAGCATGGCGGGCGGAATCCTCCGACGTCGGGGCAGGGGTCAGGCCGAGCAGGCGCCGACGATGCGGCTCGCCGAGAAGCAGGGCATAGAGCCGCTCGGCGTCCGAGGCGTCCGAGGCGTCCGAGGTTCCCGGTCTATCGGGACCCGAATCGGCCGCACGCAGGGCCGCGAGCAGCATCTGTGTCGACCGGGCGGGTCCGGCGACGTAGAACGACCGTGCAAGCTCGGGAAACCTCGTCGATTCGCCGACGACGATTCGATGCAGGGCGACGGCCTCATCGGAATGCAGCGTCTCGACCAGTGACGTGCAGAGCTCGAGCAGCGGGGCGGACTGCTCCGCGGTCTCGGCGATCCTGTCGTGCAACCGTCCGACGGCCGCGGTGAAGAGTCCCGCCTTGTCGGTGAAGTAGGCGTAGACGGTGCGTTTGCTCGCCGAACTTCGCTGCGCGACGAGATCGAGGCTGGTCGACGCATAGCCCTCCGCCAGGAAGAGGGCGACGGCATCGTCGAGCATTCGCGCACGACGTTCCGACCTCTGCGAATCCGGAATACGTCCTCGAGCTGTGGTCATCCACTAATAGTACTTGCTCGTATCATTAATGATTGTTCACGACACACGAAGGAGAGCTGGAATGGGTTCACGGATACTGCATGTCGCCATCGCCGACGACTGGGGCGCCTCGGGAAACTTCGGCGAATACGAGGTGTCGACGCGGGGCGTGGGATTCTTCGACGCCGGTTATATACGAGCGACCACGGCAGGAGGCATCGACGACGTCCTGCAGTCGATCTACGGAGACCTTCGGCTGCCACTGCTTCTCGTGGTTATCGACGTGGCCGCGCTGGAAGCGGCCGGAGTCGCTGTGCGACGGGTCGCCGACCAGAACACCGCTCGGCACTCGACCCGGATCGAGGGCATCCTTCCCATGGACGACGCCGTGATCGTGGCGACCCTTGCCATCGAGCGGGTCGACGGCGTTCTGCGGGTGCCGGACCTCACGGGCCTCGACGTCATCGACTGACTCGACGTCATCGACTGACACGCGTGGTGCAGACTCGAGTGGTGGAGATTGCCGCGGTGCCCACCGGACCGGTTCCGGTTCCGGCCATTGTCGAGCACCTCGCCGGGGGTGACTCGATCACCCCGGTCTGGCGCAACACGCTCGGCGGTCTCACGTTCAGGCTCTCGTCCGGCGCATCCGCTCGCTTCGTCAAATGGATGCCGACGGGCACGCCCCGTGTCGACGCCGAGGTCGCGCGGCTCGGCTGGGCGGGCTCGTTCGCTCGGGTGCCTCGGGTCGTGGATTCAGGTGATGATTCGACCGGCTCGTGGATGCTGACGGCCGCCTTGCCGGGCGACAGTGCGGTCGACGCACGCTTCGTGACGAACGATGCGGCCTCACGCGTAGCGGCTCGCGCCATCGGTGCCGGACTTCGCGAGCTGCACGATCGACTGCCGGTGCAGGGGTGCCCGTCCTCGTGGTCCGCGACGGGCCGCATCGCGCGAGCGAGGGCGGCGGGCCTCGATCTGCCCGCGGCCCTGGATGCCGCCCCGCCCGTCGATCGGCTGGTCGTCTGTCATGGAGATGCGTGCGCCCCGAACACGCTCGTCGCGGACGACGGATCGTTCGCCGGGCACGTCGACCTCGGGTCGCTCGGGGTCGCCGATCGCTGGGCCGACCTGGCCGTGGCCACGTGGAGCCTGGAGTGGAACTACGACGGAGGAGAGCGCCTGGAGTCGGAGCTGCTCGACGCGTACGGAATCGCCCGCGACGAGGAACGACTGACGTACTACCGGGCTCTCTGGGCCGCCACCTGACCGTCGCGGCACTCCTCCTCCCCAGCCCGGCGCATCCACTCGGCAGGGATTCACTCACCCCGCGCTCATTCGGTGCATTTCCGCCGATTCGATAGGCCCGGTGTCATCGAATCGGCGTAGAGGCGTGCATGACTCTGGTTTTCAGTGCTTCTGTGACGAGTCGACGCATCGTGCTGCCCTGGGGAGAGACGCACAAGCAGCGGCGAAGACGGGGCAGCATGTCGGGATGCCTCGTCGAGTAGCCCTTCCACCCCAGCTGACGGGGCGATCATTCTCTGTCGCGGAAGGGCGGCACGCGGGCGTCGGCCGCCAACGGATGCGGGGACGAGACCTCGAGCGGCCATTCCACGGGGTTCGCGTCCGGCGGGGTGGCATCCACGGGCTGTACGGCCTGTGCCTGGCCTATCTTGTGCGCATGCGTGAAGACGAATTCTTCTGCGGCCTGACAGCAGCTCGGATGTGGCGCATACCTCTGCCCGATGAGTTCCGCCGGTCGGAGGGCGTGCACGTCGGGCGGATGTCGCCGAACCGGGCGAGTCGAGCGCGCGGCGTTCGAGGGCGAGAGTTCTCCGACACCGGCATCAGAGTCGAGAGAAGATATGGACTCCGTGTCACGGACGCCGCCTCCACGTGGTGCCATCTGGCCGGTGTGCTCTCGCACGACGACCTCGTCGCCGCCGGGGACCATCTCATTCTCGTGCCGAAGAAGGTTCAGCCGGGTGAGGTTCGTCCATACGCGACGATCGAGCAACTCACCGATCGTGTGAGGTCGTATTCCGGGAGGCATGCGCGGTCGGCTCGGCGTGCACTTCTCGACATCAGGCAGGGAGCGGAGTCTCGTCCGGAGACCATCCTTCGGCTGCACATGATGCGGGCGGGCCTGCCCGAGCCCGAACTCAACGTCGACATCTTCAGTGCGTCAGGCGCGTTCCTCGGCCGAGCCGACAGTCTTTTTCGAGGGTTTCGTGTCATTGCCGAATACGACGGCGAGCAGCATCGCACCGACTCCGTCCAGTACAACAAGGACATGCTCCGGATCGAGGGTTTCGTTCGCAACAAGTGGACGCCCATCCGTGTGCGCAAAGGGCAGCTCTTCGGCGACCCGGCAGCCGCGGTCGCCCGGGTCGAAGGAGCCCTTCGCGACGCCGGTTGGCGCCCGTGAATCCCTGCACGGCCATCCACTAGGCGCATATGCACCAACGCCGTCATCGAGTCGTCGCAGGTGCACCCATGATCGGGCCGTTCGGTACTTTCCCGCCGACTCGATGATGACGGCGGTGTGACCGAGGCGGCGCGTCAGCCGCCGAAGATCGCGTGGGCGATCGTGAAGATCGCGAGGCCGGCCAGGGAGCCGACGACGGTTCCGTTGATGCGGATGAACTGCAGGTCGCGGCCGACCTCCACCTCGATCTTGCGTCCCGTGTCCTCGGCGTTCCATCCGCGCACCGTGTCGGAGATGATCGCGGCGAGGTCGTGGCGGTATGTCTCGACCAGGTAACCCGCCGCATCCTCGACCCACCGGTCGACCTTCTCGCCCAGCACGGGATCCTCGAGAAGCGAATGTCCGAACTGCATGACCGCCTCGCTGAGGCGCGTGCGGAGCTCGCTCGCCGGGTTCTCGAGCGACGACACGAGGGCGGTGCGCGCCGCGTTCCAGGCCTGGCCGGCGAGGTCGCGCACCTGCGGGCTGTCGAACACCTGGGCCTTCAGCTCCTCGACCTTGGCCATGGTGACCTCGTCGTGCTGGAGATCGTCGCTGAGCCTGCGCAGGTACTCGTCGATGGCGATCCGCAACTGGTGGTGCGGGTCGTCCCTGACCGCGGAGATGAACTTCAGGGCCTCCCGATGCGCACGGTCGTCGACGACCCGGTCGACGAAGGAGGGCATCCAACTGGGCAGCCGTTCGCTCACGGCCTGGCCGAAGGCATCCGGGTTGCGCTCGAGCCACTCGTACAGCCGCTCGACGAGCAGGTCGACGACCTGGCCCTGGTGTCCACCGTCGACGAAGGTCGAGGTCATGCGACCGAGCGGTGGCCCCCAGGCGGGCTCGATCAGCTGTCGCCGCCCGATCTCCTCGATGACCTCCCGCATGGTGTCGTCGTCGACGAGGGAGAGGAATCCGCGCGCGGCGTTGGCGGCCTCCGAGGTGAGCCGCGTGGCGTGGGCCGGATCGACGAGCCACGTTCCGACGGCGTGCGAGACGCCGAGCGAGCGCAGCTTCGTGGTGATCACCTCTCGCGAGAGGAAGTTCGTCTCGACGAACTCGCCGAGTGTCACGCCGATGCGATCCTTCTCCGTGGGGATGATCGCGGTGTGCGGGATGCGCAGGCCGAGCGGATGCCGGAACAGCGCCGTGACGGCGAACCAGTCGGCGAGGGCGCCGACCATGCCGCCCTCCGCCGCGGCGCGCACGTACTGCAGCCACTCGTAGCGCTCCTGCAGCGCGAACGCCACCACGAAGATGACGGCCATGATCACGAGCAGGCCGGTGGCGAGACGCTTCATGCCGCGCAGGGCGGCGAGCTTCTCGAGGTCGCGCTGAGAGAGAAGAGGGGTGGATGCGACGGGCGCGGCGAGCGGGGTGGCCATGGCTTCATCGTAAGGCGGGTTCGCCGACAATCTTTGCCTACGGCAACAGCGCCATTCTTTGCCTACGGCGAACAACGGCACCGGCTGCGGCGGCCTCCAGTAGATTCGAGATCACGCAAGTAATAGAGGAGCAATCACATGGCCGAACCGGCTCTGGTATCCAGTGTTTTTGACCGACTACTCAAGGACCGCATCATCTGGTTGGGCAGTGCCGTCCGCGACGACAATGCGAACGAGATCTGCGCGAAGATCCTTCTGCTCGCCGCCGAAGACCCCAATCGCGACATCTACCTCTACATCAACTCTCCCGGCGGATCGATCACCGCGGGCATGGCCATCTACGACACGATGAAGTTCGTCTCGAACGACATCGTCACCGTCGGCATCGGCATGGCCGCGTCGATGGGCCAGTTCCTGCTGTCGTCGGGTACGAAGGGCAAGCGCTACATCACGCCCAACGCCCGCGTTCTGCTGCACCAGCCGTCCGGCGGATTCGGTGGCACGAGCGCCGACATCCAGACCCAGGCGAAGCTCATCCTCGACATGAAGCGCCGCATGGCGGAGCTCACCAGCGAGCAGACCGGCAAGAGCATCGAGCAGGTCATCAAGGACGGCGACCGCGACAACTGGTTCACCGCCCAGCAGGCCCTCGAGTACGGCTTCGTCGACCACGTGCGCGAATTCGCGTCCGACGTCGCCGGCGGTGGCGGCACCGAAGAGGCCGACGTCGTGCCCAGTGAGTCCAAGTAAGTTCCGCCGAGACAAGACGAACAGAGAAGAAGAATGAACACTCCAGCATTCGGCGCGGCGTACAGCTCGCCCTACGGCAACGGCACGTCGCCGTCGAACCGGTACATCCTCCCCACCTTCGAAGAGCGCACGGCCTACGGCTACAAGCGCCAGGACCCCTACGCGAAGCTCTTCGAGGACCGCATCATCTTCCTCGGCGTGCAGGTCGACGACGCGTCGGCCGACGACATCATGGCCCAGCTCCTCGTCCTCGAGAGCCAGGACCCCGACCGCGACATCGAGATGTACATCAACTCTCCCGGTGGATCGTTCACCGCGATGACCGCGATCTACGACACGATGCAGTACATCCGCCCGCAGATCCAGACCGTCTGCCTCGGCCAGGCGGCCTCGGCCGCGGCCGTGCTCCTCGCGGCGGGCTCGCCCGGCAAGCGTCTCGCACTGCCGAACGCGCGCATCCTCATCCACCAGCCCTCCGCGGGCGGCGGCGAGGGCGGCGGCCAGGCATCCGACATCGAGATCCAGGCCGCCGAGATCCTGCGCATGCGCACCTGGCTCGAGGACACCCTGGCTCACCACTCGGGCAAGACGAGCGAGCAGGTGAACAAGGACATCGACCGCGACAACATCATGAGCGCGGCCGACGCCCTCGAGTACGGCTTGATCGACCAGGTCCTGACCTCGCGCAAGAACCTTCCGGCGCTCGTCAAGTAGCTCTGCATCGAGAGGCCCTTCGACGGGCTCAGGGAACGAGATGATCGTTCCCCGAGCCTGTCGAGGGGCCCTTTTTGTTACGACATGAGCCGCTTCTGGCGGTGCCGCGCCCCGGATGTCGGTGGCACGGGTTAGGCTCGAATCAATCGTCATCGACAGGAGGCCGGCATGGCTCGCATCGGAGAAAGCGCCGACCTGCTCAAGTGTTCTTTCTGCGGAAAGAGCCAGAAGCAGGTGCAGCAACTCATCGCCGGTCCCGGCGTGTACATCTGCGATGAGTGCGTCGAGCTCTGCAACGAGATCATCGAGGAGCGCCTGTCCGAGGCGGGCGACGAGGCGGCGGGCGAGTTCGAGCTGCCGAAGCCGAAAGAGATCTTCAACTTCCTCGAAGAGTATGTGATCGGTCAGGTGGCCGCCAAGAAGGCCCTCTCCGTCGCCGTCTACAACCACTACAAGCGCACCAAGGCGCGCACCACGATCGGCCCGGCAGAGACGCAGGGCGATCAGATCGAGCTGGCCAAGAGCAACATCCTGCTGATCGGCCCGACCGGCTGCGGCAAGACCTACCTTGCACAGACCCTCGCGAAGCGGCTCAACGTGCCCTTCGCCGTCGCCGACGCGACGGCGCTCACCGAGGCGGGCTACGTCGGCGAAGACGTCGAGAACATCCTCCTCAAGCTCATCCAGGCCGCCGACTACGACGTCAAGCGGGCCGAGACGGGCATCATCTACATCGATGAGGTCGACAAGATCGCCCGCAAGGCAGAGAACCCGTCGATCACGCGAGACGTCTCGGGTGAGGGCGTGCAGCAGGCGCTGCTCAAGATACTCGAGGGCACGGTCGCGTCCGTTCCGCCGCAGGGTGGTCGCAAGCACCCGCACCAGGAGTTCATCCAGATCGACACGACGAACGTGCTCTTCATCGTCGCCGGCGCATTCGCCGGGCTCGAGGAGATCATCGCCGAGCGCGCGGGCAAGCGGGGCATCGGCTTCAATGCACCTCTGCACTCGAAGCGCGAAGACGTGAACTTCTTCTCCGATGTGCTGCCCGAAGACCTGCACAAGTTCGGGCTGATCCCCGAGTTCATCGGTCGCCTCCCCGTGGTCACCACGGTGACGCCGCTCGACCAGACCGCACTGATGCAGATCCTCACCGAGCCGCGCAACGCGATCGTCAAGCAGTATCAGCGCATGTTCGAGCTCGACGGGGTCGAGCTCGAGTTCGACCGCGAGGCGCTGGAGGCCATCGCCGACCTCGCCGTGCTGCGCAAGACGGGTGCCCGCGGGCTCCGCTCGATCATGGAAGAGGTGCTCGGCCCGATCATGTTCGAGGTCCCCTCGACCGACGAGGTGGCGCGTGTCGTGGTCACCCGTGAGTCCGTGAACGACAACGCGGCCCCCACGATCGTTCCGCGCAAGCCCGTCCGTGCCGAAAAGTCGGCGTAGCGACAGCGACGCCGTTGGGGTGATCCAACCCGTCTCGGCGGGCGTCGTCTCGGCGATCACCGGGTTCGCGAGCTCGTTCGTGCTCGTGGTGGCGGGCCTGAGGGCCGTCGGTGCCACCGAGGCGCAAGCCTCTTCGGGGCTTCTGGCGGTGTGTGTCACAAGCGGGCTCTGCTGCATCCTGCTCGCGTGGCATTACAGGATGCCCATCTCGTTCGCGTGGTCCACGCCGGGCGCCGCGCTCCTGGTGGCCGCCGCCGGAGTGACAGACGACTTCGGGGCCGCCGTCGGAGCTTTCCTCGTGTGCGGCGCGCTGATCGTTCTCTGCGGCCTGTGGCCCGCCCTGGGCAGAGCCATCACGAGCATCCCTCGCCCGATAGCCAGCGCGATGCTGGCCGGCATCCTGTTTCCCATCTGCCTCGCGCCCATCACCGCGGCGGTCGAGATCCCATGGCTCGCGCTTCCCGTGATCATCACCTGGCTCGTGCTCTACCGGCTCGCGCCGAGGTGGGCCGTTCCCGCCGCCATGCTCGTGGCCGCCATCGGCATCGCCGTCACCGCCGGCAGCTCCATGCTCGAGGGCGCCTCGCTCGCGCCCACCCTGCAGTTCGTGGTTCCGTCTTTCGACCCGGTGGTGATCGTGAGCCTCGGGCTGCCGCTGTTCATCGTCACGATGGCGGGCCAGAATGTGCCGGGCTTCGCGGTCATGTCGACCTTCGGCTACACGGTTCCTCCGCGTCCCGCGCTCGTGAGCTCGGGCATCGGCTCGTTGATCGGTGCGTTCTTCGGCGGCCATGCCATCAACCTCGCCGCGATCACGGCGGCCATCATGGCCGGCCCCGACTCGCATCCCGATTCGACGAAGCGGTGGCCCGCGTCGGTCACCGCCGGGGCGCTCTACGTGCTGTTCGGGCTGGCGGCAGGCGTGGCGACGACTCTCATCTCTGCGGCCCCGCCCATCCTCATCACGGCGGTCGCCGGCCTGGCGCTGCTCGGCGCTCTCGTCACGAGCGTGGTCAGCGCGCTCGACGAGACAGACCGTCGAATCCCCGCGATCGCCACCTTCCTGGTCACCGCATCGGGTGTGTCGATCGTGGGCGTCGGCTCGGCGTTCTGGGGCCTGCTCGTGGGCGCGATCGTCATGATCGTGACCACGATCGGTCGGCCGAAGGTCAGCCCTCGGCCCGACCGAGACGCCAGTACCCCATAAAGGCGACGCTCTTGCGGTCGATGCCCAGCTCGCTCACGAGGTGGCGGCGCAGCGTCTTGATGACGCCCGCCTCGCCGGCGAGCCAGGCGTAGAGCGGTGCATCCTGTCGGGCGGGTCCGCCGTGGTCGTCGGAGGGGACCTCCCACAGCAGGTCGTGATCCACGTCCACGTCGACGAGCTCGCTCCGGTCGGCCGGGGATGAGCGTGTCGAGCGCAGCAGCGAGGGCGCCACGGCCCGCACGGCCGGCACGAGCAGGTCACCGTGCGCGCGGCCGGTGCGCGCAAGCACGTCGACGGTGAAGCCGGGGTGGGCCGACACGCAGACGGCGTCGTCGGCGTGGGGCACCTCGACGATCGCGTGGCCGGATGCCGTGGGCGGAAGCCGCTCGAGGATGGCCGCGATGGCGGGAAGCGCCGTCTCGTCGCCGGCGAGCAGGATGCGCTCCGCGTGCGGAGGCGGCAGGAAGTCGACGCCGCCGTGGAACCCGTCGTGGTGGGCGTTCGGCCCGAGAACGACGAGCTCGTCCCCGACGACCGCGGTCTCGGCCCAGATCGATGCCGGTCCGTCGACGGGGTGCACGACCACGTCGACGTCGATCTGACGCGACGAGGCGCGCACCGAGCGCACCGTGTAGGTGCGGATCGGGTTGCGCAGCTCGTCGGGGAGTGCGCGCCACGCGGAGTACCAGTCGTCGGTCATCGGCATCGCCGAGAGGCCGTGCCCGTCGAGGGGGAGGATCAGCTTGATGCGCTGGTCGAAGCCGTTGTCGGCGAACGAGTCGAGCCGGTCGCCGGTGAGAGCGAAACGACGAAAGCTGGGCGACAGATCGGTTATCCGCGAGACCCGGCAGGTGTGGAGATGGAAGGGGGAGGTGGGGGACTGATCGAACAGGGTCAGTCCTCGTCGTCGTAGGGCGTCACGATCGCCTCGTCGGTGTCGGGGTCGTACTCGACGAGAGTTCCGTCGTCGAGCTCGCAGACCGGCTTTCCCTCGAGCCACGTGAGCGTCCAGTTCCAGCCCGACGTGTCGGTGTCGCCTTCCGCCAGGGCGGCCTCGACCTCTTCGATGGCGTCGCTGACGACCTGGGGGAGTCGCGACGGGGTCTCGTCGCCCACGGCCCATCGGGTTCCGAGCTGAATCATGTGGTCTCCTTGGCTGTGGCCTCGGGCGCGCCGAGACCGATGTCGGTCGTGGTGACGCCGGTGGCCGTCTGGGTGAACGACACGACCGGCGTGAGTTCGAGGGCCGTGAACGCGGCCTTCGCCTCGTCGGTCGGGAAGCCGCAGGGGCCGACGGGGGCGTAGACGGGATAGCTGCGTTCGCCGGGGTACGTGAGCCAGACGAGGAGGGGGTCCTCCAACTGCAGCGTGCAGATGACGGTCGGGTCGAGAGGGGCATTGGGCGCCGCGTAGGCCGCGAGGAGTTCATCGAGGCCGCCGCTCACCGCGCTGACCGTGGTGGTGGGGAAGCCGTCGTCGCCGAGCTCGGTGGAGCAGACCGCGGCGCTCGACACGGTGGCCGTCAGCTGGTGAAGGTGCACGGCTTCGACGTCGAGCGGGCACCACGCGGCGAGCTCCTGCGAGTCGGGGAACGCGACGAGAGGAACCGTGCTGGTGGGCTGGGTGCCGCCCTGGATGTCGCCCGGCGACGAGCTGGGCGACGGTGTCGGGGAGTCTGCCGATGAGGCGCATGAGGTGAGGGCGAGCATCACCGCGACGGCCGCGAGGGCGAGCACTGCAGGTCTCTTCACGATGCTCGGGCCTTTCGGGTCGGTTCGTTCACGCCGTCGGTTCACACCTTCAGATCGTACGTGACCCACTCGGTCTTCTGCGCGACCCGGTCGTACAGGCGCCTGGCGGCTTCGTTGTTCTCGGCGGTGATCCAGCGCACGACGAATGCGCGGCGTTCGGTGCCGATCTCGTGCACCCGCTCGATCAGGGCCGACCCGACTCCCTGGCCCCGCGCATCCGGGCGCACGTAGAGGTCGTCGAGGTAGAGGCCCGTGCCGCCCGCGAGAGCGTCGACGAACTCGCGGAAGTGTGCGAGGCCGAGCAGCGCGCCGGTCTCGTCGTCGACGGCCACGAGGGCCTCGGCGAGACGCCTCTCCGACGTGAACCACGACCAGGCGCGCACCGCCTTCTCATCGTGAAGGGGAGCCTCGTAGAAGTCGCAGTATCCCTCGAAGAGTTCGTGCCAGGCGAAGAAGTCGCGATCGACGACGGGTCTGATGGTGAATGCCACTGCTGCTCCTAGGGTGTGCGACAACGCTGTCTCAGCTGAGACTATCGGGCGCGAAGACGATCTCCTCGACGACAAGCTCAGTGCCGACGCGGAAGGTGAGATTCTCGATCTTTCCCACCGCGCGCAGATCGTCGGAGGCCTTCTCGAGGACCTCGAGGACCTCGGCGGGCGCGGCGATCGCAGCGGAGGCGACGGGAGCCTTCTGCGACGCCTTCGCATCTGTCTTGGCGCGGCGGATGCCGATCAGCGCCTGCCCCGCGAGGTTCAGCAGAGTGTCGTTCGAGGGGATGCCGTCGGCCGGTACGCCCGGGGCGTCGCGCGTGGTGGTGGGCCACGGTGCGAGGTGCACCGAGCCGTCGTGGGTCCACGACCAGACCTCCTCGGTCGCGAACGGCAGGAACGGGGCGAACAGCCGCAGCATCACGTCGGTCGCCGCGCGCAGGGCGAGCACCGCCGACGCGCGGGCCGCGGGCTCGGTCGCCTCACTGTAGGCGCGCTCCTTGACGAGCTCGAGGTAGTCGTCGCAGAAGGTCCAGAAGAACGACTCGGTGGTCTCCAGTGCGCGGGCGTGGTCGTAGTTCGAGAACGCCTCCGTCGCGGTGACGATGACCGAGTCGAGGGCGGTGAGCATCGACAGGTCGATGGGGTGGGTGACCTGGTGGTCGCCCTCGGGCAGCTCGAATCCGTAGACGAACTTGGCCGCGTTCAAGATCTTGATCGCCAGACGGCGGCCGATCTTGATCTGGGTGGGGTTCTGCGGGTCGAACGCGGCGTCGGTTCCGAGGCGACTGGATGCGGCCCAGTAGCGGACCGCGTCGGAGCCGTGCTGGGCGAGCACGTCGGCGGGTGTGACGACGTTGCCCTTCGACTTCGACATCTTCTTGCGGTCGGGGTCGACGATGAAGCCCGAGAGGGCCGCGTGCCGCCATGGCTTCTCATTGTCTTCGAGAGTGGCTCGAAGCAGGGTCGAGAACAGCCACGTGCGGATGATGTCCTGGCCCTGGGGGCGCAGGTCGAACGGGTAGACGCGCTCGAAGAGGTCTTCGTCGCGCTTCCATCCACCGGCAAGCTGCGGGGTGAGCGACGAGGTGGCCCAGGTGTCCATCACGTCGACCTCGCCCTGGAACCCGCCGGGCACGCCGCGCTGGCTCTCGTCGTAGCCCGGCGCCGCATCCGACGACGGGTCGACGGGCAGGGACTCGGCGGAGGGGAAGATGGGCTGGTCGAAGACGGGGTTGCCGTCGGCGTCGAGCGGGTACCACACGGGCAGCGGCACTCCGAAGAAGCGCTGGCGCGAGATCAGCCAGTCGCCGGTGAGACCGCCGACCCAGTTGTCGAAGCGCACCTTCATGAATTCGGGGTGCCAGGAGATCTCGCTGCCGAGCTCGAGCAGGCGTGAGCGGAGCTCTTCGTTGCGCGCGCCGTTCGTGATGTACCACTGGCGCGTCGACACGATCTCGAGCGGCTTGTCGCCCTTCTCGAAGAACTTGACGGGGTGCGTGATGGGCTTGGGTTCGCCGATCATCTCGCCGGTCGAGCGCAGGAGCTCGACGATGGTCTGCTTGGCGGAGAAGACGGTCTTGCCGGCGAGCTGGGCGTAGGCGTCCCGTCCTGCCTCGGAGGTGATGGCATCCGGCGCCTCGGAGATGAGGCGGCCGTCGAAGCCGATGACGGCGCGGATGGGCAGGTCGAGGTCGCGCCACCAGATCACGTCGGTCAGGTCGCCGAAGGTGCAGATCATGGCGATTCCCGACCCTTTGTCTTGCTGGGCCAGGTGGTGGGCGACCACGGGGATCTCGACGTCGAAGAGGGGCGAGCGCACCGTCGTGCCGACGAGATCGGCGTAGCGCGGGTCATCCGGATGCGCGACGAGCGCCACGCAGGCCGGCAGCAGTTCGGGGCGGGTCGTCTCGATGAAGATGTCGCCGGCCGGGCCGTGGAACGCGAGGCGGTGGTACGCGCCGGGCTGCTCCTTGTCTTCGAGCTCGGCCTGCGCGACCGCAGTGCGGAAGGTCACGTCCCACAGCGTGGGCGCCATGGCCTGGTAGGCCTCTCCCCGCTCGACGTTGCCGAGGAACGCGAGCTGGCTGGCGCGCAGCGACTCGTCGCCGATGGTGCGGTAGGTCTGGGTCCAGTCGACCGAGAGGCCGAGCTCGCGCCACAGGGCCTCGAACTGCTTCTCGTCCTCGACCGTCAGACGCTCGCAGAGCTCGATGAAGTTGCGACGCGAGACCGGCTTCTGATCGGCGGCCTTGGTGCTCTTGTTGTCGCCGCCCTCGAAGGGCGGGGTGAAGTCGGCGTCGTAGGGCAGCGACGGGTCGCAGCGCACGCCGTAGTAGTTCTGCACCCGACGCTCGGTGGGCAGACCGTTGTCGTCCCAGCCGATGGGGTAGAACACGCTCTTGCCGCGCATGCGCTGGAACCGCGCGATGACGTCGGTGTGGGTGTACGAGAACACATGCCCGATGTGCAGCGAACCGGAGGCGGTCGGCGGGGGAGTGTCGATGGAGTAGACGCCGTCGCGGCCGGCGGCGTCACGGTCGAAGCGGTACGTTCCGCGGTCTTCCCAGACCTCGCCCCACTTGGTCTCGAGCCCCTCGAGCACGGGCTTCGCGGGGATGGAGGAGGGCACGGTGTCGGTCACGGCGGAGACGTCCTTTTCGTATGGGCGGCACCGTGTCGATGGTGAGGTGCCTGATTGTCTCCCCAAGGATACCGGTACCCGTGCGCTCCCACCCGGCCGGTGTCAGTCCCGCACCTCCTCGACCACAGCCTCGCCGAGCTCGCGCGTGAGGGTGTCGAGCTCGCGCCGCAGCTCGATCGGAAACCGCTGGGCGTCGAAGGTGTCGAAGTAGTCGGCGATCGCCGCCGCCTCACGCCGCCACGCCGCCGTGTCGAGATCGATGATGCCGGCCAGCTCGTGCGCATCGAGGTCGAGGCCGTCGACGTCGAGGTCGCCCGCGAGCGGAAGGGCGCCGATCGGCGTGCTGCGGGCATCCACACCACCCTCGAGGCGCCGCACGATCCACTCGACGACCCGTGCGTTCTCCGAGAATCCGGGCCAGATGAACCGACCGTCGGAGTCGGTGCGGAACCAGTTGACCGAGAAGACGGGCGGCGCGTGCTCGCCGAGCCGCTCGCCCATCGCGATCCAGTGTGCGAAGTAGTCGGCCATGTTGTAGCCGACGAAGGGCAGCATGGCGAACGGGTCGTGGCGCAACAGGCCGACCTCTCCGGTCGCCGCTGCCGTGGTCTCCGACGCCATCGTCGCTCCCTTGAACACGCCCTGCTGCCACGATGAGGCCTGCGACACGAGGGGAACCGTGCTCGGCCTGCGCCCGCCGAACAGGATCGCGTCGATCACGACGCCCTCCGGCGAGTTCCAGTCGTCGGAGATGGAGGGGCACTGCTCGGCCGCCACGGTGAATCGGCCGTTCGGGTGCGCGGCGCGGGTTCCGGATGCCGGGGTCCAGTCGTTCCCCTGCCAGTCCGTCGCGTGGGCCGGTGGCGCAGCCGTGAGCCCCTCCCACCAGACGTCGCCGTCGTCGCGGAGCGCGACGTTGGTGAAGATGGTGTTGCCCCAGATCGTGTCCGTGGCGGTGGGGTTGGTCGACGGCCCCGTGCCGGGCGCCACGCCGAAGAATCCGCGCTCCGGGTTGATGGCGCGCAGCCTCCCGTCCGGTCCCGGCCGCATCCAGGCGATGTCGTCGCCGACTGTCTCGACCTTCCACCCAGGGATCGTGGGCGCCAGCATCGCCAGGTTGGTCTTGCCGCAGGCCGAGGGGAAGGCCGCGGCCAGGTGGAAGACCCTGTTCTCGGGCGAGGTGACCCGCACGATGAGCATGTGCTCGGCGAGCCAGCCCTCGTCCCTGGCCATCACGCTGGCGATGCGCAGCGCGAAGCACTTCTTGCCGAGCAGCGCATTGCCGCCGTAGCCCGACCCGAACGACCAGATCTCCCGGCTCTCGGGAAAGTGGCAGATGTACTTGGTGTCGTTGTGCGGCCAGGCCGAGTCCTCCACGCGCAGCCCGTCTTCGCCGACCAGGGGAACGCCCACGCTGTGCAGGGCGGGAACCCACGGGGTGCCCGGGGTGATCCCGGCGAGCGCCGCCGTGCCCATGCGCGTCATCAGCGCCATGCTCGCGACCACGTAGGGCGAGTCGGTGATCTGCACTCCGTACTGCGACAGCGCCCCGCCGATCGGACCCATCGAGAACGGGATGACGTACATCGTCCGTCCGCGCATGCTTCCCGAGAACAGGTCCGACAGCTCCAGACGCATGATCGAGGGATCGCGCCAGTTGTTGGTGGGGCCGGCGTCGTCCGGGTCGAGCGAGCAGATGAAGGTGCGATCCTCCACCCGCGCGACATCGGCGGGGTCGCTTCGCGCGAGGAAACTGTTCGGGCGCCACTCCGGGTTCAGTCGGATCAGCGTTCCCTGCGCGACCATCATCTTGGTCAGCCTGTCCCACTCGGCGGTCGACCCGTCGACCCAGACGACCTCGTCGGGGGTGGTGAGACGAGCGATGTCGGCGACCCAGTCGGAGATGTCGTCGTTCGGCGGTGCCTGGGCCGACAGGGCCTGTGCCGACGGGGCCTGTGCCATGGACGGCGTCGGTCGGGGTGCGAGCAGGGTCATGATTTCTCCTTCGAATGTGTCGGGCGGGGCGTGCACGGTGGGGAAATATCCTCCTGAACTCCACAGTGCGCCCGTATCGGCGTAGATTCTGAAGAATCGATCGGAAAGAACCGACGATCTTGACAGGAGGGCAATGTGGCCGCCGAAACCGACCTGATCACGCTGGGGCGTCGCATCCGGCACCACCGCAAGAACGCGGGACTCACGCTCGACCAGCTGGGCGAGCGCGTCGGAGTCGTCGGGAGCCAGCTCTCCCTCGTCGAGAATGGCCGACGGGAGCCCCGGCTCGCCCTCCTGCAGAACATCGCCGCCGAGCTCGGCGTTCCCCTCGCGGATCTGCTCTCGGGCGATGCTCCGGATGCCCGCACGGCGCTCGAGATCGAGCTGTCGCGGGCCCAGCTCGGCCCGCTCTACCGCTCGCTCGGCCTGCCCGTCGTGCCCGCCTCGCGAAGCCTGCCCACCGAGACCCTCGAGTCGCTCGTGGGACTGCACCGCGAGCTCATCCGTCGCGCCAAGCGTGCCGTCGCGACGCCCGAGGAGGCCAGACGCGCCAACACCGAGCTGCGCATGCGCATGCGCGAGCGCAACAACTACCTGCCCGACATCGAGCGGATCGCCACGGAGGCGCTCGCGGAGGTCGGTCACACGGGCGGCGCGCTCACCCATCGCAGCGTGAGCCTGATGGCCGAGAATCTCGGCTTCACTCTGATCCACGTCGACGACCTTCCCCACTCCGCGCGCTCGGTGATCGACCTCGAGAACGGCCGCATCTACCTTCCGCCGGCGTCGATTCCGGGTGGTCACGGCCTCAGGTCGATGGCTCTGCAGGCGATGGCGCACAGGCTGCTCGGGCACCGGGCTCCCGAGAGCTACGCCGAGTTCCTGCAGCAGCGGCTCGAGATCAACTACTTCGCCGCCGCCTGCCTGATGCCGCACGACGCATCCGTGCGTTTCCTGCGCGCGGCCAAGGAGCGCCACGACCTGTCGGTGGAGGACTTCCGCGACGCGTTCGGAGTGACGCACGAGGCGGCAGCCCTGCGGCTCACCAACCTGAGCACGGAGCAGCTCGGCCTGAAGATGCACTTCCTGCGGGTCGCAGACGACGGGGCGATCCAGAAGGCCTACGAGAACGACGGGCTCGCGCTGCCGATGGATGTGACGGGTGCGGTCGAGGGGCAGCTCGTGTGCCGCTTCTGGGCGTCGCGTGCGGCGCTGCACCGCACGAACCGCACGACGGAGTTCTACCAGTACACCGACACCCCGGGCGGAACGTTCTGGTGCGCGACGCAGACGGGCAAGACCGAGGCGGGCGAGTTCTCGATCAGTGTGGGCGTGCCGTTCGCCGAGGCGAAATGGTTCCGAGGGCGGGACACGACGGTGAGGGCGCAGTCGCGGTGCCCCGACGAGTCATGCTGTCGTCGGCCCGACGACTCTCTCGCCCGGCGGTGGAGGGACAGGGCGTGGCCGAGCGCGCGGCTGCACGCCCACATCCTGTCGCCCCTGCCGCAGGGCGAGTTCCCGGGCGTCGACACCCTCGAGGTCTACGAGTTCCTGGAGTCGCACTCCGGGCAGTGACGAGCCGGGCAGTGACGAGCGCCCGGCCTCATCGACAGGAATGGTCGACGAGGCCGGGCGCCCGGGATGCCTGTGGCCGGTCAGCGACGCGCCGTGCGTCGCCGGATGCGGGCCAGCGCGAACACTCCGGCTCCGAGCGCGCCGAGAGCAAGCGCCGACAGCATGCCGCTGCCCGCGTCCGTGCCCGTCGCCGCGAGGGTGACCTTGCCCGCGTTGTCGGGCAGCGCGGCCGGCTCGGCCGGCGTCGCGGGGGTCTCCGGTGTCGTAGGCGTCGTCGGCGGTTCGGTGCCGGGCAGCAGCTCGAGCGCCGGAACGATCGTCGGGGTGATCTGCGCGTCTGCCTGCTGCTCCAGAGCGAAGCCCATGCCGAGAACCTCGGCATCGCTCCAGGCCCTGCCGACGATCTGCATCGACATCGAGTAGCCGCGGTCGTTGACGCCCACCGGAACGATGACCGTCGGCAGGCCGACAGTCGACGTCAGCACGCCCGTTCCTCGGTCGGAGCTCAATGCGGCGGACGCCGCGTCGTTGTTGTACACGTCGCTGAGGAAGCCGGGGTAGACGACCGCGTCGACGTCGTTGGTGTCCATCCACGTGGCGATGAGCGCCTTGTAGTCGGTGCGCCACTGGATGTACGCGGTCACCTGCTCCGGCGTCATGCGCTGCGCCGTGCCCGGCTGCGACGGCAGGTTGTACGGCAGCACGAGCGGCGACGAGAGAAGGGCGTTGCCGTCGGCGTACGGGAACGCCGCCTGGTCGGCGATGTAGCGTGCCCACCCCTCCGCGTTCAGGCTGCCGCCGGGTGCTCGGCTCGCGGTGGGTGCGTTCGGCATCCTCACGAGAGTGGCACCCGCGGCCTCGAACTCGGAAAGCTTCGCGAGCGCCGCCTCGGGTGTGCCGTCGTCTTCGGTCGTGAGCACACCGGCATCGCCGAACGCGCTCGGCAGGTAGCCGATCCGAGCGCCCTGCAACGCGGCGGTGTCGAGCGCCGTCTTCCAGTCCGCCGGCTTGCGCGTGTCCGCCTCGGCCGTGAGCGCGTCGGCCGGGTTCGTTCCGGCCGTCGCGTTGAGCAGCGACGCCAGGTCGGTGACGTCGCGGGCGATCGGCCCGGCGTAGTCCTGGATGTAGCTGAGGGGCATGACACCCGCCGCGCTGGCCATTCCGTCGGTGCCTCGGAAGGCGGCGAGGCTCGAGCCGGTGGTCGGAGCGTAGAGCGAGACGCCGGTCTGCGTGCCGAGGGCGGCCGCGGTGAAGCTGGCGGCGACCGATACGGCCGATCCGCCACTCGACCCGAACGAGGTCTTCGACGGGTAGAGCACGTTCCAGACCTGTCCGTATCCGCTGTCGCTGAAGCTGCCCGAGTTCGCGAACTCCGAGAGGTTGGTCTTGCCGATCAGCACGGCGCCCGCCTCGCGCAGCTTCGCCACCTGGAATGCGTCCGTGGTCGGCTGGTAGCCCTCGAGTGCCAGGGTCCCGCCTGTCGTCGGCATGTCCTTGGTGTCGTACAGGTCCTTCAGCGCGATCGGCACGCCGAGCAGGTCGCCCGTGCGGCCGCCCGCGCGCTCCGCGTCGGCCGTTCTCGCCTGCTCGAGTGCGGTCTCCGACACGTGGAGGAAGGAGTTGAGGCCGAGCTGTCCGCCGTCGTAGGCGGAGATGCGGTCGAGGTAGGCCTGGGTGATCTGCTCGCTCGTCGTGACGCCCGAGACCATGTCGGCCTGCAGTTCGGCGATCGACTTGTTCACGACGTCGTAGCTCGAGGTCGTGAAGTGCTGCTCGACGGCGGGCGAGTCGGGAATCGGCAGGGCGCCGGGCACGCAGGCGGCCGCGTCGACTCCCGGAACGAGCGCCAGGTCCCAGTTGCTCAGGCTGCAGATCTCGGCGGCGTCGAGGCCCGTGAAGTCGGGGGCGAGGGCGAGGGCGGCCAGCCTGGTCGCCTCCGCGGGCTGCGAGTCTGCTGCCGCCGCTCCGACCGTGACGAATCGCGCCAGCGACTTCGTCTCGCCCGCGGGCACGATCACCGTGTGGATGTAGCCGTAGAAGCTCGCGGCGTTCGTGGTGGGGTCGTAGGCGTTGTCGAACGGCCCGAGCTGCTGGTCGCCCACCGAGGTCAGCGCGCCGGCGAAGGGAGCGGGGCTGCCGAGCACGACGCCCACGGGCCGCTGGTTCGTGGCGGACGTGGCCGAGAGGGTCCACGCGTCGTCGGCGCCGATGGTCGTGTCGCCGCTCGCGGTGGCGGTGATCGGAGAGAACGTGCTCGTGGTGGGATTGCCGTAGCCGAGGCTGCCGCCGAACGAGACGTCGACCGTCACGGGCTCGTCGGATGTGTTCGTGAAGGTGTCGAAGAACCGGGCGCTGTTCTGGGTCGGATCGACCCGCACCTCCCGGGTGATGTCGATCGCCCCGAGCTCGACGGCCGCGGTTGTCTCGAAGGTGTCGCCGGTGAGGGTCAGTCCGAAGCCGCGCATCATCTCGCCGTTCAGGCGCGGCTCCGGTGTGCTCGACACCCGTACGAAGATGTTGCCGAAGCCGTCGATGCGGGAGTTGGTGACCCCCCTGATGCTTCCGGTGTCGACAGCGGGGCGCACGGCATCCTGGATCTGCCACTGCGGCACGGACGTCGCCGGAGCCGAGGGCGTCGGCGGAACCGAGGTGACGGCGAGAGCGGCGGGCCCCTGTGCCAGCGCTCCGAGCACGACGGCCGTTCCGATGACGAATCCGAGGCCGGTTCTGCGGCGTCGCTGATGAGGGCGGTCTTCGGGATTGCGCAGCCCTGTACGCGCGATGGAGTTCATTCTTCTCGCTTCTCGTTGGAGTCGGGCTCGCACGATCGGCGCCCCCAGAGAGAAGCTATCCAGCGGCAGTGCGCCGCGGGTTTCCTGCGTATTTCGGTTGTGTTACCTGATCAAGTGATTGAATTCGGCACAGGCAACCCGCGCTCTGCTATACGTCAGCGAATCCCGCCAGCAGAGGTGAGAGTGCTCTCTCGAGGTGGGGTGCAAGGAGACCCCGCTCCGGACCTGCCTCGGCCCAGCTCATCATCGCGGCGACCACCGCCCCCACGCACGCGAACGACAGGCTGCGGGCGAGCGCGGGTTCGGCGGATGCGGAGGCCGCGCGCTCGATGAGATGCGACAGCCGTGTCGCCCTCCCGATGACGCTGGCCATGACCTCGTGGGTGCTTCCGATCAGTTCGAAGTGGGTGAGCGCCCACGGCACGTCCGACGGGCCGAGCAGGGAGGCGGCTCCGAGGAGGGCGTCGTGGAGGGTGTCGATCGTCGGCGAGCCCTCCGGCGGCGCCTCGAGCGCTGCCTCGACGCGGTCTATGCTCGCGTCGAGCCCCACCCAGAACACGTCGCTCTTCGCCGTGAAATAGTTGAAGAAGGTATTGCGGCTCACGCCGGCCCGCGTGCTGATCTGCTCGACGGTGGTGCCGGCGAAGCCGTTCTCCAGGAACAGTTCGAAGGCGGCCTCCTCGAGCAGCGAGGCGGATCCGAGTCGCGGTCGCCCCCGGGTGGGTCGCGGCGCATCGGTCACGGCATGTCCTCTCGTTCTTCGCTTTATTGGGCTGAGTCTATTTAAAAGCGCCTAGGCTGGAACCCGTGCCTCGCGATCGAGGCGCCCCCACCCGAGAGAAGTCCACCATGTTTTCGCGCCCTCGCCCGCTCCGCATCGCGGGTTCCCTTGCACTCGTCACCGCGGCCGCTCTCGTGCTCGCCGGATGCTCGACGCCCGCCGGCTCGGGCGAGAAGACCGAGGGCGGCACCATCACGTTCGGCGTCGACGTCGATCCGGTGGGCCACCTCGACGTGCACTCGTCGCAGCTCGACATCAACGCCATCCTGCAGCGGCCCGTCTTCGACTCACTGGTGTCGCAGAACGCAGACGGCACCATCGTGCCCTGGCTGGCGACCTCGTGGCAGGTCTCCGACGACGGGCTGCAGTACACGTTCGACCTGCGAGACGACGTCACGTTCTCCGATGGCGAGAAGTTCGACGCGGCGGCCGTCAAGGCGAACTTCGACCACATCGTCGACCCGGCCACCGAGTCGGCCCAGGCATCCAGTCTCATCGGCGGCGAGTACTACGCCGGCACCGAGGTGATCGACGACACCACCGTGCGGGTGAACTTCTCGCAGCCCTACGCCCCGTTCCTCGCGAACGCCGCCTCGGTGGAGCTCGGCTTCTACTCGCCCAAGGTTCTCGCGGAGCACGCCGACGAACTGAAGGCCGGCGGGCCCGGCATCTCCGTCGGCTCGGGACCGTTCATCCTCTCGGAGTACACACCGGGCAGCGAGCTCGTCTACACCAGGAACCCCGACTACGACTGGGCTCCGGAGGGCGCGACCGCCCAGGGCCCCGCGACGATAGACGAGCTCGACGTGAAGATCCTGCCCGAGAGCTCCGTTCGCACGAGCGCCCTCACCTCGGGACAGGTCGACGTGATCGGCGATACCGCGCCCTCGAGCCTCGACCAGATCGGCGACGGGTTCACGGTCACCTCCACCGAGTCGCCGGGAGTGCCGTACTCGCTCTACCTCAACGTCACCCGACCTGTCTTCTCCGACGTCGAGGTGCGCAAGGCCTTCGCCGGCGGCTTCGACCTCGACGCCGCTGTGAAGGCCGTCTTCTCCGACAGCTACCAGAGGGCCTACTCGATCCTCGGACCCACGACCCCCGACTCCTACGACGCGGCCCTCGAGACGAGCGCGTCGTTCGACGCCGACGCGGCGAACGACGCTCTGGATGCCGCGGGCTGGTCCGAGCGCGACTCCGACGGGTACCGCACGAAGAACGGCGAGCGCCTCAGTGCCCGATGGATCTCGTACACGCCCGTCAACGAGGACAACGCGAACCTCGCGAACCTCATTCAGGACGGGCTGAAGAAGATCGGCTTCGAGGTCGTACACGACCAGCTCGAACCCGGCGCCTACCTCGACGCGTACCTCGCGGGCGACTACGACCTCACCGACTGGGGCTTCCTCTCGGCCGACGCCGACGTGCTGCGCAGCCACCTGGGAACGGGCGGCTACCAGAACGCCTCGCACCTCAGCGATCCGGAGATCGATGCCACGCTCGCGTCGGCGGTCGCCACGACTGATGCCTCGCAGCGGGCCGAGCTGTACACGCAGCTGCAGCAGTGGAACGCCGAGAACGCGGTGATCGTTCCGCTCTACGTGCCGGAGTACATCCTGGCCTCCAGCAAGAAGGTCGGCGGCATCGAGGTCGACATCCACGGCTGGCCGCTCTTCTCCGGGGCCTACGTCACGAAGTAGCAGCGGCTGGCATAGAGTTCGGGCATGGTATTCCGGCGCATTCTCGCGCGCCTCGCGGGGATGCTCGTGGTCGTGTGGGGCGCGGCCACGGCGGCGTTCCTCGTGCTGAAACTGGTTCCCGGCGACCCGGTCGACGTGATGCTCGGCGTCTCCGCGCAGGCCTCGCCCGAGCTCAAGCAGTCGATCCGGGCCGATCTGGGCCTCGACCAGCCGCTCCCCGTGCAGTACGTGTCGTACCTGTCGCGACTGGTGCGGGGCGACTTCGGCACCAGCTACCAGTTGAGGCTGCCGGTGACCGACGTCATCGGCCAGCAGCTCGGCTACACACTGCAGCTCGCCGCAGCCTCCCTGGCCCTGGCGCTCGCGATCGCCCTCGTCGGCGCGGTCGTGGTGCATGGGCGAGCAGCGCGCGGGATCGTCTCCGTGCTCGAGCTGCTGGCCATCAGCTCGCCTCCTTTCTGGATCGGCCTGGTGCTGCTCAGCGTGTTCGCGTTCGGGCTCGGCTGGTTTCCGGTGGCCGGCGCAGACGGCATCCAGGGCCTCGTTCTGCCCGCCCTCACCATCGCGCTGCCCGTGGCCGGAATTCTCGGGCAGGTTCTGCGTACCGGGCTCGAGGACGCCGAGCAGCAGCCCTTCGCCACCACGGCCAGGGCGAGGGGAGCCGGGCCCGCCCGGCTCGTGCTGAGGCACACCCTGCGCCACGCGGCGATCCCGGCCCTGACACTGGCCGGCTACATCGTCGGCTCCCTCCTCGGGGGAGCCGTGATCGTGGAGTCGGTCTTCGCTCGGCCCGGGCTCGGAAGGGTGGCGCTCGCGGCGATCACGAACCGCGACCTTCCCGTGGTGATGGGCATCATCGTGTTCACCGCGATCGTCTTCGTTCTGGTCAATCTCGTGGTCGACCTGGCCTATCGGGCCATCGACCCGCGCATCGCCGCGCCGACCGCCGCGATCCGGGGTGCGCGATGAGGGGCCGCTTCGCGGCACGGGCGGGGCTGGTCGTGGCGGCGCTCTTCCTCGTCGCCGTCACGCTCATGGCCGTCGCCCCGGGGCTCTTCACGCCCCTCGACCCGCTCGCCACGGACACCGACCGAGTACTGCAGCCGCCGGGCTGGGGTCATCCTTTCGGCACAGACCAGACCGGGCGGGACATGTTCGCCCGGGTCGTCCACGGTGCGTCGTACTCCCTCGGCGTGGGCGCGGGCGCCACGGCCGCAGCACTGGTCATCGGGGTGGTCGTCGGCACGCTCGTGGGCCTCGCGCCCCGGATCGTCGACGGCGTGGCGATGCGCGGCGTCGAGATCCTGCTCGCCTTTCCCGAGTTCCTCATCGCGCTCTTCGCCATCGCCGTTCTCGGACCGGGTCCTGTGAACGTGGCCACCGCCGTCGGTGTCGCCGCCCTGCCGGCCTACATCAGGGTCGCCCGTGCGGAGACGCTCGTCGTGCGGCGCTCGGGGTATGTGGAGGCGGCCCGCGGGCTCGGGGTGCACCCCCTCAGGGTGGCCGTCTCGCACGTCGTGCCGAACACCCTTCGCCCGCTGGGCGTTATCGCCACCATCGGCATCGGAACGACGATCGTCGCGGCGGCGGGCCTCAGCTTTCTCGGACTCGGCCCGCAGGACCCGACTCCGGAATGGGGACTCCTGCTCTCGGGCGGCCGAAATCTGCTCGCCCAGGCGTGGTGGGTCGCGTTCTTCCCCGGCGTGCTGATCACGGGCACGGTCGTGTCGGCGACCGTCGTGGGGCGTCGCCTGCGCCGCGCCGGCGAGGGCAGGCGATCATGACGGATGCCCATGTTCTCGTGCGCGCGGCCGGGCTGACGGTGCGCTTCGGGTCGACCGTCGTCGTCGACTCCGTGTCGCTCTCCTTGGCCGCCGGCGAGTGCCTGGCGATCGTCGGGGAGTCCGGGTCGGGCAAGACCCTGACCGCGCGGGCGCTCCTGGGCCTGCTGCCCGACGGCGCCGTGCTCTCCGCCGACGAGCTGCTGATCGACGGCGCCGATGTGCGCCGCAACTCCGAGGCCGACTGGCGGCGCATCCGGGGTGCCCGCGTGGGCCTCGTGAGCCAGGATGCGCTGGTCTCGCTCGACCCGCTGCGCCGGGTCGGTCGCGAGGTCGCCGAGGTGCTCGAGATCCATGGCGACCCGGTATCGGGTCACCGGATGCCTTGGGCCGCGCTCGACGAGACGGTCACGACCCAGCTCGGCCGGGTCGCCATGCCGGAGCCGGAGGAACGCGCGCGACAGTACCCCCATGAGTTGTCCGGAGGCCTGCGCCAGCGCGCGCTGATCGCGTCGGCGCTGGCCGGGAAGCCGGGTGTGCTCATCGCCGACGAGCCGACGACGGCTCTCGACGTCACCGTGCAGGCCCAGGTGCTCGACCTGCTGTCGGGGCTGCGCGACGACGGTCTGGGAATCATCGTGATCAGCCACGATCTCGCCGTCGTCGCAGGGATCGCCGACCGGGTTGCCGTGATGCGCAGCGGGCGCATCGTCGAGGTGGGTGCGACGGTAGAGGTTCTCTCGAACCCGCGGCACCCGTACACGCGGATGCTGCTGGCGGCGGCACCGCGCCTGCCTGATGCTTCGTTCCCTGAGTCTTCGTTCCCTGAGCCTGTCGAAGGGAGTCGCCCTTCGACAAGCTCAGGGGGCGATCCGGTGCTGCGTGCCACCGGCCTGGGGCGCGACTTCCGCCGCCCCGACGGGGGTGTGCGCTCTGCCGTCGACGACGTGTCGTTCGACGTACTCCCCGCCGCAGCGATCGGCATCGTGGGGGAGTCGGGCTCGGGCAAGACCACCCTCGCGCGCCTGCTTCTCGGCTTCGACGCGCCCGACCGGGGCTCCGTGACCCTCGACGGACAGCCCTGGAGCGGCATCACCGAGGGCCGCAGGCGGTCGCGGCGCGGCGATATCCAGTACATCAGCCAGGATCCGCTCGGATCCTTCGATCCGCGCTACACCGTCTCGCGCATCGTGGCGGAGGGGCTGCGCGGCGGCTCCCGCCTGTCGTCCCGCACCCGTGCCGCGCGCATCCGAACCCTGCTCGACAGTGTGGGTCTCGACGCGTCGCTCGCGGGCAGGCGGCCGCACGAGCTGTCGGGCGGACAGCGGCAGCGGGTCGCGATCGCTCGCGCCATCGCGTCGGAACCGCGCATCCTGGTCTGCGACGAGCCGGTGTCGGCGCTCGACGTGTCGATCCAGGCCACGATCATTGACCTGCTCGCCGGCCTGCGGCGCGACCTGGGTGTCGCGCTCGTGTTCGTGTCGCACGACCTCGCGGTCGTCGCGACGCTGTGCGATGACGTGCTCGTGATGAGGGACGGCCGCGTGGTGGAGAGCGGCGCGATCGGCGAGGTGTTCGCGCACCCGCGGCACCCGTTCACGCGGGCGCTCGTCGATGCGGTGCCGCGGATGCCGTGACGTCCGTCCATATTTAGCACTTGAGCTAATTAGCACCGGTGCTATAGTGCGAATATGCGAAACGACGATTCGACCTCCGACGTCTTCACGGCGCTGAGCTCGCCTGTGCGGCGGCAGATCCTGCAGGAACTGCGCGACGGCGAGCTGGCGGCGGGCGACATCGCCGGCCGCTTCCCGGTGTCGGGCCCGACGATCTCGCGACACCTGTCGGTGCTGCGCGGCGCCGGGCTGGTCACCGAGCGGCGCGATGCGAACCGCATCCTGTACTCGCTGGTGGGGGACAGGCTCGCCCTGTCGGTCGGAGACTTCCTCTCGGCCGTCTGTCCCGAGCAGATGGTGCTGCGTGGCATCCAGAAGGCCGCGGCGACGACCGAGATCGAGGCGACCGCATGAGCTACCTCCTTCCGGCCCTGTCGGCCGTGATCGAACGGCGACTGCTGATCAACTACAGGCTCGATGCCTCGGTCGCCGCCGACATGCTGCCCGAGGGGCTGCGCCCGCAGCTCGTTCAGGGCGACGCCGTCGCGGGAGTCTGCCTGATCAGGCTCGGCGGCCTGCGCGCATCGTGGATGCCGGCGGCTCTCGGCTGGGGAGCGGAGAACGCGGCCCATCGCATCGCCGTCGAATGGGACGACGAGTCCGGGGTTCAGCGCGGCGTGTACATCCCCGTGCGGCACAGTGCGTCTCGTCTTCCCGTTCTCGTCGGAGGGCGTCTCTTTCCCGGTGTCCACCGGCACGCGCGATTCACCGGGTCCGAGACGGCCCATCGCATCCGGGTCGAACTCGAGGCGTCCGACCTCCGGGTGTCGGCCGATGTGGCCGTGGTCTCCGAATGGCGGAGCGGGCTCTTCCCGACGATCGATGACGCCTCGGCGTTCTTCCGGGCCGGGTCGACGGGGTGGTCGCCGCGCCGGGGCTCGGCCGGGCTCGACGGGCTGACGCTCGAGACCGAGCAGTGGAGCGTCGAGCCGGGTCGACTGCTGCACGTCGAGTCGTCCTTCTTCGACGCGCTGCCCGAGGGTGCGGCCGTGCTCGACAGTGTTCTCGTGATGCGCGACGTGCCCATCGTGTGGCGACAGCCCGTTTCGCCGGACTTCGCGGCGAACCGCCGCGAGCGTCGGGTAGAATTGGGAGCAGCATGACAGTGATCCGGCAATCACCGGTGAGTCTTCGGAAGAAAGGCACGCGAGAGCGGGCCGAGTAGAACCGAACGGGTCTGGCCCGTCACAGCCAAAGAACAAGCGGCCGTTCGAGGCGAACACCCTCGGTCGGCAAGCGAGGTGGTACCACGCGGGTCGGAGCGTTTCCGTACCAGGCGTCCTCGTGGAACAGGCAACGATTCAGCCCGTCCAGGAGAAGCATGTCGTACCCCAAGAACTCTGAAGAGAACGCCGGCGAGCAGCACCGCCACGCGGCGCCCGCCGTCACGCCGAGCCCCAACTTCCCCGCGATCGAAGAAGAGGTCCTCGGCTTCTGGAAGGCCGACGACACGTTCCGGGCCTCGATCGAGAACCGTGCGGACGCCGACGAATGGGTCTTCTACGACGGCCCGCCGTTCGCGAACGGCCTGCCGCACTACGGTCACCTGCTCACCGGCTATGCCAAAGACCTCTTCCCGCGGTTCCAGACCATGCGCGGCAAGAAGGTGGAGCGCCGCTTCGGCTGGGACACCCACGGACTGCCCGCCGAGCTCGAGGCCATGCGCCAGCTCGGCATCACCGAGAAGAGCCAGATCGAGGAGATGGGAATCGGCGTCTTCAACCAGGCGTCCCGCGACTCCGTGCTGCGCTACACCGGCGAATGGCAGGAGTACGTGACCCGGCAGGCCCGCTGGGTCGACTTCGAGAACGACTACAAGACGCTCGACATCACCTTCATGGAGAGCGTGATCTGGGCGTTCAAGCAGCTGCACACGAAGGGGCTCGCCTACGAGGGCTTCCGCGTGCTGCCCTACTGCTGGCACGACGAGACGCCCCTGTCCAACCACGAGCTGCGCATGGACGACGACGTCTACAAGATGCGCCAGGACCAGACGGTCACCGTGACGTTCCCGCTCACCGGCGCCAAGGCGGAGGCGCTCGGCCTCACCGCCGTGCGCGCCCTGGCCTGGACGACGACACCGTGGACCCTGCCGACGAACCTCGCGCTCGCGGTCGGCCCGGGCATCCAGTATGCCGTCGTGCCCGGCGGGCCGAACGGCGCCGCCGACGTGCATGAGGACAGGCTCGAGGGGGAGTCGCACGAGTACCTCATCGCGAGCGACCTCGTGGGCAACTACGCGAAGGACCTGGGCTACGAGTCCGCCGACGACGCCATCGCCGCGATCTCGCGCACCCACCTGGGGGCCGAGCTCGAGGGCGTGACCTACGACCGCCTCTGGGACTACTACGCCGACACCGAGACGTGGGGAACGCAGAACGCGTGGCGCATCCTCGTTGCCGATTACGTGTCGACCACCGACGGAACCGGCATCGTCCACCAGGCTCCTGCCTACGGTGAGGAAGACCAGAAGATCTGCGAGGCCGCCGGAATCCCGGTGGTGATCTCGGTCGACGAGGGCGCGCGGTTCCTGCCCGCCGTCGCCGACGTGGTCGGCCTGCAGGTCTTCGAGGCGAACAAGCCGCTCACCCAGCTGCTGCGCGCCAACGGCCGTCTGCTGCGCCAGGCCAGCTACGAGCACTCCTACCCGCACTGCTGGCGTTGCCGCAACCCGCTGATCTACAAGGCCGTGTCGAGCTGGTTCGTGCGCGTCACCGAGTTCCGCGACCGCATGGAGACGCTCAACCAGGAGATCAACTGGATCCCCGAGAACGTGAAGGACGGCCAGTTCGGCAAGTGGGTGTCGAACGCCCGCGACTGGTCGATCTCGCGCAACCGCTACTGGGGATCGCCGATCCCGGTGTGGAAGAGCGACAACCCCGAGTACCCGAGGGTCGACGTCTACGGATCGCTCGACGAGCTCGAGGCCGACTTCGGTGTGCGCCCCATCGACCTGCACCGGCCCTACATCGATGAGCTCACCCGCCCCAACCCCGACGACCCCACCGGCCAGTCCACGATGCGCCGCATCGAAGACGTGCTCGACGTGTGGTTCGACTCGGGTTCGATGCCGTTCGCCCAGGTGCACTACCCGTTCGAGAACCAGGACTGGTTCGACAGCCACAACCCGGCCGACTTCATCGTCGAGTACATCGGGCAGACCCGCGGCTGGTTCTACACGCTGCACACTCTCTCGACGGCGCTGTTCGACAGGCCCGCCTTCCGCAATGTCGTGAGCCACGGCATCGTGCTCGGCAGCGACGGGCAGAAGATGTCGAAGAGCCTGCGCAACTACCCCGATGTCTCCGAGGTGCTCGACCGCGACGGCTCGGATGCGATGCGCTGGTTCCTCATGAGCTCGCCCGTTCTGCGCGGCGGCAACCTCGTGGTGACCGAGGAGGCGATCCGCGAGGCGACGAGGCAGGTGCTGCTGCCCCTGTGGAGCACGTACTACTTCTTCACGCTCTACGCGAATTCCGCCAAGCCGTCCCCTGAGCCTGTCGAAGGGGCCGGAGGCTACGAAGCGCAGCTGAGCACCTCGTCGACCGACGTGCTCGACCGGTACCTGCTGGCCAAGACGCGCGAACTCATCCACGACGTGGCCGCAGACCTCGACGCCTACGACTCGACGCTCGCCACCGCCAAGCTGCGCGACTTCGCCGACGTGCTCACCAACTGGTACGTGCGTCGCAGCCGCGACCGCTTCTGGTCGGGAACCGACACCGCGGCCTTCGACACCCTCTTCACGGTGCTCGAGGCCGTGACCCGTGTGGCCGCACCCCTGCTGCCCCTCGTCACGGAGCGCATCTGGAAGGGTCTCACCGGAGGGCGGAGCGTGCACCTCACCGACTGGCCCGACGAGAACCGCTTCCCGGCCGATCCCGGCCTGGTGCACGCCATGGACCAGGTGCGGGAGATCTCCTCCACCGTGCTGTCGCTGCGAAAGCAGAACGGTCTTCGCGTGCGCCTTCCGCTGGCAAATCTGACCATCGTGAGCTCGAACGTCGAGGCCTTGCGGCCCTTCGAGGGCATCCTCTCCGACGAGCTCAACGTGAAGAGCGTCACCCTCGTCGAGCAGCGCACGAACAGCGCCGTGGAGTTCGGCATCACGTCGAAGCTCACGGTCAACGCGCGGGCAGCCGGCCCTCGTCTGGGCAAGCAGGTGCAGCAGGTCATCAAGGCTGCCCGGGGCGGCGACTGGTCGGAGAGCAACGGCGTCGTCACGGCGGGCGGTATCGACCTGGTCGAGGGCGAATACGAGCTCGTGCTCGAGGCGCAGGATGCCGGGGACGGCTCCCACGCGGCCCTCGCGCTGCTCCCGGGCGGCGGCTTCGCGCTGCTCGACACCGCGACCACGCCGGAGCTCGAGGCGGAGGGTCTTGCGAGAGACATGATCCGAGCGGTGCAGGACGCGCGCAAGTCCGCCGGGTTCGAGGTCAGCGATCGCATCGTGCTCGACCTGGTCTTCTTCTCCGACGCCGACGCGGATGCGCTGCGACAGGCTTCCGCCGTCGACGTCGCGGGGGAGACCCTCGCCACCGGCTTCACGATCTCCGGCCCCCGTGACACCCCCGCCCTCGAGGGGTACCGTGAAAGTCTGGTCACCGAGTGGATCGGCGACGCGGTGGCCACGTCACCCGAGCACGTCGTTCGTATCGGCGGCGCCAAGTACGCGAACACCGACGACCTCATCGTCGCGGTGAGCCGACAGTCAGGAATCCGCAATGTCTGATCTCGAGTCCCCCGAACCAGAGAAGTCGGGCTACATCGGCCCGCTCGACGATACCGATCCCGACGAGTTCGTCGCTGCGGGAGACGCCGTCTACGCTGCCCTCCTCGAGCGTCTGGGCGAGGCCGCGCCCCAGCCGAGGCTCTCGGCCACCCGGCGGGTCGTCGAGCTGCTCGGAGACCCGCAGCGCGCCTACCCCGTCATCCACATCACGGGCACGAACGGCAAGACCAGCACGAGCCGCATCACCGAGAGCATCCTGCGCGCCTACGGCCTGCGCACCGGGCTCTTCACGAGCCCTCACCTGGAGCGTCTCAACGAGCGCATCGTGATCGACGGCGAGCCGATCAGCAACGAGGCGCTCGCGGCCAACTGGGCCGACATCGACCCCTTCCTGCAGATCGTCGACGGCGAGCTCGAGACTGCGGGCGAGCCACGCATCACCTTCTTCGAAGCCCTGTCGGTGCTGGCGTTCGCGTCGTTCGCCGACGCGCCCGTCGATGTCGCCGTGATCGAGGTGGGCATGGGCGGTGAATGGGATTCCACGAACGTCGCAGACGGCCAGGTCGCGGTCATCACGCCCATCTCGCTCGATCACACGAACCGTCTGGGCAACACCGTCGAGGAGATCGCCCGCACCAAGTCGGGCATCATCAAGCCTGTCTCGAACGTCGTGACCGCACTGCAGCCCGCCGGCGCGCTGGCCGAGCTGCAGCGCGCGGTCGAGCTCACGGAGTCGAGCCTCGCGGTGCAGGGAGACCAGTTCCGCCTCATCTCCAGCGCCGTGGGCGTCGGAGGGCAGGTCGTGTCGATCCAGGGTCTGGCAGGCACGTATTCCGACCTGTTCCTGCCTCTGTACGGCGCGCACCAGGCCCAGAATGCGGCCGTGGCCGTCGCTGCGGTGGAGTCGTTCCTCGGCGGCGGAACGCACGAACTCGCCGTCGACGTCGTGAACGAGGGCTTCGCCACCGTCACGTCTCCCGGTCGGCTGCAGCTCGTGGGCATCGAGCCCACCGTGCTCGTCGACGCGGCGCACAACCCGGGCGGAGCCGAGGTGCTCGCGGTGGCCATCACCGAGTACTTCACCTTCGACAAGGTCGTGGCGGTCTTCGGTGTTCTCGCCGACAAGGACGTCGAGGGCATCGTGCGTGCCCTCGAGCCCGTCGTCACCGAGTTCGTCGTCACGGATGCGCCGAGCGACAGGGCGATCGATGCGGATTCCCTGGCGGCGATCGTCGTCGGCATCGTCGGGCGCGACCGAGTCACGGTGGAGCCGGAGCTCGCCCGCGCCCTCGAGGTCGCTCGCGACAGCGCCGAGGAGGCCGAGCGGGGCGCGGTGCTCGTCACCGGATCGATCACGCTCGTGGGCGAGGCCATCACCCTGGCCGCAGCCGAGAAATGGAAGCCGTGACAGACATCCAGCCCTCGCCCGACGAAGCCGAGCCCCAGCGCCCGGCGCGCGCCGGGCGACCCCCGTCGGTGCGACGATCGCTCGGGTCGATCGTGCTCGGCTTCGAGAGCGTCGTGATGTTCCTCGCGGCACTCGTCGCCTTCGGGCTCAAGGCGCTGCCCGCCCTGCCGGCCCTCGGCGGCGGCGCCCTGCTCTGCGTCGCGCTGGTCGCCGGTGCGGGACTCCTGCGCTTCCGCTGGGGCTACGTGTTCGGCTGGGTGCTGCAGGCCGCCATCATCGCGTCGGCCTTCCTCGTGCCGGTGATGTGGATCGTCGGGGTTCTCTTCGTGGGCCTCTGGACCTACTGCATGGTCGTCGGCTCGCGAATCGATCGCGAGAAGGCCGCCGCAGCCGCCGTTCAGCCCTGATCTCTCATCGCCGCTCGGTACAGTGAAACGGTACGTTTCCCCTTTGTCTGGAAGGACAGCCCTGTGACCATCACGAGCGAAGAATCCCTCGTTCTCATCAAGCCCGACGGCGTGGCCCGCAACCTCACGGGGGAGATCCTCTCCCGCATCGAGGGCAAGGGCTACCAGCTGGTCGACATCAAGCTCATCGAGCCCGAGCGAAGCCTGCTCGCGGCCCACTACGCAGAGCACGAGGGCAAGCCTTTCTACGAGCCGCTCATCGAGTTCATGGAATCCGGCCCGATCGTCGCGATCCGCATCGCCGGCAACCGCGTCATCGAGGGCTTCCGCTCGCTCGCCGGCACCACCGATCCCACCACGGCGGCTCCCGGCACGATCCGCGGCGACCTGGGCCGCGACTGGGGTCTGAAGGTCCAGCAGAACCTCGTGCACGGCAGCGACTCGCCCGAGTCTGCCCAGCGCGAACTCGCGATCTGGTTCGGCTAGATCAGCTGTAGAGGATGATCGTCGTGATGGCGTCGAGTCGAAGCTGCGCCATCACGACGATCGCCAGGTACCCGAGCAGAACGAGCAGCCAGGTGAACGAGTAGATGCGGGCGAAGATGCGCCGCGACGCGCCCGAGTTGCCGAAATGTCCTTCTTTGAGGTTGAACACCGTCACGTAGAAGAACATCGGGATCATCACGGTCCACACGACCATGCAGTAGGGGCAGAGGGTTCCCAGCACGAAGATGCTCTGCGAGATGAGCCAGGCGACGAACACGATTCCGCCGAGGACGCCCGCGTTGAAGGCGATCCAGAACCACGACGCGAACCGGGCGCCCGCGAGGATTGCGACCCCCACGATGATGGGCGCGATGAATGCGGCCACGCCGATGATCGGATTCGGGAAGCCGAAGACCGACCCCTGGGCGCTCGCCATGTTCACGCCGCACTGCACGAGGGGCGAGATGTCGCAGCTCGGGTTGTAGTCGGGATCGACGAGTGTCTCGATCTTCTCGATGGTGAGGTCGAAGGCCGCGAACCATCCGATCACGCCTGCCACGATCAGGAAGATCGCGAAAATGAAGGGTCGTCTGGTCTCGAGCGTCGTATTCACCACGGTCGGATTATCGCACGGGGTGAAATACGCATTCTGGGAATGCATGCGATAATTGGTCTCAGTCTTTCTGGCCGCGTCCGGGAAGACGCCAAAGAAGGCTTGTCGGAGCGAAAGCAGGCGCAACCACAGTGGCCGCCCGCCTCATCCGAACACAGAACTACAGTCATAAAAGAAGTACACGTGAAGGCAGCCAGAGCCTATGTCGCCGGCTGTCCGTGTAAAGGATTGGCGAGGTTTTCGCTCACGCGGAAGGCTCGCTCTGGAGAGTACCGACAGGTGGCGCGGCCACCGGTTCGGCAAGGAGTGCACCAGCAATGGTGGAAGACAACAACAACACAGGTTCATCGAACACAGAATCAGCACCGCGCAAACGCCTCTTCGGGGGTCGCAAGTCGGCGAAGAAGGCCGTCGAGCCGCCCGCTGCCGAAGCTCCCGTGACTCCGCCGACGGTGGCGGAGCCCCAGAAGCAGGCCGCTCCCGTCGTCGCGTCGGGTAACGGCTCGACCGGAGTCGCATCCCCCTTCGACGAGGAGCACCCGGGGCTCGCGCCCCTCGAGCCCGCGGCTCAGTCCGAGGCTCCGGCCCAGGCGCCGGTGCTCCGGCCCACGACGTCGCTGATCTTCCAGGCCCCCGACATCCAGCCGTTGCCCGCGCGCGACGACGACGATCAGGCCGACGACGACCGCCCCGACACCTCGGTGCGGCGCAGATCACGTCGACGCTCGGGTGAAGACAACCGGCCGGGCGACAACGATCCCGCGAACACCGTCGTCAAGGTGCGCACGCCTCGCCCCGAGCCGGAGCTCATCACCGAGCCCCAGCGCATCAAGGGCTCGACGCGTCTCGAGGCCAAGAAGCAGCGCCGTCGCGACGGTCGGGATGCGGGTCGCCGTCGCCCCGTCGTCACCGAGGCCGAGTTCCTCGCCCGCCGCGAGTCCGTCGACCGCGTCATGGTCGTGCGGGCCAAGGACAACAAGATCCAGATCGGCGTTCTCGAAGATGGCGTGCTGGTCGAGCACTACGTGGCCAAGGCGCAGGACGCCTCGCTGATCGGCAACGTCTACCTCGGCAAGGTGCAGAACGTGCTTCCCAGCATGGAGGCCGCCTTCGTCGACATCGGGCGCGGTCGCAACGCCGTGCTGTATTCGGGCGAGGTCGACTGGGACGCCGCGGCGGCGGAGAACCCCAACGGCGGCAACCAGGCGCGCAAGATCGAGCTCGCACTCAAGCCTGGTGCAACCGTTCTGGTGCAGGTCACGAAAGACCCGGTGGGTCACAAGGGCGCGCGCCTCACGAGCCAGATCTCCCTCCCGGGCCGCTACCTCGTGTACGTGCCGAACGGATCGATGAACGGCATCTCACGCAAGCTCCCCGATGTCGAGCGGTCGCGCCTCAAGAAGATCCTCAAAGAGGTGCTGCCCGAGAACGTCGGCGTCATCGTGCGCACGGCGTCGGAGGGCGCCACGGAGGAGCAGCTCACCCTCGATGTCAGCCGCCTGACCACGCAGTGGTCCGAGATCTCGGCTGCCGTACAGAAGCAGCAGTCTCCCGCCCTGCTGCACTCCGAACCCGATCTGCTCATCAAGATCGTGCGCGACGTGTTCAACGAGGACTTCCAGCGCCTCGTGATCTCGGGCGACGACGCCCGGGCCACGATCGAGACCTACCTGGGCCAGGTCGCCCCCGATCTGCTCGACCGCGTGGAGCGCTACGAGGGCGAGCGCGACGCGTTCGACGAGTTCCGAGTGTCGGAGCAGATCGAGAAGGCGCTCGACCGCAAGGTGTGGCTGCCGTCGGGTGGATCGCTCGTGATCGACCGCACCGAGGCCATGACCGTCGTCGACGTCAACACCGGAAAGTTCGTGGGCTCGGGCGGAAACCTCGAGGAGACCGTCACCAAGAACAACCTCGAGGCCGCCGAGGAGATCGTGCGCCAGCTGCGCCTGCGCGACATCGGCGGCATCATCGTCGTCGACTTCATCGACATGGTGCTCGAGTCGAACCGCGATCTCGTTCTGCGGCGCATGGTCGAGTGCCTCAGCCGCGACCGCACCAAGCACCAGGTCGCCGAGGTCACCTCGCTCGGACTCGTGCAGATGACCCGCAAGAAGCTGGGTCTCGGCCTGCTCGAGTCGTTCAGCGAGGCGTGCGAGGTCTGCGCCGGCCGCGGCGTGATCGTGCACCACGACCCCGTCGTCAAGCATCGCTCGTCCGGCAACGCGCCCGCCTCGTCGGGAGTTCCGCAGCAGGAGCGTCGACGTTCGGGCCGGGGCAACGGCCAGAACGGCAACGGCGGCAACGGATCGTCGAACGGCACCGGGTCGTCGAACGGCGGCAACGGCGCGAACTCATCGTCGAGCACCGGATCCTCGTCGTATTCGACACCGGCCACCAAGCCCCACGGAATCACGGACGACGCGAAGAACGCCCTGGCCAAGATCGCGGCATCGACCATCGCCACGCACACCGGCGCGGTGAACATCATCACCCAGGAGCAGTCCGAGGCGGCGAAGGCCGCCACGGCGACGCCGGTCGAGACTCCGGCCGTCGCGTCGAGCGAGCGCGACGAGAGCGTGCAGGCTGCTCCGGATGCCGGGGGAGCCGAATCGCAGGCACCGTCGCGCGGGCGCAAGGGCAACCGTCGCGCACGTCAGGCCAAGCCCGTGGTCGATACCCCGGTGCTCGAGACCCCCGAGGTCGAGACCGAGCATGCATCCGACGCGTCCGACGCCCCTGCCTCGGTCGCTCCGGCAGCCGACGTGCTGCCGGCGATCGACATTCTCGACATCCCCGTCGCGAAGGCGCCGGCGGCCCAGCGTCGCATCTCGACCCACGATGCAGAGGTTCTCCTCGACTCGGTGCTCGGAGCACTGCCGGAGCCGAAGCAGCCCGGACAGGGTCGCTCGCGCAGCCGCCGGGTGAGCACGGCCGCACTGTCGGCGCCCACGCCCGAGCAGCAGTAGGCGCCAGCGCCGCTGCAGATGTGAGAGGCCGCTACCGTCCCCGCCCGGGGCGGTCGCGGCCTTTCACACGAAGTCCGCTGCGCTCGAGTCGGCGCACGAGGTCGTGATAGCTCACAGGCAGGGCTCCTGCCGCCACGAGCTCTGCGTGCCGAGCGATGGGCACGTCGTAGTGGTCGAGGTCGAAGCTGCGCCGCGGCAGTCCTGCGGCTCGCGCGAAGGCATGCAGCTCGTCGAGCGATGAATCGCTGACGAGGTGTCCCCAGACCGTGTCGTGGGCGGGCCAGATGGGCCAGTCGATCAGCACGGTCATAGTGCACGAGTGTACGTCTGTGCGGCGCTTCCCAGCTTCGCCGGGCCGCTCGACTTGTACTCTGGTGCGCGATGACTTCCCCTCGGCTCGAGCACCAGGAGCGCGGAGCGCACGCGGGCCATGACGAGCACGACGGCCACACCCATTCGGCGACGGTGACCGGCAGGCAGTTGCTGGTGCGCATAGGCATCGGTGCCGGTATCGTCGGCGCTCTCTTCGCCGTACGTGCATTCATTCCGGGCCTCGGCGTGAGCCTGCCGAACCGCATGCAGGACTTCGTCACTCTCTCGATCAGCGTGATCGTCGAGTCGCTGCCGTTCGTACTGCTGGGCATCGTGCTCGCCGTCATCGTGCAGGTCTGGCTTCCCGCCGGCTTCTTCGACCGCATCCTGCCGAGGAACCCGACGGCTCGCCGCGCGTGCATATCGCTGATCGGCATGCTCCTGCCGGTGTGCGAGTGCGGCAACGTTCCCCTCGCCCGCGGCCTCATCATCCGCGGTTTCACCGTTCCCGAGTCGCTCACCTTCCTGCTCGCGGCGCCGATCCTCAACCCGATCACGATCATCACCACGCAGCAGGCCTTCGGCGGCGACCCGATCATCCTCGTCGCTCGCCTCGTGGGCGGCTTCGTCATCGCCAACACGATCGGCTGGCTCTACTCCCGCCATCCCGCTCCGGATGCGCTGCTGACGCCCGGTTTCGCCCGGGAATGCGAGGTGGCGCACCACGAATCCGGCTCCCGGACGGTGCGGAGCCTGGCCATGTTCGTGCGGGAGACCACGGGAATCATGCCTGCGCTGATCATCGGATCGCTCGTGGCCGGCGGCATCCAGACCATCGTGCCGCGCGACGTGCTCGTGGCGCTCGGCAGCAACCCGGTCTGGTCGGTGCTCGCCCTCATGGCACTGGCCTTCGTCGTGTCGGTCTGCTCGAACGTCGACGCGTTCTTCATCCTGTCGTTCGGGGGCATCTTCAGCACCGGCGCGATCGTGTCGTTCCTGACGTTCGGGCCGATGATCGACGTGAAGATGCTCGCCCTGATGCGCACGACGTTCACGACTAAGACGCTGGTGCAGGTCTCGGTGCTCGTCGGGCTGATGTCGGCAGCCCTGGGTCTGGCGGTGAACGTCCTTGTTTGACGCGATGAAGCAGCGCTGGATCGGGGTCGTCCTGACCCTCGCCGCGTGCGTGGCCACCGTGTGGTTCTGGGCGAACGGCGACCTGGGGCTCTATGTGCACCCGCGCTACTTCGTCTTCACCGTGATCGCCGCGATCGTGGGCATCCTGGTGGTGGTCGCGAGCTTCGTCGTGCGCGTGCCGACAGACGACGCGTCCGAAACAGGTGCGGCGCGACGAGCCTGGCGCAGGGTCGTGTCGTTCGGTGTCGTGGTCGCATGCGTCTTCGGCGCGGGTGCGCTCATGCTGCTTCCGCCCGCCACGCTCACCTCGGCCACTGCCGACCAGCGCAGCGTGAACAGCGGAACGGTCGTGGGCTCCGGAGCGGCGCAGGCGACGGGCGACACGGCGGACTACGGGGTCAAGGAGTGGGCCACCGCGCTGCGCCAGAGCACCGATCTGCAGGGTATCGCCGGCAGCTCGGCGAACCTCACGGGGTTCGTCAGCGCCGATCCCGACGACCCGGAGAACGTGTTCTTCGTCACCCGCTTCTTCGTCACGTGCTGTGCCGCCGATGCGCAGCCCGTGGGCGTGCCGGTCTACCAGCCCGACTGGAAGTCGTCGGTGACGCTCGACGAGTGGGTCGAGGTGTCGGGGGCATTCGACCTCAACCCGAGCGTGAAGAGCCGCCAGCCCATGGTGCTCGTACCGCAGCAGGTCACCGCGGTCGATGAGCCGAGCGATCCCTATGTCTACTGAGACGCAGGCAGCCGCGCCGACCGGCGGCCGGTCGTTCGCACGCACCCTCATCACGCTGATCGTCGTGCTGGTCATGGCCTGCTGCGGACTCGCGGCGCTGACGCTGGGCCAGGGGCCGCGGCTGGCCCGCGCCGACATCGACACCGACAGCGTCGTGCAGCTGGCACAGCAGAGGCTGCTGATGCACTCGAACGAGGCGCTGGCCGAGGTCGACGCCGAGCAGGTCAGCGTGTCGCCGAGCGTGCCCCTGGCGGTCGCCACAGACGGCAGCACCCTCTCGATCACCTTCGACCAGCGGCTCCTGTACGACACCGACTACGTCGTGTCGGTGTCGGGGGTCACGAGCCCGTTCCAGGATGCGACGTCGACGTTCGACTACGCCTTCACCACCGGCTCGCCGCCGGTCTACTACCTGCAGCCGGGTGCGCCGGATGCGTCGGGCCGGGCCGACGACGCGATCGTGCGCACCACGGTCGAGGGCACCGCACGCGACGTCGTGTACTCGGCCCCGGGCATCCAGGACTTCGCCGTGGTCGGCTCGAGTCTGGCGGTGTCGACGACGGCCGACGACGGCATGTCGCAGCTCGTGCTGATCGTTCCCGGGCAGACGGCCGTCGAGACCCTGCCGTTGCCCGGGCGTGGCACGATCACGCAGCTCGGCTCGTCGGTGAAGCAGGCGATGCTCGGCCTGCGCTTCACCAGCCAGGATCCGTCCGCCGGGTACTCGAACACTCTGCTGCTGTTCGACCTCCTCGCCAAGCACACCTCGTTCACGCTGCCCGGAACGGTGATCGGCCAGCCCCTCGCGGTCGACCAGTGGCGATTCATCCCCGACAGCACCCTCGTCGAGACCGTCGCCGACGGTGTGCTGTCGATCTACGACTCCGCTCTGCAGCAGGGCGCCGTGATCGGCGACTACGACGGTCTCGGAGAGGTGGCCCCCGCGGGCACGCAGTCGGTGATCGGATCACCGGGCTCGGCGAAGGTGCTCGACCTCCTCTCGGGGCAGGTGTCGCCCCTCGACGTCGCCCTTCCCGACGGTGCGACGGCTCTGGGGCTTCCTGTTCTGGGCGCCGACGGCTCGTCGACCGTCACGGTCGCGGCACTCGACGACGCGGCCGGCGGATCGAGGCAGGTCGTGGTGCGGAGCGACGCCTCCGGCGCGACGGTCGTCTTCGACACGGGGTCGCAGGATGCGCGCATCGTGTCGATCACACAGTCGCCGAATGCGCAGTACCTCGCGATCGCCGTGGCGGCGGGGGCCCAGACCGACGTCGTCACCTCGCTTGTCGACCGGTCGAGCGGCGCCGTCGTGCGCACGCTGGCGGGGCTGCGCATCACCTGGCCGTAGTCGGCGCAAGAGGCTGTTATGCTGTCGAGAGCGCAAAGACTCCGACCGAACCCTCGGGGGAAGGCGCTTATCATCGTGCTCCGGGTTTGACCGGGGCTCGAGTGTGACGTAAAGTTGTCCGTTGGCGCGCGCTTGGCTCAGCCCGCGTGTCAATCGAGTTTTGTGGGCATTCGCTCTCTAGAGAATAGGTACTGAAGTGGTTTACGCAGTTGTGCGCGCCGGTGGTCGGCAAGAAAAGGTAGAGGTCGGCACGATCGTCACCCTCGACCGCATCAAGGCCGACAAAGACGGCAACATCGAGTTGGCCGCCGTGCTGCTCGTCGACGGTGACAAGATCACCTTCGACGCCGCATCGCTCGCCAATGTCACCGTCACCGCCGAGGTCCTCGAAGACCTCCGCGGCCCGAAGATCGTCATCCAGAAGTTCAAGAACAAGACCGGGTACAAGAAGCGCCAGGGTCACCGTCAAGACCTGACCCGCGTCAAGGTCACCGGAATCAAGTAGGGCAGGAAGAGCTAATGGCACATAAAAAGGGCGCGAGTTCCACTCGCAACGGTCGTGACTCCAACGCACAGCGTCTGGGCGTCAAGCGCTTCGGTGGCCAGGTCGTCGGAGCGGGCGAGATCATCGTCCGCCAGCGCGGCACCCACTTCCACCCCGGCGTGAACGTCGGCCGTGGCGGAGACGACACCCTGTTCGCACTCGCCGCCGGTTCGGTCGAGTTCGGTCACAAGGGCGGCCGCAAGGTCATCAACATAGTGGCGGGCGAGTAGCACCACCTCGCACGCACAGATGGCAGGGGCGGGCTTCGGCCCGCTCCTGCCATTCTTCGTTTTTCACAGAAACATCAACGTAAGGAGAGCAGATGGCAACGTTTGTTGACCATGTGACACTCCACCTCCGCGCAGGCAACGGCGGCAATGGCTGCGTGTCGGTGAAGCGCGAGAAGTTCAAGCCTCTCGCCGGCCCCGACGGCGGAACCGGCGGCAACGGCGGAGACATCGTTCTCGTCGCCGACCCCGGCGTGACCACTCTCCTCGGATTCCACCGCTCGCCGCACCGCCGCAGCGAGAACGGCGGTCCCGGCATGGGAGACCACCGCAGCGGCACGAACGCCGACGAACTCGTGCTGAGCGTTCCCATCGGCACGCTCGTCAAAGACGCCGACGGCACGGAGCTCGCCGACATGACCGACCCCGGCATGCGCGTCGTCGTCGCCGAGGCCGGCCAGGGCGGGCTGGGCAACGCCGCGCTGGCGAACACCAAGCGCAAGGCACCGGGCTTCGCCCTGCTCGGAACGCTGGGCTTCGAGGGCGATGTGCGCCTCGAGCTCAAGGTCGTCGCAGACGTCGCGCTCGTGGGCTACCCGTCCGCCGGCAAGTCGAGCCTCGTCGCCGCTCTCTCGGCCGCCAAGCCGAAGATCGCCGACTACCCCTTCACCACTCTCCACCCCAACCTCGGCGTCGTCCAGGCGGGGGAGACCCGCTACACGATCGCCGACGTTCCCGGTCTCATCGAGGGCGCCAGCGAGGGCAAGGGGCTGGGCCTCGAGTTCCTGCGTCACGTCGAACGCTGCACCGCGCTGCTGCACGTGCTCGACTGCGCCACCCTCGAGCCTGGTCGCGACCCCATCTCAGACCTCGACATCATCCTCGCCGAGCTGGCCGCCTACCCGGTTCCCGAGGGCCAGATCCCGCTGCTCGAACGCCCGCAGCTGATCGCGCTGAACAAGATCGATGTGCCAGAGGGGCGCGAGCTCGCCGACTTCGTCACGCCCGAACTCGAGGCCCGCGGCTACCGCGTCTTCGAGATCTCCACCGTCAGCCACGAGGGCCTCCGCCCCCTGTCGTTCGCGCTCGGGCAGCTCGTCGAAGACGGTCGCCAGGCTCTCATCGACGCTCCGCCGAAGCCGCGTCTCGTGATGCGCCCCCGCGCCGTCGACGAGGCCGGTTTCACCGTGCGCGTCGAGGGCGGCTCTGGCGGCAACATCTACCGCGTGCTGGGCACCAAGCCCGAGCGCTGGGTGCAGCAGACCGACTTCACGAACGAGGAAGCGATCGGCTTCCTGGCCGACCGCCTGGCCAAGCTCGGCGTCGAGGACCAGCTCTTCAAGAAGGGCGCCCAGGCGGGCTCGACGGTGATCATCGGCCTCGACAACGGCGTGGTCTTCGACTGGGAGCCCACCATGACGTCGACCGCCGAACTCGTGACCGCCCCGCGTGGTCTCGATCCCCGACTGCTCAAAGACGGTCGACGCACGAGCAACCAGCGCCGCGAGGAGTACTTCGAGCGCATGGACGCCAAGGCCGAGGCGCGTGCCGAGCTCGTGCGCGAGAAAGAGGCGGGGCTCTGGCGCGAAGACAGCTCCGACGAGGAGTGACCCGCGTCAGGCTGGCGGATCGCAGCGACATCGGGCGCGCGAGACGCATCGTCGTGAAGGTGGGCTCGTCGTCGATCTCCGGCGACAACGCAGGCCAGATCGCTCCGCTCGTCGACGCCCTCGCCACGGCGCACCGCCGGGGCGTCGAGATCATGCTCGTGTCGTCGGGCGCCATCGCCACCGGAATGCCGTATCTGCAGCTCGAGAACCGGCCCACCGACCTGGCGACGCAGCAGGCGGCGGCCGCGGTCGGCCAGAACGTGCTCATCTACCGCTACCAGGACAGCCTCGACCGCTTCGACATCGTGGCCGGCCAGGTGCTGCTCACGGCCGGAGACCTCGAGAACCCGACGCCCCGGTCGAACGCGCAACGCGCCATGGAGCGCCTGCTCGGGCTGCGCATCCTGCCGATCGTGAACGAGAACGACACGGTCGCGACGCACGAGATCCGCTTCGGCGACAACGACCGGCTCGCCTCCCTCGTGGCAGAACTCGTGCAGGCCGACCTGCTCGTGCTCCTCTCCGACGTCGACGCGCTCTACACGCGCCCGCCCCTCGAGCCCGGCGCCATCCTGATCTCGCACGTTCCCTACGGCGACGAGCTCGACGGTGTGGTCGTCGGCGATGTCGGAACCGGTCTCGGAACCGGGGGAGCGACCACGAAGGTCTCTGCCGCGCGGTATGCGGCCAGCAACGGCACGGCGGTCATCCTGACCTCGACTCCGCAGGCCGCCCAGGCGCTGGCCGGCGAGCCCGTCGGAACCTGGTTCGACGCGGCTCCGGCGTCGTAAACTGGGCGTCATGCCCACTTCGACACTGGCCGCCACCGCATTCACCGACAAACTGGATGCCGCGCGCACGTCGGCGCGCAGCCTCGCGCGGGCGACCACCGACATCAAGAACGGCGCCCTGTCGGCCATCGCCGAGCAGCTGAGGGCCAACGTGCCGGCCATCGTCTCGGCCAACGACCTCGACCTGGCCAACGGCAGGGAGAACGGTCTGGCATCCGGTCTCCTCGACCGGCTGACGCTCGACGAGCGGCGCATCGACGCGCTGGCCGCGGCGACGCTCGAGCTCGTCGGCCTGGTCGACCCGGTGGGCGAGACGGTGCGGGGGCGCTCGCTTCCCAACGGCGTGCGCATCGAGCAGGTGCGGGTTCCCTTCGGCGTGGTGGGGGCCATCTACGAGGCGCGGCCGAACGTCACGATCGACATCGCCGCCCTGGCCATCAAGAGCGGCAACGCCGTGGTTCTCCGCGGCGGATCCGCCGCTGAAAACACCAACCGCGTGCTCGTCGATCTCATCCAGCGTGCGCTCGAGTCGGTGGGACTGCCTCGCGAGGCCGCCCAGACCATCGACGAATTCGGCCGCGACGGCGCCACCGCGCTCATGACGGCCCGCGGTTACATCGACGTCCTGATTCCCCGAGGCAGCGCGGCCCTGATCAACACGGTCGTCTCCGAGTCCACCGTTCCCGTCATCGAGACGGGCGCCGGCGTCGTGCACGTGTTCCTCGACTCCAGCGCGGACCTCGATATGGCGACCGCGATCGTGCACAACTCCAAGGTGCAGCGGCCGAGCGTATGCAATGCGCTCGAGACCCTGCTGGTGCACGAAGATGCGGCGGCCCGCCTGCTGCCGGGCGTGCTCGCCGCGCTGCGCGCATCCGGTGTCACGATTCACGCCGACGCGCGTGCCCTCGCCCTGTTCCCCGACGCCGTCGAGGCCACCGAAGACGACTGGAGCACCGAGTACATGACGCTCGACCTCGGCGTGCGGGTCGTGGCCGATGTCGACGAGGCGATGGAGCACATCCGCCGGTACTCGACCCATCACACCGAGTCGATCGTCACGAACGATCTGGCGAACGCCGAACGGTTCCTCGGCGAGGTCGATTCGGCGGCGGTCATGGTGAACGCGTCGACGCGGTTCACCGATGGCGGCGAGTTCGGGTTCGGCGCCGAGGTCGGCATCTCGACCCAGAAGCTCCACGCGCGCGGGCCGATGGGGCTGCCGGAGCTCACGAGCACCAAGTGGCTGGTGCGGGGAACCGGGCAGGTGCGCGCTTAGCGGTATCCTTGATCGACCGCGTGATGTTCTGCGCGCCACCGACGACGAAAGAGAACCATGTCAGTTGTGACAAGCCTCCTGGCCGAAGTTGAAGCCCACGTGGAGCTGCCGTTCCCCGCTATCGTCTTCGGACTCATCGCCTTCGTCATCTTCGCCGCCCTCGCCGCCGTCATGTGGAGCTACCGCGACGTGGCCAACCGCCACCCGCGCAAGTCCGCGGCCTACGCCGCCACGCACGACCCTCACGGCCACGCAGACCGCACGGGCGCAGACCACTAGGCACCGAAGAACGTGACCTCCACGAACGGCCGGCGTGCCCGGATCGGTGTCATGGGTGGAACCTTCGACCCCATTCACCACGGGCACCTGGTGGCCGCCAGCGAGGTGGCCCAGTCGTTCGACCTCGACGAGGTCGTCTTCGTTCCCACCGGCCAGCCGTGGCAGAAGAAGGTGGTAACGCCGGCCGAGCACCGCTACCTCATGACGGTGATCGCCACGGCGTCGAACCCGCGCTTCACCGTCAGCCGCGTCGACATCGACCGGGTCGGCGACACGTACACGATCGACACCCTGCGCGACCTGCACGAGCAGAGGCCCGACGCAGACCTGTTCTTCATCTCGGGAGCCGACGCGATCGCGCAGATCCTGGGGTGGAAGAACGCCGAGGAACTGTGGTCGCTGGCGCACTTCGTCGCCGTCTCGCGGCCCGGACATCCGCTCTCCATTTCCGCTTTGCCGCATGAAGACGTAAGCTATTTGGAAGTTCCGGCTCTAGCGATATCGTCCACTGACATACGCGGCCGGGTGGGCCGGGGTTTTCCGGTGTGGTACTTGGTACCCGACGGTGTCGTACAGTACATCACCAAGCACCATCTATATCGGAGTATTGAATGACGTTGTCTCCCGACGAGCAGCCGCTGACTCGGCGCCAGTTGCGCGAACTCGAGCGCACCATGCCGAAGAAAGACCGGCAAGACCCCGCGAAGGTGCAGGAAGAAGCTGCACGACGCGCCTCCGAGAACGATTCGGCCGAGGCGCCCGCTGCTGCGAGCCCAGATGCCGCGCCCGACGCCGAGCCTACGGCCGAGGCCACCCAGACATCGGACGTGACCGAGGTCGTCGAAGACGCGGTCGTCGTCGACGAGCCTTCCGAGACGGTGCCGGCAGACGAGGGCGACGACGCCCTGCAGACGCCTTCTCCCGTCGGAGCCCGCGGCGCATCCGACCCGATCTCGAGCTTCGCGCCCGAGGCGGCCGAGCAGCAGCCCATCGTCGAAGAGCTGGTCATTGATGAACCGCGTATCGATGACCCGCGCACCGACGACGTGCCGATCGACGACGATCCCGATGACGGCGACTCCGTCACCGAGATCACGGTCGAATCGCTCTCGAGCGGCCCCATTCTCGCGCCGATCTTCCAGCCGCCCGCCGTCGTTCCCGACGAGCAGGCGCCCGCCAAGATCGACGACGCCGACGCATCGTTCGACGACCTCATCTCGTCGCGAACCGTCGGATCGACCAACTCGTCGCAGACCAGCGCCCTCGTGCTGCCGGCCGTTCCGAGCAGCATGGACATGGGCACGGCGCTCGACGAGACCGGTGAGGTCATCATCACCGGATCGATCGACCTGCCGTCGAGCATGGGCGCCAGCGGCGCTCCCGCAGCGGGCATCGAGTCGAAAGACCTTGACGCCCTCCTCGAGGTCGGCGAGACCGAGCAGAGCGGCGACGACGTCGCGCCTGTCAGCGCCAGCCGAGCCGTGAGCACGGGCGCATCCAACAACGCCCTCGTCGCTCCTCCCAAGCGGGGCAGGGCCAACGTGCCCGTCGTCCTCGCGATCACCGCGGGTGTACTCGCGATCGGCGTCGTGGGCCTTCTGCTCGCCGCCTTCGTCTTCAGGATCTTCTAAATTCAATTGACAGCCTCAGCACGCTCCATCGAGCTCACCCAGATCGCGGCCTCGGCCGCAGATTCGAAGCAGGCATCCGATCTCGTCGCCCTCGACGTCTCCGGTCCGCTTCCCCTTGCCGACGTCTTCTTCCTCGCCTCAGGCCGCAATGAGCGCAATGTCGTGGCCATCGGCGAGGAGATCATCGACCGCCTCGCCGAGCAGGGCGTCAAGATCCAGCGCCGCGAAGGCCTCTCCGAGGGCCGCTGGGCCCTCCTCGACTTCGGCGACCTGGTGGTGCACGTCTTCCACGAGGAGGACCGCATGTACTACTCGCTCGAGCGCCTCTGGAAGGACTGCCCGGTCGTTCCGATCGAGGTCGCCTCGACAGAGGCCAGTGCCTGAGCGTGACGACACTCTGATCGCCTCTCGATTTTTCTTGAGCGGGATCTGTGTTGTAAGCTAGGCAAGTTGTTTCGGCCCGGGTGAAAGCCCAGACGGAGACATGAACGGGGCTGTGGCGCAGTTGGTAGCGCACCTGCATGGCATGCAGGGGGTCAGGGGTTCGAATCCCCTCAGCTCCACCAGAGGAACCGCCCGAAAGGGCGGTTCTTTTTCTTTTGCCCCGCAGGTGCCGTGCGCGAGGACGAATGGCAGGATGCCGGTATGGAGATTCGTAGAGCCATGCCCGTGATCAAGACGGAGCGGCCAGCCGAAGGGCGCCGTTTCTACGAGGGGTTCCTTGGCTTCCGTGTCGCGATGGAGGAGGACGGAATGCTGATGCTCGCCTCGACGAGCACGCCCACGACGCAGGTGATCGTGGCGTGGCCGAGTGAGACGGCGGTCGACCCGCAGCTGCTCTCTGTCGACGTCTCCATCGAGGTGGCCGACATCGATGCGGCTTACGCGCTCGCCCGAAACTCGGATCTCGAGATCGTCCGCGAACTCCGCGACGAGCCGTGGGGGATACGTCGATTCTTCGTCCGCGACCCGGCGGGACAGACGATCAACGTCGCGAGCCACATCTAGGCGAATCGATGATGCCTAGTAGTGGTACAACCGGATCCTCACCGCTCCGGTGCTCGCGTGCATCAGCGGAATCGGAAACTCGGATCTGGCCGGCGGCCTGAGTGGGGGCACCCGGATTCCGTGACCGGATGCGGTCTCGTCCCCGTTCCATCGACGCGCCACGACCGTCTCGCCTGTCGGTCGCTGCGAGAGCTCGTCCGCAGACAGGATCCCCGCCTTCAAGTCGCTGCCCTCGGCTGCCGCGAACGACAACGTGAATCCTCGACCGATTGCCACGAGCTGCCCGTCGGATTCATGGAGGACTATGCCATAAGCCGGCCACGTCGGCTCGAAGAGTCCGAAGCTGTCCTTGCTGCTCACGTCCACAACATACGATCCGAGCGAGAACGAGACCTGATGACGATCCTCGGTCAGAACGAACGCGTGCGTCTCAGTCGACTTTGCCTCGTCGCGCAGCGCGATCGCGTGCGAGAGCAGCGCGTAGCCGTCGGTGAGGGCTGCTTCGTCGGTGTCGCCGTGCTGAATGGAGTCGACCCCGAACGGTGAGACTCCGATTGCGTCGTACTCGCCGATCGCCAGGAACATGTGGCCCACACCGAGAGTCGATCGACGCATCTCCGGGATGAGGAGATGCCCGCTCGCCCTGGTGAAGTCGGAGAAGATCGTGTGAGGGTCCCCGAAATAGTAGTCGGGGGCGAGGATGTCCAGCGTCGGTGCGAGGGTGCGCCAGATAGATGAGACCCGGGGGAGCGGGCCTCCGCTCGGGTAGGAGCCCGGAAGGGCTCCACCTGCGAAGGCCACCTCGGTTGTGGCGTCCGACGGATCGATACGGGAGAGCGCCGGCTGTGGCGAATCTGATGCCGAGTTGTCGAGCCAGGCATTGACGAAGAGAGGAACGTCGAAGGCCGATCGACCGGCTGACGCAACGGCCTCGATGTAACCCGCATAAGCATGGGCCATGAAGGCCTCGTGGGACTGCGGGGTGTCCCCGAACAGTTCGCTCCACGACCCTTCTGTCGAGGAGCCTCTGCTCCGCCAGTCCGTGTGCACCGGCGTGCCGGCTGCATCGGCCAGGGCATCGAGGACGCGCCCGGGCACCGCCGACTCCCACGCGGCTTCTGCCAAAGCGCTGCGATCCCGGGAGTCTCCGAGAAGGCCCACTTCGTTCTCCACCTGCACCATGATGATCGTGCCATGCGAGTCGGCGGCGGCACAGTGTTCCATCAGAGCGAGGAAGGCTCGCGCATCGGCGGCACGTGACTGCAAACAGTATGGCGAGAGGTGCTCGACTCGTCCTTCCGACAGGGATTCGGCGCGGGAGAAGCGCACGCTGTCCTGCTTGACCCACGCGGGCACGTAACTGGACTGGCCGTTCTTCCATGAACCGAACCAGAGAGGGATCAGGCGCAGTCCATGACGCTCGGCTTGATCGAGCATGGCGTCGATCAGGGTGGTGTCGAAGGTGCCCTCTTCAGGTTCGAAGAGGTCCCACGCAATCGGAGCCAGGACCGTGTTGGCTCCGAGCCGCCGAACTCTCTCGAACGACTCGGTGATGGCATTGATCGTGCTTGAACTCGAGTTATGAATTTCTGCGCCGAGAACGGTGAATGGCTTCCCGTCGACGACGAGGCCGGTTGCAGTCAGCCGTGGAGGCCGTGGTGAGAGGTGCGTCATGATGTCTCGATTTCGCGGGTGTGCATGCGGCTACTCCTTCGGCCGGATGTTCCAGAGCGACGGATAGGAGTTGCCCGTCTGGAGCTCGACCGAGGTGTTGGCGTCGGTCACGAATGTCGACTCCGGGCGGTACCACGGCGCGAACCAGGCCTGGTCGACGACGTACTCGTTCACTGCCTGTACGGCGGCGTCGTAGTCGTCTCCGGATGCTGTGCGCACAGTCGCGATAAGGGCGTCGGCCGTGGGGTCGTCGTAGTGGAACGGGTTCCAGGCGGCGTCCGGGGTCAGCTGGAAATTGATGAGTGCCCAGTCGGGGTCCTGCTGCAGGCGCATCCACGAGGCGGAGTACTTCGCGGACAGAAGATCGGCGATGAAGTTGTTGCCGGCGTCGGTGCTCTGCACGGTGACCCCCACGTCCTTCAATTGCTGATCGATCAACGTCCACAGAGAGGATCCCAGCGCCGCGGTTGTGGGCATGGAGATCGTGAGGCCATCCGGATAGCCGGCTTCCGCGAGAAGTTCCCTTGCCTTGGCGGGGTCGTAGGGATAGGCGTCGTCGAGTTCGGGCACGAAGCCGGAGGAGTTCTCGGGGAAGACCTGCGACGTGACGGTGCCGCGGCCCTGCCCCACGGTCTTCAGCAGCGACTCTTTGTCGAAGGCGTAATTGAGCGCCTGTCGTACACTCACGTCTGCAAGCGCGGGCGTCTGCTCACCGGCGCGGTCGAAGAGGATGAGGCCGGTCCAGTCGAGCTCCAGAGCGGTGAGCGTGAATCCGGCGGCTTCGATCTCGGGCAGCGTATTGTCGTCGATGGTCTGGCTCGCATTGACCTGGCCCCCCTTGATCGCATTCAGCAGCGACGTCGGATCCGCGTACACGTTCAGCACGAGGTTGTCGTAGTGCACCGACTCCGGATCCCAGTAGTCGGGATTCTTCGAGAAGACGTAGCTCGAGCCGACGACCGTTTTCGCTTCGTCGAGAATGTAAGGCCCCGATCCGACCGGCTCCGTCTGGATGTCGGCCGAGTCGAACGCGGAAGGGCTCTCGACGAGACCGGCATTCTGGGCCAGGTAGCCGAGCAGCGCCGGATCCGGCGCGCTGAGCGTCACCTCGAGGGTGGTGTCAGTGACAGCGGATACTTTCTGCACGGCGGCAAGGCGAGAGCTGTTCGGCGAGGTTCCGTCGCGGAAACGCAGGAGATTCTGCCCGACGATGTCGGCGGTCATCGCCGTGCCGTCAGTGAATGTGACGTCGTCGCGCAAAGTGAGCGTCAGCGTGGTGTTGTCATCGTTGTAGCTCCACGCGGTTGCGAGACCGGGAATGATCGTTCCGTCGGGTTCGGCTCTGAGAACCGTGTCGTAGACGGCCTGAAGGTATGGCGTCTCGTTCGCCCACGATGCGTCTGCGGCGGCGAATGTGGTCGCCGGTCCGAGCATGCCCAGGGTCAGTGTCGATGAGTCGGTGGACGAATCGGTTTCGCTGGCGCATGCCGCGAGTCCTGCGACCAGCGCGCCGACAGCGATCGTCGCGATCGCGGCTCTTTTCCAGTGGAACATCCTTGGTCCTTTTCAGATATGACGATCTCTCGTAGATCGAGCTGAGGATGACCGTAGCACGAAATTGTTACACGTGCTCGGGTTTGGTGATGACGGCTCCAGGAAGCCAGCGGCGGGCGGCTAGCATGGCGTGCATGACCGTTCAGGATCCTGCCCCCGGCAGCGTGAGAGGCCAGTACGCCAATACCGAGGCTCGGCGGCAGCAGATCATCGATGCCACCACGCTCGTGTTTGCGACGAAGGGCTATACGGGCGGCTCCCTTCGGCAGGTCGCGAAAGACCTCGATCTGAGCATCACCAGCGTGATGCATCACTTTCCGAGCAAGGTGATTCTGCTGGAAGCGGTTCTCGAGAACGCCGACGAGGGTGCACGCGAAGAGTTTCAGTCGCGGACAGAGTCGGAGGGGCTGCTCGGCGGCATCGCTTGGTTGGCCGAGTACAACCTGGGTCATCCGGAGCTTCTGCGACTTCTCGCTGTTCTGGGCGCCGAGGCATCGACGTCGGGGCATGCCGCTCATGCATGGTTTCACCGGCGGTACGTCACGCTTCGAAGCGAGATGGCGGCGGCCGTTCGGCGCGATCAGGCGCTCGGCAGGACTGACTCGTCGGTCGATCCAGACATGGCGGCGGCCGCGGTGATCGCCGTGTGGGATGGCCTGCAACTCCAGTGGCTCACTGATCCGGATGTTCCCTTCGTGCCGGTGTTAATAAAGTCGGTGGGTGTATTGCTCGGCGGGAACGAGATCGCGAGTAGTCACGACTGACCGATCGGAAGTAGCGGCAGCCCACGAAATTGCACCAGAGGCTTAAGAGTGCAACAATGCACTCTATGAATGAAAGTGCAACGATCGATCGGCGTCAGCGGCGCATGGTCGAGACGGCATCCCGCCTCACCTCGATCTCGCGTCGGCTCACGGCGGAACACGGGCTCGGCGGCTTCACGATCGAAGAACTCTGCGATGAGGTCGGCGTCTCTCGGCGCACCTTCTTCAACTACTTCCCCACGAAGGAAGACGCCGTCATCGGTGCCGATCCCGAGGCCGAGTCGCAGGTCTTCGCCGAGCAGTTCCGGGCCCGGGGGTCGCGCGGCTGGCCCGTGGTGATCGACGACCTGCTCGAGCTGGCCATCCAGCATTTCGGTGCCATGGAGGGCACGGCCGAGGAGCACGCCCATTTCTTCGCCGCCCTCGACCGCGAACCGCGTCTTCTCAAGCGCTTCATCGGCATGAACATCGAACGTGAGAAGCAGGTGATCGCCCTCGTCGCCGAACGCGAGGGTGTCACGACCGACGACCTGCGGGCGCAGGCCGTCGTGCACATCCTGTTCAGCCTTCTACGCAGCGTGGGCGACCGCCTGCACGGCCTCGCCGGTCCGACCGACCTCGCCTCACTCCTCACCGAATCCCTCGCCGCCGCACGCACCGTGATGGCCGCTCCCACTCCTCGAAAGGCCCAGCCGTGACCACTGCTTCCACCGCCGAGAGGCCCATGCTCCTCACGAAGAGGCGCATCTGGATCATCTTCGGCGCACTCATCGCCGGCATGCTCCTGTCGAGCCTCGACCAGACGATCGTGTCCACCGCCATGCCCACCATCGTCGGGCAGCTCGGCGGGGTCGAGCACCAGGTCTGGCTGACGACGGCGTACCTGCTCGCGACCACCATTGTGATGCCCGTCTACGGCAAATTCGGAGACGTGCTCGGCCGCCGCAACCTGTTCCTCATCGCCATCGCCCTGTTCACGATCGCCTCGGTCGGCTGCGCGTTCGCGGGCGACTTCACCCAGCTCATCGTCTTCCGCGCCATGCAGGGCCTCGGCGGCGGCGGACTCATGATCCTGTCGCAGGCCATCATCGCCGACATCGTCCCCGCCTCCGAGCGCGGCAAGTACCTCGGACCGCTGGGTGCGATCTTCGGCCTCTCCGCTGTCGGCGGCCCCCTGCTCGGAGGCTTCTTCGTCGACCACCTCACCTGGCAGTGGGCGTTCTACATCAACATCCCCGTGGGCATCGCGGCGTTCGCCATCGCCTGGTTCGCCCTGCGCCTGCCGAGCAAGAAGGCCACGCAGCCGATCGACATCCTCGGCGTGATCCTGCTCTCCGCCTTCACGACCTGCCTCATCTTCTTCACCGACTTCGGCGGCGACAAGACCGACCACGGATGGGCAGCCCCCGAGACGTGGATGTTCGGAGGCGGCATGCTGGTCGCCGCCATCCTCTTCGTCATCGTCGAGGCGCGCGCGAAGGACCCGGTCATCCCGCTGGCGCTCTTCAAGAACCGCACCTTCGTCAACGCGACCCTGATCGGGCTCACACTCGGCCTCGGCATGTTCTCGGCCATCGGATTCATCCCCACGTTCCTGCAGATGTCCTCGGGAACCTCCGCCGCGGCATCCGGACTGCTGATGCTGCCCATGATGGCGGGCCTCATCGGCACGTCGATCGTCTCGGGAATCGCGATCACCCGCACGGGCCGCTACAAGCTCTTTCCGATCGTGGGCACGCTGCTGACGGCCGCCGCGATGGTCGCCATGACGACGCTGACCGCCGAGACGCCCATCTGGCTGATCTGCGTGTTCCTGTTCGTCTTCGGCGCAGGCCTGGGCCTCATCATGCAGGTCGTCGTTCTCGTTGCGCAGAACTCGGTGAACCCGTCGATGGTCGGAACCGCGACGAGCACGAACAACTACTTCCGCGAGGTCGGTGCCTCGCTGGGTGTGGCCGTGTTCGGCACGATCTTCACCACGCGCCTCTCGGAGAACCTCACGACGGTGTTCACGAACGCCGGCGCCAGTGCCTCGGATGCAGCGGCCTCGACATCCACGCTCGACCCGCAGACGCTCTCGCAGCTGCCCGACAGCGTGCGCGACGGCATCGTCACGGCCTACGCCGACGCGTTGGCGCCCGTGTTCTGGTACCTGCTGCCGTTCATCGGACTCGCGTTCCTGCTGTCGCTGTTCCTCAAGCAGATCCCGCTGTCCGACGTCGCCGGCCTCGTGGCCCGCGGCGAGGCGGTCGGGGGAGAGGAAGCCGAACGCCTCGAGGCCGAGGAGCGCTCAGCCGGAGCAGCCTCGTCGGTCACCACGGATGTTCCCGAGAGGTCACACGCCGACGACCGCAGCTGACCGCGGCCGCCAGACCAGCGTGAGCACGATGCCGACGGCGGCGCCGAAGATCGTCTCCACGAGCCGATCGGCGATCAGCGCGCCGCCGTCGGCCGCGTGCGCGAGTTCGATCATGCACAGGGCGAGGGGTGTGACGAACACCATCGTCAGGCCGTAGTTGCGGCCGACGAACAGTTCGGCCGCCACCTGCAGCGCGATCACGACGGCGATCGTGCCGAGGGCGGGCAGGTCGAGTGCGAAGAGAACGGCTGCGAGGCCGATTCCGACGACCGTTCCCAGGATGCGGTGGCCGGCGCGCACGAGCCGCGCCGTCGCATCCGGCCCCGACAGGGCGGCGACCACCGCGACCATCGCCCAGTACGGATGCCCGATGCCCGCCAGGGTGGGCACGGCTCCGGCGACCAGGACTCCCGTGACCAGGCGCGCGACGGCGGATGCTTCGCCCGGCCTGGCGAGGGCGTCTCGGAACGACACGGCGAAGGTCGAACGAGGGCGATGCCGCGCGGACGGCCGGATCGCGCCGATGGCGCCGACGGCCAGCGACAGGGCGGCGCTGGCGGATGCGACGGCCAGGGCGAGACCGATCGTGGCGGGCGAGCTCGGCACCGACGCGCACGCCGCGACGGCGAAGGCCACGAACAGGGCGCCGGGCGGGTGGAGCGCGACGGCGTTCGACAGCAGTGTGGCGAGCGCGGCGGCGGCCGCGACGACGGGCACGACGATCCACTCGCGCGCGTCGGAGATGCCCACGGCTGTTCCGACAACGACGGCCGAGACCATCATGGCGGCCGCCACGGACTGCATGCGGAACCGGGCCAGGTGGCTGTGGCTGCGCCCGTAGAGCGAGGCGAACGCGCCGAAGGTGGCATACAGCGACAACTCGAGGTGGCCGGTGAACCAGAGCGCGAGCAGGGGGACGGCCATGGAGATGCCGGCGCGGAGGGCCACGGTGTGGGCCCCGTTGTGCGGGCCGAATGCGACGAGATGACGGGCGCGGGGCAGGGTGGCGGAGCTCATTGGATATAGTTTACTAGTAAATTACTTCCCGGAGGCACGATGATCGAACGCACGCCCGACGCGCACCGTCCCGCGGACGCGGTCGACGACATCCAGGCCGAATGGCATCGGCTGAGGCCGGATCTCGACCTCGACGCCATCGGTGTCGTGGGGCGCGTGCTGCGCAGCGCCGCTCGCATCGTGCATCACAGCGACGACGTGCTCGCCGCCCACGGCCTCACCAGGGGAGAATTCGACATCCTCGCGGCCCTTCGGCGCTCCGGAGCGCCGCGGTCGCCGGGGGAACTGCGCACGATCTCCCTGGCGACCGCCCCGTCGACGACGAAGAGGCTCAAGGGGCTCGAGCGCCGCGGCCTGGTGCAGCGGTCGTCGAACCCCGCGGACGGCAGGGGAGCGTTGATCGCCCTCACCGACTCGGGTCGGGCCCTCGCCGACGAGGTGTTCCCCCTGCAGCTCTCCGCCGAGGAGGCTCTCCTGGCCGGGCTCACGATGGAAGAGCGCGTGGCCCTCGAGCATTCCCTGGTTCTGCTTCTGGCGAGTATCGAGCGCGGGTGAAGCGCGGGCCTGCTCCGTACCTATAATTCGACGTATGCTCCGGGGGATGATTCGTGCGTCCCACCCGGGGCCCGCCGCCGCAGTCACCCTTGTCACCGTCGTCCTGGCCATCGGAACGGGTGTCGAACCGCTGCGGGTGGTTCTGGTGGGTGCGGCGATGCTGTCGGGCCAGCTGTCGATCGGGTGGAGCAACGACTGGATCGATGCCGACCGCGATACGGCCGTCGCCCGCTCGGACAAGCCGATCGCATCCGGTCTGGTCACGCGCTCTGCGGTTCGAACTGCGGCCGTTGCCGCCGCAGCGATCGCCGTTCCGCTCTCCCTGCTGCTCGGGCCCCTCGCGGCCGTCGTCAACCTCGTGGGCATCGCGTCGGGCTGGAGCTACAACGCGTGGCTCAAGCGCACGCTCGCGTCGGGAGTGCCCTATCTGGTGACCTTCGGAACGCTTCCGCTCTTCGTGACGCTGTCGCTCTCGGAGCCCCGCCCCTCGGCCTGGTGGGCGATCGCCGTGGGAGCGCTCCTGGGCTTCGGCGCCCACTTCGCCAATGTGCTGCCCGATCTCGCCGACGACGCCCGCACCGGAGTGCGGGGACTGCCTCACGCCCTCGGGCGCGGAGCATCCAGCGTGATCGCCTTCTCGTCGCTCGCGCTCGCCTCGATCGTGGCGTGCACCGGCATCGCGGCCGCCTCGCCCGCGCTCGTCGTGGTGGCGGTGATCGGGCTCGTCGCCGGGGTGGCCATCGCAGTCGCCGGCATCGTGCTGGCTCTGACCAGGCCGCCGACGCGACTGCTGTTCCAGCTCATCATCGCCAGCGCCGTCGTCGACGTGATCCTGCTGGCTGCGGCTGGTCCGGCTATCGTCGCGCGGTGATCAATACCAGTGCGGCGAATTCCCGTTCCAGAACGCCAGCGCGTTGCACGGACTGCCGTATCTGCCGCTGATGTAGTTGAGCCCCCAGGTGATCTGGGTGGCTGCATTGGTCGGCCAGTCGCTGGATACGCTTGCCATCTTGTTGGCCGGCAACGACTGGGGGATTCCGTAGGCGCCGCTGCTGGTGTTGTAGGCGTTCACCCGCCAGCCCGACTCTCCGTTCCAGAGAGTGACCAGGCATCCGTACTGGTCGCCACCCCAGCCGTAATTGCCGAGAACGGAAGAGGCGTAGGCCTTGGCCTCTGCCGGTGACGCCACAGACGACGAGTCCGGCACCCACGAACTGCCGTCTCCTCCGGCGTTTGCCGCCGCAGCTGCCGCCTCTGCGTCGGCGGCTGCTTTTCGAGCAGCTTCCTCGGCCGCTTTCGCCTGGCCCTCGCGGTAGCCCTGCTCGGCGGCCGCGGTCGTGTTCTTGAGCGAGGCCAGCTGCTCGTAGAGCGTGGCGCTGTGCGCCTTCTCCTCAGCGACCTGGGCGTCGGCGGCCGCCTTGGCGTCTTCGGCGGCCTCGAGCGCGGTCTCCGCCTCGGTCGACAGTCGGTCGCGCTCGGCGAGCGCGGCGTCGGCTTGCGCTCGCAGCGACGAGGCGTTGTTCGCGGCGATCTCGGCCGCATCGCGCAGGCCGACGGTCTGCGACGTCAACTGGCTCATGGTGCCGAGCTTGTAGAGGAGCTCGTCGGACTTCTCCCCGTTGAGCAGCAGATTGACCGTGCCGTTGTCGCCACCGGACTTGTAGAGCTGGGCCGCGATCTGGCCGACCTGCTTCTTCGTGGACTCGGCCGTGGCCGCAGCCTGATCGGCTCGGGTCTCTAGGTCGTCGGCCGAGGTCTGCGCCGCGTCTCTGTTGTAGGTCGCGATGAGGTACTCCTGACCGCGCTCCAGGGCCTCGTTGCTGAGAGTGGTTGCGGTCGCCTCGAGCTCGTCGAGCAGCCCGGTGATGCGGTCGGCCTCCGCCTGGGCGGTGGCCTCGTTCTGCTTGGCCGCCTGCACGTCGTCCCACGACGGATAGTCGGCGGTGCGGAGAGGCCCCGCGGCCGCGCCCGTCAACGGCACCGCGACGAGCGCGGTGACCGTTGCGAGCACGCCGAGGAATCGCAGAACGGGGTGGGCCATGATTCAAGGGTAGGCGACCCGTCTGGGAATCCCGGGATTAGCGCGACTACGAGAAGATCGGGTCGCGCGTGCGGCTGCGCTTGAGCTCGAAGAATCCGTCGTACGACGCGACTGCGACGACGCCGTCCCAGAGGGCGAGCGCCTCGTCTCCGTGGGGTGCCGGCGAGATGACGGGGCCGAAGAACGCCACGCCGTTCACCGCGATGATCGGCGTTCCGACGTCGTCGCCGACGAGGTCGATGCCGCTGCGGTGCGACGCGCGGAGCTCGGCCTCGAATTCGAACCGGCCATCGGCATCCGGAAGCGCGCGATCGGCGATCGACGCATCGAGACCGGCCTCGGCCAGCGACTCGACGATCACGGCCTCGACGTCGGTCGCCCGCTCGTCGAGATGGATGCGCGTGCCGAGTGCGTCGTACAGCGGCTTGAGCGTGGACTCGCCGTGCAGGGCCTCGGCGGTCGCCACCACCCGGGCGTAGCGCAGGGCGCGCGGGAAGAACGCGCGGTAGGACTCGTCGACGTCGTTGTTCTCGTTGAGGATCGCCAGGCTCATGATGTGCCAGTGCACATCGAGGTCGCGGTGTCCCGCGACCTCATCGACCCAGCGGCTCGCCATCCATGCCCAGGGGCAGGAGGGGTCGAACCAGAAATCCACGCGTGTTCTGTCATTGGTCATGGTGCAATCCTCTCAACTGTGTCGCCGCATGACGACATTCATCGCGCATTCAGGATCTCGTTTCCTCGGCGTGGAATAATCCCGGAGGTACATGCATTTGTATCGAAGTGGGTTCTGCTCCCACTCCCTTCTGTCTCAGACGAAAAGAGAAATCATGACCGACACGATCACCATCCCGGGTTACAAAGCCGGCACCTGGACCATCGACCCCTCGCACTCCGAGGTCTCGTTCAGCGTTCGCCACCTGCTCATCAGCAAGGTCAAGGGCAAGTTCGAGAAGTTCGACGCCACGTTCACCACCGGCGAGAACCCCCTCGACTCGAGCGTCTCCGCCAAGGCGGAGGTCGTCTCGATCAACACGAACGACGAGAACCGCGACGGTCACCTGCGCACCAACGACTTCTTCGACGCCCCCACGCACCCCGAGCTGACCTTCGTGTCCACGGGCATCCGCTACGAGGGCGGCGACTTCCTCGTCGACGGCGACCTCACGATCAAGGGCGTCACCAAGCCGGTCACGTTCGACCTCGAGTTCGGCGGCTTCCAGGACGACCTGTACGGCAACTACAAGGCCGGACTGACCGCGACCACCAAGATCAACCGCAACGACTTCGGTGTCAGCTGGAACGCGCCGCTCGAGACCGGCGGAGTCCTCGTCGGCGACGAGGTCACCATCACGATCGACCTTCAGGCCTCGCTCCAGAAGTAGTCACTCTCCGGCGGGTCGTCCGCCTGTCGAAGCCGTCGCCCGGAATCACCGGTCGGCGGCTTCGTCGTGTGCGGGGCGAGCGCGTCGTGCCGGCCTGTTGACGACTCGCTGCAGGATCGCGCTGAGCGTGTAGGCGAGGAACGCCCACGGGCCGACGAACACTGCCAGAACGACGACGACGACACCCAGTCCCACCGCGACGAAACCGTTCGTGCGGTATCTGCGCCGGGTCTCGTCGGACAGACCCGCGACGAGTCCGCGCTTCGAGCCGGTCGCGTATTCCCATTGCGCCACGCCCATCGCGACGACGAACAGGAAGTTGATCGGCAGGGCGAGGCGCCCCGCCAGAAGTTCCGAGTACTCGCTGTTCAGGCTCGTGGTGAAGGGGATCAGCACCACCCCGAGCAGCCGCACCGTGTTGAGCAGGGTCAGGGTGCTGTCGACGCGTTCGAGGTACTCGAACTGCCGCACGTGAACCGACCAGAGAAAGCACAGCAGCAGGAAGCTGATCACGAACGAGAGCAGGTTCTGCTGCAGCCCGAGCAGCTCGCGCCAGAGCTGGTCGTTCGTCGTGGCCCTGTCGAACCCGTCGATCGTCAGGTCGAGCACCAGCAGGGTCGCCGCGATCGCGAAGACGCCGTCGGTGAAGGCCTCGACCCGTCGCGTCGAGACCGGCTGCCGTGCGTCCGAGGGGAGATCCGCTGCCATAATCCGACCTTAGCGGCGTGCGGCCATCAGGCCGAGTGCTTCGAGCGTCTCGCGCGGGCGCTCGACATGGGCGAAATGGCCGCAGTCGCCGATCTCGGCGAGCGTGGCCTGCGGTATCGCTCCGAGCAGGCCCGTGAGGTCGCGGTACGGCACGAACGAGTCCTTGTCGCCCCGCACCGCCCAGACGGCGCAGCAGATGGCCCGCCATCGCCTCATCGGGTCGTAGCCGCGCGTCGCGTCGGCGGCGCGCACGAAGCTGTCGGGTCGAACCTCGTCGGCCAGCGCCTCGATCACCGAGCGTGGCACGCGCAGAGGGTGACGGAACAGGGGGCTCACGGCGAGTCTCAGCAGCCCGGCGCGCCGCACGGCCTGCACGAGCCGGATGCCCCGGTCGCCTCCCATCCGGAGCGCCCGGAACACGGCGAGCAGCATCGTGAAGCCGGGCACCGCCCGGAACGATCGCACCGGGTGCTCCACGCTGGCCAGAACCGAGAATGTCGTGGCCGAGATCAGTCGCACTGCCTCGACCTCAGCCGGCCGTGTCGCTGCCAGGTGCAGCGCGATGAAGGCGCCGAGGGAGTGTCCGGTGATGTCGGCGCGGTCGTAGCCGAGCTGCGTGTGCACGATCTGCCACACGACGTCGGCGAGGGCGTCGAGGGTGAGCTGCGACCGGATGCGAGGGCCGGGCGAGGCGCCCCAGCCCGGCAGGTCGATGGCGACGACGTCGGTGAGCGGATGGCCTGCGGCGACGGCGGTCTCGATGAGGGGCGCCCAGGTCGTCCAGGATCCTGCCGCCCCGTGCAACAGGAGGGTTGCGGTCGATCCGCTCTTCGTGGGCGAGCGGTGCACGCGCACCGGCCCGAGAGGGGTGTCGACCGTGATCGGCACCAACTGCAGGGATGCCGCGTCATCGTCGAGGCCGAACGGGGCGTACAGCGCGTCGGCGGTGTCGGGATCGGTCATGTCTCCCCGTATTCGTAGGCGGCACGGGCGTCGGATTGCGCCTGGGCCGGCGGGCGCCGATCAGGAGTCGGTCAGTCGCTGATCACGCGTCGACGACCGTCGTCGACCCGGGCTGCACGCCGAGATACCGGGCATAGCCGGCGGCAGCTCTCTCGACGCGCCCCACGGTCGTTCGCGCCATCGGCTCGAACGCGGTCGCCACCGTGTCGACCGTGCCGCGACGGATCGTTCGCCGCCACGTGGCCACGACCTGCCCGTTCGCCACGACCATGGGCAGGAAGATGCCGTTCGCCCCCGGCACGACCCGCTCGCTGTGCTCCGGCGGAAGCACCGCGTCGCGATCGGCGTAACCCAGAAGGTACTCGTCGAAGCCGGGCAGCAGCAGCACGGGGGGAGCGGGACGGGCCTCGGTCTGCTCTGCGCCGAGGTAGTAGACGGTGTCGTCGACGACGATCTGGCGCAGTCGGTCGCCCGCACCCTCGACTGCCCTCCGTGCCTCCGGCACGAGGATCTTGCTCCACCACAGCAGATCCCGCAGCGTCGCGGGTCCGTGAGAGGTGAAGTAGCGCACGGCCAGCTCGGTCAGGGCCTCGTCGGGCGAGAGGCGACGAGGCTCGGGGATCCACTCGTCGGTGAGCACCACCGCCTGGCCCGTGCCCTGCATCGGCCCGAAGCAGATGAGCCCGGTGTGGGCCAGGTACCAGAGCAGGTTGCCGCCTCGCTGATGGTCGGTGGCGACCCCGGATGCGTCGAGCTCGGCGAAGAGGTCGGCCCGCGACAGCCGGGCGCCGCCCCGCAGGGCCCCGCGCACGACGTCGGTGGTGCGGGCGAAGACCGACTCGTCGAGACCGAGGCCAGCGTGCCTCGTGGCGGCACCCCGCACGATCCTGTCGCGGGTGAGCTCGAGCATCCAGCCGAGATCGACCGCCGGGGTCACGTGGAGCGTTCCCCGAAAGGGCCACGAGCGCACGATCGTGCCCGTATCGAAGGCCCGGTCGACGTCGGCGAGTGTCGAGGAAGGGCTGCGCACGGCCAGGGCCCACTGCGCGCTCGAGAGGTCTTGTGCCTGCAGGGCGAGCATCGCCGTGGCCACGTCGGCGGGTTCGGCGAGCGTGCTGCCCGAGAGGCGCTGCGCGGCAAGCCGGAGGCTCGCGATCATGGTGCGGTCTGTGCGGCGCATCTGCCTATTGTGCGCCTCGGCTCGCCCGCCGCACTACGACGCTTCGCGCGCCTGATGGCGCTGGGTCTGCTGCCACTGCGCCCAGAGTGCCTTGAGGTCCCAGGCGTTGCTCGCCTCGATGGAGATGCCGCGCTCACCCGTTCGCCTCGTCTTGCCCTGGATCACCATGAGTTTCGTGCCGAACAGCAGCGCACCCGCACGGTCTTGTGCCTCCTCGAAGAAGGTCGAGTCCGAGCATCCGGAGCCGTCGTCGAGGCTGATGAAGACGACGCGTTTGCCGCTGCGCATCGGCGGTGTCTGCGTGGCCACGCGGATGCCGGCCACCAGCACGGTCGTGCCGTTCCAGCATCCGAGCAGCTCGCTCGCCGGGATCACGCCCAGCTCGTCGAGCAGGGGACGGTAGCTCTCGATCACGTGCTCGCTCACCTCCATCTGCAGAACGTCGAGTTCGGTGGCGACGCGCTCGACCATGCTCGGTTCGGGGTTCGCCTCGGTGAGCTGCTCGCGGTCGTCGACGAAGATCGGCAGCGTGGGCTGGGCGTTGCGCGTCGCCGGGCGTCTGGCGCGGGCGACCAGCTCGCGCACCCGGGCCATCACATCTCCGCGGGTGGGCTGCGCACCGCCCGACGAGCCGTCGTGCGCTGCGAGCGAGTCGAGCGCCCCGACGAGGGCGAGTCGGGTGAGGAGCGCGCGCGACGGCGCGGCCCGCTGGTAGAAGTCGCCGATGCCCGCGTAGGGCTGGCCTGCGAGGATGCGGTCGAGCTCTGCGGAGCTGATGCCGTGCACATCACTGAGCGACAGCCGGATTCCGAGGATCACGTCGTCGGGATCGGCGAGCACGCCGTGTGATCGGGGCGGCTCGATGCGCTCGACCCTGTAGACGTCGCGCGAGGCGCTGACGTCGAGGGGCAGGATGGGCACGCCCATGCGTCGGGCTTCGGCGAGCAGCAGCCGGCGCGGGTACATGCCCGGGTCATGGGTGAGCAGGGCGGCCACGAATTCGGCCGGGTAGTGGGTCTTCAGCCAGGCGCTCTGAAATGTCGGCAGCGCGAAGGCGGCTCCGTGGGCCTTGCAGAATCCGAAGGAGCCGAAGCCCTTGAGCACGGCCCAGATGCGTTCGATCGCTGCATCGTCGTAGCGGCGGACACCCGTGGCGTCGACGTTCGCGGCGGTATCGAGCCGGAACCGCTCCTCCACCCGCGCCTCGGGATGCTCGATGGTTCGCCGCAGCTCGTCGCCCTCGGCGAGGGTGACCTGCATGCACAGGGCGAAGATGCGCAGGATCTGCTCGTGGTAGATGACGACCCCGTAGGTGCTCTCGAGGAAGGGTCTGAACGACGGGTGCAGATACTGCGGCTGGGCGAAGCCGTGCTTCACGTCGAGGAACGGGGCCACCATGTTGCCCTTCATCGGCCCGGGTCTGAACAGCGAGATGTCGGCGATGAGGTCTTCGAACTCGGTGGGCTGCATCTTGCCGATGAGTTCGCGTTGGCCCGGGCTCTCGATCTGGAACATGCCGAGGGTGCGGGTGGTTCGGATCGCCTCGAACGTCTGCTCGTCGTCGAGCGGGATCTCGTCGAGTTCGATGATGCCGTCGGCGCTGACGTAGCGCGCGTCGACCGGAAGGCCGCCGGCATGGGCCGCGCGACGGCCGTGGATGCGCTGGATCTCGGATACCGCATAGGCGAGGGAGCTCTGCATGCGCACGCCGAGCACGTCGAGCTTCAGAAGGCCCGCGTCATCCATGTCGTGCTTGTCGTACTGGCTCATCGGAAGCCCCATGCCGCTCGGCTGCACCGGGGTCGTGCTGAGCAGGTCGTCGTTGCCGAGGATGACGCCGCACGGGTGCATGCTGATGTGTCGGGGAAGACGGTCGAGCCGTTCGGTGAGGTCGACGAGCATGTCGATCTGGGCGTCGTTCTTCACGAGCGCGGCGATCTCGCGCAGCTCGGGTTTCTCGGTGAGCACCTGGCGGAAGTCGCGGGCGTTGAACCGCCACAGGTTGGTGGCGACGAGGTCGATCTGGGCGTCGTCGAGCCCGAGGGCCAGCCCGGCGTCGCGCGCCGCGCCCCGTGCCCGGTAGGTGTTCTGCATCGACATGAGGCTGACCCGGTTCGGGCCGAACCGATCGAAGATCGCCCGGTAGATGTCGTGCCGCCGCGCGGACTCGACGTCGATGTCGATGTCGGGCAGGGTCGACCTCGCGTTGCCGAGAAAGCGCTCGAACAGCAGATCGTGCCGCGCGGGGTCGACATTCGAGATGCGCAGAAGGTAGTTCACCAGGCTGCCCGCACCGGAACCGCGCGCCTGGTTGCGCACCTTCATGGAGCGCATCAGCGACGACACCTCGGCCACGGTGAGGAAATAGCTGGCGAATCCGAACCCCGCGATCGTCGAGAGCTCGTCGTCGAGGCGTGTTCGCAGTGATTCGAGTTCGCTCGGTTTCGCATCGGCATAGCGCTCGAGCAGCCCGGACTCGCTGCGGCGGCGCAGTTCGACGACCGGGTCGCCCTCGATGCCGAGCACGGCCGGGGAGGGGATCTTGGGACGACGCCAGGCCAGGTCTGCGTGCGGGTCGAGCCGGCAGGCGTCTGCGAGGCGCTCGGTGGCGGAGAGCAGTTGTTCGGCGGCGGACCGCGGCAGAGCCGAGTGGTCGACGACGAGCAGGGCGATCCGCCTCATGGTCTCGGCGGGCTTGAGCCAGGCCTGGGCATTGGCCTGCGGCTGGAAGGCCCCGAGGGGGCGCAGCCTGTCGGCCGCGTCGAGCACGTCGCCCGTGACCGCGTCGTCGGGCTGCAGATAGCGCACGGCGTTGCTGAGCACGGCGGGCACGCCGACCGTGTCGGCGAGCTCGAGCAGGCGCGCGGCATGGCGGATGCTCGCCCGGTCGCCCGGTTCGGTGAGGTGGCAGACGATCTCGACCGCGAGCGCTCCCGGCAGCAGGCGCTTCCACTCGGCCAGGAGCGACGCCGCCAGAGAGAGGTCTGCGGCGGCGACGGCCTGCGCCACATCGGAGTCGGGCCCGAGCAGCACGGTCGCGACGGGGCCGGATTCGCCGAGGATGAACCCGCCCGGCCTGGACTTCTGCACGCCGACATCGCCCGGCTGCCGGGGCATGCCGTCGGCGGCCGGGCTGTGGGCGGCGCTGATGAGACGACAGAGCGCGGCCCAGCCCTCGCCGGAGTTCTGGCCGTGGGCGAGCACGGTGATGCGGGCCGGCGACGCGGCGGAGGGCGTGGCGACGTCGGCTGAACCGCGTCGTCGTTCGGGCAGCAGCGCGAGATCGACGCCGACGATCGCGTCGATGCCCGCGGAGAGGCAGGCGCGCACGTGGCGGATCGCGCCGTAGAGGCCGTCTCGATCAGTGATGGCCGCGGCCTCGGCGCCGTCGTGCACCGCGGCGGCCACGAGGGCCTCGGGCTGCGATGTGCCGAAGTGCGCGGAATAGGCCGACGCGACATGCAGATGGGTGAACCGGGCCATGGCCGTCAGACGAAGAGCTGTGCGTCGAGCACGTCGTCGGATGCGCGGCTCAGGCTCCAGACGCCGGTGGCGGCGTGCAGGCCGAGGTCGAACGTGCCGTCGAGTCGCGAGGCGCCGTCGGTGAGGGGGAGGGCGTCGACCCTCCACATCTCACGATCGATCAGTGTGTCACCCGCGCCGCGCGGCGCCCGGGCGTCGAGCTGCCACCAGGGACGCCGCGCGAACCAGCGTTCCGGCGCGCTGATGACCCCGTAGACGACACCGCGCCACACGAAGCGCACGGGGGAGCCGTCGTCGGACAGCTCGACGCTCACGGGTTCGTCGATGTTCATAGGCCGCTCTCCGTTCGGGAGACATTCGAATATATCTTCTATATTCGAAGTGTACGAAGCAGCACCGACATGCGCCAGTCGAACCGGCGTGGCGGCAGACGGTCAGTGGCGGCAGACGATCAGTGGTCGCAGAGCGTCAGAGCACGCCGGCGTCGTGGAGCTGTGCCGAGAGGCCGGCGCCGTCGGGTGCATAGACCCAGGTCGCGCCGGTGCGCTCGGTGTGCACCTCGTCTTTCGAGCGCCCGCCGGCCAGCACGGCCTCGCTGTTCGAGAGCTGCCGGATAGCGACGGCGGCGACGTTCTGGGGGAAGTCGGTGGTGAACTCGGCGTAGATCTCTTCGTCGTGCTGGCCGTCGTCGCCGATCAGCAGCCATCGCACGTCGGGGAACTCCCGGGCGAGCCGGCGCAGATTCTCGCGCTTGTGTTCGCGCCCGCTCCGGAACCAGCGGTCGTGGGTCGGCCCCCAGTCGGTGAGCAGCAGCGGGCCCGCGGGGTAGAGGTTGCGCGAGAGGAAACGCGTGAGGGTGGGGGCGACGTTCCAGGCGCCCGTCGAGAGGTAGATCACGGGAGAGCCCGGGTTCTCCGTGGTCAGGCGCTCGAGCAGCACGGCCATGCCGGGCGTGGGCACTCGGGCGTGCTCGTCGAGCACGAAGGTGTTCCATGCGGCGAGCAGCGGACGCGGCAGCGCCGTGACCATCACCGTGTCGTCGATGTCGCTCACCACGCCGAAGCGGGTCGAGTCCTCGAGCACGAACACGGGGGCCTCGACGGTCTTGCCGCCCTCCGCTCCGATCGTGACCGTCTGCCAGCCGGGCTCGAGCGCGACCTCGATGACGACATCCACGACCCCGCCGCGGTCGGCCGAGACGGTGTGCGAGCGGCCGCCCGCCTGGATCGTGACCGGCACGTTGCCGAACGGCACGCTCGTGAAGCTGCGCCATCCCCTGACGCTCTCGATGTGCTTCTGGGCCTTGCGATCCGCTCGCGAGCCCGGGCGAGCGGGCGTCGTGAGCAGCACGCGGGCGAGCACCCGGAGCCACGTGGTCGAGCCGTATCCCGCGTAGGGGATGATCGTGGGGACCTTGCCGCTGGCCTGCGCACGCTTCTGCCGGAACTCGTGCACGGCGTCTTCGATGCGTGCCGCGCGGTGCATGATGACCTCGGCACCCTGCTTGGCCGAGAGTGTCTTGTCTGCTTTCCGCACACCCCAGTGTTGCACGCATCCCCCTCGGGGGTCGGGGTCAGTGCACCGGAAGGACGAGCTCGGGAGAGTCGTTGCCGACCGTGCCGACGGCCGTGCCCACCGTGTGGAACACCATGTCGTCGGCGAGTTCCTCGGCCGCGAGCGAGATCTCCGCCAGCAGCCGTGCGTCTCCGGCGGTGCGCGGATCGAGCCAGTCCTCCATGAGGCCCGGCTCGAGAAACACCGGCATCCTCTCGTGCAGCGAGGCGAGCGGCCCGGCGCCCTCCCGGGTGAGGATCGTCGTCGACAGCAGCCAGCGCGCGGGGTCGTCGGCCGCAGCGGCCGGGTTGCGCCACCATTCGTACAGGCCCGCGAAGAGGATGGGCTCGTCGTCGTTCGACGACACGAACTGCGGGGTCTTGCCGCCGTCGGGCGCGATCAGCCACTCGTAGTATCCCGAGGCCGGGATCGCAGCACGGCGCGAGACGACGGCCTCGCGGAAGGCCGGTTTCTCGGCGGCCGTCTCGATGCGCGCGTTGAACAGGGGTGCGGATGCCGTGGGCTCGGTCGCGAACGACGGCACCAGTCCCCAGCGCGCCGCCTCCAGCCGTCTCAGCACCTCGGGGGCGTTCTCGTCGGTCGCCGCGGCGCGGTTGACGGCGTCGATGATCACCGGGACGCGTTGGGTCGGCGCGACGTTCCATGACGGCTCCGGCAGGTCCGCTCCCTCCACATCGACATCGAAGAGGGCGACGAGGTCACCGGCTGCACGAGACACGACGAAACGACCACACATGTGCTCTATTCTGCCGCCCCCGCCCAACTAGTATGATCACGACATCCCTTATGAAAGGATCGGCGCCGTGCCTAACAACGTCTTCGAGGAAACCCGCGCCGAGGCCGTGCAGGTGCGCAACGAGCCGATCCAGGCCCGCAGCTCCGACCGCATCGCCGCCCTGCTCGACGCCGCCGCGGCCGTGGTCGACGAGGTGGGCATCGAGCGCCTCACGACCGCCCTCGTCGCCGATCGCGCCGAAGCATCCATCGGCACCGTCTACCGCTACTTCCCCGACCGCATCGCGGTGCTGACCGCCCTCGGCACGCGCAGCGTCGAGCGCTTCCTCCGCCAGTTCGAGGCAGACCTGGCCGAGAAGAAGCCCGCCGGGTGGGTCGACGCCGTCGTCGTGTCGATCGGCACCTCCGTGGCGATGCACCGTGGCGAGGTGGGCTTCACCTCCATCCGTCTCGGCGACCTCGTCTCCTCTCCCGAGACCGACGTGTCGCGCATCAAGTCGCACCGCATCGCCCAGACCCTGCGCGACGTGCTGGTCGACAACTACGGAATGCCGCAGGACGCCGCCCTGCTCACGCGTCTCGAGATCGCGGTCACCGTCATGGACGCCCTTCTTGTGCGCGCGTTCATGCTCGGGGGCACCGGCGACGAGACGATCATCGGCGAGTGCGAGCAGATCGTTCGCGACTACCTCACGGGGCATTACGAGAGCGACTCTCAGACCGTCTGACGTGCGATCGGCTGCACCTTAGCCTGCCGGACACAATTCGTCATGCCCAACGGGTGTGCTTTGCCTATCGCGGCGCTCCGTGTTTGGCTGGTCATACACGCGTGCACTCGGGCGCGCCAGACGAACGGGCCAAGACATGATCGAGTTCCGTCAGGTGTCGAAGCAGTTCCCCGACGGCACACTCGCCGTCGATGACTTCAGCCTCGTCATCCCCTCGCGCAAGACGACGGTCTTCGTGGGCTCCTCGGGCTGTGGCAAGACCACCATCCTCCGCATGATCAACCGCATGATCGACCGCACTTCGGGCTCGATCGAGATCGACGGCGAAGACATCGTCGGACTCGACAAGGTGAAGCTCCGTCGGCGCATCGGTTACGTCATGCAGAATTCCGGCCTGCTGCCCCACCGCAAGGTCATCGACAACGTGGCGACCGTGCCCCTGCTCAACGGCGTGCCGAAGAAGCAGGCTCACGAACGCGCACTCGAGCTGCTCGACACGGTCGGCCTCGATCGTTCGCTCGCGAACCGCTACCCGAGCCAGCTCTCGGGCGGGCAGCAGCAGCGTGTGGGCGTCGCGCGCGGGCTCGCGGCCGACCCGAACATCCTGCTCATGGACGAGCCTTTCGGCGCGGTCGACCCCCTGGTGCGCGCCGAACTGCAGCAGGAGCTCATCCGCCTGCAGCGCGAACTCGACAAGACCGTCGTCTTCGTCACCCACGACATCGACGAGGCCTTCCTCCTGGGCGACCAGGTCGTCATCCTGCAGAAGGGCGGCGTCATCGTGCAGAAGGGGTCTCCCACCGAGATCCTCAGTGCCCCCGCGAACGACTTCGTGGCCGACTTCATCGGGGCGACGAAGGGCAAGCGGGCGCTGCACATCGACCGGCGGGACGGCCGCGAAATCGTGCTCGACAGCGAGGGTCGCGCGGCCGGAGTGCTGGTGGACGGCCCGACCGGCGGCAGCAAAGACGCACCCGCATGAACTGGATCATCGAGAACCTGCCCCTCATCGGCCAGCGCACCCTCGAGCATCTCGCCCTCAGCATCCCGCCCATCGTCTTGAGCTTCGTGCTCTCGGTGCCGCTCGGCTGGCTGGCAAACCGCTACCGCCCGAGCCGCGGCGTGCTGCTCACCGTGCTCGGCCTGCTGTACGCGATTCCGTCGCTTCCCCTGCTCATCGTTCTTCCGATCATCCTCGGAACCGGCGCGAGGGACTCGATCAACGTCGTCGTCGCGCTCACCCTCTACGGCATCGCGCTGATGGTGCGCACCACGTCGGATGCGCTCGGCTCGGTCTCGTCGGACATCAGCCAGTCGGCCACCGCGATGGGATTCTCGCCCTGGACGCGCTTCTGGAAGGTCGATCTCCCGTTGGCGGGGCCGGTGCTGCTCGCCGGCATCCGTGTCGTGGCGGTCAGCACCGTCAGCCTGGTGACCGTCGGCGCGGTCCTCGGCATCAAGAGCCTCGGGCTGCTCTTCACCGACGGGTTGCAGCGCAACATCGTGGCGGAGGTGTTGGCCGGCATGGTCGCCACCATCGCGCTGGCCCTGCTGATCGACGCCGTGCTCGTGCTCATCGGCAGACTGGTCATGCCGTGGACGCGGGCGACACGCGTCGCTTCGACACGCCGCGCACGTCTGACCGCAGAGGCGGCCGCATCGTGAACCTCCTCGTCGAGGCATTCGCCTGGATATTCGATCCCGCGCATCTCGGAGGACCGAACGGTATCCCGATCCGTCTCGTGCAGCACCTCACGATCAGTCTCGTCGTGCTGGTGATCTCGAGCGTGATCGCGATCCCGCTGGGATACCTCATCGGCCACACCGGCCGCGGCCGGAGCCTCGCCGTGAGCCTGACCGGTGGGTTCAGGGCGCTCCCGACCCTCGGACTGCTCATCGTTCTCGCGCTCTGGCTCGGAATCGGGGTGGAGGCCCCCGTTATCGCACTGGTGGTGCTGGCGGTCCCACCGATCCTGGCCGGCGCCTACTCCGGTTTCGAGGCGATCGATCGTCGCACGATCGACTCGGCCAGGGCTGTCGGAATGACGGAGTGGCAGATCGTGCGCAAGGTCGAGGTGCCGCTGGGCCTTCCGTTGTTGATCGGCGGCCTCCGCTCGGCGACCTTGCAGATCATTGCGACGGCGACTCTCGCCGACTACGTGGGTGCCGGCGGGCTGGGACGGTTCATCTTCGTGGGCCTGAAGTCCAATGACTATCCGCAGATGCTCGCGGGTTCCCTTCTCGTGATCGCGCTCGCATTGCTCAGCGAGGGAATCTTCGCGATCATCCAGAAGTTGGTCGTACCACGCGGCGTCGTCGCGAACCAGAACACAGATGTCCGCACGTCGTCACCCCGACGCGTCGCGGTGGTGGGGTCTCCCACCGAAGAGAGGAAATAACGATGTTCACAGCAAACATTAGGAAGGGCCGGATCGCCGCAGGCGTTATCGCGGTCGGTGCCGTGGTGGCACTGGCAGGGTGCGCAACGAGCGATCCGCTGGACGCCGGATCGAGTGACTCGGCCAGCACCGACTCCATCGTCATCGGTTCGCAGGACTACTACTCGAGCGAGATCATCGCCGAGATCTACGCCCAGGCGCTCGAGGCCAACGACTACACCGTCGATCGCCAGTTCCGCATCGGCCAGCGCGAGGTCTACCTGCCCGAGATCGAGGCCGGCAAGATCGACCTGTTCCCCGAGTACACCGGCAGCCTGCTGCAGGCGCTCGAGCCCGACACGACGGCCACGACGAGCGACGACGTCTACACCGCGCTCGAGTCGGCCCTGCCCGAGGGCCTTCGCGTGCTCGACAAGTCGGAGGCGTCCGACCAGAACTCCTACACGGTCACCGAGGCCTATGCCTCCGAGAACAACCTCACCGACATCGCGTCGCTCAAGAACGTGACGACGCCGATCGTCGTCGGCGGCAACGCCGAACTCGAGACCCGTCCCTACGGTCCCGCCACGCTGAAGGAGAAGTACGGCATCGATACGACGTTCCAGTCGATCGAGGACTCCGGCGGACCGCTGACCGTGAAAGCGCTCGTCGACAACACGATCCAGCTGGGCAACATCTACACGGCCGACCCCAACATCAAGTCCAACAACCTCGTGGCCCTCACCGACCCCGACGGACTGTTCGTGGCCGACAATGTCGTTCCCGTCGCATCGACCAAGGTCGACGACAAGGCGGCCGACATCATCAATAAGGTCAGCGCGGCTCTGACGGAAGACGATCTGGTCGAGCTCAACTCGCAGAGCGTCAACGACCAGAAGTCCGCCGAGGTCATCGCGAAGGCCTGGCTCGACGACAAGAAGCTCTTCTAGTCGCCGATCTTTGAGTGAACGGGCCCGTCGACCTCGGTCGGCGGGCCCGTTCTCATTCCCGTTCCGGCGCGGGTTCCTTCTCGGGCGCGTCGTCCATGTGCCGCTCCTCGCCGCGGGCGATGAGCTTCTTCACCACGATCACCACGATCACGAACACCACGATGACCCCGACGAAGATGTACCCGGCGAAGTGCAGTTGGTCCGCCAGTTCCCTGTATCCGCCCGCGGCTGCCGACCCGGCGGTGACGTAGGCGAACGACCAGAGGACGCATGCGGGCAGCGTCCACGCGATGAAGCGTCGATAGGCCATCGTGCTCATGCCCACGGTGACGGGGATCAGCGAGTGAAGCACGGGCAGGAAGCGCGACAGGAACACGGCGATGCCGCCGCGGCGATCGAGGTAGCGCTCCGCGCGCTGCCAGTGCCGTTCGCCGATGCGCCTGCCGAGGCGGGAATGACGGATGCGCGGTCCGAAGTAGCGACCGAGCATGAACCCGATGCTCTCGCCCGCGAGGGCGCCGAGAATCGATGCGAGGGCGAGAGCGAAATACTGCACGGGACCCTGCACACCGGTCGCCGTGACGAGCAGCACGGTGTCTCCGGGCACGATGAGACCGAGCAGGATGCTCGTCTCGAGAAGCATGGCGACACCGGCGATGAGGGTGCGCCAGACGGGGTCGACACTCGACACCGTGTCCAGGATCCAGCTGAGAATCTCGTTCACGCCTCGAGCCTATGACCTGGGCGTCGATAGCGGCTGGGCATGCGCCGGTCTAGAACAGGGTGACGAGCACGGCGACCGGCGCCGCGACGAGAGCGACGCCCATGCCGAGCACGAGCGCGCGGGCCGCGGGGGAGAGGGGTCCCGGCGGGGAGATGAGGCGTGACACCCGCGCCCCGAGCGTCTCAGGGTCGGCCTCGGGCACGATCTCGTCGGATGCGACGGGTGCAGACGCCGGGTCTCCGTCGCGCCAGGGCGACCCGACGATCGCGATCGCCGTGGCGAGGGACGCATCGTCGACCTCGCGCCGTGCGTCGTCGTCGGCGAGCATCTCGACGAGCGTGGCGACCGCCTTCTCGGCCCGATTCGCGATGGGAAACCAGGGCAGGGCGATGTTCCACGCCTTGAAGGCGAGCAGCACGAGGTGATGGTACTGGCGCAGGTGGGCCCGCTCGTGGGCCAGCACCGCGCGCAGTTGTGCGGCATCCAGAACCCGCACGAGCCCTTCGGTGAGCACGGTGATCGAGCGCACCCCGGGCAGGCAGTAGGCCACGGGGGCGGGGAAGTCGAGCATGCGCGTTCCCGGGCTGCCCTGCACCGGAGAGCTCAGCAGGGCGATCAGTGCCCTGTGCCGCCGACGCTCGCGCGCGGTGCTGACCGCGGTCGTGGCGAGGCTCAGCACGAGATGGGCTCCGAGCACCACGGCTCCGGCCAGCGAGACGATCTGCAGTGCGCCGGTCTGCGAGGGGAGGGGGCCGTCGAGCAGGTGGCCCGACAGCAGGGTGGATGCGACGCCCGCGTCGTTCTCGAACGGCGTCAGTCCGAACGCGAGCAGGGCGCCGATCATCGACAGGCCCCCGGCGAGCGCGATGGCCTGCCAGAGCGCGAGTGCCGTGCCGGGCGCGCGGGCGGGCCACGCGGCCCTCGACAGCGCGATGGGAACGGGCCACGCCAAGGCGAGGGCGAGGATCGCGAGCCCGGTCCAGGCTCCGAGCACGGCTAGTTCCCGGTGCCGCGGGATGCGAGCAGTCGGCGAAGAGTCTCGGCCTCGGTCGGCGAGACGCTTCCGACGAAACGGGCCAGCGCGTCGTCTCGATCGGGTGCCAGTTGCAGCACCTCGTGCATGAGCTCGGCCGTGTGCTCCGATCGCGAGTTGACCGCGTGGTAGCGGTGCGGCCTCGTGGCGCGGGTGCGCGAGACGAACCCTTTGCTCTCGAGCCGTGAAAGCACGGTGAGGAGGGTGGTGGTGGCGAGTTCGCGTCGTTTCGCCGGGGCCTCGGCGGCCACCAGTCGTTCACCGAGCTCGGGTGCGGAGAGGCCGTCGGGCGATTCCCAGAGTGCGTTCATGACGGAACGCTCGAGGACGCCGAGAGTGATCATGGATCCAGACTACCTTTTCGTTCGAGTATGTTCTACGCTCTGTAGAAGAAGGATTTCTACGTTGTGTAGAAGTCTACTTCCGAAGGGGAATCCCAGATGAACGAGTGGCTCGATCCACTTCTCCTGTCGCGCTGGCAGTTCGGTCTCACGACGGTGTATCACTTCTTGTTCGTGCCGCTCACGATCGGCCTTGCGCTCACCGTCGCGCTCTTTCAGACGGCGTGGGTTCGCACCGACAAGGAGAAGTACCTCCAACTGACGAAGTTCTTCGGCAAGCTCTTCCTCATCAACTTCGCCATGGGCGTCGTCACGGGCATCGTGCAGGAGTTCCAGTTCGGCATGAACTGGTCCGACTATTCGAGATTCGTCGGAGACGTCTTCGGTGCGCCACTGGCGATGGAGGGGCTGCTGGCCTTCTTCTTCGAGGCGACGTTCATCGGACTGTGGATCTTCGGCTGGGACAAGCTTCCCCGGGGCCTGCACCTCGCCACGATCTGGGCGACGACCATCGGCAGCATTCTCTCGGCCTACTTCATCATCGCGGCCAACGCATTCATGCAGAACCCGGTCGGCTTCCAGATGAACGAGGAGAAAGGGCGCGCAGAGCTGACCGACATCTGGGCCCTGCTCACGAACAAGGTGGCGCTCGCGGCGTTCCCGCACACGATCTTCGCCTGTTTCATGGTGGCTGCGGGCCTCATCGTCACGGTGGCCGCCTGGCACCTCTCACGCAACCAGCACCTCGACACGATGCGACCGGCCCTCAAGTTCGGCCTGTGGATGATGATGATCGCCGGAGCGCTCACCGTCTTCACCGGCGACTCGCTGGGCCTCGCCATGGTGCAGACCCAGCCCATGAAGATGGCGGCGGCCGAGGCGATGTACACGACGTCGACGGGAGCCGACGCCTCGTTCAGCATCTTCACGCTCGGAACGCCGGACGGATCGAGCGAACTGTTCTCGATCCGCATCCCGTACCTGCTCTCATTCCTGTCGACGCACACGTTCGACGGCACGGTCGAGGGCATCAACGACCTGCAGGCCCAGTATGTGCAGCTATACGGCCCCGGCGACTACACGCCGACCATCTGGGTCACCTACTGGGCGTTCCGCTGGATGATCGCCCTCGGCGTGCTGCACGTCTTCACCGCGTTCGTCGGACTGGTCCTGACCCGCAAGAAGAGCGTCTTCGGCGCCAAGACCCTGTCCGGCCGCTGGTCGAAGTGGGTGTGGAAGGCTGCGATCTGGGCGTTCCCGCTCTCGCTCGGCGCCATGATCATGGGCTGGATCTTCACCGAGATGGGCCGCCAGCCCTGGCTCGTCTTCGGCCTGCTCAAGACGGCCGACGGAGTGTCGCCGAATGTCTCAGGACTCGAGGTGCTGATCTCGCTGATCGCCTTCACCCTGATCTACGGCACGCTCGCCGTGGTCGAGTTCAAGCTCATCAAGAAGGCCGCCCAGAAGGGTCCGGACGATCTGCCGCAGCCCGACCCGGAGACCGGCGTCCGCCGAGTAGAAACGACGGTGTACTGACCATGGACCTTCCCACCCTCTGGTTCGGAATCATCGCATTCCTCTTCATCGGCTACTTCGTTCTCGACGGCTTCGACTTCGGCGTCGGCATGTCCATCCCCTTCCTCGGCAAGGACGATGTCGACCGCCGCGTGATCATCAACACGATCGGGCCGATCTGGGATCTCAACGAGACGTGGCTGATCGTCGCCGGAGCCGCGATGTTCGCGGCGTTCCCCGAGTGGTACGCCACGCTGTTCTCCGGCTTCTACCTCGCCCTGCTGGTGATCCTGCTGTCGCTGATCCTGCGCGGCGTCTCGTTCGAGTACCGGCACCAGCGGCCCGAGGCCTCGTGGAAGCGTCGCTTCGACGCCATGATCGTGATCGGTTCGGCTGTTCCCGCATTCCTGTGGGGGGTGGCCTTCGGCAACATCATTCGCGGGGTGCCCCTCGATGACGGTTTCAACTACACAGGTACCTTCTTCGACCTGCTGAACCCGTATGCGCTGCTCGCAGGCCTCACCACGCTGCTGCTGTTCTTCACCCACGGAACGATCTTCGTCTCGCTCAAGACGGACGGCGCCCTGCGGCAGAGAGCGCGCAGACTGGCGACACGATCCGGCATCCTGACCATCGTCGTCGCGGCATCCTTCCTGCTCTGGACGACCCTGGCATACGGCAGCTTCTTCTCCGCGGTGCTGTCGGCGGTCGCCGCGGTCACCCTCATCGCAGCCGTGCTCGCGAATTCCCGCGGCAGGGAGGGCGCAGCCTTCGCCTCGATGGCCGCGACCGTCGCGTTCGCCGTGCTGAGCCTCTTCCTGTCGCTGTTCCCCGATGTGATGCCGGCGTCGAACGATCCCGCCAACAGCCTGAATATCGTGAACGCCTCATCGACGCCGTACACCCTCCAGGTGATGAGCTGGATCTCCCTCATCGCGCTTCCCCTGATCCTCGCCTACCAGGGCTGGACCTACTGGGTGTTCCGCAAGCGGGTGACCCGTGCGCACATCGAGGGTGCACAGGCGGCACACTAGACGAGTGAAACCTCTCGACCCCCGGCTGCTCGCCTACGCCCGGGCGGCCCGGGCATTCCTGGCGGCGGGCGCGGTGATCGGCCTGGCCCAGACGGCCTGCATCGTCGCGTTCGCCTGGCTCCTGAGCCAGACGATCGTGCGCGCCATCGCCGGCGAGAGTCTGGCCGCGCTGACGCCGACGATCGTCGCGCTCGCGGGCGTCGTGGTCGCACGGGCCGCGCTGCTCTGGCTCGCCGAGGTCACCAGCACCCGCGGGGCCGCGCGGGTCAAGAGCCAGCTGCGCGCTCGCGTCCTCCGAGCCGTCGTCGACCTCGGACCGGGGTGGATGGCCGGGCGCAACGCCACGTCGGTCGCCACCGTCACCGGACCAGGCCTCGACGCCCTCGACACCTACTTCTCCCGCTACCTTCCCCAGCTCATCCTCACGGCCATCGCCACGCCGGTCGTCGTGCTGGTCATCTTCCTGCAGGACTGGCCCAGCGCCCTCGGGGTCGTTCTGACCCTGCCGATCATCCCCGTCTTCATGATCCTGATCGGCTGGGCGACCCAGACCGTGCAGAAGACGCAGTGGCAGTTGCTCACAAGGCTGTCCACGGGATTCCTCGACATCGTGGGTGGTCTCTCGACGCTGACGCTCTTCGGACGGGCCGAACGCCAGGCCGGGCGCATCCGGGATGTCACCGAGCAGTATCGCGTTCAGACCATGAAGGTGCTGCGCGTGTCGTTCCTCAGCGGATTCGTGCTCGAGCTCGTTTCGAGCCTCGCGGTGGCCGTCGTCGCGGTGTCGGTGGGCCTCCGGCTGATCGACGGGTCGCTCGGCCTCTCCGTCGGACTGTTCGTGCTGCTCCTCGCGCCCGAGGCGTTCCTTCCGCTCAGGCAGGTGGGCATCCAGTTCCACGCCGCGGCCGACGGGGTCGCGGCCGCCGACGACGTGTTCGACATCCTCGATGCAGCGGCAGCGGCAGCGAACAAAGGTGTCGTCGATCCGGAGGACGAGCTCGACGGCACCGTCGGCCCGCACCCGGGCCATCTTCAGGAGCCCCGGTCGTCCCGGTCGCTCGTGCTCTCCGGCTTCGGTGCGGGCTACGACGGCCGTGCGGTGATCGGTCCCATCGATGCGGAGTTCGCCCCCGGAAGGCTGACGGCCGTCATGGGCCCCTCCGGCGTGGGCAAGTCCACCCTCGTCGCCGCCCTGCTGGGATTCGTTCCGCACACCGGTCGCGCGACGCTGGGCGGCGACGAGATCGCACCGGGGGACACGGGTCTCGACTGGGTCTCGTGGTGCGGCCAGCGCCCGGGGCTCATGGCGGGCTCGGTGCTCGAGAACGTGACCCTGGGCAGCGCCGCCCCCGATCGGGCCCGAGCGGCGCGCGCCCTCGAGATCGCCGCCGCAGACGAGATCGACCTCGATCGACCGCTCGGCGTGGCCGGTGCCGGACTGTCGGGCGGGCAGGCGCAGCGCGTCGCGATAGCGCGGGCCGTCTACCGGGCCCTCGAGCGGCGGTCGTCCGTGCTCGTGCTCGACGAGCCGAGCTCGGCCCTCGACGACCAGACCGAGGCGCGGCTGGTGCGGGGGCTCGAAGGCCTCGTCGAGAGCACGGGTCTGGCCCTGATCGTCGTGACGCACCGCGAGGCGATCGCCCGCGCCGCGGACGGCATCCTCGCGCTCGAGCCCGCAACGATGGTGGCCTGATGCGCACGACAGAGGTGCTGCGCCTCGCACAGCCGCGGGCGCGCCGATTCGCCCCGGGTGCGCTGCTCGGCCTGCTCAGCGCCCTCTGCGCCGTCGGACTGATCGCCACCTCGGCCTACCTGATCACCCGGGCGGCCGAGATGCCGCCGATCCTCTACCTCAACATGGCGATCGTCGGGGTGCGGGCCTTCGCGCTGGGCAGGGCGGGCTTCCGCTACGCGGAGCGTCTCGCCAGCCACGACGCGGCGTTCCGCACCCTGGCCACGCTCCGCGTCGGCATCTACGAACGCCTCGTTCCGCTGGCGCCCGACGGCCTGTCGGGCACCCGGCGCGGAGACCTGCTGACCCGCCTCACGGCCGACGTCGACGAGCTGCAGAACCTGCCCCTGCGCGTCGTGCAGCCCCTGCTCATCTCGGGCGCGGTCGCCGCCACCAGCGTGGTCACGGTCTGGATACTCCTGCCGGCGGCCGGCATCGCCCTCCTCGTCGCCCTCCTGCTGGCCGCCCTCGTCGGCACGGTGGTCAACAGCGTCATCGCGGCACGGTCGGAGCGGTCGATCGCGCCGCTCCGGGGCGCCTTCGCAGACGAGGTGCTCGACACCGTCGTCAACCTCGACGTGCTCACCGCGTTCGACGCGACCGGCTCCCGCCTGGCCGCCGTCGAGACCGCCGACCGTCGATTGACCCGCGCCGTGCTCTCGAGCGCCGCCGGCTCGGGGGTCGCCACGGGCATTCTGTCGCTTCTCGCCGGTGCCGCGAGCGTCGCGGCCCTCCTGGTCGGCATCCCCGCGCTGGCAACGCCCGGTTTCAACGGACCGGTGCTGGCGATCATCGCCCTCGTGCCCATCGCGGTCTTCGAGGTCGTGTCGAGTGTGCCCCTCGCCCTCGCTGCCCTGCGTCAGGTGCGTTCGAGCGCCGAGCGGGTCGCCTCCGTCGTTCCCGACACCGTGCCCCCAGAGATTCCCGTCGACGGGCCTGCCGTCGACACCCGCACCGCCGAGCCGACGGGCACGGTCATCGAACTCCGGGGCGTCTCGGCCACGTGGCCGCAGGCGGCATCGCCGGCGATCCGGGGAGTCGACCTCACCATCTCGCCGGGCGACCGCATCCTGGTCACGGGGGCGAGCGGCTCGGGAAAGACCACGCTCGCGCACGTGCTCGTGCGGTTCCTCGAGTTCGAGGGCTCCTACAGCCTGGGCGGCGTCGACGTGCGCAGCCTGCCGCTCGTCGACGTGCGCCGGGTCGTCGGGCTGTCCGAGCAGATCCCGTACCTGTTCGACGAGTCGATCCGGCAGAACCTGCTCTTCGCCCGCGACGATGCGAGCGACACCGAGCTGCTCGCGGTTCTCCAGAGGGTCGGGCTGTCGGAATGGGTCGAGGGTCGAGGTGGTCTGGATGCCCGGGTCGGCGAGCGCGGCTCGCTCGTCTCGGGGGGCCAGGCCCAGCGCATCGCCCTGGCACGAGCCCTCCTCGCCGACTTCCCCGTGCTCGTGCTCGACGAGCCCACGGCCAACGTCGACCCCGACCGGGCCGACGCGCTCATCGCCGACCTGCTGGCGGCATCCACCGACCCCGACGGTCGCCGGGCCGTCGTGATCATCAGCCACCTGCCGGTGCCCGGCCACCTCATCACCTCGCACCTGCGACTGGGCTGAGTCCCCGCTAGGGCAAGGGGCGCACGAGCGCGTCGAGGCGCCGCTGCCAGAGTGCGGCGCGGCGCGGGTTGCGAGTGAGCCTCGGGCCGTTCCTCCACGAGGTGACGACACGGATTCCGTGGAGCGCGTTCACGACCCAGACCTCGCATCCGGCGAGCTGCGCCGCCGTCGCGAACTCCTCGCCCGACTCCGTCGCGGTGGCCGATGCCAGCAGCCGTATGGACTTCGCCGTCACGCTGTCGACCCGGCGAAGGGAGGCCGACGGCGCGAACAGTCTGTCGCCCCTCCACCACAGCAGGGCGCTCGTCGCGCCGTCGACGACGTGACCCGTGGCCGACACGATCACGGGCTCGTCGATGTCGTCGAGGGCGGCATCGCGCTTCAGCGCACCGAGGCGTTCGATGTCGGGGCCCTTCACCGCGGCCTCCGTCCTCGGGTCGCCCCCGTCGAGCGAGGCGACGCGCACGGAGGCGCCGAGCGGTGGAGCGGGGCGGACGCGCAGGGCGAGGGTCGTCCCGTCGCCCGTTCGCATCGCGTCGACCCGGGGGAACCAGTCGCCTGTGCGGGGAAGCTCGGCGACCGCCGCGTTCCAGAACCGCTCGGCCGCGGAGGGGTCGATGCGGGTCTCCGACGCGAGCCCGGCCAGGAACCTGTCGTGGTGCAGCTGCAGGGCACGCACGCCGCCGCTCGCGACGAGCCAGCTGTCGGCGACCTGCACGCCCTGATGAGCAGGCTCCGACTCGGTCTCGACCAGATCCGCCCCGGTCCAGACGAGAAGGCGGGGCGTGATCACACGGCCTACGCTATTACAGTGTCCCGCCGCCTCCTCACCAGAGCACTGCAGCACTGGGTCGATCCCGAGCGGGTGTTCGTCGAGGTCTACGGTCGGGAGCCGAACTCCTTCTGGCTCGATTCCGGCATCGATGCCACCACGGGCACGAGCTATCTCGGGGCGGGCGAACCGATCGCGTCGCCGCACGACATCCACGGGCTCGTCGAGCAGCTCCGAGGCCGCCGGAAGGAGATCGACCTCGCCGACCGTCCGGCCGACGGATTCGCCCTCGGCTGGGTGGGGTGGCTCTCCTACGAGCTCGGCGCGGCCCAGCACGGCGTCGACACCGAGCCGACGGGGCTGCCGGGTGCCGCCCTGCTCTGGGTCACCCGCGCGATCGCGTTCGATCACGATGCCCGCACGATCACGCTCCTCGCGCTCGACGGCGAACCGGATGCCGCGGGCTGGCTCGATCGCACGGCCCGGCTGATCGACACGGCCCGGCTGGGCCGCGCCGCCGCTGCCGCGCCGTTCCCGCTCCCGGGACCCCGCGGCATCCGGGCTCTCGAGCGGGCGCCCCGGGCGCAGTGGCGGCGCAGCGCCGACGACTACGAGCGTCTCGTGCGCGACTGCCAGGAGTCGATCAGGCAGGGCGACGCCTACCAGCTCTGCCTCACCAATCAGATCACCGCGGCCGTGCATCCCGACCCCCTCTCGACCTACCTCGCGGTGCGCGCCTCGAACCCGAGTCACCACGGCGGCTACCTGCGCATCGACGGGGTGGCGCTCGTCAGCGCGAGCCCCGAGCGGTTTCTGCGGGTCGACGCGGGCGGCTCGGTCGAGACGAAGCCGATCAAGGGCACCCGTCCGCGAGGCGAGACCGACCACGACGACGCCCGCCTGCGCGCCGAGCTCCTCTCCAGCGACAAGGAACGCGCCGAGAACCTCATGATCGTCGACCTGATGCGCAACGACCTCTCGCGAGTGGCGCTGCTCGGCTCGGTCGAGGTCACCCGTCTGCTCGCCATCGAGAGCTACAGCTCGGTGCATCAGCTCGTCAGCACGGTCACCGCGCAGCTGGCGCCGGACGCCGACTCCCTCGATGCCGTCGCCGCGCTCTTTCCCGCCGGCTCGATGACGGGAGCCCCGAAGATCAGCGCCATGCGCATCCTGAACAGGCTCGAGCAAGGCCCGCGCGGGGTCTACGCCGGAGTCTTCGGCTACCTCGGTCTCGACGGGGCGCTCGACCTGGCCATGGTGATCCGCAGCATCGTGCTCACCGCCGACGGCGCATCCATCGGCACGGGCGGGGGCATCACGGCCCTGTCGGTGCCCGAAGACGAGGTCGAGGAGACGCGTCTCAAGGCCGCACCCCTGCTGGATGCGCTCGGCCTGTAGGCGGCGGTACGGCTACAGCGCGCCGGGTTCGCCGACGGCCAGATGGCATCCCGCCGCATGGTCGTTCACGAGACCCGCGTACTGCATGAGCGCATAGAGCGTTGTCGGACCGACGAAGCGGTAGCCGAGCCTCTTGAGGGCGGCGCTCGCGGATGCGGACTCCGGCGTCGACGCGGGGATGGAGGCGTAGGACTCGGGGGCGACCGTGCGCCGCGGGGGAGCGAAGCCCCAGAGAAGGGAGTCGAGAGCGCCGGGGTCGTGCTCTATGAGCCGCTTCGTGGCCCCGGCGTTCGAGATGGCGGCGCTGATCTTCGCCCGGTTGCGCACGATCCGCGCATCCGACAGCAGCCGGTCGACGTCACCGTCGTCGAAGGTTGCCACACGGTCGATGTCGAACGATGAGAACGCCGCGCGGAAGGCCTCCCGCTTGCGCAGGATGGTGATCCACGACAGTCCGGCCTGGAACGTCTCGAGGCAGAGCTTCTCGAAGAGCGGCTGGTCGCCGTGCAGGGGCCTGCCCCACTCCTCGTCGTGATACGGCAGCATCTCGGGTGCCGAGTGGGCCCATCCGCAGCGGGTCGTTCCGTCGGCATCGGTGATGGTCGCATCCACGCCTTCAACGATACGCGGCGAGCAGGTTTAGTACGATGGATTGCTGCCGCGCCCCGGTGCCACGGAAGAAGCCGTGCGTCCACCGGTGTCCACCGCGGCGATCTTGGCCCCAGCAGCCGAACCCAAGCAAGAATTGAGAGTCGCGTGACCATCGAAACGACGAGCGCCGAGCAGTACGATCCCCGCAACGACCCGGCCCTCCACTACGACTTCGCAGCCATCCAGAACAAGTGGCTCCCTCGCTGGGACGAGATGCAGCCGTTCAAGACCGACCTCGACGGCGACAAGCGCCCGCGCAAGTACGTGCTCGACATGTTCCCCTACCCGTCGGGAGACCTGCACATGGGTCACGCCGAGGCATACGCACTCGGAGACGTCATCGCCCGCTACTGGCGCCAGCAGGGATTCAACGTCCTGCACCCCATCGGCTGGGACTCCTTCGGCCTGCCGGCGGAGAACGCCGCCATCAAGCGCGGCCTCGACCCGCGCCAGTGGACCTACGACAACATCGAGCAGCAGAAGCGCAGCATGCGTCGCTACGCCGCCTCGTTCGACTGGGATCGCGTGCTGCACACCAGTGACCCCGAGTACTACAAGTGGAACCAGTGGCTGTTCCTGCAGATGTACAAGAAGGGCCTCGCGTACCGCAAGGCCAGCTGGGTCAACTGGGACCCGGTAGACCAGACCGTGCTCGCCAACGAGCAGGTGCTGCCCGACGGCACCTCCGAGCGCAGCGGCGCCGTGGTCGTGAAGAAGAAGCTCACCCAGTGGTACTTCAAGATCACCGACTACGCCGACCGCCTGCTCGACGACCTGAACCAGCTCGAGGGCTCATGGCCGTCGAAGGTGCTGAGCATGCAGCGCAACTGGATCGGCCGCTCGATCGGCGCCGACGTCGACTTCGCCGTGGAGGGCCGCGACGAGCCCGTCACGGTGTTCACCACGCGGCCCGACACGCTCTTCGGCGCGACCTTCATGGTCGTCGCCCCCGACTCCGACCTCGCCATCGAACTCGCGGCCGAATCCACGCCCGAGGTGCAGGCCGCTTTCACGCAGTACCTGACCGCCGTGCAGAAGAGCACCGAGACCGAGCGGCAGGCCACCGACCGGCCCAAGACCGGCGTCTTCCTCGAGCGTTACGCGATCAACCCGGTCAACGGAGAGCGCATGCCCATCTGGGCGGCCGACTACGTGCTGGCCGACTACGGAACCGGCGCCGTGATGGCCGTGCCCGCGCACGACCAGCGCGACCTCGACTTCGCCCGCGCCTTCGACCTGCCGATCCGCATGGTCGTCGACGTCACCGCTCCGGCGACCGGCGCCATCCCGATCATCACCGACGAGATGCTCGACGACCCGAACTTCGGCAGCTACGACCCCGCCGTCACGGGCATCGCGCTCGCCGGCGACGGCAGGCTCATGAACTCGGGCCCGCTCAACGGTCTCTCCAAGGTCAACGCCATCAAGAAGGCCATCGAGATCCTGCAGCAGCAGGGCTCAGGCCGGCCGGCCAAGAACTACCGGCTCCGCGACTGGCTGATCTCGCGCCAGCGCTACTGGGGCACGCCCATCCCGATCATCCACGGCGAGAACGGCGAGGAGATCCCCGTTCCCGAAGACCAGCTGCCCGTGCTGCTGCCGCCGAGCGACGGTCTCGACCTGAAGCCGCGCGGCAGCTCGCCGCTCGGCGCAGCGGAGGACTGGGTCAACGTGACCAACCCCGTCGACGGAACGCCGGCGCTGCGCGACGCCGACACGATGGACACCTTCGTCGACAGCTCGTGGTACTTCCTGCGCTTCCTCAACCCGCACGACAGCGAGAAGGCGTTCGACCCGAAAGACGTCGACAAGTGGGCGCCCGTCGACCAGTACGTGGGCGGCGTCACGCACGCGATCCTGCACCTGCTCTACGCCCGTTTCATCACGAAGGTGCTGTTCGACCTCGGCCTCGTCTCGTTCACCGAGCCCTTCAGCGCGCTGCTGAACCAGGGCATGGTGCTCATGGACGGCTCGGCGATGTCGAAGTCCAAGGGCAACATCGTGCAGCTGAGCGACCAGCTCGACGAGCACGGCGTCGACGCCGTGCGCCTCACCATGGCCTTCGCCGGCCCGCCCGAAGACGACATCGACTGGGCAGACGTCTCGCCCGCCGGTTCCTCCAAGTTCCTGGCTCGCGCATGGCGCCTGGCCGGCGACGTCACCAGCCGGCCCGAGGTCAACTGGCGCGACGGTGACATCGCCCTGCGCCGGGTCACGCACCGGTTCCTGGCCGAGGCTCCCGGGCTCATCGAGGCGTTCAAGTTCAACGTGGTCGTGGCCCGCATCATGGAGCTCGTCAACGTGACCCGCAAGGCCGTCGACTCGGGCCCTGGCGGCGCAGACCCCGCCGTGCGCGAGGCCGTCGAGACGATCGCCCTCGGCCTCAGCCTGTTCGCGCCCTATACGGCGGAGGACATGTGGGAGCGGCTCGGCTACCCGGCCTCCGTCTCGGCCTACGGCTGGCGCGGAGCAGATCCCGCCCTGCTCACCGAGGAGTCGGTGACCGCGGTCGTGCAGGTCGACGGCAAGGTGCGTGACCGCCTCGAGGTGGCGCCCACGATCGCCGGCAGCGACCTCGAGTCGCTGGCACGGGCATCCGCCGCCGTTCAGCGGGCGATCGGCGACCGCCAGATCGTCAACGTGGTAGTGCGCGCGCCGCGCGTCGTGAGTATCGCGACGAAGCCGCTTGCCTAGTAGCAGCTCACGGCGCGAACGGCGCCGGCATCAGTAGACGGCCAACTGCAGCCAGAGCAGACCCAGAATCGCGAAGAAGCTGAGCAGCGCGAAGAGCACCGCAAGGCAGATGATCACGACCACGCGGTAGACGATCTCCTGGCGTGCCAACCAGCGGGCGACACGGATCCAGGCGAGCACATTGGCGGCGCCGACGAGCACGAGTGTCGCCACGAAGACCGCGAATATCGGCCACCCATGCATGTACCAGGGATCGTACGGGTGGCTCAGCGATTGCGATAGGCCGATAGCCGGGGACGCGATCGCTGACACGACGATCACGGCCCAGAGTGCAGTTCGCAGCCGGGGGAATGACAGTCCGCGTGAGTTGTCGTACGTTATAGGTTCCATGTCTCGCCTGACTGGTTGAGGAGGACGGTGAGGCTCTCGCCTCATCTCCGCCGCATTCGTTCAGAGTGTCTCCTGAACAGTCTGTCGCAGATGCGGCACAAGTACCGTCTACCGACCTCTCCTCACCAATCGCCGCAGCATGAGCGGTGTTCACAGCGTGGTTCCGGGGCGATCGTCGTCTTGGGTCGCACACCTAGCGTGGTCGCATGGATGCCGAATCGCCGCCCCCGGCGCGGGCTCGGCTCGGCATCGGGGTCGGCGCGGGCATCGTCATCGTGCTCGCGGTGCTCGTCGTGGCCGTGCTCGTGTCGGCGCTGGCACCGCGGGGCAGCAGCGAGGTCCTCGTCACGAACCCCGGCGGCACGAGCGGGTCGACGGCGGGCGGCACGGGTGATCCGTTGCCGGATGCCGGTGGCCAGGCGAGCGCGTCGGTCATCTTCGTGCACGTGCTCGGCTCGGTGGCGAAGCCGGGGCTGTACGAGCTGCGCGAGGGCGCCCGCGTCGTCGACGCCATCGCCGCCGCCGGGGGATACACGGCGGAGGCCGACCAGGCGCAGCTGAACCTCGCCCGCATCGTCGTCGACGGCGAGCAGCTCTACGCCCCGGCTGTGGGCGAGGTGCCGCCGCAGCCGCCAGAGGGATCGGCGACCGATGCGAGCGGTTCGGCGCCTGCCGCGGTCGACCTGAATACCGCCGACGCGTCAGCCCTCGAGACCCTGCCCCGCATCGGGCCGGAGACGGCGAAGAAGATCATCGACTACCGCGACGAGCACGGCCCGTTCACTTCGCTCGACCAGCTGCTCGAGGTGCCGGGAATCGGGCAGAAGACGCTCGACGGTCTTCGCGATGCGGCGGTCGTATGACCCGGCCGGCGGCGGGGGAGCAGCGTTCGACGGGCTCGCGATTCGCCGATCACCGCCTCACGGTTCCGGCCGGTGGCACCTGGGCTGCGGCATTCGTGATCGTCGCACGACCGCACGACGCCGCAGCCGTTCTCGTGGGCGCCGTCGCCGCGCTGCTCGTCAGCCTGCTGCTCTGGCGCGGACTGAGCGCGAGACGCCGCCGGTCGCCATCAGGCCGAGTCGGCGTCGGTCTGCTCCGTGCCCTCCCCACCGTGATGGTGTGCGCCGCGCTCTGCTCGTGCGTGGCCGCGGGCGTGCTGGTCATGCAGCCGGCACGAGAGCCCCCGCTGCTCGTCGACTCGGCGCAGAGTGCGTTGACGGCCCAGCTCTCGGTCACGGGTACGCCGTCCGAGACGACGCACTCGGGATTCGGGGGAGAGGCCGTGTCGGGGGTGCGGTTCGAGGCGACCCTCGAACGCATCGACGACGGTCGCGGCCGCAGCGACGTGACGTCGACGCGGGTCCTGCTCTTCGTCGATGGCCTCGACACGGCCGACGCCCCCGCGATCGGGTCGACTATCCGCGTCGAGGGCCGTTTCCGTGCCACTGACGACGGGTCACAGACCTCCTGGCTGGTGTTCGTCGAGGGTCATCCCCAGCTCATCCGGCAGCCGGGCTGGCACCTCGCCTGGGCGGCGGGACTTCGTGCCGGGTTCACCGACGCCGCGCGCAGTCTCCCGGGCGACGGTGCCGACCTGGTTCCCGGGCTCGCGCTGGGCGACGACTCGCTCGTCGACGCATCGCTCGATCAGGCGATGAAAGACAGCGGACTCAGCCACCTCACGGCCGTGTCCGGTGCCAACTGCGCCATCGTCATCGCGGGCGCGCTGCTGCTTGCAGGGTTCGCCGGGCTCCGTCGGGTGGCGCGACTGTGCGCGGCCGGGGCCGTGCTCGTGCTCTTCGTGGTGCTCGTGACTCCGCAGCCGAGTGTCGTGCGTGCGGCCGCCATGGCGGCGATCGTGCTGTTGTCGATCGGCGCATCGAGATCTGCGCGAGGGATGCCCGTGCTCTGCCTTGCTGTCGTGAGCCTCATCGTCACCGACCCGTGGCTCTCGCACAGCTTCGGCTTCGCCCTGTCGACCCTCGCGACGGCGGGCCTGCTGGTGCTCACCCGACCGCTCACCGCGGCGCTGCGTCGGTGGATGCCTTCATGGCTCGCCGCCGTCATCGCCGTTCCCTTAGCGGCCCAGATCGCCTGCCAGCCCGTGCTCGCCCTGCTCACGCCCACGATCGCGCCGTACAGCATCCCGGCGAACCTGCTCGCGGCTCCGGCGGCGCCGGTCGCCACCGTCGTCGGGCTGCTGGCCTGTCTCCTCGGTGCAATCGTGCCTCCTCTCGCCGTTCCGGCGGCCTGGCTGTGCTGGCTTCCCGCCGCCTGGATCGGGGCCGTCGCCCGTTTCTTCTCGGACGCACCGGGTGCCCGGCTGCCCTGGGTGCCCGGCGTCGTCGGCGCCCTTCTCGTGCTCGCACTGACGGCGCTGGCGCTCTGGGTCGTGCTCGCCTCCCGCGCACCTCGACTCCGCCGTGCGGCGGGAGTGCTGCTGGTCACTGCGGTCGTGGGGGTCTACGGTGGCGTGCTCGTCGGGGGCACGATCGCACTCCGGCTCTCCGTGCCGCAGAACTGGCGCATCGCGGCCTGCGATATCGGTCAGGGCGACGCAGTGCTCGTGAGGAGCGGCGACTCCGTCGCCCTCATCGACACCGGCCCGGAGCCGGAGGCCCTCCGATCGTGCCTCGACAGGATGCAGATCGACCGCATCGATCTGCTGGTGCTCACGCATTTCGACCTCGACCACATCGGCGGTGTCGCCGCGGTGGCGGGCATGGTCGACACCGCACTGGTCGGACCGACCGACGGGCCCGCCGATGAGGCCGTGGTGAGACGGGTGATCGATTCCGGCGCGGCCGTGCACGAGGCGGCGCGGGGAGATCAGGGGACGCTCGGCACCCTGACATGGGGCGTGCTGTGGCCTCTCGAGCGCACGACGCTGCGAGGCAACGGGGCGAGCGTCACCCTTCGCTTCTCAGGAGATCTCGACGCCCTCTTCCTGGGCGACCTCGGCGAGAGCGATCAGCTGCAGCTCCTGTCCGAGGGGCCGCTCGCTCCGGTCGACGTCGTGAAGGTGGCGCACCACGGCTCCGGCGACCAGAGCGCCGAGCTCTACGATCGCATCCACGCCCGCGCCGGCATCATCTCCGTGGGCGCCGACAACGACTACGGGCATCCGAACGACCGCATCCTCGCGATCCTCGCCGACGCGGCGACGCAGGTCTTCAGAACAGACCGGATGGGGCTGATCGTCATCTCCGTCGAGGGCGACGAACTGGTGGCCTGGAGCGAGCGAACACCGTCGGCGGTCGGCGCGTCCGCGCTGTCGGCAGTGGCGACTAGGCTCGATCACGACGATCGACGGAGTGAGGACACGTGGCGACTGCACGCGGCGCAAAACCATCGGCGAAGGCCGCCATCCCGCAACTCTCGTGGGAGCAGGTGCGCCCTGCGCCGGTCGTTCTGGTGTCCGGCACGGAGTCGTTCCTCGCCGAGCGAAGCATCCGGCAGCTGCGAGACCTGCTGAAGCTCGAAGACCCCAGCATCGAGGTCTCCGACATCGACGCGTCGTCGTATGCTCCCGGCGAGCTCCTCACGATGGCCAGTCCCTCGCTGTTCGCCGAGCCGCGCATGATCCGTGTGTCCTCCGTCGAGAAGTGCACCGACGACTTCCTCAGCGAGACGATCTCCTACCTCGAGAACCCCGCCGACGACACCTACCTCGTTCTGCGGCACGGCGGTGGCGTGCGCGGCAAGAGACTTCTCGACGCCATTCGATCGGGCTCCGGCGGCGGCATCGAGATCGTCTGCGCCGAGCTCAAGAAAGACGCCGAACGCTACGAGTTCGCCACCTCCGAGTTCCGCGCGGCCGGTCGTCGCGTGTCGGCCGGTGCGCTCAGGGCCCTCGTCGCCGCATTCTCCGACGACCTGGCCGAGCTCTCCAGCGCCTGCCAGCAGCTCGTCGCCGATGCGTCGGCCGAGATCACCGAGGCAACCGTCGACCGCTACTACGGCGGCCGCGTCGAGGCCAGCGCATTCGCTGTGGCAGACATGGCGATCGCGGGCCGGCATGGCGAAGCCCTCGCCCTCGCCCGGCACGCCCTGGCATCCGGGGCCGATCCCGTGCCCATGGTCGCCGCGTTCGCCATGAAGCTGCGCACCATGGCGAAGGTGCTCGGTACGCGCGGCGGATCAGGCCAGCTCGCCGGCCAGCTGGGCCTCGCGCCCTGGCAGATCGACCGGGCCCGCCGCGACCTGGCCGGCTGGTCGGGCGCGGGTCTCGGGCGAAGCATCCAGATGCTCGCCGAGACCGACGAGAACATCAAGGGCGGCAGTCGCGACCCGGTCTACTCGCTCGAGCGCATGATCGGAGTCATCGCCGAACGCGGCGAATCGCCCCGTTGAGCTTCAGGCACGAATGAGCTTCAGGCACGAAAAAAGCCCCGCAATCGCGGGGCTCTTTTCGTGCGCGTGCCTCTCTAGAGGGAGGCGACCGTCTTCGCGAGAGCCGACTTGCGGTTCGCGGCCTGGTTCTTGTGGATGACGCCCTTCGAGGCGGCCTTGTCGAGCTTCTTGCCCGCTGCGGTCAGCGCGGCGAGGGCCTTGTCTTTGTCGCCCGTGGCGACAGCGGTCTTGGTGGCGCGGATGGCGGTCTTCAGCCCACTCTTGACGGCCTTGTTGCGCTCCTGGGCCTTCTTGTTGGTGCCGATGCGCTTGATCTGCGACTTGATGTTTGCCACGAAATAACCTCTTGTATGTGTTCGGATGAATGCAATGCGATCGACCGGCGACCGCGAGTTCGCTCCGCATAGTAGGACGGAAGCGTAAGCCAACAGGCAACGTTACCAGACGGGTGCCGTCTCGACAATATCGAGGCGACCCGAAAGGCGTGCTGCGTGTGCGGACTGCGGCGTTTCACCGTACCCCGACCGAGGCGTAGCGTTAATGGTCTCATGCCACAGCTCGCATCCCACATCGATTCCGTTCCCCCGTCGGGAATCCGCCGCATCTTCGAGATGGCCCTGTCGCTCGACGACGTGCTGATGCTCGCCGTGGGGGAGCCCGATGTCGACGTCTCCGCCGAGATCCTGAAGGCCGGGTCGGATGCGTGGCTCGCCGATAAGACGGACTACGGGCCCAACGGCGGACTGCTTCCCCTTCGGGAGGCGCTCGTGCGCAAGCTCGCCCGCGAGAACGACGTCGTGGTCGACACCGAGCAGGTCTGGGTCACCTGCGGCGGTATGCAGGCCCTCTACCTCGCCATGAGCCTCACGCTCGCGCCCGGCGACGAGGTGCTCATCCCCGATCCCGGGTATTCGACCTTCGCCATGAATGCCGCCATGATCTCGGCCGTCTCCGTTCCGTACCCCCTGCGCCGCGACAACGCGTTCCTGCCCGACCTCGACGAGCTGCGACGGCTCGTCACGCCGAAGACGCGCATGATCGTCATCAACTCGCCGTCGAATCCGCTGGGCGCGATCTTCCCGGTGGAGACCCTGCGGGCGCTCGTCGACTTCGCCCGCGAGAACGATCTCTGGATTCTGAGCGACGAGGTGTACGAGGCCTTCAGCTATGAGGCTCCCCATGTCTCTGTCGCCAGCCTCGACGCCGACGACAGGGTGTTCTCCGTCTTCTCCCTGTCGAAGACCTATGCGCTCACCGGCGCCCGGGTCGGGTACCTCGTGACGCCTCCCGGCCTCGCGACCACCATGCGCACGGCGCAGGAGGCGATGATCAGCTGCGTCAACACGCCCGCCCAGCTCGCCGCGCTCGCAGCCGTCGAGGGAGACCAGGCGCACGTGGCAGCCGCCGGCGTGCACTACCGGCAGAACCTCGACGCGGCCACCGCTCTTCTCCAGCAGCGCGGCATCGAGTACCTCCAGCCGTCGGGAGCGTTCTACCTGTGGATCAACGTCGGCTACGCGACTGGAGGCGACGTCGCCGGATGGGCCGAGCGCTTCCTCCTCGAGAAGCGCGTCGCCGTCGCGCCCGGTAGCGCGTTCGGACGCGGGGGAGAGGGCTGGATCCGCATCTGTGTCGCTGCGGGCCTCGACGACCTGCTCGAGGGCATCCGGCGCCTGCCCGAGCCCGTGCGCCGCCGACCGGATGCGCACGCGGCCGAACGCGAGGGCGTCACCGTGCGTCTCGCCCGCCCCGACGAGCACGACCTGATCGGCCGCCAGCGTCTCGACGCCTATCGGCTCGAGTTCACGATCGGAGACGACTACGCCGTGCAGATCCTCGACGTGCCGCACCACGCGGCCGTCGGCGAGGTCTGGGTCGCCGTCGACGACGCGACCGGCAGCATCCTCGGGTCGGTCACGACGCCGCGGCCCGGCGAGCTCCTCACGCCGCTCGGACGACCGGGCGAGTTCGACTTCCGGCTGCTCGCGGTCGACCCGGCGGCGCGCGGCCGCCGGATCGGCAGCATCCTCACCGACTTCGTGATCGAGCTCGCGAGGCAGCGCGGCGCCCGGCGCGTGGTGATGAACAGTGGAACCGAGATGACGACGGCGCACGGGCTGTACGAGAGGCGCGGCTTCTCGCGCATGCCGGATCGCGAGAACCCTCCGGGGATCGAGCCGTCGCGCGCCTACGGCCTCGACCTCTGAGCAGTCGAGGCCGCAGGCCCGTGTGCGAGGTCGGCTAGCCCTTCGATGCGTACGAGCCGGTGCGCAGCTCGTCGAGGAGGCTCGGACCGTTCGGCTCCCAGCCCAGATCGATGCGTGCGGCGCTTCCGCGCGCCTGCTGGTCGAGCAACAGCGCGTCGGCGAACGCCTCTCCGAGACGGGCCCGGGTCTCCTCGATCGTGCGCTCCTCGACGCGGGAGTCGAGCTTCTGGCCGAACGCGGCGGCCTCGCCGATTTCGCGCACGGTGGGGTTCTCGCCACTGGCGCCGATGTAGGTGGAGCCGGACTCGCCGAGATCGAAGGCGAGGATGTACAGCTCGGCCAGGTCGTCGACGTGCACCGTCGTCCAGTGCTGCGAGCCGTCGCCCACGAGCTGCACGGCGGGCGCCGTTCCCTGGCCGTCCTGTTCGGCGATGAAGATGCTCGGGATGCCTGCACCGTGCCCGAAGACGATGGCAGGCGCGATCAGGGTGGTGGAGACGCCCTGGGCCTCGAGCACGCGCTTCTCGATCTCCCAGCGCCACGCGGTGATGGGCGGGGCATCGCGGGGAGAGTCCTCGGTGATGTCGGGGTTGCTGCCCCACACCCAGATTCCGCCGGTGTGCACGTAGCGCTTGTCGCTGCCCTCGAGTCCGGCGAAGACGGCTGTCACGAATGAATCGTCGACGTCGCGGCTGGAGTCGTCGCCGGGAGAGGCGAGGTGAATGACGCCGTCGCTCGCGATCGCCAGTTCCGTCACCAGCTCCGAGTCGGTGATGTCGCCGATCATCGCTGCGGCTCCGAGAGCCTCGACCTTGGCGGCCTTCTCGGGCGAACGCACGAGGGCGGTCACATCGCGCCCCTGCAGTCGGAGCTGGCGGAGGACTGCGGACCCGATGTAGCCGGAGGCGCCGGTAAGGAGAATACTCATGACCACATTCAACCGCGCCGGAGAACCGACCGCCTCCTCTCCGTGACGAAAAGCGTCGGCCTCGAACAACGTGAGAGAATGGGCGCTTACCTGCCGTACGACACAAGAGGAACGTGTGAGCCCGTTAGCTACGAAGGCCCTGGAGCCGGCATCCACCGACCCCGCGTTCATTCGCAATTTCTGCATCATCGCCCACATCGACCACGGCAAGTCCACGCTGGCCGACCGCATGCTGCAGATCACCGGCGTGGTGAGCGACAGAGACATGCGCGCCCAGTACCTCGACCGCATGGACATCGAGCGTGAGCGCGGCATCACCATCAAGAGCCAGGCCGTGCGCATGCCCTGGTCGCTCGACGGCCAGACCTATGCGCTGAACATGATCGACACCCCCGGGCACGTCGACTTCACCTATGAGGTGTCCCGATCGCTCGCGGCGTGCGAGGGTGCTCTCCTGCTCGTCGACGCCGCGCAGGGCATCGAGGCGCAGACCCTCGCGAACCTCTACCTCGCGCTCGACAACGACCTCACGATCATCCCGGTGCTCAACAAGATCGACCTGCCCGCGGCAGACCCCGACAAGTACGCGCAAGAACTGGCGAGCCTGATCGGGGGCAAGCCCGAAGACGTGCTACGCGTCTCGGGCAAGACCGGCGTGGGTGTGCCCGAGCTGCTCGATCGCCTCACCGCCCTGGTTCCCGCCCCGCAGGGCGATCCGGATGCCGCGGCTCGCGCCATGATCTTCGACTCGGTGTACGACTCCTACCGCGGCGTCGTCACCTACGTGCGCATGATCGACGGCAAGCTCTCGCCCCGCGAGAAGATCCAGATGATGTCGACGCGCGCCACGCACGAGATCCTCGAGATCGGCGTCTCCTCGCCCGAGCCGACGCCCAGCAAGGGTCTCGGTGTCGGCGAGGTCGGCTACCTGATCACGGGTGTGAAAGACGTTCGCCAGTCGAAGGTCGGCGACACGGTCACCACGCACGCCAAGCCGGCCACCGAGGCGCTGCCCGGATACACCGAGCCCCTACCGATGGTCTTCTCGGGTCTGTACCCGATCGACGGAACCGACTACCCGGCCCTCCGCGAAGCCCTCGACAAGCTGAAGCTCAGCGACGCGTCGCTGGTCTACGAGCCCGAGACCTCCGTGGCGCTCGGCTTCGGCTTCCGCTGCGGCTTCCTCGGCCTGCTGCACCTCGAGATCATCAACGAGCGGCTCGAGCGCGAGTTCGGGCTCGACCTCATCGCCACGGCGCCGAGCGTCATCTACGAGGTGACCACCGAAGACAAGAAGACGGTCACGGTCACCAACCCGAGCGAGTTCCCGTCGGGCAAGATCACCAGCGTGCACGAGCCGATCGTCAAGGCCGCCATCCTGGCGCCGAAAGACTACGTCGGCGTCATCATGGAGCTCTGCCAGAGCCGTCGGGGCACCCTCCTGGGCATGGAGTTCCTCGGCGAGGACCGCGTCGAGATCCGCTACACCATGCCGCTCGCAGAGATCGTCTTCGACTTCTTCGACAGCCTCAAGTCGAAGACCGCGGGGTACGCCTCGCTCGACTACGAGCCCGTCGGCGACCAGGAGGCCGACCTGGTGAAGGTCGACATCCTGCTGCAGGGCGAGCAGGTCGACGCGTTCAGCGCGATCGTGCACCGCGACAAGGCCCAGGCCTACGGCGCCCTCATGACGGAGCGCCTGCGCAAGCTCATTCCGCGCCAGCAGTTCGAGGTCCCCATCCAGGCGGCCATCGGCGCCCGCATCATCGCCCGCGAGTCGATCCGGGCCATGCGCAAAGACGTTCTCGCCAAGTGCTACGGCGGTGACATCAGCCGCAAGCGCAAGCTCCTCGAGAAGCAGAAGGAGGGCAAGAAGCGCATGAAGATGGTCGGCCGCGTCGAGGTGCCCCAGGGCGCCTTCATCGCCGCCCTCTCCGGCGACACGGAGACGAAGAAAGACAAGAAGTAGCCCGATGGCACAGCGCTCCACCCACACCGGCGAGTCCCTCACCTACGCGGCCGTCGGCGCCTCGCAGGCCGACGATCTCATGTTCTACCCGCCCAAGGGGTACAGGCCGGCCGAGGACAGCATCCGCATCGGCTCCGGTCGCGACCGCTTCGAGGCCGCCGCGGCGACCCTGCTCGCCTGGGGCGTGCAGAAGAACAGCGGCATCGTGGTGTCGAACATCGAACTGCCCACGCCGAGCGACACCGACTACGCCGGACTCGTCTACGACGCCGACGGCACGCCCCTGGCCCCGCGCGACGTCAATCCCGAGCTCACCTACTCCGAAGACGGCACGCCGCAGATCTCGGCCGGGGTCACGGCCGACCTGCGCATCCGGGCCTACGGCCGCGAGGTCACGGCACCCGTGCGCGTGGTGCTCGTGATCGACGAGCCGAACGAGGCGGGCTTCGCCTACGGAACGCTCCCCGGGCATCCGGAGGAGGGCGAGGAGAGCTTCGTCGTCACCCACGAGCCCGACGACTCGGTCTGGTTCACTGTTCGCGCCTTCTCCAGGGGCAGCACGCCGTTCTACCGGGCGGTGGCTCCGCTGCTCCGTCGTCAGCAGCGACTGATGACGAAACGCTATCTGCGGGCTCTTCTTCCCGGACGCGCGGCGTGAGCAGTTCCCGCGCGTCTGCAGCGCTCTGATGGGTGCCGCGCTTCCCCTCGGCGATCCCGCCCCCCTCGACGGCATGCTGCCCGCCGACTCCGCACGGGATGCGGCCTCCCGCAACTTCGGCGTCTACCTGCACGTGCCGTTCTGCCGGGTGCGTTGCGGCTACTGCGACTTCAACACCTACACGGCCACCGAGCTGCGGGGTGCCAAGCAGTCCGACTACGCGTCGCAGGCCGTCGCCGAGGTCGACCTCGCCCGTCGCGTGCTCGACGAGTCGGGCGTGCCGGCCAGGCCCGTGTCGACGGTCTTCTTCGGGGGAGGCACGCCGACGCTCCTGCCCGCCGAGAACCTCGTGCGCATGCTCGGCTCGGTTCGCGACGCCTGGGGGTTCCAGCCGGGGGCCGAGGTCACCACCGAGGCGAACCCCGACAGCGTCGACGCCGACTACCTGAAGACCCTCGCCGACGCCGGATTCACCAGGGTCAGCTTCGGCATGCAGTCCGCCGTGCCGCACGTGCTGCGCACACTCGACCGCACCCACGACCCTGAGCGGGTTCCGCTGGTCGTGCAGTGGGCGCGCGAGGCCGGGCTCCAGGTGAGCCTCGACCTCATCTACGGAACGCCGGGGGAGTCGCTCGAGAACTGGCGCACCTCGCTCGAGAGCGCCCTCGCGTCGGCTCCCGATCATCTGTCGGCCTACGCGCTCATCGTCGAGCAGGGCACGAAGCTCGCGCGGCAGATCAAGTCGGGAGAGGTCGAGGAGCCCGACGACGACCTCGAGGCCGACATGTACGAACTGGCCGACGCCATGCTCGCCGCAGCCGGATACTCCTGGTACGAGGTCAGCAACTGGGCCGCCGACGAGAGGTACGTGTCGCGGCACAACCTCGCCTACTGGCAGGGTCACGACTGGTGGGGCGTGGGCCCCGGAGCGCACAGCTACGTCGGCGACACCCGGTGGTGGAACGTGAAGCATCCGGCCGCGTACGCCGAGCGCATCGCCGCAGGCCATTCGCCGGCCGCCGGCAGAGAGACACTGGATGCCGCGACGCGCGAGACCGAGCGGGTTCTGCTCCTCACGCGCATCCGGGAAGGCCTGCGAGTGGACTCGCTCGCGGCGGAGCCGAGGCGAGAGGTCGCAGGCCTGATCGCCGACGGCCTCATCGACGGGCGCTCGGCCATCGCGGGCACCGTGGTGCTGACGCTGCGCGGTCGGCTTCTCGCCGACGCCGTCGTGCGCCGACTCACCGATTAGCGAGCCGGCGACACGGCTACTTGACGAAGCGGAAGATCAGCGGGTAACGGTAGAACTCGCCCGCGTTCGACTTCACGGCGGCGATGATCATGAAGATGATCGCGGCGACTGCCAGCGGCAGGGCGAGGATCGTGCCGATGAAGAACGTGGGTATGCCGATGAGCACGAGGGCCGCCATGTAGATGGCCAGGGAGATCTGGAAGTTCAGCTCCTCGAGGGTGTGCTGCCGGATGAACTCGCCGCGGCTCTTCAGGACGAGGTAACCCACGAGCGCGGGCAGGAATCCGAACAGGATTCCTCCGAGGTGGATGAGCGTCGCCCAGAGGCGCTGGTCTTGCGGCGTCATAGGCGGCTGGGGCTGGTATGCGGTCTCGAACGGAGGCGGGGCTGCAGTCATGTCACCCATTAAACCAACAAGCGCCGACCGACACGAGGTGTCGACCGGCGCTCGGTGCGGAATGGGCTACTTGATGGGGGATTACTTGATGAGGCGGATGGCGAAGGGGTAGCGGTAGGTGCCGCCGCCGTTCACCTTCACGCCGCCGATGATCGGGAAGACGATCTGGGCCGCCCAGATCGCCAGGACCAGGATCAGGGCGAGAATCGGACCGAGGATGGGGATGAACGCCAGGATCGCGCTCAGGATGGCATACGCCACCCACGCTATGGCGATCGTGATCTGGTAGTTGAGCGACTCCTTGCCCTCCTGGTTGACCAGGGGGCCGCGGTCTTTGAAGACCAGCCAGATGATGAGGGGAGGGATGAAGCTCAGCACGCCTCCGAAGTGCGCGAGCGAGGCCCACAGCTTGTCGTCGGACTGGCTCAGTGGTGCACCCGGCGCCGCGGCCGGCTGCGGCGTGTATCCGGGAGGCGGCGTCTGGCCTGCAGGCGGCGAGCCGTACTGCGGCGGAACGGAGCCGCCGGCCGGTGTTCCGAAGTCGGGCGGAACCTGCCCTGCCGGTGGGGTGTACGGGGGAGGTGTCGGCTCGCCCGAGCCCGGATTGTTCTGCGGCGTCGAGTTGGGATCGGACATGAGTCGCGGCCTTTCGTCACTGGATGTGGGCTTCAGCACAAGATACTGCGGAACGGGTTCGGCGGGCAATGATCCCCATGGTCCGCGGGCAAGATATAATTGGCACTCAGGATCTCGGAGTGCCAATCGTTCGCGAGCCTGTGCACACGACGCACGCGACAGAGTGCAGACGAGAGAGAGGTGACGACATGGTCTCGGACCGCAGCCTCGAAGTGCTCCGCGTCATCGTGCAGGACTATGTGGCCTCGCGCGAGCCGGTGGGGTCGAAGTCGATCGTCGACCGGCATTCGTTCGGTGTCTCGGCGGCCACCATCCGCAACGACATGGCGCTCCTCGAAGAAGAAGAACTGATCACCGCGCCGCACACCTCGTCGGGCCGCATACCCACCGACAAGGGATACCGGCTCTTCGTCGACCATCTCGCCGATCTGAAGCCGCTCACTCCGGCCCAGCGGCAGGCCATCGAGACGTTCCTCGGCGAGTCCGCAGACCTCGACGACGTGCTCGCCCGCACCGTGCGCCTCCTTTCTCAGCTCACCCGGCAGGTCGCCATGGTGCAGTACCCCTCGCTGCAGCAGGCCCGGTTCCGCCACCTCGAGGTGGTGGCCCTCGCTCCCCAGAAGCTGCTCCTCGTCGTGATCACCGACTCCGGCCACGTCGACCAGCGGGTCGTCGACGTGCCGGGCGAGGTCGATGTCGACTTCATCGGCGAGATCCGGGCAAAGCTCAACACCGCGCTCGCGGGCGTCGGCGTCGTCGAGGCCGCGGCCCGGCTCGGAGATCTTCCCGGCATGTTCGCCGCCTCCCGCACGCCCGTGGTGCGGGCCATCGTTGCGGCCATCGCCGAGCACGTGGCGGCCACGCGACACGACAAGCTCGTGATCGCCGGGGCATCCAACCTGGTGCGCACCGAAAACGACTTCCACGGAAGCATCCTGCCCGTGCTCGAAGCGGTCGAGGAGCAGGTCGTGCTGCTTCGGCTGTTCAGCGAGCTCGAGGCCGACCAGCGCGGCGTCTCCGTGAGCATCGGCCGCGAGAACGCTCCATTCGGGCTGGGCGAGACGTCCATCCTGGCGAGCGGGTACAGCGCGCAGGGCGGATCGCTCGCCCACCTCGGTGTGCTCGGCCCGACACGAATGGACTATTCGAGCAACATCGCCGCGGTGCGCGCGGTGGCCCGATATCTCTCCCGAGCACTCGGGGAGAGTTGATCCTGTACTTTCTCGCGCCGATCCGGCGACGACCCGATCCGACAGAACGCTGCCGTCCCACGGCCAGCGAATCCCGAATCATAAGGAGACGCCCGCGTGGCTGACCATTACGACGTGCTGGGTGTGGACAAGAGTGCCACGCCCGAAGAGATCAAGAAGGCCTACCGACGGCTCGCTCGAGAGCTGCACCCCGACGTCAACTCGGCGCCGGATGCCGAGGAGAAGTTCAAGGCGGTCACCCACGCCTACGACGTGCTGAGCGACCCCGGCCAGCGGCGCGACTACGATCGCGGTCCGCAGCAGGGCTTCCCGGGCGGGGCCGGCGGTTTCGGCGGCTTCGGCGACATCTTCGAGACCTTCTTCGGTGCCCAGGGCGGCTCGCGGGGTCCGAAGTCCCGCGAGGAACGCGGCCAGGACGCGCTGCTCCGGGTCGAGATCGACCTCGGCGAGGTCATCTTCGGAACCCACCGCGACCTCGAGGTCGACACGGCCGTGGTCTGCGAGACCTGCAACGGGTCGTGCTGCCAGCCCGGCACCTCTCCGGTCACCTGCGACATCTGCGGCGGCAGCGGCCAGATCCAGCGTGCCGTGCGCTCGCTGCTCGGCAACGTCATGACGAGCGCACCCTGCGGTACCTGCCGCGGCTACGGCACCGTCATCCCCGCGCCCTGCGTCACCTGCCAGGGCCAGGGCCGCGTGCGCGCCCGTCGGTCGATCCCCGTCGACATCCCCGCCGGCGTAGACACGGGCCTGCGCCTGCAGCTCATCGGACAGGGCGAGGTCGGCCCCGCGGGCGGACCCAACGGCGACCTGTACCTCGAGATGAAGGTGCGCCACCACGACGTCTTCAGCCGCAACGGCGACGACATCCTGTGCACGCTCGAGGTCTTCATGTGGGACGCGGTGCTCGGCACCACGTCGACGGTCACGGCTCTCGACGGCGACATCGAGGTGGAGATCAAGCCCGGCATCCAGAGCGCCGAGATCATCACGGTCAAGGGCCGGGGCATCACCCACCTGCGCGGGCAGGGTCGGGGAGACCTGAAGATCGGCGTGCAGGTCACGACGCCGACCAAACTCGATCACAAGCAGAAGGAGCTCATGAAGCAGCTCGCCCAGGCCCACAAGTACCCGGCTCCCAACCTCGGTCACTTCCAGCAGGGCCTGTTCGCCAAACTGCGCGACCGCTTCCTCAACGTCTGAGCATGAGTTCGCTCTTCCTGCGCTCCGACCTGGCAGCCGTGCCGCACGCGGTCGGCGACGGCGTGGCGCTGGCGGGTCCCGAGGCGCGGCACGCGGTGACCGTGAATCGGCTCCGTGTGGGCGAGGTCATTTCGATCGGCGACGGCGCCGGGCTCGTGGTTCGGGGCCCCATCACCGTCGTCGAGGCGGCAGCGCTCGAGATCCGGGTCGAGTCGTCGACCCTCGATGAGGCGCCGGTTCCCGAGGTCTGGCTCGCCCAGGCCCTCGCCAAGGGCGATCGCGACGAACTCGCCGTTCAGGCGGCGACGGAGCTCGGCGTCTCGGGCGTCATACCCTGGGCCGCGGAGCGCTCCATCTCGAAGTGGTCGGGCGCGAAGATCGCCAAGGGCATGGAGCGCTGGGGCGCGATCGTGCGCGAGGCGGCGAAGCAGTCGATCCGGTCGTGGGTGCCGGCCGTCGAGCAGCACATGACAACGAAGCAGCTCGCCCGGCTGGCCGACGACGCCACCGTGCTCGTGCTCGACCCCACGGCCGAGGCCCGCCTGTCCGACGTCGTGCTGCCGCCGGATGCGCGCATCCTCGTTCTCGTGGTCGGTCCCGAGGGCGGCATCGCCCCCCACGAGCTCGACCTCTTCGAGCGCCAGGGCGCCGTGCGGGTGCGCCTCGGCGACGAGATCCTGCGCACCTCGACGGCCGGCCCATCCGCGCTCGCCGTGCTCAACGTGAGACTGAAGCGCTGGTGACCGGCCTGCGGGTGAACTGTGCCGAGAGCGAACGTATCCGTCGGCATCCGCGACGGCGGCCTCCGCGCTCTTAAGATAGACGCATGTCACCCACAGACGACTCGCCCTCGATCTTCTCGCGCATCGTCGCGCGCGAGATCCCCGCCACCATCGTGGCCGAGACCGACACCGTGATCGCGTTCGAAGACATCGCCCCCAAGGCGCCCGTGCACGTTCTCGTGGTTCCGAAGACCGAGGCGTACCGCAACGTCGTCGAACTGGCCGAGGGCGACCCTGCCCTGCTGGCCGAGGTCGTGGCGCTCGCATCCCGCATCGCCGACGAGCGCGCGGGCGGAGAATTCAGACTGGTCTTCAACACCGGTGAGGCCGCGGGCCAGACCGTATTCCACGTGCACGCGCACATTCTCGCCGGAGGACTCGGAGAGGATTCCCTTGCCGACGGCTGAGAATTCCACACCGGGCGAAGCCAGACTCTTCATCGACGGCATCGCCATGGTGCGCCTGCTCGGCCCCCAGGACAGGCTCCTGTCGACGATCGAGAAGCAGTATCCGGGCGTCGACGTGCACGTGCGCGGCAACGAGGTCACCCTCACCGGCGACGACGCAGACGAGGTCGAGTCGGCTCGACGTCTCGTCGACGAACTCCTCGTGATGATCAAGAACGGACAAGATTTGACCTCCACCGAAGTCACGTCGAGCGCAGCCATCCTCGACGCCGACAAGACCGCGAGCCCTGTCGACCTGCTCGGCCAGGCCATCCTGTCGACGCGGGGCAAGAGCATCCGGCCCAAGACCGCCGGTCAGAAGGCCTACGTCGACGCGATCGACCTCAACACCATCGTCTTCGGCATCGGCCCGGCCGGCACGGGCAAGACGTACCTGGCCATGGCCAAGGCCGTCCAGGCCCTGCAGCGCAAAGAGGTCAACCGCATCATCCTCACGCGACCGGCCGTCGAGGCGGGGGAGCGCCTCGGCTACCTGCCCGGAACGCTGACCGACAAGATCGATCCCTACCTGCGACCGCTCTACGACGCCCTGAACGAGATGCTCGATCCCGAGGTCGTTCCCAAGCTCCTTGCCGCCGGCACGATCGAGGTCGCCCCTCTCGCCTACATGCGCGGTCGAACACTGAACGACTCGTTCATCGTGCTCGACGAGGCGCAGAACACGAGCCCGGAGCAGATGAAGATGTTCCTCACGCGACTCGGATTCGGATCGCGCATGGTGATCACGGGTGACATCACCCAGGTCGACCTGCCGGTCGGAACGAGCGGGCTCCAGCTCGTCACGCGTGTGCTCTCGGGCATCGACGACATCCATTTCGCCACCATGACGAGCGCCGACGTCGTCCGACACACACTCGTGGGTCAGATCGTCGACGCGTACACGAAGTACGACCAGATCCAGATGGCGCGGAAGGCCGGCGAGAAGGTCGGCGCCTCCGAGCGAGACCAAAGGTATAAGAAGCAGCGATGACCATCGAGATCAACAACGAGTCCGCGATCGAAGTCGACGAGACGGCGATCCTGAGGCTCGCGACCTATGCCCTCGACCAGCTGCACGTGCACCCCGATGCCGAGCTGGCGATCGTGCTCGTCGACGAGGCCGCCATGGAGCAGCTCCACGTTCAGTGGATGGACGAGCCGGGTCCGACCGACGTCCTGAGCTTCCCCATGGACGAGCTGCGTCCGGGAACCGAAGACGCCCCCACCCCTCCCGGACTGCTCGGCGACATCGTGCTGTGTCCTCAAGTGGCCGAGGCGCAGGCGGTCGGCGCTGGGCACTCCACCCTCGACGAGCTGCAGCTCCTGACAGCCCACGGCGTTCTCCACCTCCTCGGCTTCGACCATGCCGAACCCGACGAGGAGAAGGAGATGTTCGGTCTGCAACGAGACATCCTCACCGGTTTCGCGGCCACTGAGCGCCGCCGCCGTACATGATCACAGCACTCTTCCTGGTCGCGGCATTCGTGCTCGTGGCCCTGGGCGGGCTCTTCGCCGCGACGGACGCGGCCCTCGTGGTGCTGTCGCGCGCCGACATCGCCGAACTGGCCGAGAAGTACCGGGCGAAGAGGTCGCTCCGCGCGATCGCATCAGACCCCAGTCCCCACATGAACGTGGTCAACTTCGCCCGCGTCGTCTCGGAGACGACCGCCGCGGTGCTGGTGACCATCGTGCTGTCGGTGTGGATCGAGGGCCCGTGGCTCGTTCTGCTGTTCGCCGCGCTGATCATGACCGTCGTGTCGTTCGTTCTCGTGGGGTCGAGCCCGCGCAGCGTGGGCCGGGCACACCCGCAGGCGGTCGTGGGACTCACTGCGCTGCTCGTGCACAGCCTGCGGGTCGTGCTCGGGCCCATCGCGGGCGCGCTCGTGGCGTTCGGCAATCGCGTCACTCCCGGGCGTCCGCGTTCCGCCGCGTTCACCTCGGAGCAGCAGCTTCTCAGCATGGTCGACGAGGCGACCGAGCTCGATGTGCTCGAGGAGGAGGACCGAGAGCTCATCCATTCGATCATCGATTTCAGCGATACCGTCGTGCGCGAGGTCATGATTCCGCGCACCGACATGGTGACTGTCGACTCCACGGCCACCGTGGGTCAGGGCATGGGACTCTTCCTCAGCACCGGCGTCTCCCGTATGCCCGTCGTCGCCGATGACGTCGACGAGATCGTCGGCATCCTGTATCTGCGCGATGTGGCCCGTCTCGCCTACGAGAAGCCGGCCGCGCTCGACAAGCGCACCGTGGGCAAGCTCGCACGCCCCGCGCTCTTCGTTCCCGAGTCGAAAAAAGTTGACGACACGCTGCGACAGATGCAGCTCGACTCCAATCACCTCGCCATGGTTGTGGATGAGTACGGCGGAATCGCCGGTCTCGTGACCCTCGAGGATCTGATCGAGGAATTGGTCGGAGACATCTCCGACGAGTACGACCGAGAGATCGTGGAGGTGGAGAACGTGTCGGAAGGCGTCTATCGCGTCAGCGCGCGTCTTCCCGTCGACGAACTGGGCGAACTCTTCGACCTCGAGCTCGACGACGACGACGTCGACTCCGTGGGAGGTCTCCTGTCCAAGGAGCTCGGACGTCTGCCCTCGAGCGGTTCCCGGGTCACGACATCGGGCCTCGTGCTCACAGCCGAACGCACCGAAGGCCGCCGCAAACGAATCAGCACCGTCCTGGTGCAACGAGACCAGTCGGCGCAGCCGCTCGTCTCAGAGAGAGGACCCGAGTGACCGACCCCGGCACCGACAGCCCGACACGCGACTTCCGGGCGGGATTCGTCTCGTTCGTCGGTCGTCCCAACGTGGGAAAGTCGACCCTGACGAACGCCCTCGTGGGCGAGAAGGTTGCGATCACCTCCTCCAAACCGCAGACGACACGCCGCGCCATCCGCGGCATCGTGCACCGCGCGGACGGGCAGCTGATCCTGGTCGACACCCCGGGCATGCACCGGCCGCGCACCCTTCTGGGCGAGCGACTCAATGCGATCGTGCAGACCACCCTGGGCGATGTCGACGTCATCGGCTTCTGCATTCCGGCGAACGAGAAGCTCGGCCCGGGCGACCGCTTCATCAACGAGCAGCTCGAGAGCTTTCCCAAAGCCAAGAAGGTCGCGATAGTGACGAAGATCGACGCGGCCTCGCGGCCCGCGGTCGCCGAACAGCTCCTCGCCGTTTCGGAGCTGCGCGACTGGGAGGCCGTGGTTCCCCTGTCTGCCCAGAGTCGCATCCAGCTCGACACCCTCTCGACCGAGCTCATCCGCCTCCTTCCCGTCTCTCCCCGGCTGTATCCGGCCGAGCAGACCACAGACGAAGGGCTCGAAGCGCGCATCTCCGAACTCATCCGCGAGGCCGCACTCGAGGGCGTGCACGACGAACTGCCGCACTCGCTCGCCGTCACCATCGACGACATCATCGAGCGCGACGACCGCGAGCTGGTCGAGATCTACGCCAACGTGTTCGTCGAACGCGACAGCCAGAAGGCCATCATCATCGGCAAAGGCGGGTCGCGGCTCGGCGCGGTGGGCGCCACCGCCCGCGAGCAGATCGAGCCGTTGATCGGCAAGCAGGTCTTCCTCAGCCTGCGCGTCAAGGTCGCCAAAGACTGGCAGCGCGATCCGAAGCAGCTCGGACGACTCGGATTCTGAGCACCCTCTGTCGGCGCGCATGCCAACGCGACCGGTAGCCTGTAACCCGTGATAACGAAAGAGAATCCGTTCGGCCAGGTGCTCGTGGCCCTCGTCACCCCGTTCACCGCCGAGGGCGAGGTCGACTGGCCCAGCGTCGAGAAGCACATCGACAACGTCATCAGCCATGGAGCCGACGGCATCGTGGTGTCGGGAACGACGGGGGAGACCTCGACCCTCACCGACGCCGAGAAGCTGCAGCTCGTTCAGGTCGCCAAGTCGGTCTCGGCCGGTCGCGCCAAGGTGCTCACCGGAGGCGGTTCGAACGAGACGGCCCACGCCATGCAGCTCGCCCGCCAGAGCGAGAAGGCCGGCGCCGACGGCAACCTCGTGGTCACCCCCTACTACAACAAGCCCACCCAGGCCGGGCTCCTCACGCACTTCCGCATGATCGCGGACTCGACCGACCTCCCTGTCATCCTCTACGACATTCCGGGCCGCACCGGCGTGCCGATTAAGTACGAGACGATCCTCCGCCTCGCCAAGCATCCGAACATCCTCGCCATCAAAGACGCCAAGGGCGACTTCAGCGAGGTGAGCCGGGTCATCAACCAGACCGACCTCATGTACTTCTCGGGCGACGACGCCAACGTGCTGCCGCACCTCTCCATCGGCGCGACCGGGCTCATCGGTGTCACGAACAACATCGCCTCGGGTCCGTACCGGGTCATGGTCGACGCGGTCAACGCGGGCGACCTCGCCACGGCGACAGCGGCGCACCAGGCTCTCGAGCCGCTCGTGCGCGCCGTGATGACCCACGTTCCCGGCACCGTCGCGGCCAAGTACATCCTGCATGGCCTCGGCCGCATCTCGAGCCCACGGGTGCGCCTGCCGCTCGTCGGCCCCGAGGAGTGGGAAGCCGCGCAGATCGAGAACGAGATCGACCTGGTCAAGGGAATCCCCTCGATCGACTTCACCAACTTCCGCCCCGACCGCAACGCCGCCGCCGGCGGCGCACTGCCGAAGGTCGCGGGCACAACACGCTGACCCTTCGGGGTCGGCACCACGAGCTAGGAGGGCACATGCCCAACACCGCATACGAACCGCGCGCCCTCGCCCCTGACACCCTCCGGATCATTCCGGTCGGTGGCCTCGGCGAGATCGGCCGCAACATGACCGTCTTCGAGATCAACGGCAAGCTGCTGATCGTCGACTGCGGAGTGCTCTTCCCCGAAGAGCACCAGCCAGGGGTCGACCTGATCCTCCCCGACTTCTCGATCGTGCGCGATCGCCTCGACGACGTTCTCGGCATCGTGCTGACGCACGGTCACGAAGACCACATCGGCGCCGTGCCCTACCTGCTGCGCCTGAAGCGCGACATCCCCCTCATCGGCTCGGGCCTCACGCTCGCGCTCATCGAGGCGAAGCTCAAAGAGCACCGCATCAAGCCCTACACGCTGACCGTGGCCGAGGGCCAGATCGAGCAGTTCGGGCCGTTCGAACTCGAGTTCGTCGCCGTCAACCACTCCATCCCCGACGCCCTCGCGGTCGCGATCAAGACGGTCGCCGGCACGGTGCTGCACACGGGCGACTTCAAGATGGACCAGCTTCCGCTCGACAATCGGCTCACCGACCTGCGTGCGTTCGCCCGCCTCGGCGAAGAGGGGGTCGACCTGTTCCTGGTCGACTCGACGAACGCCGACGTCCCGGGATTCACGGCGCTCGAGCGCTCCATCGGTCCCGTCCTCGACGACGTCATCCGCCGTGCTCCCCGCCGCGTCGTCGTGGCCAGCTTCTCGAGCCACGTTCACCGCGTGCAGCAGGTTCTGGATGCCGCGCACAACAACGGCCGTCGGGTCGCCCTCCTGGGTCGGTCGATGGTGCGCAACATGCAGATCGCGGCAGAACTCGGATACCTGCGGGTGCCCGAGAACGTGCTCATCGACTTCAAGAAGGCGGGGGACATCCCCGACAACAAGATCGTCTACATGTCCACCGGCTCGCAGGGTGAGCCGATGGCCGTGCTCAGCCGCATGGCCAACGGCGAGCACCAGGTCGAGATCGGCGAGAACGACACCGTCATCCTCGCCTCGAGCCTGATCCCCGGCAACGAGAACGCGGTCTACCGCATCATCAACGGACTCATGAAGCTCGGCGCCAACGTGGTGCACAAGGGCAACGCGAAGGTGCACGTCTCCGGTCACGCGGCCGCCGGCGAGCTGCTCTACTGCTACAACATCCTGAAGCCCAAGAACGTGCTGCCCGTGCACGGCGAGCAGCGTCACCTCGTGGCGAACGCGAAGCTGGCGCAGCAGACCGGTATCCCCGAAGAGAACACGATCATCGCCGAAGACGGTACGGTCATCGACCTCAAAGACGGCGTCGCCTCCGTCGTCGGCCAGTACGACCTGGGCTTCGTCTACGTCGACGGATCCAGCGTCGGCGAGATCACGGATGCCGATCTCAAGGATCGCCGCATCCTCGGTGAGGAGGGCTTCATCTCCATCATCGTGGTGATCGAGGCGCAGACCGGCCGCGTCGTGGTCGGCCCCGAGATCCACGCGAAGGGCTTCGCCGAAGACGAGTCCGTCTTCGACGACGTGAAGCCGAAGATCGTCGCGGCCCTGGCCGAGGCATCCAAGAACGGCATGCACGACCAGCACGCGATGCAGCAGGTCGTGCGTCGCACGGTCGGTCGCTGGGTCAACACGTCGTACCGCCGCCGCCCGATGATCGTGCCGCTCGTCATCGAGGCGTAGCGCTCCGCTTCACTTTGGGCCCGGCGATCGTCGCCGGGCCCTCGGTCGTTCCCGGCGTGGGGGCGGCGCGTCTCGTGGGTGCGATCTCGACCGCGAGTGCGATGAAGCCCGCGGCGAGGAGGAGCATGGCCAGGGTTCCGAGACCCGGGTAGATGTGGCCGGGCTGCACGAGCACGGCGCCCGCGACGGCGAGAGCGCCACCGGGGAGCGCGCGCAGCCGTCGCGCCACGAAGACCGCGGCGGTCGCAGCGAGGCAGGCGAGCACGAGCGAGACGACGCCGACGAGCCCGACCTCACGGGCGATCTCGTACACCGGGGCCTTGCCTTCCGTCACGCCGGCCAGCTGGAGCGTGCCGGCCGCGACGCCGGCCAGGAGATCGAGCGACGTGTAGAACGTGGCGAACCCGTATCCCGCCACGGCGGCGACGATGGCGAGCACCCTGCTCGTGCGACGCGCGATCAGCCACGGGGCGAAGCCGATCAACGGAAAGACGGGGATGAGCACGAGGTGCATCAGCTGCCAGCGCGCCGCCGTGTCGGCCGTCAGATGGTGCGGATGCAGCAGACCGATGAGCGCGCACGCCATGGCCGGAACCGAGACGAGCAGCACGAGACGGAGGCGAGGCGACATGGCTCGAGGCTACGCCGAAATCAGACACCCGGCCCGCGCAACCGGCGATCGTCGGCACCCCCGGGTAGCGTGACACCATGGCTACGAGTACCAAGTCGACCTCCCGCGCACGCGGTGCATCCTCCGGCCGCGCGGGTGCGTCCACGGGCGCACGAAAGACGCCCACGCGCGCTGCGGCGACCCAGAAGACCGTGCGCCTGAACCCCGCCGCGAAAGACGATCACGGCCCCGGACTCGTGACGCGTGCCTGGCTGGGCATGGCCCACGTCGTCGGCGGCGCATTCCGAGCGTTCTCGCCGGCAGAACTCGACAAGGCCGAGCGGCGCGACGGACTGCCGTTCCTGCTCGTGCTGCTGGCTATCGCCGGCGCGGTCGTCGAGTGGTTCCTCGTCTCCAACACCGTGGCCGTCGCCGTCGAGGCGTGGACCTTCGGGCTGCTGTTCGGACGGGTGGCCTACGCCCTGCCGGTGGTGCTGCTCCTGCTCGCCGCCTGGTTGTTCCGGCATCCGAGTTCGGTGCACAACAACGGCCGCATCGGCATCGGACTCGGGCTGATGCTCATCACGGTGTCGTCGCTCTGCCACATCTACGGCGGGCAGCCCAATCCATCGGGTGGGCAGCTGGCCACGGGAGGCGGCATCCTGGGGTGGGTCCTCGCGGCGCCACTGGTCGCACTGATCACCCCCATCGGCGCGACCATCGTCGTGTCGGCCCTCCTGCTCCTGAGCGTCTTCATCCTCACCAAGACTCCTCCGAACCGCATCGGATCGCGTCTCCGAGAGTTGTACGCATACCTGTTCGGAGCGGCGTTCCCCGACGAGGCCGAGCACCGCGAGGCGAAGAGGGCCGCGAAGGCCGAGAAGGCGTCGAAAGCAGCCGAGGCCGACGTGCTGACGACCGAACAGATCGATCTCGCCGCCCGTGAGGTCGGCTCGGACGGGCTCCCGTGGTGGAGGCGCAACTCCTCCCAACGTGAAGAAGACCCGGAGTTCGACGCACCCGCGATGGCGCCCCGTGTCGAAGACCGGACTCCTGCGTCGGACGAGCCGTTCGCCAGCGCTGCGAGCGTGGCCGACCCCGACGACGACGAGGCGGCTCAGGTCGGCCTTCTCAACGACATGAAGGCGGCCGAACGCGCCGTCCGACGGTTCACCGGAGAGGTCCGCCCGGGTGCCGCTCCGCAGACGAGCCTCCTCGACGACGCTGCCACCGAGTCGTCGTCGGCGTATCCGCCGCCCCCGGTTCGCGTCGTGCAGCCGGAGCTCGAACTCGACGACGACTCCGTCGGGTCAGGTATCGAGATCGATACACCCGCCGCCGACTACAGGCTTCCCGCCGCGGCCAGCCTCAAGGTGGGCGGTCCCTCGCTGGCACGTTCGGCCGCGAACGACGAGATCGTCGCCGCGATCACCGAAGTGCTGAAGCAGTTCTCGGTCGACGCGACCGTCACCGGCTTCTCGCGTGGCCCCACGGTCACCCGCTACGAGATCGAACTGGGTCCGGGCGTCAAGGTCGAGCGGGTCACGGCACTGTCGAAGAACCTGTCGTACGCCGTCGCGAGCAACGAGGTGCGCATCCTCTCGCCCATCCCGGGCAAGAGCGCCATCGGTGTCGAGATTCCCAATACAGACAGGGAGATCGTCTCGCTCGGAGACGTGCTGCGTTCGTCGAAGGCCGCCTCCGACAACCACCCCATGACCATCGGTGTCGGAAAGGACGTCGAAGGAAAGTTCGTCATGGCGAACCTGGCCAAGATGCCCCACCTCCTCGTGGCCGGCTCGACGGGTTCCGGAAAGTCGAGCTTCGTCAACTCGATGGTCACGTCGATCCTGATGCGCGCGAAGCCCAGCGAGGTGCGCATGGTGCTCATCGACCCCAAGCGCGTCGAGCTCACCGCTTACCAGGGCGTGCCCCACCTCATCACGCCCATCATCACGAACCCCAAGAAGGCGGCCGAAGCGCTGGCCTGGGTGGTCAAAGAGATGGACATGAGGTACGACGACCTCGAGAGCTTCGGCTTCCGGCACATCGACGACTTCAACAAGGCCGTCATCAATAACGAGATCATCCTTCCCGCGGGCAGTCTCCGGCAGCTGAAGCCCTACCCCTACCTGCTCATCGTCGTCGACGAGCTCGCCGACCTGATGATGGTGGCTCCCCGCGATGTCGAGGATTCCATCGTGCGGATCACGCAGCTGGCGCGCGCCTCGGGCATCCACCTCGTGCTCGCCACGCAGAGGCCGAGCGTCGACGTCGTCACCGGACTGATCAAGGCGAACGTGCCGAGCCGTCTCGCCTTCGCGGTCACCAGCGTCACCGATTCACGGGTCATCCTCGACCAGCCCGGTGCCGACAAGCTGATCGGCCAGGGCGACGGGCTCTTCCTCCCCATGGGCTCGTCCAAGGCCATCCGCGTGCAGGGCGCGTGGGTGAGCGAGGCCGAGATCGCGACCGTCGTTCAGCACGTCACCCACCAGGCGCGACCGGAGTACCGTGACGACGTGGCGGTCGAGGCCGTCAAGAAGAACATCGACGCCGATATCGGCGACGACCTCGAGATCCTTCTGGCCGCTGCCGAACTCGTCGTGAACACCCAGTTCGGATCGACCTCCATGCTCCAGCGCAAGCTCAAGGTCGGCTTCGCGAAGGCCGGGCGCCTGATGGACCTGATGGAGTCGCGCGAGATCGTCGGCCCGTCGGAGGGCTCGAAGGCTCGCGACGTTCTGGTGACCGCCGAGCAGCTGCCCGAGATCCTCGCGATGCTGCGTGGTGCACCCGCGTCGGCTGTGTCCGCCGCGCCCGCGTCCGTCGCCGCATCGGCTCCGGCGGGAGTCGCGGCCGACGACCCCTACGCCGACGACCCCGTTGCGAGAGGCTTGGAACGGTACCCTGAGGAGGAGGGCGATTCAGACGAGGACGCCTGGGGCCTGACCGGCAGAGAGTAGACGAACGTGACCGAGGCCGCTCCGCGGGTGAGCAACTGGAATCTCCCGAACATCATCACGGTCGTCCGCATCCTGCTGGCGCCGGTGTTCTTCTGGATGCTGCTCGCCGACGGCGGCGCCGACACACCGCTGCGCTACGCCGCGGCCGCCCTGTTCATCGTGGCGATCGCGACCGACGGCATCGACGGACACATCGCCCGTTCCCGCAACCAGGTCACCGACCTGGGCAAACTGCTCGACCCCATTGCCGACAAGGTCCTCACGGGTGCCGCTCTGGTCGGACTGTCCATCCTGGCCGAGCTTCCCTGGTGGGTCACGGCGATCATCCTCGTGCGTGAGGTGGGCATCACCGTGTTCCGCTTCGCCGTCCTCAGCGATCGGGTGATCCCTGCGTCGCGTGGGGGAAAGCTGAAGACCCTGGCGCAGTCCATCGCCATCTCGCTCGCCCTGGTGCCGTTCCCCTCGCTGCTCGGCAGCTGGTTCGACTGGGTGAACATCGTCACGATGTCGATCGCGTTCGTGCTCACGGTCATCACGGGAATCGACTACCTCGTGCAGGCGCGTCGCCTCAGCAGATCGGCCAGAGCGGCGTCGTGACCGACCTCGCCGGGCCTGACGAGACCCGCACACTGATCGAGGAGCTCCGCGCGCGGCGACTCACGGTGGCGGTGGCCGAATCGCTGACCGGCGGCCTCCTGGTGGCCGAGCTCATCCGTATCCCGGGCGCGTCGCATGTGGTGCGCGGGGGAGTGGTCGCGTACGCCACAGACCTCAAGAGCGCGCTGCTCGGTGTCGACGCCCGTCTCCTCGCAGCCCGCGGACCGGTCGATGCCGACGTGGCCGTGCAGATGGCATCCGGAGTGCGGGATCGCCTCGGAGAAGGGCGGCCCGCCGACTGGGGACTGTCGACCACGGGCGTGGCGGGCCCCGGCGCCCAGGACGGCCATGAGGCGGGCACGGTGTTCATCGGTCTGGCCGCTCGCGGTGCGGAGTCCTCACATGGGCTGCAGCTTCGTGGCGACCGCGACGCCGTCCGACAGCAGACGGTGACCGCGGCCGTCCGTCTGCTGCTCGATGCGGTGCGCGCGACGTCCTCCGATGAAGCATGATCGGAGGCGTTCGTCCAATCCGTCTGCCCGACCGCCTCGAATACCCGATGACAACTATCCGGAAGCGGCATTCGTCGGAGTCGGGAATGAACGGCATTTCCATCTCGTTACAACTGATGTCATTCACAGAAAAGACGGTTCAGTGTCGTTTAGAGTTTCAGACAGTACCGGTCGGGCTTTGTCCGATCGGTCGCATCGTATTGACGCAAGACAAACAGCAAGGAGGGGTCCAGTGATTTTAGTTCGCCAAGAAATCGGCGACGTGCTGCGAGACTTTCGTCTCCAGAAGGGTCGCACCCTTCGGCAGGTGGCCAGCAAGGCGAGTGTCGCCCTGGGGTACCTCAGCGAAGTCGAGCGTGGACAGAAAGAGGCGTCGAGTGAGATCCTCGCGTCGGTGGCCGAGGCCCTCGACACGCCGATCTCCGTCATCATGCGCGAGGTCGGAGACCGACTCGCCGTGATCGAGGGAATCGACACGATTCCCGACACCGTCCCCGACGAATTCGTCGCGGGCTACGATTCAAAACTTCTCGCCCGGTAGTCCGACTCCGGCACGAGATCGACCATGCGAGGGCCTCGTCACGACTGAAGTGACGAGGCCCTTCGCTATGCCCGTAGGTGCAGCCGGGCAGTGAGGCATCATGAGACTGAGCGAATTCCGACAGGCTGTCGCCGACGAGTTCGGTGTGGCATACGGCCGGGTGGTCACGGGCGACCTCGTGATCGCCGAGCTCTCGGACAGAACAGCCGACGACGCGCTGAAGCAGGGTGTACCGGTGCGACAGGTCTGGCTGGCTCTCTGCCGCGCAAGCGGGGTGCCCGAATCGCGCCGGCACGGTGTCGGCCTGCCCGCCCCGCGCTCCTGATTCCTCATCGATTCGCGGCGACACGCCCCGTGCCGCTCGAATATATGTTCTAGACCTGTGTAGTCTCCTTCACAGCAGAAGTGTTGGCTGTGTTGTCCACTGTCAGGCCCCGTCCCGACCCCGTGTCGGTGGTCGTGTCTACAGTCGGATCACACGCACACCACGATGCGAACGCCTTGTCGACACCCGGTCCGCCGGCGCGACAGCCTATAGGCGAAAAACTCACGCGACGGATTCCGCGCACGACAGAAGGAGACAGCAATGCCATCAGATGCCACACGAGAAAAGGCACTCGAAACCGCACTTGCACAGATCGACCGACAGTTCGGCAAGGGGTCCGTCATGCGCCTCGGCAGCGACGATCGTGCGCCGGTCGAGGTCATCCCCACGGGGTCCATCGCACTCGACGTCGCACTGGGAGTCGGAGGACTTCCCAGGGGTCGTATCGTCGAGATCTACGGCCCGGAATCCTCGGGAAAGACCACGCTCACGCTCCACGCGATCGCCAACGCCCAGAAGGCCGGCGGAATCGCCGCATTCATCGACGCGGAGCACGCGCTCGACCCGGCCTACGCACAGAAGCTCGGTGTCGACATCGACGCTCTTCTCGTGTCTCAGCCCGACACCGGTGAGCAGGCACTCGAGATCGCCGACATGCTCGTGCGAAGCGGCTCCATCGATCTCATCGTCATCGACTCCGTCGCAGCCCTCGTTCCGCGTGCAGAGATCGAGGGAGAGATGGGTGACTCCCACGTCGGTCTGCAGGCACGACTGATGTCCCAGGCTCTCCGCAAGCTCACGGGTGGCCTCAGCACCACGAACACCACCATGATCTTCATCAACCAGCTGCGTGAGAAGATCGGTGTTTTCTTCGGCAGTCCCGAGACGACCGCGGGTGGCAAGGCGCTCAAGTTCTACGCGTCGGTCCGCCTCGACATCCGGCGTATCGAGACCCTGAAAGAGGGAACAGACGCGGTCGGCAACCGCACCCGGGTGAAAGTCGTCAAGAACAAGATGGCGCCGCCCTTCAAGCAGGCGGAATTCGACATCCTCTACGGCATCGGCATCTCCCGCGAGGGCAGCCTCATCGACTTCGGTGTCGAGCACGAGATCGTTCGCAAATCCGGTGCCTGGTACACCTACGAGGGCGAGCAGCTGGGCCAGGGCAAAGAGAACTCCCGTCGATTCCTCACCGAGAATCCCGAGGTCGCCGCAGAGATCGAGACGAAGATCCTCACCAAGCTCGGAATCGGCGCCGAGAAGACTGCTGCCGCTCCGGCTGCGCCCGTGGCCCTGGCCTCGAAGACGCCGGCGCGCAAGGGCGCCTGACCCTTCGTCGTTCATCGAACCGAACAGAAAGGCCGCGACCGTGGTCAGATTCACCCCATCCCCCGACGAGACAGTCGATGGTCCCGAGGGCGACGTCCCTGAGAAGACGATGGCTCCGGTCGCCTTTCTGTTCGGTTCGCCCGACGAACAGAGCCAGACCGGTCGTCACCCTTCCGGTCCGGTCGCCGTTCCTGTTCTCGACACTGCCGGGCTTACCCCGGAGCAGGCGGAGGAACAAGAACTGCAGCTCGCCGATCTCGAGAACCTGGTGGTGCGAGCCCTGGCAAGAAAAGACCTGTCCGAATGGCAGGTCACCGAGATCCTCGCCGCGAACGGGGTGCACTCCTCTGCATTCGAGGGATTCCTCACGATCTACCGGTCGAAGGGGTATGTCGACGACTACGCGTTCGCAGAACGCGAGATCGAGCGACTTCACCGGCGCAAGGGGTTCGGCCGTAGCCAGATCCAGCGTGAACTCGGCGCGAAGCGAATCAGCCAGGAGATCGTCTCCGATCTGCTGACCGCCCTCGACGACGACGACGAACTGGCCCGCGCTCTCGAGCTCGCAGAGAAGAAGGCTCCCAGTCTCCTGCGTCTCGACCGGGCGACGGCGGAGCGCCGTCTCAGCAGCTTCTTGCAGCGCAAGGGATATCCGTCCAGCGTCGTTCGTGATGCCGTCTCCAAGACGCTGGTGGCCGGCACGAGCACGGTTCGCTTCCGCTGACGAGGGCCGGGCCTGCCGCGCGCCGCGTCGAACGTAAACTGACACCATGAGCAGCGTCACCGCACCGCCCCGCACACGAACGTACGAGGTTCGAACCTTCGGGTGTCAGATGAACGTCCACGACTCCGAGAGGCTGTCCGGGTCGCTCGAGGCGGCGGGTTACGTGAAGGCCGACCCCGGAACCGAGGCCGACACCGTCGTGATCAACACCTGCGCCGTGCGCGAGAACGCCGACAACAAGCTGTACGGCAATCTCGGCTACCTGGCGAGTGTGAAGCGCCGACACGACGGAATGCAGATCGCCGTCGGGGGGTGCCTCGCCCAGAAAGACAAGAACACCATCCTCACCAAGGCCCCCTGGGTCGACGTCGTCTTCGGCACGCACAACATGGGATCTCTCCCCAGCCTGCTCGAACGCGCCCGCCACAACGGTGAGGCGCAGATCGAGATCCTCGATTCGCTCGAGACCTTCCCCTCGACCCTGCCCACGAAACGGGAGTCGACCTACAGCGGCTGGGTGTCGATCTCGGTCGGCTGCAACAACACCTGCACGTTCTGCATCGTGCCCGCGCTGCGAGGCAAGGAGAAAGACAGGCGTCCAGGAGACGTGCTGGCCGAGATCCAAGCCCTCGTCGACGACGGCGCCGTCGAGGTGACCCTGCTCGGGCAGAACGTCAATTCCTACGGTGTCGAGTTCGGCGACAGGTTCGCCTTCTCCAAGCTCCTGCGGGCGGCAGGGGCCATTCCCGGCCTCGAGCGCATCCGCTTCACCAGCCCGCACCCCGCGGCGTTCACCGACGACGTGATCGACGCGATGGCCGAGACTCCGTCGGTCATGCCCCAGCTCCATATGCCCCTGCAGTCCGGCTCGGATCGCATCCTCAAAGCGATGAGGCGTTCGTATCGCTCGGCCAAGTTCCTGGGCATCCTCGACCGGGTGAGGCAGCAGATCCCGCACGCCGCGATCAGCACCGACATCATCGTCGGGTTCCCCGGTGAGACAGAGGAGGACTTCGCAGAGACCCTGAGGGTCGTCGAAGAGGCGCGATTCGCCACGGCCTTCACGTTCCAGTACTCGGTGCGTGCCGGTACGCCTGCGGCGACCATGCCCGACCAGGTTCCGAAGGCGGTGGTGCAGGAGCGCTACGAGAGGCTGGCGGCCCTGCAGGATCGCATCTCCTGGGAGGAGAACCAGCGAGTCATCGGCCGAGAGGTCGAGGTGCTCGTCGCGAACGGCGAGGGTCGCAAGGACTCCGACACCCATCGTCTCAGCGGCAGGGCCGAGGACTCCCGTCTGGTGCACTTCGAAGTCACGGCCGAATCGGCGGTTCCCCGGCCCGGAGACGTCGTGACCGTCGTCGTGACGGAGGCGGCGCCGTTCCACCTCATCGCCGACTCCGATGGGCGACCGCTCCGCGTGCGCCGCACGAGGTCGGGTGACGCGTGGGATCGCGCGGCGGCGGATTCCTGCGGAGTCCCGGCGCAGCCGATCGGATCGGCCTCAGCCGGGCCGCGGCCTGTGTCGCTCGGTCTCCCGACTCTCCGTGTGGGCACCGTCCCCATCTACGACCTCGCCGACGGTGAGCGGTAACCGTCCGAGCGGTGACGCGACCATAGCAGACGTGATCGCGGTCGTCGGGGCGACGGGCACGGGAAAATCCGCGCTCGCGCTCGACCTCGCAGACGGTCTCGCGCGTCGTGGGCTGACGGCCGAGATCGTCAACGCCGATGCGATGCAGTTGTACCGAGGCATGGATATCGGAACAGCGAAGCTGCCAGTCGGCGAGCGCAGAGGCATTCCGCACCACATGCTCGATGTGCTCGATGTCTCCGCCGAGAACTCGGTGGCCGATTATCAGGCGGCCGCTCGCAGCACGATCGATGCGATCCTGATGAGGAGCCACGTTCCGATCCTGGTCGGCGGTTCGGGCCTGTACGTCTCGAGCGTCATCTTCGACTTCACCTTCCCGGGCACGGACGCTGTGATCCGAGCGCGTCTCGAGGCCGAGCTCGTCTCCGACGGGCCGGGAACGCTCTACAGGCGGCTCGCGAACCGTGATCGGGCTGCCGCCGAGGCCATCGGCTCGCAGAACGGTCGCCGCCTGGTCCGAGCCCTCGAGGTGCTCGAGATGACGGGAAGCACGCTGACGGGAACGCTTCCCGATGCTCCCGTTGCCTGGCGCCGCTCGACCATCATCGCGCTCGAGATGCCGCGACCCGAGCTGGTCGTGCGCCTCGACGAGCGGGTGCAGGGCATGTGGCGAGACGGAATAGTCGAGGAGGCGCACCAGCTGCGCTCGGCAGGCCTCGACCCTCGGACCACGGCGGGAAAGGCGATCGGATACGCCCAGGCCCTTGCACAGCTGGCCGGCGACCTCACGGCCGCGGAGGCCATCGAATCGACTCAGGCGCTCACGCGGAGATACGCGCGCCGTCAGGTGGGCTGGTTCCGGCGGTACGATTCCGCGTTGACACTGGATGCCCGCGACCCGGCCGCGTCGGCCCGTGCGCTCGACGAGACCCTAGGCTTGCATGATGGCGACTGAACTCCATTTCACCAAAGGGCACGGCACCGGCAACGACTTCGTGCTCTATACCGACGCCGACGGCACCAACGACCTGACGCCCGCCCAGGTTGCGGCCATCTGCGATCGACACTTCGGCGTCGGCGCCGACGGGGTGATCCGAGCGGTTCGATCACGCAGCATCGTCGACGGCGAGGCCGCACTCGCCGAAGAGCCCGCGGCCGAATGGTTCATGGACTACCGCAACGCCGATGGCTCGATCGCCGAGATGTGCGGCAACGGCATCAGGGTCTACGCCCGTTACCTCATCGACAACGGGCTCGTCGAGCTGAACACCGGAGACACGCTCGCAATCGGCACGCGGGCGGGAGTCCGTGATGTGCAGCGCAGCACCACCGGTTTCCAGGTCGACCTGGGGCGGTGGCGACTCGAGTCGGGCGAACCTCTCGTGCGCGCCCGCAACCTGGCGGTGGCCCGGCCGGGGCAGGGAATCAACGTGGGCAATCCGCACATCGTCGTCGCCCTCGCCGACGGCGACGAACTCGCGTCGGCCGACCTGACCTACATCCCGCAGGTCGATCCGGAGCCTGCTGACGGAGCGAACATCGAATTCGTCGTTCCCCACGAGCCTCTGGTCGCCGACGGAGTCGGTCGCATCACCATGCGTGTTCACGAACGCGGCAGTGGAGAGACGCTGTCCTGCGGCACGGGGATCGCGGCTGCCGCACTCGCCACGAGGCACTGGGCCGGCCGCGGGGCGCCGAGCATCTGGCGAGTCGATGTGCCGGGTGGAACGGTGGGTGTTCGTATGTTCGCGGCGGAAGACGGCGAACACGTGTCGCTGTCAGGACCGGCGGAACTCGTGTTCGAGGGCGACCTGTCACTGGCGTGATGCGCGGTCAGGACGACGCGCGAGCCCGCAGAACCCGGTAGCCCTTGTTCGTGGCGGCTCGAGTCACCTGGAGCTCGTCGGGGAACTCCGCCTGAAGCCAGCGCTGCAGGGAATCGGAGCCGAGGTTGCGCTGCACGACGAGCCAGGCATCCGAGCCGGCCTCGAGACGGGGAAGCCACGTCTTCATGATGGTGTGCAGCTCGGCCTTGCCGACGCGGATCGGCGGGTTCGACCAGATCGTCATGAACTGCACGTCCACGGGAACATCCGACGCAAGCACGGCGTTGATATTGGTGAGGCCGAGGCGCTCGGCATTCGTGCGCACCAGATCGAGAGCCCGCTCGTTCACGTCGACAGCCCAGACCTGCGCTCGGGGCGACAGCAGGGCGAGGGTCAAGGCGATGGGGCCCCAGCCGCACCCGAGATCGAGCAGATTGCCACCGGGCGGGGGAGCAGGGGTGTTGGCGAGCAGCACCTGGGTGCCTGTATCGATGCGGTCGGGGCTGAAGACGCCACCGGCGGTGACGAGTGAGTAATCCGTATCGGCGAGGCGCACCGAGATCTCTCGCGGGATGAGCGGACTCCCCGGGGTGGCCGAGAAATAGTGCTCATTCGTCATAGAGGGACAGTAGCAAACCGGGAGGGATATCCTTGAGTCAGATGACCGAAAACACTGAAGCAACAACAGAGGCTCGCGACACCGATGACGTGGTCGCGAGGGTGCTCGCCAGAGCGGATACGCGGGCGGCCGGCTATTCGCTGTTCACCAACTCCGCCGCGCAGGCGCTGCAGCGTGATACCACGGGCCGGGAGTCCGGATTCGACGGCGACCAGAGTGAGCGCGAGGACCGCCAGGCGCTTCGCCGTGTCGTAGGTCTGTCGACAGAGCTCGAAGACGTCACGGAGGTCGAGTACAGACAGCTCCGCATCGAGAACGTCATTCTCATCGGCGTCTACACCCAGGGCAGCCTGACCGACGCCGAGAATTCCATGCACGAACTGGCCGCACTGGCCGAGACCGCCGGAGCCGTCGTGCTCGAGGGTCTCCTGCAGCGCCGGCCGACACCCGACCCCAGCACCTACTTCGGCAAGGGCAAGGCACAGGAGCTCCGTGACCTCGTGCAGTCCCTCGGCGCCGACACCGTGATCGCCGACAGCGAGCTCGCTCCCAGCCAGCGGCGTGCGCTCGAGGACGTGGTCAAGGTCAAGGTCATCGACCGTACGGCCGTGATCCTCGACATCTTCAGTCAGCACGCGAAGAGCCGTGAGGGCAAGGCGCAGGTCGAACTCGCGCAGCTCGAGTACCTGCTCCCGAGACTCCGGGGCTGGGGTGACTCCATGTCCCGTCAGGCCGGTGGCCAGGTGGGAGGCGCGGGCGCCGGAATGGGATCGCGTGGACCCGGTGAGACGAAGATCGAGCTCGATCGTCGCCGCATCCACACGCGCATGTCGAGGCTGCGCAAGCAGATCGTCGAGATGAAGCCGGCGCGCGACGCGAAACGCGCGAATCGCAAGCGCAACGCTGTGCCGTCCGTGGCGATCGCGGGGTACACCAACGCCGGCAAGTCGTCGTTGCTCAACAGGGTGACCCGCGCCGGTGTCCTGGTCGAGAACGCCCTGTTCGCGACGCTCGATTCGACCGTGCGCAAGACCACGGCGAAGGACGGGCGGCAGTACACCTTCGCCGACACCGTGGGCTTCGTGCGCAATCTGCCCCATCAGCTCGTCGAGGCCTTCCGGTCGACCCTCGAGGAGGTCGCCGACGCCGACGTCATCATCCACGTCGTCGACGGCGCGCATCCAGACCCCGCGAGCCAGCTCGCCACCGTGCGCGACGTGATCGGCGAAGTCGGGGCGCGGGGCATCCCCGAGATCGTGGCCTTCAACAAGAGCGACCTGATCTCAGACAGCGATCGCATCGTGCTGCGCGGCCTCGAACCCCGCAGCGTGTTCGTGTCTGCACGAACGGGCGAGGGCATCTCCGAGCTGCTCGAGATGGTCGAGCAGGCCCTGCCGCGACCGACCATCACCGTCGACGTGCTGCTCCCGTACGAGCGTGGCGACCTGGTCGCGCTGCTGCACGACCACAACACCGTGCTGAGCACCGACTACGAAGAAGGCGGAACGCGGGTGCGCGCGCTCGTCAACCCGGAGTACGAGCAGGCTCTCGAGGAGTTCGCGGTCGCCCGCTGACTCGCAGAACTCACGAGGTGTGCTTCTCTCTCGACAAGGGCCCCGCCGATCATGGACTGGTCCCGGATTGCTGGACTGGCCAATTGAAAGTCTAGGCCGCGAGGGCCTGGGTCCGGTATTGCACCGGGC
>NZ_JARUXC010000059.1 GCF_030433855.1 Agreia sp. PsM10 | reverse complement strand
CAAGACGCGGCGGCGGCGGATGGCATGGAAAGCTTCGCTGACGGCATTTGTCTTTCTGTCGGCGTTTGCGCTGGGCGGCCAATACATCTTTCGCATGTTCGGGATTACGCTGCCGGCGTTCGAGATTGCTGGCGGCGTAATTCTGCTGCTGATCGGGCTGGATATGCTTGAGGCGAAGCGCTCGGCTACACAGGAATCGAGCGGAGAAACGGTCGCGGCGGCGAGCAAGGAAGATGCGGGAATCGTTCCGCTCGGCATCCC
>NZ_JARUXC010000058.1 GCF_030433855.1 Agreia sp. PsM10 | reverse complement strand
ACATTGGCAGGTGATCGCTCATTTGATATGTTCGCCAGTATGTTTTATAATAAAGGGTTTTATTCTGCCTTGCAACGCCTTTGCTTGTTGTGTTATAACGGTCACCCATTGCAGGTATATACAATTCTTCGTCTTGTTCTGTAAACACTACTTCATAAAAATTAAAAACACCTGCTTTACCTGTAGTTTCAAACCGGTTTGGTTTTATCTTAAAAGCAATCTGGTCATAAAATTTATTTTGCAAAGCGTTTGACGGAAGGT
>NZ_JARUXC010000057.1 GCF_030433855.1 Agreia sp. PsM10 | reverse complement strand
CGTCTATCCAGTTCATTAATCTATCAGCATACGAGAAAGCTAATACAAATTATGATGGAGGAAACTGACATAAAACAGACCGGCACCGTGATATATGAAACTGCTGCCACATGATTTTCAACATGTGCCAGGCATTTCGCTATTCCATCCATAAAAGCGAGTGCAGTCAAGATTCAAGAAAACATGATAGTAGCCATGGTCTTGCACCAAAAGAGATCATAAAATTTCATATCCTTCAATCAAAGACGGTTCATAAAAAAAC
>NZ_JARUXC010000056.1 GCF_030433855.1 Agreia sp. PsM10 | reverse complement strand
AGTTTTGAACCGATTACTGCATTTGAACCAGTGGCCATTACCGACCATCAATTTAGTTACACGACACCTGAATTTCAGGCGCCGATTCTGACTCAAATCAAAGCGGAAGAATCAGTTGATGATAATTGTTATTATTTTGAAATTAAGAATGCAGAAGGCAATCTGATTTGCTTCGATGTGACCATTGAGAATTTAGGCGCCATTTTATTTGGCCTCATTCACCAAATCGACGTTGCTTTACTTGAAAAAGCCTATTTAGAAA
>NZ_JARUXC010000055.1 GCF_030433855.1 Agreia sp. PsM10 | reverse complement strand
CCACTGGGCTGCCACGTGGCAGGCCAGCCCGCAGCCGGTCTGGGGGGCGGATTTCCTCTTTCCCACCAACCTGCCCGCTGTGCTGCAGGACCAGACCGTGCGCCAGGTGGCGCGCATCAGCCTGGGCGGGCCGCGCCTGCGCATCGTGCTGTCCAACGCCTACGGCGGCCAGCCTGTGACCGTGGGCAGGGCGACCGTGGCAAAGCCGTTGCCGGCAGGCGCCGTCGAGTCCGGCAGCCTGCAGGCCGTGACCTTTGGCGGC
>NZ_JARUXC010000054.1 GCF_030433855.1 Agreia sp. PsM10 | reverse complement strand
ATTTAGATGGATTGCCATTGATTAAACAGGAACAAGCCTATACAGCCGTGATGTACTATGATTCTGTTTTAAAGCCATGTCAGGCCGAAACGATTGAACAGTGGCAAGCAAATCCACCACAGGTGTTCAGTCCCCAAGAACATCAACAAGGACTAGCTTATTTATCGGGACAGCTTAGCTTAGATCAGTTAGAGAATCATCACTTACAACGGGTTTTAAAGCATGACGGCACTAAACAACTCTTTTTGGGTGAATGTAAAGTC
>NZ_JARUXC010000053.1 GCF_030433855.1 Agreia sp. PsM10 | reverse complement strand
AAGATTTGGTGATGGAGAATTAGAAAATACTGAAACTGTTTACATCTATTATGCCATAATACAATATGAATATGGTGGATAAATATACTATCGAGACTCATTAGATAATTTGAATTATTTCAAATGTATATGGAATATGTGTCATTAAGTAATAGTCTTTTAACTTGGTTTCTTAGTGATGAAGTAACCTAAAATTTGGTGATGGAGAATTAGAAAATACGGAAACTGTTTACATCTATTATACCATAATACAATATGAATATGG
>NZ_JARUXC010000052.1 GCF_030433855.1 Agreia sp. PsM10 | reverse complement strand
AGACCAGACTACCGACGATAGCCCCCGTAAGAAGCTGCATAGCGGCAGGAAAGTCCCTCATGTTGATACCCTGCAAGAGACCACGAGTGTAAGCCCCAACGGCAAACGAGCGGAACTGTAAGATGACTTTTCCAACTGGGGTGGTCATTATCTTAGCAAACTGACCTGCGTCATTCTCCAAGATCATACCTTTAATGCCCCTGTAAAGAGCATCCTCATAAGCAGCACGAACCGCTGTAGGCCAGTTATCCTTACCAAGGGCGAGTAG
>NZ_JARUXC010000051.1 GCF_030433855.1 Agreia sp. PsM10 | reverse complement strand
GACGTGATTGGTGAGCGCACGCTCGATCACGTCCGTCGCATCATTCCTTGCTTGGTCACCCGAAAGCAAGTTAGCTTCCATGAGTTCCAGAACGATTTCGTTTGCCATCTGCCGAGCGGTCTTCATGTTTTCCATAGTCTTCATTTCCTTTACAGTTCCGTGTACGCAACCGAAACTTGCTTACCGGGGTACAGCTTTTGTGCCTTCTTCTCGTCCGCATTGTGCCCGGAAGCACGAACGATGCCAACCTCATTACCGTCAACGTAAAC
>NZ_JARUXC010000050.1 GCF_030433855.1 Agreia sp. PsM10 | reverse complement strand
AATTAGGATTTTGTATGGAAAGATAAAATCAACAAGTTAGCAAACCCTAATTCAAGATAAACAAGCATGTAAATCCAACACATTTGCACACTTGCACCCTTAGGGTAATTCCACTTTGTTGCCTTACCAAAATGGCCATGTTATGCATATGGGATATCTTAGCCAAAAGCAATCAAAAATACAAGATCATAGTCCCTCGATGACGCTATCAAATGTTACCTTTCAAAATGATCTTAGTTCCTCAAAGAGAATTGCTAAAGATATTTCAC
>NZ_JARUXC010000004.1 GCF_030433855.1 Agreia sp. PsM10 | reverse complement strand
TACCGAACGCCATACTTCTTCGTCGACATCAACACTCCGATCAATCAGAGCGTTGCAACGACCATATGACTCTGCCGGCCACTGAAGCGACACTTTCCCGCACCTCACTGAGGCGATCCGCCGTGTCGATGGTGCCGGTCGCGGCGGCCGAGGTTCGCGCTTCTAGAATGGGACCCTCCTATCAGAAGGGCCCCGTCAATGACGATCGACCACTCCGAGCAGGCGACCACCCCGCAGGCGCCCACACTCGAGATGGTCGCGCACGTCGCCGGAGTCTCTCGCGCCACGGTGTCGCGCGTCGTCAACGGCTCGACCGCGGTCACCCCGCAGGTGACCGCCCTGGTGAACGCCGCGATCGAGAAGCTGAACTACGTGCCCAATCGCGCCGCGCGTTCGCTCGCGAGCAGGCGCACGAACGTGATCGCGCTCATCGTTCCCGAGCAGACGTCGACCGTGTTCAGCGACCCCTTCTTCGCCGCCGTCATCCAGGGCGTGGCCGTCTACCTCAACGACACCGACTACACACTCAACCTGCTCATCGCTTCGGAGTCGTCGAGCGACAAGACCCGGCGCTATCTGCTCGGCGGAAACGTCGACGGCGCGCTCGTGGTGTCGCACCACTCCGGCGACCACTCCTACACCCGCCTCGGCCAGAAGCTTCCGATCGTATTCGGAGGGCGGCCCCTGACGCCCGAGCTCGACGACAGCTACTTCGTCGACGTCGACAACGTGGCCGCCGCGCGCTCGGCGACGGAGCACCTCATCGCCCTCGGCCGCACCCGCATCGCCACCGTGGCCGGACCCCAGGACATGCCGCCCGGCGTCGATCGGCTGCGCGGCTGGCGAGAAGCCATGGATGCCGCAGGGCTCGCCGACGACCTCGTCGAGATCGGCGGCTTCTCGCCCGCGTCGGGGGCGGATGCGATCGGTCGGCTGCTCGACCGTGACGCGTCGATCGACGCGGTGTTCTTCGCGAACGACCAGATGGCGGCGGGGGCCTACCCGGTGCTGCGCGAACGGGGACTGACGATTCCCGGCGACATCGCCGTGGCAGGGTTCGACGACGATCCACTCGGCACGGCCCTGAGCCCGACGCTCACGACGGTGCACCAGCCCTCGTCGGAGCTCGGAGCGGGCATGGCCGACGCCCTCGTGCGGCTGATCGCGGGCGAGACGATCGAGCACGCGCAGATCATGTCGACCACACTGGTGGTCCGCGAGTCGTCGGAGGCCGCGCCGACCGCGTAGGCCGACCGCAGGCAAAGCTCAGGGAACGCCGCTACGGGCGCGCGGGGGCCGTCTGGCCGAGGCCGACGGCGGGCAGGATGACTCCATCGATGATGGTGATCAGGAACTCGCGGTCGACCGGCTTGCGCAGGATGAGCGATCGGTACGCCACCATCGACGGCGAGATCAGCGAGATGAGCTGGATGTCGGTGTCGGATGCGATCTCGCCGCGCTCGATGGCCCGGGTCAGCAGCATGCGGTTGATGCGCGCGCGCGGTTCGACGATGGCCTCGTTGGCCGCGTCGGCGAGCTCGGGGGCCGATGACAGCATCGACGCGAGGCCGGCCATCACCTTGAGCTTGCGCTCGGCGTCGTGAATCGACGGCGGGCGGATCATGGCGACCAGATCGCCGCGCAGGGTGCCCGTGTCGGGAATGGCGAGCGAGTCGAGGTCGCCCTTCTTCATGCAGGCCACCGCGTCGAGCACGAGCTCGTTCTTCGAAGTCCACCGGCGGTAGACCGTGGCCTTGCCCGCACCGGCGCGGGAGGCGACCATGTCGATCGTCATGCCGTCGAAGCCGGTCTCGGCGAGAACCTCGACCGCCGCATCCAGGATCTGCTGGTCTTTGGCCGGGTCTCGCCTGCGGCCGAGTTTGGGGGCGTCACTGCTCGTGTGAACGTCGTCGAGCTGCGTCATTGCGCTCGTCTCCTTCTGTTGTCCGCGATGTGCTGCAGCACCTACTCTATCAATTAGGGAACTGTTAAGAGTCGGAACTGGATAAATTCGGAACTGAGGCTATCCGGAACTGTTGAGTTTCGTATATGCTGACCACATGACTCAGACCTCTCTCTCGCCCTCGAGCGTCGCCGACGCTGCGAAGGTCTCTTCACGCCGTTGGCTGACGCTCACCGTCGTCGCCCTCGCCCAGCTCATGGTCGTTCTCGACTCGACCGTCGTCAACATCGCCCTCCCCGCCGCCCAGGCCGACCTCGGCTTCAGCGACGGCGACCGCCAGTGGGTCGTCACGGCCTACTCCCTCGCCTTCGGAAGCCTCCTGCTGCTCGGCGGCCGCGTCTCCGACCTGATCGGCCGCAAGCGCACCTTCATCATCGGCCTCATCGGATTCGCCGTCGCCTCGGCGCTGGGCGGAGCCGCCGAGAGCTTCGGAACCCTCGTCGCGGCCCGCGCGCTGCAGGGCGTGTTCGGCGCGCTGCTCGCTCCCACCGCCCTCGCGGTGCTCACCACCACCTTCACCATTCCGAAGGAGCGCGCCCGCGCATTCGGGATCTTCGGCGCGATCGCCGGTGCCGGTGGAGCCGTCGGCCTGCTGCTCGGCGGATTCCTCACGGAGCGCTTCGACTGGCGCTGGAACCTGTACATCAACGTCTTCATCGCTGTCATCGGCGTCATCGGCGCGGCCGTCTACCTCTCCGAGTCGAAGCGCACGGGCCCCCGTCCGAAGCTCGACATCCCGGGCACCGTACTCATCTCGGGCGGCCTCTTCGGCCTGGTCTACGGCTTCGCGAACGCCGAGACCGACGGCTGGGACTCTCCCCTCACGTGGGGCATGCTCGCGGGCGCCGCCGTGCTGCTGGTCGCCTTCGTCCTCTGGCAGCGCCGGGCGGCACATCCCCTGCTTCCGCTGAAGATCGTCCTCGACCGCAACCGCGGCGCGGCCTACGCCTCCGTGCTCATCGCGGGCGCCGGCATGTTCGGCATCTTCCTCTTCGTCACCTACTACCTGCAGGCCTCGCTGGGCTTCTCCCCCATCCAGACCGGCCTGTCGTTCCTGCCGATGATCGCGATGCTCGTTCTGGCCGCCCAGCTCGGCACCAACCTCTTCGTTCCGCGCTTCGGCCCGAAGATCATGGTGCCCGCCGGAATGATCATCGCCATGATCGCGATGGTCATGCTCACGAGGCTCGACCTCGACAGCAGCTACGCGGCCAACGTGCTGCCCGCGCTCATGATCATGGGCTTCGGAATGGGCACGATCATGCCCGCCTCGATGCAGACCGCCACCCTCGGCGTCGACCGCGAATTCGCGGGCGTCGCCTCAGCCATGGTCAACACGAGCCAGCAGGTCGGAGGCTCGATCGGCGTGGCACTGATGAATACGCTCGCCGCCACCGCGGCCGCCGACTACCTCGCGTCGAACGCCCCGGTCACCGCCGAGGTCGCCGCGAACGCCGCCATCGCCAGCTATGCCACCGCCTACTGGTGGGGTGCCGGCTTCTTCGCCTTCGGCGCCGTGGTCGCAGCCCTGCTGTTCCGCCGCCGCGGCCAGGGCCTGTCGCTGAGCCACGGTGCCGCGCCCGCCGGGGCCGGCGCATCCGATTCGGCAGACGCCGTGCCGATGCCCGTGCACTAGCCCCGCCCGCACCACCATCGTCCGCGCCCGCTCGGCGCATCCGCTGCCCTTCGACCGGTGGCGGATGCGCCGGCCGGGCGCGCACGTGTTCCCGCGCGGCGGCCGTCGGCTAGACCGGCGGGGCGCTCACCACCGGCACGCCGGGAAGGCGATCGCGCATCACCTGGATGGCCTCGGGGTTCTGGTCGACCAGCACGAAGCGACGGCCCAGGGCCTGGGCGACGGCGCCGGTGGTGCCGCTACCGGCGAAGAAGTCGAGAACCCAGTCGCCCTCGCGGCTCGATGCCTGCACGATGCGACGCAGGATGCCCTCGGGCTTCTGGGTGGGATAGCCGGTCTTCTCGCGGCCGGTCGGCGACACGATCGTGTGCCACCACACATCGGTGGGCAGCTTGCCGCGGGCGACCTTCTCGGCCGTCACCAGCCCCGGAGCCATGTACGGCTCGCGGTCGACGCTCGACGAGTCGAAGTAGTAGCGCGCCGGGTCCTTCACGTAGACGAGGATCGTGTCGTGCTTGGCGGGCCAGCGGCTCTTCGACTTCGCCCCGTAGTCGTAGGCCCAGATGATCTCGTTGAGAAAGCTCTCCCGGCCGAACAGCGCGTCGAGCAGCACCTTCGCGTAGTGCGCCTCGCGGTAGTCGAGATGAAGGTACAGCGTCCCGTCGGGCGCGAGCAGGCGCCAGGCCTCGAGGAGGCGCGGCTCGATGAACTCCCAGTAGTTCTCGAACGCGTCGTCGTAGGCGAGCAGATCGCCCTTGATGCGCTCGTAGCTGCGGCCCTTGAACCCCGTTATCGAGCCGACCCCCGCCGCGGTGCGGACCGACGTCGTGGACTGCCTCTTCTGCACCCGGCCCGTGTTGAAGGGCGGGTCGAGGTAGATCAGTGTGAAGGTCTCGTCGGGCAGGCTCGCGAGAACAGGCAGGTTGTCGCCCTGGATGACCCGGCTGACGCCCGGAGCGGACGCCGGATCGATCGGATGGTCGGGCATCCTGCAATTGTGGCAGGTCTGGAGTGGGCGTATCGTTCGTTGGATGCAGAGCCGCGAAGTGCGCCACGAGCCCGATGCCAGCCGCTACACCCTCTGGGTCGACGATGAACAGGTGGGACTCGCGGACTACGAACTGCGGGGCGACGCCATCGCCATCACCCACACCGAGATCGATCCGAGCAAGCAGCACGGCGGTCTCGGCAGTGTTCTCGTGCAGGGCGTGCTCGACCAGATCGCCGCGGGAACGCAGCGCGTGATCCCCGCGTGCCCCTTCGTCGCGACCTACATCGACAACCACGAGGAGTACCAGCCGCTCACGACCCGGTGAGCCGCTCGTCGACCTCTCTCCTACGGAACGCGGGCGATCCACTCCGGCGTGCTGAACTTGGTGCGCACCAGCTCTTCGGCCTTGGCGTACTCGTCGTCGGTGATGTCTCCGGGCGTCGCGCCGTAGAGCCCGGTGAACGTGGCGATCATCTTGTCGATGATGTCGGCGCGCGACAGGCCTGTCTGGCTGCGCAGCGGGTCGACGCGCTTGGCCGCCGACTTGGTTCCCTTGTCGCTCATCTTCTCGCGCCCGATGCGCAGCACCTGCACCATCTTCTCGCCGTCCATGTCGTAGCTCATGGTGACGTGGTGCACGACCGCTCCGTTGCCGAGGCGCTTCTGCGCGGCCCCGCCGATCTTGCCTGTGGGGCTCGTGATGTCGTTGAGCGGCGCATAGTGGGCGTCGATGCCGAGCGACTTGAGGGCGATGATGACCCACTCGTCGAGGAAGGCGTAGGAGTCGGCGAACGTCATGCCCGAGACGAGGGCCGCGGGAACGTAGATGGAGTACGTGATCACCGAGCCGGCCTCCATGAACATGGCGCCGCCTCCCGAGATGCGACGCACGACGTCGAAGCCGTACTTCTCGGCGTTCTCGAGGTCGACCTCGTTCTTCAGCGACTGGAAGCTGCCGATCACCACGGCCGGCGACTCCCACTCCCAGATGCGCATCGTGGGCTGTCGGCGCCCCTCGCCGACCTCGACCGCGAGCACCTCGTCGAGGGCCATCTGCTCGACCGGCGGAACGGCCTTCGAGTGGATGACCTGCCAGTCGTAGTCGCGCCATCCGGTGGCCTTGGCGAGCGAGCGGCGCACGGCGACGGCGACGGCCTCGGGTGTGAAGCCCAGCAGCTGCGCGCCCTCGGGCAGGGCGGCCTTGACCGCTGTGGCGATGGTGGCGGCATCGCTCTCGACCGGGAGGCCCTCGACGGCCGCGTTGATCAGCGGCAGCGCGTCGTCGGGCTCGAGGAAGAAGTCACCCGCCAGTCGGAAGTTCGCGATACGACCATCGACCTGGTCGAGGTCGACGACCACGAGTTTGCCGCCGGGAACCTTATACTCACCATGCATGCAGCCAGCCTACGCCGCTGCAGCGCAGGAAAATCGGGCCGGAAAGGCCCGATTCGCCCGTGGCTACCGCGATTCTCCTGAGTTAGAACGCCCTGTGGTGGTCGAGCCAGTCGACGAGGCGGTCGGCCACGTCGGCACGGTTCGTCTCGTTGAAGACCTCGTGCCGGGCATCCGGAAACACCACGACCTCGACGTCGGAAAGCTTCGAGCGCTGCGTGTAGGCCTTGGCCAGCCGGCGCATGCTGGCGGTGCCGCCCAGGATGTCGTCGGAGCCCCCCATGATCAGCACCGGCAGATCGCGCCGGATACGACGAGAGGGCACGCCGAACAGCCGCAGCCCGTCGCGCACGCCGAGCTCCTTCAGCGCCTTCGCCTCGAACATGTAGGCGTCGTCGGCGGCCTTCTGCTGCATGGCCACGTCGCGGCTCAGCCATTCGAACCCCGTACCCTGGCCGCGGGCCGGGCGGTGCCGCCGCGTCAGGTCGCCGCCATCCATCGACCCCGGCATGCGCAGCGCCGTGCCCGTGAGCACGAGGCCGTCGAACGCCGTCGATCGGGTGTTGACGACCCGCTGCAGCAGCAGCGACCCGAGACTGTGGCCGAGTGCCACCAGGGGAACGCCGGGCACCTCGTCGCGCAGCAGCCTGGTGAAACGCAGGATGTCGGCCTCGGCCGTGCGCACTCCGTCAGGGCCCATGCGATGGCCGGGTCGCGTCTCGCCGCCGGGCAGCCGCGCCGTCTCGCCGTGGCCGCGCAGGTCGTGCGCGTAGACGGCGTATCCGGATGCGTTTAGCCGGCCGGCGAGCTCGGCGTACCGCCCCGAGTGCTCGCCGAGGCCGTGCACGATCTGCACGATGCCGCGCGGGTTCTCGATGGGCCAGGCGGAGTAGTGGATCGCGACGCCGTGGTCGCTGAGAAACTGGGGCACGTGCCCATTGTGTCGCCGTTCCCTGAGCTTGTCGAAGGGAACCGCCCGCAGGCAAAGCTCAGGGAACGACAGGCTCAGCTCTCGCGGGTGATCTCCACGGTCACGAAGAGGCTCGACCCGAACGGCCCGGCGTAGACGCCGCGCAGCGGGGCCACGTCGTTGTAGTCGCGGCCACGGCCCACCGTCACGTGGCGGTCTCCGATGTCGATCGAGTTCGTGGGGTCGAAGCCGCGCCAGTCGCCGCAGAACCACTCGACCCAGGCGTGCGACTCCCCCGCGACCGTCTCGCCGATCTCGGCGTTCGGCTTCGGGTGCAGGTAGCCCGAGACGTAGCGTGCGGGGATGCCGACCGAGCGCAGCGCGCCGAGGGCGATGTGCGCGATGTCCTGGCAGACGCCGCGCTTGTCGGCCCAGGAGTCCTTGGCCGTCGAGTGCACATGGGTGACGCCCTGCACGTACTGCATCTGGTCGCCGATCGCCGAGCAGATCTCGAGGGCGGCCTCGCACGGGCTGTCGTAGCGCGACGCGATCTCGTTGGCGAGCTCGACGATGTCGTCGGCCGGATCGGTGAGGCGGGTCTGCTTCGAATGCTCGACGTACGAGGTGGCCTTGGCGGCCGCGTCGGCCAGCGTCTCCCAACCGACCTTGTGCGGCTGGTGCGCGCGCGGGCGCACCTCGACGAGGCTGTTCGCGGTCAAGGACAGCTCTTTGTGGGGGGTCAGCACCTCGAAGCTCGAGACCCTGGTGCCCCAGTAGTCGAGGTAGTTGTGGTTGCTCGACACGGGAGCGATCTCGAGGTTGGAGTACAGCACGAACTGGTCGGAGCTCGAGACCGGGAGCATGCGCGCCTCGTTGTAGGAGGCCGCCACCTCGCCCTCGTAGCGGTAACCGGTCACGTGCCGGATGCGAAGCCGGTTCATGTGTTCTCTCCCGTCCAGGAAGGGGCAGCGTTGGTGGGGAAGTAGCGCTGCCGGATCGCCTCGGATGCCGTCGACGTCGCATCCTGCACGCTGTCCATGTGCTTCGGCAGCTCGTGCAGGATGTCCATGATCGGGCGGTACTCGAGCTGGCTGCGGATCTGGCCGAGCAGCCGCTGCGCCCTGTCGGTGACACCGACCCGGTCGTTGCGGGGTTCGATCGCGCGCAGCGATTCCTCCGCCCGCGAGACCGAGAAGATGATCGACCGCGGGAACAGGCGGTCGAGCAGCAGGAACTCGGCCGCGTTGCGCGCCGACGGCACGCCCCGGTAGGTGCGCAGGTAGGTCTCGTAGGCGCCGCACGATCGCAGAATGGTCGTCCAGCTCGGGCCGGATGCCTCGGTGAGGCTTCTCGTCGCCAGCAGGCGGGCCGTCATGTCGGCCTGCTCGAGCGAGCGTCCGAGGTTGAAGAAGTGCCAGGCCTCGTCACGACTGGTTCCCGACTCGACGATGCCCACGGCGAGCGCCGCGCGTTCGCGCACCCAGCCGAAGAACTCGTGCGTCTTCTCGCCCGCGACCTTGCGCGGCATCTTCGCCCTGGTCGTGTTGAGGCACTCCCACAGCTCGGTCGAGACGATCTCGCGCGCCCGACGGGCGTTCTCGCGGGCCGCTCCGAGCGAATAGGCGATGGATGCGGGATGGGTGCGGTCTACCGCGAGGGTCGCAAGCACGTCCTGTCGCGTCAGTTCACGCTCGGGTCCGGGGACCTCGCTGCCCATGAGCGCAAGAAGCGAGCGGCAGGCTAGGTCTTCTTCGATCCACGGGTCTTCGAGCAGGAGCTGCAGGTGCACGTCGAGGATGCGGGCGGTGCCGTCGCTGCGCTCGATATAGCGCCCGATCCAGAAGAGGCTCTCGGCGATGCGGCTCAGCATTCGTCTCCTCCTTCATTCCGTTCGTCGAGCCTGTCGAGACGGGCTCCCTTCGACAGGCTCAGGGAACGGGGCGTCGGCAGGGGCGGGTGCCCCGGGCTCCAGCGCGCCTGTTGCTGCTGCTGCTGCTGGTCGTTGTTGGGCTTGTCTTGAGGAGAGTGGTCGACGGCGTGCTTGCCGACGATCGGAATCGACTGCGTGTTCGCCGCCTGGTCGGCCACGAGACCCTGGATGTTGCGGGCCGAGGACTCGTGGAAGAAATCGGGCTCGAGGCCGATGACCCACGTGTCCTTCGATCCGCCGCCCTGGCTCGAGTTCACGACGAGCTCGCCCTCGGGCAGCGCCACCCGCGTGAGTCCGCCGGGCAGAACCCAGATGTCGCTGCCGTCGTTGACCGCGAACGGGCGCAGGTCGGCGTGCCGCGGCCTCATGCCGTCTTCGACCAGCGTCGGGATCGTCGAGAGCTGCACGACCGGCTGCGCGATCCAGCCGCGCGGGTCTTGGAGAAGCCGCTTGCGCAGCGTCTCGAGCTCGGTCTTGGATGCCGCGGGTCCGACGACGAGGCCCTTGCCGCCCGATCCGTCGACGGGCTTCACGACGAGTTCGTCGAGGCGGTCGAGCACCTCCTCGAGCGAGGCCGGGTCTTCGAGGCGCCACGTGTCGACGTTCGGGATGATCGGCTTCTCGCCCAGGTAGTACTGGATGAGGTCGGGCAGGTAGGTGTAGACGAGCTTGTCGTCGGCCACGCCGTTGCCGACCGCGTTCGCGATCGTCACGTTTCCGAGCCGCGCCGCCATCATGATGCCGGGCGAGCCGAGCTGGCTGTCGGCGCGGAACTGCAGCGGGTCGAGGTACTCGTCGTCGACCCGGCGATAGATCACGTCGACGCGCATCGGACCGGCCGTGGTGCGCATCCAGACCCTGCCGCCCGAGCAGAACAGGTCGCGGCCCTCGACGAGCTCGACGCCCATGAGTCGGGCCAGCAGGGTGTGCTCGAAGTAGGCGGAGTTGTAGACGCCGGGGGTGAGCACGACCACGTTGGGGTCGTCGACGCCGGCGGGCGCGGACGCGCGCAATGCCTGGAGGAGCTTGTTGGGGTAGTCGCCCACGGGGCGCACGCGCATGCTGACAAAGAGTTCGGGCAGCGTCTGCGCCATGACCCGGCGGTTGGAGATGACGTAGCTGACGCCGCTCGGAACACGAACGTTGTCTTCGAGCACCCGCCAGGCGCCCTTTTCATCGCGGATCAGGTCGATGCCCGACACCTGGATGCGCACGTTGTTGGCCGAGACGATGCCCGCGGCCTGGCGGTGGAAGTGGCTCGACGAGCTGATCAGGCCTGCGGGGATGACGCCGTCGCGCACCGCGTGCTGGGGGCCGTAGATGTCGGCGAGGAAGGCCTCGAGCGCGCGCACGCGCTGCTTGATTCCCGCCTCGACGGTCACCCACTCCTTCTGCTCGATCACCCTCGGAACGGCGTCGAGGGGGAAGGGCCTCTCCTCGCCGGCGAAGTCGAACGTCACGCCCTGGGCGAGGTACGAACTGGCCAGGGCGTCGGTGCGCCCGCGCAGTTCCTCCTGCGTCATGCGGGCCAGCGCCTGGTACACGTCTTTATAGGCGGCGCGCGCCTCGACGGGGGCCAGGGAGCTGGGTTCGGGGAACATCTCGTCCCAGGCACTCGCGGACCCTCGCGACGAACGGGGGGTGAGTGTGGCGCCGTAGCCGGCGAACAGGTCAACCATGACCCGAGCCTAGTGCGGCGGTGTTGCCGGGGTGTTTCGGACGCTGCGTGTGGTCTCGGACAGCGCCTCCGCGAAGAAGTCCAGCGATCGGGAGACCTCCGGCAGCGTCGGCGTGCGGTTCAGGTGCCCGTGCAGCATTCCTGTCGCCAGCCGGGTCTCCACGGGCACGGCCACCTCGGCCAGCTGCTCGGCGAACAGCTCGCCCGACGGCCTGAAGTCGTCGAACTCGCTGATCAGGATGCGCGTGGCCGGGAACCCCGCGAGCGGCGCGTGTCCGGGCATCACCTCGGGCGGCAGATCCACGCTTGTGCCGGCGTAGTTCAGCAGCATGCGGCGGGAGCCCTCGGGGTGGAAGCGGATCATGCTTGGAAGCGTCGCCATCACGGCCTGCACCTCGTCGGGGAGGGCAGGGAACGGAAAATGCAGCGCCGGGTAGGCCAACAGCAGCCTCGACGGCAGAATGCCGCCCGTCGCGACGAGCCGCACGACCGTCGCGGCGGCCAGGTTGGCCCCCGCGCTCGCGCCGCCGATCGCGATGCGGCGGGCATCCACCCCCAGCGCCGGCGCGTTCGACATCAGCCAGAGCCACGCGGCCTCGACGTCGTCGACCGGAACCGGATACTGAACCCCGTCATTCGCCAGCCGGTAGTCGACCGCGACGACGAGCGCCTGGGCGCGGTGGGCGAGTTCGGCGCTCGTGACGTGGGACTCGTTCATGTCGAGGTCGCCGCCGACGAAGCCGCCGCCGTGGTTCCACAGCAGGGCCGGCAGCCGGCCGGTTGCGCCGGATGGGCGGTAGACGCGAACGGGGATGGGGCCGTGCGGGCCGGCGACGACGTCGTCGCCGATCTCGATGTCTGCGGGGAGGTCGTAGGGCTCCGGGTCGACGGCGAATTCGGCGAAGGCGGCAGCGTGCTCGGCGTCGGTGCGACCGGAGCCCCAGTCGGGAATGCCCTCGAGCAGGTGGATGCGCTCGGCGATGTGCGGATCGATGGGCATGGCGGGAACTCCTATGTTCGTGCGGCCGGTTGAAGCGTTTCAGATCAGAGTAGTGGCGAGGTGGACGCGGCGGAGCGCGCGACCAATTCAGGAGGAGCGCGTCGCCGTGTGGATAGTGGCGCCGGCCGGCCGCTCCTCCTGAATTAGTTACGCGTAGAGCCGGGCTACAGGCGCAGTTCGGCGGGGCGGGCGCGGCCCGCGTGCTGCACCGTGGGCCAGCGTGGGTCGACGGTGAGCGACTCGATTCCGGACGAGCCGAGCAGCACCGTGTCTTCGATCTTGACCCCGGGCGCAGACGGGTTCCACGCGAAGGCCTGGTTGAGCTGGACCAGGTCGGGCACCCGCGACGTCGCCCGAGGGTCGCGTCCGTTGTACCCGGCCGCCCCGCCCTGGTGGTGGTTGCGCCATTCGTCAGCCGCGAATCCCGCCTCGCCGTACGCCGCGCATCCGGCCTCGAACGCCGACCTCAGGGTCGCGCCCGCGGTCGTCGCGTCGAAGTAGGCGGCCTCGACCTCGAGGATGCGCGCGCCCGCGTCGGCGAACGCATCGGCGGCCGGTGCCCCGAAGCTCACCCAGCGCGTGATGTTCGCGATCATTCCGTGCCGCCTGGCGCAGGCCACGACCATGGCCCGCGAGCCGACCGGCTCGTCGCGGGGCAGCGGATGCCGGTAGCCGGCTCGAGCGGATCCCGACACCATGAGCACGAGCGGGTCGGCTCCGCGCTCCAGGAGCCCTGCGCCGACGGATGCCGCGAGCGCCCGCTCGGGCTGTACCGGCGAGGCGGCCGCCAGAGCGTCGGTCATCACCTCGGCCGCGTCGCTGCAGAGGGCGCGGTAGCGGGCGAGTTCTGCAGGAAGAAGGGATGCGCGCGCCGCGCGCAGCTCGGCCGCGATGTCGGACTCGACGAGCGAGCGCGGCCCTGCAACGCCAGAGCCCGCTTCACCAGCACCAGCAGAATCCGCGAACCCGTCGCCCAGCGCGCCGAACCACGGCACGGTCGACACCTCGATTCCTGATGGAAGCTCCTCGGCGAGCAGCCGCGCGGCCTCGTTCGAGAACGCCGATACCCGGTCTCCGTCGCGATCGACCCGCACCTGCAGAACGGGGTCGCCCATGAGGCTCGTGTGCGTGCGGGCCCCATCGAGGTACCAGGCCAGGGCGCCGTGGCTCGACAGCACGAGGCTCTCGGCATCGCGCTCCTCGAGGATCGCGAGCAGCCTGGCGCGCTTCACCGCCCGGTCGGCGGCCGAGGGTGCGCTCGAACCGGTCATGCGCCGGGCACCGGGCCCACGGCATCCGGCACGGGCCCCGTGCTCGAGCGCACCTCGAGCCGCGGCCGGAAGAACACTGCGTGCTCGGGCTGCCCGCCCTCGAGCAGCTCGCGCAGCTGGGCCCAGGCCTGGCGGCCGAGTTCCATCTGCGGCACCGACATGGTCGTGAGCGAGGGTGTGGCGAAGCGGGCGAACTGGATGTCGTCGAAGCCGGTCACGGAGACCCGGCCCGGAACCGAGACCTCGAGTTCGGCGAGCCGCCCCAGCAACCCCACCGCGACGAGGTCGTTGAACGCGAGCACGGCCGTGGCCCCGTTCGAGAGCACGGCCTCTGCCGCGGCGTACCCGTCTTCGATCGCTGCGCCGCAGGTGACGGTGTCGATCGTGATTCCCGGATGCGAGGCGGCGACCTCGCGCAGCCCCTCGAGGCGCTCCTGGTTCGAGGCGCTCTGCCCGGGCCCGCCGAGGAACAGGAAGCGCGTGTGCCCGAGCGACAGCAGGTGCGCCATGAGCCCCTTGATGCCCGACGCGTAGTCGATCGACAGAGCGGGCGCCGCGAGCGCCCCGAGGTCGCGGTTGATGACGACGGTCGGCGAGACCCGGGGCAGCAGCTCGGTGAGCTGCGCGATCGGCATACGGGGCGCACACAGCACGAGGGCGTCGCAGCGCATGCGCGCCTCGATCGCGAGCAGCCTCTCCTCATCGACGTTCTCTGCCGAGTCGGCGACCAGAACCCGGTAGCCGTCGACGGCCGCGGCCTGGGTGACCCCGCGCAGCACCTGCTGGAACATCGGGTTGGCGAGGTCGGGAACGACGAGGGCGACGGTGTTCGTGCGGCCGAGCGAGAGGCTTCGGGCAACGGTCGAGGGCGTGTAGTCGAGGTCGCGAACCGCCTGTCGCACGCGCTCGGCGATGACCGGGGCGACCGTCGCGCGACCGTTCATGACCCGCGAGACGGTCGCCCGCGAGACCCCGGCGGCCGTCGCGACCTGCGCGATGGTGGCCGGGGTGGATGCGCCGGGTGTCGTGGGCGCGGAGGGATCGCGTGTCATTCGAGCTCCAGCCGGTCGCGGTGTCGGAATGCGGAGCGTGCGGCGTCGTCGCCGCTGCCCGTGATCGATGATCCCATGGAAGGCCCGCCTAGCGATGCGGAGCGAAGGGCAGGATGACGGGAAGGCCCGTGCGCAGCGACTCGTTGCCCGCGATGCCGACAGAGACCGCGCGCACGCCGTCGTCGAAGCCGGCCACGCGGCCGAGCGGCGCATCCGATTCGACGCGGGTGAAGAGGTGCTCGAGAAGAAACGCGTCGCCACCACCGTGACCGCCGACGCCCTCGGGGATGGGCACCTCGCGCGCGGACTCCCAGTGCCGCTGCAGCACGAGGCGTTCCGTCATCGGACGCACCGTGTCGGCGGGGCCGGCCACGGGATTCGCGCTGGGGTCGAGCACGGCCCGGCCGTCGGCATCCAGAAGCACCGAGCTGCGTTCGACGACCTCGAGTTCGGCGCGGCCCTCTGTGCCGTTGACAGTGACGCGGTAGCCCTCCCACGGGCTGTGCGCGTTGAGGGAGTACGACATCGTCGCGCCGGACGCGTAGTCGACGAGCACGGCGAGGTTGTCCTCGATGGTGATTCCCGGGCCGAAGACGTTCTGGTCGCGGTGGTAGCCGTCGTGGGCGACGGTGTCGACGTAGAGGGCCTTGAGTCGGGGGTCCGCGGCGATGTCGAGGGCGAAGGGGTCGGCGGCCCCGCGCTGGTCGAGTAGGCCGCCCGCGGCCGTATCGAGACCACCGCGGCGAAGCTGAGCATTGTCCTCTCCGTAGAAGCGCAGGCCGCCGCTGGCGAAGACGCGCACGGGCGAGGAGTCGATCCACCAGTTGACGAGGTCGAAGTGGTGCGACGACTTGTGCACGAGCAGGCCGCCCGAGTTGGCCTTGTCGCGGTGCCAGCGGCGGAAGTAGTCGGCGCCGTGCATGGTGTCGAGCGCCCACTCGAAGTGCACCGAGGTGACCTGACCGATCGAGCCCTCAGCGATCAGCGTGCGCAGTGCGCTGTTGCGGGGGCTGTACCGGTAGTTGAACGTGGTCACGACGCTCCGACCGGACTGCTCGACGGCGACGCGGATCGTGTCGAGGCCCTCGCGGTCGATGGTGAGCGGCTTCTCTACGACCACGTCGGCGCCGGCGATGAGCGCTGCCGACACGAACTCGGCGTGCGTGAAGTCGGGGGTGGTGACGATGATCCGGTCGAGCCGCTGCGCGCGCACGGTGTCGGCGAGGGCGGCGGGGTCGAAGCGAACAGGGTCGGCGAACCCGGCCGCGCGCACCTTGTCGGCGTAGTAGTCGAGGCGGCCCGGGTTCGAGTCGCTCCAGGCCACGAGCTCGGCCACATCGGAATGCGGCCCGATCAGGGCGTCGATGTACATCTCGGCCCGGTGCCCGGTGCCGACCATTCCATAGCGTTCGCGGCTCATGCGCGGTTCCCTTCGTGGGGCTGCTCTAAGTAAGGAAGTTTCGACGATACGGCTGCTTCTCGTCCTCGGCGGTGCGGTTCTTCCTGAGTTGCGGCGGGGGCCACCTCCACAGGTCCGAACACAGCCTCGCCGGTGTCGCCAGAACCGTAGGGCGCCGCCGAGAAGAGTCCGATCTCGGCGCCGATCCACGTTCCCTGCTTCGCCCGGAACGGCAGCAGCGCCCCGGTCCACTCCCCGTCTCCCTCCCGCCACGCGAAGTCGACGCGGGCGTCGCTGCGCGAACGCAGCCGCAGGTCAACAGGGGCACCGGATGCGACGGGCGCCGACTCGACGAATGCCCGGTCGCCGCGATGGCCGGGCCCGACTCCGCCGGTCACCTGCACACGGCCGCCGATGACCGCGAGGCCGATCCACGCGTACTCGCTTCCGAGCACGGTGAGGCCCGCGCGGGCTCCTTCTACCCGGCTGTCGAGACGCAGCGAGGTCGTCACCGTGGTCGGCGACTGCGGCAGCTGCTGCGAGAGAACCTGGGGCAGGGTGCGGATGTTGCCGGAATCGTTGCTCCGAAGCGGCAATACGAGCGTTCCATCCCCCTGAAGCGTCACCTGGCCGGGGCGCGGGTTGGCCTGCCAGTGCCACTGCGGCGAGAGGGAGGTTCCGGTGAAGTCGTCGCTGCGAGCCGGAACGCCCGCCGCGGGTGAGGCGAAGCGGTGGTGGTCTCGATGCGCCGGCTGTGTCGTCGCGCGGCTGCTCGACCAGCGCATCCCAGCCACGGGTTGACCCGGCAGGCCCTCGCGCGGCTCACCCATGACCGGCCAGTCGTCGTGCCAGGTCATGGGCTGGAGGTGCACCACTCGCCCGAAGGCCCCGGTGTCCTGAAAGTGCACGAACCAGTCGCTGCCGTCGTTCGCCGTGACCCAGCCTCCCTGATGCGGGCCGTTGACGCCGGTCTCGCCCTGTTCGAGCACGATGCGCGACTCGTACGGACCCCACGGAGACGTCGAGCGGAAGGCCAGCTGCCACCCTGTGGCCACACCGCCGGCCGGCGCGAAGACGTAGTAGTGCTCGCCGCGGCGATAGAACTTGGGCCCCTCGAGCGTGGTGCATCCCGGCACCCGGTCGCCGTCGATCACGGTGCGCGGAATGCCGACTGCCCGCATTCCCGACGCGTCGAGCTCGATCACGGTGAGCTCGTTCGAGCGACCGCTGCGGGATGCGGCCCAGCCGTGCACGAGGTAGACGTGCTCGCCGTCGAACAGCGGGCAGGGGTCGATCAGGCCGAGGCCCTCGAGCACGGCGACGGGCTCACTCCAGGGCCCCTCGGGAGCGGGCGCCGTCACCACGAAGATGCCGCGATCGGGGTCGGGGTAGTAGATGCGCAGCAGCCCATCGTGGAACCGGATCGCCGGCGCCCACACCCCCTGTCCGTGCCGCGGAAGTTCGAAGTGCTCCACCGGGTGGATGCGGTCGAGGGCGTGCGAGGCGATGCTCCAGTGCACGAGGTCGTCGGAGACGAGAACGGGCAGGCCGGGCGAGCGATTGAAACTGGATGCGACGAGCACGTACCGCTCGCCGACACGGGTGACATCGGGGTCGGGCCAGTCGGCGTCGAGGATCGGATTGGCGTAGCCGAGGCCATCGGCGGGGCGGGGCGTGAGCGACATTGCTCGCTCCTTCTGCATGGGTCTGCGGACGGTCGGAGGTAGAAACCGGTTCCTCACTGTATAGCGGTTTCAGCAGGCGACGGAAGTCGCCTGGTCACGCAACGCTCCCAGATCGGCTCTAATTCAGGCCACAATCATCCCAAGATGATCGTGAACAATCGGTTATTGCGGGAAACCGGTTTCCTATGACAGAGTGTACCGACCACAACCCAGGCACCGGCGCCGCGTGTGACCGGAGACTCAAAGAGGAGAAACCCATGCCACGACGCACACGACCGGGAGTCATCGCACTCGCCGGAATCGCGGCCCTGACACTGGTGGGCGCAACCGCCTGCAGCTCGGGATCGACAGAAGACACGGCCGAGTCCGGCCCCGTCACCATCAGCTTCACGTGGTGGGGCAACGACGAGCGGGCCGCGCTCACCGAACAGGCGATCGACCTGTTCGAAGAGGCCAACCCCGACATCACCGTGAAGTCGTCGTTCTCCACGATCGACGCGTACATCCCCAAGCTCGCCACGCAGATCGCCGGCGGCGGAGCTCCCGACCTCTTCCTCATTCCCATGGAGAGCGTGCGCGAGTACTCGTCGAAGAACGCGCTCACCCCGCTCACCGACTACATCGACGACGGCACGATCCGCACCGAGGACATCACGGAGGAGGCGCTGAAGGTCGGCACCATCGACGACACCGTCATGGGCCTCACCCTCGGACTCGCGAACAACGCGATGGTCTACAACCCGACGGTCTGGGCTGCGGCTGGAGCGGAGGCTCCGGGTGCCGGCTTCACCTGGGACGATCTGAAGGCTGCCGGCGAGAAGATCCGCGCGGCGTCGGACGGCAAGACCGCGGCTCTCAGCGACCCGGGCGGACAGATCGCCTACTTCGAGATGTACCTGCTGCAGAACGGCAAGCACCTCTTCACCGAAGACGGCGAAGTCGGTTTCACCGAGAAGGACCTCGCCGACTGGTGGACCCTCGCCGGCGAACTGCGCGAAGACGGAACGACGACCGACGCCGAGACCACGTCGACCATCGACCAGAGCATGCAGAACTCGGGCCTCGCCCGCGGAATCAGCGCCGCCGAGTTCTCGGCCGCGTCGCTGACCGGCGCGTACTCCGACACGCTCGGCGCCGAGAACATCGCGATCGCGCCGTTCCCGACCGACACCGACGAGTCGGGCATGACGCTCAACGGCACGAACGTCGCCGCGGTCTCGTCGAAGTCCAAGCACCCGGACGCCGCCGCGAAGCTGCTCGACTTCATCATCAACGACTCAGAGGCCGGCAAGATCCTCGGCCTGTCGCGCGGAATCCCGACCAACTCGGCCACCTACGAGGCGATCTCGCCGACACTCGAGGGCGGCAACAAGACGGTGAGCGACTTCGTCTCCGAGTACCAGGACACGTTCCAGCCTCCTGCGCCGCTCGCGCCGGCCGGTGCCAGCACCATTCCGGCCGACTTCACGCTCGCCTACGAGCAGATCATCTTCGGCCAGACGGAGTTGAAGGACGCGGCGAAGGCCACGGTCGCCTCGATCACGTCGGCCATCTCCTAGGCACCACCGAACCCGCGAACACAGGAAGACGTAGGCCACACCCATGACCGTTGCAGTCGATCGACCGACGGACAGTGCCCTCACTGCCCCAGCCCAACCCCCGGCGAAAGCATCCCGGCAGAGACCCCGCACCGGGCGGACCGGTAAGAATGGTGCGGCCTACGTCTTCCTGACTCCCTGGCTCATCGGCGCCGCCCTCCTCACGGTCGGCCCGATGATCGCCTCGCTGTATCTCTCGTTCACCGACTACGACCTGTTCTCGGCGCCCGAGTTCATCGGCATCGCGAACTACCAGCGCATGGTCGAGGACCCGCGGTTCTGGAGCGCGGTCGGCGTCACGCTGAACTACGTGCTCGTCGCCGCGCCGCTCAAGCTGCTCGCCGCGCTCGCCGTGGCCCTGCTGCTCAACAAGGCGCGCCGCGGCCAGGGCTTCTACCGCTCCGCCTTCTATGCGCCCTCGCTGCTGGGTGCGAGCGTGGCCGTCGCCCTCGTCTGGCGCACGCTCTTCGCCAACGACGGAGTCGTCGACACCGGCCTGTCGACCGTCGGCATCGACGGCGGCGGCTGGATCTCGAATCCGAAGCTCTCGCTCTACGTGCTCGTGATCCTCGCGATCTGGCAGTTCGGCGCCCCCATGGTGATCTTCCTCGCCGGCCTCAAGCAGATTCCGCAGGACCTCTACGACGCCTCGGCCGTCGACGGCGCCGGCAAGCTGCGCACCTTCTGGTCGGTCACGATCCCCATGCTCTCGCCGGTGATCTTCTTCAACCTCGTGCTCGAGGTGATCAACGCGTTCCAGGCGTTCACCGCGTCGTACATCATCTCGGGCGGCCGCGGCGGCCCGATCGATTCGACCCTGTTCTTCACCCTCTACCTCTACGACCGCGCATTCACCGCCTTCGACATGGGCTACGCCTCGGCCATGGCCTGGGTGCTGCTCGTCGCCATCGGCATCGTCACCGCGCTGATCTTCCGCTCGTCGAGGGCCTGGGTCTTCTACTCCGGGGAGGAGAAATAATGGCCACGATCATCGAGAGGCGCCGGCCCCGAACGCCGCGACCCGCCCAACGCGCCCAGACCGGACGCTCGCGCGCGGCATCCATCGTCTGGCACGTCTTCTGCCTCGCGCTGCTCGCCCTGCTGCTCTACCCGGTGGCCTGGCTGCTCGGCTCGTCGTTCAAGCCGGGAACCGAGATCCTGACGAACATGAACGTGCTGCCCGACGCGTTCACCTTCGACAACTACGCCACGGTGTTCGAGGGCGTCGGCGGCCTGAGCTTCTGGACGATGCTCGGCAACTCCATGCTGATCTCGACGCTCGCCGTGGTGGGCAACGTGTTCTCGTGCACACTCGCGGCCTACGCGTTCGCCCGCCTGCGCTTCAGAATGCGCCGCCCGTTCTTCGCTTTTATGCTCGTGACGATCATGCTGCCGATGCACGTGGTGCTCATTCCGCAGTTCATCATCTTCCAGCAGCTCGGCATGATCGGCACGTTCCTTCCGCTCGTGCTGCCGAAGTTCCTGGCCACCGAGGCGTTCTTCGTCTTCCTCATCGTGCAGTTCATCAAGGGCATCCCCCGCGAGCTCGACGAGGCGGCCACGATCGACGGCGCCGGCCCGTACCGCACCTTCGGCTACGTCATCCTGCCCCTGCTCACGCCGGCGCTCATCACGACCACGATCTTCTCGTTCATCTGGAGCTGGGACGACTTCTTCAGCCAGCTCATCTACCTGAACAACCCCGAGACCTACACGCTGCAGCTCGGCCTGCGCCTGTTCGTCGACCAGACCTCCGCCTCGAGCTTCGGGCCGATGTTCGCCATGAGTGTGCTCGCGATCCTGCCCGTCGTGATCTTCTTCGCGGTGTTCCAGCGCTACCTCGTCGACGGCGTGGCGACCTCCGGACTCAAGGGTTAGGGGCCGGGCCGCCATGAGCACCGCAGAAAGAGACCGCACCCGTTCACGCCCGCAGAAGCAGGCATTCCTGCAGCGCTACGAAGGACCGATCTCCTCGTTCGCCGACTGCCTTGTCGTGGGCATCATGGTGCTGCTGACGTTCATCCCGCTCGTCACCGGTTTCGCCGGCTTCGTGGCCGGATGCGCCATCCTGCGCGCACGCACCCGGGGCGAAGGAAAAATTACCCCGGCCGCCTTCTGGCGTGAATTCCGCGCGGCCCTGCGTTCCTCGGCGGGAGTCGTCCTGATCCCCGCGGCCCTCGGCGTGCTGCTCGTCGTCGACCTCTTCGCGCTCTACGCCGGTCTCGGCGAGAACCCCGTGATGTGGATCGCCCTCGGGGTCGTGAGTGCCGTCGTCGCTGTTCTCGGCATCCGCGCCGCCGCCGCCTGGCGCCCCGGCCAGCATTGGGTTCCCACCCTGCAGAACGCGTTCCGCGCCCTCGGCGAAGACGCCAGCGGCAGCCTCCTGCTGCTCGGCGCCCTGGCCACCTCGATCGCTCTCGCGCTCTTCACCCCCATGCTCACCATCGTCTGCCTCGGCCCGCTCGTGCTCGGCGCCGTCGCCATCGACACGAGGCTGGGCCGCACCACCCCGGCCCGACAGGATTAGTCCGTGACCACCACCACCGCGCCCCTCGACCCCTACGACCTGCAGACCGAGTACCTCGACTCGCCGCTCGCGATCGAGACGCCCACCCCCCGCTTCTCGTGGCGCCTCGTGTCGACCCGTCGCGGCGCCGCGCAGGTCGCGTATCGCATCGAGGTGGATGCCGTCGCGCCCGACGGCGCCAGGCGACGCGTCTGGTCGACGGGCACCGTCGCATCCACCGCCCAGCTGGGCGTCGAGTACACGGGCGAGGCGCTCGAGCGCACCACGAGATACGACTGGATGCTGACGGTCACCGACGAACACGGGCGCGAGTCGGCGACGCGCTCGGCCTTCTTCGAGACCGGCCTGGTCGACCCCTCCAGCTGGCGCGCGATGTGGATCGGACGCGACACGCGCGACCGCCCCGCCCTGCTGCCGCCCGCCAACGACGACTTCACCCTCAACTCGCGCATGCTGCAGCCGCCGTCGCTGCTGCGCCGTGAACTGGCGATCGAGAAGACGCTGCTGCGGGCGCGCCTGCACGTGACCGCCCAGGGCCTGTACCGCGCCTGGATCAACGGCGAGCAGGTCAGCGACGAGCAGCTCGCCCCGGGCTGGACCGACTACACCAGTCGCATCCTCTACCAGAGCCACGACGTCACCGAGCTGCTGCGCGACGGTGGCAACGCCCTCGCCTTCACGCTCGCCGACGGCTGGTGGAGCGGCTTCGTGGGCTACGACCCGCGCCGCGCCGGAAAGCTCTACGGCAACGCCCCCGCGCTGCTCGCCGAGCTGCACCTCAGCTACGACGACGGTTCGACCGAGGTCGTCGCCACAGACGAGGCCTGGCGCGAGTCGCGGGGCCGCTGGCTCTACGCCGACCTGCTCATGGGCGAAGGCCAGGATGCGCGCAACGAGGTCGCGGGCTGGACAGAGCCGGCGTTCGACGACTCGCGCTGGATCGCCGCGCGCGTTCTCGGGCGCGACACCTCTCTCGTAACAGCCGCCGTCTCGCCGCCGATGCGGATCGTGCGCACCGTTCCCCCGCGCTCGGTGACCTCCATGCCCGATGGGGCATACATCGTCGACCTCGGCCAGAACCTCGTGGGCCACGTACGCCTCAGGGTGCGCGGGGCCTCTGCCGGAGACCTCATCGAACTGCTGCACGCCGAGACCCTCGACGACACGGGCGAGCTCTACCTCGAGAACCTGCGCCGCGCCGAGGCGCGAGACATCTTCTACCCGGCCGGCATCGACGACGACATCTTCGAGCCCGACTTCACGTTCCACGGCTTCCGTTACGTTCGCGTAGCAGGCCTGCGCGCGGGCCTCACCGTCGACGACCTGACCGCCCGGGTCGTGTCGAGCGACCTCGAGGAGTCGGGCAGCTTCGACTGCGGGGACCCCGCCGTGATGCAGCTCGAATCCAACATCCGGTGGAGCCAGCGCAGCAACTTCCTCTCGGTTCCCACCGACTGTCCGCAGCGCGACGAGCGCCTCGGCTGGCTCGCCGACGCGCAGGTCTTCCTGCCGACCGCGGCGCGCAACGCCACCGTCGGCACGTTCTTCGCCAGCTGGATGGACGACGTGATCGTGGGCCAGAACGCCGACGGCGCCTTCCCCGATATCGCACCCGTGGCCAGCTGGTCGGGTGATGGCGCTCCCGCCTGGGGAGACGGCGGAGTGATCATTCCCCTGGCGCTGTACGACATCTACGGCGACCTGCGCGTGGTCGAGACGGCCTACGCGCCGATGGTGCGCTGGATCGAGCATGTGCGGCGTGAGAACCCGTCGCTGCTGTGGCGGTCGCGCGTGGGCCGCAACTACGGCGATTGGTTGCAGGCCGGCCCCGAGACCCCGAAGGACCTCGTCGCCACCGCGTACTTCGCGAACTCGGCGCGACTCGTCTCACGCGCTGCCTCGCTGCTCGGCCATGACGAAGACGCGACGCGATTCTCGGCGTTGGCCGACGACATCCGGGATGCCTTTCAGCGCGAATTCGTGTCGGCCGACGGCCGCATCGCGGGCGACACCCAGACCGGCTACCTGCTCGCGCTCGACTACGGGTTGCTGCCGGCCGAGTTCGAAGAGGACGCCGCAGCGCGCCTCGCCGAGCTCGTTCGTGACAACGGCATGCGCCTCTCGACCGGGTTCATCGGCGTCTCCAAGCTGTGTCCCGTTTTGAGCCGCTGGGGCTACGACGACATCGCGCACGCGCTGCTCATGCAGACCGAGTACCCCAGCTGGCTGTTCTCGGTCGAGGCCGGCGCCACCACCATCTGGGAGCGCTGGGACGGCTGGACCCCCGAGGGCGGATTCCAGAGCGCGAACATGAACTCGTTCAACCACTACAGCCTCGGCGCCGTGGGCGAATGGCTCTATGGAACGGTCGGCGGCATCGACCAGGCACCCGGGTCGGTCGCCTTCGAGCGGCTCGCCATCCGGCCCCGCCCCAGCCGCGCGATGCGCTGGGCCGCGGCCTCGCAGCAGACGGCCCGCGGGGCGACCCGCAGCGCCTGGATGCTCGACGCGGCCGGGCTCTTCCGGCTCGAGCTGACCGTTCCCCCCGGCTCCACGGCCCAGGTGTCGCTGCCGACACGACTCGCGTCGAATGTCACCGAGGGCGGCGTGCCCGCGTCGGACGCGCCCGGCGTCGAGCTGCTCGGCGAGACCGGCGACGGAGTGCTGCTGCGCATCGGCTCCGGCAGGTACGACTTCGTGTGCCCGTACGAACCCGCCTCCTCTTCTTCCTCCTCCTCCCGCGCCCACCTCGTCAGCGAAGGAATCGTATGACTCCCCCCGAACGCACCGCCTCCGCACTCTCCCGGCGACGGCGAGTGATCGTCGACACCGACGCCCGCAACGAGGCCGACGATCAGTTCGCCATCGTGCACGCGCTGCTGTCGCCGACGCTGGATGTGCGCGGCCTGGTCGCGGCGCATTTCGGCACGCAGCGCACGCAGACGAGCATGCTGGAGTCGCGCGACGAGATCGATCTGCTGATCGGGATGCTCGGCCAGGAGGGCCGGGTGACGGTCGCGAACGGCGGCGCCCACGCGCTGCCCGACGAGCAGACTCCCGTCGACTCCGACGGCGCCCGGGTCATCATCTCGGAGGCGCTGGCCGACGGCGACGGCCCCCTCTTCATCGGATTCCTCGGCCCGCTCACCGACATGGCCTCGGCCATTCTGCTGGAGCCCTCGATCGTCGATCGCGACGTCGTCGTGATCTGGATCGGCGGGGGCGCCTACGACCCCGACGTGGTTCCGCTCGGATCGTCGCCCGAGTTCAACCTCAAGAACGACATCGCCGCGGCCAACGTGGTCTTCGACTCGGGAATCACCGTCTGGCAGGTACCGTCGACGATCTACCGTCTGCTGAGCGTCGGTTACGCCGAGCTGCGCCGCAAGGTCGAGCCGCACGGCGAGCTCGGCCGGTACCTCGTGCAGCAGATCGTGGAGTTCAACGACGCGCATCACAAGGTTCCGATCGAGAGCCGCTCGCTCGGCGACTCCCCCGCGATCGGCCTCATGCTCGAACCGTGGAGCGGCGTCTTCCGCCGGCAGAAGCCCGTGCGCTTCGCGCCCGACGGCAGCTATGTCGAGGGCCGGGGTGGCGACATCCTCGTGCTCGAGACCGTCGACACCCGCTTTCTTCTCGAGGACATGTTCGCCAAACTGGCGGAATTCGCAGAAGACATCGCTTCGACGGGCACCCCCGACGCTGACGGGGCGACATCGTGAGGGTCGTCGTCACGGGCGGCTCCGGCCGGCTCGGCCAGAGCGTGGTCCGCGGTCTCTGCGAAGCCGGTCACGACGTGACCTCGATCGACCGCGAAGGCGTGGCCGGCCTGCCCGGAACCCAGCTGCAGGCCGACCTCACCGACGCCGACGCGACCCGCACCCTCTTCATCGCGATCGCCCCCGAAGCGGTCGTGCACCTCGCCGCGATCTCCGTGCCCTTCAGCGCCCCCGAGGCCACGATCCTCAACGTCAACACGGCGCTGGCCTTCTCCGTGGTCGACGCGGCCGTCGCATCCGGTGCCCGACTGGTGCTCGCCGCCTCGAGCCCCACCGTGCTCGGCTACGGCAACCCTCAGGGCTGGGCGCCGCGTTTCCTGCCGCTCGACGAGACGCATCCGGTCGAGCCCTGGAACGCCTACGCCCTCTCGAAGCAGGTCATCGAGAACGTCGTCGAGCGCTTCGTGCGCAACAGCGATCACGTCACCTTCGGGGTCTTCCGGCCGTGCTTCGTCATTCCGCCCGAGGAGTGGGCGGGCGCACCGACGCAGCAGGGACACACCGTCGCCGACCGGCTCGACGACCCGTCGCTGGCCGCCGTCTCGCTGTTCAACTACCTCGATGCGCGGGATGCCGCCGAGTTCGTGCGTGTCTGGCTCGAGCGCGCGCAGCTCGCCCCGAACGGCTCGGTCTTCTTCGTCGGCGCGGCCGACGCGCTGGCCCGGGAGCCGCTCGCCGAGCTGATCCCGCGATACCTGCCGGAGGCATCCGGGCTCGCGGACGGCCTCACCGGCACGAGCCCCGCCTTCTCGTCGGCCAAGGCGCGCGAGCTGCTCGGCTGGGAGCCGCGCTACAGCTGGCGCACCGAGCTGGTGCAGGAGGCGCCCGAAGCGCGAGCTGAACCCGATCCCTCATCCCTCCCGACCGAAGTGAGAGTGCCATGACCACCGCCCCCATCGCCTTCGACGGCGTGCTGTTCTTTCCCGTCACCCCGTTCGATGAGCAGGGCGCCGTCGAGCTCGGACTGCTCCGCGAGCACGTCTCGTCGCGGCTGGAGCACTCCCCCGGTGGCGTGTTCCCGGCGTGCGGCACGGGCGAGTTCCACGCCCTGACCGGCGACGAGATCTCGGCCGTCGTCGGCGCCACGGTCGAGGTCGTCGGCGGTCGCGTGCCCGTGATCTCCGGAACCGGCGGACCCCTCGGCCAGGCCATCGAGCTCGCCCGCCGCGCCGAGGCGGCCGGAGCCGACGCCCTGCTCGCGCTTCCTCCCTACCTCGTGGGCGGACCCGTAGAGGGCCTCATCTCGTATGTCGAGCAGGTCGCCGCGGCCAGCAGCCTGCCCGTGATCGTGTACCACCGCGGCACGGCTCGCTTCACTCCGGCCGCCATGCGCCGGCTGGCCGCGAACCCGAAGGTGATCGGCCTCAAAGACGGCATCGGCGACGTGGGCCTCGCGCAGGAGATCGTGCTCGCGGTCGGCGAATCCGGCCGCGGCGACTTCCAGTTCTTCAACGGGCTGCTGACCGCCGAGCTCACTCAGGGCGCGTACCGCGGCCTCGGAATTCCGCTCTACTCGTCGGCCGCGTTCGCCATGATCCCCGAGCTCGCCACCGCGCACTACCGCGCCTACGTCTCGGGAGACGAGCAGACGCGACTGCGACTGCTGCGGGAGTTCTACGTTCCCCTCGTGCGACTGCGCGACCAGGTTCCGGGCTTCGGCGTCTCGCTGATCAAGGCCGGAATCCGCCAGCGCGGCCTGCCCGTGGGATCGGTGCGCGCGCCTCTCGTCGACCCGAACCCGGCGCAGCTCGCCGAGCTCGAGCGCATCCTCGCCGTGGGCGACTCGCTCGCCGACGAGTACGCGCCGTCGCTGGTCGCGTGACCGCCACGATCGCGGCCGTGCGCACGCGCCGGCTCAGTGCCCGGATGCCGCGGCCCTGGGTTCCCGACGAACCGCACCTGCACCTCGTGATCGTCGAGGTCGAGGACTCGGACGGCCTCGTCGGCACCGGCTTCTCGTGGACACCGACGATCGGAGCCGCCGCCGTACAGGCCATGATCGACACCGAGATCGCGCCCTTCGCCGTCGGCCGCACGACCGATCCGCAGGCGTTGTGGCCCGCCCTCTGGCTGCGGCTGCACGAGGCGGGCGGTGCCGGAATCACCACGATCGCTCTCGCCGGACTCGACACCGCGCTCTGGGATCTCGCGGGACAGCGGGCCGCCCTGCCCCTCGCGTCCCTGCTCGGCGAGCAGCGCGCATCCGTGCCCGTGTACGGCAGCGGCGTGAACCTGCACTACCCGCTCGACGAGCTCGTGGCGCAGGCTTCGCGCTGGGTCGCGTCGGGCTACGACACGGTGAAGATCAAGGTCGGCGGGCCGTCGCTCGCCGTCGACATCGAGCGGGTCGGCGCGGTGCGCGAGGCCATCGGACCCGACCGCACCCTGCTGATCGACGCCAACCAGCGCTGGACGCTCGAGCAGGCGAGCACCGCCCTCGACGCCCTCGGCCGCTTCGACCTCGGCTGGATCGAGGAGCCCCTGCGCGCCGAGGACACCCGCGGCTACCGCGCCCTCCGCGAGCGCACGGGCGTTCCGATCGCACTGGGCGAGAACATCCACACGCTGCAGCGGTTCCAGGACATCGTCGACGCCGGGTACGCCGACGTGCTGCAGCCCAACGTCATCCGGGTGGGCGGCATCACTCCGTTCCTCGAGATCGCCTCGTTCATCTCTACCGAGAGTTCTGCGTCGCTCGCGCCGCACCTGCTCATCGATCTGTCGGGCCAGCTCGCCCTCGCCGTGGGCGCCGAGACCGCCGTCGAAGACGTCGAGGAGGCGTCCTTCTCATCTCTCGGCCTCGTCACCTCGCCGTCGCCCGTCGAGATCGTGGATGCCCGGGCCAGGTTGCGCGAGAACGCGCGGCCCGGTCTCGGCCTCGACTTCGTCTCCACCGGCATCGGCCCGACCACTTCTGCTTCTCTTATCTCGGAGGAATCATGACCAGCACTGCTCCCGCCTCGACCACCTCGACCTCGTCGAACACTCTCGATGACCTCGCAGCAGCAGCAGTTTCCGCCGCGCCCGTGCTCTCCGCGGCATCGGGCGAGCAGCGCGCCGGCTGGCTCGAGGCCGTCGCCGACCGACTCGATGCGAACGCCGCCGAACTGATCGCGCTGGCCGACGAGGAGAGCCACCTCGGCACCCCGCGCCTCACCGGAGAGCTGGCCCGCACGACCGCACAGCTGCGGCTGTTCTCCACGGTCGTGCGCGAGGGCGCCTATCTCGAGGCGACCATCGACCACGCCGACGCATCCGCGACCCCGCCGCACGCAGACATCCGGCGCCTGCTGCGCCCGCTCGGGCCGGTGGCCGTGTTCGCGGCGTCGAACTTTCCGTTCGCGTTCTCGGTGGCCGGCGGCGATACCGCATCCGCACTCGCCGTGGGCTGCCCGGTGATCGTGAAGGCGCACCCGGGGCATCCGAAGCTGTCGCGCCTCGCGTCGTCGCTCGTGGTGTCCGCCCTGGCCGACGCGGGAGCGCCCGCGGGAACGTTCGCGCTCGTCGAGGGCTTCGAGGAAGGCCTCGCCCTCGTGGTGCACCCCGCGATCACCGCCGTCGGATTCACCGGCTCTGTGCGCGGCGGGCGGGCCCTCTACGACCTGGCCGTCAACCGGCCGTCGCCCATCCCGTTCTATGGCGAGCTGGGCAGCATCAACCCCGTGGTGATCACGGCTTCTGCCGTCTCAGAGCGGGGCGATTCGCTCGCCGCCGGCCTCGCTTCGTCGTTCACGATGGGCGTCGGGCAGTTCTGCACGAAGCCGGGCGTGGTGTTCGTGCCCGATGATGGCGCGTTCGACGACGCGCTCGTCGCCGCCGTCGGCGCTCCCGGCTCGGGCACGATGCTCACGCAGGGCATGGCGGATGCGTTCGCCTCGGGAATCTCGTCGCTGGCGGCTCGGGATGACGTGGAGGTTCTGGCGGCCGCTCCCTCGTCGGCGTCATCGGGCTCAGGATCGACCACCGTGCTGCGCACGACCGCGGCCGCTGTGCTCGCCGACCCGACGGCACTGCTCGAGGAGCATTTCGGGCCGACCACGCTGCTCGTGTCGTACTCCACGCCCGACGAGGCGCTGGCCGCGGTCGGCGCGGTCGAGGGAACGCTGACGGCCACTCTGCACGCCGGAGAATCGGAGGAGGTCGGTCCGCTGGTCTCGGCGCTCGAATCGATCGCCGGGCGCGTGCTGTTCTCGGGCTGGCCGACCGGCGTCGGGGTGACGTGGTCGCAGCAGCACGGTGGCCCGTGGCCGTCGACGACCTCATCGCTGTTCACCTCGGTCGGCGCCACGGCGGTTCGCCGGTGGCTGCGCCCCGTCGCCTACCAGGACGCCCCGGAGCGCGCGCTGCCCGACGCCCTGAAGGAGTCGAACCCGCTGGGCATTCCGCGCCGAGTCGACGGGGTCTACGAGGTGCCGGCCCGGTCCTGAGTCCCCCCGCTTCCGAGAGACATCGGGTTCGGCTCGGGCGTGCGGGTCAGTTCTCGTGGTCGTCCGCGAAGAGATTCTTGGCGAGCGTCATCGCGCTCATGGCCTTGGGCCAGCCCGTGTAGAAGGCGAGGTGGGTGATCGTCTCCACCAGTTCCTGCTCGGTCACTCCGTTGTCTCGGGCGAACGGCAGGTGAAAGTTCAGCTGGTCGATGTTGCCCATGGCGATCAGAGCCGTGACCGTGGCCAGGCTGCGGTCACGTTTGGACAGGCCCGGCCTCTCCCATACCTCGTCGAAGAGAATCCGGTCGGTGTAGTGGGCGAGAGCGGGGGCGAAGTCCCCGAACGCGTTCTGTCCGCCCGTCCACCCCGTGTGGGGAGTGTTGCCAGTCATGAATTCGGCTCCTTGTCTGTCAGCGGCGTCACCCGCGTGGGTGTGCGGCCGCCGTTCCCATGGTTCGCCGATTCGCCCGGCAGAGGGAGTCTCCACGGGAACGTGTACTGACAGGGCACCCTTCGACGTGCCGTGTCGTCGTACGGTCGTTGTGTGGACAATCGAGACGAAGTACGCGAGTTCCTGACCTCTCGCCGCGCGCGGATCACCCCGGAGCAGGCCGGCATCGTTCAGGGCGGCACTCGACGGGTGCCCGGGCTGCGCCGGGGCGAGGTCGCCCAGCTCGCGGGGGTGAGCGTGGAGTACTACGCGAAGATCGAACGCGGCAATCTTGTCGGCACCTCCGACAGCGTGCTGGATGCGATCGCCCGCGCCCTGCAGCTGGACTCCGCAGAACGCGCCCATCTGGCCGATCTCGCACGGACGGCCACCGGTCCGGCTCTCACCACGCCGCGCCGACGCCCTCGGGGATGGGCGCCTCGTGCAGGATTGCAACGGGCAATGGACGCCATCACCGGCGGACCCGCATTCGTGCGAAACGGTCGAATGGACATCCTTGCCACCAACAGCCTCGGGCGGATCTTCTACGACGAGGCGTTCGATGGTCCCGGGGGCGGCAACATCGCTCGGTACGCGTTCCTCGACGAACGGGCCACGAGCTTCTACCCCGACTGGCCGGCCGCCGCCGATATCACCGTCGCGATTCTCCGCACAGAAGCCGGACGCGACCCTCACGACCGTGGCCTGCACGATCTCGTCGGAGAGCTCTCGACCCGAAGCGACGAGTTCCGCACTCGATGGGGCGCCCACAACGTGCGCCAGCACAGCACGGGAACCAAGACGTTCCACCATCACGCTGTCGGGGAGCTGACCCTCAGCTACGAAGGATTGGAACTGGTCGCCAAACCCGGCCTGTCGCTGCTCATCTACACGGCCGAAGTCGGCTCGCCCAGCGACGAGCGACTTCGGCTGCTGGCGAGCCTTGCCGTCACGTCCGACACCGCGGCCTCGGTTCACGCACGGAACGACGCTCCTGACACCGACGACCGCACCTCACCCGACATCGACTCGACAACGGAGGCTTGATCATGCACACACGAACTCTCGGCCAGGGCTTTCAGGTCTCAGCCATCGGGCTGGGCTGCATGGGCATGTCCCAGAGCTACGGCCCGAATCCGGGAGACCGCGATGAGATGATCGGCGTTCTCCGATCCGCCGTCGACCACGGCGTCACATTCTTCGACACCGCCGAGGTCTACGGCCCCTACGTCAATGAGGAACTCGTCGGCGAGGCTCTCGAACCGATCCGCGACCGGGTGCAGATAGCCACGAAGTTCGGATGGCGCATCGAGAACGGTCAGAGCGTCGGCCTCGACAGCAGCCCCGAGCAGATCCGCCGCGTCGCAGAGGCATCCCTGAAACGCCTCCGCACCGACGTGATCGATCTGTTCTACCAGCACCGCGTCGACCCTGACGTTCCCATCGAAGACGTCGCCGGCACGGTGGGCGAGCTCGTCGCCGAGGGCAAGGTGCGCCACTTCGGCCTGTCGGAGCCGTCGGCACAGACGATCCGCAGCGCCCACGCCGTGCATCCGGTCACCGCGGTGCAGAGCGAGTACTCACTGTGGACGCGGGACCCCGAGGCCGAGGTTCTTCCTGCTCTCGCCGAGCTGGGTATCGGATTCGTTCCCTTCAGCCCGCTGGGCAAGGGGTTCCTGACGGGCACCGTCGATGCCAGCACGACGCTCTCCGACGACGACATCCGACGCCGCGTTCCCCGATTCGAGCAGGACAACCTCGCCGCCAATCAGGCACTCGTCGACCAGGTGAAGACGCTGGCCTCCGAGAAGGGTGTGACCTCCGGGCAGATAGCCCTGGCTTGGCTCCTTGCCCAGCAGCCCTGGATCGTCCCCATCCCCGGCACCCGCCGCGCGTCCCGCATCCAGGAGAACGCGGCATCCGCATCCGTCGGTCTCTCCGCCGACGAGGTCGCCGACCTCGACACCCTCGCCCAGAGAGTCGGCGTGCACGGTGACCGCTACAACGAGGTCCACATGGGCTACATCAACCGCTGACACCACCCGATCCACATCCGAAACGGACCATCACCGACCATGCCGACGCATCCGCGATCCCGCCGCACGCAGACATCCGGCGCCCGCTTCGCCCGCTCGGGCCCGTAGCCGTGTTCGCGGCCTCGAACTTTCTGTTCGCGTTCTCGATCGTGGGCGGCGACACCGCGTCGGCCCTCGCGGTGGGCTGCCCGGTGATCGTGAAGACGCACCCGGGGCACCCGAAGCGCCTCGGGCCTCGCGTCGTCATTCACGATGGCTTCGGCCAGGTCTGCACCAAGCCCTGGTGTGGTCCTCTTGTCCGCGAATGGCGTATTCGACACGGCGGTCGGCACCTCGGCTCGGGCGCGATGCTCACGCAGGGCACGGAGGCCCCTGGCCGTCGCCTACCAGGACGCCCCGGAGCGCGCGCTGCCCGATGCGCTGAAGGAGTCGAACCCGCTGGGCATTCCACGCCGCGTCGACGGGGTGTACGAGGTGCCTGCCTCGTAGCCGGCCCCGTGTCGATCCGATCGTGACGACGACACAGCCCAGACGAACCCGCTACCGCGGTTGCGAGGGTTCGGTGATCGACCACCAGCCCTCCCATGGACTCGTCGAAATCTGCACATCCACGGCCTGATCCAGCGTTCCGGTGACGCTCGGGAATGGGACATCGTGTGGCGATGGCTCTGACCCACGCCTCTCGTCGTTCTTGTGGAGGACGTGGTGTGATTCTCCTGTGGGAACCGCAGCGGGAGCTACAAGAATGGCCGCGATGATTGCCTCGCCCACCAGCTTCGCTGAGCGCGCACCGTCTACGCGTTGTAGCAGCCCGCGCGCGTTGTAGTGTTCTGCGACAGGATTCGTGACCTCGTGGTATCTCGCAAGTCGCTCACGAATGACCTCAGGACGGTCGTCGGCACGGTCTTCTGATCGGTTCGATAGGCGGTTCAATAGCGTCGCCTCATCGGCATCGAGCACAACGACAAGGTCGACCTTCTTGTTCGTCGCTTCGAGGAGCGCGTCAAGGGACTCGGCCTGCTCGATAGTGCGCGGGTAGCCGTCGAGGATGAAACCGACGCCAGCATCCTGCCTCTCGAGCCTTCCCTTCAGAAGCGTTGTCGCGAGGACATCGTCGACGTAGCGGCCGGATTGGAGGATCTGGGCGACTTTCGCGCCCAAGGGCGTTCCGCGGGTGACCTCGTCCCTGAAGAGACCGCCCGTCGTGATGTGTGGAACGCCGAGCGCTGCGGCGAGGACGGCCCCCTGCGTTCCTTTTCCTGCGCCGGGAGGACCCATGATCACGATCCGGTTCATGCGAAACTGCTCCACGTCTCGACAACCGTGTCGGGATTGAGCGAAAGGGATGAGATTCCCCGGTCGAAGAGGTATCGAGCGAGTTCCGGGTGGTCGCTCGGGGCCTGACCACAGATGCCGACATATCGTCCCCGTTTGCGGCATGCATCGATGGCGAGGTCGATGAGTTGCATGACTGCCGGGTTCCGCTCGTCGAAGCTGTCAGCAACGAGTGCGGAGTCTCGGTCGATCCCCAGGGTGAGCTGGGTGAGGTCATTGGACCCGATGGAGAAGCCGTCGACGTGGTCGAGGAATTGATCGGCCAGGAGGGCGTTGGACGGGATTTCGCACATCATGATGACTTCGAGACCGTTATCGCCTCGACGCAGGCCGTTATCGGCGAGCTTTTCTACGACTGCGCGCGCTTCGGCTACCGTACGGACGAACGGAATCATCACCGTGACGTTGCGCAGACCCATCTCGTCGCGGACGTACCGAATCGCCTCGCACTCCAGTGCGAACGCGGCCGAGAACTCCGTCGAGAGGTAACGGGCCGCACCTCGGAACCCGATCATCGGATTCTCTTCGACCGGTTCGTATGGGCGTCCGCCGAGCAGCCCCGCGTATTCATTGGACTTGAAGTCCGAGAGCCGCACAATGACAGGCTTCGGGGTGAACGCTGCGGCGAGGGTGGCGACGCCTTCCGCGAGGCGCCGCACGAAGAAGTCGGCCGGGCTGTCGTACGCAGCGATACGCTCTTCGATTTCATGACGGATGTCATCCGGCTGATTTTCGAGTTCGAGCAGGGCGCGTGGATGCACGCCGATCTGGCGCGAGATCACGAATTCCATCCGCGCCAATCCGACCCCATCGTTCGGCAGCGCGGACAGCGCGAATGCGGACTCAGGGTTGCCGACATTGAGCATGATCTTCCCTGGGAGTTCCGGGAGTGCGTCGAGCTCGATGCGCTCGACACTGACATCCTGGATTCCGGCCAGCACGACTCCGGTTTCCCCCTCCGCACAGGAGACGGTCACCTCTTGACCGTCGAGGAGGAGATCGGTCGCATTCCCTGTGCCCACGACCGCGGGCACACCAAGTTCGCGGGCGATGATGGCCGCGTGGCACGTACGGCCGCCTCGGTTGGTGACGATCGCGGACGCTTTCTTCATGATCGGTTCCCAGTCGGGATCAGTCATGTCTGCGACGAGAACCTCACCTGCCTGAAAGTCGCTCATCTGGTCAGGCGAGGCGAGGATACGAACGCGACCAGAGCCGATTCTCTGGCCAATCGCTCTGCCCTCGATGAGGACCGGAGCCGTTCCCAGGAGTCGATGCCGTTCGATGATGCCGACCGGTCGGCGAGAGATGACCGTCTCGGGACGGGCTTGCAAGATGTACAGCCTGCCATCGAGAGCGTCCTTGCCCCATTCGATATCCATGGGTCGTCCGTAGTGGCGCTCAATTGCGATGGCAGATTGGGCGAGTTCGGTGACCTCCGCGTCGACGAGAGAGAATCGCTTTTGATCGACCGGGTCAGTCTCGACGAAGGCCGTGGTGCGCCCCACTGCGGGGTCGTCTGTGAAGACCATCCGGAGCGCCTTCGAGCCGACCCGGCGGGAGAGAATGGCGGGGCGCCCTTCACTCATTGTCTGCTTGTGCACCGTGAACTCATCCGGGTCGACTGCTCCTTGAACGACTCCTTCGCCGAGGCCATACGCGCTGGTGACGAAAACGGCGCCGTCGTAACCGGACTCCGTATCGAGAGTGAACATGACGCCGGAGGCGGCCAGGTCTGAACGGACCATCCGCTGCACCCCGACCGATATGGCGATGTCCGTCTCACCGAAGCCTTGGTGCACGCGGTAGGAGATGGCTCGATCGGTGAACAGCGAGGCGTAAACCCGTCGGGTTGCGTCGAGGACGTTGTCGATCCCACGAATGTTCAAAAACGTCTCCTGCTGGCCTGCGAAGGAGGCGTCCGGCAGATCTTCGGCCGTCGCGCTGGAACGAACAGCGACACTGGCGCCCTCTGAGTCGACGCCAAGATCGCGGTAGGCCTTCCGAATCGACTCGGCCAGCTCACCTTCCAGGGGAACGGCTTCTATGCGGGCACGGATGCGTGCTCCTGTCTGAGCCAACGCAACAAGATCCTCGACGTCGAGGACCGCGAGTTGCTGGGCGATCCAATCAGCGAGGCCCGACACGTGAAAATGTCGGCGAAAGGCCGATGCTGTTGTGGCGAAACCGCCAGGAACGCGGACTCCGGCCGACGTGAGGGTGGCGATCATCTCGCCTAAGGAAGCGTTCTTACCACCCACTTCAGGCAGATCCACGAGCCGTACCGCTTCAAAGGGAAGAACGTTGACATAGGTACTGACCTCTGCGCGGGGAATGATCGACATGGCGAGCCCTTCAGGATTAGATCAAATGCGATATTCCGATGCTCCATCAAGAGAGGTGGAATTCCCGAAGAATAAGGCCGCAAGAAAGTTGATTCTTGCGTTATCGTCAAAATATGACCGATGACGTTTCCTACGCGCACCTGCTCGGCGCTCGACTACGCCATTTTCGAGGGCTGGCACGAATGACTCTCGACGATCTGGCATCGGCACTGGGAACAAGTCCAAGCCGAATCTCTTTGATAGAGAACGGCCACCGAGAGCCGCGCCCTTCGGAGCTGCCCACATTCGCTCGCGCACTCGGGGTATCGGTCGAAGACTTGCTCGTGCTCACGGCGCCGAACGAGAGGGCGAGCGAAGAGCTCGAGCTGCGGCGTATGCAAGCTTCGCCCGTGTTCGCCAGCCTCGGCCTTCCCAAGGTCAAGATCGGCCGCGGCATGTCCGACGACGTTCTTGGGCTGCTCGTCGGGTTGCATCGGGAACTGGAGCGACGCGCCACCACAGCGTCGGCGACTCCGGAGGAAGCGCGGCTACGAAACACGGAACAACGCGCCATGATGCGATCCAAGAACAACTACCTGCCAGACATCGAGGCTATTGCCGAAGAGCAGCTGAAGCGCATCGGTCATGAGGCTGGAGCTTTGACCCACCGCGAAGTTCACCTCATGGTTGAACAACTCGGCTTGGAGGTGGTGTACGTCGACGACCTTCCGCACTCCACCCGGAGTATCACCGACCTGGAGAACGGGCGCATCTACCTACCGCCGGCCTCCATCCCGGGTGGACACGGCTTACGTTCCATCGCCCTTCAAGCCGTGGCGCACCGTTTGCTCGAGCACACCCCACCAAAGTCGTACGCTGACTTTCTGCACCAGCGACTTCAGATCAATTACTTTGCCGCCGCGTGCCTGATGCCGCAACGCCAATCAGTCGAATTTCTCGGAGCTCGCAAGCAAGCCCGTGACCTCGCCGTCGAAGACTTTCGCGATGCGTTCGGAACGACTCACGAAGCCGCTGCCTTGCGGATGACGAATCTCATGACGCAGCACTTCGGCATCGGCGTCCACTTCCTCCGAGTTGGACCCGATGGCGAAGTCCTCAAGGCATACGAGAACAACAACCTGCCCCTCCCCGTCGATGTGACGGGCGCAGTAGAGGGACAGATCGTCTGCCGAAAATGGGGCGCACGGCGAGCGGTGGAAGTGGCACATCGCACGACTGAATTCTGGCAATACACGGACACCCACGCGGGCACCTTCTGGAGCTCGACCCAGACAGGACATTCATCTGGGGGTCCGTTCTCCATTACCTTCGGCGTGCCCTTCGACGACGCCCGCTTCTTCCGGGGCAGAGAGACCGCCAATCGGCAGACCTCAACGTGCCCTGACCCCGCGTGCTGTCGACGCCCACCGCGCGACCTCGAAGCCCAATGGGCTGGACGGGCCTGGCCAAGCGCGCGCCTTCACGCTCAAATTTTGGCCTCCCTGCCGACGGGACGCTTCCCCGGCGTCGATGAGACCGAAATATACAACTACCTCGAAAGACACTCCCGCTCCTAGCCGAACCGACCAGGTCTCACGCAAGGATCTCAGCGAGCGCCTCCAACGAGGACGGCAGGTAACAGGTTCATGAGGTGATCGATGATCGCCTGTCGGTCGCGCTCGTCCTGCTCAAGCCATCGCAGGGTTGCATACACAGTGCCTGCCGCGACAAAGTCTGCAGTCAAGGCCAACGCTGGCTCCTCCAGGTCAGAATCTTCGACTTCGATCGCGGAACGAACCGCCTCGGTCATCGCGGCGATGAGTCGCTCGACGACAGCCGCTCGCGACGCCATCCGGGTCGTCATCAGGACAACTGTTCGCAGATCCTCGAGCGTGACGATCATCTGGGTCACGCTCTCCCGGGTGATGTCCGCGCTGCTCGTCTCGTGCGCGGTACGGCGCCGTACATCGGCTGGAGACGCGGCCGTGAACGCATCAGCGACGGTCGCGACCGCAAGGTCTTCGAGCGTCGCAAAATGAGAGTAGAAGGTACTTCGCGCCACACCGGCAGTGCGACACACAGCAAGCACGCTCACGGACTCCGACGCGGCCAGGACCGATGACCGATAGGCATCCACAAGCCGATCCCGCGTGTGCTTCGCTCGAACATCTGCTGTTTCGCGAAGCTCGATTCGACGATTCGCTTGTCGCCCGGGCATGATCCTCCTCGTGGAAAGTGTCTATCAGGCGTAGGCTTGCGTTCGCGCTGAGCACGGACCGTCAGGTTCACCATTATTGCGCGGCTCGATCCCGTCACGCTGTCGTGACCGCGAGCCTCCGCAACGTACTCAGGTCAACGACGACCGAACACGATGCGCCATCTCACCTGAGATGGCACCATCTGGTCGTTTCAACGCCCTCCCGGGCGCTGTTCAACCACAAGAAGGAAAACATCATGGCAAGGCTTGAAGGAAAAATCGCGCTGGTCAGCGGCGGATCTCGCGGCATGGGGGCATCGCATGTCAGGGCGATCGTGGCGGAAGGCGGCAAGGTCGTCATTGGCGACCTCCTCGACGACGACGGCGCCGCCCTCGCTGCAGAACTCGGTGAAGCGGCAGTTTATACACACCTCGATGTGACATCGCCCGAGGATTGGAAGAAGGCTGTCGACCTCGCCGTGTCTGCATTCGGCGGGCTGAACGTCCTCGTCAACAATGCGGGAATCGTGAATTTCGGTCAGCTCGGCGACTATACGCGCGACCAGTGGAACCTGATCATGAACATCAACGCGACCGGGCCGTTCCTGGGCATCAGTGCGGCAAAGGATGCGCTCATCGCCTCTGCTCCGTCGTCGATTGTGAACATATCCTCGACGGCCGGGCTGGTCGGCACAGTGGCCATGCACGGGTACGTCGCCTCCAAGTTCGCCGTTCGCGGGTTGACGAAGTCCGTGGCACTCGAACTCGGCGTGCACAACATCAGAGCGAACTCCGTGCATCCCGGGGCCATCCGAACCCCGATGACCGCCGGTCTCGAGCTCGGCGACCACCTCGGCGCCCTGCACCGCGTGGGCGAGCCCGAAGAGGTCTCCAACCTCATCGTCTACCTCGCCAGCGACGAATCCAGCTTCCACACCGGAGCCGAGCTCGTCATCGACGGCGGCCAGACCGCCGGAGAGTCTGCGGCTATCGAACAGTCCTGAGCGATGTCTCGGGAGGCGGAGCAGCTCAGGCCTTCTCCTCCTTTCGAGAGATCCGGCATGGGCGGCCTGGCTCATCGTAGACTGTGGGCGACACTGATCAGCCGGGCCCGCTCACGCCCGTCCGTCCGTGAAGAGTTGAGGACTACACCTTCTACAGCCGTATCCGTCGGAATGCACTCGCGATCGGGCACGGCTTCGAACGGGGAATCGCAATGATGGGATACCAAGAACTTGTTGACGGAATCTATAAGGCGTTTGAAACCCCCGTCACCCTGTCGGATGCTCATGAGCGCCTGATCGCTTTTTCCGCGCAGCCGACCCGCCTGACGGATTCGGTGCGAAGAGAGACTGTGCTTGCTCGAGAGGCAGGCACTGGTTCGCAGCTCGTCAACGTCCTCGCGCACAAGCATGCTGCAATCACTCGCTTCATTCCACCTGCGGGCTCGAACATGCTCGAACGGCTGATCGTGCCCTTGGCTGTGCCGTCAGGAGTCGTCGGATATCTGTACCTCATCGACCCCGATCATCGGGTCGACGATCACGCCTTGGACGGATTTCGGGACGAATTCGACGAAGTAGCGCTTCAACTAGAGCTCGAGCTCTTTTCGCGCCCACAGATCGAGGACTCGGTACGTATTCTGTTGGCGAGCGGCAGTGCCGACAAGCGCCGGCGGGCGGCCACTCACATCGGCAACAAATTCGGTAAGAGATTCGACGGAGATGTCCGAGCCGTCGCTGTCGAGAGGAAGTCCGGCGTATACGTATCCCCGTGGATTCGCGAGCTCGGTTATCGCAATCCGTGGGCGACCGTAGAGCAGTCGGTCATCTTCATCATGCCGAGCGAAGACGACAGCATTGCCGCATTGGAGCGTCGTGGTCGATCGATCGGCGCGGGCCAGAGGGCCGCGGTGGGAAGAAAAGTGGCCCAGCTGACCGATATTTCACGTTCATCCACCGACGCCATCCGCGCCCTTCGCCTGGCGCGCGACCCAGCCTTCCTCCCCGCGACCAACCCGCTCGTATGGGACGAACTCGGGCCGTGGCGCATGCTCCTTGCGATCGACCAGACAGAGGGCGCAGAACTGACCGACGCCCGGGTCGCGCGACTGATCGCGAACCAAGATGAACAGACTTTACGCATGATTCGGATGCACCTTGAACCAGGAAAAGGCAGTGACGACGTTGCGAACGAATTTCATATGCATCGAACGACGCTGTACTCGCGGCTCCGCAAGATTCAGGTCGAATTCAAGCTCGACTGGGAAGATCCAGACGATCGCCTGTCGACGGTTCTTGGCTTGCGGCTCGCAAGCCTCTCAGGTGTGACGGTCGCGGCCGATTAGCCGGCCGCTTGTGCACCACCCAGGATGGATTTCTTGAAATCGGCCAATGCTTCTTCTGCAGCCGCGCGGAGTGTCATGAGGTCGCTGTCGAGAGTTCCGAAGTCGGCCAGATCGTCGAACCCGTATCCCAAGGGTGCTCCTGCGCGGACCCCCTTCGAGCGCGCGGTCGTCGCCACGACTTTCCACAGCTCTACCAGTCGGTCGATGTCTAACGTCATGTCGATCCCCAGATCTTGTGACAGGTCGGCTAGTCCAAAGAAGATGTAGTCGACACCGTCGACCGCGCAAATTTCGGCAATATTCTCAACTCCTTTCATCGTCTCGATCAAGGGAATGATGAGGACGTTGTCGTTCAGTTCGGCGGCGTACTCGCCCCACTGCGCGCCCGAGAAATTGGTGGCTGGCACCACGGGGCACATCCCACGTCCGCCGGCTTTGTACTGGGAGGCGACGACGGCCCGACGGGCACTCTCAGCCGAATCCACCTTCGGGACCATGATTGCTTGCGCGCCTGCGTCCAGCGCCTGCTGGATCATGGCCGCATTGTTCTCCAGCACTCGCACCGCCGACACGAGACCATGAGCTTCGGCCGCCATAAGGTGCGCGCGCATATCGCTGTTGTCCATCACCCCGTGCTCTCGGTCGATCAATACCCAGTCGTAACCGGAGGCGCCGAAGATGCCTGTTGTGGCTGAGTCGGTCGACATGACAAAAACACCTGTCGGTCGTTGCCCGCGAGAGATCAGCTTTTCGAATGTGGATCGTGCTCGACGAGGGGACATCAGTTCATCTTTCCCGTGTTCGATAACCCCACCGGATGCCGGCGAGTCACTGGTTGGCTTGCCCTCACTGCACTGAGAACTTTGGACACGACGAATTTAGGCGCGAAGCACCGCTGCCCGCGCAGACGACCGTCGCGCGCTTTCGTTGAGACGGGCGACTGTCGTAGCGCTGCGAATCCAGGCCGCTCGTTAACGTTGAAGAACAGATGCATCACCGTCAAGGAGGACAAGATGACTGCACAGCTGACCGACCACGAAGCGCGCGCGCTGGATGCGCGCCTCGATAAAGTTCCCGTCACCAGCCGCCACATCCTGTGGATCGTCATTCTTGGCGCTGCCTACTTCATCGAAATTTTCGACAACGTCTCGTTCTCCCTCCTGGCCCCAGCAGTGCGGGCCGAGTTCGAACTGGACATCCCCCAGATAGGCCTCATCATTTCGTCGGTCTTCGTCGGCGCACTGTTCGGCGCGATTCTCGGCGGTCGTCTATCCGACAAGATCGGGCGTAAGCCGATTCTCATCGCCGCCTGCTTGGTGTTCTCTGTTGGATCATTGGTCTCAGCCATCGCACCGACGTGGGAACTGCTGGCTCTTTCGCGCATTGTGACGGGTTTCGGCATGCAGGCTGCCGTCGGCGTTTTGATGGTCGTCGTGAGTGAGATGTTTCCCCGCCTCGCTCGGGGGCGGTTTTTCGCTGTCCTCACGATGATCGGTTTTATGAGCAGCCCCGTGACCGCTGTCATCGCTCTCAACATCGTTCCCCTTGCGCCAGGTGCATGGCGGTGGGTCTTCGTGATCGGCGCGTCAGGGGTCATCGTCGCGGCGCTGATCGCTTGGTTCCTTCCCGAGACAGTGCGGTGGCAGGTGTCGCATGGACGGCTCGACGCTGCATCGCGAACAGTCGAGGCACTTGAGAATCTCGCCGAACGAAAAGGGACGAAGCTGCCCGTGCCCGAGGAGGTGCCCGAACAAGACAGCAACCCTGTTCGCCCTCGCCTGCGTGATCTGTTCCGCGGCGAAGCGCTCAGACGGCTTGTCGTCACATCCGGCACGTTCTTCGCATACCTGTTCTGTCTCTACGGGTTCTACTCATGGGTTCCGACCATCTTGGTGGATCGGGGCATGAGCCAGCCGGCCGCGCTGCAATTCGTGACCATCATGTCGATCGCGCAGATAATCGGACCCCTCATCCTCTACCCGCTGGCAGACAGAATCGAACGCAAGAGCGTCATTCTCGTGGGAACGATCGTGACAGCGGCAGCGCTGTGCGTGTTCGCACTGACAGGTGACCCGGTGGTGACCCTCATTGCTGCGTCCGTGGCGCACCTTGCGTCGACAGGCATGACGACGCCGTTCTACACCTACATTCCCGAAGTGTTCCCGACCGCCCTCCGGGGCATCGGTGTCGGGATGGTGAACGGCGTCGGGCGTGTGGCCGGCGTGCTGTCAGGAGTCGTCGTGGCGGCCGTCTATACCGCATGGGGATTTCAGGTTCTGTACCTCATGCTCGCAGCCCTCTTCGTCTTGACCGGAGCTACTTTGTTCATTTTCGGAGTGCGAACCACCAACCGCTCGCTCGAGGCGATCGCGGCCGACGCTCTTTCTTCTGCAGCAACCACTGAACAATCACACTGAGCCTTCTGGGCATCAAGGAAAGGAACGGAATATCTCATGGGTCGACTCGAGGGAAAGATCGCGATCATCACCGGCGCGGCAAGCGGGATGGGGCTGGCAGGGGCGCAGCTCTTCGCGCGCGAGGGAGCATCGGTGGTCATGACCGACGTGGCCGAGGAAGCACTGAATGCTACTGCAGAGCAGATCACGAAAGAGGGCGGAGAGGTCCTCGCACTCGTGCACGATGTCTCGACTGCTGAATCATGGGCTACGGTCGTCGACCGTGCAGTAACTCACTTTGGTCGGATCGACGTGCTCGTCAACAATGCCGGGATCCACATAAAAAAGGGCATCCTCGAGGCAGAGCTCGACGATTGGAACAGGGTGCTGGCGGTCAACACGACCGGCGTCTGGCTTGGCATGAAGTCTGTCATTCCCCATATGCAGACACAGGGTGGCGGATCCATTGTGAATATCTCTTCGATTGCAGGGATCATCGGAGGAGATGCAGACTCGGGCGGCGCGGCGTACTCAGCGTCCAAAGGCGCCGTGAGGTCGCTGACCAAGCATGCTGCCCAGTGGTTCGCGAAAGACGGGATCCGCGTGAATTCGATTCACCCCGGCGCGGTGTACACCGGGCTCGCGAGAGCCGCTGGACGCACCTGGGACAGCATGTCAGCGTCATTTGCCGACAAGGTCCCCCTCGCGCCGCATGTGGGAGAACCGAACGACATCGGCTACGGAATGGTGTACCTCGCTTCTGATGAGGCGAAGTACATCACGGGCGAAGAGCTCGTGATCGACGGCGGTTGGATCACGCACTGACGTTTCAGTTGTCTGACAGTTAACACGTATGGCCTCTTCGTTCTTCGAACGAAGAGGCCATACGTGTCTTCGATTGTCTATTCCTCGGCTGCTGCACCGATCACGGTGACCATGATTATCGCGTCGTCCTCCCAGGGGTTGGCCCAGGCATGCGATTGTCCACGGATGATGACAATGTCGCCGGTGTCTAGTTCGACGTCTTCCGCGTCGAGTCGGTAGACCACCCGGCCGGACAGCACGGTGTGCACATCGATGGTCGCAGTGGAGTGGAAACCCGGACGTGCGGTGTCGGTGAACTCGAGGACGTCGCCGCCCTCTGTCGCCGCCGTATTCGCGTTCACCGTCCATTTGAAGACGAGAACCTCGCCGGGCAGAACGTTGCCCATGTCGGGCAGGAGATCGGGCGCGTCGACAGGGCCAGGGATCTTCGTGTTCGGAAGAGTGCGCCAGAGATTCAATACACCGCTGGTCGCGATAGAGGTATCTGCGACAAGCTCTTCTCGAGAGCCGACGCGCGACCAGCCCTGAGCGTCATGGGTAGAAATGATGCGATGTGCCACTTTGCACTGCCTTTCAGGTTGCTTTCATTGATCAGGAAAGCTCTATTGCCTCCCATTGGTTGCCCGTCGACTCGACGAAAGTCACGAGTGTGGGGCGTTCGACGTGCGCAAACGCAAGCCAAGTCTGGATAACAGAGGGTGACGCAGTGCCGTTGAGCGACTAGAGCACGGCCACCGGGTTGAGCGGGCTCGAGGTCGCGCCGACAAACCGCCAAGGCAGAGCGGTCAAAAGGAACTCCCACCGATTCTGCTCGGCACACGCGGCCGCAAGCGCAGTCAGATCCAGATTGTCCATCAGCCATATACCCATCGAGACAAGGCAGGCGGTATGGATGGGACGAGCGATATCGAAGTTCTCCCACGGCGATGGTTGAACGTCGTGAGTACCATCAGCACCCATCACTGCGACGTCGCGTTCACGAAGGTATGGCAGGCAGGAGATGTCGAGACCTGCCTGCGCGCCATCCAGAATGCCCCGCGACTCACCTGTGTAGTGCGGCCCGAATTTTTCGAGCGCCGCAGCGTTTCCGGTATGGATCAGAAGCGCATCCCCCGCCCGGACTGTCACGTTCTGCCTGCGTTCAGCGGCGAGCAGATCCTCGGGCAGGATCGCGTATCCACGCTCGACGTGCTCCACCCCGAAGAGGCCCGCAATATCAAGAAGAACACCCCGCGTGATGATGCCATCTGCCGCATCGCTGACCGCAAGATGCGCAGAACCGACTTCGTCGTTCGACTCGGACGCAGGATAACCGTTGTAGAAGCTCCCGTCCCAGTAGTAATGGCCGAGGCCGTCCAGGTGCGCGTTTCCTCCGTGTGGGCTCAGAGTGATCTCCTCACCGACGGCATCCCAGCGCGCGGGAACACCAAAGTGATGCTTCACCTCTCCGACGACCGACTTGCGCTGAACGTTCGTCACACCGGAATGCAACGGATCCGGAACTGTGGGATCGAGGTTGCGAGCGAGCGAGACAGTGCGCCCGGTCCGCACAGCCGCCATGGCTTGCATTCGAATTTCGGGAGTCACCAGATTCAAGGCGCCGAGTCGGTCCTGGTCTCCCCATCGTCCCCAATTCGATAGAGATACCAGGTAGCTCTCTAACTCACGGATGGCGTCTGCTTCGCTGCGGTCGACCATGTGTGCCTCAATTCTTTGAACTCATGTCGCCTCGGGTGCATGGCGCTCACGGATGATCTGTTGGTCTGAATGTAGGGCCTGGGCGGTGAACACCTGTAGCCCATAATCGAATGAGCAGGCTACGTCAGTGCTCTCCCTCCTCCGGTCAGCTCCGATAGCTTCAGACGACGGTTGGCTGGACGCTTCGGCGCCCTGCGGACAGCAACGACCCAATGGAGGAGTCATGATGAGTACCGGCCGAGTACGCTACGACGGGCGGGCCATTCTCGTTACAGGCGCGGGACGAGGAATGGGACGGACACACGCTCTGGCTTTGGCCGATCGTGGTGCCCAGGTTCTGGTCGCCGACCGCGGCGTAACAATGAACGGGACCGGGTCCGACGAGGGCCCAGCAAACGATGTGGTGGCAGAGATCGTCGCCGCGGGAGGTACAGCCGTCGCGTATCACGGCGACCTGTCGACCAGCGAGGGTGCCATCGGGGCCGTCGAGGCAGCCATCGCTGCATTCGGTCGAATCGATGGCATCATTCACAACGCCAGCACCTCGCCCGACGCCGTGCCGCTCTACGAGATGCCCGAGGAACTCTTTGACCGCACTGCCAGAGTGAACATCTACGCTGCGTTCCTGATGGTCAAAGCCGCATGGCCGCGTTTCATCGAACAGAATTTCGGACGCATCGTCGTGGTCTCGTCACACAGCATCTATGGCACACCGCAATCCGTGTCCTACGCTACGGCGAAGGCCGCGTATATCGGCTTAGTCAACTCGCTCTCCCTCGAAGGCGTCGAACATAACATCCTCGTAAACGGGATCGCGCCCACCGCCCGCACGCGAATGACCGAGCGGATGCAGGCCTCGGACTACACGGACTGGCTCTTCGAGACGATGCTGCCCGAACGTGTCACACCCACGGTCGCTTATCTGGTCAGCGAGGCCGCCTCGGTCAACGGACAGTTTTTCTCCGTCGGAGGAGGACGCGTGGCTCGGATCACCCTCGCTGAGTCTCACGGTGTTCTCGGAATGGGAGAAGACATCGACGCCGTTCACGATCTGCTCCCATCCGTTATGGATGACCAGGACTGGCTCTTCCCGACATCCATTTTCGAAAGAGGGTTGATCGTCGGCCAGCTCATGGGATGGGAGCCGTCAGACACCGGGGGGAATCCCTATGAGGTCTCCAATGAGCCCGAATCACCCGAGCTATCGGTCGCAGATGCGAAGGGAGGCAATCATGACCGATGAGTTTTCTCTCGCGCGCGTGCAGGATCGCCTAGAAATCCAGCACCGGATCCAACAATTCGCGCATGCGATCGATCGACTGGAACTCGAGCTCCTGCACGAGGCATTTCACGATGACGCCTACCATGACCACGGTGTATACAAGGGAGATATAGACGGCTTCATCGAGTTCACCCGCAACCGGCACGAGAACGTTCCATACTCGAACCACCAGCTCGGCAACATCATGATCGAGTTCTCTGGACAAGACGACGCGTTCGTCGAGACCTACGTCATGGTGTGGCAGAGCGTCACGCCGCAGTCGGGAATGTTCGCTGGCGGCGGTGATAGCGCCTTCGAAATACTGTCCTCCGGCCGATACGTCGACCACTTCCGTCGTAAGAACGGGCGCTGGGCGATCCAGACCCGTGCCGTCGTTCCAGGGTCGGCGATGAAAATCACCGAACTGGCACCGCGGCTGCAGGAGGGGTTCGCGCAGGTCACGCGAGACGAGCACGACCCCGCCCTTCGCCTCCTCAAACACCTTGGGCTGCGTTCGTAAGCAGGGCTGTCCGGACACTCACGTGCGCGTCGCCAACCAGATCAGCTAGTATCGCTGGTACCTGAGGAAGTGATCCGCAGAGGGGCGATCTACTCGTGTGGGTTTTGTGCCTGCCGCTCACCGGTCCTTCGGTCGTTACCACGTGTGCCCTCGCGAAGAAGTTCGCGCTGCACGTGTCGTATCGTCTCGAAAGGACAATCTTCATGAGCAGTTCAATGTCTACTGCGCCGACGAACGCGGATGCTTCGCCACAACCCGAAAAATCTGCCAGACTCGGGGCGACGATGGGCCTGGCAGTCCTGGGTGTTTTTGTCACCTATGTTCCGATCACCGGAGTTGCGGCGTCGCTCAGCACGATCAGTGGCGCTACGGGCGCGAGCACATCCGATCTTCAGTGGATCTCGGACGCGTATGTCATCCCTATGGCAGCGGCCGTGCTGTCCGCGGGAGTTTTCGGCGACATCCACGGCCGCCGTCGGGTCTACTCGCTGGGCATGTTACTCACCGTCGTCGGAGCGATGATCTCAGGCTTGTCGAGTGTGACGGGGGACTCGGCGATCTACGTCTTATGGGGTGGTCAGGCCGTTTCCGGACTCGGAGCAGGGCTGCTCCTGCCGACCACCCTTGCATTGATCGCCTACGCCGTTCCCGATCCCCACGAGCGTGGAAAATACGTGGGAATGTGGGCGACGGGCATGGCGGTCGGACTCGCCGTCGGCCCCCTCGTATCAAGCGCGATCCTCTCCTTTGCAGGCTGGGGTTGGATCTTTGCTCCGAGTATCGTCCTCTCTCTCAGCGCGGGCATCCTTGCCTACTTCACTCTTCCGGAGTCGAAGAACGCAGCTGGCCGCCACCTTGACTGGCCTGGTCAGATCACCGCGACCATCGCGATCGCATCGTCGATTTTCGGCGTGATCGAGGGTGGGTCGAAAGGCTGGGACTCGATCGAATCCATCAGTGGTCTCGGCATTGGTGCCGTTGCCTTCGTTGCATTCATCGTCGTCGAATCACGCTCGACAGCGCCGCTGATGGACCTCAGGTTGTACCGGTCTGCAGCATTCACCGCGGCCGGCTTCTCCGCGCTCGTGGCCCTGTTTTCGGTGGTGGGAACGATGTTCCTTCTCAGTGTGTTCTTTGGCTCGGTGCTGCACCTCGATATTCTCGACATCGGCATTCGTCTGCTCTTCGTGACCGGGGTGACGGCTGTCGCCAACCCGTTGGTTGCGCGCCTGATGACAAAGGTCAAGCCGCTCCATATTCTTGTGTCCGGTCTAGCGCTCTGCGCTGTTGCGCTCTTCCTCCTTACGGGATTCGACACCACGACGAGTTTCGGGGACTTGGTCTGGAGGCTTGCCATATTTGGTCTTTCTCTATCGCTGATGCTGACACCGGTCTCCGTCGTCGCGATCAACTCGGTGCCGTGGCAGCAGGCGGGGATGGCATCGGCCGCCAACACCGCTTTGCGGCAGTATGGCGGTGCGCTCGGTCCGGCTGTTCTCGGCGCTATCTTCATCAGCCAGCTCAACGACGGCATGACGGCGTCCGACGCGCTCCATACCGCGCTGATAACGAACATGGTGTTGCTGGCAATAGCAGCAATTGTCTGCGTGATTGCGGTGGTCGTGCAACGAGCCTCATCAGCGAAGTAGGCGCGTGCCCACGTTGATCCAGAGTGCGACGAACGAAGAAGGTGTCATGTCCAGTGATACGAGCCCCTCGGCAGTCCGTGACTACGGAACCCCTCGAGTACCGCCACCGTTGGCCATCGAAGCGCGAGGCATCCGCCACAACAATCTCGTCGACCTCGACGTGGATCTTCCGCTGAACCGCGTCGTGGTGATCACCGGAGTCTCCGGATCGGGCAAGAGCTCGCTCGCCATGGGCACCCTGTTCGCCGAGGGACGACAGCGATTCCTCGAAGGGCTGTCGACATTCAGCAGGCGCAGAATAAGCCAGGCACAGAGGCCAGACGTCGACCTCATCGCTCACCTTCCTGCGGCGTTGGCTCTGCGGCAACGCCCACCGGTGCCGGGCCCCCGCAGCACCGTGGGCACGATGAGTTCGGTGTTCAATGCGCTGCGGCTGTCGATGTCGAGGCTCGGCTCCCACCAGTGCCCGAACGGACACACGGTGGCGGCCGGGGTGCACAACTTCTCAGAAGAGATGGATTGCCCGACGTGCGGCGTGCGATTCATGGTCCCGGGCGCCGAATCGTTCGCGTTCAACTCGGAAGGAGCATGCCCCCAGTGCGCCGGGGTCGGTGAACGGTTCGAGGTCAAGGTCGACCGTCTGATCCCCGATCCCTCTCTCACGATCGAGGGAGGTGCCGTGCTTCCGTGGAACGTCGGCGGCATGCGGCTGTCGCGCTTCGCGGTGGCACAGCTGGGCGTGCGCACCGATGTGCCGTGGAGTGAGCTGACCGCCCAGGAACGCGACATCGTCTTCCATGGGGAGCCAGTCGTGCGTCGCGTGCAGGTGGCCGAGCGCGCCGGCAAGCCAGTCAATCTGAACGTCAACTACGAGAACGCCATCGCCGCCGTCGAACGGCAGGCGCGATCCGACAACGCGGGCACCCGAAAGCGACAGGAGCAGTTCCTGGACTGGGACACCTGCAGCCTCTGCCACGGCAGTCGCCTGAGGCCCGAGGCGCTCACGAGCACCCTCGACGGCATGAATCTGGCCGACATCAACGCCTTCACCCTGGAAGCCCTCGGACAGTTCGTGCGTCGGATCTCACCGAATGCGCCGGCAGAACTTCGCAAACCGGCCGATACCCTGGCGCGCGAGACCCTGAACCTGATCGACCCCCTCGTGCAGCTCGGCCTCGGCTACCTCAGCCTCGACCGGGCCGGCTCCACCCTGTCGACCGGTGAACGACAGCGGCTCGAACTGACATCGACGGTGCAGGCCAACACAACAGGCATGCTCTACGTTCTCGACGAGCCATCGGTCGGGCTGCACCCGAGCAACGTCGTCGGCCTCATCGCCACAATCCGCTCGCTGGTCGACGGCGGCAACTCCGTCGTGATGGTCGAGCACGACGTGGATGTCATCACGGAGGCCGACTGGATCGTCGAGCTCGGTCCCGGGGCCGGCTCGGGCGGCGGACGGATCATCGCGCAAGGCACCCCCGAGCAGGTTCGCTCCGATGCGGCATCCATCATCGGACCGTTCCTGTCGGGAGGCGCTGCTGTCGAGCGAACGCGCAGACCCATCGACGGGGAGCAGGTCGCCATGCACGTGGCCGACCTCCACAATCTCCACGACGTCTCCCTGCAGTTTCCAACCGGTGCACTCACCGCCGTGGCCGGGCCCTCGGGCGCCGGAAAGACGGCGCTGATCCTCGAGAGCCTGATCCCCGGCATTAAAGCAGCGCTCGACGGGGTGAAACCGCCCGCGCATATCACCCACCTCGAGACCCCCGGCATCCGGGCGCTCGCCGAGATCGACGCGACCCCGATCGGCTCGAACTCGCGCTCGACCCCCGCCACGTATTCCGGCGTCCACGACGCCATCCGTGCCGTGTTTGCGGCAGCGCCCCTGTCGAAGGAGCGAGGGTGGGGGGCCACCCAGTTCTCGTACAACACCAAGCAGGGCCAGTGCCCCGTCTGCACCGGTCTGGGCTACCTCGATTTCGATGCCCAGTACCTGCCCGACATCCGGGAAACCTGCCCCGAGTGCCACGGCACGCGATACGCGCACGAGGTCCTCGAGGTCACGGTCGACGGCCTCACGATCGCCGACGTTCTCAGCCTCACAGTTCACGACGCGCTCGATCGCCTGGCCACGTGGCCCGGCGTCGAACGCCCTCTTCGCCCGATCGACGATGTCGGACTCGGCTACCTGCGCCTCGGCGAGGCGACGCCGTCCCTGTCGGGCGGTGAAGCGCAACGACTGAGGATCGCCACTCGTCTGCGTACGAGCCAGAAAGGCGTGCTCTATGTCTTCGACGAGCCGTCGACCGGACTTCATCCGCTCGACGTCAGGACGCTCGTCTCGGTGTTCGACCGCTTGATCGATGACGGAGCGACCGTCGTGGTGATCGACCACGACCTCGATGTGCTCGCCGCCGCCGACTATCTCATCGACATGGGGCCGGTCGGCGGGCCGGAGGGCGGACAGATCGTCGCGCAGGGTCGCCCTGACGACGTGGCTCGCGATCCGATGAGCACGACCGGGCGGTTCCTGCTCGCGCACCTCGCGCGCAGCGGGGACGTGCCGATCACGGGAATCACCGAGTCGTAGTCGAATGCAACGGGGTGGATGTCACGGACGTACCCACGTGGACGTCGAATTCGCCCGGTTCGGTTTTCCAGCCGCCATCCCAGTGCTCGAATGCTCGTGAAGCGATCCGAATTCTCACCCGAGCAACACCACCGGCCTCAAGGTAAACGGGTTCGAATCCGGCAAGCCAACGCACGGGTCGATCGATCTCGGTTGTGGAACGGCTGAAGTACACCTGCACCACCTCTTTGCCCGCTCTGTCCCCGGTGTTGGTCACGGTCACAAGAACGTCGATGGCATCGTCGTCAGCCGATGCCAGTTCCAGTGCATCGAGGGTGAACGTCGTGTAGGTGAGTCCGAAACCGAATTCATAGGCCGGGTCGGCTTCTGCGCGGAGCCACGCGCGGTAGCCGATGTGAATGCCCTCGTCGTAGACAACCTTTCCGTCGACCGGTGTGACCGAGGTCACGGGAACGGAGGCCTCAGTCGCCGGCCACGTCGTCGGCAGGCGGCCACCCGGCTCCGTGACACCGAACAGCATGTCGGCGAGTGCGGCTCCGTACTCCTGCCCGCCGAAGTACGTCAAGAGGACGCTCGGCACTTCATGGCGCCACGGCAGGAGCACAGGGGCGCCGGCGTTGACGACGACGACCGTGCGGGGATTGACCGCGGCGACGGCACGCACGAGGTCGTCTTGGAGGCCAGGCAGCGCCAAGGTGTTCCGGTCGAATCCCTCGGACTCCACCTGTGCATTCGTGCCGACGACGACGATCGCCACATCCGCCGCCTCCGCTGCGTGGATCGCTTGCATCATGAGTTGCTGAGAAACAGACTCGTCGGCCTCGATGCCGACGGTGATTCCGAAGGCACCGGCGAGAGCGCCCTCGTGGGCAATCAGATCGAAGGCGACCATGAGGTCGATGGGCTCCCCCGCCTGCACCGTGACCGAAGCGGAAATCGACGGCGGCGAGAGGACGCTCGCCCCGAGATCCATCCCCACGGGTGCGGCGCCGTCTTCTCGAATCAGCTGTCCGTCGGCGTAGATACGGCCGCGACCGGCCGCGCCGAACCCGAAGAGCACGTCGCCGGAGACTCGCGGGGTCCAGCGTACGGAGATCTCGATTACCGCTGCGGTCGCTGTCGGGGCGTCGCCGCCGAAGTACATCAACGTCGTCGAGAAGCGGTCCTCGGCGAAGATTTCGCGCCCTTCACCGTCGAGGAAGCGGACCAGGGCACCATTCTGGCCCGTCCGGGGGTTGACGATCTCGGCGAGCGCGAACTCCGCGATTCCCTTCTGCACCACAGCGCCTCTGGCATAGGTCACGGAGACCCCAGCGGGGAGGGCTTCACGGATTCCATCGAGAGGCGAGATGACATGCGTCGGTATCACGGTGGCACTCCCTCCCCCTTGCGTACGCGCGTTCTCCGCGTTGTGACCGATGATGGCCACCGACCGGATTGCTTCGGGGTCGAGCGGCAACAGCGCGCCCTCGTTGCGAAGAAGCACACTCCCCGCCGACGCCGCGGTGCGTGCGAAAGCTTCTCCATCTTCGATTCGAGCCACGCCCCTCTCTGTCGGTTCGAATCCTTCGAGGGCGCCGACGCGAGCCGCGAGTCGCAAGATCCGCACGACCTTCCGGTCGATATCCGACTCCAGCACGCGCCCGTTCCTGACAGCGTCGACCAGCGCGGGGCCCCATGCTCCCACCGGTCCTGGCATCTCGAGATCCTGAGAGGCGGATGCGGCGTCAACGCTGCGAACACCGGTCCAGTCGCTGACGACGACACCGTCGAAGCCCCACTCGGAATTCAGGGGCGTCTCGAGCAGGTCGTTCTCGGTGGAGGTCGTGCCGTTGATCGAATTGTACGAACTCATCACCACCCATGCGTGCGCCTCGGTGATCGACTTCTCGAACGCAGCGAGGTACAGCTCCCTCAGTGCCCGCTCCGAGACGACGCTGTCTGCCGTGTAGCGGTCGGTTTCGAATTCATTCGCCACATAGTGCTTGGGCGTTGCTCCGACGCCGTTGCCCTGGACTCCTTCCACGTAGGCCGCAGCGAGATCACCCGTGAGAAGCGGATCTTCGCTGAAGGCCTCGAAGTGGCGCCCCCCATAAGGAGAGCGATGCAGGTTTATGGTGGGGCCGAGCACCACATCGACACCTTTTCGTCGCGCCTCGACGGCCGATGCGGCACCGTAACGCGCAGCGATGTCGCGGTCCCACGATGACGACAACGCTGTTCCGGAGGGCAGATTCAGAGATGGTGAACGCTCGTCCCACACCTCTCCTCGAACTCCGCTGGGACCGTCGGACACGAGTATCCGACGGAGACCGATGCTCTCGATCGGCCACGTCGTCCAAAAGTCGCGGCCCGTAATGAGCTGCACCTTCTCTTCGAGGCTGAGACGACCGGTCAGGTCGATGAGTCGGTCGGTTTCGTTGGCGTGGTTGTGCACGGTTTCTCCTTGGATCGTCATGGGAAGGCAGCGGGTGAAGCGACGATGCGTGCTAGCGCACGCTCTTCACCCGGAAGGCCGCCAACGCGCCGAAGATGCCCAGCACGGCCCCGCTGATGAACAGCCCGGGGTAGCCGGCGACGGCGACGATCCCTCCGGCCGCTGTAGGGACAAGCGACTGGGGAAGCGCCTGAGCGATGTTCACGACACCAAGATCTTTGCCGTTGTCGGAATCGTTCGGCAACACGTCGGTGATGAGGGCGAGGTCGACGGCATAGAACGAACCGATGCCGGCTCCGATGACGAGTTCGGCGGCGTAGACGACCGCAAGGCTCGGCGCCAGTGCCAGCACGATCAAGCCGATCACGACGATGAAGGCAGCCACTGAGACGAAGATCTTGCGTCGACCCAGCCGGTCGCTCAGCCAGCCCGCGACGAAGGTCGTCGAAACGACTCCGATGACGTTGAAGAGTGTGGCGAAAAAGACGGCGTTGGCCACGTCGGATTCTGCGACGCCGAGATCATCGATCAGATACAGCGCCAAGTAGTTGGTCGCCGTGACCGCGGCTGCTGTGAGGAGGAAGCGCATGAGCCATGCCCAGCCGAAATCGGGATTCTTTCGAGGGTTGAACGCGAAAGACCCGAAGAACTCTCGGACTCCGAAGCTCACTGAAGGACGCTCGGTGAGCACACGGTCTGTGAACACCAGCGCGAAGACGATGACGACGGCGACCCCGATGGCAGCCGGAACAAGGACCTGCTGTGTGGTGGTGGTGAACAGCTGCACGATAAAAGTGCCGACGACCAGAGATCCGTTCTGAGCAACCCCGATACCAGCCGCTACCCGACCGCGGAATCGGGGACGGACGGAGTCGGCCAAGATGGCGATGAGCGCGGCAATGGCCGCGTTGAAGAAGGCCTGCACGAGCATCCACGAGAGCACCAGCATCAGTACCGTCGTCGCCTGGGTGAGCAGCACGAGAGCACCGTAGCCGAGTACGACACCCCCGATGATCCAGGGCCGCCTCATACCGAACCGCCCGGGTGTGCGGTCAGACAGACGCCCCGCCAGTGGATTGACCAGCAGGGCCACCAAGGCACCGAGACCCAGCACGAGGCTGAGCGTGCCAGCCGCATTGTCGGGGTCGATCTCGTTCACCTTGAGCGCAAGGGAGACGATGATCGGCGGGAGAAGCGCGACGAAGAGACCGAGCACGGCGATCGGCATTCCGATCTCTGAACGCAGGCTCCCCCCGGGCCTTTCCGGCCTTTGCCGACCCGCGCTCGATGAAGCGTGCTCATCGGTCGTCTTCGCTCTGATTGATTCGTCGGCCACAATGCCTCCACTTACTCTGGCCGCCCTCGTTGGCGGCATCGCTCGAAAGTAGCATAAGAAACCTACCTTTGGTTGGTTTTGTGTCTTCAAAAGATTGTTAGGGTCGGGGAATGGCCGCTTCTTCTACATCTCGCCGTTACGACAAGGGCGAATCGAAGCGCCGAGAGATCCTGGAACAAGCTCTTCTCCTGATCGCCGACCGAGGGTATACGGCATCGACGCTGAGTGAGATCGCGGATTCCGTGGGCCTGACGAAGGCGGGCGTGCTCCACTACTTCGAGTCGCGTCAATCTTTGATGGCCGCGATCCTGCAGGAGCGGGACGCAGCGGAGACCGCGACCTCGATCTCGAGCGCGGGAGATAGTCTCGACGGTCTGGCTGAAGCGATGTCGAACAACACCAGAACGCCCGGACTGGTCGCCATGTATTCACGGCTCGTTGTCGATGCGGCCGAGCCCCATCATCCTGCCCACGACTACATCGACGACCGTTATCGGAACATTGTCAGCACGCTGAGCGAAAGCATCCTCCGTCGACAAGCCGGCGGACGCATCTCATCCCTTGAAGATGCCGAGACGCTGGCCCGGATCGCCGTCGCCGTGAGCGACGGGCTGCAGCTCCAGTGGAGCTACGATTCGACACTCGACATGCGCGCCGTTCTCGACATCGCACTGTCGCTCTTCGACCCCCAGCACCCGGCACCCTCAGCCGACAACTGAGCGCACGGGCAGAACGTCACCGAGTTCGAGCGTCCATCCTTTATGGAAGGCCGAGAACCACCCGCCCTTCGCTCAGGAGCCGCGCTCCGAATGGACGAGGGTGGACTGGCGTGAGCGATGGATGATCTCTTCTGCCACCGGAGGATCTGCCAAGGCGATCGGCGACGGCCGCAGTCCGGCCAGCGAAATGGCGGCCTGCCTGCGCCATGCGGTTCGAGATAGGTCTCCCGTCGTCTCGATGATGCCGCGAAGCGACCAGAACAGAATGTCGAGATCCGTGACCGACGCGTCGACGCGAACAGCATCGTGGGCCTTCGCATCCTTCAAGAGAGCCGCAATGTGCTCGCGATAGACATCCCGCAACCCGGTGGTCGTCTGATCCGTCCAGATGCGGGCGAGACACCCGCGGTTGGCGGCCTGAACCTCACCCAGGGCATAGATGAACGTTTCCAGACCCCGACCGGCGGGGGACTGCGCCGCCTCAGTGACGAGGGTCACGACCTTTTCCATGAACTCCCTGACGAGTTCTGCGATCAGAGCGTCTTTCGTGGGGAACCGACGATACAGGGTGCCGACTCCGACTCCGGCTGCGTGAGCGACATCTTCTACTGACGCCTCCAGGCCATGTTCGGCGAACACACTGCGCGCGGCCTCGAGAAGTCGCTCGCGATTCGCCGCCGCATCCCGACGCAGGCGCTTCTCGCGCGGTGCACTTTCGGGCTGATTCTCGAGAGATGGCGAGGGCAACGTTCCTCCTGAGTGTGCATGACCGATTGAGGGCTTACCCTGCGATTATTCCGACTCGTCGCCGACCACGGTACCGCCGGCGACCATGGCCAATTCTCCATGCCGCAGAGGAACGGACGGCTCTTCCAGGTGATCTCCGGCGGGAATTCGGGCAATTCGCGGAATGAGGAAGCCGACAGCACCCGCCAAAAGCATTGCACCCGCGAGCACAAGGAACCCGTTCGTGTATCCGGATTCAGCAGGAAGGCCCGACGGCGCAGCACCGACGGCAACGATGCTCGCCATCACCGCGGCACCGAGCGAGCCGCCGATGGTGCGGATATTGGCGTTCATTCCACTCGCAACCCCGGTCTGTTCTCGAGGGACCGCGTTCACGATGATGTTCGACATCGACGAGAACGCCAACCCGAATCCGATGCCGGTGAGGCTCGTCGCCACGATGATCTGCCACACCTCGACATGGGCCAGGGCGATCGTGAGGAGACCGACGAACGAGACGACCGTGCCCGCTATGAGAACCATCTTGGACCCGAACCGCTGTGCCAATCGTCCGGCAACAAGGCCCACGACGAACATCAGGAGGGCGTTCGGCAGGAGCATGACGCCCGATTCCGTGACGGTTGCGCCGAACCCGTACCCGGCAGCAGCGGATGCCTGCAGGAACGCGGGCAGGAAGCCGAGCATCGCGTACATGGCGACGCCGAAGAGAAGCGCGACGACATTCGTGGTCCAGACAGACCGGATCGTCATCATCTTCATATCGATCAAGGGGTTCGCACTGCGGCGCTCGACGGCCACCCAGACGACACCGATCACCACCGACGCAGCCATGAGCCCGAGGACCGGAACCGAGACCCACCCCCACGAGGGAGCCTGGCTCACTGCGAGAAGAAGGGCGACGAGCCAGCCCGACAGGAGCGCGGCGGCCAGCCAGTTGATCCGCCCTGGCGTCCTCTCCTCGCTCTCCGGAACAAGCACGTAGGCCGCGAGCGCAGCGACGGCCACCATGATCAGCGGGAACCAGAACAGCCATCGGTAGCTGAGGGCCGACACGATCGGCCCGGCCAGAACGATTCCGAATCCGGCCCCCATGGCCGAGAGTGCTGCGATCAGGCCGACCGCCCCGCCGACCTTGACCGCGGGAAACTCGTCGCGAATGATGCCGAAAGCCAACGGAAGCACGCCGCCGCCAATGCCCTGAATCACCCTCGCGACGATCATCACCAAGAGAGACGGAGCGAGCGCAGCCAGAAGCGAACCGACCGCCAGGGCGACCAGGGCGACGACGAACATGCGCTTCTTGCCCGACATATCTCCCAGTCGGCCCATGATGGGCGTGAAGATCGATGCCGAGAGTAGATATGCCGTCAGAACCCACGTCACATCCGTCTGCGATGCGTCCAGCGCCACCCGAATTGTCGGCAACGCAGGCATGACGAGGGACTGCAGCAGGGCGAACGCGCTGACGCCGAGTGCAAGGACCGCGAATGTCAATTGGTAGTGGGTCCGTCGTTGTCGCCGAGGCATGGATCTCCGTTCGATCTAAGCGGATTCTTTATTCCGCTTATGCGAACATAGCATAAACGGAGTTGGGATTCCGCTAGCTCAGCCGCCACACGATCGGATCATGGACGGCGGTGCGAAGCAGCACGGTGTGGAGTTCTGTGCGCATCAGACGTTCTTACGGCTGTCGGAAGCCTGTCCTGTTATTCCAGTTCTCTGAGGCGGGGAGCGAGATCGCGTTCGAAAAGCTCGAGGAAGCGTCGCTGGTCCGCACCCGGCGCGTGAAAAACAAGGTGGTTGAGGCCGGCGTCGACGTAGTCCTTTATAGAGGCGACGACCGCGTCAGGGTCGGATCCGACAATCCAGCGCGAAGCGATCTGCTCGATCGGAAGCGCGTCGGCTGCCCTCTCCATCTCGACGGGATCGGTGATGTCGTGTTTCTGTTCCTTGGAGAGCGCGAGTGGAGCCCAGAATCTCGTGTTGGAGAGCGCTGCGGACGGATCAGTGTCGTACGAGAGTTTGATCTCAATCATCTTGTCGATGCTTTCGACGGGCCGTGACGCCTTCTCGGCTCCCTCCTGGACTGCCGGCAGGAGGGTGTCGGTGTAGAGGGACATCCCTTTGCCAGAGGTGCAGATGAACCCGTCGCCAGCGCGGCCCGCATATCGCGCGACCACGGGACCGCCCGCAGCGATGTACACGGGGATCGGCGTGGTGGGGCGATCGTAGATGGACGCGTCGCGCGTCGAGTAGTACTCGCCCTCGAAGCTCACCCGGTCACTCGTCCAGAGCTGCCGCATGAGGTCGATCGATTCGCGGAGACGCGCAAAGCGCTCCTTGAACTCCGGCCAGGTCTGCTCGCCCGGCCCGCGGAAACCCGTGGCGATCTCGTTGAGCGCCTCGCCCGTTCCCACTCCGAGGAATATCCGGTCGGGGTAGAGCACTCCCAGCGAAGCGAACGCTTGCGCCAGCACCGCGGGGTTGTAGCGGAAGGTGGGCGTCATCACGCTCGTCCCGATCCGAATCGTCGACGTGCGTTCGCCCACCGCCGCCATCCACGTCAACGAGAACGGTGCGTGCCCGCCCTCGTGGCGCCATGGCTGGAAGTGATCACTGACCGCGACGGACTCCATGCCGTGGGCTTCGGCCGCTACCGCGATCTCGACGAGCTCCCGGGGGTCGAACTGTTCTGCGCTGGCCTTGTATCCGAGTGTGAGTGTCATGTGTCTGCCTTAGTTCTGCGGGAAGCCGAGGTTGATACCGCCGTGCGACGGGTCGAGCCAGCGGCTGGTGATGGCCTTCTGCTGCGTGAAGAAGCGCACTCCCTCAGCGCCATGGGCTTTGGTGTCGCCGAAAAGCGAGGCCTTCCAGCCGCCGAAGGAGAACGTGGCGACCGGCACGGGGATGGGCACGTTGACTCCGATCATGCCGACCTGCACCTCGTTCTGAAAGCGGCGGGCGGCGCCGCCGTCGTTGGTGAAGATGGCGGTGCCGTTGCCGAAGGCGCCGTCATTGATGAGTTTCACACCTTCTTCGTAGCTCGTGACGCGAACGATCGACAGCACGGGGCCGAAGATCTCCTCGGTATAGGCGCGGCTCGTGGTGGGCACCTCATCGAGGAGAGTGGGACCGAGCCAGAAGCCGTTCGCGTCGCCGTCGGGCTGCACGTTGCGGCCGTCGACCACCACTGTGGCGCCATCGGCTTCGGCGATCTCGATGTAGGAGGCGACCTTGTCGCGGTGCGCCTCAGTGACCAGCGGTCCCATGTCGCAACCCCGGCGGCCGTCGCCGACGCGAAGGGTCGACATCCGTTCGGCGATCTTCGCGATGAGCGGTTCGGCGACAGGCTCGACGGCGACGACCACGGAGATGGCCATGCAGCGCTCACCTGCGGAGCCGAAGCCCGCGTTGATGGCGCTGTCTGCGACGAGATCGAGGTCGGCGTCGGGCAGCACGAGCATGTGGTTCTTCGCACCGCCGAGAGCCTGGACGCGCTTGCCGTGTCTGGTGCCGGTCTCATAGACGTATTGCGCGATCGGGGTCGACCCGACGAACGAGATGGATGCCACGTCCGGACTCGTGAGCAGACCGTCGACGGCCTCCTTGTCACCGTTGAGCACCGTGAAGACACCGTCGGGCAGGCCGGCTTCCTTCCACAGCTTGGCCAGCCAGATGGCTGCGCTCGGATCTTTCTCGCTCGGTTTCAGGATGACGGAGTTGCCGGCCGCGATGGCGATAGGGAAGAACCACATCGGCACCATTGCGGGGAAGTTGAACGGACTGATGATGCCCACGACACCCAGAGGCTGCTTCGTCGAATAGACATCGACGCCTGTCGAGACGTTCTCGGAGTACTCGCCTTTCAGGTGGTGGGCGAGGCCGGTCGCGAACTCCACGACTTCCTGGCCCCGGGTGATCTCGCCGAGCGCGTCGGAGACGACCTTGCCGTGCTCACTGGTGATGATCTCGGCGAGCTCCCCCTTCTTCGACTCGAGCAGCTCGCGGAATCGGAAGAGGATCTGCTGCCTTCGCGCGAGCGACAGATCACGCCAGGCGGGAAATGCGGCCTTGGCGCTTGCGATCGCAGCGGCGATCTCAGCGTGGTCTGCGAGCGCGACGCGCTTGGTTTCGACTCCCAGGGCGGGATCGAACACCGGAGCTGTCCGGCCCGAGTTCGAGGGGTACTCGGAGCCGTTGATCCAATGAGGAATGACAGGCGATGTGATGGGCATGATGTGGCTCCGGAAGGTTGGGGCGGTCAGTTGGAGATCGTGGCGAACGCCGCGTCGTAGATGGCGAGGGCTTTATCGACCTCTGCATCGGTCACGACGCAGGGAGGCACCACATGAAGGCGGTTCTCGGCGAAGAAGCCGAGCAGTCCCCTGCTGGTCAGCGCCGCCTTGAGTTCGGCGATCACGGCGGCAGACACCGGCTGTCGGGTTTCGCGATCCGTGACGAGGTCGAGCGCCCAGAAGACACCGAGGCCGCGGACGTCGCCGATGATGGGGTACTTGTCGGCCAGGGCTGCGAGCCCCGGCGCGAGTTTGTCGCGGCCGATTCGATGGGCGTTGTCGATGATTCCTTCGGCATCCATGGCGTCGATGGCACCGACGATGGCGGCCATGGCCAGCGGATGCCCGGAGTACGTCAACCCGCCAGGGAACACCGTGTCGTCGAAGGCTTGGGCAATGGCCGGCGAGATGACCACCCCTCCGGCCGGCACGTAGCCGGAGTTCACCCCCTTGGCGAACGTGATGAGGTCGGGCTCAGTGATCGAACCGTCTGCTTCAGGCAGGCCCTGGAAAGCGAACCATGATCCGGTGCGCCCGAAGCCGGCCATCACCTCGTCGAAGATCAACACGATGCCGTAGCGGTCTGCAAGGGCACGCACGCCGGCGAGGTATCCGGGCGGCGGCACGAGAACGCCGGCGGTGCCGGGCACTGTCTCCAGCAGGATGGCGGCGATCGACGAGGCGCCTTCCGAGACGATCACACGTTCGAGGTGCTGGAGCGCGCGGGCTGACTCCTCCTCGGCATTGGTCGACCAGAAATCGGAGCGGTAGGCGAAGGGGCCGAAGAAGTGTACGTGTCCACGCGAGTACTCATTCGGCACGCGGCGCCAGTCGCCCGTGGCCACCACCGCGGCTCCCGTGTTGCCGTGGTAACTGCGGTAGGTCGACAGCACCTTGTCCCGGCCGGTGTACAGGCGGGCCATACGGATGGCGTTCTCGTTCGCATCCGCCCCTCCGTTGGTGAAGAAGACCTTGCTGTACCTGCTCCCGGCCTTGTCGAGGATGCGCTGAGCGGCCTTGCCCCGCGTGAGGTTGGCGGCGGCCGGGGCGACCGTCGTGAGCACGTCGGCCTGTTCCTTGATGGCGGCGACGACCGCCGGATGCTGATGGCCGATGTTCGTGTTCACGAGCTGCGAGGAGAAATCGAGATACTCGTTGCCCTCGTAGTCCCAGACGGTGGAACCGAGTCCCCCCGCGATGACCATCGGCTTCAAGGCGGCCTGGGCCGACCAGGAGTGGAACACATGGGCGCGGTCGAGCTCGAGCGTCAGGTCGCCGTCAGATGGCCGAATCGCATTCATACGTTCTTCCTCTGTGTTGCTGTGACGTGTTCGCGAAGGGCCGGGATGACGGTGGCGCCGTAGACACGCATGGTCTCCTCCTTGTTGTCGTGATCGAGGTACCCGGCGAATTGGACAGCGCCGAGGGCCTTCAGCTTTGCGAGCTTCTCGATGTGCTGCTCGGCAGTACCGATCAGGCAGAAGCGCTCCACGATCTCGTCCGGCACGAAGTCGACGTGGGTGTTGCCGGATTTTCCGTGCTGGTTGTAGTCGTAGCCTTCTCGTCCGGCGATGTAGTCCGTGAGCGCCTTCGGCACATCGCTGTCAGTGCCGTATTTCGAGACGATATCGGCCACATGGTTGCCCACCATGCCGCCGAACCATCGGCACTGGTCGAGAGCGTGACGGTAGCTGCTCTCCGTGCCATCCGTGATGTACATCGGCGCCGCAACGCAGAACTTGATCTCCTGGGGATCGCGCCCTGCATTCTCGGCTGCGTTGCGAACCGTGCGGATCATCCACTCGGCGATATCGAGATCGCCGCACTGAAGAATGAATCCGTCGCCCACCTCGCCCGCGATCTTCAGTGCCATCGGGCCGTAGGCGGCGACCCACACGTCGAGCTGCGACCCGCGGCTCCACGGAAACTGAATGGTGGTCCCGTTCACCTCCACCGAGCGTGAGTTGGCGAGCTCACGGATGACGCCGATCGACTCCCTGAACGCCTTTAGCGTGACGGGCGCACCTCCCATGACGCGCACCGCGGAGTCACCGCGGCCGATGCCGCAGATCGTTCGATTGCCGAAGAGTGCGTTCAACGTCGCAAAAGTCGACGCGGTCACTGTCCAATCCCGAGTCGCCGGATTGGTGACCATCGTGCCGACTTTTATCTGGGAGGTCTGACTCAGGATCTGCGAGTGGATGACGTACGGCTCCTGCCACAGAATATGAGAGTCGTAGGTCCAGAAGTAGTCGAATCCATGCTCTTCAGCGCGTCGCGCAAGAGCCACGGTTCGGGGAGCGGGCGGGTTCGTTTGTACGACGACACCGAAGTCCATCGAGCTGTCCTTTCGAGAGATCAAATGAGGTACTGGCTGAGGCCGCGTTTGAAGTACGCGCCATCGCCCTTTCGGCCCAGGTAGTCGTTGTCGTCGACTATCCGACGCCCGCGGGAGAACACGGTGTCGACGTGGCCGTCGATCTCGTAGCCCTCCCAGGCCGAGTAGTCCATGTTCATGTGGTGCGTCTTCTCGAGCCCGATGGAGGTGTGCCCGTTGGGGTCGTAGATCACCACGTCGCCGTCTGCCCCGGGTTGGATGACGCCCTTCTTTCCGTAGATGCCGAACATCCGAGCAGGTGTCGTGCTCGTGAGCTCGACCCAGCGGGGCAGGGTGATCTCGCCCATCACGACGCCCTGGTAGATCAGGTCCATCCGATGCTCCACCGAGCCGATCCCGTTGGGGATCTTCGAGAAGTCGGCCAGGCCGGAGTCCTTCTGGCCCTTCATGCAGAAGGGGCAGTGATCGGTCGAGATCACCTGCAGGTCGTTCGTGCGAAGGCCTTGCCACATGTGGTGCTGGTGGCCCTCGTTCTTCGAACGCAACGGCGTCGAGCAGACCCACTTCGCGCCCTCGAACTCGCCCCATTCAGGGCTGGATGCTCCGAGCTGGTCCTCGAGCGAGAGGTAGAGGTACTGGGGGCAGGTCTCGGCGAACACGTTCTGGCCGCTGTCACGGGCGGCGGCGATCTGGTCGAGAGCCTGCTTGGCGCTCACATGAACGATGTACAGCGGCGCCCCCGTGAGGTTCGCCAACATGATCGCTCGGTGCGTCGCCTCCTCCTCGGCCTGCCACGGGCGCGAGACACCGTGGTAATACGGGGTGGTCTCGCCGCGCTCCAAGTGCTGCTTCACGAGCAGGTCGATGACCGAGCCGTTCTCGGCGTGCATCATGATGAGCGATCCGTTTTCGGAGGCACGCTGCATCGCCCTGACGATCTGACCGTCATCGCTCAGGAACACGCCCTTGTAGGCCATGAACAGTTTGAACGAGGTGACGCCCTCGTTGATCAGCTCGTCCATCGCCGAGAGAGACGAGTCCTGCACGTCCGACAGGATCTGGTGGAACCCGTAATCGACCGCGCACTGCCCGGCCGCCTTCTCCTGCCACAGGGTGTACTGATCCAGGATGTTCTCGCCGGCGTACTGCACGACGAAATCAATGATCGACGTGGTGCCGCCGTGCGCGGCCGCCCGGGTGCCCGTCTCGAACGTGTCGCTCGCCTCGGTGCCGCCGAACGGCATCTGCATGTGGGTGTGCGCGTCGATGCCGCCCGGGATGACGTACTTGCCCGTCGCATCCACCACCTGGTCGACGTTCCGCTCGATGTCGAAGCCGAGCAGCGTGCTGCCCGGCGCCAGCACGGCGGCGATGGTCTCGCCGTCGATCAGCACATCGGCGTGCGCCGTGCCCGTGGCGTTGACGACCGTTCCGCCCTTGATGAGGGTCTTCATAGCTCTACCTCCCCGCGTTACGGAGCGACGATCTCGCTGTAGGCGTCGGGACGCCGGTCGCGATAGAACTGCCAGTCGTCGCGGGTCTCGCGGATGAGATCGAGGTCGAGGTCGCGGATAAGCATCTCCTCGGTCTCGGATGAACCGAGCTCTCCCACGTAGTTGCCCCGGGGATCGACGACGTACGAGGTTCCGTAGAAGTCCACGGCGAGGTCGCCGTACTCGTTGTCTTCTCTGCCGACGCGGTTGGGTACGAGAACGAAGTACTGGTTGGCACCCGCCGCCGCGGGGCCTTCGAGCTCCCAGAGGCGGTTCGAGAGGCCGGGCTTGGAGGCGTTGGGGTTGAAGACGATCTCTGCGCCGTTCAGCCCGAGCTCCCGCCATCCCTCGGGGAAGTGGCGGTCGTAGCAGATATGCACCCCCACCTTGCCGACGGCCGTGTCGAACACGGGGTAGCCGAGGTTGCCTGGACGGAAGTAGAACTTCTCGTAGAAGCTCTCGAGGTGCGGGATGTGGTGCTTGCGGTACGTGCCCGAGATCGACCCGTCAGCGTCGACCACCACGGCGGTGTTGTAGTAGACGCCTGTCTGGGCCTCTTCATAGATGGGGAGCACCGCGACCATGTTGAGCTCTTTGGCGAGGGCCGCGAAGCGCTGCACGATGGGGCCGTCGACCGGCTCAGCGTAGCGGTAGTACTTCTTGTCTTGGGTGATGCCGAAGTACGGGCCGTAGAACAGCTCTTGAAAGCAGATGACCTGTGCGCCTTGCTCGGCCGCCGACCGCATGAGCTCCTCATGCTTGTCGAGCATCGACGCTTTATCGCCGGTCCAGGTGGTCTGGGTGATCGCCGCTCGGATTATCGTCATTATTCGTCTTTCGGTCGAATGTCGGTGAAAGGGCTAATTTGCTAGTCCGCCGGATGCGTAGCCTTCGATGAACTTCCTCTGTGCAAGCACGAAGACGATGATGACGGGAAGCGCCATGATGAGTCCCGCGGCGCTCACCATCGAATAGTCCGTCGTGAATCCCTGTTGGAACGAGTAGAGCGAAAGCGCTACCGGTTGGGCGTCACGGTCCTGGATGAAGGTGACGGCCAGCATGAATTCGTTGTAGGCCTGCAGGCCCGCCACGAGTGCCGCAGTGAGAACGCCCGGCCACACCATCGGCAACACGATGCGGAAGAAAAGGCGGATTTCTCCTGCGCCATCTATCCGCGCGGCCTCCAGATACTCGTCCGGCAGGCTGATGAGGAACGAGCGGATCAGGAGTGTAGCGAACGGGCTGTACACAGCCCAGTAGATGATGACCAGGCCGATGCGCTCGTTGTAGAGGCCGAGGAATGACCACCAACTGACCAGAGGAACGAGAAAGAGTTGGATCGGCAGGGAGGTGGAGACCAACAGCCAGAGGATCCACCCTCCCTTCCCGGGGAGCTCGAGGCGTGTCATGGCGTAGGCGGCCATCGATGCGATCAGAGCCACGCCTGCGGCGGCGAAGATGGCGATGATGCCACTGTTCAGGAGCGCCTGGCCCATGCGCGCCTGACTCCAGGCATCGGCGAAGTTGGACCAGTTCCACTCCTGAGGAATGCCCATCGGATTGACGGCTATTTCGCGTGACGACTTCAGCGAATTGAATGCGAAGACCACGAGTGGGGCCAGAGCATAGATCGCGAGGATGCCGAGGATGGCCCAGGTGAGGACGCGCGACATCCGGAATGGGGCGCGAGGACGTTTCAGAACGGTGGTCATTACACATCCCATTTCAAGCGTCGGCGCAGGGCGAAGTAGCCGATGACCGTCGCTGCGCTGATAACGGAGAGCAGCATTGCTACTGCGGAGGCGTATCCCTGCCGTTGGTTCTCGAAGGCCTCGCGGTACAGCAGCGTGCTGAGGACATCGGTCGACCCGGCTGGACCGCCTTTGGTGAGGACGTAGATGTAGTCGAACACCAGGAATGACCAGATGACGGTCATGAGGGAGAGGAATACGAACGTCGGTCGGATCGACGGCAACGTGATGTTCCAGAACTCACGCACCGGGCCTGCGCCATCGAGGCGAGCCGCTTCGTAGAGCGCCGGGTCGACCGACTGCATAGCGGCAAGGAAGATCACGAGCAGGAATCCCCACCACTGCCAGTTGTTGATGAACGCGACGGATCCCAGAGCCAGGGAGGGATTACCCAGGAAGTTCACGTCGGTCAGGAAGGGGAGCCCGAGGTCTGCCAACGTGGCACCGATACCGCCCCGCGGGTCCAGGATCTGACGCCAGATGGCGGCGGACACCACGGTGGCCAGCACGTAGGGGATGAAGAAGAGGACTCGGAAGAGGACTTGCCCGCGTCGGATGCGAGACAGGAGGAAGGCCCCGACGAGTCCCATTGCCATGGGGACGACCAAGAAGAAGATCGTCCAGACGATATTGTGCACAAATGCGTTGAGTACCGCACCAGAACTGAGCATCTCGGCGTAATTTGCAAGGCCGATGAAGTTCGGTTGTCCTATTCCGTTCCAGTCCGTGAACGAGTAGTACACAGATGCCAGTCCCGGGCCCGTGATGACGAGGACGTTGACGACGAGGAGCGGGGCGACGAAGGCCCAAGCGATGAGGTGCTGCTTGGTTCTCGGCCGCCGCCGGCGCGGTCGGGACGCGGGTGCGTCCCGCCGCGCCGGCAGAGTCGTGCTTGTCATTGAATATCAGCTCTACTTTGTCGGGGCGAACGGGGTCAGAGTTGTTCCAGCCGCGAACTCCTCGTCGAAACTCTTCTGAAGTCCTTCGAGATACTGTGCGGAGGACACGTCGCCGGTCACGACCTTGTCGAATTCCGAGATGAGATAGGCGTCCGTCTTCGGGGGGAAGAACGACCAGGTCGCGTATCCGACGTTGGTGGTTGCCGGAATATCGCTATACAGGCGTGCTGTACGCGAGTCGATGTCGGCAGGGAACTGATCAGCGGTGAATGCCAGCGGCGGTGGGTTCTCGCCTGTCCGCGCCGTGTACTTCAACGATCGGTCCACATCGCCGATGAGGTAATCGATGAAAGCGGCAGAATCGTCGGCATGCTCCGTCTTGGCGTTCACGGAGAGCGCCGTGCCGATGGCAAGCGGGAACACGCCCGGCGCGACTGAATCATTCAACGACGGGAGGGGAGCCCAGTCCCATCCGTCGGGATCCTCGAACTCCTGAGACAGGGAGTTGAACGCCCAGGTTCCGCTGATGTACATGGCGGTGGACCCGTTGGCAAGGCCCGTGATGTTCGCCGTGTCGTCGGTGGTGAAGTACGACTCTGCTCCTCCGGCCAGCCAGCCATCGTCGATCCACCCCTTGATCAGGTCGATCGCTTCGACGAACTCAGGGTCGGTGAAGGAGGCCTTTCCGGTCAGAGCGTCGTACAGCTTGTCTGGACCGACCGCCGCGTTCAACACCGCGGTGACGAGCCACTCGGACATCCCCTGGTAGCCGGAGTTTCCACCTCCCAGAGGCACAATACCCTTGGCTTTCGCATCGGCCGCGATCGTTTCGAACTCGGCCAATGTCGTCGGCGGCGTCCATCCGTTCTCGTCGAATACAGCTTTGTTGTAGTAGAGAACCATGGAGCCGTATCCCGTAGGAACGGACATGAGCGAGTCATTGACCTTGCTCAGTTCGTAGGCCCAGGGAAGGAGTTTCGCCTCCCAGTCGTATTTCTTCGAGTAGTCATCGAGCGACAACGTCCGGTCGGCCCGGGCCAAGTCCGATGCGGCAGATGGCCCATTGGAGTAGATCACATCGGGAGCCTGGCCTGCCGCGACAGCCGTGTCGGTGAGCTGACCGATAGTGGTCAACTCCTTGACCTGCATGTCGACCTTCGCGTCGCCCTCGCCATTGAAACCGTCGATGAAGATCTCCTGGAAAGCGTCTTCTGTCGTCGGGGCGTAGAAGGCGCCCCAGTACGAGACATCGCTGCTGCTGGAGCCTCCGCCAGTACAGCCGACAAGCGTCATCGCTGCGGCGGCGAGCATGCCGGTCAGGACGAGCGCGCGTTTTTTCCTGTTCATAGCTCTCTCTTTTCTGTCATTTCGATTGGGTTGGGTGGAAACTTCAACTCGATTGACGGACGATCAATCGGTGGGAAAGAGCGACCGTACGGGTCACGTCGGTGACGTCGCCATCGAGTCGCTCGAGCAGTAGGCGGGCACACGCTCGCCCGATCTCGCGGGCGGGATTCTCTACGGTGGTGAGTTCCGGGTTCACCAACGAGGCAGCATCGATATCGTCGTAGCCGGTGACGGCAAGGTCCCCAGGAACGCTCAAATGGCGTTCCCGTGCCGCATCGAGAATTCCGATCGCGATCAGATCATTGGCCGCAACGATGGCGTCCGGACGACTCTCACGATCCAGCAGCAGGGCCGCGCCGGTTCGGCCACCCGCGCGGGTGAATTGAGAAAAGACGATGTCATCGTCGACAAGGGGTCGCCCGGCGGAGCCGAAGGCTCGGGCATATCCCTCGAATCGTTCTCGGGTCGTGCCGGCCTCTTTCTCACCGCCGATGAAGGCGATCTTCTTATAGCCTCGCTCGATCAGATGCGTCGTGATCTCTCTCGCACCCTCCACATCATCGGTGTGGACGAGATCGCCACCTGCGGCAGACACACGCCCGAGGGTGACGAAGGGGATCTTCGCTTCGCGAAGTTCGCCGAGCAGCTTGTTGTTCAGGCCGAATGGTGCGGCGACCAGCGCGTCGACTCGCCTCGCAATGAGATGACGCAAGACATCCTGGCCACCCGGCCCATTCGACTCCGAGATGGTCAAGAGAAGGCCGCGCGGTACGAGGATGTCCTGCATGCCGGCTGCCACGAGCGGGTAGAAGGGATTCTCGAGTGTGGGAACGACGAGTGCGATAGCACCGGATCGACCGGAACGCATCTGCGCAGCCGCCGGATTGGCCGTGTAGCCGAGCCGCGCGATCGCATCCTCAACCCGGGCACGCGTCGCCGGCGCGACGTGCCGCTTACCCGACATGACATGGGAGACCGTCGACATGCTCACCCCGGCAGTCGTCGCGACCTCACGTATCCCAGCCACGTTCTCTCCTTCATAATTCATCGAAACGTTTTGCATCAGCATGGGCGAAATCAATAGATCACGCAAGACAGAAATATTAACTTCTTGTTACGGCGGCGTATTTGACCGATATGGTGATGCAAAAGGTTTCACTAGTTCGGAGAAATATGACGAAGAATCGTGCACGCGGGTCCCTTATCGGACTCGCCATTGGTGATGCGATGGGAGCTCCCACCGAAGGGATGACGCCCGTCGAGATTCGAGAGCGCTGGGGGCGGGTGCGCTCGTTCGTCGAAGAAGATGCCGCCGGCACAGACGACACTGAGTACGCAGTTCTGACCGCTCAGAGCGTCCTGGCAGCCGGCGCCGACATGACCTCCGACACCGTCGCAGATATCTGGCTGAAGGCTCTCGAAATTCAGACAGCCGGCTTTCGTGGAGCGGGCTTCAGCGAGATGATCGCATTGTCGAACCTGCAGGCGGGAATTCGTCCGCCCGCAAGCGGTCAGCGCAATTCCGAGATGTGGAGCGACGGCGCTGCGATGCGAGCCGCACCGATGGGAATCTACGCGGCGGGCGATCCCGCTCTTGCGCGTCGCATGGCTGTCGCTGATGCGCGCGTCAGCCACGACCGGGACGGCATATTCTGTGCCGAAGCGATGGCCGCGGGGGTTGCGGTCGCCATGGTGGAGAACACGATCGAACCTGTGCTCGAGGCGATGCTCGACGCTTTGCCCCGAGACTCCTGGTCTCTCCGGCTCGCCATGCGCGCGCTGGACATCGCAGAGGCAGCGGATTCCATCGAGTCCGCTGAGGAGGAACTCTTCAGGTCGATCCCGCTGCGGCACTACATGTGGGCCGACGTGGCGCCGGAAGCGCTGGCCCTGTGTGTGGGTCTGCTTCGCGCGACTAATGGAAGCACGTCGGTCATCGAGAGCGGCGTCAACATCGGGCGTGATTCCGACACCATCGCGGCAATGGGAGGCGCGATCTCAGGCGCCCTCGTCGGCGTCACAGAATTCGACCCGGCTCACGTAAAGCAAGTCCGCTCGGTGGCAGGCCGATGTATCGAAGCGACGGCCGGTATCGACCTCTTCGACCTCGCCGATTCATTAGTCGACCGTTCCAACGCAGACCGAGGTGTATCCGCATGACCACCAAATCCGTCAACGCCCTGCAAGCCGTGCATGGCCTCGTCCTCGGAGATGCCCTTGGAGCTCCCGCGAGCGAACACCGTACGATCCGCGACCCCTGGGTGCGTCAGATGCTTCGGCGCGGTGCGAGCGAGCTGGACGAATCGCATGTCCTTCGACCGGTGATTCCTTTCGTACTGACAGCTCTGGGCACGCGGGCGCTCGTCGGTACTGATGACTCGGAGTTGTTCGCTCTGGCCGCCCTCACGATCATCGACTCGCCGAGCCGATCGACTCAGGAGATGTTCGAGCGTTGGCGCGACAGGATCGACGCCCCCGACGTCTGGACCGGGGCAGCCCAGCGCTCGGCTCAACTGAACGCCGCCTCAGGGCTTCGACCGCCTCAAACCGGTCGCGACAACCCCGCCTTCTACGACGATTCCGCTCTTCCCGGCGCCCTTGCCGCAGCTATCGCCATGATCGATCCGGCCGATGCCGCCGTTCTCGCCAGCAACCTCGCCACAATCACGCATGACGGCGTGGGGGTTCAAGCCGCAGCTATCTACGCCTGGACCCTCGCGAGCTGCATGACAGGAACCCCGCTGAATCGAAGTATCGAGGACGCCCTGGAAGCACTGGACTGCGACCCGTGGCTATCGGAGGGCATCGCGGAAGCACGACAGATCGTGCGCGAAGCTCGCACACCACTGACCTCGGTGCCCGCTCTGGTCGCTCGCTTCGCCCCCAGGACTTACAGCCACCCGGGCACCGTGACCGAGACCCTTCCCCTCGCTTTCGCCATCGTCGAGGCGGCAGGAGGCGACCACGAGAAGGCGCTCCCACTGGCGTTCACGATCACACGGCATCAAGACAGTCTGCCCTCGCTCGTGGGAGCTCTCTGCGGCGCACTGGGCAGCCGCATCGATGCCGGCGATCTCGACACTCTCGGCGGCGTGACGATTCCCACACTGAGCGGAGAATCGCTATCCGGCCTCGTATCGTCGCTACTCGAGCATGCGAATACTGCATGAGCGCGATAACGGTGATCGGAAGCGCCAATATGGACCTCTCGGTTCGACAACCGCGACCGGCCAGACCCGGCGAAACCCTGTTCGGCTCGTCATTCGTGATGGGTGCCGGAGGTAAGGGTCTGAACCAGGCCATTGCCGCATCCCGCGGAGGCGCCGATGTGCGCTTCCTGGGTGCAGTCGGGAATGATCCTTTCGCCGAGTCACTGCGAGCAACACTCGTCGACAACGACGTAGACGTGACAGGTCTACGTTCGACAGATCAGCCCACAGGCGTCGCCCAGATCAGCGTCACCGACGATGGTCAGAACAGCATCGTGGTCGTCTCGGGGGCCAACAATGCGACTGATTTCGCCGACGAGGACAGGGCGGCCATAGCCGCATCCGGTGTTCTCGTCGCCCAGTTCGAGCGGCCTGTGAGCCTCGTCCGGGAAGCGTTCATGTATGCGCGCAGCTTAGGGATCACGACGGTTCTCACCCCTGCGCCTGTCGTCGGTGGATCGGAGGAACTGATCGCCCTCACCGACCTTCTCGTCGCGAACGAGCAAGAAGCGATCCAGCTCGCCGGAATGGACGACGTGGCAGGGGCGGCTGAGCGCCTGGGTCGCGACGCGCGGAACGTCATCGTGACCCTGGGCGAACGTGGTTCGCTGCTCTACCGGCGCACCATCGGGGTGCGCTACTTTCCTGCCCCCCACGTCTCAGCGGTCGACACCACCGCCGCCGGTGACACGTTCGTCGGCGTCGTTACCGCCTGGCTAGCAGCTGGTGAGCAGTTGGAGACGGCCATCTCGGCGGCCAGCGCGGCCGCGGCTATCACGGTCACCCGTCGTGGCGCTGTCACCTCGATGCCCTACCGCGAGGAAATTCTTGCTGCCATGGAGTTGCACGAACGCTGAATCTCAGGGCATAAGCACCCGGTCGTCCGCCAACTCCTCGATCGCGCCGAGACGCACCGTCTCAGTGTGGCTCCCGGCCAGACTCCACTGTCTGGGTCTGGTCCATCGATTCGATGTACCGAGACAGAGCGTCTCGATGACGATGCAGTAGTTCAACGCACTCGCTCATCCGGTCGCGAGCTCGAACGAGCGTCGTGCGCAGCTCCGGGTCCGGAGCGGCGGCGGTATTCGTCGACTGATCGGGGCACGAAAGCATGTCGCCGATGATGTGCATGGGTATGCCTGATTCTCGCAGCCCTCGGATCTTCGTCACCCGATCGACAAGATCCTCGTCGTACTCGCGATACCCGTTGCCACGCCGGAGGGGTGCGATCAAGCCTTGTTCCTCGTAGTACCGCAGCATGCGGGTCGAGACACCTGACTGCTGCGATAACTCGCCGATCCTCACAGAGTCGTCACCTTTCGCTTGCGTCAACGTTACAACGTTCCACCTGGGTCGGACCGGCTCGATTTGACCTTCTCATGGTGTGAAGGTTGGATGATGGTCACGTGCCTGCTCCGAGCGTTCCTCTCCCCAGCGGGCCGCCCGTGTCGGCGAGCCGCATCTCCCTTTCACCCCACCTTGTGTCCATCACCTCATATCAAGAACGAGCCCCTATGAAGGAGACAACGTGAACGCACCGAAGATGATTCTGGCGACATCGCTGGGAACGAGCTACGGCATGCTCACCGATGCGTGGCGTTCCCCTGGGGTGGACCCCAAGAACTTCACCAGCACCGACGCGCAGGTGCGCATTGCCCAATCTGCCGAACGTGGAGGCTTTGCCTTCCTGTTCGTTCCCGACTTTGCCGCGGTCCAGGGCGGAGAGGAACGGGCCGGACTGAACATGACGATGGATCCCATGCTGGCGCTGGCAGCGGTCGCCAGGGAGACGTCGCGCATCGGGATGGTCGCAACAGGATCGACCACGTTCCAGGAGCCGTACAACCTCGCTCGACAGTTCAAGGCACTAGACGTGATGAGTCACGGGCGCGTCGGCTGGAACGCCGTGACGACCAGCAGTCCCGCGGTGGCTGCGAACTACGGACAGCCGGTGGCCGAGCGATCGGCGCGATACCGGCGTGCCAACGAGACGGTCCAGATCGTCCAGGCCCTGTGGGGCAGCTGGGAAGCAGACGCGTGGATCGGTGACCAAGCAACCGGACGCTACTTCGATCCAGAAAAGGTCCGGCCCATTGACTTGCAGGGCGAGTTCGTCGCTTCGCGCGGGCCGCTTCCCATCCCTCCCTCCGAGCAAGGACAGCCGGTCATCTTCACGGCGGGGGGCCCCAGCCCCCATCTGCTCTCGCTCGCGGGTCGATACGCAAGCGGCTTCATCGCCGAGGTATGGACGATTGAAGAGGCCCGGGCGCAGCGCCAGATGGTGCGCGAGTCAGCGCGCCAAGCCGGACGAGACCCAGACGAGATCAAGTACTTCGTCGGCATCATGACGACCGTGGCTTCGACGGTAAGAGAAGGCCTGGACCGGCGCCTGGCCGTGACCGGCGAACCCTCGCCCCAGCGAGTCGTCGGACTCGGACAGATGTTGGGTCTGCGGTTGGGCCCGGACCGGGTGAACGACCGCCTGAGCGACGAGGAACTCGCGCGCGCCTACGCGGCACCCATCGATCCGCGGTCGGAGGTCGCGCTGCGCGTGGCTCGGCAGGGGTGGACGATTCGTGACATCCTCGCCCACGGCGTGATCGACTTCCATCCGACCGTCGTCGGGCCCGGCGCCCTGGTTGCCGACCACATGCAGGAATGGTTCGAGGCCGAAGCCGCGGACGGCTTCTGGGTCATCCCCGATCTGGCTGAAGCCGGTATCGATGACTTTGTCGACAACGTCGTCCCCATTCTTCGGCAGCGCGGCATCTATCCCGATGGCTACTCCGGCGAGACTCTGCGGGACCACCTGGGCGTACCTGCCCAGTACGGCCGCGACCCCCGTCTGGCCTGACGACGAGACTCCGCGACGGATCGGTACATCCGGGTCGGCCGGATCGCGTTGACCCTGCGGTCGGCGAGCACCTCGGCGTGGGTGCCCGTGTCGAGAATGGTGTTGCGTACCGAGGCGGGATCGACGAGGACCGCCGTGACGGACAGCGTCTCCGACGCCGTTGTCGACAGCAGCGCATCCACCTGCGCCTCGAACGCCGAGCCGCCCGACGACACGTGCACGTCCCGCGCGACGACATGGTTGGTGGCTACGTAGTTGCCGCTTCCCGAGGCGAGCCGGATGACCACCGGCTGGGCACCGGCAGGGCGGATACCCGCCGCATCGATCACGACGGAGACGTGGTTTCCGATGATCGAGTTGTCGCTGCCCTCGACACGCACAACCCCGTAAGGGTCGTCGAGACCGTTGTCGACGCCGAGGAACGGGGTCCAGGGTTCGTGGTCGCGCAGGAGATGATTCGACGCGACGAGGTTCTCCGAGCTGCCGCCGGCGAGCACGACCATCCCTGGATAGAACGAATGGAGGCGGTTGGCCGTGACGCTGGAACGGCTCACCGACTCGAGGTGCACGCTGCTCGCTCCGCGCGGGAAGACGTTGTTCGCCGTGATCAGAAGTCCCCCGTGGTTCTCGGCATAGATCGAGTATCCATCGGGACCCGCGCCGATCAGATTATCTGTGATCTTCGAGGCCTGACCCCAGCCGCGCAGCTCGATGCAGCTGCCGCATTCGGCGACGAAGTTGTCGTGGATCGACAATGCATCCGCATTGCAGATGGTCAGCGCGTGCTCGAGGTAGACGAAGCCCATCCCGGCGACGCGGAACGAGTCGTTGGCGCTGGCGACGTAGATGCCCGTCTTGCCGTTGATGTAGGTGTTCTCCGGTTGTCGGCCTGAACGGTCGGCGGTGAAGTGCAGCCCGTCGATGCAGAAGCCCGAGAACTCGACCGAGCTGATCCGAGGGTTGCCGCTGCGCGCGACCACGAAAGCGGCACCATCGATCTCGCTCGCGTCGTCGTCCAGTGGGAGATCGACGAGAATGCGGCTCCCGCCTGGCCACAGTTCGTGCAGGTCGGGCCACTCCTCTTCCGGCACGTTGAAGCGGATGCTCGACGACGTGAAGCCATGCCCGTAGCCCTCGATCCTGAGGAAACTGATGTCGATGACGACCTGGGTGCGCAGGCGGTAGTCGCCAGGCGGAATCACGATCACCGCTCCGGGTTTGCCGCCGTCGGCGTCGACCGCGGCCGACTGGCGCGAGGTGATGTCGGCGATGATGCTGTTCAGCACTTCGCCGATGTCCTGGACGGGGTCGCCGACGGGCCACCTCGTGACGTCGTAGCGATTAGCGCTGCTCATCGAGTACCTCTTTCCGTGCCTAGCTGTGGTGAGACGACGACCTCGTGCTGCCGGGGGAGGTCGGCGCCGGGACGACTGACCGTGATCGCGGCGCACGCGGCGGCGAAGCGGGCCGCCTGCAGAATGTCGCCGAAGGCCGCGGTCCTCCCCATCACGTGCGCGACGCCGATCGAGTTCGTGAGAGCGAAGAGAAGACCAGCCATGAACGAGTCGCCGGCGCCGATCGTGTCGGCGACCCGAACGGAGTGTGATGGGACCACGACCGTGTCTCCGCCGACGCGGAGCAGGCTCCCTTCGGCACCCAGCGTCACCACGACGACCTGCGCACCGAGCCGAGCGTAGTGGGCCGTCACCGCGAGCGGATCGAGCTCGGGATGGAGCCAGCGCGCATCCTCGTCGCTCATCTTGACCACGGTGCTGGAGCGGGCCAACCGCTCGACGAGCGGGAGCACGTCGTTATGCCCACCGAGCACAGATGGCCGGATGTTCGGGTCGAACGACCGGAGCACGCCGTCGTCGACGGCATCGAAGCACGCGGCGACGGCATCGGCCCCGGGTGCGAGGAGTGCCCCGATGGATCCCGTGTGCACAAGCTCGAACCCGGCCGTCGGGAGCTCAGTGACGTCCCAGCCGATGTCGAAGTCGTACGTCGCCGAACCGTCGGCCCCGATCGTGGCGGTCGCGCTCGAGGTGCGGATTGCGGCGTCGACGGAGCCGGGCGCCAGACGCACGCCGGAGTCTGTGAGGTGGCGCGCGATGAGGACACCCCGCGCATCCGTGCCGACGCGGGTCGCCAGAGTGACGGATGCGCCGAGGCGCGCGAGTCCGATGGCGACGTTCATCGGGCTTCCGCCAGGATGCTCCTCTTTTCCTCCAGAGGATGAGACCACGTCGACGAGAGCCTCGCCGACGACGAGCAACTCAGTCATGGGCGGGTTCCCCTTCCGAGCGGGGCGCCGCGACCGAGTGTCGCCGCACGAGCGGGCATGGCAGCACCGCGGACTCGTAGACCGGGTCTGCCGAGGAGGGTGCGGTCCCGATCACGGCCTCGGGCTGGATGAGATCGGCGAGGGCGCCGAGCGCCCACTCGCCCATCTCGTAGTGCGGCAGGGCAACTGTGGTCAGAGCGGGATACAGCCCCTCTGCGATCAACTCCTGGTTGTCGAAGCCCACGATCGAGAGATCCGCCGGAATGCGGAGTCCGAGTTCAGCAGCAGCGCGATAGGCCCCCATGGCCATGCGGTCGTTGTAGCAGAAGAGACCGGTAGGCCGGTCGACACGGTCAAGCACCGCAACGGCCGCTTTGTACCCGCCTGGAGTCTCGGACTGCTCGGAGACCACGAGCCGGGACTCGAATTCGAGGCCGGCGTCCCCGAGCGCCCGCCGGTAGCCGGCCAGGCGTCCGCGGGTGGCCGGCACGTCGTCGGAGTTCGTGATGAAGCCGATCCGCCGATGGCCGTGCTCGATCAGCTCGTTCACGGCGACGTACGCACCGCCCTCCTCATCGGGCACGACCGACGGGATGCTTCCGTCGCGCGAGGTCGAGTCGATCAGCACCGTCGGGACGGACCGCAGCAATCGAGGGAGGTCTATCTCGCGGTGGTACATCGTGGCGTAGAGCACGCCGTCGACCTGCTGGCGCAGCAGAGCGTCCGTGTCCCGCTGAATGTCGAACTCGTCGCGGCTGGTGTTGATGAGCATCAGGGTCAAGCCCCGTTTGCGTGCCGCCTCCTGGGCACCGAGGATGATGCGGCCGGCGTGCGGTGTGGTGGCGATCTCCTCGCTCAGCAGCCCGATCATCTCGGACTGCTGTCGGCGGAGGCTCCGGGCTATGCGATTGGCTCCGTATCCGAGCCGTTCGGCCGTCGACTTCACCCGTTCACGGGTCTCGTCACTGGCGCGTGCGGACTCGACGTCGTTGAGGATGTGGGAGACGGTGGTCACGGACACTCCCGCTTCGCGGGCCACGTCCTTGATGCCTACTGCTTTGCGTGCCACTGTCTCCCCTTGCATGCCCGAGGCCGGCCGATTCGGCTCGCCACCATTCTCACCGACATCGTCACCCTTTCACCGCCCCGGCGGTGAGACCGGCGACGATATGACGCTGCAGCACGAGCGCCAGAAGGATCACGGGTACCGAGTACAGCACCGCGAGCGCGGTCATCGCGCCCCAGTCGAGGCCGAACTGGGTCTGGAAGTTCGCGATCACGATCGGCGTGGTCTGCGACCGCGTGGCCGTGAGGAGCAGCGCGAACAGAAACTCGTTCCACGATGCGAGGAAGGCGAAGATCGCGGTGACCGCGATCCCGCCGGCGGTCACCGGAAGCACTACGCGCCAGAGCGCCCCGAGCCGGCTGGCGCCGTCGATCTTCGCCGCCTCCTCGAGCTCCTCGGGTACGGCCTCGAAGAAGCTCGACATCAGCCAGATCGACAGCGGCAACGAGATGGTGGCATGCGCGATAGCCAGTGCGAGCGAGGTGTCCGAGATGCCGAGGCTGCGGAAGATGCCGATCATCGGCACGCCGATCACGATCGGGGGCACCATGCGCATCACGAGGGCGCCGACGATGAAGAATCGACCGAAGCGGGTGCGGAACCGCGTGACGGCGTAGGCCGCCGGCAGCGCCAGCACGAGGGAGATGGCGGTGCTGAGTACGGCTGTCACGACGCTGTTGATGAACGAGGCGACCACACCGTCACGGCCGATGGCCGACGTGTAGTTCTCGATCGTCCAGGTCGAGGGCAGCACGGTCGGCGGCACCGCGATCGTCTCCAGTGGCGTTTTGAACGACGTGAAGAGCATGTAGAGGAAGGGGAAGCCGTACAGCACGACGAGCAGCACGAGGGCGACCCAGAGGATGGCCCGGGAGCTCACGCGGGTGGTTTCGAGACCGTTCATCGGTTGTTCTCACTTCCGGGTCGCCAGATGAGCAGGATGGCCGCGACCGAGACGGCGAGCATGGCCACGAGATACACGGTTCCCATCGCGCTCGCCAGGCCTGGATCGCCGAACCGCACCATCGTGCGGTAGACGAGCAGCGACATGGTTTCCGTGCTCTGCTGCGGCCCCCCGTTGGTCTGGATGAGGATGACATCGAAGGCACGGGCGGCGTCGATGCCGCGGAGGATCAGGGCCACCGCTATGACGGGTCGAAGCAGGGGGATGATGATGCGGAACAGGATCGTCGAATAGCGGGCGCCGTCGAGCCTGGCCGCCTCGATGACGTCGCCCGGGATGTTCTGCAGGCCGGCGAAGAGCACGAGCGAGATGAACGAGGTAGTCAACCAGATGTCGGGGATCGCGACCGAGAACAGAGCGATGTTCGGATCGCTCAGCCACTGGATCTGGCCCGGATCTTGAAGGATGTGGGCATCGGTCAGGAGCTGGTTGACGATGCCGAAATTGTCGATCAGCAGGAACCGCCAGAGCAGACCGGCGACGATCGGCGCGATCATCAGGGGATACAGGAAGATGGTGCGGAATACCCGCGAGGAGTTGCCGAGCGCCGTGAATATCAGCGCGACGGTGAGACCGAGGACGAACTCGAAGACGACCACGATGACGGTGTAGACGATCGTTCGCCACGCGGCGTTGCCGAAGTCGCCAGAGGTGAACGCGTCGATGTAGTTGTCGAGGCCGACGAAGGTACGGGGTCCTCCGGCGAATTTGCTGATATCGAAGAAGGAATCCGAGACGAATTGCACGAGGGGCCACGCTACGAACACGGCGAGGAAAACGGTGGCCGGGAGCATCAGGAAGAAGGCGAACCGGCGATCGGTGAGACGCACGATGAGACTTTCGGGTCGAGGAACGGCGAAGGGTGGGCGGCTGTGGCGCCCCGTTGGACCGGGGCGCCACAGCCTGAGGTCACTCGATGATGGACTCCACCTGCGCTTTGGCGTCGTCGAGGAGCTTCTGATTGTCGGCCCCCGGTACGACGGCCTTCTGGATCATGGGGATCAGAGCGGAATCGACGATCTCCTGCCACTTCGGGTTCGCCGGACGTGGGATGGTCGACTCGGCATTCAGGGTGTCGATGAGCGGCTTGTAGTTCTCGTAGCCGGGCTTGTCCTGGTACTGCTCGAGCACCGAGATACGCGATGCGAGTCCCAGGTCGGTGTCGACGGACAGCTCGTTGTGGTCGTAGGCGTACTGCACGAACTCCAGTGCCTTCTCCTGTTTGCTCGTGCCCGCCGGCACCGAGAGGTACCACGCGCCCGGAACTCCGGCGACCCCGCCAGGGCCACCGACCATCGTCATCACCCCGACATTGCCGGCCACCGCCGAGTCTGCGGGGATCTGCTTGTAGGCGTGCGCCCAGAAGCGCATCATCGCCACCTGGCCCTGGTTGAAGAGGTTCTGCGAACCGGCCCAATCCAGCTGCGCAGCGCCCGAGGGGGCATAGGGCAGCAGACTGGTGTAGAAGTCGAGCGCCTCGAGGCTGTCCTCGTCGCCGAGAGACACGGTTCCATCGTCGCCGACGACCATGTCCTTCTCGCCCGTCTGCGACAGGGTGGCCAACCATTCCGTCTCGACCGCACCCTTCACGTCGGTGCCGTAGATGTCGACCTGGCCGTCGCCATCGGTGTCCTGCGTGAAGAACTTCGCGACGTCGGCGTACTGCTCCCAGGTGGTGGGAGGCACGAGGTCATACCCGAACTGCGCCTTGAAGTTGGCCTGCTGGGCCGGGTCCTCGAAGAGGTCTGTGCGGTAGTAGAGGATCTCAGAATTGGTCCAGGCGGGCATCCCGACGAACGAGCCGTCGACCTGCGCCTCGGTCACGAGCGCAGGAAACAGGTCGGACTGCACCTCGTCGGTGAACACGTCGTCGAGAGGCGTCAGTGCCTCGGCGAAGGTCGGCAGCCAGATCGAGTCCAGAGCCGCGACGTCGAACGAGAGCGAACCCGAGCTGAACTCACTGTTCAGCCGATTGTAGAGGCCGTCGTAGGGCAACTCGACGAAAGTCACCGAGGTGCCCGTGTCTGTCTCGAACTGATCGGCGATCGGCTGCAACTCGCCGTGGCCACCGGCCTCGACGAGAACGGTGATCGAATCGTCACCCGCTGCGGGAGCGCCGCCTCCAGCGCCACACCCCGAGAGGACGGCGGTGGTGACGACGGCGAGGACACCGGCGGCGCCTACCAGGACACGACGGGACATCCGTCGATGTATGCGAAGCATCATTACTTCGACTCCAATTCTGTGCGACATTGCGTGATTACGTAGGGTGCGCACCGAGAGAAACGGCACGCGTCGCTGAGGCGACTGCTCTGACAATACGTTTTGCCAAATCGTCTTGTCAAGCCCATAATTGTCGAACAGCCCGCCATCGACGGCGGCAGCATAAGGAGCCGCACTCATGACGCACGCGCCGCGCGCCCGCCCCCGCTGGCATTTCACCCCCGGATCGGGGTGGATGAACGACCCGCTCGCGCTGACCTGGCACAACGGCCGCTACCACCTCTTCTTCCAGTACGTTCCCGATCGCACCACGTGGGCTCCCGAGTGCCGCTGGGGGCACGCGAGTTCGCCTGACCTGATCGAGTGGACCGAGCATCCGGTCGCCCTCGCGCCGGGCGATGGCGACGACGGCATCTGGTCTGGCTCGCTCGCGGTCGATGTCGCCGGCCGCGCCACGATCTTCTACACCGCCGTCTCCACACCCGAGTTCGGCGTCGGCCGCATCCGCAGCGCCACCCCGGTCGACGACGACTGGCTCGTGTGGACGAAAGGCTCGGTCGTCGTGGAGGCGCCGCCGCTGGATCTTGTCGCCTTCCGCGACCCGTTCGTGATGCGCGATGGCGAGCGGTGGCGGATGCTCGTGGGCACCGCCATTGTCGGGGGCGAGGCTGCGGCCAGCTCGTACGTCTCCGACGACCTCGATTCGTGGTCATTCGACGGCCTGGCGGCATCGCGAAGCACGAGCGAAACCGACCCGGTGTGGACGGGAGCGCTCTGGGAGTGCCCCCAGATCTTCACCATCGACGGCCGCGACGTGATGGTCACCTCGGTCTGGCAGGACGACGTACTCCACTACGTCGCCTATGCCATCGGCACATTCGTCGACGGCCGCTTCGACGCGACCGCTTGGGGGCGCCTGACCTACGGCGACAGCTACTACGCTCCCTCCTTCTTCCGCGACCGCGACGGGTTGCCGTGCCTGATCTCGTGGATGCGCGGAGCCATCGACGCCGAGGTCGTCCGCGCCAGCGCGCTGAGCGTGCCGCACGTGCTGCGACTCGAGGGCGACACGCTTGTCGCGGCGCCGCACCCGACGATCGCGCAGGCCGCGTCCGCCGCGCTCACCAGCATCGCCGTCGGCGAGGAGTGGACTGCATCGAGCTCGGACAGCGCGCTCATCATCCGACGCGAAGTCGACTCGGTGACCTGCACATGGCAGGGCGTCGAGACCATCGTGCCCACCGGCGACGGCGAGGTGCAGGTGCTCGTCGACGGCGAGACCGTCGAGCTGTTCACCGGCGCGGCACTCTTCGGTGTCGGTTCAGCCTCTGTGTTCGAGATCGGCAGCACGACTCCATAGACCCGAACCGACAGACACAACCGCCGCAACCCGCCGGTCATGACGCGACCATCGAAATGTATGCGCATCCGCAGCTTCTGGCTAGGCTTGTCGAACACCCCCGCACGCACTCACTGAGGAGACGCATGACCGCGACCATTTCGCTCCAGCTCTACACGGTCAAGGAGGCGCTCGCCGCCGATCCGGATGCGACGCTCGGGCGGATCGCCGACCTCGGCTTCACGGCCGTCGAGCTCTACGGACTGCAGGAATTCGGCGACGCCTACGCGGCGGGGCTCGCGAAGCACGGACTCACCGCACCGAGCGCCCACGTGCCGCTGGCGACCGGCGAGCTGGAGGAATCCTTCGACCTGGCCGAGCGGCTGGGCGTGAAGACGGTCATCGAGTCGTTCACCCCGCCGACCCTGTGGGAGAGCGCCGAGAACATCGCTCGTCTCGCCGACCGCCTCAACTCCGCCGTCGAGCCCGCCGCCGCCCGCGGCATGCGCGTGGGCTATCACAACCACGACGGCGAGATCCGCAACCACGTCGAGGGCGTCACCGGCCTCGACCACTTCGCGAGCCTGCTCGACCCCGCCGTCGTTCTCGAGGTCGACGCGTACTGGGTGGCCGCGGGAGGCGAGGACCTCGTCGAGTTCCTCACCCGCAACGCCGACCGGGTCAAGTTCATCCACGTGAAAGACGGGTCGCTCACCGGCGACCTGCCCAACCAGGTTCCCGCGGGGCACATCTCGCTCGAACAGCCCGAGCACCTGTCGAGCCAGCTTCCCGCCGGGCAGGGCGTTGTGCCCCTCGCCGCCGGCCTCGACGCGGTTCCCGACCTCGAGTTCGCCGTCGTCGAGTTCGACGTCTACTCGGGCGACCTCTTCGCCGGCATCGCCGAAGCCAGACAGTTCCTCGTCGAGAGGGGCCTCCGCTGATGAGCACCGCCACCTACAGCACCGCCACCTACACCCCCACGGGCTCCGGCCCCGTCGGCATCGGCATCATCGGTGCCGGCGCGATCAGCGACCAGTACCTCACCCACCTCACGACCTTCCCCGACGTTCGCGTCGTGATGATCGGCGATCTGGATGTCGCACGCGCCGCGCAGCAGGCCGAGAAATACGGCGTGCCGCGTTCCGGACGCGCCGACGAGGTTCTGAAGGACGACGACATCGAGATCGTGATCAACCTCACGATTCCGGCCGTGCACGCCGAGCTCTCGTCGGCCGCTCTCAGTGCGGGAAAGCACGTGTGGAGCGAGAAGCCGATCAGTCTCGACCGCGAGAGCGGACAGGCGCTGCTCGACCAGGCCGCGGCATCCGGTCTTCGCATCGGCGTCGCGCCCGACACGATCCTCGGCCCCGGCGTGCAGAGCGCCCTGCGCGCGATCGCCCGCGGCGACATCGGCCGGCCGCTCACCGCGATGACCGCGTTTCAGGGCCACGGCCCCGAGTCATGGCACCCCAACCCCGACTTCTTCTTCGTTCCCGGCGCAGGGCCGCTGTTCGACATGGGGCCGTACTACCTCACGACGCTCGCCTGCATCTTCGGGTCGTTCACCGAGGTCGCGGCGATCGGCTCGCGCGCTCGCGACATCCGGGTCATCGGATCGGGCCCGCGCGCCGGAACCGAGCTGCCCGTGACCGTGAACACCCAGATGAGCGCGCTCGCCCGCTTCGAGGGCGGCCAATCGTCGCAGAGCATCTTCAGCTTCGACTCACCGCTGCGTCGCTCGGGATTCGTCGAGATCACCGGCGAGACCGGAACGCTCGTGCTGCCCGACCCGAACATGTTCGAGGGCGCGAGCACTCTGGTGCGCGGCGAGGAGAGCGTCGAGCTGGCCGAGACCGGGTACGCCGGCGGCCGCGGATCTGCCGTGCTGGAGATGGCCCGGGCCATCCGGTCGGGCGGCGCCGACCTGCTGCCGGCCGAGCTGGGCTACCACGTGCTCGACGTGATGAACGCGATGGAGGAGTCCTCCGCGGCCGGCCAGTTCGTGCGCGTCACGAGCACGGCCCCCGCGAGCCCGGTCCTCCCGGAGTCCTGGGACCCGACCACCCGCACGCTGTAGCGAGCATCCGCGCCGTATGGGCGCATCCGCTGCCGGACGACTGGCGGCGGATGCGCCTACGGGGCGCGGATGCTGGAGGGTCAGGCCGGGATCGTCGCCTCCAGCCAGGCTCGGCTCACCTGCGCGCTCTCGAACGGCTCCATGCTCGCGCGGTCGACCTCGATGATGATCCAGCCGCCGAACCCGTCGGGCAGCGCGGAGAGGATGCCGTCGAGGTCCATCCCGCCGAGCCCCGGCTCGAGGAACAGCCCCTGGTCGGTCGCGGTGCGGTAGGGGGTGGGCGTCGCCCGACTGGCGGCCGCCACGTCGAGGTCGAGGTCCTTGATGTGCAGGTCGACGAGGCGATCCGAGTAGCGCCCCAGCATCGAGACCGGGTCCATACCTGCCCACGCCAGGTGCCCCACGTCGAACGATGCGCCCAGCAGATCCGGCGAGATGGCGGCGAGCACGCGGTCGATCTCGTGCTCGGTCTCGACCCAGGTGCCCACGTGGTTGTGCAGGCCGGCCCTGATGCCTTCCGAGGCCAGCACGCTCGCGGCCTCGCCGAGCACATCGATCACCCGGTCGAGACGGCCCTCGTCGAAGACCGCACCTACGGCCACGGAGTCGAGCGTGCGCACCGTGCCAGGAGCCCACGACACCTCAGGGGCAAGAAAGACCGACGACAGCCCGAAGAAGTTCGACTCCTCGGCCTTGCGCCGCACGCCGTCGAACCAGCGCACGAACGAAGCACTGCCCGGCGCAAGAGACACCCCGTGGTCCTCGGGCAACGCCACCGAGCAGTACCCGGGGGCGACGCGAAGGCCCGTATCGCGCAGCATGCGGGCGTAGCTCTGCAGGGTCTGCGTGTCGAGCACCTCCATCATCGTCGCGTCGAAGCCCGAGCGGCGCACCTGCACCAGCACATCCGGGTACTGTTCCCGAAAGCTCGGCTCGGCGAAGAGCCAGAGGTCGTCACTGGCCGGGTCCGCGGGGTCGGCCTTGATGTTGATCCACTGGATGGGGTTGAGCGCGAACTGCGAGCGGCTGAGCGTCATGGTCTTCTTCCTGGTCGAGCAATCAAAAAGCGGGGGCCGGATGCCGTCACTCGGCCGCGCGGGCGTTGTACACGACCGCGCCGCCCGCATCCACGTGCTCGCGGTAGTCGCGGAACACCTGCAGGGCCTCGTCGCGGGTCACGTCCTGCACCACGGCGATTCCGCGCGCCTCGAACTGCGGGGCCCAGTCCTCGCGCATGGGGCCCTCGTCGAAGGTCGTGATCTGCTCGAGTTCGGGCCCGTCGCCGGCCACGACGAGGGTGCGCACTCCCGACCAGAGCGTCGCGCCGTAGCACTGCACGCAGGGACGCCAGTTCACGACCAGCTCGTGCGCGGGCTGGCCCTCGCCGCCGAGGTCCCACGACCCGATGCGCGTCTGCGCGAGCCCGAGAGCGGTGACCTCGGCGTGCGCCGACGAGACGCCGCTCTTCAGAACCACGTTCACCCCCACCGACACGATCCGGCCGGTGGCCGACTCGACCACGATCGCGGCGAACGGTCCCCCGCTTCCCTCCCTGAAGTTGCGGGCGGCGAGCCGGTGCACGAGCCGCATGCGCTCCTCGTGGCTGCCGAGCGCATCCGGCACGTCGGCGAGCTCGTCGGCGATCCAGTCGGGCAGCTCGATCGAATACGAGGTGCCCAGGGTGTCGATGTTCATGAGTGTCCCTTCAAGACGGTGCAGATATGTAAGACGAATGGATGCGCGACCGCCGGTCAGGCGGCCGACACCCGGAGGCGGGCGACGGCTCGCGCCGCGCGCACGGCGGTGATCACGCCGGTGAGCGTGGCGTTGCCGACGACCGGCGTGGGGATGACCCCGTTGCCGGCCAGATAGAGGCCGTCGAATCCCCAGACCCGCCCATCCGGGTCGCAGACGCTCGTGCCGTCGTCGACGGCGCCCATGCGCACGGTGCCGGTCTGGTGCAGCGACGAACCCGGGGCGAGCACGGCCGACTCGGTCTCGGGATCGAACGATCCGAACCGGCGAGCGACGAGTTCGATCGTGTCTGAGGCCTGCTCGATGAGCGCGAGGTCGGTGTCGGTGTAGTCGAACTCGACGGTGATGCGCGGCATACCGGTGACGTCGGTCTCGGTCTCGGAGAACGCGAGCCTGTTCGAGGCGCGCGACTCGACGGGCGTGTAGAGCGAGACGCCGACCGAGTACGCGAGCGCCCGGTCGTGATCGTCGACGTAGACGGAGTTCATGATCTGGCCGTGGAACGGCTGGGCGGACCCGTTCTGCGGCAGCCAGAGAGAGTCTGTGGCGAACTCGCCCTCGAGTGAGCGGGGCAGCTCGTCGAGGGTGAGGCCGAAGCGGTCGAGGTCCATGAGCACGCGGCTCGTCACGAAGGCGTGCTCGTTGAGGTAGCGTCCGAGCGCCTCGGGCCTGATCCCCGACGCGAACAGCAGCTGGGGCGTGCGCATCACGTCGGCGCAGACGACCGTGACCGATGCCTCGATGTCGTACTCCTCACCCGAGGCGATGTCGCGCACGCGCGCCCCGCGGGCACGGCCTGCGTCGTGCAGCACCGCGATCGCGAGCGTGCCGGCGCGCAGCTCGAACGCGGCGTCGCCACCCTCGGCGATCGGAGGGAAGATGCGGCTGGGGCCGGTGCGCGGCAGGGGCCCGGATGCGCCGGGCTGTACGGCCATCGGCATGGCCTGCGGGTGTCGGCCGGCAGGGCTCGCGGCCCCGAACAGCTCGTCGAGCACGTCGAGCACCCGCTGCCCGGGCCCGGTCGGACCGAGCACGGCCGGGTGCACGCCAAGCACCTCGCGCGCCGTCTCGAGATCGGCCTGCCACTGCTCGGGGTCTCCGAAGTCGAAGGTCTCGTCGCCGTCGGGCCAGGGCGTCGCGGCGGTCCAGTGCACGCCCATGCCGCCCACATTCCACGACAGAGCACTCGCGGGCATGGCGGCCGCGTTCTCGCCGAGCGCCGAGAGGTTGTACATGCCGGGCTCCACCGAGCGCAGTTCGTCGGTGATGTCGGGGGTCACGTCGGCGCCCGTGTACATGCCCTGGATTCCGGAGGAGACGCGCTGGTTGTAGCGCTCCCAGATTGCTGGTTCGGTGCTGTCGTGCAGGTGCAGCCCGGGCACGCTTCCCACTACGGGCGCGCCGTCGATGATGAGGATGCGCGCGGTCGGGTCGGCCTCGCGCAGCAGCCCGGCCGTCGCGGCACCCATGATTCCGCTGCCGACGATGAGGATGTCGGGGGTGTTCTGCGAGTCAGACATTCGAAGCTCCTGGTTCCTGTCCTGCGGGTGTTTGCGTACTGTGTTGCGAAATTCGTGGTGACGATATGGGTCGTGGTGACGGTGCGAGGCTAGGCCCCGCCGCGGGTCACGCCGCGATGGTCGGCCCGAAGAACTCCACGTCCATGCGGTCGAGCACGAGCTTGACCGCGCCGAGCAGGGGGGCATCCGCCCCGATCGTGGTCGCGCGCACGTCGATACGCAGGGTGCCGAGCTGCTTCATGGCCTCGACGACGCGGGGAAGAAGCAGGTCCTCCGCCACCTCGAGGCCTCCCCCGAGCACGATCACCTCCGGCGCGATCGTCCACGCCAGCGACGAGAGCAGGCGGGCGACGTCGTCGGCGAACTCGCCGAGAAGCTCCAGGGCCTCGGCATCGCCGGCGCGCGCCCTGACCAGCCACTCCGCTGCCTGGCGGCGTTCCTCGACCAGCGGCGAAGTCAACAGACCGAACGGCTGCGACTCCATGCGCATCGCATCGAGCGCCCCCGCCTCGACGATCTCACCGGCACCTCCCTGGAAACCCCGGTGCACGACTCCCCCGATCACGATGCCGATACCGGCGCGGTTTCCGAAGATGCACCAGGCGAACGTGTCGGTCTCCTGGGCCGCTCCGCGCCAATGCTCGGCGAGGGCGGCGAGGTTGGCGTCGTTGTCGGCGAAGAGAGGGATGCCGAGCCGCGCACCGAGTTCGCGGGCGAGAGCGAACTCGTTCCACCCGGGCGAGTTGATGAGACGGCGCACCACACCGTCTTCGTCAATCGCGCCACCGGCCGCGACGGCCCCGGCGCGCACCCGGTCGCGGGGCTGGCCCGACTCGCGAATGGCCGCATCCACAGCCTCGACGGCGTCGATCATCACCTGGTCGGTGTCGGAGTAATCGCGCAGGGTCACCAGGCCCCTGCCGAGCACTCGGCCCCGGATGTCGGAGACGGCCGCGCTTGCGGCGTGCGTATCGACGCGCACGGCCGCGACGAGGGCGCGGTCGGCCTCGAACGAGAAGTAGCGCGGGGGCCGTCCGACATCCGCGTGCACGGGCGTGACCTCGACGGCCCAGCCGCTCTCGCAGAGCTGGGTGAGGATGAGCTCGACCGTGCGCCGCGACAGTTTGACCTGCCCCACGAGGGTCGCCATCGTCACGGGCTCGTCGTGCTCGGCGAGGGCGCGCAGCACCACGGAGGTATTCAGTCGGCGCATCGCGCTCGGGTCGAGTCCAGGCATCTGCTCACTCTCCCAGATCGGCGTCGACGAGCGGCAGAACCGCGTCGTACGCGCCGGGAACGAGCGCGGTCGAGTCGCTCGACACCACGCCGAAGACGAGCACCGGGTCTGACTCGACGCCCCTGGCGGCGGGCCAGGAGGGCTCGGCTCCCGTCACGAAGGCGACGAACTCCCGGTGCATGCGGGCGGCCAGTGTGGCGGGCGGCTCGTCGCCGAGGACCGCCTCGACCCCCTCGGCGCCGAGGATGTCGAAGAAGAAGGGGAGGTCGGTGCAGTGGGCGGCGCCGCGCAGCACCGGCGATGCCCAGTCGAACGAGTAGAGCCACGTGCCTGCGGCACCGGATGCCCGTGCCCGGGCCGTGCGCAGCACGCTCGCCCTGAAGAGAACGTCGGTCTGGCGCGGAGCAGCGACATCTGCCGTGCCGTGCGTCTCCGCCTCCGGCTCGGCGTCCGAGCCCGCGAAGCCCGGACTGTCGAACTCGTCGGCGGTCGCGCCGATGAGAAGAGGCTTGTCGAGCCCGGTCACCGCGAGGCCGGCTCGGATGGACAGGGGCAGCAGCTCGTCGCCGCTCACCGGTTCGAACAGCAGCGGCTCCGTGCCCGGGTGCCGCTCGCCCCAGGTGATGACCGCCCGCTGCAGCGCATCCGGGTCGACCGAGCCGAGGCCCTCGGCCGTCGGCGAGACGCCCAGCGAGTCCGCGAGCGCCGTGGTTACACGGGCGGCCTCGTCGAGTGGGCTGGAGAGGTCGACCGGCGAGATCGCGACGGCCCGGTGGAACAGCGCCTGCGCGGCGGGGCTGGCGAGCAGCGCGAGAACGGCGCCTCCGCCCGCGGACTGCCCGGCAACGGTGACCCGGCCCGGATCTCCCCCGAACGCGGCGATGTTGTCGCGCACCCACGCGAGGGCCAGCAGCCAGTCGGCCATTCCGCGGTTGGCGCGGCCATCCACCGCGGCGAAGCCGTCGACGCCCAGCCTGTACGACAGCGTGACCATCACGATGCCATCGCGGGTCAGGGCGGCGCCGTCGTACCAGGGGCCGACCGGGGAGCCGGCGACGTACCCTCCGCCGTGGATGTAGACCAGAACCGGCGCGGCGCCCGAGCCGACACCGTCGGCCGGCGCGAACACGTTGAGGGAGAGGGTGTCGTCTCCCGCGATAGACGGCTCGGGGATGGCCGTGATCGGGTAGGGCCGGCCGCGCTGCGGCGTGGCCCCGAAAGCGGATGCCGCGAACGGCTCGTCGAAGACGGCCCGCGGCTCGGGCGCGGAGAAGCGACGCGCACCGACGGGCGCCTCGGCGAAGGGGATGCCGAGGAATTGCGCATCCACCCCGTCGGTGGAGCCGACGATCGTGCCAGCAGCGCAGTCGACCTCGATCATGGCCTCCATCATTTCAGTCCGGTCGACACGATGCCCTGCACGAAGTAGCGCTGCAGGAACAGGAACAGCACGAGAACAGGCAGCATCACGATCACGGCGCCGGCGAGCACGAGGCCGTAGTCGGTCACGTTCTGCGCCGCCTGGCTCATCGCCGCGAGGCCGACGGGCAGGGTGTAGCTGTCGGCGCTCTGGGCCACGATCAGCGGCCAGATGAAGTTGTTCCACGAGGCCAGGAACGACATGATCGTGACCGTCGCCACGGCGGGGCCGGCCAGGGGCAGGAAGATCTGAAAGAAGATGCGCACCTCGTTCGCGCCGTCGATGCGGGCGGCCTCGAGCAGTTCGTCGGGGATGCTCGCGGCGAACTGCCTCATGATGAAGATCGAGATCGGCAGCACGAGGCTGGGCAGGGCGATTCCGGCGAGGGTGTCGACGAGGCCGAGCTGAACGGTCACCACGAACTGCGGAACGAAGGTGGCGGAGAAGGGCACCATCAGCGCGATCAGCACGGCGGCGAAGGCGACCCTCTTGCCGCGGAACTCGAGCTTCGCCAGGGCGAAGCCGGCCATCGAGGCGGCGATGATGTTGCCTATGACGATGACGATCGCCACGATCACGCTGTTGCCGAGGAACGTGCTGAAGCCGTTGCGGCTGAACAGGCGGGCGAAGTTGTCGAGGGTCACCTCGGACGGCAGCCAGGCCCCGGGGTTCGCCTGGATGTCGCTCGTCGTGCGGAGCGATCCGGAGATCACCCAGATGAACGGCAGGATCGTGACGAGGGCGAGCACGATGAGCGCCGTGTAGAGCACGGCGGGGCGCAGGCGTGAGGTCATGAGCGACTCCTCAGCAGTCGGAACTGGAGCGCGCTGACCGCCGCGACGATGAGCAGCAGGATGAACGATGCCGCGCTCGAGACGCCGAAGTTGCCGAACCCGAACTGGTGATAGGTGAAGAGCGCCATCGATTCGGTCGACCCGAGCGGGCCGCCGTTGGTCAGCAGGTAGGGCTCGTCGAAGACCTGCAGGAAGAAGACCGAGAGCAGCACGGAGACCAGGAGCGTCGTGGGCATGATCAGCGGAATGGTCATCGACCAGAGCCGCCGCCACGGGCCGGCGCCGTCGAGGGCGGCGGCCTCCTGCACGTCCTCCGGCACGGACTGGAGGCCGGCGAGGAACAGCAGCATGGCCGTTCCGAAGTTGCGCCAGATGCCGAGAAGGATGACGACCGGCATGGCGAGGTTCTCGTCGCCCAGCCAGTTCGGACCGGCGAAGCCGAGGTTCGCGAGCACCTCGTTGACCGTGCCGTTCTGGTTGAACGCGTACTGCCAGATCAACGCGACGGAGACGATGTTCGTGACCACGGGCGCATAGAAGAGGCCACGGAAGACGGAGCGGAACCGACGGATGCCGCTGTTCAGCACGAGCGCGAGGGCGAAGCCCACCGCCATGGTCACGGGAACGCCCACGACCACGAACAGGAGGGTGTTGAGGATCGCCCGCACGAAGTTGCCGTCGGAGAGCAGGGCCACGTAGTTCTCGAGGCCTGCGAAGTTCACCCCGAACGGCGTCTGCAGGTCTGCACTGCGCATGTCGGTCACGCTGATGGCGAGCGACGAGATGATCGGGATGGCGCTGAAGACCACGAAGATCACCGCGAAGGGGGCGAGGAACAGCCACGCGATCCCCGTATGCGCGGGGCGCCGCCGTGTGCGCGGCGCCCCCGTCTTGTTCGACTGCACGGCGAATGCCATCGGATCAGTCCGTGCCCGTACCGATGCTGTCGGCCTTCTTCTGCGCGTTCGCCATCGCCTCTGCGGCGGTCTCCTTGCCGCGGGCGACCTGCTCCAGCTCCTTGCCGAGCATGGTCGAGACCTCGTTCCAGGTGCTCACCGACGGCATGGGCTTGACGTTCTTCAGCTGCTCGAAGAACGGCTTGAGCAGGGGCTGGTCGGCGATCGACGGGTCGTCCCACGCCGCGACCACGGCGGGCATGCTGCCGGCGGCCTCGTACTGGGCGACCTGCGTGTCCTCCTGGGCCATGAAGCTCACGGTCTTCCAGGCGGAGTCGGCGTTGTCCGACTTCTTCGTGACGGCCCAGCTTCCACCGGCCAATTGCCCGACGTTGCCATCCGGACCCGCGGGAAGAACCGCCGTCTGGATGTGCGCCGCGGTCCAGCCCTCTTCGCCTGCGGTGGTGTCGAGGCCGGAGATCACCCACGGGCCGCTGATCATCGAGCCGGTCTTGCCCGCCACGAGGTAGGGCTGCGTGTCGAGGAACTGGGGGGTGTCGGGCGACGAGACTCCCGACGAGAAGAACGACGCGTTGAACTCGGCCGCCTCGATCATGCCCGGGGTGTCGAGCTCCCACGTCGAGCCGTCGTCGCTGAGCAGGGTCTCGCCGGCCTGGTAGCCGAAGATCGCGAGGTTCTGTCCGTTGTAGGTGTCCCAGCCGACGTCTGCACCGTAGCCGCTCTCGGCCCCGCCCTCTTCGAGCTTCTTGAAGAAGGGGATCGTCTCGTCCCAGGTGGCGGGAGGGGTGGCTCCGGCCTTCTGTGCGAAGTCGTCGCGGTAGATGAGCAGGCGCGTGTAGGCGTACCACGGCACCGAGTAGGCGGTTCCGTCGACCTCGCCCGCATCCCAGGATCCCTCGAAGAACGACGAGGAGTCGGCCACGCCGTCGGGAACGGGGGCGAAGGCATCCGATGCCAGGAACTGGGTCTGCGCCTCGGTGTAGAGGAAGGCGATGTCGGGAGCGGTTCCCGCCGCGATCGCCGTCTGCAGCTTCGTGTTGTATTCGTCGCTGGGCACGAGCGTGACCTCGACGTCGACATCGGGGTTGTCGCTCTCGAAGGGGGTGAGCACGTCGTCGAGGGCGGTGGCGTCGCCGTCCGGCGCCCACAGGGTCACCTTTCCGGTGGCCGGTCCGTCTGCGAGGCTGCCGGCGGCCTCGGGTGCCGCGCCGTCGCTGGAGCGGCCGCATCCGGTTGCGGCCAGTGCTGTGACCGCGAGAATCGCGGCGAGGGGAATGAGGCGCGAGCGCCTCAGCGGTGGACGGGAATTCATGGGTGGCTCCTCGAGATCTCGGTGGGACTGCGAAGGGAACAGGTGCTGGTTTCGAATTATGCTACTTAGTTGCAAAATTGGCCAGAAGAATATTCGGGCGATAGTGAAACGGGGTGTGCAAGACGCAACAGTATGAGACCCGTGTTTCACGACGATTAAGCGGGCGGGTCGGCCGTGTAACAGATCCGTCGACACGTCCGCCCGTTCCCTGAGCCTGTCGAAGGGCGAGCTACTCGGCAGACGCAGACGCAGCGGGAGCCACTGTCGACGCCCTGATCACGAGCTCGGGATCGAAGACGACGTGCTTCGAGTCCTCGCTCCCCTCCCCCGCGATCTCCGCCCTCAGAAGGTCGACGGCGGTCGGCCCGAACGAGTCGTGGGGTCCGCGAACCGTGGTGAGGGGAATGATCGACGACGCCCCGAACACCGTGTCGTCATAGCCGACGATCGCGATGTCCTGGGGCACCCGGATGCCGTGCTCGACCACGAGGGTCTGCAGCAGTCCCAGCGCCATAAGGTCGTTGACCGCGAAGATCGCGTCGGGCCGCTCCTCGGGCGGCCGTGCAGCGATCTGGTCGGCCACATCGCGGCCCTCCGCGATCGTGCGGTCCACCGCGTCGATCTGCTCGATCGTGACTCCCGGGGACTCCCTCGCCGCGGCGAGCGCGCCCTCGTACCGCTCCCCGACCTGCGGAACCGAGAGCGGTCCTCCCACGTAGGCGATGCGGGTGCGACCGATGTCGATGAGGTGCCTGACCGCCAGGAATCCGCCCTTCATCTCGTCGAGCGAGACCGAGGGCTGCGCCGGTGAGGTCGCCCGCTGCCCCATCAGAACCGACGGCGTTCCCCGGAGACGGATCTGCGTGAGGCGATCCTCGACCGGCTCGTGCGACGCCACGAGCATTCCCTGCACGCCCTGAGCCTCGAACATCTCGAGGTAGCTGTCCTCGCGTTCGCGCGAGCTGTTGGAGTTGGCGATGAAGACCGTGAGCCCTCCCGCTGCAGCGGTGCGCTCGACGCCCTCGGCGATCGTTGCGAAGAAGGGGTTGCTCACATCGGGAGCGATGTAGGCGATTGTTGCGCTGCGGCCGAGGCGCAGCTGCCAGGCCGCGTTGTTGCGCACGAAACCCAGGTCGTCGATCGCCTTCTGAATGCGCTGGCGCTTCTCCGGCGACACCCTGTCCGGGTGGTTGATGTAGTGAGACACCGTACCCAACGACACCTCGGCGAGGCTTGCGACCTCGCGAATTCCTACTCGAGCCACGTCTCAGGTCACCTTCTCCACGTCACGTCGACCGAGCCGGGTCGAAAGAATGGTCGAGTCATACGTATCAATCCTCCGTACCCGCGCCATTGCCGGGCAAATCGAGCCGTCAGCCGACCCTACTGAACGAAGCTCACGATCGGCATCTTTGAAACGTATCAAAGAAGCGCTCGATTTCCAACGCGGGCGCTCCGACGGCGCGCGGGCCGCGGGCCGCGTCCGCGCCCGTTCGGGGCACCCGCGTCCGGTCGCCCGGTAGCGGATGCGCCTCGGGGGCGCGGATGCGACACCCGAGCAGGCGCCGTCTGGCAGGATGACGGCGTGACCTCCCTCATCTTCGACGGCGCCGCTCTCGAGACCCTCTACACGGGAACCGAGTGGGGCGAAGGCCCCGTGTGGATCGGGGCCCTCGACAGCCTGCGCTGGAGCGACATCCCGAACGATCGCATCCTGCAGTACGACGAGGCGAGCGGTGAAACCCGCGTGTTCCGTGCCGGCGCGGAGTTCACGAACGGGCGCACCCTCGACCTCGAAGGCCGCGTCGTGCAGTGCAGCCACGGCCGCCGCTCCGTCGAACGCGAGACGAGCGTCGACGGCTCCACGCCTCCGCAGACCCTCGTCGACCGCTGGAACGGGGTCCGCTTCAACTCGCCGAACGACGTCGTCGTCGCATCCGACGGCACCGTCTGGTTCACCGACCCGCCATACGGAATCGACCCCTCCGAGCGCGAGGGACACGCGGCCGAGCCCGAATACGAGGGGTGCTTCGTGTTCCGCCTCGATCCCGCAACGGGCGTGGTCGACCCGGTGATCACCGACATGATCCACCCCAACGGTCTCGCGTTCTCGCGCGACGAGAAGACGCTCTTCGTCTCCGACACCGGGTTCTACGCGGGCTCGGCGGCCGCGCGGCATATCAGGGCGTACGACGTGGATGTTCGCGGCGCGACCTGCTCGAACGGTCGCGAGTTCGCCGTGGTGCGGCCCGGGGCATCCGACGGTTTCAGGGTCGACGTCGAGGGGCGCATCTGGACCTCGAGCGAGGACTCCGTGCAGGTTCTCTCGTCGACGGGCGAGGTGCTGGAGCGGATCCCGATCCCCGAGAAGGTGTCGAACGTGTGCTTCGGCGGAGCATCCGGCCGGGATCTCTACGTGACCGCCTCGACGAGCCTGTACCGCATCCGGACCACGACCACCCAGGCGCCCCGTGCGCCGCGCCCCTGACCGGATGCGGCACAGCCGCCCTGTGAGGTGACGCGGCGAGCGCGGTCAGTCCTCGTCGGGGCCCAGAGCCTCGGGAATCTCGACTCCGAGTGCGATGAGCTGATCCGTGACGACGCGGATCGCGTTCAGGGCCTTCGGGAACCCGGAGTACTGCACTGTGTGGATGACCGTCTCGAGGATCTCGGTGGGAGTGCACCCCACGCGGATCGCCCCTCGGGTGTGCCCTTGCAGTTGGGGTTCGAGCCCGCCGATGGTCACGAGCGAGGCGATCGTCAGCAGTTCTCGCTGCGCGAGCGTGAGCCCGGGGCGCGAGTAGATGTCACCGAAGTTGAACTCGATGCCGAAGCGGGCCAGATCCTGCGCCAGACCGGTCTGCATCTCGATGAGCCCGTCGGCCTTGCCCTCGCCGTAGACCTCGTTGAACCAGTGCTTGCCCTTGTCGAGTCGTTTCGTCATGGTCATGTCTCCTCAGGTCGAGCTAGATCGAGTGTCCGCCGTCGAGCGGCAGGATGAGTCCGGTGATGTTGACGGCAGCCGGGCCCGCGAGGAACACCACCGTGTCGGCCAGGTGCTGCGGCTCTCCGAGCAGGCGTGTGGGGATCTGGTCGAGCAGGGCCTCGCGGCGCTCGGGAGTGTCGTTGTCGCGGCCCGGCGTGGCCTGCGCTCCGGGGGCGAGGGCGTTCACCGTGATGCCGTCCTCGGCCACCTCGATGGCCAGCGCCTTGGTGAGCCCGACGACGCCGGCCTTCGCTGCGGCGTACGCGGTGGCGCCGCGCACGAGCCGCCCGCCCGAGATGGCGGCGATCGAGGCGATGTTGATGATGCGGCCCGACTTCTGCTCGATCATCGAGGGGAGGAAGGCGCGCGTCACGTTGAAGACGGTCGTGAGGTTGCGCTCGATCTGGGTGTTCCAGGTCTGGGCCGTCATCTCGTGGAAGAACGAGACCGCTCCGCCGCCGGCGCCATTGAGCAGGATGTCGACGCCGCCCCATTCCGAGACGACCGTCGCACCCGCGGCCTGCACGGCCTCGAAGTCGGTGAGGTCGACCCCGACACCGAGTGCGCGACGCCCCGTGGCACGCACCTGCTCGGCCAGAGCCTCTGCCCCGGATGCGTCGAGGTCGAGGATCGCGACGTCGGCGCCGGCGGCCGCCAGCGTCGTGACGATCACACGACCCAAGGCCCCTGCTCCCCCGGTCACGACCGCGCGCTTGCCCGCAAGTGTTCCGTTCGATGCTTCGTCTGAATGTGCGTTGACCACTGTGTCTTCATCCTTCTCGTGTCGTCGTCGACCTCGAAGCCGGCACTCCGGCTTTGTAACGTTTCAATAATCGATGGTAGCAAACCCGAGGCCGCAGGGCCACGATCGGATGCGCGGGGACGGCGAGACGCCCGTTTGGGCGGGCGACCCCGGTTTGAAGCGCTCCACGGTTGCTTTGACACGATTCAATCTCGGAGTCGACATTCGCTTGACACGATTCAGAAGCCGAACTAGCATCCCCAATTGAAACGTCTCAAAGGAGGCGTCGCACTTCAAGGAGGAATTGTGACCACAGCACCACGCAGCCGACGCCTCAGGCGTCCCGTCGTTGCCGCACTCGCTGCAGTCGGTATCGGCACCATGATCCTGAGCGGCTGCGCCGCAGGCGGATCCTCTTCTGAGCCTACGAAGCTCACGTACCTCAAGAACACCGAGAACACGAACACAGAGCCCGTGTTCAACGAACTCGCCGAGAACCAGTGCAAGACCGAGAACACGGCCCTGCCGCTCGAGGTCTCGTCCATTCCGCAGGCCGACCTCGACAGCCAGATCCAGCTGCTCGCCAGCCAGAACGCTCTTCCCGTGATGTTCGCGGCCGCCGGAACCCCGGCGGAGGGCGCCAAGCTCGACAAGGCCGGCAAGCTGCTGAACTTCGAGACCGAGCTCGAGAAGCTCGGCGTTCTCGACGACATCGAGCCCGCCGCCATCTCGACCATCAAGAACCTCTACGGCGGAAACTTCAACTTCCTTCCGTTCCAGTTCAACATCGAGGGCATCTTCTACAACAAGACGATGTTCGCCGAGCGTGGACTCGAGGAGCCCCAGACCTACGACGAGCTCGTCGACGTCGCGTCGCAGTTCGAGGCCGACGGCATCACCCCCTTCACGGCCTCGGGCGAGCAGGGATGGCCGATCACGCGCCTCATCTCCAGCTACCTCTTCCGCGACCTCGGACCGGACGCCCTGCAGAAGGTCGCCGACGGTGACGCCAAGCTGACCGACCCCGAATACGTGGCGGCCGCCCAGGCCATCGCCGACCTCGGTGCAGCGGGCTACTTCGACGACAACATCGCCTCGCTCGACATCGACAGCTCCTACAACGAGCTGCTCACCGGCAAGGCCGCGATGATGTACATGGGAACCTGGTTCCTCGAGAGTGCCAACGACCCCGAGAAGAACACCGTCGGCGTCGACAACATCGGATTCATGCCGTTCCCCGCCGTCGAAGGCGGCGCGGGAAGCATCGACCAGTACCCGGCCAACGTCGGTCTGCCCCAGACCTTCGGCGCCGACACGTACACCCCCAAGGTCGCCGACTGGCTGAAGTGCATCACCGAGAACTACGGCCAGGTCTCGCTCGAGCAGTCGGGCGCCATCTCCGGCTTCAAGTCGAAGGAGCCGGTCACCGACCTGCCCGCCCTGACCGTCGACGTGCAGGACCGCATCGCCGGCAGCACCGAGAGCGTGCTGTGGTTCGAGGCGCTGTTCAATGCGAAGGCCGGACAGGACTCGTCGAAGAACGCGTCGCTCCTGGTCACCGGTCAGCTCAGCCCGGAGGACTTCATGAAGCTCCTCCAGACCGACCTCGACGCGGGCTAGCGCCACCACCACTCCCGCCCCTCGCGGGCTCGTCGCCATCCATGCAGCACCGGATGGCGGCGGGCCTCGCGGAGGGCCCACCTCACGCTGCCCTCGCCGCCGCCGGACACTCACCGCCCGGCCGGCCTCCTACCACGGGAAAGGCTCCCATGAAGCAAGTTCTGGGCGACCGCAAAACGATCGCCATCCTCCTCGGACCCGCCCTGCTGGTCTACACGCTCGTCATCCTCGTGCCCGTGGTCTGGTCGTTCGGCTACACCTTCTTCAAGGGCAACGCCCTCGAGGGTTTCGAGTTCAACGGCATCAACAACTTCACCCGGCTCTTCACCGACCCGGATGTGCAGGCCGCCCTCGGCTTCACCGTCAAGTACGCGCTTCTTCTCACGATCCTGCAGGTCGTCTTCGGCTACGGCCTCGCCCTGCTGTACACGTTCGTGCTCAAGAAGTCCTCGGCGATCATCCGCACGCTCGTCTTCTTCCCGGTCGTCGTTCCGACCGTGGCCATCGCCCTGCTCTACCAGAAGCTCTTCCAGTCGGCCCCGAAAGACGGTCTGGTCAACGAGCTGCTGGTGAACGTCGGCCTCGGCAGCGTCGACTGGCTCGGCTCGGGAACGACGGCATTCATCGTCATCGTGATCATGGATGTCTGGCGATCGATGGGCTTCTACGGGGTGCTGCTCTACACCGGCCTCCTCGACATCCCCGAGGACATCATCGAATCCGCCCGCATCGACGGCGCCCGCGGCTTCTCGCTCTTCAAGAACATCGTCCTCCCGATGTCGCTGCCGATCCTCTATTCGTCGATCATCTTCAGCATCAACGGAACGATCAAGGTCTTCGACTCGGTCTTCGCGCTGACCGGCGGAGGCCCGGGCAACGAGACGACACCACTCACGCTGTACATGTACCGCACCGCGTTCGCCTTCAGCGACTACGGATACGGCTCGACCATCGCTCTCGTGCTGAGCATCATGTGCCTCATCGTGACCGCCCTCATCTTCCGCGGCGCCCGCCGCGACAACACCATCTAAGGAGGCGTGACCATGACTGTGACGAACGTCGACAATCTCGACCGGACCTCCGCCCTCGTGAAGCACGACGTCGGAGGACGCACGCCCGCACCGATCCGATTCCTCAAGCGCATCCCCGTGCTGATCGTGATCGGCGTGCTGCTGGTCATCGAGATCTACCCGCTCTTCTGGATGTTCATCAACTCCCTGAAGTCGAACACCGACTTCCTGAACAACCCCTCCTGGGCACTGCCCGAGGTGTGGGAGTGGGGCAACTACGTCTCGGCGTGGCTGACGGGAAACCTCGCGACGACGATCACCAACAGCCTCATCGCGACGGTCCCATCGCTCGCGCTCATCGTGATCCTCGGCGTCGCCGGCGGGTTCGCCCTCGAGGTCATGGTGTTCAAGGGCCGCGGCGGCATCCTTCTGCTGATTCTCGCGGGCATCATGATCCCCGTGCAGATGATCCTGCTGCCGCTGTTCACGATCTTCTTCAACCTGAACATCACCGGCTCGCTGCTGCCCCTGATCATCATCTACACGGGCCACGGACTTCCGCTGACGATCTTCATGATGGCCACGTACTTCCGGGCGATCCCTCGCGAGGTGTTCGAGGCGGCGACGATCGACGGCTCGTCGATGCTGCGCTCGTTCTGGTACATCGGCTTCCCGATGGTGCGCAACGCCGTGATCACCGTGGGCCTCGTGCAGTTCTTCCTCATCTGGAACGACCTGCTCATCGCCATCACCTTCGCCAGCAACCGTTCGCTCAACACCATCCAGGCCGGACTGCTCAACTTCTCGGGCGAGTACGGCGCCACCGACTACGGGCCGCTGTTCGCCGCGATCTGCATCACGACCGGCGGAATCCTGATCCTGTACCTGTTCCTCAACCAGCAGATCATGAAGGGCCTCACGGCCGGCTCGGTTAAGGGCTAGAACCCCGGCGTGGGGGGGGGGGGGGGGGGGGGGGGGGACCCCCCCCCCCCCCACGACGGGCTCCGTCGCCATCAGTTCTCCTTCCCTCAGCTTCACCGTCCCAGACAGAGGTATGCCATGTCGGCCACCCCATCAGCCCCCTCGATCGAGCATCACCGCGTTCCCTTCGGCATCGGAGACCGCCGGCCCCGCCTGTCGTGGAAGACCATCGCCGACCCGGGATGGGCGCAGGCGAGCTATGAGCTCGAGGTCACCCGCAACGGCATCCCCGCCACGCGCCGGGTCGACTCCGCGGAGTCCGTGCTCGTTCCCTGGCCCGGCCCCGATCTCGTCTCGCGCGAGCGGGCCACCGTGCGGGTGCGCCTCACGGGAGAAGATGGCATCCAGAGCGAGTGGAGTGAGCCATCCACTCTCGAGACGGGCCTGCTCGACGCATCCGACTGGGTGGCCAAGCCGGTGGGCGGCGCCTGGCGCGAGGAGTTCGAATCGGATGATCGTCGCCCGGCGCTCGTGCGCCGAGCGTTCGCGCTGACCGGGCCCGTCGCATCGGCCCGCCTGTACGCCTCGGCGCACGGCCTCTACGAGGTCGAGATCAACGGCCGCCGCGTGGGCGACGACGCCATGTCTCCCGGCTGGACCAGCTACGCCCAGCGTCTGCGCTACTACAGCTACGACGTGACGGAACACCTGGTCGACGGCGAGAACGCGATCGGCTCGTGGCTCGGTGACGGCTGGTACCGCGGCCGCCTGGGGTGGCGCGGCGGATGGCGCAACCTCTTCGGCAGCGACCTGTCGCTGATCGCGCAGCTCGAGGTCACCTATACCGATGGCCGCGTCGAGACGATCGCCACCGACAAGACATGGAGCGCCGCGTTCGGTCCGATCGTGCGCACCGGCAACTACGACGGCGAGGACTACGACGCGCGCGACGAGCAGGCCGGCTGGTCGAGCCCCGGATTCGACGACAGCGCGTGGACCCCTGTGGCCGTGCGCTATCGCGACCCCGCCACCCTCACCGCCCCGGATGGGCCGCCCGTGCGCTGCACCCAGGAGGTGCTGCCTGTCGAGATCATCGACACCCCCTCGGGCGGAACGGTGCTCGACTTCGGCCAGAACCTGGTGGGGCGCGTGCGCATCGAGGTGTCGGGCGAGGCCGGCCGGACGGTGACACTGCGCACCGCCGAGGTGATGCAGCAGGGCGAGATCTACACCCGCCCCCTGCGCGAGGCGCGCTCGACCGACAGCTACACGCTCGCGGGCCGCGAGGTCGAGGAGTGGGAGCCCCGGTTCACGATGCACGGCTTCCGTTTCGTCGACGTGGGCGGATGGCCGGGAGACGTGCGCGAGGCCGTGGCCCGGGGCGCGATCGTGGCCCGGGTGTACCACTCCGACATGGAGCGCACCGGCTGGTTCGACAGCTCGGACGAACTCGTGAACCGCCTGCACGAGAACGTCGTGTGGAGCATGCGCGGAAACTTCGTCGACATCCCGACCGACTGCCCGCAGCGCGACGAGCGCGTGGGCTGGACCGGCGACATCCAGGTCTTCGCGCCGACGGCGTCGTTCCTCTACGACGTGTCGGGCTTCCTCGGCAGCTGGCTGAAGGACGTGGCCGTCGAGCAGCTTCCCGACGGAACCGTGCCCTGGTACGTTCCTGCGATTCCGGCGCATCAGATGTGGACACCGATCAGACCGGGCGCCGTCTGGGGCGACGTCGCCGTGCTCACGCCGTGGGTGCTCTACGAGCGCTACGGAGACGTGGGCGTGCTCGCCGAGCAGTACGACAGCGCCAAGGGCTGGGTCGACCTGATGGACCGCCTCTCCGGCGACGACCACCTGTGGAACGAGGGCTTCCAGCTGGGCGACTGGCTCGATCCCGCCGCTCCGCCGCAGGACCCGGCCGACGCGACGACCGACAAGTACCTGGTCGCCACCGCGTACTTCGCCTGGAGCGCGCGGCACCTCAGCCTCACCGCAGAGGTCCTCGGCAAAGACGACGACGCAGAGCACTACGGCCTTCTCGCCGACGAGGTCCGCGACGCCTTCGCAGCCGAGTACCTGCTGTCCGATGGCCGCCTCACCTCCGACGCGCAGACCGCGTACTCGCTCGCCATCACCTTCGACCTGATCCCGGATGACGCCCGCCGGGCGGCTGCCGGGCGGCGCCTCGCCGAACTCGTGGAGGCGGCCGGCAACCGCATCGCCACCGGTTTCGCGGGCACCCCCCTGGTGTCGGATGCCCTGACGATGGCCGACGCGGTCGACACCGCCTACGACCTGCTTCTCGAGAGGGAGTGCCCGTCGTGGCTCTACGCCGTGACTCAGGGAGCGACCACCATCTGGGAACGCTGGGACAGCCAGCTGCCCGACGGCCGGGTCAACCCGGGCACGATGACGTCGTTCAACCACTACGCGCTGGGGGCCGTCGCCGACTGGATGCACCGCGTCGTGGCGGGCCTCGCGCCGGCTGAACCGGGCTACCGCACGATCGCGTTCCGCCCCCAGCCGGGAGGCGGGCTCACCCACGCGTCCGCCGTGCACGAGTCGCCCTACGGCACGGTGTCGATCGCCTGGCGCCTCGACGGCGACGAGCTCGTGGTCGAGACGCGCGTGCCCGTGGGCGCCTCGGCGGTGCTCGAGCTGGAGGGTCACGAGCCGATCGCGCTGCAGCACGGCAGCCACGTCGCCCGGGTTCCCGCGGGAGTCGCACTGGCTCGTCGCTAGACTCTCCTGCAGTTGGGCAGCGGGTGCGAACGCGGGCGTCCGCGCAGATCGCGCGTGCAGCACCACCGCGCAGTGCGTGATCACCCGCGCTCGCCGAAGAGTCGTTCGTGGCAGAAGGGACGTTCGTATGTCTGGCACACCCAAGCCCCCGCCGCAACCGAGCATGCAGGACGTCGCGACGGCGGCCGGCGTCGCCCTCGGCACCGTCTCGAACGTTCTCAACCACCCGCAGCGCGTGGCAGAGGCGACCCGGCTGCGGGTGCAGCAGGCCATCGCCGAGCTGGGCTTCGTGCGCAACGCGAACGCCCGCTCGTTGGCCGGAGGCTCGACCGACAGCATCGCTCTCATCGTTCCCGACCTCGGCAACAGCCTGTTCGTCGACCTGTCGAAGGGCGCGCAGGCCGAGGCGCGCGAGCACGGCCTCAGCCTGCTGATCGCGTCGAGCGCCGACAGCCTCGCCGAGCAGGACCGCTACCTCGACCTCTTCGACGAGGCCAGAACCCAGGGCATGCTGCTCGCCCCCATGCACGACTCGCGTGCGGGCATCGAGCGAGTGCGCAGCCACGGGCGCCCCGTGGTGCTCGTCAACTACAGCGACCCGCTCATCGAGTGCTGCACCGTGCTGATGGACAACGTGCTCGACGGTTACCTCGCCGCCCGCCACCTGCTCTCGACCGGTGTGCGCGAGCTCGTGTTCGTGGCGGGGCCCGAACGACTGCAGCCCGTGCGCGATCGCCGCCTGGGTGCGACCCGTGCGGCATCCGAGGCCGGTGTCGAGCTGTCGCTCGTGCGAACGGATGCCGTCACCGCCGCCGACGGGCGTGCCGTCGGCTCCGAGCACGGTGCGGCCTGGGCCGCCGCGGCCGGCCGTGTCGGGATCATCGCCTCGACCGACCTGCTGGCCCTCGGCATCCTGCAGTCGCTGCTCGCGATGCCGGGCGTCTCGATCCCCACTGACGTCGCCGTGATGGGCAGTGACGGAAACCGCAGCGCGTGGGAGAGCCCGCTGCCCTTCTCCACCGTGGAGCCCCCGGGCTACCGCATGGGCGTGGAGGCGGTGCGCCTGCTCGTCGAGGAGATCGCCGGCGCCTCGCACGAGCACCGCACGACGGTGCTGAGCCCGACGATCCTGGAGCGCGAGAGCACCCTCGGGCACCGCTGACCCCGGGGCTGCCGCTCTATCGCAGGAAGAACCGCTCCTCGAAGGACGAAGACGCGATCCACGCGCGGTTTTTCCTGAGTTGGGGCGGGCACTGCTTGCACCATGCCGGGTCCGGTCTGTACGGTGGTCACATTGAAGCGCTTCAATGGCGTTCGTTTCACGAGAGGCAACTCTATGCACGTCACCGGTCTCGGCATCCACGGCTTCGCAGAGACGCTCGCCGTCGACGAACCCGAGCTGCGCGTCTACTGGCGCATCGAGAGCCCCGAACGTGGAGCCCGCCAGACGGCGTACCGCATCCGGCTCGACCTGACGGATGCGCCGGGCGACCCCCGAGGCGCCGTCTGGGACAGCGACTGGGTCGACTGCGACGCCACCCGCGACATCGCACTCGAGCCCGAGGAGCCCCTGCTGCCGACGACCGCCTACCGGTGGAGCGTGGCCGTGCGCGACGAGCGCGGACGCGAGTCCACGAGCGATCCCGCCTTCTTCCACACGGGCTACCAGAACTCGCACGCCGCTCCCCCCTTGAGTCCGAACCGCGACGTCATGCCCGACGACAGCCTGCTGTTCCGCAGCTGGTTCGCCGACCCGGATGCGCGGTGGAAGGGACGCTGGATCGGCACGACGAGCGACAGGCCCTTCTACGTGCGGCGCGAGTTCGAGCTAGACGAGACGCCCGTGCGAGCCATCGCGTTCGCGACCGGACTCGGCCACCTGCAGTTCTTCGCGAACGGCGCGCCCGCATCCGATCACCGTCTCGACCCGGGCTGGACCGACTACCACCAGGCCGTGCAGTACGCGGCCTACGACCTCACGGGGCGCATTGCGGCGGGCCGCAACGCCCTCGGCGCGCACGTGGGCAACGGCTTCTACGCCGGCGAGCAGGGCGACCGCTTCTTCTGGCCGCTCTACGAAGACAAGACGTACGTGCGCTACGGCAACGAGCTGCCGTTCGTGGCCGAGCTGCACCTCACCTACGCCGACGGCCGCCGCGAGACGGTGATCAGCGACCAGAGCTGGCGCATCCGCGAGTCGGCCACGACGCTGGCGAACGTCTACGCGTCGGAGGACCACGACCGCAGACTCTTCCCGACCGGATGGACGGCCGCCGGGTTCGACGACTCCGAGTGGCGTCACGCGTCGTTCATCCAGGGCCCGCGCGGGCACCTGCGCTACCAGTCGCAGCCCGCGCTGACCGCGATCGAGACGCGCACGCCCGTCGAGGTGACAGAACCGCGCCCGGGCACACTCGTCTTCGACCTGGGCCAGAACATGTCGACGATGGTCGAGCTCTCTGCGGTGGGAGACGCGGGCGACCGCATCGTGGTGCGCTACGGCGAGACTCTCGGCGACGACGGCGTGCTGGTCATGCCCGACCCCGAGTTCTCGGAGTTCGGCACGCACGTCTACTCGACCTTCACCCTCGCGGGAACCGGCGAGCCCGAGACATGGCAGCCCGACTTCTCGTATGCGGGCGCCCGCTGGGTGCAGCTCGAGGGCGTCGCCCCGATGGATGACGACGGCTCGAGCGGTCTTCCGCGCATCACCGACGTGCGCGGGCACTTCGTGTCCAGCGCCTCGCCACGCACCGGCACGATGACGACGGACGTCGACGACGCCAACGCCATCCTCGCCGTGCTCGAGCCGACGTTCGCGAGCAACCTGCAGAGCCTGCACACCGACTGTCCGCAGATCGAGAAATTCGGCTGGCTCGAGGTGGTGCACCTGCTGGCGAACGGCACGCAGTACATCCGCGACGTCGAGGATCTCTACACGAAGATCCTCCGCGACGTGATGCGCGCGCAGGACAGCGACGGGCTCGTGCCGACGATGGCACCCGAGATCCGCTACATGACCGGGCCGTTCCGAGACTCGATCGCCTGGGGCAGCGCGATCGTGTACCTGCCGAAGTTCCTCGTCGACGCCTACGACTCCACGGGCATGCTCGCCGAGGCGTATCCGGCGGCGGCGCGCTACATGAGCTACCTGCAGGGCAAGGAGGTGCTCGGCGGCATCATCCGGCACGGCCTCGGCGACTGGGGCGTCAGCGGCGCATACGGCAACGGACACGCGAATCTCGAGACCGCGATCTACATCGACTGCCTGCGCATCATGGCCTCGTTCGCCGACCGGCTCGGCAGGCTGGCCGACGCCGTGGCGTACCGCAACAAGGCCTCCGAGGTCACCCGGGTGTACAACGATCACCTGCTGGAGGCCGACCCTGAGACCGGCCGGTACCGCTACGTGAACCGCGACGGCCTGCCCACCTCGATCACCGCGGTCAACCAGGCCGCCGCGCTGCAGTTCGGCCTCGTGCCACCCGAGCACAGGGCCGACGTGGTGGCCGCGTTCCTCGACGAGGCCGACAAGGCCACCTTCGAGACAGGGGAGATCGGTATGCGGTACCTGTTCCTGCAACTCGCCGACCTCAAGCGCAGTGACATCTGGATGCGCATGGCCCGGCGCGAGGAGCACCCGAGCTACATGCGGTTCATCCGCCGCGGAGAGACCACGCTGCCCGAATTCTGGGCCGACGAGGTGCGCTCGAAGAACCACGACATGCTCGGCCACGCCCTCGAGTACTTCTGGCGTGGCGTGCTCGGCCTGCGTTCGCTCGAGTCGGCCTACCGGGTGTTCGCCGTCGACCCCGACTACACCGGCGAGTTCGCATCGGTGAGTGCGGATTTCGCCTCCCCACGCGGCACCATCTCACTCTCGATCGACCGGGGCGCGCAGAGCACGCGCATCCATGTGACCGTGCCGGCGAATACGTCCGCCGTGGTGACTCTTCCCGCGTACGCTACAACCGTGGCTGTCAACGGCGAGCCGGCTTCTGCCATCTCACCGGATGCGTCGGCCGCGACCCTGTCGCTCACGTCGGGCGACTGGAGAATCGAGACCGAAGGAACCGCGTGAGTAACGAACCCGAGCTGAACTGGGCGGGAACGCTCGAATACAAGGCCGCCGACATCGTCGATGCGACCACGATCGATGAGGTGTCCTCCCTCGTCGCCGGGGCGGAGCGCATCCGCGCCCTCGGCACCCGACACTCGTTCAGCGACATCGCCGACACCGACGCCCTGCTCGTGACCGTCACCGGGATCGAGCCCGACTTCGTTCTCGACGACGAGGCCCAGACGGTCACCGTCGGGGCGGGCACGCGCTACGGAATCCTGGCCCGCTACCTCGAAGACAACGGCTGGGCCCTGCACAACATGGGCTCGCTGCCGCACATCTCGATCGCGGGCGCCATCGCCACGGGAACGCACGGCTCGGGCAACGGCAACGGGGTGCTCTCGACTGCGGTCTCGGCGCTCGAGTTCGTGACGGCCGACGGCGAGCTGCGCACCGTTCGACGCGGTGAGCCCGGCTTCGACGGCCTTGTCGTGGGCCTCGGGGCGTTCGGCGTTGTCGTGCGCATCACCCTCGACATCCAGCCGTCGTTCCAGGTTCGGCAGGATGTCTTCCGCGGCCTGCCCTGGGACGTGCTGCTCGACGACGTCGAGGGAGTGACCTCGCTGGGCTACAGCGTGAGCGTGTTCACCGACTGGGTCGAGGACACCATCGCCAACTTCTGGGTGAAGACCAGGCTCGACTCCGGTGTCGATGTTCCCGACGAGTGGAACGGCGCGAAGCGCGACATCGTCTCGGCGGGTTCGCTGTGGGAGACCTCCGACGACAACCTCAACGAGCAGGGCGGCAAGCCCGGGCCATGGCTCGAACGGCTTCCGCACTTCCGGCTCGACCGCATCCCGTCGAACGGCGACGAGATCCAGACGGAGTACTTCGTTCCGCGTTCTCAAGGCGGCGACGCCCTGCGCGCCGTGCGGGCCCTCGGAGAGAAGATCGCTCCACACCTGATCATCACCGAGCTGCGCACCGCCGCCGCCGACAACCTCTGGTTGAGCATGGCCTACCAGCGCGACTCGCTCATCATCCACTTCACGTGGAAGAACGAGCCCGACGCCGTTCTGGCCCTGCTGCCGCAGATCGAAGAGGCGCTCGCGCCGTTCGACGCGCGGCCCCACTGGGGCAAGCTCAACACGGTGGATGCCGCGACCCTGTCACGGCTGTATCCGCGGCTTCCCGAGTTCCGGGCTCTGGCCGCGGAGTGGGACCCGACGGGCGCGTTCCGCAACGCCGCGCTCGACAGGCTGATCTTCACGGAGGAGTAGGCGGGCGCCTGTCAGCGAGCGACGAGGCGTCCGCCCGTGAACGCGGCCGTCGCGTCGAGGACCGTCTGCACGGGCACGTCGATTCCCGCCGAGCCGATGCGGAAGCCCTTCTTCGCCAGCAGCCGGAAGATGCCCGGCTTGATGGTGGTCTGAATTCCGGGGCTGTCGGGGGTCACGCCGTGCACCGTTCGGAAGATCGCAATGCGGTGCCTGCCCCGCTTCTGAAGTGCGACCGACTCGATCGCCTGCCACGGCAGTACGAGCACGCCCTGCGGGATGGTGGCGTTCAGGCCTGCGGCATCGATCGTCAGCACGGTACCTGCCGACGCCCGCTCGCCCGCCGTCTGCGCGGTTCGCACCGCCAGATAGACCATGTAGCTGAGCGTGATCAGAAAGGGCAGTGCGGCGAGCACGCCGGAGCCGAACCCCGACAGCGACGCCATCATCGCGGTGACCAGCACGGCGACGAACGCGATCACCACGATGAACCCGGCGACGAAGGCGAGCGGGAGCCGGAACGCCTTTCTCACCGCCTCGGGATCGGTGCCGACGACAAGGGGCGGAAAAGTGGCGATGTTCGCATCGGTCATGGCCTCAGTATGGTCGCGACACCCCGACGACGGCCAGAGCTCCGTGACCGGTCAGCTCGACCGCAGCTCCGGATGGCAGCAGTACGGCGTCGTGATTCAGCAACGGCCCGCCGGCCCCCGAGACATCGCCGTCGAGCACGATCACCAGGGTCGTCCCGCCGTCGACCGCCGAGAACGACTGGGTCCCGTCCAGGCGGCTCAGCTCGAGAGACCCGTCGCACTCCCCGCGCCTCGTCATGAGATTGAGATCGAGACCGGTCGACGAGACGTCCACCGAGGCGACCTCCTCCTCGCCGGCGAACGAGACGGTCTCGTACTGGACAAGCGGCCGGATGCGCCCCGCGATCGCCAGGGTCAGCCCCGCCGGCGACAGGGGCATCAGCACCCGGTCGACCCCGGGGAACGCGGAGAAGTCTCCCGCCTCGGAGATCGTCGCGATGCTCACCCGCCAGTCGGGCTCAGCGGCGACGACCGTCGTCGTGCCCCCGCCATTGCGCCACGGAACGCCGACCCGGTCGCCCGCCCGAAGGACAGAGGCGACCACGCCCCCCGTCACGACGCGCGACTCGAGACGACCGCCCCGCCACGCCACACCGACCGCACGAGCGGAACCCCCGGGCGGTAGGCGAGGTGCAGATACGACGGGGCATCCAGAACCAGCAGGTCGGGCGCCGCGCCGACGCGCAGCGACCCCACGTCAGTGCGCCGCAGTGCCGCAGCCCCGCCGGCAGTCGCCGCCCACACCGCCTCGCCCGGTGTCATGAGCATGTCGCGCACGGCCACGGCGATGCAGAACGGGATGCTCGTGGTGTAGCTCGATCCCGGGTTGCAGTCGGCGGCCAGCGCCACGGTGACGCCCGCGTCGAGGAACCGACGCGCATCCGGATACCGTGCCCGGGTCGAGAACTCGGCCCCGGGCAGCAGGGTGGCCACGGTCGACGACGACGCGAGCGCCTCGATGTCGGCGTCGCTCGCGTAGGTCACGTGGTCGGCGGACGCGGCGCCGAGCTCGACGGCCAGTTGGATGCCGCCGCCCTGCTCGAGCTGGCCGGCATGGATGCGCGGCGCGAGTCCCGCGGCGATTCCGGCGGTGAGGATCGTGCGGGCCGCATCGACGTCGAAGGCGCCGCGGTCGCAGAACACGTCGATCCACTTGGCGTGGGGAGCGCAGGCGTCGAGCATCTCGCCCGCGACGAGAGACACGTAGTCGTCGGGCCGGTCGGCGAACTCGGGCGGAACCACGTGGGCGCCGAGGAACGTCGACTCGGCCGTGAACCGCCCGATGACCTCGAGGCTGCGGCGCTCGTCGAGCACGCTGAGGCCGTAGCCCGACTTGCTCTCGAGCGTGGTGGTTCCCTGGGCGAGCGCCTCGTCACGCAGTCGGCGCACGTTCGCGGCGAGCTGCTCGTCGCTGGCCGCACGGGTGTTCGCGACGGTGCTGCGGATGCCGCCGGCGCTGTACGACTGGCCGGCCATGCGCGCGGCGAACTCGTCGGCCCGGTCGCCCGCGAAGGCGAGGTGCGCATGGCTGTCGACGAAGCCGGGCATCACGGAGCGTCCGCCCACGTCGACGACCGCGTCGGCGAAGCCCTCGGGCAGCTCGCGCTCGGGGCCGCGCCACAGCACGCGCGTGTCATCGAACACGACGGCGGCATCGGTGATGACTCCGAGCGGTGCGTGGTGCCCGGCGGCGGGGGTCTCGACGCCGGGGTCGTTCGTGACGAGTTGGGAGATTCCGGTGAGCGCCGTGATGGTCACGGGGTCGCCTCCTGTCTGTTCGGGTAGGTCATGACATCTCGTCCATCGCTCGTTGCAGCAGGGATCCGGTGTCGCCTAGCGTGGCATGGCGTCCGTCTCTCGCGACGACCCTCCCGGCCACGACGACCGTGGCGACGTCGCTCGCCGTGCCCGTGAGCATCAGTTGCCCGGGGTCGCTGCCGGCCGTGCGAGCGCTGCGCGGGTCGACCTCGATCAGGTCGAGGGGTTGTCCGGCCGCGAGCGAGCCGGTCTGTCGGCCGACGCTCGCCGACCCTCCGCTCGTCATCGCCTGCATCAGCTCGCCCGGACTGAATCGTCCCCGCCGACCCGAGCCGAGGCGTTCCCCGTGTTCGAGCGCGCGGGTCTCGAGCAGGGGGTCGACAACGGCGTGCTGGTCGGTGCCGAGCGCGATCACCGCTCCGGCATCGCGCAGGGCGCGGGCCGGGCCGATGCCGTCGCCGAGGTCGGCCTCGGTGGTCGGGCACATGACGACCGTGGTGCCGGATGCGCCGAGCAGTTCGACGTCGTCGTCGCTCAGGTGCGTCGCGTGCACCGCCGAGAAGCGCGGCGAAAGCAGTCCGGCGCGCTGGAGGAGCCCGACCGGCGTCAGTCCGGTGGCACGCACACAGTCCTCGTTCTCGGCCGGCTGCTCCGACACGTGCATATGAAGCGGAATCGTCGGATCGAGCTCGGACGCGACGACCGAGAGCGCAGCGACGGGCACGGCGCGCACGGAATGCAGCGCGGCGGCCACCGTGACGAACCGCGGGTCGAACTCGTCGGCCATGGACTCCCGCAGCCGCGAGCTGCGCTCGAGCCAGGAGCCCACCGAGCCGTCGCCGAACCGCGCCTGCTCGGGCGACAGCTCGACGCCGAATCCGCCCGCGAGATAACAGGTGTCGAGCAGGGTCAAGCGGATGCCGGCCGCGACCGCCGCGCGGGCGAGCGCTCTCTCCATGGCATGCGGCTCCGCATAACGGGCACCATCGGGTCGGTGGTGAGCGTAGTGGAACTCCGCGACCGAGGTGAACCCCGACGCCACCATCTCGGCATACACGGCCGTGGCCACTCGCTCATAGCTCTCCGGCTCGAGCCGACCGGCCTCGCGGTACATCAGCTCCCGCCAGGTCCAGAAGCTTCCGCCGCCGTCGTGGGTGCGACCGCGCAGCAGCCGGTGGAAGGCGTGCGAATGCGCATTCACCGCGCCCGGGTAGACGACCCCCGACAGCCGGATGTCGTCGGTCGCCGCGTCGACGCCCGTCACGACCGAGGTGATGGTCCCGTCCGGCGCGGCCGTGACGCGCACCCGATCGACGATTCCGTCGCCGACCCACGCCCGTGCCGCCCAGAACGCAGGAGGAGACGCCGATGCGTCGCTCACAGCAGACCCGCGAGAACATCGGCGAGCACGTCGGCGGAGTCGTCGGCGTCCGATCGCTCCACGAACTCCTCGGGAGAGTGCGAGATACCCGACGGATTGCGCACGAAGAGCATCGCACTCGGCACCCGAGCGGCCAGGATCCCCGCGTCGTGGCCGGCACCGCTGCGTAGAACGGGGGCTCCGGGCACGAGTTCGGCGAGGGCGCGGCCCAGCGCCGGGTCGAAGCCGACCGTGGGACTCCACGATTCCTCGGCGATCCGCGCGTCGCATCCGTAGCTCGCCGCGAGCGCCGCGGCCTCGACGGCGATCTGGTCGACCAGGCCACGGGTGACGGAGTCGTCGGGATGCCGCACGTCGATCCAGAAGTCGACGTGCGAGGCGATCACGTTCGTGCCTCCCGGCTGGGGCTCGAACCGGCCCACGGTGGCCCGGGCGTCGTCGCGGGCGCGCGCCAGCTCGGAGATCAGCCCGACGATCGCCGCCGCCGCCACGACCGGGTCGGCCCTGTCGTTCATGAGCGTGGTGCCGGCGTGGTTGCCCTGCCCGGTGACCGTCGCCTTCCAGCGGCCGTGGCCGAGAATCGACGACCCGATCGCGATGGGCGCAGCGAGGTCGATCAGACCGCGGCCCTGTTCGACGTGCAGCTCGACGAACTGGCCGATGCGGGCGAGCGCCTCGGGGTCTGGACCGAGGTGCTCCGGGTCGACGCCGGCCCCCGCGAAGACATCCGCGAGCGTGTTGCCGTCGCGGTCGGTGAGTCGACGCGCGGCGTCGGGCGTGAGCAGCCCCGTGAGCAGGCGCGAGCCGAGGCAGGCCACACCGAATCGCGAGCCCTCCTCTTCGGGGAACACGACGACCGCCAGTGAGCGGGAGGGGACGACGCCGCGTTCGCGCATCCGGTCGATCGCGACCAGGGCCGAGACCACGCCGAGCGGGCCGTCGAACGCGCCACCGCCCGGAACGGAGTCGAGGTGGCTGCCCGTGACCAGCGCGCCGGGCATGGGCTCGCCCCACCACGCCCAGATGATGCCGTTGCGGTCGATCTCCACGCCGAGGCCGCGGCGACCGGCCTCGGCCACGAACCATTCGCGCAGCTCGAGTTCGGGGTGGGAGAAGACGGGCCGGCGGTAGCCGCCCGTGGCTCCATCGCGGCCCACCGGGGCGATGGTGTCGAGCAGGCCGCTCACGGTTGCGGTCGAAGAGGGCATGGCTACTTTCCGGTGAAATCGGGGGCGTTGCGATCGCGGAACGCACGGAGCCCTTCGGCGCGGTCCGCGCTCGCGGCGATCAGGGCGGAGAGCGCACGCTCGTGGGCGACGCCCACGCTCAGCGGCGCATCGAAGGCGGTGAGAACGGCGTGCTTGGCCATAGCGCTCGCCAGCGGCGCGGCGGCGGCGATCCGCTCGGCGACCGTCCGGCTCTCCTCCTCCAACGACGAGAGCGGCACGACGCGGCTCACCAGGCCGAAGCCCAGCGCCTCGGAGGCGGTCAGTCGTCGACCGGTGAGCAGCATGTCCATGGCCACGGGCTTGCCCACGGCGCGCACGATCCGCTGCGTTCCCCCGGCCCCCGGAACGATGCCGATGCCGGTCTCGGGGAATCCGAACTGCGCGTTGTCGGCGGCCACGATGACGTCGCAGATGAGAGCGAGCTCCAGCCCTCCTCCGAGCGCGAACCCGGAGACGGATGCGACGAGCGGCGTGCGAATCGCGGCGACGTCGTCCCACAGCTCGCTGAAACCGCTCGTGTAGAGCTCGATCGGACCGGCATCGCCCAACGAGCCGAGGTCGGCGCCGGCCGCGAACGCCCGTTCGTCGCCGCGCAGCACGACGACGCGGATCTCGGGATCGCGCTCGAGAGCACGAAGCGTGTCGACGAGCTGCTCGAGCAGCTCGCGGCTCAGCGCGTTGCGCTTCTCGGGGCGCCCGAACATGATCGTCGCGATCGCGCCGAGGCGGTCGAGGGCGAGGAGCGCGCTCATCGTGCGCTCCTCCGGTCGGTCAGCAGCCGTACTGTCTCGTCACGTTCGGCGACGGCCGCGGCGAGGGTCTCGGGCGTCCACGCGTAGAAGCCGCGCTCGCTCTTGGCGCCGAGCGCGCCGTCTGCGACCAGAGTGCTCACGATCTTCGGTACTCCTGCGGCGGTGCTCAGCTCGGGCATGATCACGGCAGAGACCTTCTCCACTGTGTCGAGGCCGGCGAGGTCCATGAGCCGCAGAGGGCCAGAGGCGGACCAGCGGGGTGCGAGGGTGGTCTCGACGGCGCGGTCGACGTCTTCGATGGTGGCCACGCCCGCCTCGACGAGGGCGATGGCCTCGCGCAGCATCGCGTACTGCAGCCGGTTGATCACGAAGCCGGGCACGTCGCGGCGCACCTCGATCACCTCTTTGCCGATGGCCGCGCAGATCGACATGACCCTCGCCACGGTGCGGTCGTCGGTGGATGCGCCGCGCACCACCTCGACGAGCGGCATGACGGCGGGCGGATTGAACCAGTGCAGCCCGACGACACGCTCAGGTCGGTCGAGGCCCTCGGCGATCGCCGTGATGGGAACGCTCGACGTGTTCGTGGTGAGGAGGCTGTGCTCGGGTGCGAGGCGCTCGAGGTCGGCGAAGACCTCGCGCTTGAGGTCGAGCCGCTCGACGACGTTCTCGCTCACCAGATCCGCGGTGGCGACGCATTCGGCGAGGTCGGTGGTCACGCGGATGCGGCCGACGTCGGTGCCGATCCGTGCTTCGATCGCGTCGAGTGCCATATCGAGGGTGGCGCGACTTCGCGAGTACAGCGAGACGTCGTGGCCGCGGGCGGCGAAGACACCGGCGATGCCGGCGCCCATCGTGCCCGCGCCGACGACGGCGACGTTCAGGTGGTCGCTGTCGTGGGTGTCGCTGTCGCTCATCGTCACACCACCCCGTTCGCGCGCAGCTCGGCGATCTCGGCCGTCGACAGGCCGAGGTCTTCGGAGAGCACCTCGTCGGTGTGCTGGCCGAGGGTCGGTGCGACGAAGGTTCCCGCCGCTGCCGCGGCGCTGAAGTGCACCGGCTGGGGAACGACGCTCACCGTTCCGGCGACCGGATGCTCCGCCGTCTGGACAAGCCCGCGGTGGGCCGCATGCTCGCTGGCGGCCAGCTGCTCGATGTCCCAGATGGGAGCGGCCGGAACACCGGCGACCTCCAGTTCGGTGACGATGACGTCGACGCCGCGAACAGAGGTCCAGGCCTCGATCACCTCTCGGAGCTCGTGCTGGTTGCTCATGCGTGCGGGGTCGGTGGCGAAGCGCTCATCGCTCGTGAGCTCGGGTCGGCCCAGCGCCGACGCGAGCCGGGCGAAGAGAGGATCGTTTGCGACGGCGATCACCACGTGTCCGTCGGAGGCGGCGTAGGAGTCCATCGGCGCACTGATCGGGTGGCTGTTGCCGATGCGCCCCGCCAGGGGTGCGCCGCCCAGCACCTGCGACAACGACACCATCTGCAGCGAGAAGATCGAGTCGAGCATGGCCACGTCGACGTGCTGGCCCGCCCCGGTGATGCCGCGCTGCAGCAGCGCGGCGAGCGCACCCCAGGAACCGTAGATTCCCGCGACCACGTCGCCGACCGCGTCGCCGATCCGGGTGGGCGGACCGTCGGCCCAGCCCGTGACGCTCATGATGCCGCCCATCGCCTGCACGATGTGGTCGTAGGCCGCGCGCTTCGAGAGCGGACCCGTCTGACCGAAGCCCGAGATGCTCACGTAGACGAGGCGCGGATTGATGGCCTTGACCGTCTCCCAATCGATGCCGAGACGTTCCGTGACACCGGGCCGGAAGTTCTCCACCAGCACGTCGGCCTGGGCGATCAGCTTGAGCAGCAGAGCGTGGCCCTCGGGCGACTTGAGGTCGATCGTGATGCTCCGCTTTCCGCGGTTCAGCAGCATGAAGTACGTGCTCTCACCGTTCTGGTGCGGCGTGAAATGCCGTGAGTCGTCGCCGTGTCCGGGCAGTTCGACCTTGGTGACGGTCGCGCCGAGGTCGCCGAGCATGGCCGCGCAGAGCGGGCCGGCGAGCACCCGGGCCAGGTCGAGGACCTTCACGCCGGTGAGCGGTGACGCAGGAGGGGTGGTGGGGTCAGTCATGGTGGCCTTTCGTGACGGCTGTGATGATGTCGTGCAGCGTGCCGTCGATGACGAGCAGCCTGACGGCTTCGATGTCGGGGGCGATCTCGGTGTCGCTGGTGCGGTGTGGCACGAGGGCCCGGATGGCGTCGTAGACCGCGCCGGTTCCCGCTCCCGGCCGCAGGGGGGCGTGGAACTCGACCGCCTGTGCGGCGCAGAGCAGCTCGATGGCCACGATTGTCGCGGCGTTCGCGACCGCCGTGCGGGCCTTGATCGCCGCCGTGGTGCCCATGCTCACGTGGTCCTCCTGCCCCGCCGAAGTGGAGACCGTGTGGACGGTCGCCGGAGCCGCGAGCGCCCGGTTCTCACCCGCGAGCGCCGCCGCGGCGTACGGGGGGATCATGAAACCGGATGCCGCGGAGCCGGCGGCCATGAGGAACGGCGGCAGCTCGCTCAGGTGGTGGTTGGTGAGGCGGTCGCTCCGCGCCTGCGACATGGTGCTCACCTCGGCGATCGCGATGGCGAGGTAGTCGAGGGCGAGCGCGATCGGAGCACCGTGTCCGTTGCCGCCCGGAAGCGCCACGAGCTCGCCGTCTTCGATGACGAAGACCGGGTTGTCGGTGACCGAGTCGATCTCGATGCCGATGACCCGCTCGACCTCGGCGAGCGCGTCGCGCACCGATCCGTGCACCTGCGGAATGCAGCGCAGGCTCAAGGCGTCCTGCAGCCGGTGATCCCGATTCGCCTCCAGGATGGCGCTGCCGTCGAGCAGCGCGCGCAGACGCCTCGCCGTCTCGGCCTGCCCGGGGTGCGGGCGCATGGCCTGCAGCCGGGCGTCGAAACCGCGACTGTTTCCGCGAAGGACCTCCAGCGAGAGGGCGCCCGCGGCATCTGCCACGTCGACCAGCTGCCGGGCCGCGTGCACGGCCAGCGCGCCGACCCCCGTGATCTCGTAGGTGCCGCTGATGAGCGCGTGGCCCTCGCGCGGGCCGGGCTCGATGATCTCGATGCCGGCCCGGCGAAGAGCCTCGTCACCGGGCAGCAGTTCGCCCTCGAACCACGAGCGGCCGAAGCCGAAGACCGAGAGGCCGATGTGAGCGGTGGCGGTGAGGTATCCCACCGATCCCTGCGCCGGTGCCCAGGGCGTGACGCCGCGGTCGAGCATTGCGGCCATCGTCTGAACGAGCGCAGGGCCGACCCCGCTGAAACCCCGGGCGAGCGCCGTGATCATGGTCGTCATGATGGCGCGCACGGCCCGCTCGTCATGCGGCTCGCCCACGCCGCTGGCGTGGCTGCGCAGCATCGCCAGCTGGATGTCCGCGGTGCGGCTCGCGCCGACCGTCACGCCGTAGAGATCGCCGACTCCCGTGGTGAGCCCGTAGACGGGCCTGCCCGAGCTGAGCACCCCTGCCATGAGCGACTGCGTGCGAGCCATGCCCTCGAGCGCCGTGGCGTCGAGCAGCACGGGCGCGCCGTCGGCCACGGCCACCACCTCGTCGATCGAGGTGCCGGCCGTGCCGATCGTGACGGCGCACGCCGCGTCGCGACTCACCGTCAGACTTCCTCGGCGGCCCGGGCCTCGGCGGCGGCGGCCTCGAACATCGGGATGCGCACGCCGCGCTCGGCGGCGACCTCGATGGCCCGGTCGTAGCCGGCGTCGACATGCCGGATGACGCCCATGCCGGGATCGTTGGTGAGCAGCCGCTCGAGCTTCTCGGCAGCCAACGCACTGCCGTCGGCGACAGAGACCTGACCCGCGTGGATGGAACGGCCGATTCCGACGCCGCCTCCGTGGTGCAGCGACACCCAGGTGGCGCCCGATGCCGTGTTCAGCAGGGCGTTGAGGATGGGCCAGTCCGCGATGGCATCCGAGCCGTCGGCCATGGCCTCGGTCTCGCGGTACGGCGAGGCGACGGAGCCGGAGTCGAGGTGGTCGCGTCCGATCACGATCGGCGCCGAGATCCTGCCCTCTGCCACCAGTTCGTTGAAGCGCAGACCCGCCTTGGCGCGGTCACCGTAGCCCAGCCAGCAGATGCGGGCGGGCAGGCCCTCGAACTCCACGTGCTCCTGGGCCGCGCGGATCCACCGATGCAGACCCTCGTTCTCGGGGAACAGTTCGAGGATGGCCTCGTCGGTCACCCTGATGTCCTCCGGGTCTCCCGACAGCGCCACCCAGCGGAACGGGCCGAGGCCCTCCGAGAACAGGGGGCGGATGTAGGCGGGCACGAAGCCGGGGAAGTCGAAGGCCCGGTCGTAGCCGCCCTGTCGTGCCTCGTCGCGGATCGAGTTGCCGTAGTCGAAGACCTCGGCGCCGGCGTCGAGGAAGCCGACCATGGCCTCGACGTGACGGGCCATCGATTCGCGGGCTTTCAGGGTGAAGCCATCCGGATCGCTTTCGGCTGCGGCCGCCCACTCGTCGACGGAGATGCCGACGGGCAGATACGAGAGCGGGTCGTGCGCGGAGGTCTGGTCGGTGACGATGTCGATCGGCACGCCGCGCTCGAGCAGCAGAGGCAGCACCTCGGCCGAGTTGCCGACGAGACCGACCGAGAGGGCACGCCCCTCGGCCTTCGCCGCGCGCACCTTCTCGAGGGCGACCTCGATATCGGTCTCGACCTCGTCGAGGTAGCGCTTCGAGAGACGACGGCGCAGGCGGGTCTCATCGACATCGACGATGAGAACCGCGCCGCCGTTGAGGGTGACCGCGAGGGGCTGGGCGCCGCCCATTCCCCCGCAGCCGCCGGTCACGGTGAGGGTTCCCGCGAGGGTGCCGCCGAAGCGCTTGCGGCCGATGGCCGCGAACGTCTCGTAGGTGCCCTGCAGGATGCCCTGGGTGCCGATGTAGATCCACGAACCGGCCGTCATCTGGCCGTACATCATGAGCCCCTCGGCCTCGAGGCGACGGAACTCGGGCCAGGTCGCCCAGTCGCCCACGAGGTTCGAGTTGGCCAGCAGCACGCGGGGAGCCCACCTGTTCGTGCGGAAGACGCCGACGGGCTTTCCGGACTGCACGAGCAGGGTCTCGTCGTCTTCGAGCTCGGTCAGCGAGCGCACGATCGCGTCGTAGCTGGCCCAGTTGCGAGCCGCCTTGCCGGTGCCGCCGTAGACGACGAGGTCGTCGGGCCGCTCGGCCACCTCGGGATCGAGGTTGTTCATCAGCATGCGAAGCGGCGCCTCGGTCTGCCAACTCTTGGCGGTGAGCTCGAGTCCGCGCGCAGCGCGAACGGGGCGAGATCCCTTCATGGTGGTTCCTTTCTCAGTACTGCGTGGATCGTGATGCTGTGTGGCGGAGAGGATCAGGCGAGGTCGTGCTCGGCCAGCCAGTCGGCGGCGACGTCGTCGATGCTCTCCTCGTTGGCGAGGCGGCCGTTCATGGTGATCAGGTCCTCGGTGGTGAGCGCGGCCGAGATCGCATCGAGCACCTTGGTCACCTCGTCGGTGGCCTGGTCCTCGGCGATGATCGGAACGATGTTCTGCGCACGGAAGAGGTTCTTGTTGTCGACGAGCGACACGAAGTCGTTCTCCTCAATCGCAGGGCTCGTCGAGTACAGGTCGGCCGCGTCGATCTGACCGTTCGTCAGCGCGCTGATCGTGAGGGGGCCGCCCACGTCGAGCGTGCGGAACTCCTTGAACGTGATCCCGTAGACCTCTTCGAGGCCCTGCACACCCTCGTGGCGCGTCTTCCACTCCGGCGGGCCGCCGAGGACCATGTCACCGGCGTGGGCGGCGAGGTCTTCGATGGTTTTGAGAGAGTACTTGTCGGCCGTGGCGCGGGTCACGGCGAGCACATCGGAGTCCTGCGCCTCGGACGGCGTGAGCATCGAGATGCCGTCGGGCAGGGCCTCGCCGAGCGCGGTGTTCACCTCGTCGGGCGCGGTCGCCTCCGAGTCCTTGTTCAGGTAGCTGAGAGTCGCTCCCGAATACTCGGGCAGCAGGTTGATCGAGCCGTCGAGCAGAGCGGGGATGTAGACCTCGCGGCTGCCGATGTTGAGCTTCGTCGTCGCGTCGACACCGGCGGCATCCAGTGCCTGGGCGTAGATCGTGGCGAGCAGCTGACTCTCGGGGAAGTCGGCCGATCCGACGATGATTCCGTCTGCCGGGGTCGCCGGTGCGTCGGCCGACAGGGGGTCGCCGCCGCTGCCGGAGCAGGCGGTCAGGGCGAGTGCCGCGGCCGCAGCGAATGCGGTGAGCGTGATGACTGATCGAGTTCTCATGTGCTGTCCTTCGGTTGTCGATAAGAGGGAGTGGAGCCGGATGGAACTGGTGCGGGATGGTGCTGGTGGTGCGGTGGTGCGGTTCAGGGGGCCACGAGGGCTGACGACGCCGGGCTGGGTGTCGTCGGGCGCGTCGCCGACCGGATGCGCCGCCGGGTCAGGCCGGGCGAGACGGCGAAGCGGCCGATGATCCCGATGCCGAGGTCGACGAGAAGAGCGAGCAGAGCGACGAGCACGGCGCCCACCATCATCTGGTCGTAGTCGTTCTGCGCACGGCCGTCGATGATCAGCCGGCCGAGTCCGCCGAGCGAGACGTAGGCGGCGATCGTGGCGGTGGAGATGACCTGCAGTGTGGCCCCGCGGAATCCGCTCAGGATGAGGGGAAGCGCGCACGGCACCTGCACGGAGAAGAGCACCTTCAGCGGTCGATAGCCCATGCCCACGGCGGCATCGACCGCGCTCGCATCCACGGCCCGGATGCCGGCGTAGGTGTTCGTCATGATCGGCGGCACGGCGAGCAGCACGAGAACGATCAGGCTCGGCACGACGAAGGCGAGCTCGGAGGCGAAGACCGGGGCGATGATGAGCACGAGCAGGATGACCAGGCCCAGCGTCGGCAGGGCCCGCAACGCATTGGCGACGCCCGCGATGAGAAAGGTGCCCTTGCCGGTGTGGCCGACGTAGAGACCGATCGGAACGCCGATGAGCGCGGCGACGAGCAGTGCGATGCCCGTGTAGACCAGGTGCTGGACGATCAGAACGCCGATCGCGTCGCTGCCCGTCCAGTGAGCGGGGTCGATGAGGTAGTCGATCATGCGTGCACCACCTTCGGCACCCAGGGGGTGAGTCTCTTGTTGAGCAGCACCACGAGTCCGTCGAGCACGATGGCCAGCACGAGGCAGAGCACGATGCCGACGATGATCGGGGTGAGGAACTGAAGCTGGGCTCCCTGGGTGAAGAGCAGGCCGAGCTGCTGGGTTCCGATGAGCGCGGCGATCGAGACCACGCTCACGTTGGAGACCACAGCGACACGCAGGCCGGCGGAGATCACCGGAACCGCGACGGGGAGTTCGACGGACACGAGCCGCTGGAAGCCGCGATAGCCCATGGCGGTGGCCGCCTGAACCGTCTCGACCGGAACGGAGTCGAGGCCGTCCGACACCGTTCGCACCAGCAGCGCCACCGTATAGACGGTCAACGCGACGACCACGTTCGCGGGGTCGAGGATCTTGGTGCCGAGGATCGGCGGGAGCAGAACGAACAGGGCGAGAGACGGCACCGTATAGAGCAGTCCCGTGGTGCCGAGGATCGCCGACTTGAAGATGCCGCTGCGGTGGGCCGCCCAGCCGAGGGGCAGCGCGATCGCGAGTCCGATGACAACGGGGATCACGGAGAGTGCGATGTGCCAGAGCAGCAGAACGACGATCGTGTCCGATTCCCGGCCGATCCAGTCGAAGTTCATGAGGCCGCACCCTTGGCAGAGCGGATCTCGTCGAGGGAGCCGACCACCTCGGCGGCCGTCACCGAGCCGATGAGCGCGCCGTCGGCATCCACCAGCACGCCGCGGCGACTCGGCGCGCTGAGGCTCGCATCGAGAACCTGCCGCATCGTGCCGGTTCGACTGGCGACCGTGCCGCTCAGGTTGAGGTCGCCGATCGTGATCGGGCCGGTCAGGGCGCGCTGCTCGACCCAGCCGAGCGGATGCCGGTGGCCGTCGACCACGAGCAGCCAGTCGTCGGTCGACGCGGCCCGGGCGGCCTCGGGAGTGCTGCCGAGTTCGACGGCGGGCTCGGGACGGACGGCGAGGTCGGGTGCCGCGGTCACGAAGCCGAGCGAGCGGTAGCCCCGATCGCGGCCCACGAAGTCGGCCACGAAGTCGTCGGCGGGAGCGGTGAGCAGCTCCTCCGGTGTGGCGAGCTGGGCGAGGTGGCCGCCGGTGCGCATGACCGCGACCTGGTCGCCGAGTTTCAGCGCCTCGTCGATGTCGTGGGTGACCATGATGATGGTCTTGCCGATCTCGCGCTGCAGGCGAAGGAACTCCTCCTGCAACTGCCCCCGCACGACGGGATCGACCGCGCTGAACGGCTCGTCCATGAGCATGAAGTCGGGGTCGGAGGCCAGAGCCCGGGCCACACCGACGCGCTGCTGCTGGCCGCCCGAGAGCTGCCACGGGTAGCGCGTGGCGAAGGTCGAGGGCAGGCCGACCCGCTCGATGAGCTCCCCCGCGATGAGCCGCGCCTCTCGCTTCGACTTGCCGGTCAGGCGCGCGGTGGCCGCCACGTTGTCGAGGATCGTGCGATGCGGGAACAGCCCGGCATGCTGGATCACGTACCCGATACGTCGACGCAGGAGCGCCTCGTCCATGCCGTTCGTCGATTCGCCGTCGAGCAGGATGTCGCCGGAGGTCGGCCGGATGAGGCGGTTGACCATGCGGAGCGACGTAGTCTTGCCACAGCCCGAGGGGCCGACGAGGACCGTGAGCTTTCCGCTCGGGGCGACGAGCGAGAGATCGTCGACGGCCGTCGTCCCGTCGGGATAGACCTTGGTGATGTTCTCGAACGTGATCATGAGACGCGCTCCTTCGTTCGGCGGCTGTGCACAGCGGGGGGAAAGACGATCGAGCCCGCCTCGACGCGAAGCAGCTCCCCGATGTGGGCGACCTGTTCGTCTCGCAGGCGATAACTTGGGATGACGCTGGAGAGCGCGGCGATCACGCGGGCGCCCACCATGACGGGAACGGCGATCGCGGTGACGTCGTCTTCGACGCCCTGCCGCACCACCACGAAGCCCGAGGCGTCTGTCTCGCCGCTCAGGACCGCGCCGGCGGCGGATCCATGGAGCGGAATGGTGCGGCCGACCCAGCTGGCGTGACGCACCGAGTGCGTTCCTTCGACGATGGCGATGTAGAGGGCGGTGCCGCTCGCGCCCGGCACGGACAGGTAGCAGGACTCCCCCGTGGCTTCGACCATGCGCGACATGGCGTCGCGAGCCAGGGAGACGAGGGACTCGTTCGCGAGGGCGAGGGCGCCCAGCTGAACGAGGCGCGCGCCGGGCGTGTAGCGGTTGTCGGGATCGCGGCGGATGAACTCCTGCGCCTCGAGCGTTCGCAGCAGCCGGAGGGCCGTACTGGCCGACAGCTCCGCGTCGCGGGCCGCGTCGGCGAGCGAGACGTAGCCGCGGTCGCACACGATTCCGAGCAGAACAAGCGCCCGGTCGACCGTGCGAGTGGATGATTCGGCCATGGGTGGACCTCCTGTCGTCTTCGACATTAACGACGGAATGTTTCCACTCACGGCGCCCTCGTGTTTCCAATTAGTAAAATGGTATTGCCACTGAATGGCAAGACTCATTTCTTATGGAGCGCCGGAGGCGGGCGATGCAGCCACTCGGAGGCGCGCAATGACGGCGCGCCGAAGCGTCGGTCGAGCAGCGGGCAAGGAACGAGCCCGCGAATCAAGACCATTTGCGCCGAGAGCGCTACGTATTCAGGAGGAGAGGCTCGCCTCGTGGATAGTGGCGGCGGTCGGCCGCTCCTCCTGAATTAGTCACGCGAGCGCCGCGTAGCCCTCTCGCCACAGATGCTGCGGCTCGAAGCCCAGACGGTCGAAAGCCCCGCGACCACCGCCTACTTGTACGCACGGCGAGCGTCACGGCGGTGGGGGTCGGGCAGAAAGTCCATCACCTGGACCCCATCCTGCGGACGCAGCAAGGGCCCGATCTCCTTCTTGAACGCGGCATGCAGCGTGTCGTAATGCCGAGGGTCGGTGATGATCGGTTCGCCCACGTAGTAGTTGCGATCCCCAAGAGAACCGAATCGGACGACGAATCCATATTCGTAATCGTTGGCGCCGTCCTCGCCGGAGAGCTGCGCGCCCGAGACGATCGATTCGATGTACGGCCTGCCATCGCGTTCGGACTGCGCCAGCATGTGAAAGCTCGCGACGGCATGGTCTCGCCGATTGTGCTGCACCCCGTCATCGAAACGGAAGAGCACGATATGGAGGACCGGACCCGGCTTGTAGGTGCTCGACGTGAACCTCTCGACACCGACCTCGAGCAGTTCGGTGTGGAGTCGCTCGGAGGCAGTTGTCATGCGCCGATTCAATCAGCTGCGACACGGCGTTGGAGCGCCACCGTGAGCACCTAGCCGTAGAGACAGCCGTCGCCGTCGCTCTCACCCGTCACCTGCCCGGCCCCGCGCATCCACGAACCGGACGTGTCGCGTACCGGTTGCAATCGGGCTTCGCCGGGCGCGGGGACGATGCCCTCGGCGGTCTGGATCTGACGGCACCGAACACTCATCAGCTGGGCGACTTCGCCTCGCGCGCGGCGTGATGGTTGATCTACCGCATCGCCATAGCTGTCGAACCGCCAGTCGGTGAGCCATACGAGCATGGGGCGGATCATGTCATACCTGAATCAGCTACCGAGCGCCGCGTAGCCCTCTCGCCACAGGTGCTTCGGCTCGAAGCCGAGGCGGTCGCGGGCCTTGTCGATCGACATCAGCGTCTCGAACTCGCCGAGCTGCTTCGTCACCGGGGTGCCCGGAAACGTCATCTCGGCGAGTTCGGCCGACGGGATCGACAGTCCCGTGTCGGATGCCGCGATGTTGTACACCTCGAAGCCGGGCTCGGCCGCGGCGAGGGCGAGGGCCACGGCGGCCGCGCCATCCCGCGTATCGATGTAGCTGAACAGCAGATCACGCCTATAGCTGGGATCGACTGCACGCTCGAAGCTGCCGTACTCCTCGGCGGTGACCACGTTCGTGTAGCGCAGCGCCGTGATCGAGAGCTCGTCGTTCCAGCGCACGAACTGCCCGGCCATCGCCTCCTCGACGATCTTGCCGAGGCCGTAGGTGTTGTTCGCCGCGCTCACATTCTCGTCGAGGGGCAGGGATGCCGGCGGCTCGTCGAAGGGGAAGCCCATGGCGGTGATGCTCGACGCGTAGACGATGGTCGTGATGCCCGCCCGGATGGCGGCGAAGAACACGTTGAACGACACCGTGACGTTGTTGTGGAACGTCGTCGCGTCGGGCACCAGACCGTTCACGGGGATCGCGGCGAGGTGCACGAGCGCGTCGATTCCACTGTGCCGCGCGGTGACCCCGAGCATGCTGTCGAGCGTCTGCCCGTAGTCGGTGAAGTCCACGGTCGTGAACCGCAGTCGAGGGTCGGCGGCCGGCGAGCCCGCGAGGTCGAAGCCGATGACCTCGTGGCCGTCGGCCAGGAGTCGGTCGACGGTGGCCCGTCCGAGTTTGCCGGAGCTTCCGGTGACGGCGATGCGCATAGGAGTGTCCATTTCTTGGAGTCGTCCCTTCGACAGATTCAGGGAACGGCTCGTTCCCTGAGCTTGTCGAAGGGTCGGGTCAGCGGGCGGGGAAGTCTTCGGGAACCGGCGCGGCCGGCACGTCGTGCCCCGCCGCATCCGATTCGCTCGTGTGCAGGTGGCCGACGCGACCACCGGCCGGCAGCCCGCTCTCGAGGAAGAAGCCGCGCAGCGTCTCGTAGACCTCGACGATGTCGTGAGTGTCTCCGGCCTGGGTGAGAACGATGTCGCCCGCCTGGACGTAGCGCTCCTTGCCCTCGAGCAGGATCTTGCCCTTGCCCTCCCAGATCATCCAGACCTCATCGTCGTCGTGGTGATGCCGCTCGAAACGGCCGCCCTCCGTGGCGACGACGAAGCGTCCGATCGAGGCGATGCCTGTCCAGTCGGGCTTCGTCTCGGGGTTGAGCCACGAGCCCGGTTCGATGATCGGCATCAGTTGGACTGGCTCCAGAGCGGCGCCGTGCCGGGGTCGAGGATGCGCGCGTCGGGCAGGCCGTCGAGACCGGTCTCGGCGCCTCCGGGCGTGTAGGTGACCGACAGCCGCAGCGGACGCCACGTGGTGTTGTAGGTGGAGTGCTGCGTGGCCTTCGGGATGTACACCGCGTCGCCCTCGCGGATCGGGAACGCCGGGCCGTCGCCGACCGTCTGCTCGCCCTCGCCGGAGATGACGTAGATGACCTCGTCCTCTCCCGGATGGTCGTGCGGCGCGTGGCCCTGGCCGGGGTAGATGATGACCTCTCCGACGGTGAGCTGGGCTCCCTCGTCGAGGTGCGGGGTGACGAGCCACTTGATGGTTCCCCAGCCGAAGGTGCGGGTGGGCACCTCGTCGGGGCGACGGCCGGATGTCGCTGATGTGGTCATGGTGATGCTCCTTCGCTAGAACGTGATGTTCTTGAACTCTTCGATCTGGGCTTTGATGGCGCGCTCGGTGGGCAGGCGCTCGGCACTGGATGCGCCGAAGAACCCGGCGACACCGGTCGTGTTGGCGAGGACGTAGGCCGCGTCCTCGGGTTCGGCGATGGGGCCGCCGTGGCAGAGCACGATGATGTCGGGGTTGATCTTCACGGCCGCGTCGCGCATCTCCTGCACGCGATCGACGCAGTCCTCGAGCGTCAGGGCCGTGTGCGCGCCGATCGTGCCGGCGGTGGTCAGCCCCATGTGCGGAACCAGCACATCCGCCCCCGCCTCGGTCATCGCGATGGTCGATTCGATGTCGAACACGTAGGGCGAGGTGAGCAGCTCGCGCTCGGCGGCGAGGCGGATCATGTCGACCTCGAGGTTGTAGCTCATACCCGTCTCCTCGAGGTTCTGCCGGAAGACGCCGTCGATGAGTCCCACCGTGGGAAAGTTCTGCACCCCGGCGAAGCCCATGCGCTTGAGGTCGTCGAGGAAGTGCTCCATGATGCGGAACGGGTCGGTGCCGTTGACGCCCGCGAGCACCGGCGTGTCGCGCACGATCGGAAGCACCTCGCGGCTCATCTCGACGACCACCTGGTTGGCGTCTCCGTAGGCGAGCAGGCCCGACAGCGAGCCGCGGCCGGCCATACGGTAGCGGCCCGAGTTGTAGATGATGATCAGGTCGACGCCGCCGGCCTCCGCCGACTTCGCCGAGATTCCCGTGCCCGCTCCGGCGCCGATGATCGGCTTGCCCTGGGCGATGGTGGAGCGCAGGCGCTCGAGTGCGGTGGCTCTGTCCATGCTCACTGTCCTTTCGTTCAGTTCTTCGTGATGAGGGCGTGCAGCTCGTCGGCGGCCTGGCGCCCGAAGAGAGGGTCGTTGATGTTGGCATCGAGGTCGAGCACGGTCACGGCGGAGCCTTCGACGGCCGCGGTCACGTTCTCGAACAGGGCCTCGTCGGCCGCGACGTCGCGGAACGGCTGGCCCGCGGCATCCAGGGCCGAGACGCCCCCGTGCGGGATCATGAGGATCGTCGGCGACTCGGCCGCCGCGAGCTTGGCGCCGAGCGATCGGCCGAGCTCGGCGTTCTCGTCGACGGTCGTGCGCATCAGCGTGATCGTGGGGTTGTGCACGAAGAAGTGGCGGTCGGCGAACTGCGCCGGCACGGTCGCCTCGGGTCCGAAATTGACCATGTCGAGGGCGCCCAGGCTGACCACCTGCGGGGTTCCGGATGCTCCGGCGGCCGTCACCCGGTCGGGCCCGGCTGTGAGGACGCCCCCGACCAGCTCGTCGGCGAGTTCGGTGGTCGTGAGGTCGAGTACCCCGGCCAGCATGTTCGAGCGGGCGAGCGCCTCGAGCGCCTTGCCTCCGGAGCCCGTGGCATGGAAGACGAGCACCTCGTAACCGAGCTCGTCGAGTCGATCGCGCGCGGCATCCACGGCCGGGGTCGTGACCCCGAACATCGACGCGCCGATGAGCGGCCGCTCGGCACCCTCGCCGCTCGCTGAGCCTGTCGAAGCGCCGCCCCCGCTCGCTGAGCCTGTCGAAGCGCCGCCGCGCCGCGCGTACGCCGTCGCCATGCCCGCCGCCGCGGCGGCCGCGTTGCCGAGCACACTCCGCGAGATCTGGTTGATTCCGGCGATGTCGACGACGCTGTACATCATGGTCACGTCGCTGGCGCCGACATAGGGAGACACGTCGCCGGAGGCCATGGTCGACACGATGAGCTTCGGCAGACCGATGGGAAGATCGCGCACCGCGCGGGCGGCGATCGCCGAGCCGCCGCTGCCGCCCAACGCGAGCACCGCATCCACTCCGCCGTCGGAGAAGAGCTGCGCGAGCACGGCGGCGGCTCCCTCTCCCATGCGGGTCACGGCGGCACCCCGGTCGTCGCCGTCGCGCAGCGCGTCGATCGTGGTGCCGGCCGCCTCGGCGACGGCGGCCTGCGGGAACGCGACGGCGCCCGCGAAACCGTGGGGATCGCGGATGCCCGCATCCACCGCGACGACATCGATGCCCAGGGCCTCGAGCTGCTCGGCCATCCACTGGTACTCGGCACCCTTGGTGTCGAGTGTGCCGACGAGGGCGACTGTCGGCCGCGACGCCGTGGACTGGGCTTCGTGCTCGGACTGGGGCTGGGTCTCGGACGCCTGCGCTGGCGAACTCTCGCTCACTCGGTCTCTCTCTCGTCATCGTGAGGTGCCGACCTGCCCGCTGTTCGAACAGTGCACGTCGTTGTGGGGCACCCGCCGAACCGGTGCCCTCATCATCTTCGAACAGATATTGAAACGTGTCAACCGGTGAACCACGAGGCTCGAGCTAGAGCGATGACGGTTGCGGCGACTTCTTCCCACCGAGAACGCACTTGCGGTCAACGAAGCCGTCATCACGCGAGCGACGCTCGCATCGACCGGGCCCGAGATGTCACAGATGGCGACTTCTCGCCGCCCGGACCCGCCATCTCTGACATCTCAGCGCGGCGTCAGCCCGCTCAGCGCGGCGTCAGCCCGCCCAGCGCGACGTCAGCCGCCGGTGCTCGCTCGCACCACGAGCTCGGGCTGGAACACCACCTGCTGCGGAGGCGCAGACGGATCCTCCGCCTCGGCGAGAAGGATCTCGACCGCGGTCCTGCCGATCAGCGCGCTCGGCTGCCGAATGCTCGACAGCGGCACGACGGCCGCGCTCGCGAAGTCGATGTCGTCGTAGCCGATGAGAGCGATCTGCCCGGGAACCGCCACGTCGGCCCCCTGCATCGCGAACGCCTGCAGCAGCCCCATCGACACGAGGTCGTTGGCCGCGAAGATCGCATCGGGCCGCTCACGCACCGCCCGCCCGACGATGTCGGCCCCGGCCGCCCGCCCCGCGAGCACGCTCAGCGCGTCGATCTCGATGACCTCGAGCGAGACATCCGGATGCGCCGCGACCGCCGCGCGGGCGCCCTCGAGTCGGTCGGCGACCTGGCGGATACCCATGGGTCCGCCGACGAATGCCAGCCGGGTTCGACCGAGCGAGATCAGGTGCTCCACCGCGAGCCGCCCACCGGCGAGGTCGTCGATCGACACCGAGCTGAACGCCCCGTCGGAGCTCGACCGGTCGACGAGCACGGCCGGTATGCCGCGCTTCTTCAGGCGGGAGAGGCGCTCGCTGATATCGGCGTAGGCCGAGATCACGACTCCGTAGACGCGTTGCTGCTCGAACAGGTCGAGGTAGGTGGCCTCGCGGGTCGGATCCTCATCGCTGTTGCCGAGGGTGACGGTGAGCCCGGACCGCGAGGCCTCGTCTTCTGCTCCGCGGGCCAGGTCGGTGAAGAACGGGTTGCGCACATCGAGGACGACCATGCCGATGGTGCGGCTGCGGCCGTTGCGCAGTTGCCGGGCGGCGTCGTTGCGGATGAATCCGAGCTCGTCGATGGCGCGCTGCACCCGCTCGGCCGACGCGGGCGACACCTTCTCGGGGTGGTTCAGCACGTTGGACACCGTGCCGACGGAGACGCCGGCGCGCTGGGCGACGTCTCTCACGCTCGACGCTGACATGGTTCTCACCCTAGGGCCAGGCCCGTCGATCGCCCGGCCACGACGCCGTTCCGCGCCGACGAGCTTCTCACGCGGCCGCGTCGGGGAAGCCCGCCGTCGACTCCCTGATCACGAGTTCGGGCTGGAAGAGCACCTGTCGATGCGTGTGGCCGCCGGGCGAATCCACCTCTTCCTGAATCAACGAGACGCCCATGACGCCGAACATGGCGCCGGGCTGGCGGATCGTCGACAGCGGCACGACGGCTGCGGTGGCGAAGGCGATGTCGTCGTAGCCGATGAGAGCGATCTCGTCGGGGATCCGGATGCTGTGCGACATGACGAACGCCTGGATCAGCCCGAGGGCCACGAGGTCGTTGGCGGTGAACATGCCGTCGGGCCTGCGACTTCGATCGCGGTCGAGGATCTGCTCGCCCACGCTGCGACCCACGCCGACGGTCAGCTCGGCCGTGTCGATGACCTCGAGGGTGGCGTCGGCCACCTCATCGACCGCTCGGCGGGCACCCGTGAGTCGATCCTCGATGCCGATGATGCTCACCGGCCCTCCGACGAAGGCTATGCGTCGTCGGCCGATGTCGAGCAGGTGCTTCACCGCCAGATATCCGCCGTGCTCGTCGTCTCCGGCGACCGAGCAGAAATCGTCGAGACTCACACGGCGCTGCACGAGCACGGGGGCGATGCGATGCTGTCGCAGCTGCTTGAGGCGCTCGGTCAGGTCGTCGATCGGCGCCAGGAAGACACCCTGCACCCGCTGTTCCTCGAACAGGTCGATGTAGCGCAGTTCGCGTTCGGCGCTCTGGTGGGAGTTGCCGACGATGAGCATACGACCGCCGACCTCGGCCTGGTCTTCGGCGCCGCGCGCCATATCGGCGAAGAAGGGGTTGCTCGAATCCTGCACGATCATGCCGATGGTGCGGCTGTTGCCGGCACGCAGCTGTCGGGCCGCGTCGTTGCGGACATAGCCGAGTTCCCGGATGCCCTCGAGGACTCGGGCCACCATGTCGGCGTTGACGGTATTCGGTCGATTCAGGACGTTGGAGACCGTTCCCAGGGATACGCCCACGTGCTCGGCTACGTCACGAATGCTCACGACCATGTGCTGCCCTCCCCGAGCCCGCCATCGGCCCCCGAGCGGCTCCGCGGGCAACGATTAGATAAAGCTCTTGTCACCGTCTCCGGCATGTGCAATCATAGCCCGTGAATCGGTTCATGAATCGTTTCATAGAACGTTTCAGCCAAGAATCGTCGAAATCGAATTCGCCGATATTGGATTCGACGAGATCCGGCCGAGAGCCGAACCCTTACTGATGAGAGGCACCTGACGATGGCGTCACGAGAAAAGATCCTGGGCTGCTGGCTGGGCAAGGCCGTGGGCGGAACCCTGGGCCAGACCTTCGAAGGCCTGTCCGGCCCCCTGTCCGCAGACTTCTACTACCCCGTTCCCGAGGAGATGGTGCCCAACGACGACCTCGACCTGCAGGTGCTCTACGCGTGCATCATCGACGGCCTCGAGACCCCCGTGGTCGACCGCCACATCCTCGCCGCCTCCTGGGCGGATCACGTCGAGTTCCCCTGGAACGAGTACGGAGTGGGCATGCGCAACCTCGCAGAGGGTCTGCGCCCGCCGTACACCGGGTCGTTCGACAACTGGTTCACCTGCGGCGAAGGGGCGGCGATCCGTAGTGAGCTCTGGGCCTGCCTGGCCCCGGGAGACCCCGACCTCGCCGCCGCCTACGCCTACGAGGACGCGTGCTTCGACCACGCGGGCGACGGCATCGTCGCGGCCCAGTTCCTTGCCAGACTGCAGTCGCTGGCCTTCGTCGAGTCCGACCCCGACACCCTGCTCGACGGCGCACTCGCCGGAATCCCCTCCGACAGCGGAATCCACGCGGTCGTCACCGACACGCGCGCCTGGGTGGCCGACGGTCTCGACTGGCTCGAAGTGCGCGAGCGCATCATGGAACGCTACGGGCGCAGCGACTTCACCGACGTGCGTCCCAACACGGGATTCGTCGTGCTGGGCTGGCTCGCCGGCGCCGACTTCTCGGAGCGCATCTGCATCACCAACAACTGCGGCGAGGACTGCGACTCGTCGACCGCCTCGCTCGGCGCCCTGCTCGGAATCCTCGACCCCGGCTCCATCGACCAGAAGTGGCTGGCCCCCATCGGCCGCGACCTCGTGCTCAACGACGAGATCACCGGCATCACTCCCCCCGCCACGATCGACGGCTTCACCGACCTCGTGATCGACCTGGCCGAGCGCCTCGGCGGCCGAGCACCGGAGCCCGAGCTTCCGGTCTTCGACGCCGGTTCGCACGCCATCCCCGTGCAGCTCGGCTGGTACAACACGATGTTCGGCAAATGGGACATCCGCGACCAGACAGAACTGCCGCCGATCGGCTCCGCGTCACCCGCCGCGCAGGTCGACTTCGCCCCGGCCACCCTTCCGGGCACGTGGGTCGCGAAGCCCCGCGAGGAGTTCGAGGACCGCATCCTCGTGCTCCGCTACTCGCTGACAGGCCGCGGCCGCGAGAACGTGCGACTGATGTTCAACAGCACCGAGCACTTCAGGGTCTGGCTCGACGACGAGTTCCTGTTCGGGGCCCAGGGAAGCCAGTACATGTTCCCCGCTCCCCACGCCGCACCCGTCGGCCAGACCCACGACTTCACGCTGGGCGACGGCGTGCACGACCTCGTCATCGCCGTGCGCAAGCCGCCCGCCGAACGAGCCGTAGCCGAATGGGTCATCGGCCTGGTCGAGTTGCCGAGCGCTCTCTGGATCGAGAACGCGTTCGCGCCGGATCGCGGCTGAAGCCTGCCCCGACCGGGCATCACTACGTACCCTTGGCCGCAAGGGTGCTCTTCCCGAATACACCGAAGTAACTGGAGGACGACAACACCATGAGAATCACCCGCATCACGAAACGACGGGCAGCGCTCGCGCTGGCCCTCGGCGTCACCGCAACGCTCGCCTTCTCGGCGTGCAGCACCGGCGGCGACACCCCGACCGACGGCAAGACCACCGTGACCTTCTGGTCGTGGAACCCCGACGAAACGACGGCCGAGCCGTATATCAAGGCCTTCGAGGCAGAACACCCCGACATCACGATCGACCACCGCTTCATCCAGTTCGCCGACTACACCAGCGCCACCCAGCTGGCCCTGACCTCGGGCTCGGGGCCGGATGTCTTCGGCACGCAGGTGGGCGCGCTCACCGAGCAGTTCGCCCCGCTCTCCGCCGACCTCACCCCGTACCTCGAAGAGACGGTCGGCGCGGACTGGTCGGACAAGCTCACGGCGACGGACCAGCTCGCCGTCGACGGCAAGCAGGTCGGCGTCCCGTGGATGATCACGGGTGGAGGCCTCGTCTGGGCCAACCAGACGCTCGTCGACTCGCTCGGCCTGACGGTGCCCACGACCGCGACCGAACTGAAGACGTTCTGCGCTGCGGTCGAGGCCGCGGGCAAGGACTGCATGGAGCAGGGAGCGAAGGACTCCTGGCAGAACATCGACGTCTACCAGTCGATCATCAACCAGATCGCGCCCGGCGACTTCTACGACGCTGTCGCCGGCGACGCCTCGTTCGACACCCCCGAGTTCATCGAGGCGTTCGACGTGTGGAAGAGCATGTTCGACGACGGCATCTTCCAGGACGGCGCCCTCGGAGCCGCGGCCTACCCCGACGCCAACGACGCGTTCCACAAGGGCGGGGCGGCTCTGATCGCCTTCGGCAGCTGGCAGAATTCCGACACCACCAAGACACGACTCGGCCAGTACGTCGACACCTACGGCGACCCCGCACTCGCCGACACCGAGTTCGTGCCCTACTTCTTCCCGCAGGTCGTCGACGGCGGAAAGACGGGAACGATGTTCGGCGGTCCCGATGTGGGCTTCGCCGTCGCCTCGAGCAGCAAGGTGAAAGACGCCGCGGCGACCTTCGCCCTGTGGCTCAGCGCGAGCGACGCCGGCCAGGAGCTCATGGCGAAGAGTGTGCAGCAGCCCGCCCTCTCCTCCGTGCCGCTCGATCTGAGCGACGTGGTGACCGACGCCCAGAAGTCCGCGCTCGAGGCGCAGGGCCCGGCCCTCTCCGACATGATCGGGGCCCGACAGATCTCGAGCGCCGACGTGCAGACCGCCCTCGGGGACGCCCTCTCGGCCGTCGCCTCTGGTCAACAGAGCTCGGCGGATGCCGCGAAGGCCGTCGACGACGCGATCACGGCCGCATACAAGTAGCGCTCCGCCGACCCGAAAGCGGCGGTGTCGCGGGCCGGGCTCCCTCCCGGCCCGCGGCACCGCCGCGGTCCCTCGACCTCCCCCAGCAGTCCCCCACCCCCACGGCACCACCCGACGAAGGCGACAAGTCAATGACGATGAGCCCCACCCTCGACACCTCCGACCCGGAGGACGGGACCGGCACCCCCGGCGACTCGCGTGCGAGACGCGGCCACGGGCATCCACCCACCCGGCGGCCGAAGCGACGCGGCGGCCGCACCGCCTACCTCTACGTCCTGCCCGCCCTGATTCTGGTGGTGGGCGTCGTCTACCTCGGCATCGGCTACAACGGATGGGTCTCCACCCTCGACTGGAACGGCATCGACCCGAACCCCGAGTCGGTGGGTTTCGACAACTACGTGAAGATCTTCAGCGACAGCATCTTCTGGGACTCGCTCTCGCACGTCGCCATCTTCGGAGTGATCGTGATCCTCGTGCAGATGGCGCTGGGGCTCGCGATGGCACTCATCTTCAGTGGCCCGATCTTCGGTCGCAACATCTACAAGATCATCGTCTTCGTGCCGGTCATCCTCTCTCCGGCCGCAGTGTCGATCGCGTTCCGTCAGCTGCTCAGCCCCGACGGTCAGGTCAACGAGGCCCTGCGATTCATCGGCCTCGACGTTCTCACGAACGCCTGGATCGCCGACCCGAAGACGGCACTCATCGCCCTCGCCGTAATCAACATCTGGCAGTGGACGGGATTCAGCTTCATCCTGTACCAGGCCTCGGTGAGCCAGATCGACCAGAACCTCTACGAGGCCGCCCAGATCGACGGCGCCGGAACCTGGCGGATCATCCGGTCCATCGTCATCCCCCAGCTCAAGGGAACCCACGCGACGCTCGCGCTCACGGGCGTGATCGGCGCCCTGAAGACATTCGACATCGTGTTCCTCGTGACGGGCGGAGGCCCTGGTCGCAGCACGGAGTTCCTGACCACCTACATCTACAAACAGGCCGTGCAGCAGTTCAACTCCGGCTACGCGGCGGCGCTCGCCATGGTTCTGCTGGTGCTCGCCCTCACTCTCACCGCATTCCAGATGCGGGCATACCGGTTCGGAGAGGACTGATCATGTTCGGACGCGTATCCCTTCGACAGAGGCTCGTCTACCAGGTGGTGGCGACGGTGCTCGTCATCCCCTTCCTGTTCCCCCTCGTGGCCATCGTCGCGATCTCGTTCTCGGGCCAGGGGCCACTGGCCAACTACACGGCCGTGATCACGCAGACGCCGTTCTTCACCTTCCTGCTGAACAGCGCGGTGATCTCGGCGGGAACCATCGCGCTCATCTACGCGGTGACCATGCTGGCCGGCTTCGCCTTCGCGAAGCTCAAGTTCACGGGCCGCAAGCTTCTCTTCAACGCGATCCTCGTGGGTCTCGTGCTGCCGAGCATCGCCCTGATGGTGCCGATGTTCATCATCGTGCGCCAGCTCGGCCTGTTCAACAACTTCCTCGCGGTGATCCTGCCGCTGAGCGCGGTCACGGTTCCGCTCACCCTGCTCCTCGCCCGTAACTACCTCAACGGAATCCCCGACGAGGTGATCGAGGCGGCGAAGATCGACGGCGCCACGAGCTTCGGAACGCTGGTGCGCATCGTCATCCCCCTCTCGCGCCCGATCACCGCGGTGATCATCGTCTGGGCGTTCCTGCAGGCATGGAACGAGTTCTTCCTGCCCCTGCTGTTCCTGCAGGATCAGAACCTGCAGGTGCTCACCCAGGTGCCCCAGTTCTTCACCAGCACCTACGGCTCCGACGTGCCCAAGATCTTCGCCGCCCTCGTGCTGGTATGCCTGCCCATCGTCATCACGTACCTGCTGCTGCAGAAGTTCTTCGAGAAGGGACTGACGGCGGGTGCCGTCAAGTGAGCGACGGCGCCGAGGCGTTCGCGCGGGGCATCCTTCGCGAACGCCTGCGTCTCGCGACCGCTCAACTCGCCTCGAGCACGCCCTACAGCGATGACCTCGTGGTGCAGGATGTCGAACACCGGCCGGACGCGCACCGCCTGTTCCAGGACTACCGCGGCGACCTGTCGGGCCGTTACCTCGGCGCTGTCGCCGTGGCCCACCGCGAACGCCTGCCCGTCGACCTCGACAAAGCGCACCGCATTCTCGACCGCGTGATCGCCGCCCAGAACCCCGACGGTTCGTTCGGCTCCCCCGCGCTGCCCGCGCTGGCCCGCGATCACGGCGCCGCGTGGGGGCACGGCCGACTGCTCGACGGCCTGCTCTCGAGCGTCTCGTGGGTGTCGGCCGAGAGGGCCGACCGTCTCGGCGACGCGATCGATCGTCTGGCGGGCCACGCCGTCGCATCCGCCGCCGGCTGGGTCGACTGGCTCTCGCGCGAACCGTCGCGCAAGTTCCTCCTCGACCCGTTGTCGCTGGTGCGTCCGCTCGGCCGGTTCGCCGCCCTGCGCGGCGATGACCGGGCGATGGATGCGGCCCGCCGGCTCGTCGAGGCGGCTCCCGCGATCGTCGATCGGCTGCACCTGCACGGGTACCTGCTCTTCTTGCGAGGTCGCCTCGAGGTCGCCGTCGCCCACGACGACTGCTCGGAGGTCGATGCCGTGTGCAGGCTGGCCGACGAGGTGGCGGCCCGGTTCCTGCTGCCGAGCGGCTCGGCCCTCGAGAGCCTCTCGGCGCCCTGGGACATCAACACCGAGGGCTGCGGCACCGCGGACTGGGTGATGCTCTGTCTCGAACTCGCCGAGGCGACCGGCCTCGATCGATTTCGCGAGCGCGCCTGGCTGGCCGGCCTCAACGGTCTTGCCCACGCGCAGCAGGCATCCGGTCATTTCGGCTGCGAGACGCTCGTCGGCGACGGCCCGCTGCTCGCCCTCGACTACGCGCCCGAGGCCTGGTGGTGCTGCAGTTTCCACGGCATCGAGGCGCTCGGCGCGCTGAGCCGGTCGCTGGCGCGAGTGGATGCGTCGGGCGGGTTGGTCGTGAGCCAGCCGCTCGACGCCGTGGTCGAGTCTGCCGATGGCGACGTGCTGCTCGAGGTCGCCGGCGGCTACCCGTTCGGGGATCGCGTCGAGCTGCGACCGGGCGCCGCCCTGCCGCAGGGCAGCGGGCTGCGGCTGCGGATCCCCGAGAGCGTGACGGTGTCGTTCTCGACGGGTCGCCTGGAGGCCGGCTGGCTGATCTTCGACGCGCTCGAGGCGCACTCGGTGGTCGTCGTGGAGGTGTCGCCCGCGCTGTGGTTCGATGTCGCGGGAACCGCCTCGACGCCGCCGTTCGGCAACACGACGTCGGGCGCACCGGAGCTCGGCGAGACCCGGGTCACCCTCTTTCGCGGACAGCTCGCCTATGCCGCGAATGCGCAGGAGAACGACGCGGAAGACCTCGTGCGCGCCCGCTCCCTCGTGCTCGACCCGTCGCATCCGGTGCTGCAGCGCGGCGACGCGCCGGGCGAGTATGCGGTGCGAGTGGCCGGCCGCAACGAGTTCGGCACCACCGTTCGGCTGGCGCCGCTGGTCACGACCGAGCTCGCGAGGAACGCGCGGATGACGCGCCTCGGCTTCGCCGGCATCGTCGCCGAGCACAGCGGAGCGCACGCATGAGCGCGCCACGCGAGCGGGCCGGCGACGCTCGACGGCCGGTGGTGCTGGCGTACTACTTTCCGAGCTGGCATGACGACCCGCGCAACGCCGCCTGGTTCGGCGAGGGCTTCACCGAGTGGAGCCTGCTGCGCGATGCGCGCCCCCGCTTCGCCGGCCACAGGCAGCCGCGGGTGCCCGCGCTCGGCGAATGGAACGAGGCCGATCCCGAGGTGGGAGCGCGGCAGATAGAGCTGGCGACCGAGAACGGCATCGACGGCTTCTTGATCGACTACTACTGGTACGACGACGGCGGCTACCTCGAGGGAGCCTTGCGCGACGGCCTGCTGCGGGCTCCCAACGTGGGCGATATGACCTTCGCCCTGATGTGGGCCAACCACGAGCTCGTCGACATCTTTCCGGCGGTATCGGCAAACGCGCCTCCCCCTCGACTCGCTACCGGAGCCATCGACCGAGCGGCCTTCGAGCGCTTCGGCAGGCACATCATCGCCGAGTACTTCACCCATCCGTCGTACCTGCGCGTCGACGGCAGGCCGTGGCTCTCCGTCTACGAGATCGGTTCTCTCATCGCCGGGCTCGGCGGCGTGGCCGAGACCGTCGACGCGCTCGACTGGCTGCGCGCCGAGGCGATCTCGAGCGGCCTGCCCGGAATCCATCTCGACGCGGTGATCTGGGGCTTCGGTGTGCTGCCGACCGCCGTCGTCGTCGACGATCCGCTGTCTCTGGTCACGAGGCTCGCGTTCGACTCGGCCACGTCGTACGTGTGGATGCACCACGTCGACGTCGATGCCCACGACTTTCCTGCCGGAGACGCCGACCTGCTGCGACGGGAGGCGTTCGCCGACTACGAGCGCGCCGCCGCCGCGCTGACCGTGCCCTTTCACCCCAACGTCACGGTCGGCTGGGACTCGAGTCCGCGCACCGCCCAGCAGCTGCCCTACGAGCGCGGCTCCTACCCCTTTCTCACCACGTGGGACGCGTCGCCTGTGCAGTTCGAGGCCGGCCTCGTCGAGGCGAAGTCGTTCGCCGACCGACACGGCGGCCCGCATCCGATCGTCAGCATCAACGCGTGGAACGAGTGGACGGAGGGCTCGTATCTGCTGCCAGACACCACCCACGGCATGGCCTACCTCGACGCGGTTCGACGGGTGTTCGGGCGCTGACGATCAGGTCGGCACCCGCGTGCTCTCGCGCGCCATGAGCTCGGGCTCGAACACGACGTGCTGGAACTCCGACCCGGCCGTGCCGTCGATCTCCGCGGTCAACAGCTCGGCGGCGGCCTTGCCCATGCCCCGGGTCGGCTGGCGCACCGAAGAGAGCGGCACCGCGGCCGATGCGGCGAAGTAGATGTCGTCGTAGCCGATGATCGCGATGTCGTCGGGCACGCGCACGCCCGCACGGGTGAGCGCCTGCAGCACCCCGAGGGCGAGCAGGTCGTTGGCCGCGAAGATCGAGTCGGGCCGCTCGGAGGGGTCGAGGGCGAGCAGTTCCTCCGCCGCATCCCGCCCCGCGTCGGCCGACATGTAGGGGCGCTCGATCACGCGCAGGGGTGCGATGCCTGCCTCGGAGAGAACGGACTGGGCCCCGTGCAGGCGTTCGCTCACCTGCACGACGGCGCTCGAACCCCCGATGAACGTGGGCCTCACCCGCCCGATGTCGACCAGATGCTGCAGGGCGATCTGTCCTCCCCTGCGGTCGTCGACCGACACCGAACTGAAGTCGCCGATGCCGCCGAACCGGTCGACGAGCACTACGGGAGTTCCGCGGCGGCGCAGGCGCTCGAGCCGGTCGGTGGTGCGGCTCACCGGGGTGATGAGCAGGCCGGCGACCCGCTGCTCCTCGAACAGATGCAGATACGACTCCTCGCGGGCCGCGTCTTCGGCGCTGTTGCCCAGAATGAGCGATCGCGACGAGAGGGCGAGGGTGTCTTCGACCCCGCGGGCGAGGTCGGTGAAGAACGGGTTGCCCACGTCGAGCACCATCATTCCGACCATGCGGCTCTGCCCCACCCGCAGCTGTCGGGCGGCGTCGTTGCGCACGAAGCCCAGCGTCTCGATCGCCTCGAGAACACGCTTCTCCGTGCCGGGGGCGACCTTCTTGGTGCTGTTGAGCACATTCGACACCGTGCCCACCGACACCCGGGCCAGGGCGGCCACGTCACGCACATTGGCGGCGACCATCATTCATCCTCCGGAAGGCGGTTCTTCGACACCGCGCAGGGAGCACGGCGGCCAGCGGACACGAGGGTGATCGGGATACAACCTTGTATCGATTCACCCCACCATACAGAGCGGATGCCCCGGCACAAGGTTGCGAACTGGTAACGGCCTTGACGCTGCCGCTCCCGTCGCCGTAGGGTTCCAACAGATTCGAGTTATATCGATTCAATCGTCCTCAACGTGGAGGTGCGCCAGCCCATGGCGAATGAAGTCCAGCACGGCATCGAGCCGCACCAGCCATCGGGCACCCCCGCATCCGGTACGCCCGCGCTCTCGCTCACCGGCGCATCCAAGACCTTCGGCCCCGTCGTCGCCCTGGCCGATGGAACCATCGACCTGCGAGCCGGCGAGATCCACGCCCTCGTCGGCGAGAACGGCGCCGGCAAGTCGACGCTCGTCAAGATCCTCGCCGGCGTGCACGCTCCGGATGGCGGCGACTTCGTGGTCGGCGGCGAGCACGTCGCGTTCAAGACCCCCGCCGACAGCAAGGCAGCCGGCGTCTCGGTCATCTACCAGGAGCCGACCCTCTTCCCCGACCTCACCGTCGCCGAGAACATCTTCATCGGACGCCAGCCGCGAAACCGCGCCGGCCTCATCAACCGCGGCGAGATGCGCCGCATGGCCCGCGAGCTCTTCGCCACGCTCGGCGTGCCGATCGATCCCGACCGCATCGCCGAGGGCCTCTCGATCGCCGACCAGCAGATCATCGAGATCGCCAAGGCCATCTCGCTCGACGCCAAGGTGCTCGTGATGGACGAGCCCACCGCCGCCCTCTCCGGCGTCGAGGTCGACCGGCTCTTCGGGGTCGCACGCGGCCTGCGCGACAAGGGCGCCGGCATCCTGTTCATCTCGCACCGCTTCGAAGAGGTCTTCGCGCTCTGCGACCGCATCACCGTGATGCGCGACGGCCGCTACATCGGCGTGCACAACACCAGCGAGGTCACCGTCCCGCAGATCGTGAAGGAGATGGTCGGCCGAGAGCTCGGCGCCCTCTTCCCGAAGGTGGATGCCCCGGTCGGCGAGACGGTGCTGTCAGTCGAGGGTCTCACCCGGCTGGGCACGTTCCGCGACATCTCGTTCGAGGTGAAGGCCGGCGAGATCGTGGCCCTCGCCGGACTCGTGGGCGCCGGCCGCACCGAAGTCGTGCGCGCGGTCTTCGGCATCGACCGCTACGACTCGGGCTCCGTCACCCTGCACGGCAAGGCTCTCCCCCCGCACAACCCTCAGGCGGCCATCACCGCCGGCATCGGCTTCGTTCCGGAGGACCGCCGCAAGCAGGGCCTCGTCATGGATCTCTCGGTCGCCAAGAACGCCACCCTCACCCTGCGCAGGTCGCTCGCCCGCTTCGGCCTCATCTCGGGCAGCCGCGAGCGCCGCACCGCCGAAGACTGGTCGAGCCGCCTGCAGGTCAAGACCGGATCGCAGGACTACGCGGTCTCGACGCTATCGGGCGGCAACCAGCAGAAGGTCGTGCTGGCGAAGTGGCTCGCCACCGAGCCGACGCTGCTGATCGTCGACGAGCCCACCCGCGGCATCGACGTGGGAACGAAGAGCGAGGTGCACCGCCTGCTCTCCGACCTCGCCGGCCGCGGCATCGCCATCATCATGGTCTCGTCGGAGCTGCCCGAGGTGCTCGGCATGGCCGACCGCATCCTGGTCATGCACGAGGGCCGCATCACCGCAGAGCTGCCCCGCGCCGAGGCCACCGCCGAACGCGTGATGAGCGCCGCCACATCGAGCCTGGAAGGTGCCCTGTGAGCATCGACACCGCGCGTCCACCCGTGCACACCGACCACGGCGGCCCGCTTCATGCCGTTCGGGGCTTCTTCCGATCCCGCGAGATCCCGGTCGCCGGCGCCCTGATCGCCCTGGTCATCATCACCACGCTCATCAACCCGCGGTTCCTCTCACCGCAGAGCGTCAAAGACCTCATGCTCAACGCGACGATCGTGATCATCCTCGCGGTCGGCCAGGCGCTCGTGATCATCACCGAGAACGTCGACCTGTCGATCGGTTCGATCCTCGGCCTCGTCGCCTTCGGCACCGGCTCGCTCTTCAACGCGTGGCCGGGCGTCCCCATCCCCCTCGTCTTCCTCGCCGGGATGCTGTTCGGTGCCGTTCTCGGGGCGATAAACGGATTCCTCGTGACGGCCGCGAAAGTGCCCGCGCTCGTGATCACCCTCGGAACGATGTACATCTTCAGAGGCATCCTCACGAGCTGGGCCGGATCGAAGCAGTACTTCTCGGGCGACAACCCCAAGGCGTTCGGCAACCTGAGCGTGGATGTCTTCCTCGGCATTCCGATCATCACGATCGTGGCCATCGTGGTCGTCATCGCGGTCGGCATCTTCATGCACTCGGTGCGGGCGGGTCGCGACCTCTACGCGATCGGCAGCGACCGGGATGCCGCACGGCTGTTCGGAATCGCCGTCGGGCCGCGCGTGCTCGCCGCATTCATCGCATCCGGCGCCCTGACAGGCCTGGCCGGTGTGCTCTACACCTCGCGCTACAACTCGGTCGGCGCGCTCACCGGATCGGGCCTCGAGCTCGACGTGGTCGCGGCCGTCGTGGTCGGTGGCGTCGCGATCTCGGGAGGAACGGGAACCGTCTTCGGAGCCGCGATCGGCGCCGTGCTGCTCTCGACCATCACGAGCTCGCTCACCGCGACCCGGGTCGACAAGTTCTGGCAGCAGGCCTTCGTGGGCATGCTGATCCTCGCCGCCATCATCGTCGACCGCGCCGTGTCGGTGCGCAATGCCCGCAAGCTTCGAGTGAGTGAGTCCCGCGATGTCTGAAACACTGAGCCCGAACATCGTCAAGGCCAGAAGCGGCCTCGCGAAGCGCCTCACCGGCAGCGACGCGATCATCATCTACATCCTCGTCGCCGTGATCATCGTGTCGATGATCTCGGTGAAGTTCTTCGCTTCGACCCTCACCGTGGGCTTCCTCTCTATTCAGGTGATCCCCATCCTGCTCATCGCCATGCCCATGGCCCTCGTGATCATCTCGGGCGAGATCGACCTCTCCGTCGCCTCCATCGCCGGCCTCACCAGCGCGGTCATGGGCGTGCTGTGGCGCGACTCCGGCTGGGACATCGGCATCGTGATCCTGGTCTCGGTGCTGGTCGGCGTGGTCTGCGGCGTCTTCAACGGCTTCCTCATCACGACCCTCGGCCTGCCGTCACTCGCGGTGACGATCGGAACGCTCGCCCTCTATAGAGGACTCGCCCTCGTGGTGATCGGCGACCAGAAGGTGGCGAACTTCCCGAAGGAGCTCAACACCTTCGTGCTCTCGAAGATCGGCGCGACCGGAATCCCCGTGGTCATGATCTTCGTGGTCATCATCATCGCGTTCTTCGCCGTGCTGCTGCACTTCACCCCGTTCGGCCGCGGCCTCTACGCCCTCGGCTTCTCGAAGGAGGCAGCCACGTTCGTGGGCATCCGGGTGGGGCAGGCCAAATTCTGGCTGTTCGTGGGAACCGGCGTCGTGTCATCCATCGTCGGCGTCTTTCTCACCCTGCGCCTGGCCAGCGCCGGCCCCGACAACGGAACCGGCATGGAGCTCAGCGTCATTGCGGCCGTACTGCTCGGCGGCGTCTCGATCTTCGGCGGCAAGGGGTCGATCCCGGGCGTCGTGGGAGGCGTACTGCTCATCGGCGTTCTGACCTACTCGCTGCGCCTCGCGAAGGTGCCCGAGACCGCCCTCATCATCGTGACCGGAAGCCTGCTCGTGCTGTCGGTCGTGGCCCCGAGCATCGTCTCGTGGGCGCGCGAACGACTGCGGCTCGCCCGTGTTCACCGAGTCGTCCAGCAGACATCGTCTTCTGGTTCACCCCACGCCTAAAGCACCAGGCGTCCGCACAAAATCACACGAAAGAAGGAAGAACAATGGAGTTGTTTTCTCGTAAGTCGCGCGGCGGTCGCCGCGCAGCAACCGTCGCCGCGGTCGCGGTCTCGGTCGCGCTGCTGGCAACCGGATGCGCCGCGGGCGGATCGACCGACGGCGGCACCGATTCGGCGGGCGGCGGTGGCGACAACACGATGGCGTTCCTGCCCAAGCAGCTGAACAACCCGTACACCGACGTGGTTCTGGGCGGTGGAGAGGACGGCGCGAAGGAGGCCGGCTTCACCTCGCAGGTCCTCGGCCCGCTGGAGGCGAGCGCCAGCGCTCAGATCCCCTTCATCGAGCAGGCCACGCAGGAGGGCTCGAAGGTCATCGTCATCGCCGCGAACGACCCGGATGCCGTCGGCCCGTCGCTGCAGACGGCTCGCGAGGCCGGCGCCAAGATCGTGGCATTCGACTCCGACACCAACCCCGACTACCGCGACATCTTCATCAGCCAGGTCGTCGCGAAAGACGTCGCCCTGATCCAGCTGGAGATCATCTCGGAGCAGATCGGCGGAGCCGGCGACATCGCGATCCTCTCGGCCACGGCCACGGCCACGAACCAGAACGAGTGGATCAAGTACATGGAGGAGGAGCTCGCCTCGAACCCCGACTACAAGGACATCAAACTCGTCGCCAAGGTCTACGGAGACGACGACGCCGACAAGTCCTTCCAGGAGACACAGGGCCTGCTCTCGTCGTACCCCGACCTCAAGGGCATCATCTCGCCCACGACGGTGGGCATCGCGGCCGCGGCCAAGTACCTCTCGACCTCGGACTACAAGGGCAAGGTCGCGCTGACCGGGCTCGGACTGCCGAACGAGATGCGCGAGTTCGTGAAGGACGGCACCGTGAAGGAGTTCGCTCTCTGGGATCCGGCACAGCTCGGCTACGTCGCCGCGTTCGCCGGCAAGGCGCTCGTCGACGGAACCATCACCGGCGCCGAGGGTGACACCTTCGACGCGGGCGACCTGGGCGAGATCACGGTCGGCGAGGGCGGTGTCGCGATCGTCGGACCGCCCACCCGCTTCAACGCCGACAACATCGACGACTACGACTTCTAAGAAGTAGTCACCCCCTCGATCTCGATACGGCCGCGGGCGGCCTACTCGATCAGCGCAGCGTGTGCGCTGATCGAGTAGGCGCGAGGAACGAGCGCCGTATCGAGATCACTCCCCGCATCACCAGAACGGACGGAACCATGAACGATCTCCTTCCTCCGAAGAAGCACCGCCAGACCCGCATCGGCCTCGTCGCCGGCGGCCTCGCCGCCTACTGGCCCCAGTTCCCCGAGCTCCTCCCGCAGCTGCAGGAGTCGAGCCGCTACGTCACCGGCCGCTTCAATGAGCTCGACGCCGAGACGATCGACGTGGGCTTCGTATCGGATGCGCAGGAGGCCACGGTCGCGGCCGAGAAACTGCGGGTCGCCGACTGCGACCTCATCGTCATCTTCCTCACCACCTACCTGACCTCGTCGATGGTTCTGCCGATCGCCCAGCGCGCCAAGACCCCCGTGCTCGTGATCGATCTGCAGCCCACCGAGGCCATGGACCACGCCAACTTCGACACCGGCAAGTGGCTCGCCTACTGCGGCCAGTGCCCGGTGCCCGAGGTGGCCAATGTCTTCAAGCGGGCGGGCATCCCGTTTCGCAGCGTCTCGGGCCACCTGAAGCAGGAGTCCGCCTGGGCGCGCATCACCCAGTGGGTGCATGCCGCTGCCGTTCGCGGCGTCCTTCGCAACGCCCGCCACGGCCTGATGGGCCACCTCTATCCCGGCATGCTCGACGTGTCGACCGACCTCACCCTCGTCTCGACGCAGTTCGGCTCGCACGTCGAGGTTCTCGAGTTCGACGACCTGAGGGTGCGGGTCGACGAGGTGACGGATGCGCAGGTCGCCGACCGCAAGGAGCTCGCCCGGCGCCTGTTCACCATCGACGACTCCGTGAACGACGACGACTTCTCGTGGGGCGCCAAGGTCTCGGTCGGACTCGACCGGCTGGTCGAGGACTTCGACCTCGACTCGGCCGCCTACTACCACCGCGGCCTGCAGGGAGAGCAGCACGAGCGCCTCGGCGCCGGCATGATCCTGGGCTCGTCCCTGCTCACGGCTCGCGGCATCCCGTTCGTGGGCGAGTACGAGCTGCGCACCAGCCTCGCCATGCTCGCTGCGCACACCATCGGCGCCGGAGGCTCGTTCACCGAGATCCAGGCGCTCAACTTCGTCGACGACGTGGTGGAGATGGGTCACGACGGCCCCGCGCACCTGCAGGTCTCCGAGCGCGACCCGCTGCTGCGCGGCCTCGGCATCTATCACGGCAAGCGCGGTTACGGCGTCTCGGTCGAATTCGATGTGAAGCAGGGCCCGGTCACCACGTTCGGCATCGGTCAGGATGCCGATGGCAGCTACTCCTTCATCACCAGCGAGGGCGTCGTGAAGCCGGGTCCGCTACTCGCTATCGGCAACACGACCTCCCGCGTCGACTTCGGCGGCGACCCCGGCGAGTGGGTCGACGAGTGGTCGCAGACGGGAATCGGCCATCACTGGGCGCTCTGTGTCGGACACCGGGCCGCAGACATCCGGGCCGCCGCCAGCCTTCTCGGAATCGAGCACCGACACGTCGACATGCGGGCCCTGCCCGCGTGGCGCTGAGAGAGGGAGCCCTATGACTGTGCAACGCGTCTGCTTTCAACTGCAGGTGAAGCCCGACCGCATCGAGGCGTACCGCGAGGAGCACGCCGCCGTGTGGCCCGACATGCTCGAGGCGCTGGATGCGACGGGCTGGCGCAACTACTCGATCTTCCTGCGGCCGGATGGTCTGGTGATCGGCTACTTCGAGACCGACGATCTTCAGGCGTCGCTTGACGGGATGGCAGGCACCGAGGTGAACGCACGCTGGCAGGCGGCGATGGCCGAGAACTTCGTGGATCTCGACGTGCCCGCAGACCAGGCCTTCGACTACATCCCCGAAGTATTCAACCTCGCAGACCAGCTGGCCGCCGCCCATCGATTGTAAAAGCTCTACCCAGCAACTAATCTAGACACAATTGAATCGATTCATCTGGGCGTCGGCCCGAGGTGGGCCGGCTCGCACGACTTAAGAAATACGGAGAATTCCAATGGTGCAATTCAGCGACATCGCCCAGCAGCTCGAGGGGCAGTCGATCGAACTCCCCTCCTGGGCGTTCGGCAACTCGGGCACGCGATTCCGCGTCTTCGGAACCCCGGGCACGGCCCGCAACCCCGAGGAGAAGATCGCCGACGCGGCGCAGGTGAACAAGTACACCGGGCTCTCCCCGAAGGTGGCCATCCACATCCCGTGGGACAAGGTCGACGACTACGCCGCCCTCGGCGCCTACGCCAACGACCTCGGTGTCGAGCTCGGAACCGTCAACTCGAACACGTTCCAGGACGAGGACTACAAGTTCGGCTCGCTGACCTCGTCGAACCCGGCCGTGCGCCAGAAGGCCATCGACCACCACTTCGAGTGCATCGACATCATGGATGCGACGGGCTCGAAAGACCTCAAGATCTGGCTCGCGGACGGCACCAACTATCCGGGGCAGGACGACATCCGCGGCCGCCAGGACCGGCTCGCCGAGTCGCTGCAGACCATCTACGACCGCATCGGCGCCGAGCAGCGCCTGGTTCTCGAGTACAAGTTCTTCGAGCCGGCGTTCTATCACACCGACGTTCCCGACTGGGGAACCTCTTACGCCCAGGTCGCCGCGCTCGGCGAGCGCGCCCTGGTCTGCCTCGACACCGGTCACCACGCGCCCGGCACCAACATCGAGTTCATCGTGGCCCAGCTGCTGCGCCTCGGAAAGCTCGGCTCGTTCGACTTCAACTCGCGCTTCTACGCAGACGATGACCTGATCGTGGGCGCGGCCGACCCGTTCCAGCTGTTCCGCATCCTCTACGAGGTCATTCGCGGCGGCGGCTACGGCCCCGACTCGGTCGTGGCCTTCATGCTCGACCAGTGCCACAACATCGAGGCCAAGATCGCCGGCCAGATGCGCTCGGTGCTCAACGTGCAGGAGATGACGGCGCGCGCACTGCTCGTCGATCGCGCCGCCCTTACCGCGGCACAGGAGTCCAACGACGTGCTCGGCGCGAATGCGATTCTGATGGACGCCTTCTACACGGATGTCCGGGGTCCGCTGGCGCAGTGGCGCGAGTCGCGCGGTCTTCCGGCCGATCCGATCGCCGCGTTCCAGGCATCCGGTTACCAGGAGAAGATCTCGGCCGAGCGCGTCGGCGCGCAGGCGAGCTGGGGCGCGTAGCGACCCGCTGATCCCACCGTATCCGCGCCCGCTCGGCGCATCCGCCGCCCCTCGACAGGGCGCGTATGCACCGGGCGGGCGCGTTCGTGTTCGAACTCTTTCGAGTGTCGGAGGAATAGTGGAGAGTGGAGGCAGGTTCTCCCGATGAAGCGAATTCCGCGAGCCGTTGCTCCGCTCGCCTCCGCTGCCTTTCTTCTTTCTTCCCCTCAGCCCTGGAGTTCTCGTGACTGATCGCCTCGCACCGCCCACAGACTCCGTACCGGCCGTCGCGCCGTCCACCGCTTCGGGGTCGCACGACGCACCCGCGTCGCCCTGGGCCGAAGATCCCGCGCTCGCCGGGCGCAACCGCCTCGTCATCTCGCTGCTTCTGGTGTCGGCATTCGTCGTCATCCTGAACGAGACGATCATGAGCGTGGCGCTGCCCGTGCTCATGACAGACCTCGACATCGCCGCCGAGGCCGCGCAGTGGCTGACCACCGCGTTCATGCTCACCATGGCCGTGGTCATTCCCATCACCGGGTTCCTGCTGCAGCGCTTCAACACACGGCCGGTGTTCCTCGCCGCGATGGCGCTCTTCAGCGCGGGCACGTTCATCTCGGCCATGGCTCCGGGCTTCGAGGTCCTGCTCGCGGGCCGGGTCATCCAGGCCAGCGGAACGGCCATCATGATGCCGCTGCTCATGACCACCGTGCTCAACCTCGTTCCCCCGGCAACCCGCGGCCGCACCATGGGCAACATCTCGATCGTCATCTCGGTGGCCCCGGCCATCGGCCCCACCATCTCGGGGCTCATCCTCAGCGTGCTCGACTGGCGCTGGATGTTCTGGATCGTTCTGCCCATCGCCGTCGGTTCGCTCGTGCTCGGCTTCCTCAAGATCCCCAACGTCACCGAGCCGCGCAAGGCTCCCCTCGATGTCTTCTCGGTCATCCTCTCGGCCTTCGCGTTCGGCGGGCTGGTCTACGGCCTGAGCTCCCTCGGCGGCGAAAGCGCTGAGGGCGCGATGCCCGGCTGGCTGCCGCTCGTCGTCGGCATCGTGGCGCTGGCCGTGTTCATCCTGCGCCAGGTCTCGCTGGCCCGTCGCGAGAAGGCGCTTCTCGACCTTCGCGTGTTCCGCTCGGGCACCTTCTCGGTGGCCATCGCGATGCTGGCGATCAGCATGATGGCCCTCTTCGGAACCCTCATCATCCTGCCGATCTACACGCAGAGCGTCCTCGGCCTCAGCACCCTCTCCACGGGCCTGCTCCTGCTGCCCGGCGGGCTGCTCATGGGCATCCTGGCGCCGTTCGTCGGCCGCATCTACGACCGTTTCGGGCCGCGAGTGCTGCTGATTCCGGGATCGATCATCGTGAGCGCCGCCTTCTGGGGCATGACCCTCTTCACCGCCACCACAGCATGGGGCTGGGTGCTCGTCGCGCACATCGGCATGAGCCTCGGCCTCGCGCTGCTGTTCACGCCCCTGTTCACCGCGGGCCTCGCGTCGCTCACTCCGAAGCTGTACTCGCACGGCAGTGCCGTGGTGGGAACAGTGCAGCAGCTCGCCGGGGCAGCCGGAACCGCCCTCTTCGTGTCCGTCATGTCCGCACGGGCGATCGCCCTCTCGGGTGGCAGCGCACCGAGCGCGGTCGACACCGCCGGAGGCATCCACGCGGCCATCATGTACGGCGCGTTCATCTCGCTCGCCGCGATCGTGATCAGCTTCTTCGTAAAGGCACCCGCCCAGTCAGAGGGAGCCCCGCACGACGCGGTCCCTGCGGCCCACTAACCCGCTTCGCACGTCGCGTCTGTTGCCCGCAGCGACGGATGTTGCCGGTCACCCGGCAACACCCGTCGCGCTGGGCAACATGGGCGCGATCCCAAACCCGACTCGTCAGCGCTCGTCGAGGTAGCGCGCTATCTCACGCACTCTTTTCAGAGCCACGGCCTCTTCCTGCAGGGAGAGCGCGCGAGCCCCCGCCGGCCTGATTACGAAGCCGGTCGCGGCATCCACCTGCGGTTTCCAGAGCGTGTTCTGGCGCCAGACCGTGTATCCCTCACGATGCTCGTCTTTGATGCGTTCCACATAAGGCGGCCCGACCAGCCCGAACGCCGCGCCCCCTACGACCAGCGCGACCAGGGCGAAGAGGGTAACCGGCCCCGGCCTGCCGACGATGATGAACGCCGCGACCACGACAACGGCATACGACGCGAAGCCCCAGGCGGCAATCCTGCGCGATCGGCGAAAGAGCTCCAGCGATGACGGACCTGGCAGCACCTCGAGCCGCTGCGGAATCTGAGAGGGCAGGAGCCCCCACGGAGGCAACGACCATGCGTGCACCTCGCTCGGGGACCCGGACTCAGGCTCGGGCTGTATCGCCGGGGTGGCCGGCCGAACTGGAGACGGCGTCGGCGTGACCTGCACCGGAGAATTCCCCGCCTCTGAGTCGCCGCGGAGTACTCGCGCAATCGACAGGACGACGGGACGACCCGCGCGACCGAGTCTCTCTCGCCACGTCATGCATCCATACTGCCGTCTGCGCACGAGTGCGCGCCGCGCGCTCCTCGATCAGGTGAGCCGCAACGTCGCACCGCCGATACCCATCGACCTGTCACAGAACGCGCGGATCTCATACCCGAACAGCACTCTGTGACGCGTCGCGAGCCAGCTCGGGGCGCACCCCGTAGTGCCGCTCGAAGGCCCGGACGAAATGGTCGCGCCCGCGGAAGCCCCACCTCGCGCCCAGCGCCGACACGTCGAGGGGAAACTCTCCGGGCGAAGAATGAAGGTCGAGCCACGCCCGTTCCAGCCTCAACAGCCGGATCGACTCCGCGAGGGACGCGGGCGACGAGCGGAACGCATCCTGCAGGGTGCGAAGCGGCACGGAGAGCTGCTGCGCGATCGAGGCGCTCGACAGGCCCGGATCCTCGAGTTGGGAGTGAACCAGCTGCATGGCCAGCACCGCCAGCCTCTGCCGTGCGGTCACGTCGTGATCCTCCGAGACCGCGCGCTCGGCCGCGATCGCCGACAGCAACCCGCGCGCCATGATCGCGAGTCTCCGACGATCATCCTGCGCGCCGCCGAGCCGGATCAGCAGCGGAGCGAGCACGGCCCCGAGCCCCTGGGTCGCGTCGATCGCACCGCCATGCTCGAGCACCTCGGTCTCCGCCGGCGTCAGCCACAGGAGTTCCACCCGAGCGACGGTCGATCCAGCAGACGCCGACGCAGGCTCCGGCGCCGATGCCGACACCGACCCAGGCACGCGCAGCGTGACGCGAGCGCCACGCACGCGGATCGACGCCCTGCCGCCGTCTCGAGAACCCTCGACATCCGATTCGACGACGATCTCGACGGTCTCGGTAACCAGCCCGCCCTTCGTCACGAGAGCAGCCCCGACCCGCTGCCGCCCACCTGCCGACGCCGCCACTGGGCGGGCGTCACGCCCTCGGAATTCTTGAACACGCGGATGAAGTGGGTGACGTCGAAGTAGCCCACGCTCTCGGCCACGGCTCGCACGGTCTGCGACGTCGTCGCCAACAGGGTGCGCGCCGCCTCGAGACGCGAACGCCGGATGGCCTGGCCGAGCGTCTCGGGCTCGTCCTCGAAGGCGGCGTGCAGGGTGCGCACGGACACGTGCATGCGCGCCGCGATGACGACCGCCGACAGGGTGGGGTCGTGCACGTGCGCGGCGACGTACGACCGGGCGGCCGAGGCCAAGGCGACCCGGTTGTCGTCGACCGTCGACATCCGGTCCGTGTGCTCTGCGGCCACCAGGCGCACGGCGTCGACCAGCGTTCGAGAGAGGGCCCGCCGACTGTTCCCGCCGAGGCCGTCGTAGTTCGTGTCGGCCGCCTTCAACAGGGCGGCGAGCACACCTGCGTTGGCCGAGCTGCGCGACACGGCGCCGGCCGAGATCGTCAGCAGTTCGCCGTTCGTCACCCCGAGCGCGTGGGCGGGGATCTGCACGATCGTCGTTCGGAACTCGTCGGGGTAGACGAAGGAGAACGGCCGCGACGCGTCGTACACCACGAGCTCGCCCGCCCGCACCTCGGTCTGGTGATCCGCCTGATCGAGGATCAGCCGGCCCGAGTGCACGAGCTGCACCTGGGCGCTCTCGATCTGACCGGCGGGAACCTCGTCGAGGTGCGCCGTGACCGCCTGAGGAACGGAGGCGATGCGCGACATCGCGAGCCCCTCGAACGAGCGCCGCGACATGCGCCGGTATGCGGGTACCTCGCGCAGAGTCTTCGCCGACATCTGCACCAGCACACAGGAGTCGTTCGATGGCAGAAGCACCGCGTGACCCCCCTCGAGATTGTGGATTGACCGTTCCTCAATCATGCGTCCTCTGTCGAAGCGGTGCTCCTTCGTTTGTCGAGGAATCGGCTTTTTACGCAGGACTCGACGTCTCAGGCGCAGGCCTCGGCAGCACTTCCCAGGGCCGGAGCACAGTGAGATCACCGGCTCACAGCGCATATGTCAGCTAGCTCAGCGAAGGGAACGTCACTCATGGCCATCACGACGCGCGCGCTGGCTCGACGCGTGGCCGCTGCTTCCGGGCTTCCTCGGCGGATGCCTGATCGGTGGGGCAGGTGCCGTCGCCTTCAGCGACCGAGCGGCCCTGACCCCAGCGTTACTAGCCTGCTTTCTCTTCGCGGTCGTAGTCTCGACGCATTCGACCTCGGACAGCCGGATTCGCGCGACAGAGCGGCTGTCGAAAGAAGGGCAGTCATGACCTCTCCGCTCGACACCGGTCAGACGACGGCGAAGGCTCCGGGAGCACTCGCCCCGCTGGCCGTCGCCATCTTCCGTTGGCTCTGGATCGCCGATGTCGTGAGCAACATCGGCGGCTGGATGCAGACGGTCGGCGCCCAGTGGTTTCTGGTGGAACAGCACGCGTCGCCCGCGATCATCGCGCTCGTCTCGACCGCCGCGGCCGCCCCCGTGCTGCTGTTCGGCATCCCCGCGGGCGTTCTCGGCGAGTTCGCGAACAAGCGGCACCTGCTGATCGGGGTGCAGTCGGCGCAGGCGCTCGTGGCGGCCGGGCTGGCCGTGCTCACCGCGGCCGGAGTGATGACACCGACTCTGCTGCTGGCCTTCACCTTCGCGCTCGGCGTCGCGTCGGCCATCCAGCTGCCCGCGTATCAGGCGTTCGTTCCGGGAGTCGTGCCGAAACCCCTGGTCGGCGAGGCCGCCTCGCTCTCCTCGATCGGCGTCAATGTGGCCCGGGCCATCGGACCGGCCATCGCCGGCGTCGTGATCGGATCGTGGGGCATCCCGTTCGTCTTCGCTCTGAACGCCCTGAGCTTCGCGGGACTGCTGATCGCGCTGATCCTCTTCAAGGGCTACACGCCGCCGCAGGGAGACCGCGAGCCCTTCATGTCGGCGACCCGCGCGGGCCTGCGCTACGTGCTGCACGCCGGGGTCGTTCGGCGCATCTACTTTCAGCTGCTCATCTTCATCATTCCGGCCAACGCGCTCTGGGCACTGCTCCCCGTTCTCGCGAGCAGCCGCCTCGGGCTCGACTCCAACGGGTACGGCGTTCTCCTCGCCGCGCTCGGCATCGGATCGATAGCGGGCGCGTTCGTCATTCCGAAGGCGCGGGCGGCCCTCGGCACCTCCCGCCTCGTCGTCGTCACGAGCACTGCCTACGGCATCGGCATCGCGGCGACCGCCCTGTCGCAGACGCTGTGGATCACCCTGCCGGTGCTCGTTCTCGTGGGGCTGTCGTGGATCGGCGTGATCGCCACCCTGAACGGCACGGTGCAGGCCTTCCTGCCCGGATGGGTGCGCACCCGCGGACTATCCGTCTATCAACTGGTGCTGTTCGGGGGCACGGCGTTCGGCGCCGCGGTCATCGGAGCGCTCGGCGGTGTCTTCGGCACGGCCGAGACGATGGTCGGAGCGGGTGTGGTCGTGGTGCTCGGCGCGGCCCTGCTGCTCGCGAGGCCCTTCCTTTCCACCGCCGACAAGAGCAGGGCGTCGTCCGCGATGCCCCTGACCGACGTTCCGCCGATCGCGACGCCGCTGCCGGGCGACGACGACGCCGGCCCCGAGACGGGCTCGGGCACAGGCTCGGGCTCGGGTTCGGCCACGGTTCCGGATGCGGCCACGCCGGCCGCGCACCCGCTCGACCCGGCCGGCTCGACGCTGGTCATCGTGCGCTACGAGATCGCAGACACCGATCGCGCCGCCTTCCTCGACGCGATGCGCGCCGTCGAGCAGAGCCGTCGTCGAACGGGCGCCCGCTCCTGGAACGTCTACGACGACCGCGAGCATCCGGGATTCCTGATCGAGGCGTTCCAGGTCGGCACCTGGCGGGAGCACCTGAGCCAGCACCACACCCGCACGACCGGGTACGACGCCGAGATCGTCGACGCCGCGCGCCGGCTGTCGGCCTCCCCGCCCACGGTCGAGCACCTCGTCTCGGTCGCCGTGCCTCGTCACATCCCGAAGACCCCCACGAAAGAAGGAACAGACCGTGTCCGCTGACGCCTCCACCACCCACGCCTCCGCCCCTGACGACTTCGACCCGCTCGACTTCGCCATCGTCGCGCCCCGAACGTTCGAAGAGCTGATCGTCGGGGAGGTGTTCCGTGCGCCCAGCCGCACGCTGACCGACGCGCACGCATCCGCGTTTCAGGCCGTCTCGGCCGACAATCACCCGGTGCACTACGACGCCGTCTGGGCGAAGGCCCACGGCCACAGCGCACCGGTCGTGCACGGCCTGCAGGTGCTGGCATTCACGGCTCCCGGCGCCACCCTGTTCCCGCATGTGATCGGAGAGGTGTTCATCGCCTTCACCGGCCTGAGTGCGAAGTTCCTCGGCGAGGTGCACGCCGGCGACACCCTCTATTCCGAGCTGCGCATCACCTCGCTTGCCCCCGACGGCCCGAACGGCATCGTCACCGCCTCGGCCACCGTGCACAACCAACGCTCCGAGATCGTGCTCTCGGGCGAGCACACCTACCTGCTGCGCCGCACCCCGGCCGGCGCCTGACTTTCCCATCGGCGCATCCGCGCATCACACCACCCCTCAGAAATAAGGAAGAAGATCATGTCCACGAAACCCACCATCGTGCTCGTGCACGGAGCATTCGCCGACGCCGCCAGCTGGGCGCCCGTCACCCTCGCGCTGTTGAACCAGGGCTACACCGTGCACGTTCCCCCGGTGTTCAACCGCAGCCTGATCGGCGACTCCGCCTACATCAAGTCGTTCGTCGAGCAGATCGACGGACCGGTCATCCTCGCCGGCCACTCCTACGGCGGAGCCGTCATCACGGTCGCGGGCGTCGCCGAGAACGTGATCGGCCTCGTCTACGTGTCGGGCTATGCGCTCGACGAGGGCGAGAGCCTGGGCCAGCTGCAGGGCGGCTTCCCCGACTCGCCGCTCGCCGCGAACCTCGTGTACTCGCCGTACCCCATCGAGGGCGCGGAGCCCGGAACCGACGTCTCGGTGAAGATCGATGCCTTCCCCGAGATCTTCGCCGCCGGCGTTCCCACCGACACCGCGCGCGTACTCGCCGTCGGACAGCGCCCCCTCGCGGCCGTCGCCTTCTCGGAGACCGCGCCGGTGGCCGCCTGGAAAGCCAAGCCCAGCTGGGGCATCGTCTCGAGCGCAGACCACACCATCAACCCCGACGTCGAGCGCTTCGGATACAAGCGAGCCGGCGCTCGCAAGGTGATCGAGCTGGATGCTCCGCACCTGGTCATGCAGACCAAGCCGGCCGAGGTCGCGCAGTTCATCACCGACGCGATCGACGAGCTCGGCTAGGTCGGCTAGCACCGGTCGCGAGTGTTGCTCGACGCGACGGATGTTGCCGGTCGCCCGGTGACATCCGTCGCGCTGGGCAACACCCATCGCCACTCCTGAAGCCGTGTTACTTTATGTGAGATAACACAGCCGAGTTCACACAGGAGGCGACCATGGCGACGACTCGCAGCTTCGGCGCCGAGGCCCGGCGCGATGCGCTGCTCGAAACCCTGCGCTCCGAGGGCGGGGTTCGGCTCGAGGCCGCCGCCGAACAGCTCGGCGTGAGCGTCATGACCGTGCGCCGCGACCTCGACGAACTGGATGCGGCGGGCCTCGCGAGACGGGTGCGCGGCGGCGCCGTTCCGGCCCTCGACGCACGGCCGTTCGGCGAGCGCCGGGCAACGGGCCTCGCCGCCAAGACACGCATCGCAGAGAAGGCCGCCGCTCTTCTCCCTGGCGCAGGATCGATGGCGGTCGACGCATCCACCACCGCCGGAGGCCTCGCCGCCCACCTCGCACCGACCGGCCCACTGACCGTCGCGACCAACAGCTACGAGAACTTCGCCGCCCTCGATCAGAACAAGGCGGTGTCGCCGATTCTCGTCGGCGGAGAGCTCGACGACCGCACCGGAAGTTTCGTCGGGCTGATCGCATGCCAGAGTGCGCAGTCCATGCTCTACGGCCGGTTCTTCGCGTCGGCCTACTCTCTGGATGCGCCGAACGGAAGCTCGGAGGTGTCGCTCGCGGAGAGCCAGGTGAAGCGGGCCTTCGCCGAGAGGGCTCGCGAGATCGTGCTGCTCGTCGACTCGTCGAAGCTCGGCCAGCAGGCCCTCGCGGTGGGCTTCGCGTGGCACGAGATCGGCGTCCTCGTGACGGAGCTCGACCCGGCCGACGCGGCGCTCGACCCGTACCGCGACCTGGTCGAACTTCTCTAGACCCCCTTCGACAAGCTCAGGGAACGCCTGCCCGTTCCCTGAGCCTGTCGAAGGGCATCTCGAGCATTGTGTTCCCGCGTTAGATTTTGTAACATCTAACAAAACGCAACAAACCCCGTGCATTGGAGCGCCCATGACTTCCCCCGAGACCCCCGTCGCCGCAGCCGAGCTGATCGCCCGCTCCAATCGACTCGGACAGGACCCGAAGAACACGAACTACGCGGGCGGAAACACCTCCGCGAAGGGCACCGCCACCGACCCGGTCACCGGCGAGCAGGTCGAGCTGATGTGGGTCAAGGGATCGGGCGGAGACCTCGGCACGCTCACCGAGTCGGGCCTCGCCGTTCTGCGCGTCGACCGCCTGCGCTCGCTCGTGAACGTCTACCCGGGAGTCGACCGCGAAGACGAGATGGTCGCCGCCTTCGACTACACCCTGTTCGGCAAGGGCGGCGCGGCCCCCTCGATCGACACGGCCATGCACGGTCTCGTCGACGCCGCTCACGTCGACCACCTGCACCCCGACTCCGGAATCGCCATCGCGACCGCGGCAGACGGCGAGGAGCTCACAACGAAGATCTTCGGCGACAAGGTCGTCTGGGTTCCGTGGCGTCGCCCCGGCTTCCAGCTCGGTCTCGACATCGCCGAGATCAAGCGCCAGAACCCGGATGCGATCGGCTGCATCCTGGGCGGCCATGGCATCACCGCGTGGGGCGACACCAGCGATGAGACCGAGGCGAACAGCCTCTGGATCATCGACACCGCCGCCGCCTACATCGCCGAGCACGGAAAGGCCGAGCCCTTCGGCCCCGCCCGCGACGGCTTCGCCCCGCTCGAGAAGGCGGAGCGCCGATCGAAGGCCGCCGCCCTCGGCGCCACGATCCGCGGCCTCGCCTCCGCCGACGCCCCGAAGGTCGGCAGCTTCACCGACGCCGACGTCGTGCTCGACTTCCTCGCCTCCAGCGAGGCACCGCGCCTCGCAGAGCTCGGCACGAGCTGCCCCGACCACTTTCTGCGCACCAAGGTCAAGCCGCTGATCCTCGACCTGCCGGCCGACGCATCCATCGAGGAGTCGACCGCACGCCTCGTCGAGCTTCACGCCGAGTATCGGGCCGACTACCAGGCCTATTACGACCGGCACGCCACGGCCGACTCCCCCGCGATCCGCGGCGCCGACCCGGCGATCGTTCTCGTTCCCGGTGTGGGCATGTTCAGCTACGGCGCGAACAAGCAGACCGCCCGCGTGGCCGGCGAGTTCTACATCAACGCCATCAACGTCATGCGCGGCGCCGAGTCGCTGTCGACATACGCCCCCATCGAAGAGAGCGAGAAGTTCGCGATCGAGTACTGGGCCCTCGAAGAGGCCAAACTGCAGCGCCTTCCCAAGCCGAAGTCGCACGCCACACGCGTCGCGCTCGTCACGGGTGCGGCATCCGGAATCGGCAAGGCCATCGCGACCCGCCTCGCGAAAGACGGCGCGTGCGTCGTGATCGCAGACCTCGACCTCGAGAAGGCTCAGGATGCCGCCGCGCAGCTCGGATCGACCGACGTCGCCATCGGCGTGCAGGCCAACGTGACGAGCGCAGACGAGATCCAGGCCGCGATCGACGCCGCGGTGCTCGCGTTCGGCGGACTCGACCTCGTGGTGAACAACGCCGGACTCTCTCTGTCGAAGCCGCTGCTCGACACCACCGAGGGCGACTGGGACCTGCAGCACAACGTCATGGCCAAGGGGTCGTTCCTCGTGTCGAAGGCCGCCGCCAAGGTGCTCATCCAGCAGAAGATGGGCGGCGACATCATCTACATCTCGTCGAAGAACTCGGTCTTCGCCGGACCGAACAACATCGCGTACTCCGCGACGAAGGCCGACCAGGCGCACCAGGTGCGTCTGCTGGCCGTCGAGCTCGGCGAGCACGGAGTGAAGGTCAACGGCATCAACCCCGACGGCGTCGTGCGCGGTTCCGGCATCTTCTCGGGCGGGTGGGGCGCCAAGCGCGCCGCCGTCTACGGCGTGCCCGAAGAGGAGCTGGGCGCGTACTACGCGAAGCGCACCATCCTGGGCCGCGAGGTGCTCCCGGAGAACGTGGCCAACGCGGTCGCGGTGCTCACGGGCGAAGACCTCACGCACACCACGGGCCTTCACATCCCCGTCGACGCGGGCGTCGCGGCGGCCTTCCTGCGATGATGCTGGTCATGAAGACCTCGTCGCTCCCTGAGCGTGTCGAAGGGCCACGCTGATGACCGCCGCCGTCGCCGCCGTCGACCTCGGGGCCACCAGCGGCCGAGTCATGCTGGGCCACGTCTCGCACAACGAGCTCAGCCTGCGCCCGGTCGCGCGGTTTCCGAACAACCCGGTCTCGACGATCGACGGGCTGCACTGGAACATCCTCGAGCTCTACCGCAACGTCGTCTCGGGTCTCGGCGCGGCCGTGCGCGAGGAGCCCGCGCTGCAGAGCATCGCCGTCGATTCGTGGGCCGTCGACTACGCGCTTCTGCGCGGCAACCGGATGCTCGGCAACCCGTACCACTACCGCGATGAGCGCACCTCGGCGGGAGTCGAGGCCACGAACGCGATCGTCTCGGCGGCCGAGCTGTACTCGAGCAACGGACTGCAGTTCCTGCCGTTCAACACGCTCTACCAGTTCGCCGCAGACCGCATCGCGGGCTCGCTCGATTCAGCGGACACCGCGCTGCTCATCCCCGACCTGATCAACTTCTGGCTCACGGGCATCGCCCGCGCCGAGAAGACGAACGCCTCGACCACAGGACTGCTCAACGTGCACACCCGCGAGTGGGACGACGAGCTCATCTCGCGCCTCGGACTGCCCCGTGGGCTGTTCCCCGAACTGGTCGAAGCGGGCACGCCCATCGGCGCCCTCCTGCCGACCGTCGCATCCGACATCGGGCTCTCTCGCCGGGCGGCACAGTCCCTGAAGGTGACGGCCGTCGGGTCGCACGACACGGCATCCGCTGTCGTCGCCGTGCCCGCGACCGGCGACGACTTCGCCTACATCTCGAGCGGCACGTGGTCGCTCGTCGGCGTCGAGCTGCCGAGCGCCGTCGTGAGCGAGGCCGGTCGACTGGCCAACTTCACGAACGAGGGCGGCGTCGACGGGCGCGTGCGCTACCTGAACAACGTGATGGGCCTGTGGCTGCTGAGCGAATCGGTGCGCACCTGGGAGAAGGCGGGCGGCACCACGATCGACCTGCCGACGCTCATCGCCGAGGCCTCCCAGGTCACGACGCCGGTCGCCGTCTTCGACGCCGACGACCCGCGCTTCCTCGCGCCGGGCGACCTGCCGAGCCGCATCGTCGACTGGTGCGTCGAGAACGATCTGGATGCGCCGCGCACGATGAGCGAATTCGTGCGGTCGATCATCGAGAGCCTCGCGCACGCGTACGCGACGAAGATCGAGCAGCTCGCCGAACTCTCGGGGCGCACGATCAGCACCATCCACATCGTGGGCGGCGGATCGCTCAACACCCTGCTGTGCCAGCTCACGGCCGACCGCACGGGCCGCACCGTTCTGGCCGGCCCCGTCGAGGCGACCGCCATCGGCAACGTGCTCATCCAGGCCCGCGCCCAGGGGCTGGTGGACGGCTCGCTCGAATCGCTGCGATCGCTGGTGGCCCAGGCGTTCGCGCCGGTGAAGTACGAGCCGCGGTCGCGCTAGCGTTCTTCGTGCCCTGCGACGACAACGTGCTGATTGATGCACATCTATTCGACCAGTGCCACGATGGACACATGAGAATGCCGCGCAATCCAGCGAGGTTCCTGATCGGCGTCGCGCAAATCTGGCTTGAATCAAGCCGTCGAAAAGACGACGCATGGCAATAGAAGGGTTTCAGCGGGGGCGTTTCGCTGACGCACAGCTGGTCGACAACCAGGTTCATCGGACGCATGCGGCGGGCGCCACGAGCGTACACAGGTTCCTGCGGCACCTCCGCGACGCTGGTGTGACAGTCACACCCATGCCCATCGAATTGCGTTACGACGGAACGGAGATACTCGAGTACCTTCCTGGAGATAGTGGGTATCCGCCGCTTTCGGCCGAGGTGCGCTCAGATCAAGCACTCGTCAGTCTTGCCACAGCGATTCGCTCCGTGCACGACGCCTCTCGCAGCTTTCAGGCTCGGCCCATGAGTAGGGTCTGGGACTTGGCCTATGCCGCGTACCATTTTGTTCCCCTTCACCCGATCGCAGACCTTCCGAATTGGGGCTGGACCGAACCACCGGATGTATCTGCGCGGCTTGCGATGTTCCTCGAGAGCTACGGGAGCGAGATATCCGCTTCGGAAGTACTGACCACGGCCGTTATGCGATTGATCGCCATGTCACAGTACATAGAGGCTGAAGTGAAAGAGGGAAACTCACGGTTCGACGTGCACGCTAGGGAAAATCATGCGCAGGGTTACCTCCGTGCTGCGTCCGATCTTCTGGAGCGAATTCTCGATGATGCGCTCTGATGCCCGGCAAAAATGATCTTGCGCAGTATCCGCACGGGTCGCACGGTCTGTCGCCGGCCCTGTGGAGGCGACCACCATCGGCAACGTGCTCATCCAGGCCCGCGCCCAGGAGCTGGTGACCGGATCGCTCAAGAGCCTGCGCGCCCTGGTTGCGCCGGCGTTCGCCCCGGCGCACCTTGCCGACGCGAGCCGCCGGCTCCCCCGAACCGACTGAGCCCGGCGTGGCGCATCCGTCGTCTCTGTGGCTGAAGATTCTGGATGCGCCCGCCGGGCTCAGTCTTCTACCCCACGCGGTCGGGGGTGAAGAGCGCGCGATGGGTCAGTCGTCATTCGACCCGTCGACGCCTCGAGATGACGAGCGCGACTCCGCCGGCGAGCATCAGCCCGAGCAGCGCCGCGAGCCCGACGGTCACGTTCGCTCCCGTGTTGGGCAGGCTTCCGGTTCCCGGCTTCGCAACCGGAACGACGGGCTCCTCCGGCGCCGGGGCGCAGTCCGAGGCGGTGGTCTCACCGCGATCGGTCACGACGGTCGCGGAGTTCAGGAACCCTGTGCCCGTCTCGCCCGTGCCGACCTCGCAGTTGCGGGCTCCCGTGGTAACGGTGGTCGGAACCGTCGCGGTGACGACGACCCGGTAGACGTGCACTCCATCGACGGGGATGTCGATGTCTTCGGCGATCACCAGGTCGGTGACACCGTTCCAGCCGTCGTTCACGTCGACACCGTCGGGTGAGTCGGTGATCTCCGCATTGTCGACGACGATACCGGCGCCGTAGTGCAGTTCATCCTCGACCGTGTAGACGGTGTCCACCTTGCCCGTGTTCGACACCGTCACGTCGTACGTGATCGCGTAGCTGCCGTCGGCATTCTTCACCGGTGCACCCACGACCTGCTTGGCCACGGATGTTCCGGGGAAGGTGTTCGTGATCGTCACGTCGACGGGTTCGCCGATGGTCGTGATCGTGCCGTTCTCGACCGAGTAGGTGACGACTGCGCCGTCGGTGTCGGTCTCGACGATGACACAGGTCGCACCGACGGGAAGGCCCGTCACCTCGGTCGGAGTTCCATCGGCCGCGACCGTGGTCTCGATCACGATCGGCGTCGGGTTCTCCGGCACGGTGCACGTGATGGTCACCGGGAACGACGTGGCGTCACCGGCTGTGTCGCTCGTGTCGGGGTCGACCACGACCTTCGTCAAGATGATCGACGCGGTCTGGTTTCTCGTCAGGCCCGCATCCACATCGAGACGCTGCTCGCTCTGGGCGAGCGTGACAGCGGGCGCCTCGCCCGTCGTCTGGTCGGCATCCGAATCGAGCGCGCCGTCCGTGCCCTGCTTGTACTGGGCGAACGAGTAGGTGTCACCCAGACCGGCCGGGTCGAAGGTCACCGTGTATGTGCCCTGCGGGAGGCCGGCGAACAGGTAATTGCCTGCCGCGTCGGTCGTCGTTGCGGCGGTGATGGTGTTGCCATCGATGTCTGTGCCGGTCAGTGACACGGGGAATCCCGGGATGGCGGGCTCACCCGCATCCTGCAGGCCATTTCCGTTGACATCGTTCCAGACGTAGTCGCCGATCGACGAGGATGCGACGGTGATGGCGCGAGCCACCGGTCCGACACCCTGGAGAACGCCCTGGGCATCTGCCTGGGTGCTGTTGTTGTACACGTCGCCCGCGGTGTTGCCCGACGGGGTCATCGAGACCTCAACCGTGACGGTCGAGCCGGCGCTGAACGCTCCGGCACGCAGGATGCGCAGGCCGGTCACGGCGCTGGCCGCTGCGGGGCAGTCGGCCGCGCTTCCGGCGCCGGACACAACGGCTCCGCCTGCCGGTGCGTCACACCAGACAGTCGTACCGCCAGCGGCGTTCGACGCCGCATCGGGGTTGCCGCTGATGGATGCGGGGGCCGCCTTCGTGTAGAGCAGCGTCGCCGTTCCCGTGGATGCAGTGGCGGTGGCCGTGTCGAACGCGAGCGTGCCAGTGAACGAGGTTCCGTTCAGACCGTTCGCGGGCAGCACGTCGATGATGTCGACGTTCGAGACGCCGGAGGTGTCGATCGCTGCGAACGAGATCGTCCAGTCGAGGGTCCGTGGGTTCGTGATGCCGACCGGGTTGACGTCGATGACCGGCGTCAGGGTCGTCTTCGCCAGCTTGATACCCGTGGGTGTCTGGATCTGGATCTGAGCTGTATCGCGACGGGCCGCAACGGAGGATGCATCGCCCACGGCGGTCACGAGGGCGGTGTTTGTCTCGGTGCCGTTGGGCGCTGTCGCAATGACCTCGACCGTGTACAGAATTGCGGGGAGCGGCGTGTTGATCGGCTGCTCACCGAGATCCCAGCGGAGGTACGTATTGCCTGCAGCACAGTCCAATTCGGAGCCGTCTGGTGCGCCGGCGGCGGTGATGATGTTCGGCGCAATCGCCGTGCCACCCTCGAGGCTGGAGCTCTGGAAGCTCTGCTCGGCCGGGAGGCAATCTTCGATTGTTACCGCGGCCGTCTGACCGGTCGTCGTTCCGGAGGTCAGGGTTGGCTGAAGCTTGTAATTCACGTTTACGCCGGTGCTGTAGACAGGCACACCATCGGAGACATAGGTGCTCGTGGCGGGGTTCCAGACAGACTTGATGATTCGGGCGGTCACCGCCTGGACAGTGACACGGTCGCCTCGGGTGCCGGTGTCGTTCGATGGCACGTACGTCGAGTCGTAGTCGATCGCCCGGGGGTCTGCCTGTACCTCTGCCAGTGTCGGCGGCGTGTTGCCGTCGCTGTAGCTGATGTAAGAGCTTCCCCAGTTTCCGATCACGTCTCCGGTTGCTGCTGCGGGAAGGACGGTGAAACCGATGGAGATCAGGCCCGAGAAGCTGAAGTCGGCTGACACGTCGGAGGGAACCTGTACGACGGCGCGAACACGGGACACACCCGTGTAAACGCCCTGCGCAGCCAAGGTCGCATCGTTTCCGGGAACAGCAGCCGGCGAGGAGTACCACCCGGTCGTTTCGTCACGGCAGGAGTTCACGCTCGCCGTTCCGGGGGTGCCGTTGCTGAACTCATACGTCACCGCAGGAGCGGCGGGTGAGCTGTAGTTGGTGAGCCAGACGGCTGCGCCATTGGAGGGCAGCTGCTGCAGGTAGCCGATGGTGGGCGACGCAGCCGCAGCGGAGGTCGTTCCGGCCTGTGCGCCGCGCCACTGTGCCTCCGTGATGGCAATCTTGGTGTTGTCCCAGGCGTCACACACCACCTGCGTGGATGCCCCGATTCCGGGAGGGTTGTCCATCTGCAGCGACAGACCACTGAGAACCTTGCCGCCTGGCTGGACAATACCCCGCCCGTCACCGCCATCCTGCGAACCAGGAGGGCCCGCGATAGTTCCGGCCGCGTATCCACTGCCTCCGGAGTTCGCTGCGTTTCCCGGCTCTCCAAGGAAGGTCTTGCTGAAGCCGTTGCTCAGATCGATGGTGCTGGACCCCCGCACCACGTTGTTCTCGGTATTTGCTTCGTCAGGAAGGGCAGTGCCGGTCAGGTCAGTAGAGGCGAGCTCCGTATACACGTTTTCGTAGGGCAGAGAGAAGGAGCCGGTGTTCTGACCCGGCTCCGCTTCAACGCCGATGGCACTCAGGGCAGCCGTCGGGAACTCGACAAGGATGTAGCCGGAGACGACATAGGCCTTGCCTGCAGGCATGGCCACGTTGTTGGAACCGTTGGTCGCGGGGTAGGTCTTGGCCGAGGTGTCCGCGCCAGAGATACTGACCGTGACAGGTCCACCCGCGGCATCCTGGTCACAATCGAAGGTGCCGGAGTCGCGCACCGAATTGGTGGAGGATCCGCCGGCCGCGATGGAGCCGTAGGGGTAGAAGAACGATGCCCCTGCGACGGAATTGTCGACGGGGCCACAGCTCACGACGGCCGGCGCGAAGGCCGGGTCGAATTCGGGATTGGCGACAGCGGCCGCGCCCCAGAGGGCGGCGGGGCTGATGTCATCGACGAAGGTGATGTCAGAGCTCAACGGGTTGTTGCCCTTTCCCCCCTCGGGAACCGAGATCAGAACGGGGAACTGAAGAACCTGGCAGCCCACAAAACCCGCATCGATCATGCGTTGGGTTGTGCACGTCGTGGTGTTCTGGCGAATGTAGGCGCTGTTGTCGTCGACGTCGCTCGTGCCGTTCTTAGACAGATCGAAGCGCGGCGCTGCTGCAACGGTGACCTGAAGAGCATTCGACTCAGGCGATGCGATGGGCTGCTGATCGCTGACTGCCGTCGACGTGGCGGACGCCGTGAATTCATCCAGCACGGTTCCGTTGGGAATCTCGGCGGCAACCTTGGCCACAAAACCGTAGTCGTTGGTTGTCGGGTCGACGCCTCTGTCTGCGAGCACACAGACGACGGTCTGCACCGGATAGGTGGTCCAGCTGGTGGCTGTTATGGGAGGCGTCAGGCTGCCGATGGTCGTCGGCGTGACGCTCGACCCGGTCAGGCAATAGTTCGGCAGGCTCACGAGTTCCTGCCCCTGGGGCAGGTCGAAGGTGATCGTCGGAGCGGTCTGGGCTCCCCCGAGGGTCTGGACGCTGACGATGTAGCTCACGGTGTCGTTTGTGCGCACGATGCCGTTCGTGGCGTTCGCATCAAGGGCATCGAAGGTCGGGGTGCCGTCTGTCTGCGCGACGACGACGTTCAGCGATTCACCGGCCGCGTAGGCCGGTGCCGCGATGGCAACCGCACTCGCCGTCAGCGCGGTGATCGCGACAAAACTGAGCAGCGCGCGGACGCGTCGAATCACTGCAAGCCGTGAGGGCATGGGGTCTCCTTGGATTGTGAACCTGAGAGAGTCCCCACTCTTTCTCCGTGCGGTTCTCACCGTAGGGCAAGTTCGGCCCATATGTGAGGAAAAGTTGTTAATTCGGAGTCCGATAGATCTGAATACATCCGCTCAGCGCATTGAGAACACCGTGAAACGGGGCGACGAGTCTTGGGGGCGACTCGCCTGCTCCTACAGGAAGAGACAGCCGAGCCGACCCGTCATTACGCGAATTCGCGAATATTCCTCATAGTCGAGTCCGTACCGGGTTCGTCACTCCCCGATGGTCACGCGCTCAGCTCAGGCGGCGGCGGTAGGTCGCGAGCGCCGCCACGTATGCAGCGACAAGGATGCCGCCGAGCCATGCCAGCGCGATCCAGATCTCGCCGCCCACGGGCTGCCCTGCGAGCAGTGCTCGGATCGTGTCGACGATCGACGTCACAGGCTGGTTCTCTGCGAACCAGGCGACCGGCCCCGGCATCGAATCGGTAGGAACGAAGGCCGAACTGATGAAGGGAAGGAAGATCAGCGGGTAGCTGAAGGCGCTCGCCCCATCGATCGACTTCGCCGAGAGTCCTGCGATCACGGCGATCCAGGTCAGGGCGAGGGTGAACAGCACCACCAGGCCGGCGACGGCAAGCCACGCGAGCACCGATGCACCCGACCGGAAGCCGAGCAGCAACGCCACACCCGTGACGACGACGACCGAGATCAGATTGGCCGCCATCGACGTGAGCACGTGCGCCCACAGAACGCTCGACCTCGCGATCGGCATCGACCTCAGGCGGTCGACGATGCCGCTCTGCATGTCGAGGAACAGGCGATAGGCCGTATACGCGATTCCCGACGCGATGGTGATCAGCAGGATGCCCGGGAGCAGGTACTCGACGTACGGCACGTCGCCGCCCGTGTCGATGGCGCCGCCCAGCACGAAGACGAAGAGCAGCATCAGGGCGATCGGGGTGACGGCCGTGGTCACGATCGTGTCGGGACTGCGCAGGATGTGCCGCAGCGATCGCGCAGTCAGAACGGCGGTGTCGCCGATCACGTGAGTTGTCATGACGGATCCTTTCGACGTGAACCATCCGGAGCGCCGGAGCCGACGAGTGCGAGGAAGACCTCCTCGAGCGACGGACGTTTCTCCACGTACTCCACCCGGGCTGCCGGAAGAAGACTGGTGTGTTCGTCGAGGGTGCCACTGCGAATGATCGTTCCCTCGTGCAGGATGGCGATCCGGTCGGCGAGCTGCTCCGCCTCCTCGAGGTACTGAGTCGTCAGCATCACGGTCGTCCCCGAATCGGCGAGTGACCTGATCGTCTGCCAGACCTCGGCGCGGGCCTGCGGGTCGAGGCCCGTGGTCGGTTCGTCGAGAAAGATCACCGCGGGCGATCCGATGCGGCTCATCGCGATGTCGAGCCGTCGCCGCATTCCGCCCGAGTACGTCGCAGCGCGACGATCTGCCGCGTCGGTGAGGGAGAAGCGAGCGAGCAGCTCGTCGGCGATCGCGCCCGCCTTCGGGAGGTGGCGGAGCCGCGCGATGAGCACGAGGTTCTCCCTCCCCGACAACACCTCGTCGACGGCGGCGAACTGCCCCGTGAGACTGATCGATTCGCGTACTCGCGCCGGCTCGACGGCCACGTCGAACCCGTTCACGATCGACGGGCCCGCATCCGATGACAGCAGCGTCGAGAGGATGCGCACGAGCGTGGTCTTGCCCGCGCCGTTCGAGCCCAGAAGCGCGAAGACACTGCCCCGATCGACATCGAGGTCGACGCCGCGCAGCACGGCGAGGTCGCCGAACGACTTGACGAGCCCGCGCACCCGAATGGCGGGCCCCGCGTCAGGCCTGGTCGGCGACGGCACGATCGATCGATTCGACAAGCCGGGCGCGTTCCTTGCTGATCCACTGCCCGTCGCTGTAGTTCCTGATGAACTCCTCGGCGAATTCCACGGGATCGTCGCCGACGATCTCGCGAATCGGCGTCGAGTCCGCAGCAGCGCGTTCCACGAGGTCGGCGAGGTCGTCGAACATCTGCACCAGCACGTCTCCCTTGCTGACCGCGCCGGCATAGGTGAGATAGCGCTCGAGCCCCTCGATCGCGGTTCGGTAGCTGCCAGGCATCTGCTTCTTGCGCGCCTTGTATTCGCGCCAGCGCTTCTTGTCTTCGAACGATCCGGTGACCTGTTCGATCCATGCAGCGGTCATGAGTGCTCTCCTTCGATTCGTGATGTTCGTGTTCGAGTGGTGCCTGTCGGCGGAGCATCGACGCGGGCGCGAAGCTGCTCGATGCACTCGGCCAGGAAGCTCCAGTTGGCCCAGAACTCGTCGAGAGTGCGGGCGCCGGCGGAGTTCAGCGTGTAGACCTTGCGCGGCGGCCCCTTCTCCGATGGCTCCTTCACCACGTCGACGTAGCCGCGCTGCTCGATGCGCAGGAGCAGGGCATAGATGGTGCCCTCGGCGATGTCGGCGAAGCCCTGATCGCGCAGCCAGGCCGTGATCTCGTAGCCATACGCCGCCCGGTCGCTGAGGATGCCGAGCACGATTCCTTCGAGTGCACCCTTGAGCATCTCGGTCGCCTGCTTGCCCATCCGGACTCCCTACTACTCAGTGTTGTTGACTACCACTACATAGTAAACATGAGTACCGGTAGATAGCAAGACTGATTAGCGGAGCGGCCGAGAATGAGTACGGTGGTCCGCATGAGCACGCCATCCGACGCCGCGATCGAACTGCTGCACGAGATCGCGGCAAGCCTGAGGTCGGCCGGCCCCGTCGAGCTCGGGACCATGCTCCACAACCCCGGCATCCGAACGGGCACGAAGATCGTCGCGTTCATCGGCAGCGACGACCGGCTCATCGTGAAGGTGCCGCGCGAGCGCGCACTCGAGTTGATCGAGCAGGGGCGAGCTGCGCCGCTGTCGATGGGCCGGCGAACGATGCGCGAGTGGATCGAGGTGCCCTCGGGCGACGATCTGCACACGGCCGACCCCGCGAAGACGCTCGAGAACTGGTCGGCACTGACCAGGGAATCCTTCGATTACGTGCGGTCGCTCATCGGCTGACCGCCCGCGCGGCTCAGTCGGAGACGCTGTACGGAGCGCTGATCACCGCGCGACCGATGCCGTGGAAGAAGAGATTGAAGCCGAGCATCGCGGGAGACGCGTCTTCGGGAATGTCGAGGGTCTCGACGTCGACCGCGTGCACCACGACGTAGTACTCGTGGTCGCCGTGGCCGGGAGGAGGGGTGGCTCCGACGAATCCGGCGACGCCTCCGTCGTTGCGCAGGGTGATCGCGCCTGCCGGCAGCAGCTCGCTGCCCGGGGTTCCGGCGCCCGCGGCGAGACTCGTCACCTCGGCCGGAATGTTGAACACGGCCCAGTGCCAGAATCCGGATGCCGTGGGTGCGTCGGGGTCGTAGACCGTCACGACGTAGCTCTTGGTCGCCTCGGGCGCACCGGACCAGCTCAGCTGGGGCGAGATGTCGCTGCCGCCGGCCCCCGACCCCACCTGATCGTTCGACAACCGCTCGCCCTGCTTCACATCGGCCGATTCGAGGTCGAATGAGGGGAGCTTCGGAAGTCGGTCGTAGGGGTTCGCGCTCATCGGATGTCCTTTGTTCGGGTGCCGTTCCCCTTCGACAGGCTCAGGGAACACGTCCCGGAAGCCTGGGAGAAGAGGGCTGGCTTAAACGCTAGACCCGGCACCTGAGAGTGCGGCATGGATGGACAACCGGCGACACCGCGCATATGCTGTGGTCTGACCACACGGCCTGACCACAGGCGCCCCGTGATAGCCGGCGATCGAGGAGGACGCGACGTGACCGCAGTCGACGCGCGTGCCGTCTCCCCCGCATCCGCTGCGCCGATCGACCCGCGCCGCGCCTGGCAGGTCGTGCTGCAGCACATCGAGGCCGACCTTCTCGCCGGGCGTCTGGTTCCCGGCGACCACCTGCCCGCCGAGCGGACGCTCGCGAGCGAACTCGGCGTCGGCCGCTCGTCTGTTCGCGAGGCACTGCGCGTGCTCGAGGTGCTCGGGCTCATCCGCACGCAGACCGGATCGGGCCCGCAGTCCGGCGCCATCATCGTGGCCCGCCCATCCGGCGGCATGTCGTCACTGATGCGCCTGCAGGTCGCCGCCCAGGGATTCGACGTGCGCGACGTGGTGAAGACCCGACTGGTGCTCGAGGCGGCCGTCGTGACCGAGCTGGCCGAGGCATCCGGGGCCCGTGTCGACGGGCTCGATCTCGGCCCCGCCGTCGAGCTGCTCGATGCGATGGATGCCGATGGCCGGGTCTCCGAGGCCGAGTTCCTCGCGCTCGACGCGGCCTTCCACCTGGCGCTCGCGGAGCTCTCCGGCAACGCCGTGATCGCCTCGATGATGGCGGGCCTCCGCAACTCGATCGAGAGCTACGTTCTCGCCGGCGTGCCGAACCTGCCGTCGTGGGCCGAGACATCCGGCCGCCTGCGCCACGAGCACCGCAGCATCGTCGACGCCATCGAGACAGGCGACGCCGAGCTCGCCCGCGGCCGCGTTCGTGCGCACATCACCGGCTACTACACCGAGACCAATTTCATCTCCGCACCCGCCGACCCCCTGACCAGATAGAGGACTGCCCCATGGTTGAACGCCGTTTTCCGAACCCCAAGGAGCTGCTTCCCTTGATGCAGTTCAAGAAGCCCGAGCTCGACGGCAAGAAGCGTCGGCTGCAGGGCGCGCTGACCATCGACGACCTGCGCACCATCGCCAAGCGGCGCACCCCGAAGGCGGCGTTCGACTACACCGACGGATCGGCGGAGGGCGAGCTGTCGCTCACGCGTGCGCGGCAGGCGTTCCAGGACATCGAGTTCCACCCGTCGATCCTGCGCGACGTGTCGAAGCTCGACACGACCACTCAGATCCTCGGCGGCACCTCGACCATGCCGTTCGGCATCGCCCCCACCGGCTTCACCCGTCTGATGCAGACCGAGGGCGAGATCGCCGGGGCCGGGGCCGCCGCCGCGGCCGGCATCCCGTTCACACTGTCGACCCTCGGAACATCGTCGATCGAGGCCGTCAAGGCGGCGAACCCGACCGGGCGCAACTGGTTCCAGCTCTATGTGATGCGCCAGCGCGAGATCTCGTACGGACTCGTCGAACGGGCGGCCGCGGCCGGCTTCGACACGCTCATGTTCACCGTCGACACCCCCATCGCCGGCGCGCGCCTGCGAGACAAGCGCAACGGCTTCTCGATTCCTCCGCAGCTCACGGCGGGCACCATCATCAACGCGATCCCCCGGCCCTGGTGGTGGTACGACTTCCTCACGACTCCCCCGCTCGAGTTCGCGTCGCTGTCGTCGACCGGCGGCACCGTGGGCGAGCTGCTCGACTCGGCAATGGACCCGTCGATCGACTTCGACGACCTCGCGTTCATCCGCAGCATGTGGCCCGGCAAGATCGTGATCAAGGGAGTGCAGAACCTCGAGGACTCGAAGCGCCTCGCCGACCTCGGCGTCGACGGAATCCTGCTCTCGAACCACGGAGGGCGCCAGCTCGACCGTGCCCCGATCCCCTTCCACCTGCTGCCCGACGTGGCCCGCGAGGTCGGCGGCGACGTCGAGGTGATGGTCGACACGGGCATCATGGACGGCGCCGACATCGTGGCCTCGCTCGCCCTCGGCGCGAAGTTCACCCTGATCGGCCGCGCCTACCTCTACGGGCTCATGGCCGGAGGGCGCGCGGGCGTCGACCGCACGATCTCGATCCTGTCGGAGCAGATCGTGCGCACGATGAAGCTGCTCGAGGTCGCCTCCATCGAGGAGCTGACCCCGGCGCATGTCACGCAGCTGCAGCGCCTGGCGCCCCGCGCCGTCTCGGCGCAGACCGCCGCGGTGGCCGAGCAGGCCGCCTCGCGGCCCTCGAAGGGCACGGCCGCGTCGGCCGGCACGCGCAAGGCGCCAACCCGCAAGCCCGCCGCATCCACCCCTGCGGTCGCCAGGGCGGCGGAGAAGAAGGTCGAGGCGACGCCCGCCGACGCGTAGTTCGGGTCGCGCTGCAACTCAGGAAATTCGAGTCCTCCTTGCGTATTTCGATCGTCGCGAGGCGAGTTTTCCTGAGTTGCAGCGCGGCCCTCTGACACACTGGCGACATGACGGGTGACCGAGCGTGAAGAAGTGGCTGTTTCTGGGCGGCGCCATCGTGAGCGAGGTGACCGGGTCGCTGTCACTGAAAGCCGCGCTCGAGCATCCCGGCTGGTATGCGTTGATGGCGGCGGGCTTCGCGGGGGCGTTCGTCTTCCTGTCGCTGGTGCTGCGCGCGGGGCTGCCGCTCGGCGTCGCCTACGGAATCTGGGGAGCCCTCGGGGTTGCCCTGACGGCCCTGTTCTCGGCGCTGCTGTTCGGTGAGCCGCTGACTCCGGTCATGGGGGCCGGGCTGCTGTTGATCATCGGCGGCGTGCTCTGCATCGAGCTCGGACGGCAGCGCGCCGAGAAGACGCGCGCGAGCGCGACGGAGGCGAGCTGATGGCCTGGATCTTCCTCATCGGCGCCATCCTCACCGAGGTCACCGCCACCCTCTCACTGAAGGCCGCGATCACGGGCAGCAAGCTCTGGTACATCCCCGTCGCGCTCGGCTACGGCATCGCATTCACGTGCCTGTCGTTCGCGCTGCAGAACGACATGCCGCTCGGCGTGGCCTACGGAATCTGGTCGGCGGCCGGGGTCGCGCTCACCGCGGTGGCCGGACGGCTCATCTTCAAGGAACCGTTCACCTGGGTGATGGCGGCGGGCATCGCCCTCGTGATGGGCGGAGTACTCCTGGTCGAGGTGGGCGCGGAGTACTAGGCCGGCAGCAGCGCCACGACGTCGGCCGCGGTCGCTGCCTGGCCGAGGGCCAGGAACGCCCGCTGCACACTGCCGTCGTGGGATTCGATGACCCGGTCGGTGATCGCGTCGAGCGCGAACACCACGCTGTAGCCGAGGTCGTACGCCTGACGCGCGGTCGACTCCACGCCGAAGCTCGTCGCCATGCCGGCGAGCACGACCTGTGTGACACAGAGCCGCCTCAGGGTCGCGTCGAGGTCGGTGCCCGCGAAGGCGCTCCAGGTCGAACGCGTCACGATCAGGTCTGAAGGTTGCTGCGCCAACGAGGGCAGCAGCGCACTGAACTCGGCCGGGAACGCGCGAGCCCCCTCCCCGTACTGCGTGCGCCCGCCCGGCATGCCGTCGACGTTGGCGAGCACAACGGGCAGTCCGCGTTCGCGGAACGCCGTGGCCAGGTTCGCCGCCGCCGCCACGACACCGTCGATCGGATGCGCGGTGGGATTCTGCGGGTTTCCCGCGGTTCCGGCCTGCAGGTCGATCACAACGAGGGCGGGATTCGGGTCGAGAGCTGTGATGGTCATGGTCGTCCTCCGTCGCGTCCTACCGGATCATGTTGTCCGGTACGACGAGAGTCAACCATATCCGCCTCAGCGCTTCGAGACGGCCCCCGCGTGATCGGGCACGTACTTGTAGCGCTCCTTCTCGGGCCTGTCGTAGTCGTCGGCAACGGGGCGGGGCGGGATCGTGACCTCGTCGGGGTCGCGCGACTCGTAGGGCACCTGCGACAGCAGGTGGCTGATGGTGTTGATTCTGGATGCGCGCTTGTCGTCGCTCTCGATGGTCCACCAGGGCGCGTCGGCGTGGTCGGTCGCCTCGAACATCGCGTCCTTCGCGCGGGAGTAGTCCTCCCACTTCGTGATCGAGACCACGTCGGTGTCGGAGAGCTTCCAGCGACGCATCGGGTCGTTCAACCGCGAATGGAACCGCTCCTCCTGGATGTCGTCGGACACCGAGAACCAGTACTTGATGAGAATGATGCCGTCTTCGACGAGCATGCGCTCGAACGTCGGAACCTGGTGCAGGAATCGACGGTACTGCTCGGGTGTGCAGTAGTCCATCACCCGCTCGACGCCGGCCCTGTTGTACCAGGAGCGGTCCATCAGCACGATCTCGCCCGTCGTCGGCAGCCGCTCGATGTAGCGCTGGAAGTACCACTGCCCCTTCTCGCGTTCGCTCGGCGTCGGCAGCGCGACGACCCGGGCGGATCGAGGATTGAGGTACTGCATGATGCGCTTGATCGCGCCGCCTTTGCCCGCGGCATCGCGGCCCTCGAAGATCACGACGACGCGGGCGCCTGTGTCGATCACCCACTGCTGCATGCTCACGAGCTCGATCTGCAGGCGCTCGAGCTCCTTCTCGTAGAGAGGTTTCGGCATGCGCTGCACGCGCGAGGAGGACTTCTTCGAATGGGCCATGGGCGAACTCTCCTCGCCCTTGGCCGTCCGGGCTCGCGGGGTTGCCGCATCCGTCGCCCCTGCGTACAGTGGTCGCCCGCGATCGAGCCGGCGCGCTCACCCGGCGCGCTCAGTTCTGGGCGAGCACACCCAGCCCGACGGCGAGTGCGCTCACAGCCATCGCTCCGGTGCCGACGGCCACGTAGGCGAGCGTCGAGAGAGTCGACGGGCGCCTCGGGGCCCGGTCGACGTGCTCCCCGGCTCGGAGTCGGGTGTAGGTCGTGGTCATCGTGTCGCGTCCTTTCGGTTGTTCGCGTGTGATGACTCCAGACTCGCGGGTTCGGCCGGGATGCGAATCGTGCGCAGGGATGACTTCTCCTACTGCGTCGGTGGTACCCGAGTCCCTCGCTCGGAGGGCGCGAACGCCGCGTGAAACAGCGACCAGGCCCGGCGCGCAACGGAGCCGCGTCGATCCGCCGGCGTCCGAGCCACGACCCCGGCGAGCATCGAGATGGCCAGCAGCACGTCGGCCGTCTCGACACTGTCGCCGATGCGATGGGCCGCACGCTCACGCTGCACGATCGCGTCGACGACGTCTTCGATGCGCGTCTGGAGGTGCTGAACCCTCGGGTCGTCGAGGTCGGCGGTGATCATGTCGATCATCGCCGTCGACACCAGCGCTTGCGCAATGATCGCGTCGAGCAGCTCGTCGAGAGTGCTGTCGGCGCGGTTGGATATGGCTTCGAGCTCTCCGATGTTCTCGTCGAAGACGGCGACGGCCAGCGACAGCCGGTCGGGGAAGTGCCGGTAGAGACTGCCCTGGCCGACCCCGGCCAGCTTGGCCACCGAGCTGAGCGGCGCGGCGTACCCTCCGTCTCCGAACACCTCGCGCGCGGCCACGATGAGCGCACGCCGGTTCTCGGGCCCCGCACTGGGGCCGCGATTCGCCTTGCGGGGTTCAGGTTTCGGTGTTGTCACGGGTGTAGCCTACGTGCGGACAGAGTTGTCCGGTTCAAGACTCGAGAGAAAGAGATGCATCCCATGACCGCAGAGAACACGCCCCTCACCAGCTCCTCGACCATCGGCACCTGGCTGTCGCACCCGGTCGGCGGCCCCATCATGAACGACCTGCTGGCCAAGGCGGGTCAGGATGCCAGTGCGTTGCGCACCGTGAGCAAGCTCTCGCTCGATCGACTGGTCGAGATGAGCCAGGGCGCGTTCAGCCAGGAGCTGATCGACGACCTCGTTCGCCGTGCGGCCGCCGGCGAGGTTCCCGAAGGCACGCCGGCCGTCGTCGTGACCGACGACGCCGAGCCGGCCGTCCAGACTCCGGAGTGGGTCGAGCGCATCGACGACGGTCGCTTCTCGGGCAAGACGATCATCGTGACCGGCGCAGGGTCCGGCATCGGCCGGGCCACGGCATCCAGAATCGCCCGCGAGGGCGGCCGCGTCGTCGCCGTCGACATCTCGCAGGAGCGGCTCGACGACTTCGTGGCGAAGACCCCGGGCGCCGACATCGTGACCGTCGTCGCCGACATCACCGACGATCAGGCCGTGGCGCAGATCATCGCCGCAGCCGGCGACCGCATCGACGGCCTGGCCAACATCGCCGGCATCATGGACGACATGACACCGGTCGGAGACGTCTCCGACGACGTGTGGAAGCGCGTCTTCTCGATCAACGTCGACGGCACGATGAAGCTGATGCGGGCCGTCATGCCCACGATGCTCGGCCAGGCCCACGGCTCGATCGTGAACACGGCTTCGGAGGCTGCCCTGCGCGGATCGGCGGCCGGCGCGGCCTACACGGCGTCGAAGCACGCTGTCGCGGGGCTCACCAAGAGCAGCGCGTTCATGTACGGACCCAGCGGGATCCGGGTCAACGCGGTCGCCCCCGGCCCGACGATCACGAACATCGAGGCGAAGTTCGGCTCGAAGCTCGGTGCGGAGCGGGTGCGCGTGGGCATGTCGGTCATGCCCGAGGCCGTCGAGAGCGACGCCCTCGCCGCGTCGATCACGTTCCTGCTGAGCGACGACGGCGTCAACGTGAACGGCGTCATCCTGCCGTCGGATGGCGGCTGGTCTGTGGCGTAACGGCCTGGGCGGCGCGCCAGGTCCGGCATCGGCGTCGGCGAGCGCGGGTGTTTTCGCGAAGCGCAGTGGTTCAGCCGCCGCGCTGGACGAGAACACCCGCGCCCGGCGCCACGCGGCAGATCTACCGCGTCCGCAGTACCTTCTGTCGCGGACCCGGTGGGAGGATCAACGAATGACCGCGTCGAGCTCACCCACCGAGATGGTGGCGTACCGCCCCTCGTGGTATCGACGACCCGCACTGCTCGACCGCATCACCCTGATCACCATCGGGCTGGCCTCGGCCACCGAATTCGTGGTCCCCCCGCTGCAGGGATACGGCTTCGTGGCCTGGATCCCCCTCATAGTCTCCCTTCTCGGCATCGCCGTGTCTTACCGGTGGCGCTGGGTCGGCCTGGCAGTCATCGCTGCCGCGCCCTTCGTGGCCAATGCGGTGGACTGGGATCCGCTCATGGCCTGGAACCTCGCTGTGTTCGCCGCGTTCTCCCTCGCGGTCCGAGGCATGCCGGCGGTCATGGTCGGCCTGGTCATCGGCTCCGCCAACTACGTGTCCGTCTCGCTGTTCCACGACCAGGGCTTCGTCTACCCGGTATCGATCGTGGCTTTCGCATTCGCCCTGGCCGCCGCCGCCGCAGGCAGTGCCACTCGCAGCCAGGACCGCTACCGGCGCGAGCTCGAACAGCGCTCCCTCGAAGCACTCGCGACTCGCGATGCCGAGGCGAACCAGCGCGTGAGCGAGGAACGCCTGCGCATCGCCCGCGACCTGCACGACGTGGTGGGGCACGAGATCGCGGTGCTCAACATGCATCTCGGAGTCGCCGAGGTCAGCCTCCCGGCAGAGGCCGCTACCGCCCGATCGTCCCTCACCTCGGCCCGGTCGAACGTGCAAGCTGTCCTTTCGGAGACCCAACGCATCCTGCACGTGCTCCGCACCGACGAGCCTGAATCCGCTGCCGGCGATGCGTCACGGCCCACGCCCGACCTCGGCGGCATCGCGCGCCTCATCGACTCCTACCGCTCGGCCGGCGTCGAGGTGCAGGCCGAATTGTGCGAGGCGCCGGAGGCGATCGATGCCGAGGTCAGCACGGCCGCGTTCCGGATCGTGCAGGAGGCGCTCACCAACTCGCAGCGCCATGGCCCGGGTGCCGTCTCGGTGACGACCCGGTCGGATGGCGGCATCCTGACGATCACGGTCACGAATGCCCGGGCGCGCCGGGCACCGAAGACTGCCGCTGCGCGGCGCGGCTACGGTCTGATCGGCATGCGCGAGCGCGCCACGTCGGCCGGCGGCCGCCTCGAGGTCGTCGACACCGACGACGCGTTCATCGTCGTCGCGACACTGCGCATAGACGGAGGGCAGATCCGATGATCCGGGTGATGATCGTGGACGACCAGGAGATGATCCGCGCGGGCCTGCGCGCGATCCTCGAACCGCAAGCCGACATCGAGATCGTCGCCGACGTCGGCGACGGGTTCGAGGCCCTCGCCGCGATCGACGGACTGAGCGTCGACGTCGTGCTCATGGACATCCGGATGCCCGGCATCGACGGGGTCGAGGCGACCAAGCGTCTGCGCGCCGCCTACACGAGCGAGCAGCTGCGCATCATCGTGCTGACCACCTTCGACAACGACGAGAACGTGTTCGCGGCCCTGCGCGCCGGAGCCAACGGCTTTCTCAGCAAGGGCATCGGCCCCGCCGAGCTGGCCGCGGGCATCCACGAGGTGGCGACGGGCGGCGGGGCACTGTCGGCCTCCGCGAGCGCCGCTCTCATCGGCCACGTGGCCCACGAGAGTCGACCCGCTGCGGACGCCGCCATGCTCGACCGCTTCTCGGCGCTCACCCCCCGCGAGCTCGACGTCGTGAAGGCCGCGGCGCGCGGACTCGACAACACGCAGATCGCCGCCGAGATGTTCGTGTCGCCGTACACGGTGAAGACCCACGCGAACAGGGCCATGGCGAAGCTGGGAGCGCGCGACCGCGCCCAACTCGTGACATTCGCCTATCGGGCCGGGTTCGCGGCGTCGTAGTACTGCATGTGAATCGGGTGAGTCGTACCCGGGACTGATGCGCGCAGCGCGCGACACGGCCAGACTGGAATCCAGGCGTTCCGAACCGGATCGTCGTACGAACATCGACGTCAGACAGGACGAAACGACATGAGCGACAAGAAATCCACGTTCGAGCAGTTCGAGGTCGCCGGCGACAAGCTGGTCGAGACAGTCAAGAACCTCATCCACGAAGGCAACGTGCGCCGCATCATCCTGAAGCGCGAAGACGGCAGCGCCCTGCTCGAGATCCCGGTGAACGCGGGCCTCGTCGGCCTCGCACTCACCGTGGCGATCGCCCCCGTGCTGCTCGCGATCGGCGCGATCGCCGCGGTCGTCTCGAAGATCACGCTGGTCGTCGAACGGCGAGCGGATGCCGCGGGTTCCGTAGACGGCTCGGCCACGACGCCGGCCGCGAGCCCGACGGACGGCCCGGCCGAGCCCGACCCCTCGGCATCCATCTGACGCAGCAGCGCAGCGCAGTAATTCGGTGCAGCAGGAGGCACTCCTCGTCGAATAGCGACGAGCATAGGCCGTGGCTGCACCGAGTTGCCGGCCGTCTCATCCAAACGCATTAGACCGCACGATCCAGCAGGACGATTCCGAGGAGAACACCGCTCGCGAGTATTGAGGTAGACCTTTCCGCCTCACTCCAAGGAGCCTCTCTTGTCCACATTCCTCGCCCGCGTCGGACGGTTCAGCGCCCGACACCGCATGGTGGTGATCGGAGCCTGGCTCCTGATCTTCGCCGGCCTCATCGGCACCCTCGTGATCGGTGGCAACCTCGCCTCGCCGGCCGCGGCAACCGACTCGATTCCCGACTCTCCTGCGTCGCAGGCCCTCGATCGCATGAACGACGAATTCCCCGCCTCGGCCGATGCCACAGGTGACACGCTGCAACTCGTCTTCCAGCCGGATGGCGGAGACGTCTCCGACCCGGCGGTCGCGGCGCAGATCGCCGACGTCCTGAGCGAGGCCGCGGCACTCCCCGGAGTCGACGCCGTCAGCGATCCGTTCGACGCGAACCGGCCCTACGTATCCGAGGACGGCACCCTCGCCGTCGCGACGCTGAGCTACGGCGAGCTGTCCGACGCGAAGCAGGTGTCGTCCTACGACGCGGCCCTCGAGCTGCAGGCGAACGCGCCGAACGACCTCGGCGTCGAACTCGGCGGCAACCTCGTTCCCCTCGGCGCCCCCGAGCCGGGCATCGGCGAGGGCGTCGGTGTGATCATCGCGTTCCTCGTGCTCATCCTCACCTTCGGCTCGCTGCTCGCGGCCGGCGTCAATCTGCTCATCGCCGTCTTCGGCGTGGGCGTCGGCCTTGTCGGAGTGCTCGCCTACGGCGCACTGTTCCCGCTCGGCGACAACTCCATCATCCTGTCGGCCATGCTCGGCCTCGCCGTCGGCATCGACTACAGCCTCTTCATCCTGTCGAGGTTCAGAACAGAGCTGAGAAGCGGCAAGAGCGTCGAAGACGCGGTGGCCCGGGCGACGGGAACCGCAGGCACAGCCGTCGTCTTCGCCGGACTCACCGTGATCGTCGCTCTCGTGGCCCTGCTCGTCGCCAACCTCAGCTTCATCACCGAGATGGGCTTCGCCGCCGCGGCCGCCGTCGCCGTGGCCGTGCTGCTCGCCCTCACGCTGCTGCCCGCGCTGATGCGCACCATGGGCACGCGAGCCCTCTCGAAGAAGCAGCGCGCGGAGCTCGCCTCCGGAACCGTCTGGGTGGAGGGTGCCACGCAGAAGCGTGGACTCCTGCGCGGCTGGGGCAGCGTCGTGGTCAACCGGCCGATCGTCTCGGCGCTCGCCGGCATCGTGGTTCTCGTGATCGTCGCCCTGCCGCTGTTCAGCATGAAGACCGCGTTCAGCATCCCCGGGGGCGCCGATCCGGAGTCGACGGAGCGCACCGCCTACAACCTCATCGTCGACGAGTTCGGCGGCATCCAGAGCCCGTTGATCGTGCTCGCCGAAGGCGACGACATCGCCTCGAAGGCGCCGGATGTCGAGGGCCGGCTCGGCACGCTGGCGGGCGTTCAGCAGGTGGTTCCGGCCGAGATCTCGGCCGACGGACGCATGGCGCGGATCGTCGTGATCCCCGACGGCGGCCCGATCGACCAGGCGACGAAAGACGTGGTGACCACGATCACCGACGATGCCGACTCGCTGACAGGCGTGCACCTCGAGGTCACCGGCGAGACGGCGATCGGTCTCGACCAGGACGCGGCGCTCACCAGCGCGCTGATCAAGTACATCATCGTGATCGTTGTCATCTCGATGCTGCTGCTCGTCGTGATGTTCCGATCGCTGCTCATTCCGCTGATCGCGACGCTCGGATACCTGCTGTCGGTCGGGGCCTCGTTCGGAGCCAGCACCGCGGTGTTCCAGTGGGGCTGGCTCGACGCAGTGATCGCCGCGCCCCAGGGCGACCCCATGATGAGCCTGCTCCCCTTGCTGCTGGTGGGCGTGCTCTTCGGCCTCGCCATGGACTACCAGGTGTTCCTGGTCTCGCGCATCAAGGAGATGCACGACCGGGGAATGTCCCCGAAGAAGGCGATCCGCGAGGGCTTCGCGCGCTCCGGACCGGTGCTCGTGGCGGCAGCGACCATCATGACCGTGGTCTTCGCCGGGTTCGCCACGGGAACCTTCGCGATCGGCGCATCCATCGCCTTCGGACTGATGGTCGGCGTGATGGCGGACGCGTTCATCGTGCGGCTCGTGCTGATTCCGGCGCTGCTCAGCCTGCTCGGCGAGTCCGCCTGGTGGATGCCGAAGTGGCTCGACCGCATCGTTCCGAACATCGACACCGAGGGCCATGCTCTGGATGCAGCGGCGCCGGTCTCCGCCTCGGGTGCGGAGCGCATACCGGTGGGTGCCGGGGTGTAGCGGCGGGGCTGTTCGCCCTTCGACAGGCTCAGGGAACGCTCCCTGAGCCTGTCGCCGCGCTGTTCCCTGAGCCTGTCGAAGGGCCCGTCCACTCAGTCCTCGACGCGGATGCCCAGGTGCTCGGCGAAAGACGACGCCAGGTCGGCGACCTGGCCGCTCGACAGCGTCGCCCCGGCGAGGGCGGTGAACCCGTCGAGGCGGGAGAGCTCGGCGCGACGCAGGTCGACGTTCTGCAGCGTGGCGTGGTTGAGGCTCAGCACTCCGATCGTGCAGTCGACGAACGCCACGCGGTTCAGCTTGGAGCTGCTCAGGTCGAGCTCGTCGATCGAGCATCCGGTGAACAGCACGTCGAGCAGGTTGGCTCCCGAGAGGTTGGCGAAGCCGAGCTTGGTCGACGAGATGTGCACCGACGAGAGGGCTGACTCGTACAGCTCGGCGGAGCCGAGGCGCGATCCGTCGATCGTGACCGAGCGCAGCTCCGCCCTGGGGGCCGAGAAGATGGGCGCGTTCAGCCGATGGATCTCGACGTCGGCGAACGTCGCCCCGCGCAGAGAGGCATCGTGCGCCTGCAGATCGTCGAACGCGCACTCCCTGAGCTGGACGCCCGACAGGTCGCGGCCGGACAGGTCGGCGCCCTCGAAGCGCAGGCCCTCGTAGACGTCGTGCGACCGGAGCGTCTCGGGGTCGCCAGCGACGAGGTCGTCGAGCCTGATCGCATCCAATCGGGGTGCCTGTGTACCGGGCTTGCGCGCCATGATCAGCCTCTCTCCTGCGGGCGGCCGCACGGGCCGCCCCGCAGAAGTCTAGGCAACGGATGGGCCTCGCGATCAGTCGAAGGTGACCACGACCTTGTCCGCCGCGCCCGGCGTCGCGGCGACCTCGAATGCTCGCTGCACGTCGGCGAACGGAAACACGTCGCTCACGATCACCGCGTACTTCTGCCAGTTGGCGATGATGTCCTGGGTCACCTCGAAGATCTCGGTCGGATAGCCCATCGACAGCACGATGGTCAGCTCCGAGCCGAGCAGCTCGCCGAAGTCGACCTCGACCGGCTTCTTGTGCACTCCCACGATGCCCAGCGTCGCCCCGTGCTTCGCCGCGCCGAGAATGGCCTTCACCACCGGGGCCGCGCCCGTCGCATCCAGGTAGATGTCGGATGCCGGCTTCCGCACTCCCCGACGCGCCGGTCCTTCGCCGTGCAGGGCGACCAGCCGCTCGACCAGGTCCTCCTCTGCCGAATTCACCACGGCATCCACCCCGATCTGCAGGGCCTTCTCGAGGCGGGACGCGATCACGTCGACCACCACGATGTGCTCGACGCCCAAGGCCATGTAGCTGATGGCGGCGCCCAGCCCGATGGGACCCGCGCCGAAGATCACGACCTTGTCGCCCGGCTTGGGCCGGGTGCGGTTGACGGCGTGCCGAGCCACGGCCATCGGCTCGTTGAGCGCAGCGACCTCGAACGGGATGTGGTCGGGCACGATCGCGAGGCTCGTTCCGACGACCGCGTTCTCGACGAGCAGGTAGTCGGCCATTCCGCCGGTCGCACCGCCCGAGCCGATGATTCCGGATGGCGCCGCCATGGGGTTCACGACCACGTGGTCGCCCACGCTCACGCCGACAACATCGCTGCCGACCGCCACGACCTCGCCGGCGGGTTCGTGGCCGAGCGGGGTCCGGCCCTCGCGACCGGGGAGCCCGCCGATGGCGATGTACATCGCGTCGGAGCCGCAGATGCCGCACGCGCGGATCTTGACCAGCACGTCGGCGGGCCCGGCGGTGGGCACGGGCACCTCGACGACGGAGGTCTGGCCGGGGCCGGTGACCATCGAGAGCGCCATCGAAGCGGGGGTGGTGGACAGGTCGGACATGCGGTTCTCCTCGGGCGTGGGGCTGGATGACGGGTAGTCGAATGATGTAAAGATAGCCGATCGGCTATCTTGGATGCGCCGACTCCCGGGCTACTCTCAGAACGGGCGTTCCGACCGACGCGCCCACGAGCATCCGACCGGAAGGCGCAGCGTATGGGCAGGCCCGTGGCACCGCGGGGAGAGGGCCGTTCGCGCCTGCTCGAGGCCGCGCTCGCGCTCTTCGCGCAGCACGGGGTGAACGGCACGTCGCTGCAGATGATCGCCGACTCGCTGGGCGTGACGAAGGCCGCGGTCTATCACCTGTTCAACTCGAAGTCGGAGATCGTGCTCGCGGTGGCGGCCCCGGCGCTCGCGCAGATGGAGCGCGTGGCGGCGGAGGCGGAGAAGGGTTCGAGCGCGCAGGAACGCTTCGACCTCGCGCTCGCCGGACTCGTCGACCTCGTGCTCGACAACCGACTGTTCTCGGCGGCGATGCAGCGCGATCCGCAGGTGGGGCGCGAGCTCGAGGAGGCGACGGAGTTCCGGGCTCTCGCGAGCAGACTCGATGCGCTGCTGATCGGAGCCCAGCCCGCTCCCGAGGCCCGGGCGGCGCTCGCGCTGGCGGGCGGCGGCCTGCTCGTGTCGGCGGTGAACCCCGCGATCGAGGGCATCCCCCGCGAGACCCTGCGCCGCGTGTTCATCGAGTCGACCTCGAGGGTGCTGAATCCCTTAACCCCAAAATGAACAATCTCCGGACGCAGTGACTCACCGAAATCTCTTCGATTCAGCGCCTACGCCTAGAGGTCGAGGAAGAGCAACTCATCTCCGGGCTCAGATTTTGTTTCGCCCTCTTGGCTAATCTCGATTCGGGCACCCCTGTAAACAATGCGGACTGACCGGTCGCCAAGCTTCAAGACATATGTTTGCTGCTCTCCTGCAACCGGCGGCAAGGCACTGAGGATGATCTTGTCCAGATGCTGTTGTACTTGCCACGGGCGGCGACTAGGACCTGCATCATCGAACCCATCTAACTCGTTGTCGGAATCCGAGGTCTGCCTTCCAGCACTTACGAGTACAAGGCCCTCATCGAAGCCTCCCCTGACCGTCCGCTTTTCAGCGCGTCTCTCGCGAACATCCGACCTTCGAACGCGAAGCGCAACCCTAAGTGAATCGAGCACTTCCTCGACATCGGCTATCTCGTCTGTGGCTTGTTCGGTTGTCGCAGCGCGGAGCAGTTCGAGCGATTCTTCGACAAGTTTTAGCCGCAGCAGGCGCGTCCTCTCAGTTCCTGCTGCCCGGTACGAAACGACTACCTCTCCATTCGACTCGATCTGATCAACGATGTTGTCCCGCACCAATTTGTTATGAATTGTGAGTGGCTGTTCGAATTGGCTCACACAACTTACTGCTACTCCAGCGCGACGAATTAGATAGTAAGGATGAGCTAGAGGACTCCCAACGAGCTCCACGGTCAGGTCCCTACTGGTGGCCACTTCTATGACCTTCGTCACAAAGTCCTTATCTCGAACTAGGTCAGGTCCGGGGACAATTCGAAGGACCTTGAAGCTCGGGCCAGCATCTCGACCCACGCTATCTAGCTCTTCGGTGGTCGTCACTGTCCGGCGATCCTTGGCTGGCGATATTGAACCTCGCACGTCGGCTTCATCCGCGTCACGAATCTGCTGAAACCACGGTAAGTACTCTGCATCCGCGCCTTCGAGAATGCCAATGAACCACATGGTAAGAACTGGTGCTCCTGCTTGCTTTGCTAAGCGGGAGGCCCCTGCCGCCACGTTGCGTATCTGATCCTCAGACATACTTGCCCGCCATATCCACTCCGTCGGCGATTCACGGTATGTCCATGTTCCGTGCTCATCGATGTCGAGGAAGTTTGTTTTGCCCTCAATCGAGCGCCACACCTCACCGGTATCCACATTGGCCCAAGCGCTGTCGTGCGGAAGCCAGGCGAGCCCATCCGGCGTGCCCCACATGCTGTCAATCTCTACAAATGCCTGGTCCGGATAGGCGAGACTCCAAGCGCAAGCTCTTGCCCGCAAATAGCGATGAGCAAGAAAAGCAATATTCTCCGGGCCGACGCCAGCGGCGATCAGGCTGGAACAGGTCTGCCTCAAGAAAGCCTCTATAGCGACAGGATCCGATTCTGTACCGGTCTTTGGAAGCATTAGCTGCGCGCCAGCACCACGAACATCGGTTCGAACGACTATGTGTCCTGACGCCAACAGTGCGAGATCTTCTACGAGACCTGGCACTACCTCATCACCGTTTAGTGAATTAATGATTTGGGCACCTTCGAGTATCCAAACTCGCGCTACTGGCAGGCCAGAGTCCGAGAATTTCCTAAGGGCGCCCGCCTTATCCCAGCCCGTCGAGTCTGCCAGGACATCTCCCGAGAGCTCTGCCCAAACATTGAGGCTTGTCTGGTCGATGCTCTCCCCTCGCCGGGCCGACCACGCGTCTCCAGGCGCATTGCCGGTTGTGGGCGGCACGCGGTCGGCTTGCACCACCCAGATACGCTCGCCATCCCAGACCCACTCGAGGTGATGACGGAAAGGGAGACCGCTGAGTAATTTGGCTGCACCACGAAGAACTTTTTCGATCGATCGCACATTCGGGCACATGAGCGCACCATCGCCTGCTGGCACAGCGCCCGTCACTCGCCAGGTCTGAGTAGTGCCTTGATTTCCAACGAACATTTCCGAAACCCAGGACGTCGTATCACGACTCACGCGATGTTCATTGGAAAGGTGCCCCCGAACTTTCACATTGATGAATGGCTGGACGACGACGCCGAGGTCATTTTCAAGTCCGACCGACTTCCACATTGCCACGATCGATTCCTGCATGCTTGCTGCAGAGGCTTCGGCCGTAACGGATTCGTACTTACCCCGCTCTGAGACCCCTTCCCGCGCCGCGGAGCTCCTGACAAATATGCGCTTCGAGCTCGTATGCGAGGTCATCCGCGACAGGACATGCTCAAGACGCTCCCTGTCTTCGGAATCTGACGCAAACGTTGCTGTTATGTCACCAGCTCGGTACATGCGGTGTGCGTGCGGACCAACAATCAGAGTTTCCGGATACCAATTCGGCGACAACCGAAGTAGCCCAGCACCTTTGCCACCAGCCTCTGATACCTCGGCCAGCCTGAACTCGTTGGCCGACAGCGACGGACTAGAAAGAAAAAGGCTGCGCGGGTTATGCGTGTTTTCTGTCATTTCTCCTTCGCGTTCTGCTGACCAGTGGCCTTACGTTTACGCGCGAGCCCCAAGTTGTCTTCGGCAACCCGCTCCAAGCTGCTGAATGCGCGATCCGAGAAGTAGCCAAACACGACTGACAACCCCAGCGCACCAACGTTCGTTCTGACTAGCTCAGGACCGAATAAAGGGATCGCACCTGAGGCGCAAAGCAGGATAACCGTTAGGGAGGCACCACCCGAGAGAAATGGCGTGAAGATTCGCCAAAGCCTGCGGTCCCTGTTCCACAGGCCTTTCGCGACGGTGTGGTAAAGCCATTTCATCGAAAAGAGCGTTCCACCCAACAGCCCGCCTAGGTAGGACAGAACAAATGGAGATAGCGACTCCCACGTCTGCGATGGGACGATCTGATCCGGCATCGTCGAGATAATCGCCGCGAACAGAATGCCGGCTATCGTGCCGGATAAACACAGCCAAACGAAAGCAGCCTCAATCTGAATTGCTCGCCGAGCGGATTTTTCCCAGTATCTCGAACGCCAGTCACCGAGTTTTCTTTCATCCGTGGGCTCATCTGGCGCGAAACCTGGAACGTCCTCGGCAGGGGCAGAAGCGTTTCCCTTTGGAGGTACTCCCTCAGGTACGGGATCCGATTCGCCCGCGGACATCTAGATGTCCCTGAGCCGAGCACGCGTCGAGGATACAGTTCCTGGCCGCGCGTCCTTCTTCCAGTCCCACTCAGAAATGCCGAGCTCCAGCGCAATTGCACGACGCACCACCTGACTCGGAAGGTGAGAGCTACGCGTTACCCAAGAGCCCGTTCGATCACTTATGAAGATGTAATCTTCCTCGGCTATTGGCTCGACCCGGCCCTCGATCCGAGTCCATTCAAACTCACCGAGTTCGCCGGCCAGATTAGAAATCGCTGCTCTGAGATCAATGTCGAGAGGCACTAAATGCATGTGCGCATGATCGACCCCGCACGCTGCAAGCCTGCCGACGCCCGCTGACCCATGTTCAAACATGACCGTCGATCCATAGGCACCCCGCAACAAGGAGCGAGCATTCTCTAGAAGTTCCGAGAAACCATCCCAGTCGTCGAAACTCAGATCGGCTAACGAGAGAACATGGACGGCGGGAAAGGCAAGAAGCCAGCCCTCGACCATAGACCCAACAGAAGGAACCAGGGATCCCGAACGTGATTCGAGCAGGAGAGGCTCGAATGAATGAAGGGCGCAGAATTTGCAGTCGGAGGACTCGTCCCCCGAAAGCTGAGGCATTACCGACGCCGCTGCACTTATCGTCACGATTTGTTTTCCCAACCCTCAAACGAAACTCTAGTAGTCACGTCGATTCTAGATGCGGACCCCTGACGGTCCCCCTGCGAGTGCGAGATTATCTCGGCACACCGCTCCTCCGCGGATCATGCCCGCCTCTATTGCCGATAATTACGTGGTCAGGCAAATTTAGACTCACCGCCCGAAGCGGCATTCGTCGACAAACAGGAGATTGCCGTCAATGTAATTCGACGCATACGACGTCAAGAACACCGCCGCACCCGCCAGTCATTCGATTGCCCGAGCCGCCTGCTGGCATGGGCTTGTAGATCTCCTTCGATCACACCGGGTCGGCCTTCAGCCCCTCAGTGAGGCGAGTCGGCGGCAGATAACGTTGCCCCGCGCCACGCCGCGTCGCGCGCTTGACGCCGTCGGAGGCGCGCTCTCCGAACTGACTGCCAACAGACCGGTCGCGCCCTGCAAAGTCGATCGCATCGAAGCGCAGGCCCACGAACGTGTCAGGAGGCTCGCCTACCTCGACATTGCGGGCCGATAGATCGTTGACGCTGATCCCATGCAATCGCGGTTCACTCATGCTGGACTTGCACGCTACGTAGAGCTTTTCGTCAGCGTTCGGAGCGGCGGCCAATTCAATCAGCGCAGCCGTCGCAGATCACGCGACCAGCGAGTGCCGCGATAATGGATGCACACCGCAGCACAACGCGACGACGCGAACGGAGACGAAGTGAGCCAGGACCCCGCGACTCCCCAGACGGCCGCACCGCTCGGCGTAGCCGTCATCGGATACGCCTTCATGGGCAAGGCGCACTCGGGCGCCTGGCGCAATGTGGCCGCCTACTTCGACGTTCCCGCCGTGGAGCAGACCGTGCTCGTCGGCCGAGACGCGGCCAAGGTGGCTGCGGCCGCCGAGAAGTTCGGCTGGAAGGACAGCGCCACCGACTGGCGCGCCGTGCTGGAGCGCGACGACGTGCACATCGTCGATGTCTGCACCCCGGGCATCCTGCACCACGAGATCGTGCTCGCGGCGCTCGCCGCCGGCAAGCACGTGATCGTCGAGAAGCCGCTGGCCAACACCGTCGCCGAGGCCGAGGAGATGGCCGAGGCGTTCGAGAAGGCCCGGGCCAACGGGCAGCACGCCATCGTCAACTTCAACTACCGCCGTGTTCCCGCGATCGCGCTGGCGAAGAAGTTCGTCGACGACGGCCGCATCGGTCCCATCCGGCACGTGCGCATCAGCTACCTGCAGGACTGGCTCAGCGACCCCTCGTCCCCCATGAGTTGGCGGCTGCGTCGCGACGAGGCCGGCTCGGGCGCGCTCGGCGACCTCGGCTCGCACGCCACCGACCTCGTGCTGCACCTCACGGGCGAGAGCATCGACAGCCTCACCGGCGGCGTGCACACCTTCGTGACGCAGCGCCCCGCCGGTGACAGCGGCGACGGCGCGATCGGCGGCTCGGCCGCGGGCTCCGGGCCGGGCTCGGCCGACGTCGCGCTCGAAGACGTGACAGTGGATGACGCCGCGTGGGCGACGGGCCGGCTCTCAGGGGGCGGCATCATTCAGCTCGAGGTCTCGCGCTTCGCGCTCGGCGCCAAGAACGGCCTCGCGCTCGAGATCTACGGCGAGAAGGGCAGCCTGACGTTCGACCTCGAGAACCTCAACGAGCTGATGTTCTTCGACTCCGGCGATGCGCCCGGGGAGCAGGGATTCCGACGCATCCTCGTGACCGAGGCCGGGCATCCGTATATCGGCCACTGGTGGCCCGACGGCCACATCATCGGCTGGGAGCACACGTTCGTGCACCAGTTCGCAGACTTCCTGAACTCCATCCGCGACGACACCGAGTCGCAGCCGTCGTTCGCCGACGGACTGCGGGTTCAGAAGGTGCTCGCCGCGGTGGAGAGTTCTGCCGCCGCAGGCGGCGCATCCGTCACCCCGTAACCGATCCGTTCCCTGAGCCTGTCGAAGGGAAGCGTTCAGACGAGTTCCCTTCGACAGGCTCAGGGAACGAGCACAAGGAGAAGCACATGACACGCCCCGTCACCCTGTTCACCGGCCAGTGGGCCGACCTTCCCTTCGAGGAGGTGGCCCGGCTCGCGGGAGAGTGGGGCTACGACGGTCTCGAGATCGCCTGCTGGGGCGACCACCTCGACCCGTGGCGCGCCGCCGAAGACGACGCCTACGTGCAGTCGCGCCTCGACATCCTCGAGAAGAACAACCTGAAGGTCTTCGCGATCTCGAACCACCTCAAGGGGCAGGCGGTCTGCGACAACCCCATCGACTTCCGGCACAAGGACATGGTCTCGGCGAAGGTCTGGGGCGACGGCGACGGAGAGGGTGTGCGCCAGCGCGCCGCCGAGGAGCTGAAGAAGACCGCGATCACGGCCCGCAAGCTCGGCGTCGACACCGTCGTGGGCTTCACCGGCTCGAGCATCTGGCAGTACGTGGCCATGTTCCCGCCCGTGGGTCAAGACGTGATCGACGCCGGCTACCAGGACTTCGCCGACCGCTGGAACCCGATCCTCGACGTGTTCGAGGGCGAGGGGGTGCGCTTCGCCCACGAGGTGCACCCGTCGGAGATCGCCTACGACTACTGGTCGACCGTGCGCACGCTCGAGGCCATCGACCACAGAAAGTCGTTCGGGCTCAACTGGGACCCGAGCCACATGGTCTGGCAGGGCATCAACCCGGTGGAATTCATCACCGAGTTCGCCGAGCTGATCTACCACGTCGACTGCAAGGACACCCGCATGCGCAACGGCAACTCGGGGCGCGCAGGCATCCTGGGCTCGCACCTGCCCTGGGCCGACCCGCGCCGCGGCTGGGACTTCGTCTCGACCGGGCACGGCGACGTTCCGTGGGAGGACGCGTTCCGCGCGCTAAACCACATCGGCTACACCGGACCCATCTCGGTGGAGTGGGAGGACGCCGGCATGGACCGCCTGCGCGGCGCGCCCGAGGCACTCGCCTTCGTGCGCTCCCTGCTCTGGGAGGCACCGACGGCCTCGTTCGACGCCGCCTTCTCGACGAAGGTCGACTAGCCGCAGCTGCGCCCGGCGCAGCTCGTGTGACTACGCCGTCGCGACCACGCCCGTGAACTCCGACGGCTGCACGATGACCCAGCCCGGTCCGTGGAACGCGTACTGGAACGCCTCGCCCGACCCACGGCCGATGAAGGCGCCCGCGCTCAGCGACGACTTCACGGTCGGCTGCAGGTTCGCGCTCCAGGCGACGGTGGCGTTGATGTCGGTGAACGTGGGCTGCTGCGAGCAGTCGAGGATCATCGGGGTGCCCTGCGTGGCGACGGCCATGTGTCCGTGGCCGTGCACGGTCGTGTTCCAGAAGCCGCCGGCGAGCATGCTCGCACCCTTGAGCCGCGTGAGCTCGTAGCCGAGGTCGGCCTGAAAGGCGAGAAGCGACGTTCCGTTGATCGTGATGCCCTCCCCCTCGAGCTGGATGAGGTGGATGTTCGCCCGGTGGTGCGCGAAGAACACGTCGCCGTGTCCGAACACGCGCATGAGCGGCTGGTCGTCCGACGAGACCATCTTGCGCAACAGCGCACCGGCATCCCTCGCACCCTCGTGCTTGAACTCGATGTTGCCCTGGTAGGCGACCATCGCACCCTTGCGGGTGATGATGTCGCGCCCGGGCGTGACCCGGGAGCGCAGCATGTAGGGGTTCTGCAGGGCCATCAGAGCGTCGGATTCGACCTCGTTGTTCTCCTGGCTGAAGAGTGTCGAGCGCATGGGGAGTCTCCTTCTCGTGCGGTGCGGGTGGATGGCCCCCAGCCTAGGGGGTGGCCCAGCCGCGAGGAGTAGCATCCGTGAGGTTCGATCCCTCGCGAAAGGCACGCAGACGCCTCCCCTCGACACCCTCCTCGGCTCGTGGTCGCTCGACCCGGTCGCCCTCGCGGCGATACTCGCCAGCGCCGCGCTGTATGCGATCGGCGTGCGGCGCATCCGGTCTCGCGGCGGGCGCTGGCCGGTGTCGCGGACCGTGCTCTTCATGGTCGCCGGCCTCGGCTCGTGGGCCGTGGTCTCGTTCGGATTTCTCGGCACCTACAGCGACCAGCTCAGACTCGCCTTCACCACCCGCATCGCGCTGCTGCTGTTCATCGTGCCCGCCCTGATGGTGCTCGGCCGCCCCGTCGAGGTGGCGCGACGCGCCCTCGGCCCCCGCGGCTCCGCGCGCCTCGAACGCGTGCTGTCGTCGTGGGTCGTTCGCGTCACCGGCAACGCGGCCTTCGCCACCCTGTTCGCCGCGCTCGCCTTCTGCGTCTTCCTCACTCCGCTGGCCGGCGTGCTCAGGCTGAGCCCCGTGGCGGAGCCCGCCATCGGTGTGCTGGTGCCGGCCATCGGGCTGCTGTTCGCCCTTCCGCTGGTCGAGAACTCGGCCGCGCGCAGCACCCTGTTCATCACGGCCGAGTTCCTGCTGGCGTTCGTCGAGCTGGTTCTCGACGCGATTCCGGGCGTGCTGATGCGACTGAACGACGGCGTTCTGGATGGCGTCGGGCCGGGCGTCGTCAGCGGTGTCGGCGCGGTCGCGTCACAGCTGGCGCCCGGCTGGTGGCCGACCCCGCTGCACGATCAGCATCTCGCGGGCGACCTGCTCTGGTTCATCGCCGAGATCGCCGACGTTCCGATACTGATCCTGCTCTTCGTGCGCTGGTCGAGGCTCGACCGCCGCGACGCCAAGAAGATGGATGCGCTGAGCGACGACGAGATGGACGCCCTGACCCGCGCGCACCTGGAACGCCGCGGCTGAGCGCCCGCGCCCGTTCGGCGCATCCGCGCCCGGCCGTCCAGCAGCGGATGCGCCGAGTCGGCGCGGATGCATCCGGGTCGGTGCGCGTACGCTCGAACGGTGGATGACATCGACATCGAAGACAGCATCGCATCGCGCCTGGGGCTCGGACTCGCCGCCATCGGCCGCCCCGCGTACATCACCGGCGGGCGCGCGAAAGACCTGGGCGAGGGTGCCGATCGCAGCGTGGATGCGATACGCGAGCGGGCGCACAAACTTCTGGATGCCGCGTGGTGGCTGGGCATCCGCTACGTCGATGCGGCGCGCTCGTACGGGCGCGCCGAGGAGTTCCTCGGATCGTGGCTGGCCGCGCATCCGGGGTATCGCGACGAACTGACCATCGGATCGAAGTGGGGCTACGAGTACACCGGCGACTGGCGCCTCGACGCGCCGCAGCAGGAGCGCAAGGAGCATTCGCTCGCGATGTTCGAGCGGCAGTGGGCCGAGACGCAGGCGGCGCTCGGCACAGAACCCGACGTGTACCTCGTGCACTCGCTGACCTCCGACAGCACAGCCCTCGACGACGGCGCGCTTCTCGACAGGCTGCGCGCCCTGCGGGAGAGCGGCGTGCGCGTGGGCTTCTCGACGAGCGGGCCTGCGCAGGCCGAGGTCATCGAGCGCGCGCTCGGCCTGGCCGATTCCCCGTTCTCTGCCGTGCAGTCCACCTGGAACCTGCTCGAGCCCTCGGTGGGCGAGGCGCTCACCGCGGCGAACGATGCCAAGTGGCTCGTCGTGGTCAAGGAGGTGCTGGCCAACGGGCGGCTGACATCGCGCGGCGAAGAGACGGCCGCCGCCGCGCTCGCCGCCGAAGACGGGCAGCGCCTCGACGGGCTGGCCATCGGCGCGGCCGTGGCGCATCCGTGGGCCGACATCGTGCTGACCGGGGCGGTGACCCGCAAGCAGCTCAAGCAGAACCTCGAGGCGCGGGCGCCCTCGCTCGACGAGGAGCGCCTGGCCGAACTGGCCGAACCTGCCGAAAAGTACTGGGAAGCCCGCGCCGCCCGCCCCTGGAGCTGAGGCGCTGCGAAGGCCTCTCCGGTAGTTCGGGGTCGGCCGGTCGAAAGGTGGTGGGCCTTTGACCCCTCACTCGATCTCTCGTCTACAGACCTAGATGCCTGGATTCCTCTCACGATCGCCGCGGTTGGCCTTGTAGGCGGCGTTGCATTCTGGGCCGTGTCTCGACGAATGCGGAAGCGTGCGTTCGCTGCAGTTGGACACGTCGCATTGTTCCTGATTGGCGGCGGTGCGCTTGGTACCGCGCTAACGCCTGCAGCGCAGGCCGCGCCGTGTCCCGTCGCGTCCACGTCCTCATCAACAACCCTGCCGTCAGCGTCGCCCACTCCAGTGCCTACCGAAACGACCGTTCCGACGGTCCCGCCGGCCATTGAACCAGACTTCACCCCGAGTGTTGTGGCGCCAGCCGAGGTTGCGTTCGGCACCCCCACGACGGCCACCTTCACTATGACTGAACTCAATGGTGCACCCGCAACTGGACCGATCACGTTGTTCCTTGAGTACGCATCTTGGATGACGCCGACCATCGTGTCTGCGGGTGCCGGCTGGACTCTCATCGGCGGAGGGAACCCCGGCGATGAGTATGTGCAGTATGAGTATTCGGGACTTGCCCCAAGCGCGACCACAACCTCGCTCGTGATTTGGTACGACCCAGGCCAGGCTACGGTCACGTCAACGAACGTCTTTACAGTCACCATCGGTTCAGGCAGCAGCGGCGACAGCAACGTCGCGAACGTTACGGATATGCAACCAGACCGTCGTTCAACTCTCGTGGCGCTTCATTCCTCTTGCGCGGATAGTTGCGATGATCGCGCTCTTTCCGCCGGCGACATCCATCTCACATCAGGCGCCCACGCGCAGCGCCGCCACGGGATTCATCCGCGCCGCCTTCACCGCAGGGTAGGTGCCGAAAAAGATTCCGATGGCGATCGAAATCCCGGCCGCCAGACCTATGGTGGGGACGTCAACGATGGGCATGACGCCGGTAACGGGAAAGAGGGTCGCGATCAGTGCGCCGGCGACGCCGAGCGCGCCACCGATGATGCTCAGACCAGTCGCTTCAAGCACGAACTGGCCCGCCAGGGAGATGGGCTGAGCGCCGAGAGCCTTTCGAATCCCGATCTCTCTGGTGCGTTCCCGAACGGTGAGCAACATAACGTTGGTGACCCCGATTCCTCCCACGAGCAGACTGATTGCCGCGACGCTCGACAACAGGTTGCTGAGACTCTCTTGGGTACCGCCCAGCGTTTCGCGCAGCTCATCCGATGAAGAGAAGTACGGCGTCGGTTCGCCGCGTGCCGCGAGGATCGCTGCCGCTTGCGACTCTGCTGCGTCGACTGTGTCAGGACTCGTGGCGCTGAGGGCAATCGAACCGAGGTCGTTGTAGCCCGTGATGATCGCTTCGACGTGGTCGATCGGCTCGTAGGCGGTGCCGCCGCTGGCCATCCCGTACATCGCGTCGATGGCTGTCGGGGCCAGAACCCCGATGACGAGAGTCGGCGTGTCGGCGACAATGATCGTCTGGCCCACCGCAGAAGACCCGTCGGGCAAGAGCGCCATCTGCAATCCTTCGTCGATGACTGCAACACTCTGGTTGGTGAGTGCATCCGATGTTGTAAAGAATCGACCAGCGCTGAGCTTCGCGTTCGTGATTGAAAAAAAGTCCGGTGTCGTGCCCATTATTTGCGGGGAGGCGGAGACTGAACCAGCACTGGCCGTGGAGTTCCCGTACACGATTGGTGCGACGAGACCGATGGCGGTACCGAGAGGGTCCGAGGCGAGGGAGTCTCTATCTGCCCGCGTGAGAGGAGTAGATATTGATCCCTGGTCATCCGTGGCCGGGTTGACGTAGATGGCGCTTGCTCCGAGCGAGGCGACCTGCGCGTTCACCTGCGCGGTCGTCCCATTGCCCACGGCCACGAGTGTGATCACGGAACCGACTCCGATCAGGACCATCAGGGTTGTCAGAATCGATTGGGTGAGATTGCCTCGCAGGCTTCGAACGGCTGCGGCGACGAGGTCCAGCGGACTCACGATGTCACCTTCTCGTTTCGGTAGGAGCGTTCAATTCGGCCGTCTCGCATCACGATGACCCGTTGCGCGCGCGCAGCCACCTCATCTTCGTGAGTGATGACAATGACTGTCGCGCCCCCACCATGCAATTCGTCGAAGATGGTCAGTACATCTTCTGTTGCGTGCGAATCGAGATTGCCTGTGGGTTCGTCAGCGAGGATGAAAGTCGGTCGGTTCACGATGGCGCGCGCAACAGCGACACGCTGCTGTTGCCCCCCGGAAAGCTGATTCGAGCGATGCCTTTCTCTGCCCCGCAAACCGACCTGTCCGAGAGCAGCCTGGGCACGGTTCTGCCGCTCGATGCGGCCGACACCGGCATAGACCATCGGGAGTTCGACGTTGGCGAGTGCCGTGAGCGAAGGAATGAGGTTGAACGACTGAAAAACGAATCCGATCTCCGTGTTCCGGATGGAAGCCACTTTCTTTTCGGGAAGGTCCGAAACGAGACGACCTCCGATCTCCAACGACCCAGAGCTCGGTTGGTCGAGACAACCCAGAATGTTGAGGAGGCTGGATTTTCCTGCGCCGGACGGGCCCACGACGGCGAGGTACTCACCGGAAGGCACGACGAGATCGACGCCGTCCAAGGCAGATACCATGCTCTCACCCTTCCCATACTCGCGTCGGACTGCCCGAAGGGTGATGGCCGTGTCTCGCACGGTCATCAGAAACCCTCGCTGCCGCTGGAGCCGTCCGCGCCATCGCCCATACCATCCTCAGACGGCGTTGCGATCTGTACGACATCGTCGACCGCGAGACCGTGTGTGATCTCCACGACTCCGTCCCCGGAGAGGCCTACCTTGATAGGCACGATCTTGCCGTCCGTGTCAGATTTCTTCCTCGGCGCCAACTGCGCTGTTCCTTCGCCGGGGCCGGTCATCGTCACGGCAGACATCGGCAGAGTCGGCACATCGACCGCGCTGGCTGTCACGATGCTGACCAATGCGGTTTCTCCAATCCTCACCGTTGCCGGCGGGGTGGTGAGCTGGATCGACGCAGCGAAAGTGACGATTCCGGCGGCGTTCGTCTGTGGTGTGGGGGCGATAGAGACGACCGATCCTGACATCGTGACTGTCGAATCTCCGGCCATGGTGACTGTCACTGATTGCGCTGGGGCCACTGTGCCGATGCTGGCTTCGGGAATGGCGGCCGACACGAAGAGCGACGACGTGTCCGAAATTGTTATCAATCCGCTAGGGCCGGTGGTAGCGCTCCCCGCCGTTGCGCCCGAGCCGGACTCTCCCGGCGATCCTGCGGAACCGCTCGAGCTGCCGCCTCCGGTGGTCACGGATCCGACGGTGCCGTTGATCGCTGTGACGACACCCGCAATCGATGCTTTTAACACCATTTTATCGCGTTCGGCCTGCGCAGCATCGACGTCTCGCGAGGCATCGTCTCGCGTGTTCACTGCATTCACGACGTCGGTGTCTCTGAGTGGCAGAGCATTCTCTAGTTCGCGGACGGCTGCAACAGCAGTTGAATAGTCAGGAGAGTCCGCTGGTGTGGCATCGCGAGTCGCCCGAGCGTTCGCAAGATCGGTCGCCGTATTTGAATAGGACTCACGTGAATTGTCGAGTGCGGTCTCAGCCGCCCCCAAGGCGCCCTGTGCTTTTGCCAGCGCCCTATCGGCGTCGGCTGAGTCGATCGTCGCCAGGTCCTGTCCGACGACGACCGGCTGACCGATGGTCACAGAGATGCCGGTGATGGTGCCGGGGTTTGAGAACGATGCGTTCGACGTTGCGGCCGCAGTGATCGCGCCCTTTGCCTCGACTGTCGTCGTGACAGTGCCTGTTTCGACCGTGGCGGTCGCAATCTTCGCGGCGGGCTGTTGCGCGAACGGGTGCGCGACGAGCACGACGACACCCAGGATGACGGCAATGACCGTGACAGATAGGCCGACGACCCACAGCCGCTTTCGGGGAAGACGACGAGACAGCGGAGTGGGGCGCGTCTCGCTGAAGAGGTGCTCGTCGAGCGGCGTCAGCGGATCGTCCGGTTCGGGTTTACTCATGGAAGGTGCCTCCTCGGCGTTGGTAATGGGAATTTGGCCGTATTCAACCGGTCAAAGCAACATCTGATCGGGAACCTGTTGAATCGAATTCTTCGATAACGAGATTGTCTTGCCGAGCGTGCCGGAGGGACCTACTACACGATTGGGCGTCTCGTACTGCAGTCGGAACATCCGCCGCGCACGGCTCTCGACCGCCGATCAACCTGCGGAGCCATCTGCGATCACCGGAGGGCATGTTTCATTGAGCTCGGCAGTCAACTCGAAGTGCCCGGGCTCATTTTCATAAACACGACAGAGACCGTTGGCTCCCCGAATTCGTCCATCCATCCCCAGCTTCTTGGTCTTTCAGATCGATTGCGTCACCGGTAACGTGCTCTAACTTGTCGCCTCTTTTGACCCATCTGGCGGCCTTGGTCGAAATGCCATGATCTTGGATGGCCTCATCGAAGAGAAGACGCGAACGCGAGCCATGTCGATCCCTAGTAGATGGGGAAATCGAAGTAGGTATCGGGGTATGGCTCCTCAGCCAAGGTGTAATGCCACCATTCCCGCTCGTATGCCGTGAAGCCGACGTCCTCCATCACCGAGCGAAGAAGGGACCGGTGGGCTGTCTCCTCGTCGGCAATGCCTTCGGCTCCGTGGTGGGAGAGGGTATCCATGACATCGTGGTCGGTGCCCATCGGGGCGAGTTCGAGGGTGGCCAGGTCGTAGAGAGTCAGATCGACTGTGCTTCCTCGGCTGTGACCGGATTGGGTGGCCACGTATCCCTGCTCGAACATCTCCGGGCGATCGATACGCGGATAGTGGCGGAGCTTTGTTCTCCCGTCGTCGGGCGAGTGAGACCAACGGACAAAGCAGTCCACGGCGCGCTGGGGGCGGTATCCATCCCAGAGGTGGATGCCGAAGCCCAAGGAGACAGCCTTGTCTTGCGCACGGGTGAGGGCTGCGCACAACTCATGCGTGCCGACGATCCGATTGGCGCGATAGCCATCGACTGGCTTTCCCGTGAAGTTGTCCCACGTGGCGTATTTGGAATCCCACCGAATGCCGGGGGCACTCTCATCAATGAACGCAAATCCGTGTCTCACCGCTCGCCTCCCCCTAAGGCCACGGCCACAAGTCGGTCGATGATCTCAGACAGGGTGATTCCTGCTACGGCCATCATCCGCGGGTATCGGCTGTATGAGGTCAGCCCAGGGAGTGTGTTGACCTCGTTGAGAACGATCGTTCCGTCGTGCTTCAAGAACATGTCCACTCGCGCAAGCCCACGACATCCCAACGCTCGGTAGACCGTTTCGGGGGGGGGCGGGCCCCGCCCCCCCCTATCTGGGGTGTTATATTGTGGTAACCCCCAACGCGCGTTTTGGGCGCCGTTGTGGGGGGTTGGTTTGTTGTGGTGCGGGTGGTGGGTGGGGGGGTTGGTGTGGTGGGGGTGGGCGGGCGGGGGGGACGGGCGCGTGGGCGCGGGGGGGGGCGGGGCGGGCGGGGGGCGGCCGCCCCCCCCCCCCCCCCCCGATTCTCTGGAGAGATATCTGCTGGAACCACGAACGTCGAGTTTGCCGAGCCTTGCTCGGGCTTGGCTTCTTGGTGGATCCGAAAGAAGCCGCTGGTTAGTGCCACCCTGTCGGGTTCGCCTACAAGAAAGTCGCGCCCAGCACCCAGCATTGCGCATCCAATCTCGTCCCCGATGATGGCTTCCTCGATCAGAACCGTGGAGTCGAACTCTCTGGCAACCTCGACTGCCTTGAGCAACTGCTGTTTGTCGTCGACCTTGCTGACCCCGAAGGACGAACCAGAACGTGCCGGCTTCACGAACACCGGGTATGAGTACTGATCTGGGTGGATCTCGTCGTGAGGCTCGGCCACCCAGTAGCCCGGTGTCGAAATCCCTGCACTTCGCGCCACCGTATAAGCGAGAGATTTGTCCATGGCCAGCACGGACGCCTGAATCCCACACCCGACATAAGGAAGTGCGGAAAGCTCGAGCAGCCCCTGGATGGCCCCGTCTTCGCCGAGCGTTCCGTGCAGAACGGGAAAGACCACGTCGAGAGTGATGGTCGAATACTGCTCGCCGTCCAGCACCAGCAGACCGTGAGTCGATCTGTCAGGCGACAAGGCTACCTGAGGTCCGGAGCCGTTGTCCCAGCCCTCCCGCGGGGCCTCGCAGAGAGTCCAGGCTCCCGTCTTGGTGATCCCGATCCAGACCGGTGAGTACTTGCTCAGGTCGAGGTGCGCAGCCACTTCCAGGGCAGACTTCACAGAGATGTCGTGTTCCTCAGAAACTCCGCCGAAGATAATACCGATTGTCAATTTATCCATGGTGTCTTCTGCTTCCGAATCGTGCGCAATTGATGAGGCTGTTCTCGACGATGTCGCTGAGAGCGCGCTCCGTGTAGAAACCGATGTGAGGGCTGATCACCACGTTGGGTAGTTGTTGAAGACGAGCGAGTTGGTCGCGCACCACAGGTGCGTTCTGATGATCGGCATAGAAAACGCCCTCTTCGTTTTCCACGACGTCAAGTGCAGCGCCTCCGAGGCGACCGCTTTCCAGTTCGTCGAGAAGAGCATCGGTGTCAACCAGTGCTCCCCGAGCGGTGTTCACGACAAAGGCGCCGTCCGGTAGCTGGGCGAGGCGGCTTCGGTGAAGAAGGTGATGGTTGGCGGGGGTCGACGGCGTGTGCAGAGTGACGAGATCGCTCTGCTGCAGCAGCTCGTCCAGGGGCAGGTAGTCATGCTCGGCACGGGGCCGGGTGTCATAGGCCAACACTCGACACCCGAAACCTTGCAAGCGGTGCATGACCGCCGTACCGATGCGGCCGGTCCCGATGACGCCCACCGTGAGGTCGCGAAGAGCCGTACCCCGCACCTCACCAAGGCGGTAGTCCCGCGCGTCAACTCGCCGTAGCACCGATTTGGTATCCCTGATGGCCATGAGAATCAGCATCAGCGTGTAGTCCGCGACGCTGTCAGGTGAGTAGCCGACGTTCTCTACGGTGATCCCCACATCCTGCGCATATCCCACATCGAGATGGTCGGTACCGATGCTTCGCGTGGAGATGTACTCCACCCCCGCCAGGCTGAGTTCCCAAAGAGTTGCATTGGAGATCTGTGCTGTGTGGTTGACGCTGATGCACCGGCTGCCTGCAGCCAAAGCAGCGGTCGCCGCTGAGAATGGTCGCTCAGAAACGATCGGCTCGACCCTGAATCGAGTCGCCATTCCGCGGAACAAGGCTGCTTCGTACGAACTGCACGCGAAGACGGTGAGACGAGTGGGCTGTGAAGACGTGGGGGTTGAGGCGGAGTGACTGCCTACATGATGGAGGGCCGCTGTACGGGCCCGATGGCGGTGTGTCATGAGGCAAGTCAAGACGGGGGCGTGTTGCGTTCCCGTACCTGAATTTTCATACGCTGAGAATAAGTCGAAAAATCATATGATCAAGGCATGCGTGTTCTTATCGTCGAAGACGAGCCTGTATTGGCCGATGCCCTTCATGCTGGGCTGCGGTTAGAAGCGATTGCCTCTGATATCGCGAATGATGGCGACATGGCGTGGGAGATGCTCTGCGTGAACAACTACGACATTGCCGTTCTCGATCGCGACATCCCCGGTCCATCCGGGGACGAGATCGCGCAACGCATCATCGCCTCGGGCAGCGGCCCATCGATCCTGATGCTCACAGCGGCCGATCGTCTCGACGACAAGGCGTCAGGTTTCGAGCTCGGAGCCGACGATTATCTGACGAAACCATTCGAGTTTCGAGAGCTTGTACTGCGAATCAGGGCACTCGACCGTCGGCGGGTGAACCGGAGACCTCTCGTGCGGGAGATTGCCGGACTTCGGATAGATCCTTTTCGCCGGGAGGTCTACCGCGATGGACGCTACGTCGCCCTCACCCGAAAACAGTTTGCTGTCCTCGAAGTGCTCGTCGCCGCCGAAGGAGGTGTCATCAGCAGTGAGGAGCTTCTTGAGCGAGCCTGGGATGAAAACGCCGATCCCTTCACCAATGCGGTGCGAATCACCGTCTCGACGCTGCGTAAACGACTGGGCAACCCGTGGTTGATCTCCACCGTTGCCGGCGTCGGCTACCGCATCGAAACCTCGGAAGACAGTGTTTCGGCGAGTGCTCTCAGTGGATAGGGCGCATGGTTTGAGCGTGCGCGCCAAGTTGGCTATGAGCTATGCGGGAGTTGTCGTGCTCACCGGCTCCCTCATTCTTGTCGCCGTCTGGGTCTTTCTTCTTCGCTATGTTCCCGAAAGCGTGTACCCCTACACCGATACAGGCGAGTTCAGCCCGAATCGCCTCGATCTCATCCGGGTGTTCCAGCCCGTCGCTGCGATCGTGATGATCGTTCTGGTCACCGCTGGCCTCCTGGGAGGCTGGGTCCTCGCCGGGCGCGTGCTCTTCCCCCTCGATCGGATAATGGACGCAACGCGCAAAGCCTCCGCAGGATCGTTGTCGCATCGGATCCAGCTCCCAGGCCGCAACGACGAGTTCCACGAGCTCGCTGATGCCTTCGACACGATGCTCACCCGACTCGAGGCCCAGGCGCTCGAACAACAACGATTCTCAGCCAATGCATCTCACGAATTGCGAACTCCCCTGACGATCACCAAAACACTTCTGGATGTGGCCCGAACCGACCCTGACCCGGATGTGACCGCCACGATCGAGCAACTCGCCGCCATCAACGAGCGAGCTATCAACCTCACTGAGGCGCTGCTGCTGTTGGGACGCGCTGACCAGAAGTCATTTGTTCTCGAGCAGGTCGATCTCTCTCTCATCGCCGAGCAAGCAGCGGAGATCCTTCTGCCCCTTGCAGAAAAAAACGGCGTCGTCATCGACACTTCGGGGGAGTTTTGCCCCTCCCAGGGCTCCCCCGCCCTCCTCCTTCAGCTCACCACGAACCTCATTCATAACGCCATCGTGCACAATCTGCCCAATCACGGACGCATTCACGTGACTTCCAGCAACCGAGCGGATTCAGTGATCCTGACCGTCGAGAACACCGGCCCGGTCGTGAATCCAGAGATAGTAGCCACTCTCACCGAGCCTTTTCAACGGGGCGTGGAACGAGTCCGCAGCAACCATGACGGTATAGGGCTTGGCTTGGCCATCGTCTCAAGCATCGTCACAGCCCACAACGGGCTGCTCAGCATCACGGCCCCACCGACTGGGGGTCTACATGTCGAGGTACGCCTCACGCCGCGGATGCTGCCTGTCCCCCAACACGAGTGATCCGACATAGGAGCTTGCACGCTTGAGTCGTCACCGAAACTACCGTTCGTCACAGAACCTGCAGATCTTCAGTCCCGACCCGTTTCCGCCGAAACATAATACTGCTGAAGGTCAGGGCGATGAAGTCAGCATCGTCGGTGAGAACGCAGCTGATATCCGACGCCGGCTTAGCCATTCCACCTGTTGTCCACTCCGTTGATGAGCTAGAACCACAGTTTGCACTTCTCCGGTCCTGGTGGACGCAGAGTGTGGAATCGTCCAGACCTGCCTCAGTCAGCAGCAACAATGGTGTACACATCCGCGACGACATTGTTGCTGCTGACGCTGTCACCACCGGAACCGTCAAGGATCGTCACGGTTACCGTTCCCGTGGCCGTTACTGTGGCACTGTTCTGGACGAGGGTCAATGTCAGGTTTGAAGTGTCGGCGCCCGCTCCGAGAGTCGGCGTATAGGTCAGCTCAGCGAAGCCTGCCCCATCGTCAGAAACGACGGTCCATCCGCTGCCCGCGAATGTGGCGGTCGTGAAGAGAGGGTATTCAACGAACACGGTGATCGGGCCCGTCGCGGCCACGTTCAAGAGTTCGTCAAGAGCGATGTCCGCGGTGATCGTTCCATTCGGTATCGTGCTGTCGGACGACAATTCGAGCGTCGGAGTGAAGTCCGGCACCGTCGCACCCGGCGTAGTGGGTGCCGGCGTAGTGGGTGCCGGCGTAGTGGGTGTCGGCGTAGCGGGCGCCGTCGTAGTGGCAGGAGCGGCTGCAGCGGGCGGGCACGGGGCAGCAGCCTGAGCAGACGGAGCGGTGAACGTGCTGAACGCCCCCGCGCCGACAATGAGAAGAAGCGTCAGTCCAAGTGCCGCGGCACCTCGGCTCTTCGTACGCCGCGCGACGAGCCAGAAGGCCATTCCGAGCGAGATGACGATTGCGCCCGCGACGAGCGGAATCCAGGGTTCGAAACCGGTATTTGCGAGACAATTCATTGTGGACTTCCTCCATCGTGTCACCACGTGCTGCGTGGATCGCTCTAGCACTGAACGCGCTTCGTGTCTCAGAGTAGGAGAAATCGGAGAAGGTGTCGACGAAAATTCATTAATTGCCTGCCGCAGAGCCCCCTGGGGGCTTCATCGTCCGATTAACAACACCATGTGACTCCATGAAGGCTTCCGGGGGAACTCGAGACGGATTCTACTTACTGAACGAAATCAAGACGTACTTGACACACCGCCTCGAACTGATGCATGGGTGACCCCGTCCACGTTTCGAACATATATTTTAAACTCTGGCGGCGCGGTGATGGCGGCGAGCCTAGCAACAACCCCGGATAGTGTTCGCACTCGCTTTGAGTGGGACGCGAGAACGTTCGACGTCGCCAGGAGACCGTTGCCCTGGCTCGACCGGTCACCGAGGTGGTCGACCATCACGCACGGTCGGCACGGCGCGGGTGGCGGGCTGCTCGAGCACCTGGTCTATCGCCTCGCTGGCCGGGACCAGGTGGGTCACTGGCCGTCGTCGACCCCGCCCGGCTCGAGGCCGGCTGGGCGGTGTCCGAGGTTCGGACCCTTGACGTTCACGCACGTGCACGTCTCGTCGGCTTTCTCGGTGCATCACGGCACCAGAAGCCCCGCAAAACTCGTGACCATGGCGGCCGCACACAGCGCGACCTCCGCGGCGATCACCCACCGAAACGGCCCCCACGAGGCCGTCAGACGCATCCGGCAGTGCATCGAGTCAGCCGCTTCCCCCATCGTCGAGGTGCAGGTGGACGACGCCTGACTGTGGCCCGCCGAGCGTCACGGTGCTCACTCACGGTGACAACGCCGACGCCGAGTGGGCGCCCTCGCGCGACAAGGAGCACCTCGCCGCGCTGGCCGAGCCCGCCGAAGAGTACTGGGAAGCCCGCGCCGCTTACGGGTGAACGGACCGCCACCGGAGGCGCGCTCGCCCGCTGAGCGCGCGCTCGCCCGGGCTGCCCACTAGCGGTAAAAACCGAACAACTGTAAGGTTTTTGAAACGGTTCACTCGCCGTCTGTCCCACGCCTCAATGGAGAGTCCATGTCCCATTCCACTGCCCCCGTCGTCTCGAAGCTCTGGGCCGAGGGCCGGGGCCGCCCCGACTTCCTGGCCACGGGCATCCCGTCGCTCTCGTGGCAGGTGACCACGGATGCGCCGGGCTGGCTGCAGGCATCGGCCGACATCGAGGTGCGCCGCGGCTCTCAGGGCGACTCGGATACGGGGAGCACGGAGTCGTTCACCGTCGAGGGGCGCGAGTCGCAGCACGTCGCCTGGCCGTTCGCGCCGCTCGCCGCCTACGACTCGGTCGAGGTGCGCGTGCGTGTTCACGGTGAGGACGGCTCGGAGTCGGAGTTCGGCGACTGGCACGTCCTCCGCACCGGCCCTCTCACCGCCGACGACTGGGTCGCCCCCTTCATCGCCGTCGACGGACCGACCGATGCCGACCTCGCGCAGCGCACGAACCTGAGCCGCGGCACCGTGCGCTTCCGCACCGAGTTCACACCCCGCGACGACGTCACCTCCGCGGTGCTCTCCGCCACCGCCCACGGCATCTACGAGCTCACCCTCGCGGGCAGCGTCGTGGGCGACGAGGTGCTCACCCCGGGCTGGACCGCCTACGACGACCGCCTCACCTTCCAGAGCTACGACGTGACCGACCGCCTCGCCGCGGGCGAGGCCGTGGTGCTCGGGGCCACCGTGGCCGAGGGCTGGTACCGCGAGCGCTTCGGGTTCGACGGCAACTTCGCCACCTTCTACCCGGGCCCCGTGGCCCTCTCGGCCCAGCTCGTCGTGACCTACGAAGACGGCACGATCGAGCGCGTTCTCACCGGCGACAGCTGGCAGGGCACCGCTGCGGGGCCGGTCGTAAGCGCGGGCATCTACCCCGGCGAAGCGTTCGACGCCCGCGAAGACGACGACGCGCTGACTGTCGTCGGCGCCGCGTTTCCGGCACCGACAGGCGTGCACGAACTCTCACCGCAAGAAGCCGACCCCGCGCGGCTCGTGCCGTCGTTCGCGCCGCCCGTGCGTCGCATCCAGAGCGTGCCCGCGCAGCGCATCTTCACCTCGCCGTCGGGCAAGACCCTCGTCGACTTCGGCCAGAACCTCGTGGGGTGGCTCGAGCTGCGAATCGACGCGCCGGCCGGTCACGAGGTGACCCTGCGCCACGCCGAGGTGCTCGAAGACGGCGAGCTGGGCATCCGGCCGCTGCGCTTCGCGAAGGCGACCGACACGTTCACGGGCGACGGCGGCGAGCGCGTGTGGAGCCCGCGTTTCACGTTCCACGGATTCCGCTACGCCGAGATCACGAACTGGCCGGGCGAGCTCGCACTCGACGACATCTCGGCCGTGGTCGTGCACAACGACATGGTGCGTACCGGCCATCTCGAGACGAGCAATCCGAAGCTCGACCAGCTGCACTCGAACGTGCTCTGGGGCATGCGCGGCAACTTCCTGAGCCTGCCGACAGACTGCCCGCAGCGCGACGAGCGCCTCGGCTGGACCGGCGACATCCAGGTCTTCACTCCCACCGCCAGCTACCTCTACGACACGAGCGGGTTCCTCGGCTCGTGGCTGCGCGACCTCGAGGCCGAGCAGCGCACGGCCGCGGGCGTGGTGCCGTTCGTCGTGCCGAGCCCGCTTCCGATGCCGCCGATGGCCGCGGCCGCGTGGGGCGACGCGGCGACACTGGTTCCGGATGCCCTCTTCGAGCGTTTCGCAGACCGCGCCGCGTTGGCCGCGCAGTACGAGAGCATGACCCGGTGGGTCGACGTGGTGGATGCGCTGGCCGGCGACGACCACCTGTGGACGGGCGGGTTCCAGTTCGGAGACTGGCTCGACCCGAGCGCGCCGCCCGAGAACCCGGCGAAGGCCAAGACCGATCCGGACATCGTGGCCACCGCCTACTTCTACCGCTCGACGGCTCGCACCGCGGAGGCCGCCCGCGTGCTCGGCCATGACGCCGACGCGAGCCGGTACGGCGAGCTGGCCGACGGCATCCGATCGGCTTTTCTCGCCGAGTATGTGACGCCCGCCGGCCGCATGATGTCGGATGCGCACACCGCGTACGCGATCGCGATCGGCTTCGAGCTCATCACCGAACCGCAGGCGCTGGCCACCGCAGGCGCGCGACTCGCGGAGCTCGTGCGCTCGCACGGCTACCGCATCGGCACCGGATTCGTGGGCACTCCCCTGATCTGCGACGCGCTCGTGCGCGGAGGGCAGAGCGACGTGGCGTTCAGGCTGCTGCTCGAGGAGGGCTGCCCGTCGTGGCTGTACCCGATCACCATGGGCGCGACCACGATCTGGGAGCGCTGGGACAGCATGCTGCCCGACGGCAGCATCAACCCCGGCGAGATGACATCGTTCAACCATTACGCCCTGGGCGCGGTCGCGGACTGGATGCAGCGCTCCATCGGCGGCATCGCACCCGGCGCACCGGGCTACTCTGTCGTCGAGATCGCGCCTGTACTCGGGGGCGGGCTCACGAGTGCGCACGCGAGCCTCGACACCGGCTTCGGCGTCGTCGACGTGTCGTGGATGCTCGAGGGCCCGTCGTTCTCGCTCGTCGCGGTGGTTCCGCCGAACACCACGGCCCGCATCACGCTGCCGGGCACGGCTTCTGCCGACGCGATCGAGGTCGGATCGGGGCGGCACGAATATACGGTCGACGTGTCATCGCTGGTCGCCGCTGCCGACACCGAGCCGCTGACGATGGAGACTCCCCTGTCTCGGATCGTCGGAGACACCGAGGCGCGTGACGGACTCGAAGCGCTCTTCGCGGAGCTCGGCTACTTCATCGGCCTGGGCTGGACGAAGGACGGCCGCTGGAAGAGTGGCAGCCCCCTGGGAAAGTCCCTCATCATGATGCCCCCGCACAACGTCGCCCGCGTGGAGCAGTACCTCGCCACCCTGAACGCCTCCCGCGCCGCATAGCTCTCGCCAAGAGTGCCCCGTGCGGACAAGAGTGCCCGGTGCGCCGGTAACTACTGTCCGCCCGGGGCACTACTGCTGAGGGCCGCGGGTCAGTCTTGGCCCGTGTAGTGGAAGGCGGTGAAGGCAACCTCGCCGCGAGTCGCGTAGAGGCCGATGACGCGGCCCGTGAACGACGCGGCCGTCTCCTGCGAGAGGTAGCGGCCGTCGACACGCGCCAGCTCGTGCTGCTCGCCGTCGGCGGTCACGGCGCTCAGCACCACCTGATCGCTCGTGAGGTTCGGCAGGAACCCCTCGCCGACAGACGCCACGAAATCGAGGCGGAGGGTCACCGGCGACGCCGTGGCGACCTCCACAGACCACTCCTGCCGGATGCCCGCCACGGCCGCGCGCGCGGTCACCCGCCCCGCAGACACCTCGACCTCGTAGTGGTGCAGCTCGTCGTAGCGAACGCCCAGCCCGCCGAGACCGTCCGATCCGGGGTCGACCAGCACCGACACCGAGGCGAGCGGATGCTGCTGGCGATACCCGAGGAACGCCGGCCTCGGATCGTCGAGGGTCGACCCGTCGCCGCTCAGAACGACGTGCCCCGGCCGCTCGCTCAGCGACGCGAACGACGACGGATACCGCCGCACGCCGATCCACTCGAGCCCCAGAGAGGAGCCCTCGAACGAATCGGAGAACTCGAACTCCCCCGCCCGCGGGTTCAGCAGAACCGGGTCGGCCTCGAGCCATCCGTCGTCAGTCCAGCGCGCGTCGGTGATGAAGGTCTCGCGCCCCATCGCCGAGAACGCCTGCGTCATGCCGGTGGGCCGCATGCCGAGCATCACGATCGCCCAGCCGCCATCCGGGGTCTCGACGAGGTCGCCGTGCCCGGTGTTCTGGATGGGCCGCGACGTGCTGCGCGCCGACAGGATGGGGTTGCCCGGCCCCGGCTCGAACGGCCCCGCCGGGTGCGTGCCACGGGCCACGCTGATGCCGTGCCCTCGCTCCGTGCCGCCCTCGGCGATCACGAGGTACCAGTAGTCACCGTGCTGGTAGAGGTGGGGAGCTTCCGGGAACTTGAGCCCGGATCCCTGCCACAGCGGAACGGGCGGAGAGAGCACGGCGCCGGTCGAGAGGTCGACGGTCACCTGCAGGATCCCGCCGTGCTCGCCGGGAGGGTTGCCGCTGGTCACGTCGAGCCCCGAGTAGGTGATGTACGCGAGCCCGTCCTCATCCCAGGCGAGGTCGGAGTCGATGCCGTGCACGCCGTCGACGAGCGTGCCGTCGCTCCAGGGGCCGGCCGGGTCGGTGGCCGTGAAGATCAGCATTCCGCGACCCATCGCGTCCGTCACGACGACGTAGAACACACCGTCGCGGTGCCGGATGGTCGGAGCCCACGCCCCGCCCAGCGTCGGCACAGCGTGCGAGTCGAGCTGACCCTCACGCGAGACGACGTGGCCGATCTGCGTCCACTCGACGAGGTCGCGGCTGTGGAACACGGGGATGCCGGGCAGGTACTCGAAGGTCGAGTTCACCAGGTAGTAGTCGTCGCCGACCTTGAGCACGCTCGGGTCGGGGTAGAAGCCCGCGATGAGCGGGTTGGGCCACCCTGCGCGAGTGCCGCTCTCGCTCACGCGGTCACCTCGACCGACTTCGAGCGGGCGAGCGCCGAGACGCTGGTGCCCGCGTGCAGGCGGAACACGCCCGGCTCGTAGTGCCAGCCCGGGGCGCCCTGCGCATCCACGCCCCAGTCGGCGAAGGCGCGAGCCGACACCGGAATGGTGACCCACGCGCTCTCGCCCGGTTCGACGCGCACGGCGGCGAAGCCGACGAGCCAGCGCACAGGGCGGTCGATGGCCGACGAGTCCCGCGAGGCGTAGAGCTGCACGACCTGCTTGCCGGGGCGGGTTCCCGTGTTCGTGACGCGCACGGCGGCGGAGATGGTGCCGCCCTCGGCGATCGACGAGGTGTCGAGCGCGAGGTCATCGACGGTCCAGGTCGTGTAGCCGAGACCGTGGCCGAATTCGTAGGCGGGCTCGGTGCCGGCCTTCAGCCAGGCCCGGTACCCGATGTGGATGCCCTCGTCGTACGACACGACGCCGTTCTGGGGCGTCACGTCGATCACGGGCACGTCGGACTGCTCGACCGGCCAGGTCGTGGGCAGGCGGCCGCCCGGCTCGGCGAGCCCGAGCAGGATGTCGGCGACCGCGTCTCCGTATTCCTGTCCTCCGAACCAGCTCAGCAGAACGGCGGCGACCTCGTTGCGCCACGGCAGCAGCACGGGCGATCCCGAGTTGACCACCACGACGGTGCGCGGGTTGACCGCGGCCACGGCGCGCACGAGTTCGTCCTGTCGACCGGGCAGCGCGAGCGACTCGCGGTCGTAACCCTCGGATTCGACCCGCGAGTTCGTTCCGACGACCACCACGGCCACCTCGGCCGAACGGGCCGCCTCGACAGCGTCGGCGATGAGCTGCTCCGGGTGGGAGCGATCCGGCTCGATGCCGATCGTGATGCTCAGCGCGCCGGCCAGCGGGCCGCCCTGCTCGATGTCATATTCGATGGTCACGTCGATCGGCTCGCCCTCGACGACAGGAACCGCGACCGAGCTCGAGGGCGGTGAGAGGAACGCGGCACCGAGGTCGGTTCCGGCCGTGACCACGTTCTCCTCATGCAGCAGTTCGCCGTTCACGATCACGCGGCCGTTGCCGGCGCCCGCGAAGCCGAGCAGGATCTCGCCCGTCGCATCCGGCGTGTACCGGGTGGTGAACTCGAGCGACGAGGCCTGCGCGATCGGGGCGTCGCCCCCGAACCAGACGAGCGCCGACGCGCGGCGATCCTCGTCGAAGATCGAGGCACCGGATGCGTCGAGGAACCGCACGTGCGCGCCCGGTTCGCCCGTGGCCGGGTTGGTCATGCGCTCGAGAGGAAGCTCGGCGATGCCCTCCTGCACGACCGCGCCGACCGAGTAGCTGATCGCGACGTCGGGAAGGGCGCTGCGCAGGCCATCGAGCGGCGTGACCACCTTGTCGGGAAGAACCGTGGCGCTTCCGCCGCCCTGGGTGCGGGCGAAGCGGGCGTTGTGGCCGATCACGGCGACCGATGTCAGCGACGAGGCATTCCACGGCAGCTCCGCGTTCTCGTTGCGCACGAGAACCGCGCCCTCGACCTCGGCGATGCGCGCGAAGGCGACCCCGTCTTCGATCACGACCGGCTCGGGCACGGGTGCGTCGAAGCCCTCGAGCGCCCCGACCCGTGCGGCCAGGGCCAGCAGGCGCAGCACCTTGCGGTCGACGGCCGACTCCTCGATCTCGCCGGCACGCACGGCGGCGACGAGGGCGTCGCCCCAGGGGCCGGCGGGTCCGGGCATCACCAGATCTTGCGAGAAGCGCGCGCTGTTCACGTCGCGCACGGCGGTCCAGTCGCTGATGACCACGCCGTCGAAGCCCCACTCCGAGTTCAACGGGGTCTCGAGCAGGTCGTTCTCGGTCACCGTGGCGCCGTTGACGGAGTTGTACGAACTCATGACCAGCCAGGCGTGCGCCTCGGTGATGGCCTTCTCGAAGGCGAGCAGGTAGAGCTCGCGCAGGGGGCGCTCGGCCACCCGCACGTCGACAGTGAAACGGTCGGTCTCGAAGTCGTTGGCGATGTAGTGCTTGGGCGTCGCGCCCACGCCGTTCTCCTGCATACCCTCGACGTAGGCGGCGGCCAGGTCGGCGGTGAGCACCGGGTCCTCGCTGAACGCCTCGAAGTGGCGGCCGCCCAGTGGCGAGCGGTGCAGGTTGATGGTCGGGCCGAGCACCACGTCGACTCCCTTGCGACGCGCCTCCACGGCCGCGACGTTGCCGTAGCGGCGCGCGATGTCCGCATCCCACGAGGAGCCGAGCGCGGTGGCCGAGGGCAGGTTGAGCGACGGGCTGCGCTCGTCCCACACCTCGCCGCGAACACCCGACGGTCCGTCGGAGACGAGCATGCGGCGCAGTCCGATCTTCTCGAGCGGCCACGTGGCCCAGAAGTCGTGCCCGGTGAGCACGAGCACCTTCTCCTCGAGGGTCAGCTTCGACAGCAGTTCGAGCAGTCGCGGGTCGGTGGTGGCCTGGATGAGGTCGGTCATGTCTCAGTTGCTTTCTGTTGAACGTCGGTCGCTGGAATAGCTCAGCCCGTGGCCGAAATCGAAGAGGGGGTCGGCGAAGCGGTGCGGTTGGTCGAGGTCGCCCGAGAGCACGTCGGCCATCGAGCGCGGCAGCTGGAACGGCAGGCGTCCCTCGGGCTCGGCCCGGCCGAAGAGCACGTCGAGCACGGCGCGGTCGCTCGATCCGAAGTCGGCGACCAGCGCCGCCGCCTCGGCCGCGATCTCGGGGATGACCGCCGGGCGCTCGAGGTTCTGCACCACGACGGTGGGCCGAGCCGCGAGCGTCTCGCGGATGCTCGCCAGCTCATCGGGGGCGAAGTCGAGCGGACCCGAGTGGAAGTTGCTCTCGAAGATCGTGGTCTGCCGGTGATCGTGCGGGGTCGACAGGCGGAGGATCACCACATCGGCGTCGTCGACCGAGCTCGCGACGTCGGCGTACGCGAACAGCACCGCGTCGTCGATGTCGGGTGCGAAGACGCGCAGGCCGTTCGCCAGCGGCAGGGTCGGATGCGCCGGATCGCCGTTCGTGAGCAGCGTCAGCGAGCGGCGCTGGGCCTCGAGGCCGGCGGCCACGAGATCGGCCCGGCCCACGACATCCGCGGCCTGCGCCGGGTCGAGCGGCTGGGCGTCGAACAGGCCGAGCCGCAGCTTCTCGCGCAGGATGCGCCGCACCGATGCGTCGATGCGCGCCTCGCTGACGCGGCCGTCTCGCACGAGCCGGGCCACGAGCGAGCTCTCGGAGTCGCCGCCGAACTGGTCGACACCCGCCTCGAGCGCACGCTGCGTGCGGGCTGGCGGATCGAGCTGCTCGATGCCCCACGCACGCGCCACGAACATCTGCCCCATGATCTCGTGGTCGTTCAGCACACCCCAGTCGGTCGAGATGATGCCCTCGAACTCGAGTCCTTCGCGCAGCATTCCCGTGATGACCTGGCGGTTGAAGGCGAAGGCCACCTCTTCGAGTTCGGTGCCCACGGGCATGCCGTAGTAGGCCATGACCTGGTTCGCGCCGGCCGCGAGCGCGGGAGGGAAGGGGACGACGTGCTCGGCGAGGTGTCCGCCCGGGTAGACCTGCTCCCTGCCGTGGGCGAAGTGCGGGTCCTCCCCGTCTTTCTGGGGGCCTCCGCCCGGAAAGTGCTTGACCATCGTGGCCACGGAGTCGGGCCCGAGCTCGGGAGTCTGCACGGCCTCGATGAATGCCGAGGCGAGTTCGCCCGTGAGCTCGGGGTCGCCGCCCCAGGTGCCGCTGATGCGCGACCAGCGGGGCTCGGTCGCGATGTCGACCTGGGGGCCGAGCAGCAGACGGATGCCCACGGCCCGGAACTCCTGCCGCACCGCGTCGCCGAAGCGGCGGGCGAGCTCGGGGTCGCGGGTGGCGGCGAGCCCGATGGGCTCGGGCCAGGCCGAGAAGTCGCCGGCCCAGTGGGAGGCGCCGGCGCGCTCGGTCACGGCGGAGCGCGGGTCGCTCGACACCGTCACGGGAACACCCGATCCGGTCTGCCGGGCTAGCACCTGCAGCGCGTTGTACCAGCGCGCCTGCTCGGCGGGCGGCAGCACGTTGACCAGGTTCATGTGGGTCACGTGGTGCTTCACCACGAAGTCGTGTACCGGGCCCGGAAGCAGCGGCTGCCCGTCTTCGTCGGGAATGGCGGAGTCGTCGACGAAGGCCATGGCGTGGAACATCTGGCCGGCCTTCTCGTCGAGTGTCAGCGACGCGACGATCTCCGCCAGGCGGGCTTCTCCGGCCTCGTCGAGTTCGAGCGAGCGGGTCATGGTGTCTCCTTGTGTGAGGGTGTTGCAGAAGGCGTCGGAGATTCGGTCGCGAGCACCCGCACGTCCCACGCGCCCAGCTCGAGAGCCGAGCCCGACGCGAGCACCGGGCCCTCGGCATCCAGCACGTCGACGAGCTCGCGCGGAATCGCAACCGAGTGCTCGAGCCACGACCAGTTGTGCACGAAGAAGACGCGGCGTCCGTCGGGCCCGGTCGAGCTCGTCACGGTGACGCTGGGCGGCAGGTCGCCCCACGCGGCCACGGGTTCGGCGACGAGCCACTCGGCGATCGAGTGGGCGAGTTGCTGGTTGGGCACGGTTCCGACCATGGTGATGCGGCCCGCGCCGTGAGCCCTCGTGGTCACGGCGGGCCAGCGGCCGAAATGCGGATGCACATACGACACGAGGTCGTCGGCCGTGGTGGGGGTGAGTCCGTCGATCCAGTCGGTCGCCGCCGAGCCGTCTCGCAGGGCGAGTCCGGCGACGCCGTCGGGCGCATCGGATGCCGCGGCCACCTCGAGCGGCTCGGTCAGGTTCGCGAGCTCGTCGTACCAGGCCCCCGCCGCGTCGTCGAGGCGCGCGGGCTTCTGCTCGAGGCGGGCGCGGCCCTCCCTGTCGGAGTAGGAGGAGCGCGGCCCGAGAACGAGGTGTCCGCCGGCCTCGGCGTAGTCGCGCAGCCAGTCGAGCTCGGCGTCCGCCGCCGTGAAGAAGGCGGGCACGATGAGCACGGGCAGCTCGGCCGCGACCGCGGCGGCGTCCCGGCCCGCGATCGGCTCCACGCCATCCGCGGCCCGCGTGGGGAAGAGCTGCTGCGGTCGCACGAGCCGCGTCTGCAGCCCCGCGTCGAACGCGCCCCGCACGAACGACGCCATGATCTTGCGGTACGCGTCGGCATCCAGATACTGGCCGGGCGCGGGGAACGGAGCCTGCGACGACAGGGCGAACTTGCTGTCGGAGTCGTAGAGCACGGCGACGTCGACGTCGGGCGTGCCGTCTGAGACGAGCTCTCCCGCGCGGCCGAACTCGGCACCCAGCAGCGCCAGCTCGCGATAGGTGCGACCGGGCTTCTGGCTGTGAGGCAGGATTCCGCCCCAGTAGGTCTCGGTGCCGAAGTGCAGCGTGTGCCAGTGCCAGTACTCGATCATGTCGGCGCCGCGGGCGACGAGCGCCCAGGCGGCCTGGCGCCACTGTCCGTCGTAGGGCGAGAAGTTCATGGGCGAGTGGCCGATCGACGAGGCGTTCGTCTCGGTCACGAGAAAACGGGCCTGCTTCGACGAGTACATGAGGTCGGCGAGGTGGAAGAGCGCCCAGGTGCCCTTCACGATCCAGCCGGTCGAGCGCTCCTCGGTCGACGGGTGCGCGAGAGACGACTCCATCTCGTAGTAGGCGTTTCCGCTGGCCACGTCGAGCTCGGCCGAGAGGTCGACGTCTTCGACGCCGAGCTGGTCGTACGAGATGCAGGTGGTCACGAAGTGCGCGGGATCGGCGATCTCTCGCACGATCGCGGCCTGCCAGCCGATGAACTCGGTCACGAGCTTGGCCTGGAAACGCCGCCACGCGAGGTCGTACTGCGGCTGGTAGTTGCCGTCGGGAACCCAGAGGTCGTCCCAGGTCGAGAGCCGGTGCGACCAGTAGACGAGGCCCCACTCGCGGTTCAGCGTCTCGACATCGCCATAGGTGTGCCGCAACGAGTCCTTGAACGCCTCGAAGACGCCGTGGTTGTAGAGCAGTCGGATGCCCGGCTCGTTGTCGACCTGGTAGCCGATGATCGCCGGGTGGTCGCGATAGCGCGTGACGATCTTGCGAATGATGCGCTCGGCGTGAAACAGGAACGCCGGGTTGGTGAAGTCCATCTCCTGCCGGTTGCCCCAGCGGTTCGGCACGCCGGTCGCCACGTCGGCCGCGACCTCCGGATGCTTGCGGGCCAGCCACATGGGCAGGGCGTACGTCGGCGTGCCGAGGATCACGCCGATGCCGCGCGCGTGGGCGCCGTCGAGCACGGGCTGCAGCCAGTCGAGATCGAAGACGCCGTCCTCCGGCTCCCACGTCGACCAGACGGACTCGCCCACGCGGATGACCGTGAACCCGGCCTGCTGCATGAGGTCGAGGTCGTCATCGAGCCGGGGGCTCGGCTGGTACTCGTGATAGTAAGCGGCTCCGAAACGGATGCTCACAGAGCTCCCGCCTGCTGGCCCTGCTCGGCGAGAAGGCGCTCGCGGTCGGCCCGACGCTGCTCCTGCCGCACGGGGTCGGGAACCGGAGCGGCGAGGAACAGTCGCTGCGTGTACGGGTGCGTCGGGCGAGCGGTGACCTGATCGCCGTCGCCCCACTCCACGATCTCGCCGTGGTACATCACGGCCACGCGGTGGCTGAGGTTGCGCACCACCGCGAGGTCGTGGGAGATGAAGAGGTAGGCCACGCCGGTACGCTCCTGGATCTCCTTGAAGAGGTCCATGACCCGCGCCTGCGTCGACAGGTCGAGGGCGGAGACAGGCTCGTCGCACACGATCAGTCGCGGCTCGAGGGCGAGGGCCCGCGCGATGGCGATGCGCTGACGCTGGCCGCCGGAGAACTCGCGCGGCAGGCGGTCGGCGGCCGACTGCGGCAGGCCGACCTGGTCGAGCAGCGACAGGACCCGACGCGAGGCCTCCTTCGCCGGGATGTTCTTGACCGTCAGCGGCTCGACGAGGATCTGCTCGATCGTCAGCGACGGGTTGAGCGAGGTGTACGGGTCCTGAAAGACCACCTGGATCTCGCTCGACAGCGCACGACGCTCACGACGACCGAGGTGCGCGATGTCGGAGCCCTTGTAGAGGATGGAGCCGCCCGTGACCGGAGCGAGTCCGAGCACGGCGCGACCGAGCGTCGTCTTGCCCGATCCCGACTCGCCCACGAGACCGACGGTCTCGCCGGCACGGATGTCGAGCGAGACCCCCTTGAGGGCCTTGAAGGGTTCCTTGCGGAATCCCTTGATCGGGTATTCGACCACGACGTCTTTGACGTCGAGCAGCAGCTCGCTCATCGCAGGCCCTCCTTCTCTGTCTGTGCGGTGACGAGCTCGCCGCGGGCTTCGCCCTCCTCGAGGATCGCCGCGAAGAGCGCTTTCGTGTATTCGTGCTCGGGGGCCGCGAAGATCGACCGCACCGGACCGGTCTCGACGATGCGGCCGGCACGCATGACCGACACCCTGTCGCACAGGTCGGCGACGACGCCGAAGTTGTGGGTCACCAGGATCACGCCCATGTTCAGTTCCGCCTGCAGCTCGCGCAGCAGGCTCAGAACCTCGGCCTGCACGGTCACATCGAGGGCGGTCGTCGGCTCGTCGGCGATCAGCAGGTCGGGGTCGCACGAGATGGCGCCCGCGATCAGCACGCGCTGGGCCATACCGCCCGACACCTCGTGCGGGTACGCGTCGAAGGTGCGCTGGGGGTTCGGGATGCCGACCCGCTCGAGCAGTCCGAGGGCACGCTTGGTCGCCTCCGCCTTGCCGAGTCCGAGCACCACGCGCATCGGCTCGACGAGCTGAGAGCCGATCGTGAACGACGCGTCGAGGTTCGACATGGGCTCCTGCGGAATGTACGCGATCTTCGCGCCGCGGAGCTTGGTCATCTCGTTCTCGGTCGCGTGGGCGAGGTCTTTTCCTTCGAACGAGATCGACCCGTCGATGACGCGGCCTCCGTCGGGCAGAAGGCGGAGAACGCTCCACGCGGTCTGGGTCTTCCCCGATCCCGACTCGCCGATCAGTCCGTGCACCTCGCCGCGACGCACGCGCAGCGACACGTCGTTGACCACGACCTTGATCGACCCGTCGGGCTGGTCGTAGCCGACCGCGAGGTTCCTGACCGAGAGCAGCTCTTCGCCGAACGGGTTGCCGGTCGACGACCGGCCTCCGTCTTCGGGGTCCGGATGCACGACCACGGGGTGCACGATCTCTCGGGGCTCCGAGGCGGCGGGCTGCTCGAGGGCCAGGCGGCGCTCCTCTTCGGAGATCGTGGCCATGCCGACGGTGGAGAGGTGTGCAGCCTTGACGATGGGCGCCTCGGTGTCGCGGTTGCGGTTCCTGCGACGCTTGACCGGACCGGCCGTTCGCTCGAGCTCGTCGCGCATGACGTTGGCGAGCAGCGTCAGCGCGATGCAGGTGAGGGCGATCGCCGACGCCGGCCAGATCATCAGATCGGGGTTGGTGTAGATCTTGGCGAACGCGTCGTTCAGCATCGATCCCCAGCTGGGCACCGTCGTGTCGCCGAGGCCGAGGAAGTCGAGTCCGGCCTGGATCGCGATCGCGATTCCGGTGATCATGGCGGCCTGGATGATGACGGGGGCGCGCACGACCGTGAGGATGTGTCGGGCGATGATCCGGGCATCCGACAGCCCCGCGACTCGTGCCGCGTCGACGTAGAGCTCGTTGCGCACGGCCGAGACCGAGGCGTAGACCAGGCGGAAGAAGGCGGGCGACAGCAGAACACCGAAGATGGCCATAGACAGCCACATCGACGGGCCGAGCACGGCCCGCGCGGCGAGCAGCACCACGATGCCGGGGAGCGCCATGAGCAGGCCCGCGAACCACGACGAGACGGAGTCGAACCACTTGCCGAAGTATCCGGCGATCAGACCGCTGACCACGCCGATGACCGCGGCGACCGCGAGGGCCAGCAGTGCGCCGGCGAGCGAGAACCGCGTGGCGAAGAGGAGTCGCGAGAGAACGTCGCGCCCGGCCGAGTCGGCACCGAGCGGGTGCTCGCCTCCCGGAGGAGCGAGAACCTCCTGCAGCGAGGCGGTGTTCGGATCGGACGGCGCGAGCAGCGGCGCGAAGATCGCGGAGAGCACGAGCAGCCCGAGGAAGATGAGGGCGATGAGGCCCACGGGGTTCTTGAGCAGCTTGCGGAACAGCGAGACCCGGGCGGCACGTTCTTCGAGCGCGGGAGTCAGCTGCGGATCGGGCAGGGGCATGGAGGAGGTCACGAGAGTCGCACCTTCGGGTTGAGGAAGCCTTGCAGAATGTCGATGACGAGGTTGACGACCACGACGATGATGGCGGTGACCACGACGAGGCCCATCACCAGCGGGATGTCGCCCTGGTTGGTGGCGGTCACGGCAACCTGGCCGAGGCCCGGAATGGCGAAGACCTGCTCCACGATCACGGCTCCGCCGAGAAGACCGACGAATTGCACGGCGAGAACGGCGAGGGCCGGGCCACCCGCGTTGCGCAGCACGTGCTTGTAGATGACCCGATTCGCCGAGAGCCCGCGACTGCGCAGGGTGCGCACGTAGTCCTGGCGCAGGGCGTCGATGACCGATCCGCGGATCTGCTGGGTCACACCGGCGATGCCGCCGATGGCCAAGGCGATGACGGGGAGCGTGATCGATGACAACCAGCCCGAGGGCGACGTCGCGAACTGCACGAAGCCCGTCGGCTTGAACCAGCCGAGGTTGATGGCGAACACGATGACAAGGCCGAGGGCGATGAGGAACCCGGGGATGGCGAAGCCGAGAACGGAGATGACCTGCACGAGCCTGTCGGGCCACCCACGCTGACGCGCGGCCCACACCCCGAGCAGCACGGCGACGATCGCGCTGATCAGCGTCGCGCCGATCACGAGCGACAGTGTCACGGCGACTCGCGACGAGATGGCCTGGATGACCTCCTGCCCGGTGAACCACGATGTTCCGAAGTCTCCGATGACGGCGTGGGACACCCAGTCGACGAACTGCTCGTAGAGAGGCCGGTTGAGACCCAGCTGTTCCGTCTTCTGGGCGACGGTCTCGGCCGTCGCGGTCTGGCCGAGGATGCGGCGGGCGATGTCGCCACCGCCGACGTAGAGCAGGCCGAAGGCGATCGTCGAGATGACGACGATCAGCACGACGCCGGAGGCCAAACGCCTCAGGATGAATCTCAACACCATTGTTCCTTTACGGGAATGAGGAGGGATGAAGCTGTGGGAGACGCCCCGCCGGTGCCGACGACACGATGTGTCGGCACCGGCGGGGCTCAGGGCGGCTAGGCCTTGGGCGTGATGTTCCAGAGGTAGGGCACGGCGTTGCCGGGCTGCATCACGACCGAGGTGTTCGCATCGGTCACGTAGGTCGACTGCGGGCGGTACCACGGTGCGAACCAGGCGTTGTCGACCAGGTACTTGTTGAGGTCCGCGGCCGCCTTGTCGGCTTCCTCCTCGGTTCCGTTCTGCACGGTGGCGATGTAGCCGTTCACCGTGTCGTCGGTGGTGTGATACGGGTTGAAGGTCGCCGTGGGAGAGATGAGGAACTGGATCAGCTCCCAGTCGCCACCCTGCTGGAGGGGGATGTAGACCACGGGGTACTTCGGGGTCAGCACGTCGGCGATGAAGTTGTTGCCGGGCTCACCGTATTCGACGGTGATGCCGACATCGGCGAGCTGCTGCTGGATCAGCGTGAACGTGGCCGTTCCGAGAAGGGGCGTGCTCGGCATCTGGATGGTGACGCCGTCGGCGTAGCCGGCCTCGGCCAGGAGCTCCTTGGCCTTGGCGGGGTCGTAGTCGTAGGCCGAGTCGAGGCTCTTGTCGTAGGCGGCGGAGCGCTCGGGGAACACCTGGGTGGTGGGGGTGCCGAAGCCGCTCTCGACCGTCTTCAGCATCGCGTCCTTGTCGAACGCGTAGTTGATGGCCTGGCGCACCTTGACGTTGCTGAGCGCAGGGTCGACGGTGCCGTCGCGGTCCATCAGAGTGAGGCCGGCCCAGTTGAGCTCGAGCGGGTTCGCCGTGAAGCCGGAGGCCTCCATCTGCGCGACATCGTTGTTGTTGAGGGTGTTCGCCGCGTTGACCTGTCCACCCTTGACGGCGTTGAGCAGAGCGGTCGGGTCGCCGTACACGTTCATCACGATCTTGTCGTAGTGCTGGTTCTCGGCGTTCCAGTAGTCGGGGTTCTTGTTGAACACGTAGGAGGTTCCGATGACGGTCGCCGCGGTGTCGAGCGTGTAGGGACCGCTGCCGACCGGGACGGTCTGGATGTCGGACGACTCGAAGGCGCTCGGCGCCTCGACGAGGCCCGCGTTCTGCGAGAGGTAGGTGAGGAGCGCCGGGTTGGCGGCCTTGAGGGTGATCGTGACGGTCGTGGCGTCGGTGGCGACGGCATCCGTCATGTCGACCAGGTACGAGGCGTTGGGGCCGGCGCCGTCACGGAAGCGGACCAGGTTCTGGGCCACGGCCTCGGCGTCGAGGGCGGTGCCGTCGGTGAACTTCACGTCGTCGCGCAGCGTGAGAGTGAGCTGCGTCTTGTCGTCGTTGTACTCCCACTTGGTGGCGAGTCCGGGCTGAACCTCACCCTCGGTGTCGGCTGTGAGGAGGGTGTCGTAGACGGCCTGCATGTAGGGCGACTCGTTCGCCCAGTTCGACTGCGCTGCAGCGAACGTGGTCGGCTGAACGATCTGACCGAGGGTCAGCGTCCCTCCAGAGTCTTCGCTACCACCGGATGAGGCGGAGCAGCCGGTCAGGCCCAGTGCGACGACGGCAGCGACCGCCGCCAATCTCTTCCATCGGAACATCATTGTCTCTTTCGGGTGCATGTAGACCCCCATTGGGCTACGTCTGGAGCGACGCTAACACGAAAAGCGAGTGACCACTAGGTTTTGACCGGATCGTTATTTTCGCCGGTAGAGTCGCCCCCATGACTGTTACCGGAAAGCCCCGCGGCACCTACGCGAAGACCGCTGCCCGGCGACGAGAGATACTCGAGGCCGGCATCGAGGTCTTCTCGTCGAACGGCTTCCGCAGCGGCTCGATCCGGGAGATCGCCGAGCGGGTGGGCATGAGCCAGGCCGGGCTGCTGCACCATTTCTCGAACAAGAACGAGCTCCTCGCCGGCGTGCTCGAGTTGCGAGACGACCAGTCGCGCACACTGACGAACATGGACAACCCCGACGGTCTCGAGCAGATTCGTGGCCTTGTCTCCCTTGTCGAATACAACGCCAGCGTTCCCGGCCTTGTCGAACTGCACTGCATTCTGTCCGCCGAGGCCACGTCGGCAGACCATCCCGCCCACAGGTACTTCATCAATCGGTACAAATGGGTCGTCGGATTCACGACCGCGGCCTTCGAGAACATGAGACACGAGGGTCGGCTCGAGGTCGGCGTCGACCCGGCCAGCGCCGCGCGGTCTCTGGTCGCCCTGATGGACGGCCTGCAAGTGCAATGGCTTCTCGACAAAGACTCGATCGACATGGCCGAGGAGACCCGGCGTTACGTGCAGTCGCTGCTCACCGTTCCGCTCTAAGCGGCGCTCGCCCGGATCTCGTCGCCGAGCAGGACCGCCTGCTCCGCGGTGAGCTGGATCTCGCTCGCCGCGGCCGACAAGCGGATCGTCTCCTCGCGGGTCGCCCCGGTGATGGGAATCACGGTCGCTCCCTGAACGAGCAGCCAGGCGAGAACGAGCTGCTGGGGCGACGCGCCTCGCTCCGTCGCAAGCGTTCTGACGAACTCGTTCGCGGCGAAGCGCGACCAGTCCGAGACGACGCTCAGAGGCGAATATGCCAGATACGGCATACCGATCTTCGTGACATACGAGAGCACCGCCCACGAGTCGTGCCGCGAGAGGTCGAGCCGGTTCTCCACCGCGTCGATCACCGTGACCGACTGGGCGCGCCTGAGCTCGTCTCGGCTCACGTTCGACACCCCGACCCGTTTCACGAGGCCCTGCTCACGCAGTGCCGCGAGCGCCCCGACGCTCTCCTCCAGAGGAACCTCGGGATCGGTCTTGTGAAGCAGGTAGAGGTCGATGGCGTCGACGCCCAGCGCCTCGAGGCTGCCTCGGCAATCGGCGGCGATCGCCTCGGGACGCCCGTCGACCGGAAAACGGTCGCCGTCGCGGTAGTGGCCGCCCTTCGAGATCACGGTCACCGAGCCGTCACGGATCGACGAGCCGAGCGCCCGCGCGACGAGCCGCTCGTTGTGATGCCTCTCGTCGGCCGTCGAGTAGGCGAGCGCAGTGTCGATGAGCGTGAACCCGGCATCCACCGCGACGCGCAGCAGCTCCTCGCGCCGCGCGTCGTCGAGATGCTCCGCGAAGGTGAGACCGGCCCCGCCGAAGGCGATCGACGACACCGACAGGTCGCCGAGCATGCGATTCCTCATCGCTCGGTCGCCGCGAAGAGGTCGAGCTTGGCGAACAGGTCGTCGAACATCAGCCGCACGTCGAGCCGCGTGTAGACGCGCATGTCGCGCACGCCGGCTGCCTCGATGTAGCCGCCCTCGTCGTCGAACGAGGGCGTGGGCCGCACGACGTAGTCGCTCGACGACGGGTCGGGCTCGAACGCCGACTGCAGCGCCGTGAGCAGGACGAGCGGGCTGTCGCCGCAGATGTATGTCTCGCCCAGCAGGATCCCGTGGCGGCCAGCCATCGTCGACACCCGGGTGATCGCGCGCTCCAGATGCTCGCCGAGCGTCCCCGCCGACCCGACGCGCGTGATGAGCTCGGCGGTCGAGAGCAGCGTCTGGCGGTAGGCGTCGCGCGGGATCTGCCAGATGGGAATGCCGGAATCTCCGAAGACCACCTGGCCGGCGGTCAGATCGATGTTGAGGTTGTACTCCGGCCCCGTCGACCCGGGAGGGGCAACCGCGAGGCCACGATGCTCGGGCCCGCCGATCCACACCAGCGTGAGGCGGTCGGCGATGCGCGGCTCGAGCAGCCAGGCGCTGGCCAGCTCGGTGAGCCCGGCTCCGAACGCGAGATACAAGGGCAGGTCGGTGTCGTCGCGCATCGCCTCGGCGATGATCGTGTCGGTCGCCGCCGACCGGATGGGCGTCGCCCGATCGGCCAGGCCGACGTTCGAGCCGGCCACCACCGGAACGCGGCCGTCGAGGCCGAGCCGCGTCACGACATCCAGAGCCTCTCGCGCGGCGTTGTCTGCCGTGGCCTCACTGGGGTCGAACGGGTCGCCCGGGCGCAGGTGCGAGCCGATGACGGCGCGGATGTCGACCGAGGGCGAGAGCAGGTGGTGGGCGAGTTGCAGAAGACCGTCTGGATCGCCGGAGAAGTCGTTGTCGATGATCACGCGCGCACGGGCGGGAACGAGATCGCGGAGTCGGGCGAGTGAGGCTGGCATCAGTGGCATCCTAGGCGTCGTCGGCAAAACCAAGCGGCTACTCGGTTTTGGTCGAGTCTAGTGCCGGCCAGGAGTTGCCCGTGCGGACTATGGGTACCGGCACACCGGTCACTCCTGTCCGCAACCGACACAGCTACACATGCCTCAGAAACCGGCCCGGGGCATCCAGAAACAGCTTCAGGTTGCGCACCAGGTCGAGGTCGGCCCATTCCGAACGACGCAGGCCCCACTCCCCCACCTCCTGGATGTCGGCATCCGGGAACGCGGCGAGCACCGGCGAGTGTGTCGACAGGATCACCTGCGAGTCCCCCGAGGCAACGAGGTCTTTGAGGATGCCGATCAACGACAGGCAGCCGGTGAACGAGAGCGCCGACTCGGGCTCGTCGAGCACCCACAGGCCGGGCCCCCTGAACCGGTCGACGACCAGCTCGAGGAAGGACTCCCCGTGCGACAGCTCGTGGAAGCGCGGCTCGGCGCGCGCGCCCGGATTCTGCTCGAGGTACGTGTAGAAGCCGTGCATGGTCTCGGCGCGCAGGAAGTAGCCGCGCTTCGACGCCCCCGCGTTGCGCACGAGCTGCAGGTGCCGCCACAGGCCGGACTCGGTCGACCGGGTCGAGTGCATGGCGTTCACGGAGCCGCCCTCGGGCGAGAGTCCGTAGGCCTGGGCGATCGCCTCGACGAGGGTCGACTTGCCCGAGCCGTTCTCGCCCACGAACACCGTGACGGGCGCGAAGTCGATTCCCTCGTCGAGCAGATGGGTGACGGGCGCGAGCGTCGCGGGCCACGCGCCGCGCGGCATCGGCTCGAGTGGATGCTCGTGGGCACGGCGCAGAGGAAAACTCTCGAATGCCATGGGTCCATTCTGCCCAGCGTTTTGCGAGCGCAGTCATAGCGACGTCGAAGGTCGCGTGAATAGCGTCGGGCCGTTCGATCTGTGCACCGCCGATCCGTGCACCGCCGAGGAGACACGCCGATGAGAGCCGACAAGACCCTGTTCACCGGACTCGTCAAGAAGGACCGCCGCGCCCTGGCCCGCGAACTCGCGAGACTCGAACGCGAGGAGGCGGCCCGCAGGCGCAGGCACAGGCGCATCGCCTGGAGGACGAGCCTCGCCGTCGTGGGAGTTGCCGTGCTCTCGGTCGGAACGGTCACCATCGTGTCCGCCCTGCAGCCGGCCCCCGCGCTCGGGCCGATGAACATGGCGAGCGACGGCATCCTGTTCTCGGGCGACGGCAGCACGGTCACCGCGGCGACCGCCGCGGCCCAGGAGGCGGATGCGACGCCCGTGGCCAGCACGCTCGACACGAGCGACCAGCTTCTGCACGTGGTCGTCTATGCCGACTACGGAAGCGCCGATTCCGCGCTGTTCGAGACCACGAACGGCAGCGCCCTGCTGTCGTGGGTCACGTCGGGCTACGCGACGCTCGAACTCCACCCCGTCGCGCTCGACGACTCGGTGAACCAGAACTACTCGACGCGCGCGGCGAACGCGGTGGCCTGCGTCGCCGATGCGTCGCCCGACACGGTTCCGGTGGTGAACACGGCTCTGGCGACGGCACAGTCGACCGCGGGAGCATCGGGGCTCTCCGACGACGACCTCGTCTCGCTGGTGCAGACCGCAGGCGTGACCGACACCGGGGTCGCCGACTGCATCACGTCGGGCGCCTTCGACGACTGGGTCGTGGATGCCACGGCGCGGGCGAGAGCGTCGGTTCCGAACTCGGACGTGGCGGCCCTCGATGACGCGCCGCTCGTCGTGGTGAACGGAACCGCCTACACCGGGGCACTCGATGACGCGAGCGCCTTCGAGTCGTTCGTGCAGAGCGTGTACGCGCCGAGCGCGGATGCGCCGGTCGAGTAGACGCGCGAGGAACGAGCACGACGTATCGAGACCATCGTCGAGGGTGGTCTCGATACGCTCGTTCCTCGCTACTCGACCGACGCAGAGGAGCTAGGCCGCGAGCGACTCCAGCGTGAGCTCGAGCTCGTCGACCAGCCAGTCGAGGTCTTCCCTCGAGACGACGATCGGCGGGGCCAGACGGATGGTCGACCCGTGCGTGTCCTTCGCCAGGATTCCGCGGGCGAGCAGCGCCTCGCAGACCTCGCGTCCCGACGCGAGCTCGGGATCGATGTCGATGCCCGCCCAGAGGCCGGCCCCGCGAACCTCGACCACGCCGCGACCCACGAGCGAGAGCAGACGCGAGTGCAGGTGCGCTCCGAGCTCGGCCGCGCGGGCCTGGTACTCGCCGGTGGCCAGCAGGTCGACGACGGCGTGCCCGACCGCGGCGGCGAGCGGGTTGCCTCCGAAGGTCGATCCGTGCTCGCCGGGATTCAGCACCCCGAGCACATCGGCGTTGCCGACCACGGCCGAGACGGGAACGATTCCGCCGCCGAGAGCCTTGCCCAGCAGGTAGAGATCGGGGACGACGCCCACGAGATCGCACGCGAAGGTGGCTCCCGTGCGACCGAGGCCCGACTGGATCTCGTCGGCGATCATCAGCACGTTCTGCGCCGTGCACAGCTCTCGCAGCGCGGGCAGATACGACGCGGGCGGAACCACGATGCCCGCCTCGCCCTGGATCGGCTCGACCAGCACGGCGACCGTGTTCTCGTCGATGGCGTTCGCCACGGCATCCACATCGCCGTAGGCGACGCTGCGGAAACCGGGCGTGAACGGGCCGAAGCCGTCGCGGGCCGTGGCGTCGTCGGAGAAGCTGATGATCGAGATGGTGCGGCCGTGGAAGTTGCCGTCCATGACGATGATGTTCGCCTGCTCGGGGGCGACGCCCTTGACGCGGTATCCCCACGCGCGGGCGACCTTGATGCCCGACTCGACGGCCTCGGCACCCGTGTTCATGGGCAGCACCATGTCTTTGCCGGCGAGCTGGGCGAGGGAGGTGACGAACGGCCCGAGCCGGTCGGAGTGGAACGCGCGCGACGTGAGCGTGATGCGGTCGAGCTGCGCCTTGGCCGCGTCGATCAGCATCGGGTTCGAGTGGCCGAAGTTGACGGCCGAGTACGCGGCGAGGCAGTCGAGGTAGCGGCGCCCGTCGATGTCGGTGACCCACGCTCCATCGCCCGACTCAACAACCACCTGAAGCGGGTGATAGTTGTGCGCGGCATGCTCGTCGACGAGTCGGATGGCCGCCGCCTGGGCAACTGAAAGAGTGCTGTCCGTGATCACTTTTCGGTCCCTGAGCCTGTCGAAGGGCGGAGTTCCAGAGTGCAGCACTTGACGCCGCCGCCGCCGAGCAGCAGCTCGGAGAGGTCGACCTTGATGGGGTTGTAGCCGCGCTCGCGCAGCTGCTTCTCGAAGCCCACCGCGCGGTTCGCGATGACCACGTTGTAGCCGTCGGAGATGGAGTTGAGGCCGAGGATGGCCCCGTCTTCTTCGCTGACCAGGATCGCGTCGGGGAAGCGCTTCTCGAGCTCGAGGCGGCTGGCGGTGTCGAACGCGCTGGGCAGGTAGGCGATGTTCGCCGAGCTGTCGCCCGTGAGCGGATCGAGCACGGAGATCGCGGTGTCGAGGTGGTAGAAGCGGGGGTCGACGAGGTTCAGCGTGACGACCTCGCGGTTGTAGAGGGCGCCGATCTCCTCGTGGCTGTTCGATGCGCTGCGGAACCCGGTTCCCGCCAGGATCACGTCTCCGACGAGCAGGAAGTCGCCCTCGCCCTCGTTGACGTTCTGCGGCTCGGCGACCTCGTAGCCGTGCTCGCGGAACCACTCCATGAAGGCAGGCCCCTCGGGCTGGCGCTCCGGGTGCGTGAACAGGGCGCCGTAGGCGACGTTGTCGATGACGAATCCGCCGTTGGCCGTGTAGACCATGTCGGGCAGGCCGGGGATCTGGTCGATCAGTTCGACCGTGTGGCCGAGCGAGAGGTAGGTCTCGTAGAGGGTGTTCCACTGGGCCACGGCGAGCGAGGTGTCGGTGGGAACCGCCGGGTCCATCCAGGGGTTGATGCGGTAGGCGACGGTGAAGTGGTCGGGGCGGCACATGAGGTAGTGCCGCGGGGTGGCGACGCGGGCGGGAGCTGCGGACTGGCCTGAGGTTTCGAGAGTGGACGTCATGGGGAGTTCCTCCGAGGATTGTCACGGGAGGCGGACTGAGTCCAGTGGCCCAGGCCTGTTGCACAGCCGGGCACGCCTGAGACCAGTCTTGCATGCGGCAATCCGCGCGTGACGATCGTTCAACGCAGTTCTTGTGCGCGAACTCCCTGCCCGTGCAACAATTCCGCGTATCCTCGGGGTATGGACGCCCTGGATTACAAGATTCTCGACCTGCTCAAGCTGAATTCCCGCACCGGGTACGGCGATATCGGACAGGTCATCGGGCTCTCGGCCTCTGCTGTGAAGAGACGCATCGACCGGCTCGTGGGCAGCGGCATCATCCGCGGCTTCACCATCCAGCTCGACCCCACTCTCGACGGCACCGTGACCGAGGCGTATGTCGAGCTGTTCTGCCGCGGAACGGTCGCGCCCGCCGAGCTCAAACGCATCCTCTCGTCTGTGCCCGAGGTCGTCGATGCGGGAACCGTCACGGGCAGCGCCGACGCGATCGTGCACATGCGCTCGCGCGACATCCCGAGCCTGGAGCTGGCTCTCGAGAAGGTGCGCATCGCGCCGAACGTCGACCACACCCGCAGCGCCATAGTCCTCTCGAACCTGATCCGCAGGTAGCACTGGCAGACTTCGGCTGTGCACGCCCCTTCAGACACCCCGCCCGTCACCGAGCCGCCCCGCACGGAGGCCGAGATCCGCGACCTGCGGGCCGAGTTCACGCGCTTCATGATGTCGTACAAGTTCGGCATCGACGAGGTGATGACGAAGATCAACATCCTGCGCGAGGAGTTCAACCACGTGCACGACTACAACCCCATCGAGCACGTGAACTCGAGGCTCAAATCGCCCGATTCGATTCTCGAGAAGGCGCGTCGCAAGGGGGTCGCGATCGACACCGCGGTGATCCGCGACTGCATCCACGACATCGCCGGAATCCGCATCACGTGCAGCTTCCTGAGCGACATCTACAAGATCCGCGACATGCTCGCGAGCCAGGTCGACCTCACGGTGATCGCCGAGCGCGACTATGTGGCGAACCCCAAGGCCAACGGCTACACGAGCCTGCACCTGATCGTGTCGGTGCCCGTCTTCATGTCGGACAGAGTGGAGCAGGTTCCGGTCGAGATCCAGATCCGCACCATCGCCATGGACTTCTGGGCCAGCCTCGAGCACAAGATCTACTACAAGTACAACCGCGAGGTTCCGGCCACGCTGCTCGACGAGCTGAAAGATGCGGCCGACACGGCGAACCGCCTCGACCTGAAGATGCAGAACCTGCACACGCAGGTGCGGGCACTCAGCAACAGCGCCGACGACCGGGCCGACGAGGGCGCGGTTCCGTTCGGCGACCTCGAGCGGCTCATCGTTCCGAAGGCGCTGCTCGAGTCGCTGGCCGATCGTGGGCGGGCCGACACCGACGCGCCCGAGCAGCCCGAGGCATCCGATGCCTGACGCCGGGTTCCCCGGCGACTGGTCGGTGGATGCCGCAGGCGGCACACCCCCGTACGAGCAGCTGCGGGCTCACGTTCTCGAGCTGGCCACCTCGGGCGAGCTGCCCGCCGGCTACCGGCTGCCGCCGGTGCGCGCCCTGGCCGAACGCCTCGACCTCGCGGCGAACACTGTGGCCCGCGCGTACAAGGAGCTCGAGGCCGATGGCATCGTCGAGACCCATGGCCGGGGAGGCACCCTGGTATCGGCGCAGGGCGACGCCGCGCACCGGGCGGCCCAGCACGCCGCCGCGGACTACGCCGCGAAGACCCGCTCGCTGGGCCTGGCCCCCGACGAGGCCCTCGAACTGGTAGCGCAGGCCCTCAAGCTCCGCTGACCTCCCCCGTGCTCCGGCGCGGTTCAACAGGACAGATCGCGCCCGCGTCGGCGTGGCGCACGCCGACACGCCGCAGCCCGACAATCTGTCCTGTTGAAGTGAGGACAAACCTCTCGTAAGGCACCTCGAACCACCGGTTTTGTCCGAGGCAACAACGTTGTCCTCACTTGGTCGCGAAACCACTTTCGCCGATCGAGTAGCGGCGCGACGAAGGAGCCCGCGTATCGAGATCACCGGGTGATGGTCTCGATACGCTCGTTCCTCACGACTCGACCGGCGCGGGTGAGCGGCGCTAGCGGTCGATGCCGTCCAGATCCATGTCGATGTCCACCGCGTCGGAGCCGTCGCCGCCGGCGTGCGGCATCGCGTAGCGGGGAGAGCTCAGAGCGACCATCTGCTCGCGGATGTATGCGATCGCCTCCGAGTTGTCGGGCTCTTCGAGGCTGTTGTGGCTCGTGGCCGCGACGATATTGGTTCCCGAGTTAAGCAGCAGCTTCGCCTCGACGGTGTCCCCGTCGCCGTCGAAGGCGTTCAGCGTGATCGTGTCGGCCTTGCTGAGGTTGGCAAGCACCGCCGCATACTCGATCGCCAGGTCGGCCGCGTCGTCGCCGATCATCAGTGTCTTCTCTGCGTACATGATGTGCTTCATGCTTCGAGGGTAGGGATGTTCCCTCCGCGGCCACCCCGCCTTGACAGACCCCCCGCGACCATGGAAACCACGGCAGTCCCCTCCCGGTTTCGCCCTGCACGGCTCGGCACATCTTTCCTCCAGCACACAGAGGCGACACTGGATGCAAGGGGAGACACGCACCATGAACATGAACACCGACGAGCCGGTCAGGCGCGCCAGGCACGCAGGACCGATCAAAGACGGCGACGCCCCGGTCGACGACGCTGTGATCGAAGCCCCCGTACAGGATGCCGTGCAGGACGCCCCGCAGGACGCCCCGCAGAACCCCGTCGAAGACGCAGCCGACGCCGAGGTGCTGAGCAGGCTGGAGCGCCTCGACGACTCCCCCGCCCGCGTGCGCAACTGGAAGCGCGACCTGCTCGACCTCACCCTGCGCAATCCTCTGCTCAACATGCCGCGCACCCAGAAGGTACTCGACCTCGTGGTGCCTCCGGGCCTCCTTCCCTCGATCGACGACGCGGTGCATGCGGGCCGCAAGCTGCGCCTCTCGAGCGGCCTCGACGCATCCGGCCGCAAGCGGGTCGACGGCATCGACTCGCACACGCCCCTCGCGCACGACGAGCTGAGCGCCGTCTTCCGCACCTCTCGCACCCTGTTCTCACAGCTCGACGACGAGAAGCACCGCAAGCAGCTGCGCGCCATGAAGCGCGAGGCCGAGTCGCTCGAGCAGGAGACCGGCAGCAACTACCTGTACCTCACGCTGGGCACGCTGGTCCACACGAGACCGGATGGGCGCGAGGCGCGCGCTCCCCTTTTTCTTATGCCGGTGCGGCTCACAGGCGGCTTGTCGTTCACCCCCTACTTCCTCGCCGCCGACGGCGACGACCTCGCGCAGCCCAATCTGTGCCTGCTGCAGTGGTTCCAGACCACGCAGGGGCTCGACCTCACCGAGCTCAGCTCGCCGGCGATCGACGACTCCGGCCTCGCGATCGAGGCGGTGTTCGAGGGAATCCGCCGCCAGCTCGCGGAGGCCGAGCTGCCCTACCGACTCGAGGAGTCGGTGAGCCTCGCCATCCTGCGCTTCTCCACCTTCCAGATCTGGAAGGACATCGACAGCAACTGGCGCTCCCTGCTCTCGAACCCCGTGGTCAGGCACCTCGTCGAGCGTCCGGGCGAGACGTTCGTGGAACCGGCCGGCGAGGCTCGGCCCACGATCGACGAGGCTGCCCTGCGGCTGCCGATCGCGGCAGACGGATCGCAGATGGCCGCCGTCGTGCGCGCCACGAGCGGCCAGTCCTTCGTGCTCGAGGGCCCTCCCGGCACGGGCAAGTCGCAGACCATCACGAACCTCATCGCGCACGCGCTCACCGAGGGCAAGACCGTGCTGTTCGTGGCCGAGAAGCAGGCCGCTCTCGAGGTGGTCAAGCGACGGCTCGACGCCATCGGACTCGGTGCGTTCAGCCTCGAGCTGCACGGCGCGAAGCAGTCGATGAACACGATCCGCGAGCAGCTGCGCGAGTCGCTGCGGCTGCGCGTGGCCACCGATCCGCACGCGTGGGCGCTGGCCGACACCCGGCTGCGCGCGGCGATCTCCGAGCTCGACCGGCATCCCACACGGGTGCACTCGCCGAACGCGCTCGGCTACACGGCGTGGTCGGCCTACGACGCCCTGGCCTCACTCGGGGAGGGCCCCACCGCGGCCGTGCCCACGGGCTGGCTCACCACCACTCCCGACGAGAGTCCCACCATCATCGCCCGCGACTTCCGTGAGGCAGCCCAGCGCTTCGGCCTGCGCCCCGCGCACCCGTGGCTCGTCGTCGGGGCGACGGATCCCGCCCGGCTGCAGGTCGCACCGGTCACGGATTCGCTGCGCGATCTCGCCGCCGTGCGCCCCCGGCTCGACGAGCTGTCGCCCGAGGCACGCCTCGTTCTCGGAGACCTGCGCCCGGCGACCGAGCTGCCCGTCGCATCCCGATTGCTCGACGCCCGCTCGCGAGGTCTTCTGCCGCCCGCCGACGCGCTCACCGCCATCGACCGCACGAGCTGGCGCGAGGCATCCGATGCGCTGCGAACGGGCCTCGCCGACTATCTCGAGCGGCACGCAGCCGCTCTCGCCGACGCCTCGGCCGCCGCCATCGAGGCGCCCCGGCTCGACGAATGGGCCGAGCGCTCGACCGCGCTCGACGGCGCGTGGTTCCTTCCCGAGCTGCGCCGCCGCTCGATCCGGTCCGCCCTGCGGCCCCTGCTGCGCGCCGGCTTCGAGCCGAGCGGCAAGGCCGTGACCCCGCTGCTCGTGGCGTTGCAGGCGGCCCGATCGGATGCGCAGGAACTGCAGCGCCAGGCGTCGGCATTGGCGGGTCTCGTCCTTCCGGCCGGCTGGCAGCCCTACTCGCCCGACGCGAAGACCATCCTCGACACGGCCGTGCGCACCTCGCTCGGCTCGGTCTGGCTGGCGAAGCGCACGCCGAGGGCATGGGGCTGGGTCTCCTCCGGCGCGGGTGCCGGCGCCGGTGCCGACGCCCCCGGAACCACCGACGCCGACGCGGCGATCGTGCGCGACATCGACGCGAGCTGGAACCGCTGGCTCTCGGCCGTCGGGGCGACCGGGCTGACCGTGCGCCAGTGGGCTCACGGCCGCGACTGGGTCTCGGCCTGGGCGACCGACGAGGTCTCGTGGCTCATCGACGTGCGCGCCACCGGGCTGCTGCAGCTGCAGCGCTTCACCGAGACGAGGCGCCAGCTCGAGCACCTGCGCGAACTGGGCCTGGCCGGCTTCAGCACTCAGCTGGCGACGGGCCAGATCGAGCCGACCGACGCATCCGAGGCCCTGATGCGGGGTCTCGCCACCGCATCGCTCGAGGAGCGCCTCGCGGCCGCGAATCTCGACACCTTCGACGGCGACGCGCAGGATCGGCACGTGTCGGCCTACCGCGACCAGGGCGCGCTCGTGCGCGAGCAGCTGCGCGGCGAACTGGCCGCCGAGCTGCTGGCGGCGCGGCCCTTCGACGCCGACGAGCTGCGCGGCGAGGTCGCCGAGCTCGCCCGCCAGATCGAGCGCAAGCGCGGAGGCCTCGCCTTCCGCGAGGTCGCCCGCCGCTACCCGCGCGCGCTCACGTCGATCGTGCCGGTGTTCCTCATGAGCCCGGGATCGGTGGCGCACTTCCTCGACCCCGACAGCATCGAGTTCGACCTCGTGATCTTCGACGAGGCGTCGCAGATCAGGGTGCCGCAGGCCATCGGGGCGATGGGGCGCGGCAAGGCCGTGATCGTGGTGGGCGACTCGAAGCAGATGCCTCCCACGCGCATCATGCAGGTGGATGCGACGGGTCCCGACACCCCGGCCCCCGAACGCGACGAACCGCTGGTGGTCGAGGACCTCGAGTCGATCCTCACCGAGTCGGTGGAATCCGGGCTGCCGCAGCTCTGGCTCAACTGGCACTACCGCAGCCAGGACGAGAGCCTCATCGCGTTCTCGAACGCGGCGTACTACGGCAACAAGCTCGTGAGCCTGCCGTCGCCGCGCAGCGGAGCCGCGGCCGGCAGCAGCGGCACCGGCACCGCCGGCACCGGACTCGGCTGGCGCCGCGTCGACGGCACGTTCGACCGCGGGCGCACCCGCACGAACGAGGTCGAGGCGCAGGCCATCGTCGACGAGATCGTGTCGCGGCTGCGGGCACCGGCCACGATGCGCGAGTCGATCGGCGTCGTGTGCTTCAACGTGCAGCAGCGCGATCTCATTCTCGACAAGCTCGAGGACAGCACCGATCCGGTGATCCAGAAGGCACTGCTCGCCGCCCCCGGCTCCGAGCTCTTCGTGAAGAACCTCGAGAACGTGCAGGGCGACGAACGCGACACCATCCTGTTCTCGCTCGCGTTCTCGAAAGACCCGGCCACGGGCATCCTGCCCCTGAACTTCGGGCCGCTCAACCTGCCCGGCGGCGAGCGCCGGCTCAACGTGGCGGTCACCCGCGCGAAGCGGCAGGTGGTGCTGTTCAGCTCGTTCGACGCGGCCGACATCCAGCTCACCCGCTCGCGCGCGCAGGGCATCGCCGACCTCAAGTCGTATCTGGAGTTCGCGGCGACCCGCAGCGCGGGCGCGCTCCCCGGCGGCGGCCGGGGCGGGGCGCAGGATGCCGTCACCGGCAACCAGGGACGCTTCGTCGACGAGCTCGCCACCGCACTGCGCGACCGCGGACTCGAGGTGGAGACCGGCCTCGGACTCTCCTCGTTCACCGTTGACCTCGCGGTGCGGCACCGCGGAGCGTCGTCGTGGGCCGTCGCCGTGATGGTCGACGGGCCCGGCTGGGCGTCGCGCCCCACCGTGAGCGACCGCGACGGAGCGCCGAACCTGCTCGTCGATGTGATGTCGTGGCCCGCCGTCATCCGCGCGTGGCTACCGGCCTGGATCCGCGACCGCAGCGCGCTGATCGCCCGGATCGTCGTGGCCGTCGATCACCCGGCGAGCGCACGCCTGCCCGACGCGGATGCGGTGGAGGCCGCACGCGACGCCGGCAAGGCTGCCGACCGGGCCGCCGAGGACGCGCGGGCGGAGAGGGCGTTCCCCACGACCGCGTCGACCTCGACCCTCGCGCGCGAACTGCCGGTCTTCGAGCCTGCAGACGACACCGCGGTGTACTCGCAGTCGAAGCTCGACAACCTCGACGCCGTGCCGATCATCGAGACCGAGGCCGCGAGCATCCTCGAGGTGGAGGGGCCGATACCGGTCGACCGACTGGTGTCGACGATCGCGCGCCGCTTCGACTACAGCCGCGTGGGCGATGCCAAGCGCGAACTGCTGCAGCAGACCGTGCGCGGGGCGTTCGCGATCTCGCCCGACGACTTCGCGTGGCCCGCCGGGCTCGACGCGTCGACCTGGCGAGGGGCGCGTCGCACCTCCTCGACCGCCGTGCGGCCCGTGACCGACGTGAGCCCGCAGGAGATCTCGAATGCGATCGAGCTGCTGCTCGCCGAGTCGCTCTCGATCGACTCCGACGAGCTGCTGCGCGAGACGGCGTCGGTGCTCGGCTACTCGCGACTCACCGAGTCGACCCGCGCGTGGATCGAGCGCGGCCTCGAGCTCGCCCTCTCGCAGAACAGGGTGCAGCGGCAGGGCTCACGCCTCGTTCGCGCCAGCAGCCGTAACTGATTCAGGAGGAGAGCGCGGCCGACGCCACTATGCACACGGTGACGCGCTCCTCCTGAATCAGACACGTGCCCGCCGAGCGGCCCGCAGCGCGAAGCCCGTGAGCACGACCGCGGCACCGGTCACGACGGCCGGCAGCGGCAGCGTGACCACGAGCACCGCGCAGCCGATCGCGCCCACGACGCTCACCGCACGCCCGAGGGTGCGCGCCCGCTTACCCGTGAACTCGCGCCGCTGCCGGAATGCCGCCACGTTGGCCACGAAGTAGTACAGCAGCACGCCGAACGACGAGAAGGCGATCACTCCGCGCAGATCGGCGATGAGCACGAGCACGACCACCACGACGCCGACCGCGATCTCCGCCCGATACGGCGTGCTGTAGCGGGCATGCACGGCACTGAACCAGCGCGGCAGATCGCCCTCGCGCGCCATGGCGAAGCTCGTGCGGCCGATTCCCGTGATGAGCGCCAACAGCGCACCGAGCGAGGCGAGAGCGGCCCCGATACGCACCAGCGGCGAGGCCCACGCCCATCCATTGGCCGTCACGACGTCGACGAGCGGATTGTCGCTGGCCGCGAGACCGGATGCGCCGAGCGCACCGAGCGCCGTCACGCCGACGGCGGCGTAGACGACCACCACGACCGCGAAGGCGATGCCGATCGCCCGCGGAATCGTGCGGGCCGGGTCGCGCACCTCCTCGCCGAGGGTGGCGATGCGCGCGTACCCCGCGAAGGCGAAGAACAGCAGGCCCGCCGACTGCAGCACGGCGAAGGCGTCACCCGACGGGCCGCCCTGGCTGCCCGTGTTCGTGCCCGAATGCCGCCATTCTGCGCCCGCGCCGAACCACGATTGGAGGGATTCGGGCACGAACGCTCCGCTTGTCGCTCCGCCGAGAACCCCGGATGCGACGACCACGGCGAGCAGGGCCAGCACCGGCACCACGATCAGCCGGGTGAGAAACGCGGTGCGCGTGATGCCGAAGAGGTTCACCGTGACCAGCACGACCACCACCGCGACCGCGGCCAGGCGCGACCACGGTGACGGGACGGCGTAGGCCGCGAAGGTCATCGCCATGGCGGCCGAGCTGGCGGTCTTGCCGACGACGAAGCTCCAGCCGGCGGCGAACCCCCACCACGGACCGAGGAGCTCGCGGCCGTAGACGTAGGTTCCGCCGGCCGAGGGGTACTGCGCCGCGAGCCGCGCCGAGGAGTGCGCGTTGCAGAAGGCGACGACGGCCGCGATCACCAGTCCCACGAGCAGGCCCACGCCCGCGGTCTGCGCGGCCGGCTGGAACACGGCGAAGACACCGGCGCCGATCATCGATCCGAGACCGATGAAGACCGCGTCGCCCAGCGTGAGTCGACGGGTCAATCGCGGTGAACTCACGGGGGCACGCTAGCGCACGCGCGTGAACACGGATCGCTGCACGTGTCAGGCCGAGCGGCGCCTCTCGTCGAAGCCGACGCCCTCGGCGAGGACCCGGCCGAGGATGTCGACGAAGTAGTCGGCCGCCTCGATCGTGAGCGTCAGCGGCGGCTTGATCTTGAGGATGTTCTGCCTGTCGCCCGTCGCCTGGATGATCACGCCGAGCTCGCGCATCCGCTCGCAGATCGCCGCGGTCTCGCGCGTCGCCGGCTCGAGGGTCTCGCGCGACGTCACGAACTCGAGGCCGAGGTAGAGGCCTGATCCGTGCACGGTGCCCACCAGCTCGTGCGCGTCTCCGAGCGCGGCGAGGCGTGAGCGCAGGTGCCCTCCGACGACGCGAGCGTTCTGCTGCAGCCCCTCGTCGCGCAGGATGTCGAGAACGGCCAGGCCGATGACGCTCGACACCGGCGATCCTCCGGCAGACGAGAAGAAGTACCCCTGGTTGCGGTAGTTGTCGGCCACCTCGCGGCTCGTGATCACCGCTCCGAGCGGATGCCCGTTGCCCATCGCCTTCGCGATCGTCACGATGTCGGGAACCACCCCCTGCTGCTCGAAACCCCAGAACCACTCGCCCAGTCGGCCGTAGCCCACCTGCACTTCGTCGGCGATCGCCAGCCCGCCGGCCTCGCGCACGGCCGCGTAGACCTCGGCCAGGTAGCCGTCGGGCAGGGGCATCCCTCCCGCGTTTCCGTAGAAAGCCTCGGCGAGAAACGCGGCGGGCGGGCGACCGGATGCCGTCAGCTCGCGGACCTCGGCGGCCGCTCGGCTTCCGTAGTGGGCCGCGCCGGCACCGCGGAGTTCGCCCCGGTAGGCGTTCGGGGCCGGAACCGTGTGCACCCAGTCGGGCCTCGTCTCGAGGGCGTCGGGGTTGTCGGCCACCGAGGTCGACACGGCATCGGTCGCGAAGGTCCAGCCGTGGTACGCCTCGCGCACGGCCACGACGTCGCGCCTGCCGCTCCACGCCCAGGCGATGCGCAGCGCCAGGTCGTCGGCCTCCGAGCCCGAGTTCACGAGGAACACCGTGTCGAGTGGTTCGGGGAGCAAGGCGGAGAGCCTCTCGGAGAGCTCGACGACAGAGGTGTAGTTGAAACGCGAGTTGCTGTTGAACCGCTGCAGCTGCCGGTGCGCTGCCTCGGCGATTCTCGGATGCGCGTGGCCGACCGAGGCGACGTTGTTCACCATGTCGAGATAGCAGCGGGCGTCGGTGTCGACGAGGGTGTGCCTCCACCCGCGCTCGATGCGGGGTGGGTCGGCGTAGTAGTGCTCCTGCACGTCGGCGAAGACGGCGGCGCGGCGCTCGAGCAGCGACTTCTCCGTTCCCTGAGCTTGTCGAAGGGAACCCGTGTCGACTGCCCCTTCCCCTTCGACAGGCTCAGGGAACGAAGGGTGTGCAGGCTCAGGGAACGAGGCGAACGACTGGCCCAGCAGGTACGTCGCATCCGGGCTCACGAGGCTCCACCCGGTGAACAGCGCGCTCTGCACGAACTCCGGGGTGGCCCCGTCGACAGTCACGAGCTGCACCGACAGCGCAGACAGCCCGTCTGCGACGAGAGCCGTCGTTCCGAGCTGCTGGCCCGCCCGCAGCTGCGTTCCCGAGGCGGCCCCCGTGTCGACGCCGCGCAACACGAGCCGGACTCCCCTCGACACCAGTTCGACCGCGTCGTCGCGTCGCTCGAGGCGTCCCGACCAGGGAGCGTGCACGGCGGTCGGCACCGCCAGGAACACCGAGGTCGACAGCGCGGCCACGGCGGGGGCCTCCGGCGACAGGGCGACAGACCGCGAGAGCCGACGCTCTCCATACGGGGTGATCACCGCATCCGCCCCCGCCGCGAGCAGGCGCCGGGCCGCGTCGAACTCTATCGAGGGGAGAAGCCAGCGTCCCTCGTTCATCTCATCGGAGTCGCTCGAGAGCGAGAGCACCGCCGGCGCGGAGGGATCGAGCGCCGGCAGAAGCGGCGCGACCACGGGCGGAACCGTCGCCGGCGGGGTCGCCTGACCCCCGGCATCCATACCCAGCGCCTCGCGCAGAACGCCCGTCATCACGGCGAGCGGAACGCTGTCGGCGACCTCGAAGATGCGCCACTCGTGCTCGACGGCGCCGGTCGCGTAGTCGTTGCCCTCGTCGATGGATGCCTGCTGGTTTCCGCTGGCCACGAGCACGGCGCCGCGCAGAACGACGAGCGGCCAGAGGCCGTCGATCTCGTCGCTCGTGAGCGGCGAGATCGCATGGAAGGCGCGCACCGCGGGCAGCGCCGTGAGCGGGGAGGCGCCCGCGTGATGCAGCACCGACGAGATCGCGACGGCCAGTTCGGCCACACGCCACGAGGTCATCACGTCGCCGAAGTCGATGACGCCGTCGGCCACACGGTAGCCCTCGGCCGACACTCCGCACACCACGTTGTCGTCGGCCACGTCGCCGTGGATCGCCTGCACCGGAAGCCGATCGACGAGCGTGCCGACGATCGCCGAGGCCCGGACCGTGGCATCCACGACCGCCGCGCGCCTCGCGTCGTCGGAGATGTAGGGGGCGAGCCGTTCGACCACCGCCGCCGCGTGCCGCAGATCCCACTGCAGGACTCGTTCGGTGCCCGGATGCGCGAAATCGGCGAGGCCCGACGACACGCGAGCGGCCACCTCGCCGAGGCTCGCGACGACCGCCGGAGGAAGGTAGCCGCCTCCCGAGAGCGTGCCCCCGCCGAGGTGCTCGATGACCCGCGCGAGCAGGGGCTCGCCGCCCACGTCGACCGTCTCGATCGTGGCGCCGGATGCCCCGGGCCGCGACACCGGCAGCCGCAGCCCGGGCTGCTGCTCGGCGAGATGGCGGGTCGCCGCATCCTGCGCCTCGAGCTCGAGACGGGAGAACGCGGGGTTCGCGATCTTGAGCACGGCGCGCTCGCCCCGTTCGTCGATCAGCAGGTAGTTCGCATCCTGCTGGCTGCCCAGTTCGCTGGCGACGCCGACGATGCCGAACTTCTCGCGGGCGATGCGCTGCGCCTCGTCGAGAGTGAGCGCCGGCCCCGGCAGCTCGTCCTGTGCGAAGAAGTCGAAGGTGCCGGAGCTCATGCCCCCATCATCCCGCACGCGCCCACCCCGCCGAGGTGACACTTCGCGCCGCTCGACCGCGCCACGATGCCACTTCGCCTGACCGCAAACGGCAACTCGAAGTCGAACTACAGCAGTCCGTCGCTCAGGGTGCTCGGGTTGCCGAAGCGGTGGTTCGTGATCGACACCGCCTGCTCGCGCAGGAACGGCAGCAGCTCGATGCGGCCGGCGCGAGTGACCTCGCCGGCGTACACCGCGACATCCGGTTCGTCGCCCAACGCCGATGCCAGGCGCTCGGCCGAGCCGCCGATCAGCCGGATGCGCGGGGTCGAGACCCCTTCCGCCGTCACGCGGGCGAGCCACGCCTCGTCGTTCTCGATGACCACGCGAACGGCCCACTCCTTGAGCAGCGCCCGCATCGGACGAGGGAGCTTGTGCGCCGACGACAGGGTGACCTTCGACCGGGCCAGCGTGGCCGCCGAGAGCACGCGCAGCAGCTCGTGCCGCTCGCCGTCGTCGGAGAGGCGCACCGTGACCGGAACAGGGCGGTAGCGCAGCACGTTGCGCTCGACGCCGAGGCCCGAACGGTCGACGGGCGCGAACGACTGCGACCACGCGACCGCGTCGCTCTTCGCTCCGCGCCGGGCCAGGTCGAAGCTGCTCCAGTCGAGGCCGGCCTGTGCCGAGTCGAGCAGAGCGCCGACGCGACCGTCGAGCCCCGCGTTGCTGAGCCCCTCGCTGGGCTCGCCCGGCTCGGTGACCCACGATCCGAGGTGAACGAGGTAGTTCGGGCCACCGGCCTTGGCGCCCGCGCCCACGGCGGAGCGCTTCCACCCGCCGAACGGCTGGCGCTGCACGATGGCACCGGTGATTCCACGGTTCACGTAGAGATTGCCCGCCTCGACGGTGGCCAGCCACTGCTCGACCTCGGCCGGGTCGAGGGAGTGCAGCCCGGCGGTCAGCCCGTAGTCGGTGCCGTTCTGGTACTCGACGGCCTGCTCGAGCGTCGACGCGTGCATGATGCCCAGAACGGGGCCGAAGTACTCGGTCGTATGGAAGGGCGAGGCCGGCAGCACGCCCTCGCGCACTCCCGGGGTCCAGAGTCGGCCGTCGGAGCTGCGCCGTACCGGCTCGACGAGCCACTTCTCACCGGGCCCGAGCGTGGTGAGCCCCTCGAGAAGCTTGCCCTCGGCGGGCTCGATGAGCGGGCCCATCTCGGTGAGGGGGTCGGACGCGTAGCCGACCCGCAGCGACGACACCGCATCCACGAGCTGCCGGTGAAAACGTTCGGAACGCGCCGCCGACCCCACGAGGATCACGAGCGACGCGGCCGAGCACTTCTGTCCGGCGTGGCCGAAGGCGCTCTTCACGATGTCGGCCACCGCGAGGTCGAGGTCGGCCGCCGGCGTCACGACGATGGCGTTCTTGCCGCTCGTCTCGGCGAGAAGAGGCAGCTCGGGTCGCCACGAGCGGAACAGCTTCGCGGTCTCGTAGGCGCCGGTGAGGATCACGCGGTCGACGAGCTCGTGGGAGATCAGCCCGCGGCCGAGGTCGCCTTCCTCGATGTCGACGAGCGCGAGCAGCTCGCGTGGGATGCCGGACTCCCACAGGGCCTCGACCAGTACGGCGGCCGATCGGCGTGCCTGCGGTGCGGGCTTGATGACGACTCCGCTGCCGGCGGCGAGGGCGGCCAGCACGCCGCCCGCGGGGATGGCCACGGGGAAGTTCCACGGAGGCGTCACGACGGTGAGCGCCGACGGCACGAACACGGCCCCGTCGACCGTGTCGAGCTCCTCCGCGCGGGCGGCGTAGTAGTTGGCGAAGTCGACAGCCTCGCTCACCTCGGGGTCGCCCTCCGCGATGGTCTTGCCGGTCTCCGAGGCCATCACCTCGATGAGCCTGTCGCGGTTGGCCTCGAGCGCCAGGGCGGCCCGGCGCAGCACGGCGGCGCGCTCGGCACCGGTCTGCGCACCCCAGCGGGCCCCCGCCTCGCGCACCGAGTGGATGATGCGATCCAGAACCCCGGGATCGGTCACCTTCGCCGCGTCGATCGTCTCGACGCCGATGCGATTGCCGGGCCCGACCAGAGACAGGATGCGACGGCCCCAGCTGCGATTGGCCGCCAGCGACGGGTCGGTGTCGGCGGTGTTCTCGAAGTCGCTCGCGCGGGCGAGCTCGGAGAGGTCTCCGCGATCCTGCGTGCGCTTGGCCGCGCTCCCGTTTCCCGAGCCTGTCCCGATCCCCGAGCCTGTCGAAGGGAACGGCTCCGATTCCCACGCATCGACAGAGGCCAGGAAGCGGTTCTTCTCACGCTCGAACACGGTGTCGCTGGCCGCGATGTCGAACACGCTCGACATGAAGTTCTCGTCGCTCGCATTCTCTTCGAGGCGGCGAACGAGGTAGCTGATCGCCACGTCGAACTCCTTGGGCTGCACCACGGGCGTGTACAGCAGCAGCGCGCCCACCTCGCGGCGCACGGCGTCGGCCTGGCCGGTGGCCATTCCGAGCAGCATCTCGAAGTCGATGCTGTCGGTCACGCCGCGGTGCTTGGCGAGCAGCCACGCGAGCGCGATGTCGAACAGGTTGTGGCCCGCGACGCCGATGCGCACGGCGTCGGTGCGCTCGGGAGTCAGTGCCCACTCGAGCACCCGCTTGTAGTTCGTGTCGGTCTCGCGCTTGCTGTCGAAGGTGGCGAGCGGCCAGCCGTGGAGGGCCGCGTCGACGTGCTCCATGGCGAGGTTCGCACCCTTCACCACGCGCACCTTGATCGGGGCCCCGCCCCGCGACCGACGGGCGGCCGCCCACTCCTGCAGGCGCTGCATCGCGCCCAGCGCATCCGGCAGATAGGCCTGCAGCACGATGCCACCCGAGTACCCGAGCAGCTCCTCACGGTCGAGGATCTTCATGAAGACCGCGAGAGTCAGGTCGAGATCGCGGTACTCCTCCATGTCGAGGTTGATGAACTTGTTCGACGGCAGAGCGATGCGGTAGAGCGGCAGCAGGGTCTCGGCGACGCGCTCGACCGTCTCGTCGAACGCCCACATCGAGAGGTCGCTGGCGACCGCCGACACCTTCACCGACACGTAGTCGACGTCGTCTCTGGCGAGCAGTTTCTCGGTGCCCTCGAGTCGACGCCGGGCCTCGGCCGAGCCGAGAACCGCCTCGCCGAGCAGGTTGAGGTTCAACCGCGAGCCGTCGGCACGCAGCTTGCCGATCGCCGGGCCCAGCTTCGCGGGGGTCGCGTCGATCACCAGGTGTCCGACCATCTGCCGCAAAACCTTTCGCGCCGCGGGAACGACCACTCCGGGAACGACCTCGCCGAAGACCCCTCCTGCCGCGACGGCGCTGCGCAGGTACCAGGGCAGGAAGGCGGGCACTCGGCTGCCGAGGGCCTGCAGGTTCTTGGCGGCGACCGCCAGGTCTTCGGGGCGGGCGACACCGTCGACGAAGCCCACCGTGAAGGCGAGGCCGTCGGGATCTTCGAGAACCCCCGCGAGGCGCTCGGCCGAGGGGTCGGGAGCCACGTCTTTCGATTCGTCGAGCCAGCGGCGCACGAGGGCGATCGCCGGCGCCGCGAGATCGACGGGGGTGAGGCTCGGGTCGGCCTCGAATTCGGGCGAGTTCGGGTTCGCAGAGGTCACCCTCCGAGGATATGGCGTGGGTGCCCCCAACGCCCGGAGGCGGAGCGCACCCCGCAACTATGCTCGACGCATGAGCACTGCAGCCGTTCCCGATTCGGCCGACATCGTGATCGTGGGCGGGGGCCACAACGGCCTCGTCGCGGCCGCCTACCTCGCCAAGGCGGGCCTCGAGGTGCTGCTGCTCGAACGACTCGACCACACGGGCGGGGCGGCCGTCTCCGCGCAGGCATTCGCGGGCCACGACGCGCGGCTCTCGCGCTACTCCTACCTCGTGAGCCTGCTTCCCCAGCGCATCATCGACGACCTCGGCCTCGACCTCATCCTGCTGCGCCGCCGCTACTCCTCCTACACTCCGCTGCCCGGCACCTCGACAGGCCTGCTCATCGACACCGGCGACTCCGAGGCCACGGCGGCGTCGTTCGCGGCGATCGGGGCCGAACCGGATGCGCAGGGTCTCGCGCGGTTCCAGGGTCGCGCGGCGCGACTCGCCGAGACGCTGTGGCCGAGCCTCACGGAGCCGCTGATGACGCGGTCGGAAGCCCGCGCTCTGGTCGGCGACGACGACGCCTGGAACGCTTTCATCGAGCATCCCCTCGCCGGAGCCATCGAGGCCGACGTCGAGAACGACCTCGTGCGGGGTGTGCTGCTGACCGATGGGCTCATCGGAACATTCGCCCGAGCATCCGGCGGTGACCTCTCGCAGAACCGCTGTTTTCTCTATCACGTGATCGGCGGGGGAACCGGAGACTGGGATGTGCCCGTCGGCGGCATGGGCGCCGTGAGCGGCGCGCTCTGGCACGCGGCCACCGAGGCCGGCGCCACCATCGTGACAGGCGCGGAGGTCACGGCGGTCGACCCCGATGGCACCGTGTCGTTCACCCTCGGCGGGTCGCAGCGGGTCGCGCACGCCGGCCAGGTGCTGTCGAACGTCGCCCCCTGGGTGCTCGACCGCCTGCTCGGCGAGGCCGGCGCCGAGGGCGCGACCGTTCACCCCAAACCGGAGGGCGCCCAGGTGAAGGTCAACCTGCTGCTCTCGCGCCTGCCGAAGCTGCTCGACGACAGCGTGTCTCCCGAGGCCGCCTTCGGGGGCACGTTCCACATCCACGAGGGCTACGCCGAGCTCGACCGCGCCGTGGATGCGGCGGAGGCGGGCGCTCTCCCGTCGCCGCTGCCCGCCGAGATCTATTGCCACTCTCTCACCGATCCGTCGATCCTGTCGCCCGAGCTGCAGGCATCCGGCGCCCAGACCCTCACCGTGTTCGGCCTGCACGTGCCCTCTCGCCTGATCACCGCGGAGAACAACGACGAGATGCGCGATCGTCTGCAGGCGGCGGTCATCGAGTCGCTGAACAGCGTGCTCGCCGAGCCGATCGAGGGATGCCTGCTGCTCGATTCAGAGGGACGGCCCTGCATCGAGACCAAGACCACGCTCGACATCGAACGCGCGCTGGGCATGCCGGGCGGCAACATCTTCCACGGACCGCTGTCGTGGCCGTTCGTCGATGACGGTGCCGCGCTCGAGAGCCCGGGCGAGCGCTGGGGTGTCGCGACCGGTCACGACCGCATCCTGCTCTGCGGTTCGGGCGCCCGCCGCGGCGGAGCCGTGAGCGGCCTCGGAGGCCACAACGCGGCGATGGCTGTTCTCGAGCTTCGTTCGCAGGCGCCCGCCAGTAGCTGATCGTTACTCAATACTCTTGACTCTCACTGAGTCATTGTGGCTACGATGGCTCAATGATTGACGGGGGCTTCGACGACATCGAGAATCCGTTCGACGTCGACTCGGGGCTGATGCGACACTGGCTGGCGGGCACCGCCACCATCGTCTCGGTCAACCGCACGGGCGAGTGGGTCGACCGCAACGAGTTCTTCGACGTGACGCTCGAGATCGACCTCGAGGGGGTCGAGGTCTATGAGCTCCACCAACGTCAGCTGATTCCGGAGAAGGCGCAGTTCGAGTGGCAACCCGGAATCGAAGTCGGCGTGCTGGTGAACCCGGCCGACCACTCGAAGGCCGTGCTGAGGTAGTCCGCTGGCCCCGCTGCCTGCCGGTCAGTGCCCGCGGTGATCCTGGATCGTCATGCGCGGACCGTGTCTCGGCTTGGCGAAGCCACTGGCGAGAATGAGCCGCACGACGCGCTGACGGTGTCCGCGCCACGGTTCGAGCAGTTCGAGCATGCCGTCGTCGTCGACGGGCGAGCCCGTGAGCGCGTAGCCCACGTGCGCCGCGAGGTGATAGTCGCCCACGCTCACCGCGTCGGGGTCGGCGTGGCTGCGCTGGGTCGTCTCGGCCGCCGTCCACCGGCCGATGCCCGGCAGGGTCTGCAGCCGTGTCGCCGCCGTCTCCGCATCCACCGTCGCCGCGCGCTCGAGGGCCGTGGCCAGCTGGCATGCCGACACCACGGTGCGACTGCGGCGCGGATCGACGCCGGCACGATGCCACTGCCACGAGGGAACGCCGCGCCACGTCTCCGCGCTGGGCGCGACGTGCATGCCCGCCGGCGCGGGGCCGGGCGCCACCTCGCCGTAGATGCGGATGAGCCGGTACCAGGCCCGGTGAGCCTCGAGCGTGGTGACCTTCTGCTCGATGATCGCGGGCACGAGCGCCTCCATGATGAGACCTGAGCGACTGAGGCGCATGCCCGGATTGCGGCGGCGCACCTCGGCGAGCGCCGGATGGGAGTGCAGCGTGAGCCCCGACCAGTCGTCGTCGGCACCGAGAAGAGCGGGCACCCGACCGATCACCCAGTGCGCGCCCGGCCCCCAGGCTCGTGCCTCGACGCCGTGCCGTCGCTGGCGCATCAGCAGTGTGGCTGCTCCCTCGGGTGTGCGCACCGTGCGCCAGAACCCCTCGGGCGTCGAGCGGCAGGTCGGGTCTCCCGTGCCCCGGGAGTGCACGCCCATCGTGCGCGCGACGTCGACCTCGTGCGCCGGCGCATAGACCGTGGCCACAGCGGCACCGGCGGCGACGTGATCGACGGCAACGTCATCGCCGACCGTGTCGACGGTGGTGCGGGGCGCTTCGAGAGTCATGGTGACGGCAGGCTAACCCGAGGTTCGGACATTCATCGCATCGACGCGTGACGATCTCCCGTCACGGCGCGTTCACCGCCCCGTCACCCCGACCTGCGAGGGTGCACCCATGCAGACGTCAACGGCGATCCTCACCGCATTCGACTCCCCCCACGCCCTCTCGGTCTTCACCGATCGGCTCGCCCGGTATCGACGTATGCCGGTGGATGCCCAGGGCTTCATCGTGTCGATTCCCGTCGCGGGGCGTGCGCTGGTGAGGCAGGAGGGCAGGTCACTCACCGTCAGCGTCGTCGCGGCAGACGAGAAAGCACTCGCCGCGTCGATGGCGGCCGTCGTTCACGAACTGCAGCAGGGCTTCGGCCGCTCCGACCTCAGGCGCAGCATCTCGGTGCGCTGGCAGCGCCGCGACGTGGTGCCGACCCCGCTGCGCTGACGCGAGCCCGGTCCACGGCGTCTCACTCGTCGAGTTCGGCCTCGAGCTGCTCCGGAGTGAGGTGCTCGCCGGGCGTCGGACGCCGGAACGGGATGTCCTTCGTGGATTCGTGCTGCTGCAGCGTGCCCTCTTCGCCGGCATCGCTGCCGGGAAGAGTGTCCGGGCCGTCGACCGGTCCGTCGTGCAGGTCGAGATCTTCGTCTCGGTCTGCGGGGTGGCGCTCGATCCGGGGTTCGAATGGCTCTGACATCGACATGCCGTTCAGGGTGCGCCGCCGAGGTTAACGGCTGCTGAGATTTCGCTTTCGGGTTGTTCATCCCGATTTAACCGTCGGGGCGTACCGTCGCCCGCGATCGCCGAACGAACCGCTTCCCGATCACCGGCAGTGCCCGATTCGAAGGGACGAAAGCGTGGATGTTCTCATCACCGTTCTGCTCGTCGTGACCATCGCCCTCGTGTTCGATTTCACGAACGGCTTCCACGACACGGCCAACGCCATGGCGACCTCGGTCGCGACAGGCGCACTCAAGCCGAAGGTGGCGGTCACCATCTCGGCCGTGCTCAACCTGGTCGGCGCCTTCCTCTCGACCGAGGTGGCGAAGACCATCTCGCAGGGCATCATCAAGGAGGGCGACGGCGGCGTGCAGATCACGCCCACGATGATCTTCGCCGGGCTCGTCGGCGCCGTGCTGTGGAACCTCGGCACCTGGTACCTCGGGCTGCCGTCGAGCTCGACCCACGCGCTCTTCGGGGGCCTCATCGGAGCGGCGATCATAGGCGCCGGCTTCGGATCGGTCGACTTCGGCGTCGTGCTCTCGAAGGTCGTGCTGCCCGCGCTCTTCTCTCCGCTCGTGGCCGGCCTCGTCGCGCTGGTGGCGACCTACGCCGCCTACCGCATCACCAAGCAGGCCCGCTCACGCGGGGCGGATGCCGGCTTCCGGCACGGGCAGACGATCTCGGCCTCCCTCGTCTCGCTCGCCCACGGCACCAACGACGCCCAGAAGACCATGGGCGTCATCACGCTCACGCTCATCGCGGCCGGCTACCAGGGGGCGGGAACGGGCCCGCAGTTCTGGGTCGTCGCATCCTGCGGTCTGGCCATCGCGCTCGGAACCTATCTCGGCGGCTGGCGCATCATGCGCACGGTCGGCAAGCGCATCACCGACGTGCAGCCGGCTCAGGGCTTCGCCGCAGAGACCAGTTCGGCCGCCACCATCCTCATCTCGTCGCACCTGGGCTTCGCCCTGTCGACCACGCAGGTCACGTCCGGCGCCGTCGTCGGCTCGGGCCTCGGCAAGAAGCTCGCCACCGTGCACTGGGGAGTCGTCGGACGCATCGCCATGGCCTGGGTGTTCACCCTGCCGGCCGCCGCCCTCGTGGGAGGACTCGCCGCCTGGATCGCGAGCACCAGCACCGTGGGACTGATCGTCGTGGCCGTGCTCGCCCTCGCCGGCGGGCTGGCGTTCGTGTTCCTCGCGCGCCGGCATCCCGTCACCCACGACAACGTGAACGACGTCGACTCGGAATCGCGTGAGCCCGAGACCGCTTCGACCGGAAAGGCCTGATCATGATCGACTCGACCGCCGCCGCCCTCGTCGCGGCCGCCGAGGGCTCGGAGAAGTTCCTCGGCGTCGACTGGGCCGCCTTCGGCATCGTCTTCGTCGTGGCCTTCGGGGCCGCCGTCGCGATCGTCGTGTTCTTCGCCCTGGGACTGCGCCTGCTGGCCGTCGGCTCCGACGACGACACGGGGGCCGACGGATCGATCGTGTCGACCGCCCGGGGCTCACGGCCTCTGGGCGCGACCGTCGGCGCGTTCGCCTGCCTCGCCGTCTGCGTCGCGGCGGTGCTCTACGGGCTGTACCTGATCATTCCGCAGTTCCACTGATCCGTGCCGCCCCAGCGATAATGGAGGGGTGGAACCGGATGCGCGCTGCCCCTGCGGCTCCGGCCTGAGCTACGGCGAGTGCTGTCGCCCGCTCCACCTCGGCGTCTCCCCCGCGCCGACGGCCGAGCGGCTCATGCGGTCGCGGTTCTCGGCGTTCGCGGTGGGCGACCCGGCGTACCTGCTGCGGTCGTGGCATCCGGCTACCCGCCCGGCGACGCTCGAGCTCGACGCCGACACGCGCTGGCTGTGGCTCGAGATCGTGCGCACCGAGCGCGGCGCCGAACGCGACGCCGACGGTGTCGTCGAATTCCGAGCGAAGTACCGGGTGGATGCGCCGGAGGGCCGATCGTCGGGCGTTCAGCACGAGATCAGCACCTTCAGCCGCGTCGACGGAGCCTGGGTCTACGTCGACGGCTCGGCCTGACATGACTGTGCCCGAATACCTCCATCTGCTCGCGCACGGGTGTCGCGAATGGAGCTATTCGGGCACAAAAGCTCGAGGGGCTGGCGGCTACCTGCGCTTGGCCAGGGCCACCACGAGCGCGACGACAGCGGCGCCCGCGAGCGCGGCGACGGTCACGAACCGGGTCGGGTTGTCCTCATAGGCCGACCGGATGCGGCTGCTGCCCTCATCGGCGAAGTCCCGGGCCGACGAAACGACATCGTCGGCCGTCTTCTCGGCCTTTCGACCGATGTCCTCGGCCACGTCGGACGATGTGCCGGCGGCATCCTTGGCGGCATCGGATGCCCGGTCGACGGTCTTCTTCACGTTGTCGTTCGCGCCGGCCTTGTCGGCGAGGTCGTGCGCGGTGTCTGCAGCCGTGTCGATGACGTCGTCGGCGGTGTGCTTCGGGGATTTCTCGGTCATGATGTGCGTTCCTTGCGTGGTGGGGCGGGAGGTGACGAGCGCAGTTACTTCGAGATCTTCTTCACGGCCTTCTTGGCGGCCTTCTGCGTCTTCTTCTGGGCGCGGGCGCGGGCCTTCTTCACGGCGGGATCGTTCCAGAAGGCCTTCGCCGTCTCGCTGATCTCCTTGTAGCGGCCGTGGCCGGCCTTGGCTCCGACGACGTAGGCGGTTGTGCCGACGGCGATCACGACGAGCCACACGAGGGGTTTGGGCATGTTCTTCTTCTTTCTCAAGGGTTACTGCAGGCGGGTGGTCTTGGTGACCCGGGCTCGGAAGCCGCCGCTGATCTGGATCAGGGCGGGCAGCTCGCGGCCGAGCAGTTCGTCGAGCGCGTGAAGCTTGGATTCGACGATCGCGGCCGCGTCTTTCGGGGAGACGCCGCGTCGGCAGGTGACGGACACCTTCAGCACGGGGGTGCGGCGCACCTTGTACGTCGAGACGTGGGAGCCGACGAACTCGGAGTGCGCGTCGAGCGCGTCCTTCAGGGCGTGCTCTGCGACCGACGACTCGATCACGGTCGACCCGTGTTCGCTCGTGGGGTCGGTCAGCGCGATTCCGGTGTGGCCGCGCCCCTGTCGGGAGATGAACACGATCAGAACGACGATGGCGATCACCAGCAGCGCGACGACGGCGATGAGCAACCAGCTCACTCCGATACCTGCGAGCTGGGTCTGCTCGAGCCAGCCCGCCACCTGGTCGGTGACCTGCCCGCTCGTGTCCTTCCAGGCATCCCGAACGAACGGGACGAGCACGGCGGCGGCCGCGGCCGCACCGACGACGAGCAGCAGCAGGCCGCAGACGAAGATCAGCAGCCTGTTGGCTGCGCGATTGGTGCTGTTCATGCGCCTACCTTCGCTTTCTCTGCGATCTGAACCCGTGCCCGAACGGTTGGGCGCAGGCCGTATGCGTCGAGCTGGGCTGTCACGGCCTCGGTCACGTCGTCGCGATTGGCCGGGATCCCGGATGTGGGGGTGAGGTCCACCACGGCGCGGCGGTGGGAGACCGACACGGTGGTGTTGTCGGGGTCGACATTGCCCGCGTACGACGCGTGCCGGGCCAGGGCGGATGCGATGACCTCGTTGTCGACGACGGTCGCCGCACGCTCGGTGTCGATCACGTGCCGGGCACGGCGGCCAGGCGAGAGCGACAGGATGATCAGCACGAGGCCGATCACCGCTGCGACGATTCCCGCGGCCGCAACGATCGCTGCCGGCTGCTCGGCGAGGCCCAGGGCCGACGTGAACATGTCGGATGGCGCGACCAGCAGTGCGGGAAGCCCGAGCAGGGCGATCACGACCTCGGTGCCCACCCAGGCGAACACGACGATCAGCACGACCGCGAGAACGATGGCGAGCAACGACCGCGGCGAGTGGGTCTCGCGTCGACTGATCCGAGCGTAGAGAGCCTTGTTGTCGGAACTCATTTCACTCTCTCCTCTGGCTGGATGGTGACGCCGGAGACCTTCACGGTGACGCGGGCGATCTCAGACCCGGTGAGCGCACTCACCCGGTCGCGGATCGTCGTCTGCGCCTGGCCGGCCCTGTCGAGGATCGTTCCGCCCGATCGTGCGACGACCGAGTTGTCGGTGCTCACTCGATCGAGCGAGACGATCCGGATGGGGGTGGTCACGACCAGGGCCAGCGCACCCGTGTGGTCGGCGAGTTCGACGCCCACGCGCGCGGCGTCGACCCCGAGGGCGTCGGCGGTGACCGCCGACACGACCTTGTTCAGGGCCTTCGACGTGACACGGGTGCGACCGCGCTGTGCCGCTCCGGTCTCGGTCGTCGAGCCGATGCTCATGACGAGGAGCGCTTGCCGCGGAATGCGTCGACAAGACTGGTCACGTCGAGCTTGCCCTCGATGACGCGGCCGACGAGGGCGCCGATGGCCATCGCGATGGCGACGAAGAAGAACGCCCAGAATCCGAGCACGATCCAGGTGAGCGCGAGGACCGCGCCGATGATGATGCCCGTGCGGGTTGCCGAGGTGGTCACTGGACTCGTGCCTCTGCTGCGTCGTCGTTGTTGTCGTCGGAGGGCAGGTGCACGTCGTTGACGGTCACGTTGACCTCGGTGACCTCGAGCCCGACGATCGTCTCGACGGCGCGGATGACGTTGTCGCGAACGCCGTCGGCCACGTCCTGCAGGGGCGCGGGGTACTCGGCGACGATGGTGACGTCGACGGCGACCTGCTTCTCGCCGACCTCGACGTTGATGCCCTGGCTCTGGTCTGCACCGGCGACGGCCTCGCGGATGGCGCCGAACGCACGGGCCGCTCCGCCTCCGAGGGCGAAGACACCGCGGGATTCGCGGGCGGCGATGCCGGCGACCTTGGCGACGACTCCATCGTTGATGGTGGTCTTGCCGAGGGTGCTCGACACGGGCAGGGCGGTCGCCGCGGCGGCGGGAGTGGCGGGTGTGGGCGTGGTGGCCATGATGATCTCCTTGGTATGAGTGCCCGGGTGCTCCGGGGCTTCGTGCTGCTTCATGGATAGGACGTGTGCTGCGGCCCGTTCGTCACGAAAGAATCCGAAAATCTTTTCCGCGTCTGTCGGGAGCCGCGAGTTCGGTCGGTCAGGGCAGCAGTTGCTGCAGCCTGCCGACCCAGTCGACGATGGTGGGGATCGCCTCGCCGGCCTCTGCCGCGGCCGCTCCGGCGCCCGCGGCCAGCGGATACACCGATACGACGAGCGCGGCGATCACAGCGGCGACGGCGCAGATCCAGGCGAGCGCACCGCGACGGATGCGCAGGATGAGCGCCAGGAATCCGGCGGCCAGCGCGTAGCCGCCGAGGACGGCGACGGTCATGCTCGTGACGGGGAAGTCGACGAACGGGGCCGCCGCCGCTGCGGAGGCGACGAGCCCCGCGACCGGCACGAGCACGACCGCCGCGACGATGATCGTCGTGACGACTCCCGTGCCGAGCGCGAACCACACGCTCCGCGGACGGCGCCTCACCGTTCTGTCTCAGACGGTTCGGGCACGACCTCGAGGCCGGTGGCCGAGTTCGCCGTGCGCATGAGCGCATCCACCCAGGCGCGGTTGAGCGCCGGGTGCCTCTTGCCAGAGAAGCTGAACGCGAGCGGGATCGCGGGATGCAGCCACATCATGTGGTGGCCGCGGTCGTTCTCCCACGAGAGGGCGAAGCTCTCGCCCCGTCGGAGTTTGGCCAGCACGACCACGCGCACGTGGTTCAGCGGCCTGTCGTCGAGGATCATTTCGACCCCCGAGTTGCCATAGATGATTTTTCCCATCAGGGTCCTGTCGGTGATTCGGATGCTTCGACCCCGGCCTCGTGGACGAGGCCGGGGTCGAAGACGGTGCTGTGTGATGCGATCAGTGCTTGAAGGCGTCCTTGACGTTCTCGCCGGCCTTCTTGGCGTCGGCCTTGGCCTGGTCGGCCTTGCCCTCCGCGACCTTGCTGTCGTCGTTGGTGAGGTTTCCGAGTGCTTCCTTCGCCTTGCCCTTGAGGTCTTCGGCGGCGTTCTGGATCTTGTCTGCTGCGCTCATGATGTCGTTCCTGTTCTTCTCGGGTTCGCCCGGTTCGCGGGTGCGGCCGGCGGGAGTCGTCCACGTTCGCGGGTCGATGTCGAAACCGACGACATCGACTCCTGTCAAGACTTCGATGAAGAAATCCGTGTGTGCGACTCTTACCCGTAGGACGCATGTCGACGCCCGATCGTCACGCCCCAGGCGTGCGAAAAAGCTGAGAAACGGCTGCATGCCGAACCCGCTCGGGGGAGTTCGACCCGAGCCTGATGCAGAGGAACACCCGCATGGCCGATTCCCCCGCGAGCGCGCTCGCAGTCGAGATCGAGAAGGCCCTCCGTGATGTCGACGGCGTGACCGCCATCTATTCGAGCGCCCCCATCGTCGAGGTCGTCGCCGAGGAGGTCGGCGCAGCCGTCGTCCCCGCACCCGCCGTTCCGGCCCCGCTGATCAGTGTGGAGGCGGGCGAGCAGGGTACGACCGTCACCGCGGTCATCGGCGTCGACGAGCGCGTGCCCGCCCACCAGACGGGTCGCGCAGCCCACGACCACATCGTCGACCTGCTCGCCCGCACGAGCGTGCAGGCCGACGTCACGGTGCGGATCGCGATGATCTCGAGCTGAGCTCGTACCGGAGACTGTTGTACGGTTGCGTCAATCGAGGAGGACTCATGAGCGCCTTTCACCCGGATCTCGCTATCGGCCGCTTCATTCCGCGGTTCTCGTTCGGGCCGCGAGTGGTGTCGGTGATGAGCCGCGTTCCGCAGCGCACGCCGACCACGCCCGAGGACATGCTGATCGACGAGATCACGGTGCCCGGCGCTCCCGGAGGTCCTGCCGTCTCGCTGCGGGTGTACCGACCGAGAACGCTGACCGGGCCGGCGCCCGCGCTGTTCTGGATCCACGGCGGTGGTTTCCTCCAGGGCGACCCCGTCCAGGATGAGCGCTCCAGCATCGACTTCGCCCGTACGCTGGGGATCACGGTGGTAGGCCTGCGCTACCGGCTCGGCCCCGAGCATCCGTCGCCCGCCGCGATCGAGGATGCCTACGCCGGCCTCAGCTGGCTCGCCGAGCATGCGGTCGAGCGGGGGGTCGACCCCGAGCGCATCGCCATCGGAGGCGCGAGCGCGGGCGGCGGACTCGCCGCGGCACTCGCCCTCTATGCGCATGACAGGGGCGAGATCACTCCCGCCTTCCAGCTGCTGGTGTATCCCATGCTCGACGACCGCACGGCTCTGCGCGACGATCTCGACACCCGCTCCGTGCGCATCTGGACCCCGGGCAGCAACCGCTACGGCTGGTCGTCGTACCTCGGCACCGCCCCCGGCGGTCCCGGCATCTCGCCTTACGCGGCGCCCGCGCGGCGCGACGACCTCTCGGGTCTGCCGCCCGCGTGGATCGGGGTGGGGTCGCTCGACCTCTTCCTCGAGGAGGATCTCGAGTACGCGCGCAGGCTGCGCGAGGCCGGCGTGCCCTGCGAGAGCACCGTGGTGAAAGGGGCGTTCCACGGCTTCGACGTGCTGTTCGCAGAGAAGCCCGTCTCGCGACGGTTCTGGCGGGCGCAGGCCGCCGCGCTTCGGGGCGCGCTGTTCCCAGCCCCTTAGGAGGCTGGGCTGTCGCGGGCATGCCACCCTTGAAGAGATGATTCGAACAGCAGGCAACCCCACCGAGCTCGGCGGGCTCGCCGGCTTCGCGCTCACCCTGATGGAAGGCATCGGCGAGTGGGGCGTGGGGCTCTTCACCCTGATCGAGACCGTCTTCCCGCCCATTCCGAGCGAGGTCATCCTGCCGCTCGCGGGTTTTCTGGCGCAGCGCGGCGAGCTGAGCATCGTGCTCGTGGTGATCACCAGCACGCTGGGCGCCTACGTGGGTTCGCTCGTTCTGTACTGGCTCGGCGCCAAGCTCGGCATGGACAGGGCGATCGCGGGGCTGTCGAAGCTGCCGCTCGTCGACAAAGAGGACTTCGAGAAGGCCGCGTCGTGGTTCTCACGGCACGGCAAGTCGGCCGTGTTCTTCGGCCGGTTCATTCCGGGCGTGCGCAGCCTCATCTCCCTTCCCGCCGGCGCCGAGCGCATGAACCTGGTGAGCTTCAGCATCTTCACGATCGCGGGCAGCGCCATCTGGAACGGCCTGCTGATCGGCCTCGGCGCAGCCCTCGGAACGCAGTACGAGCTCATCGAGAAGTACAGCGACTATCTCAACTACGTCGTCTACGCGGCGATCGCCGGCGTGGTCGTATGGCTCGTGGTTCGCCGCATCCGCCGTCACCGCGCGACCGCCTGACGCCCGCGGCGTCGAGTACTCTGGGGCACCATGCTGACCCTCGACGACGTGTGGCCCCTCTTCGGCCTGCGGCTCCGCACGCCCCGGCTCGAGCTGCGGCTGATGCGCGACGACGATCTTCCGGCCGTCGTCGAGGCCGTGCTGGCGGGCATCCACCCTGCCGATCGCATGCCGTTCGATTCGCCGTGGACCGACGCCGAGCCCGAGCAGCTCGCCCGTGACTTCGCGAAGTACCACTGGCACCTCCGCACCACCGTGCAGCCCGGCACCTGGACCCTCGACTTCGTCGTTCTGCACGAAGGCCGCGTCATCGGCATGCAGGACGTTCGGGCCGAGAACCTCGCCCGCACGAAGACCATCTCGTCGGGCTCCTGGCTCACGCGGTCAGCGCAGGGCCAGGGGTTCGGAACCGAGATGCGGGCCGCCATCCTGCTCTTCGCCTTCGACCATCTCGCCGTCGAGGCGGCTGAGTCGAGTGCGGCCACGTGGAACGAATCCTCGCTCGGTGTCTCGCACCGCTTGGGCTATCTCGACGATGGACAAACGGAGGTCGAGCCCCGCCCGGGCGAGCGCAACACGATGCAGAAGCTCCGCCTCGAGCGAGAGAACTTCGCCCGCCCGGACTGGTCCCTTGACGTGCACGGCGCAGCGGCAGCCCAAGCCGAACTCCTCAGGCCGTAGGCGACTGTTGCTTATCGCGACAGATGTTGCCGGGCGACCGGCAACATCCGTCGCCCCGAGCAACACTCGCGAGCGGCGGGCGCCCTCAGGTGAGGTTCGAGCCCGGCTTCGGCGGCTTGTGCATGTCGAGCGCGGACTCCTCCGCGTCGATGAACGCCAGCGTCGTCTTCACCGCCCGCTCCTGGTAGCGACCCTCCGCCCGGGCGTCGAGCACCGCCTGCCGCTCGGCCTGCACCATCAGCCGGCGCAGCCTGTTGTACGACGCGGGCCGCGTCTCGCGATCTCCCTCGGGCGGGTTCTCGAGCGCCTCGGCGAGAAAGCGCGCGTTCGTGCGCAGCCTCTCGACGACGCCCGGCTCGACGCCGTCGAGCTCCTGCTGCTCGAGCAGGTCGAGCCCCGCGGTCTGCGCCTCGACCATGAGCCGCTGCGTCTCTCCGCGCTCCTGCTCGACGTCGGGCGGAGGGAGGCGAAGTCGGCGGATGAGCCAGGGCAGCCCCAGCCCCTCGACCAGCGTGCCCGCCACGACGACGAACGCGAGGAACTGCAGGAACTCCCTGTTCGGCGTCTCCTCCGGCAGCAGGAACACGGCCGCCAGCGTGACCACACCCCGGATGCCCGCGAACGACACCGCGATCCCGGTGCGCCAGCTCCATCCCCGGCCGCGCAACCACTGGGGGCCGAACCGATAGACCGAGGTGGTGATGAGCATCCAGACCACGCGCGACACGAGAAGTGCGAGCAGGATGATGGCCGAGATGCCCACCGTGGGCCAGAATCCGGGGCCCGAGTCGACGACGCCGTCGAAGATCTCGGCCAGCGCGAGGCCCATGAGCAGGAAGACGGCGTTCTCGAGCAGGAACTGGATGGTGCGCCAGTTGATCGATTCGGCGATGCGCGCCTCGGCCGTCTGGATGACCGGCGAGCGGTAGCCGAGGAACAGTCCGGCCACGACGACGGCCAGCACGCCGGAACCGTGGAACAGCTGCGCGGGGATGAACGCGAGATACGGCGTGACCAGCGACAGGCTCGTATCGAGCACGGGGGCGCGCAGCTGCTGCCGGATCTTGGCCAGCACCCATCCCACACCGAGACCCACGGCCACGCCCACCACGACGGCGACCACGAAATCGAAGGCCACCATCCACGGATTGATGATGCTGACCATCGCCAGCACCGCCGCGTTGAGGGCGACCAGGGCGGTGGCATCATTCAGCAGGCTCTCGCCCTCGAGCACGGTCACGAGTCGCCGTGGCAGACCGAGCCGACCGGCGACGGCGGTGACGGCCACGGCATCGGTCGGCGCGACCACGGCGCCGAACGCGAACGCCGCCGCGAGCGTGATCGCCGGGATGATCAGCCAGGCCGTGAACCCGACGACGACCACCGTGAAGGCGACGAGGCCGACAGACAGAAGCAGGATGCCGTCGCGCCGGGCGCGCACGTCGACGAACGACGTGCGGATGGCCGCCGCGAAGAGCAGCGGGGGCAGCAGTCCGTAGAGGATGAGGTCGGGCTCGATCTCGAGGTGTGGCACACCGGGGATGAACGAGGCCACGGCGCCGACGAGCACCAGCGACACGGGGGCAGACCAGCCGATGCGCCGGGTCAGGCCGCTGACGGTGACGGTGACCACCACGAACGAGACGATCCAGATGATCGTGACGACGGAGTCTTCCATCGCGCCCTCCCTCTTTGCCGTTGCCTGAGCCTGTCGAAGGGAATCCTCCAAACCGGTCCCCTTCGACAGGCTCAGGGAACGAGGAGACCAACTCCCCTACTGGTTCAACAATTCCTGCCAGTTCGCCGGCACACGCCCGGCGGGCCCGGGAACGGGCTGGTCGAGGGGATGACTGTCGGGATCGGCGAGCTTCGGCGCCCCGTCGTAGTACTCGTTGGTCTCGAAGCTCCAGACCCAGTCCTCCCCGGGCTCGAAGCTCTGGATGATCGGGTGCCCCGTGTCAGCGCCGTGCTTCGAGGCGTGCTGGTTGGGCGAGCTGTCGCAGCATCCGATGTGGCCGCACTGGGCGCAGCGACGCAGGTGGAACCACCACTGGTCGTCGGTCTCGAGGCACTCCACACATCCGGTGCCGCTGGGCGGCGCAGACGGGTCGATCCCTGGAATCGTGCTCATTGTTCTCCCCTGACGAAGCGGATGCGATGTGCCACCCAGACTAGTCGCGCGGGGCTCGCAGCTGACTGTCCCTGCCGCGGACAGTAGGTACCGGCGCACCGGGGACTACTGACCGCAGCGGTACCTCTCACCCCGCGCGTCACCACTTGCTCGGGGCGGGAGCCTTCGTGGCGGGGAGCGCCGTGGTCTGGCCCCACTCGTGCAGCCATTCCGGAACCGTGACCTCCGCAGGGATCGGGCCCACGGCATCCAGAAGCTCGTGCATCGGAACCACGCCACCGCTGCGCTTCAGGAACCGGCCGCGGATGAACGCCTGCGCGCAGATCTCGCCGTCGACGGTGAAGCGCTGCTCCACATAGACGGCCTTGTCGTCGAAGCCGAGCACGCGCGACTCCACATCGAAGCGCTGCCACAGGGTGAGCGACTTGCGAAAGCTGATGGTCTCGGCGACGACCACCGGGTACCAGCCGCGGCCGTTGACGATCGCCCAGATGCCGCTGCGCACGAGCATGTCGAGCCTGCCCAGGTCGAGGATCGACAGGTAGACGCCGTTGTTCATATGCCTGAAGAGGTCGAGGTCGCTGGGCAGCACGCGAAACGGGGTGGATGCGACGTCGAACGTTCCGACGCGACGCCTCGTTCGGGCGCGCCACTGGTACCAGACCGTGCGGAAGAAGAGGTGCATCCCCCGAATCTAGCCCCCGAAACAGGCATACGCTTGACCAATGACAACGACTCCCCAGCACGCGCTTCCCTCCGGATTCACCGACCGATCGACGGCGAGCGATGTGCTGGCGGGCATCGACCTCACCGGCAAGACGGCCGTCGTCACGGGCGGCTACTCGGGGCTCGGCATCGAGACGGTCGCTGCGCTGTCGGATGCCGGTGCGCAGGTGGTCGTTCCGGCCCGCCGCCCCGACGTGGCCCGGCAGACCCTCGAGGAGCGCGGTCTTATGGGCGTGGCCGTCGACAGCCTCGACCTGTCTGATCTGGCCAGCGTGCGTTCCTTCGCCGAGCGCTACCTCGCCTCGGGGCAGGGCCTCGACATCCTCATCAACAACGCGGCGATCATGGCCTCGCCCGAGGCGCGGGTGGGCGACGGCTGGGAGTCGCAGTTCGCCACCAACCACCTGGGCCATTACGTGCTCACCAACCTGCTGTGGCCCGCCCTCGTCTCAGGCGGAGGAGCCCGCGTCGTGGCGCTCTCGTCATTCGGCCACAAGCTCAGCCCGATGCGCTTCGACGACCCGCAGTTCACGTCGGGCTATGACAAGTGGCAGGCGTACGGCCAGGCGAAGACGGCCGACAGCCTGTTCGCCGTGCAGCTGGATGCGCTGGGGGCGCCGTTCGGCGTCAGGGCCTTCGCGGCGCATCCGGGCGGCATCATGACGGAGCTGCAGCGGCACCTGCCCCGCGAGGAGATGATCGCCTCGGGCTGGATCACCGAGGACGGCACCGTGAACGAGCGCTTCAAGACTCCCGCCCAGGGCGCGGCCACCTCGACGTGGGCCGCGACGTCACCGCAGCTCGAGGGAATGGGCGGCGTCTACTGCGAGGACTGCGACATCGCCGAGCCCACCGTCGCCGGCAGCCCGACGGCCCGCTTCGCGGGGGTGGATGCCCACGCCATCGACCGCGACGACGCCGCCCGGCTGTGGACACTGTCGGCCGAGCTCACCGGGGTGAACGCGTTCGCCGAGGCAGCGAAGGAATCGCAGCCTTCACCGGTGGTGGCGCCCTAGCGGCACGACGGTGGGTGACCCCGTGACAGCGTCAGGAAGCACAAGTGCGTCGAGCTCGAAGACGTCGCGCATGAGCTGCGGGGTCACGACCTCGCCCGGTGCACCCTCGGCCACGACGCGGCCATCGCGCATCGCGATCATATGGTCGGCATAGCGCGACGCGAGGTTCAGGTCGTGCAGCACCATCACCACCGTGGTGCCGGAGGCGTTCACATCGACGAGCAGGTCGAGCACCTCGATCTGGTGGGTTATATCGAGGTACGTCGTCGGTTCGTCGAGCAGGAGCAGATCGGTGCGCTGGGCGAGCGCCATCGCGATCCACGCGCGCTGCCGCTGCCCGCCCGACAGTTCGTCGACGCTGCGATCGGCCAGATCGCGTACGCCGGTCGCCTCCATCGCCGACTCGACGATGTCGTCGTCGTCATCGGTCCACTTTCGGAACCAGCCCTGATGCGGGTAGCGACCCCGCCCCACCAGGTCGGCGACGCTGATGCCGTCGGGCGCCTGCGGCGTCTGAGGAAGGAGGCTCAGGAGGGTCGCGACGTCACGGGTCGCCATGCTGTGGATGTCGCGTCCGTCGAGCAGCACCTGGCCGGCGCCGGGAGCGAGCAGCCGGGAAAGCCCGCGCAGCAGGGTCGATTTGCCGCAGGCGTTCGGTCCGACGATCGCCGTGATCCGGGCATCCGGGATCTCGACGGTGAGCCCGTCGATGATCGGCCGGTCTCGATAGCCCAGCGAGAGTTCGGATGCCGCAAGGGAATGCGGCGGCGTTGTTCGGTCTGCGGTCATCGGTCAGCCTTCGGAGCGGGTTCTGCCACGGACGAGCAGCCAAATGAGGAAGGGTGCACCCACCAGCCCGGTGACCACCCCCGTAGGAAACGTGAGGGAGGGCCAAGCGAACTGGGCGACGAGGTCGGAGGCGAGGAGAACGACCGCCCCCACGAACCCGGACAGGACGATGCCGGCGCCGCCTCGCCCCAGCATCCGGCGCGCGATCTGTCCGGATGCCAGCGCCACGAATGCCACCGGTCCGGAGATGGATACGGCGACGGCGGTCAGGGCGACGGCACAGACGATGACCGCCAGACGGGTGCGTTCGATGGGCACACCGAGACCTGCCGCCGTGTCGTCACCGAGTTCGAGCACAGAGAGAGCACGGCGGAGAACGGCGACCAGCGCCATGATGACAGCGGCGCTCACGCCGACCGGGATCAAGGCGTCCCAACTCGAATTGTTGAGACTGCCCGTGACCCACACCAGGCCCAGCTGGGCATCACGGATGTCGCTGCGACTCAGCACAAAGGACACGATTCCGGCGCAGATGGCCGCGATGCCGATGCCGACCAGAACAAGACGATAGACACTCAACCCGTCTCGCCACGCGAGCAGGTACATCACTGCGGCGGCGAGAAGCGACCCCAGCACGACGGTGAGCGCGAGGCCGTAACCACTCAGCCCGAACGACACGATGCCGAGAACCCCTACGACGCTGGCACTCGCCGTGACCCCGATGATGTCGGGACTCGCGAGCGGATTGCGAAGCGTCGCCTGAAAGAGAGCTCCAGCCATACCGAGGCATCCGCCGACGACGACCGCAGTAAGCAGGCGGGGCAGACGAAGCTCACCGATCACGAAGCCGGTCATCCGGTCGCCCTGACCCACGAGCGCGCCGACCACCTCGGCGGGCGTGAGAGATGCCTTGCCGAGAAGCAGAGACAGAGCACCCAGCGCGACCACGAGCATCCCGAGGCCCACGACCATCAGAACCGAGCGCCGTCGTCGAGCACGCCGGATCGTCGACGAGCTGAGCAGATCGCGGGTCACAGGCTGGGCAGCTTTCGACGACGCACGAGCGCGATGAAGAACGGGGCACCGATGAAGGCGGTCACTATGCCCACCTCGAGTTCGCCCGGCATGGCGACGATGCGACCGATCACGTCGCAGAAGAGAAGCATCACGGGCCCGATGATGACCGAGAGGAGCAGTACCCGACGGTAGTCGGATCCGACGATGGCACGCGCCAGATGCGGAACCGCCAGTCCGACGAATGCGATCGGACCCGCGGCCGCGGTCGCCGATCCGCACAGCAGCACGATCGCGACCGCGCCGAGAATACGGGTGAGATGCACGCGCTGGCCGAGCCCCCTCGCCACATCGTCGCCGAGCGCGAGCCCGTTGAGCTGCCTGCCCAGGAGCAGCGCGAGAATCGCTCCCGCCACGAAGCCGGGCAGCATCTGCCAGAACACGTCGTATCCTCGGCCGGCGATGGCCCCCACCTGCCAGAAGCGCACCGAGTTCAGCACCTGTGTGCTCGTCAGCATCACGGCCGTGATGATCGACCCGAACGCGGCCGACACCGCCGAGCCGACGAGTGCCAGCTTGACGGGTGTCGCCCCCTCACGACCGATCGACGAGACGGAATAGACGAGCACCGTGGCCACTGCGGCACCGGCGAATGCGAACCAGACGTAACCGCTCAACGAGGTCACTCCGGCGACCGCGATGCCCAGCACCACAAAAAGGGATGCGCCGAAGTTCACTCCGAGGATGCCCGGGTCGGCGATGGGGTTGCGCGTGAGTCCCTGGGCGGCGGCGCCGGCGAGGCCGAGTGCGGCACCGACGGCGAGGCCGATCAGCGTGCGCGGGAGTCGTTTCTCGACCACGACGAGGTGCTCGGTGTTGCTCGGATCGAACTGCGCGAAGGCGTCCCACACGGTGCCGGGTGATATGCCGGATGCCCCCACCATGATGCTCGCGAGGCTGGCCGCCACGAGCGCCACGAGCCCGACGCACAACACGACCGTGAGGTGCGCACGGCGATGTTCACGACGCCGGCCGGTCTTCCGGACGGCGTCGTGAACAGCGGTCACCTGCGTGGCGGGCACTGAATCAGTTGACGTTCTCCGCGGCGGCAGCAAGCTGCGGCACGTACTGGTCGAGCATCCACGGAATCGACACGACTGTCGGGGCGCTGCTCGCCATCACGAAGGACTCACCCACCACGGGAGCGAAACGCCCCTCTTGAATGGCGGGCATGGCGGCGACGAGCGGGTCGGCGAGGAAGGTGTCGACGGAAGCCTGATTGTCGAAGTAGCCGACGATCAGGTCGGCGTCGATCTTGCTCAGATTCTCGTAGCTCAACTGGTAGAAGTACGTTCCTGCACTCGGATCGGCGTCGAGGTCCTCGACGTTCGGACTCACGGCCATGCCGAGCTGGGTGAGCAGGTCGACCCGGGGGTCGCTCGAGCGGAAGATGTTGAGCTTGTCGGCCTCGAGGGCCGACACATAGATGAAGCTCTTGTCGGCCAGCACCGGGTTCGCGGATGCGAGTTCGGCGATCTGCGAGTCGACATCGGTCAGCAGGGTCTCGGCCTCGGCCGTCTTGCCGAGCGCCGTCGCCACGGTGGTGAGCTGGTCCTGCCACGGCAGCGACCAGGGCTTGTCTGGGTACGCGACGACCGGAGCGATCTTGCTCAGCGTGTCGTAGTCCTCCTGGGTCAGGCCCGAGTACGGGGCGAGGATCACATCGGGGTCGGCCTCGACGAACTCCTCGAACGGAACCTCGCCGGTGTCTCCCCCGCTGAGCAGCTGGGGAGTCTCGCCTCCGAGCTCCTCGATCTTCTCAGCGTCCCACGGAAGAACGCCGTCGGCGTTGCCGCCGTAGACGTTCTTGGGCATGGCGACGGGTACGATTCCCAGCGCCAGCACCGCATCCTGGGTCGACCAGCCCCATGTGGCGATCCGCTCGGGAGCCTCGTCGAGGGTCACCGAGCCCAAAGCGCTCTCTATCGTCACGGGGAACGAGCCGTCGGAGGCGCCCGCATCTGTCGTCGAAGCGGTATCCGTGGCGGAGGTCGAGCATCCGGTGAGCACCACCGCACCGACCAGCAGGGTCGCGAGCACGGCACTGCCGCGAACGCGGGAAGGACGGGAGAGCAAGGGGACGCGCATAAAACTCCTTAGACAGTCGAGCCTCACGGGCGGCTCGCTAGTGGAGTAAGGCTATCCTAACTTTGCGAAGAGGAATTGTCGGTGATGGTTCAACGGCGACAATCAGCGCCACGGCACCCAGAACCCGATCGCGCACAGCAGCCGCGTCTCGTCGTCTGCCCCTGCCGGCGGCTCGATCGCGGGAGGGAAGACGCCGAAGCTGCGCCACTCGTCTGCGTGAGGAACGACCCACTCGTTCAACCCGTCGATGAGTTCGGGCGAGAGATGGAAAGGGATGCCGAGATGCTTGGCGATCATCCACGCCTGGGTCGCCCGATACATGGCGAGGTGCGAGAGCCCCTCGTCGGCCGGGTAGTCGCCGTACTGAAAACGGAACGTCGACTCGAAGTCGACGCCGGCCTTCACACGCTCCGTCGCCGCGTCATTCAGCGCGTCGTACGAGGCGATGGGGTCGTCGCCGAGCAGGTCTTTCTCGCGCAGCTCATCGCCGTCGGCGATGGACCTGCCGGCGAGAACTCCGGGGATCCAGGCCTCGTCGTATGCGTGCGACTTCAGGAGGTCGAGGACGGTGGGGTTCTCGAAAGACGACCATGATGCGGGAACGGGCTTGTCGAAGTCGCCCGGCTGCACTCGATCGATGACGCTGCGAAGGGCGGCGTCTGACAGGAGAAAGAAGGTATCGGCTCTCATAGCCGCAGTGTAGGCATCGCGTCCGACAGCCGCTAGACCTCGCGACGGTGCCACGCGCCCCATCGGCCGGACGGTGGCAGGATCCGACGCGCCGCCTCCACCCGCTCGGTGGCCAGATCGCCGATGCTCCGGCGGCCGGACTGCATCCCGGTGTCGTTCTCCAGCGTGTATTCGAACGACCCCTCCGCCTCGGCGTCGAGCAGCTCGGAGAATCCGCCAGCAACGACGGTCCTCACCATCCACTCGAGTTGGTCGACGAGCCACAGCACATCGTCGTCGCACGCGTCGCAGCCACAGACGGGAAAGGCCGCGTCGAACAGCGCACCGAGGTGAAGCGCGACGCCAGGGAACGGCGTGAGAATGAAGGTCAGCGGGGCGGCGAGGGCATCGCGGGGTGTGATCCGAACAGCCGACTCGACGTCGTCGATGTGCCAGCCGACATCGGCTGCGACCGTCTCATCGCGGTCGACCGTGACATCGAACGTCGCGATGAGCCAGTCGATGAGCGCGCCGGCAACGGTGTGAAGCGGCGAGAATCGATCGAGATCCCCCGTGCGCGAGTAGGCGCCTTCCGGGGGTCCCTCACCTCGCCACCGTGAACCGTAGGGGATCGGCGCACCCGTCTCGTCGAGGTACGTCGTCTCCGGCAGCGCGGGCCTCTGGTACCCGATCATGTCGCGGCCGCAGCCTGCGGAAACGGGTCTCCCCCGGCATCCGTCGCCTCGAAGAACGACGCGACGACCGAGGGCGACACCTCGTCGAAGGCCGCCGGCGCCCACCGCGGGGTGCGGTCCTTGTCGATGACCTGCGCGCGCACTCCCTCGCGGAAGTCGGGGTGCGCCAGGGCGTTCGCCATGATCCGGAGCTCCTGGTCGAAGCAGGCCTCGAGGGTGGGCAGCTCGCGAGCGCGACGCAGCGACTCGAGAGTCACCGCCACCGCCGTCGGCGACTTCGTTCTGATGAGCTCAGCGGTCTCCGCCGCCGCCGACTCGGGTGTCGCCGCCAGGGCATCCAGAATCTCGCCGACGGTGTCGTGCGCGAAGGCCGGCTCGATCCACGACGCGTCAGACATCAGATCGCCGGATGCGCGGGCGCCCCGCGGCGGCTCGGCGCGCAGGGCGGCCACGGCCTCGTCGGCGGGCAGCTCTTCGAGCGACGCGACGAAGGAGGGAAGAAGGTCGAGGGGCACGAATGCGTCCGCGAGTCCCAGTTCGATCGCGTCGGCGGCCGAGGCGGTGCGCGCGGTGAGGGCGAGGTAGGTGCCCAGCTCTCGGGGAGCGCGACTCAGTAGCCAGCTGCCGCCGACATCCGGTGTGAGTCCGATGCTGACCTCGGGCATGCCGAGCGCCGAGTCGTCGGTGACAACCCGGTGAGAGGCGTGGCCCGAGAGACCGATGCCGCCGCCCAGCACGAATCCGTTCATGATGGCGACGAACGGCTTCGGGTAGCGGGCGATCAGGTTGTCGACCCGGTACTCGTCGCGCAGAAAGCCGACGGCCGCCGCCACGTCGTCGCCTGCAACGCGAGAGTGCAGCTGGGTCACGTCTCCGCCCGCGCAGAGACCGCGGGTGCCGTTACCCGTGAGCAGAACGGTGCTGATCGACTCGTCGAGGGCCCACTCGTCGAGAGTCTCTCCGATCGCGATGACCATCTCGTGCGTCAACGCGTTGATCGCCCGCGGCCGATTGAGCGTGATGTGCGCGAGCCGACCACGAACCTCGAAGAGAACGTCGTCGGCAGCACCAACTGTCACGAGGCCGCCCCGCCCGTGTTGCCCACGGCCTTCAGCTCGGGGAACTGGTCGTCGCGCCACTCCATCGCGACGACGACGCCCTCCGCAACCCGCTCCTCGCGCTCGCGCAGCTCGACCCGGCGGATCTTGCCCGAGATCGTCTTCGGCAGCTCGAAGAACTCGATGCGGCGCACCCGCTGGAACGGGGCCAGCCGCTCGCGCGCGAATCGCAGAATCTCCTTCGCCGTCGCATCCGTCGGCTCGAAGCCGGCCGCGAGCACGACGTAGGCCTTCGGAACGGCGAGCCGCACGGCATCCGGAGCCGGCACGATGGCCGCCTCGACCACGGCCGGGTGCTCGATGAGCACGCTCTCGAGCTCGAACGGGCTGATCTTGTAGTCGGATGCCTTGAACACGTCGTCGGTTCGGCCCACGTAGGTGAGATACCCGGCGGCGTCGCGCGTGGCCACGTCGCCCGTGTGGAAGTAGCCGTCGTGCTCGCTCTCGGCGTTCTTCGCGCGGTCGCCCACGTAGCCCGTCATGAGGTTCACCGGCCGCGAGCGCACATCGACGCAGATCTCGCCCTCGTTCGCCTCGAGGCCTGTCACGGGGTCGACGAGCACGATCGGGCAGCCCGGAAGAGGCCTGCCCATCGATCCGTCTTTGATGTCGGAGCCGGGGGTGTTGGCCACGACGGCCGTCATCTCGGTCTGGCCGTAGCCGTCGCGAATGGTGAGGCCCCAGTGCTCTCGCACGCGAGAGATCACCTCGGGGTTCAAGGGCTCGCCCGCCGAGATCGCCTCCCGCAGGTCTCCCGCGCCGGCGCTCAGATCGGTCTGGATGAGCATGCGCCACACCGTGGGCGGCGCGCAGAACGAGGTGACCTTCTCGTCGCGGATGCGGTCGAGAAGCGCCACCGCATCGAAGCGCGCGTAGTTGTAGACGAAGATCGTGGCCTCGGCGATCCACGGCGCGAAGAAGCAGCTCCACGCGTGCTTCGCCCAGCCCGGCGAACTGATCGCCAGGTGCACGTCGCCCGGTCGCAACCCGAGCCAGTACATGGTCGACAGGTGCCCCACCGGGTACGACACATGGCTGTGCTCGACCAGCTTCGGGCGGCTCGTCGTGCCCGAGGTGAAGTACAGGAGCAGGGTGTCGCTCGACGCGTTGCCGGGGTGCGGCAGGGGGCCCTGCTTCAGGTCGGTCGGGTCGGTCGGGTCGCCCGCGAACGCGTCGTCGAAGGTCAGCCAATCGGATGCCGCTGGCGCGTCCGCCGCTCCGCCCACCCGGATGCGCGTGTACTCCCCCGGCACGGCATCGAACTTGGCGGCGTCGGCGGCATCCACGATCACGTGACGCACCGCGCCGCGCTCGACGCGGTCGATGAGATCGGCCGGGCCCATCGCCGTGGTCGTCGGCAGGATGACGGCGCCGAGCTTCATGATGGCGAGCATCGCCTCCCAGAGCTCCACCTGATTTCCCAGCATGAGCATCACGGTGTCGCCCTTCGCGACGCCCCGGGCGCTGAGCCAGTGGCCGAGCCGATCGGAGCGGGTGGCCAGCTCGTCGAAGGTGCGGGTGGTGCGGCGCCCGTCCTCCTCGACGATCACCAGGGCTTCGGCGTCGTTGCCCCTGGCGATCTCGTCGAACCAGTCGATGGCCCAGTTGAAGCGGGTGCCGACATCCGGCCACACGAAGTCTCGGCGGGCGGTGTCGTAGTCGTCGCGCAGCGCGACCAGCTGGTCGCGGGCCGCGCGGAAAACCTCAGTCGTCATTATTCGACTGTATGCCGCAGAAGGTGGGGCCGAACTACTCGATCAGCGCGTGGATCAGTAAAGTTCGACGCAGTCGTCACTCGCACAAAGGAGTTCCATGCTGATCGAATCCGACCTCGACGCCGTTCGCCGCCACGAGATCGCGGGCGATGAGCCCGCCGACTTCGATGCGTACTGGCAGGCGACCCTGGCCGCAGCGGCCGAGGCTCCCCTCGACGTTCGCATCGAGCGCGTCGAGAGTGTGCTCAGCATCGTCGACGTCTTCGACGTGACGTTCCGAGGGGCCGACGGAACCGACGTGAAGGCGTGGCTCCGTGTTCCCTCCGGGGCGACAGAGCCGCTGCCGACCGTCGTCACCTATGTCGGCTACGGCGGTGGGCGTGGAAAGGCCGAGGAGTCGCTGACCTGGGTCGCATCCGGCTTCGCACATCTGCACATGGACACGCGCGGCCAGGGCGCGTCGTGGAGCACGGGCGACACACCGGATGCCGGCACGGGCGGCCCGCAGATTCCCGGGGTCATGACCAAGGGCATCCAGAACCGCGACGACTACTACTACCGCCGACTGTTCGTCGATGCGGTGCGCGCCGTCGACGCGGCGAAGCAGCTGCCCCAGGTCGATGCCTCGCGCATCGCGGTGGCCGGCGGAAGCCAGGGCGGCGGTCTCGCGCTGGCCGTGGCCGGGCTGCGCGACGATCTCGCCGCGGTGGTGGCGTTCGTGCCGTTCCTCTGCGACTTCGGTCGGGCCACGCTGATCACCGACTCGTATCCGTACCACGAGATCGTCGACTACATGCGGATCCATCGCGACCAGGCGGCATCCGTCTACGAGGTGCTCGGCAGCTTCGACGCCGTGTTCCACGCGCGTCGTGCGACGGCGCCGGCGCATTTCTCGGTCGCGCTGATGGATGCCACGTGCCCGGCTTCCACGGTCTACGCCGCGTTCAACGCGTACGGCGGCCCGAAGGAGATCACCGAGTGGGCGTTCAACGGGCACGAGGGCGGCGGAATCGAAGACGAGACGCAGGCGGTCGCGTTCCTGAAGAAGAACCTCGCCGCTTAGGAATCTGATCGTCGAGCCGGCCCTTCGACAGGCTCAGGGAACGGGAGTCCGTTCGCCGAGCCCGTCGAGACGCCGCTAGCATCGGCTCATGGTGCCTCTCGACAACCTCGCCGCGTTCGCGCTGGCCGCCCTCGCGCTCGCCGCGCTTCCCGGGCCGAGCGTTCTCTTCATCATCGGACGCTCCCTCTCGCTCGGCCGCGCGGCCGGCCTGCTCAGCGTGGTCGGCAACGCGAGCGGCATGGCCCTGCAGGTGGCCGCGGTCGCCGCCGGCATCGGCGCGCTCGTGGCCTCGAGCATCGTGGCCTTCACGATCATCAAGTTCGCGGGGGCCGCGTACCTCGTCTACCTGGGCGTTCAGGCGATCCGGCACCGCAACGACGTGTCGGATGTCGCCTCCCGCCCCACGCCGCGCACGCTGCGGCGGGTCTACGGCGAGGCCGTGATCGTGGGTGTCTCGAACCCCAAGTCGATCGTGTTCTTCGTCGCGATCCTTCCCCAGTTCGTCGATCGGGGTGCGGGTTCGCTGCCGCTGCAGTTGGCCGAGCTGGGCCTGGTCTTCCTCGTCTTCGCCATGACCTTCGACAGCATCTACGCGCTCACCGCGGGCCAGGCTCGAACCTGGTTCGCCACCAACCCCCGTCGCATGTCGAGGCTCGGCGCGACCGGCGGAGTTCTGATGATCGGACTCGGCGGCGGACTCGCCCTCACCGGCAACAAGAGCTAGCGGGTCTCGATAGGGGCAGGGAACGGCTCGGCGTCAGATGTAGATCGCCGGGTCGGTGTAGAACGCCTCGGCCGTCGGCTCCGCGGCGTGCGCGCGCCTCCTCGCGACGGCCGGGATGCCCGTGATCACCGAGTAGGCGGGCGCGTCGTTGACCACCACGGCCTGCGCGCCCACCACGGAGTGCGCGCCGATCACCACGTCGCCGAGCAGTTTTGATCTCGTCCATGGTCAGTGAGTCCGGATCCACGCCGGAAGACCAAACTCCCCAGCGCCCAATCGTCAGGACCAGCTGGCAGCAGTCGGCCGCATCCATACTTAGTGGCTAAACCTCATGATGGTATTTGGTACACCAAGTACCAAAGCATCCTCGACACGAGCGACCTCAACGCTCATTCTTGTATCACCCCCGAGTGGGGGGCGTTCGGTCAACAGGGGTCGGATGGCCAAACGTCTGTGGCTCGCATGGCCAGACAAGGGAGAGCTATGAAGAAAAAGCGCGTATTGACTGCAGCCGCATTGCCCGCAATTCTCGGATCGTTGCTTTTTGCGACCCCCGTTACGGCGTCCTCACTTGATACTGAACGACTATCGGCTCCGTCAAGATCCGTGCCGCCTGATGAGGTAGTAGCAGTTTCCAATACCGGAGAAACGATGACGGCGGAAAATGCACGCGGGGTTTCCGCTGCTAGTCAAGAATCGGCAGAACAAAATCTAGAGGGGACGGGACAGGTCGAAGACCTCGGTGTAGAGGGAACCGATTGGTGGGCAGACGAACCGCATCTTGACGAGATCGCAGCACTCTACGAAGACAGAGCAACCTCATCCGGGACGCCCGCCGCACGGACCGTTATAGGGTCCGACAATCGGGTGCTGTTGTCAGGAAACGGAGCCAAAAAACTTGCATGGATCGAGACGTACAACTACGACGGAGGCCTTTTCGGAACCTGTTCAGGAGCCTTACTCCCGAATAATTACGTCCTGACTGCAGCTCACTGCCTCTACAGCTATACGTATGGGGAGTGGTTCCCGTCTTTCTCCGCCTGGATTGGCTACACAAATACGAACACTGGGAACCCGGTCAGGTGCGGCGTCACGCAGACATGGGCTGGCGCAAATTATCTAGATTCGGGAGACCCGAGCGCCGACTGGGGGCTGATGAAGTTGACCTGCAATGCCAGCGCCGTCAATGGTGCGCGCCTCGTCGGGAACGATCTCTACACATTTCAACCGGGGAATGACATTTACGTTGAAGGATATCCTGGCGACAAGCCTGAAGGCACCGCTTGGGGCGCCCCGGGCACAATTTTCCTCGTTGACCCAATCGAACCGCGGTTTGCTCACACCGCCGATACATACGCTGGACAAAGTGGCGCACCCGTCTTGTACTACAGCTCGGACCATATGCTTCAAAATGAAGTCATTGGAATTCATACTTTGGGCACAGATAACACACGATTTCCTGGAAGCAACGCCGGAGTGAAAGTGACGAGCGCGCTACAAGAAACAATCGAAGGAATTATCTACTAGCGATGGGTGAGCAACGACACCAAGGCGCCGTATTGAGCGGTCGCATAGTCACTCACGAGGGCACCCCCGGTCCGATTTGTCTCATACGTGCAACGGTGGCGGGATATGGGTTCCCCGAGATGGCAGTTTATTCAGATAGACAAGGAAGGTTCTCCTGGCCTTTCTTGGTGCCGAGCGGCGTCGTGCACATCACTGCTATCGGGCGAGACGATCGTTCGTTTCGAGCCGAGGGCAATGCGAACGTGCTTAGTTCATTTGAAACACTTTCCCTCGAGGTAAATGAACTTTAACCTCACGCCGCGCTGACACGATCGCGTCAATCCCTCGGAGCAGTTTCTGAGCAACCTGAGAACAGCACCACGGGGCACGTTTTCTGCGACAACTCTCAGTCGATGACGACGATTAATGTGCCATATGTCTCATTAGGTCCATCTGGCTGCACTCGACATTCTGATCGGTAGATGATCTCGGCACGATGGGCCGGGGCGAGTCGAGCAGATCTGGTGCGCTTGATGCCTCTCGGGGATCTCGGTGCCCTGTCCAGCACTGGTCGTAGGCACAGAGGATCTCGGGCACCTCGGCCACCCTCCCGAATAGGTCATCACTAATCGGTTCGCCACATATCCAGCACCCCATGATGCGGAACCCGGTCGCGCTGGCGTGCGCGGCCGAATTAATCTTCGAGCCCACCCGACGACTGAATCGCTTGCAAGCAATCCAGCGCCAAGGTTCGTACGCAAACGTCGCAGAGCACCTCTGCATCTTCCATACATGAGTAATAGTCCTTCTCCCAGTGCTCGGGGAAGAACTCAGAGAAAATATCTGGGCCACCCTCGGGGGTTTCGAGATTCGAGCGTGCGCATCGACGGGCTCCGATGAAAGCCTTATCGGGTCGCGTCACAGCGGGGCGCTGGCTGTCGCGTTCTTCGCGGCGTGCGCCTCAGCTAGACGCGCGGCTCGGCGTCAGATGTAGATCGCCGGGTCGGTGTAGAACGCCTCGGCCGTCGGCTCCGCGGCGTGCGCGCGCCTCCTCGCGACGGCCGGGATGCCCGTGATCACCGAGTAGGCGGGCGCGTCGTTGACCACCACGGCCTGCGCGCCCACCACGGAGTGCGCCCCGATCACCACGTCGCCGAGCAGCACGGCGCCCGCTCCGACGGTCACGTCGTTGCCGAGGGTCGGATGCCGCTTCTCGCGCGCCGTGCTGCGCCCGCCGAGCGTGACCCCGTGATACAGCATCACGTCGTCGCCGATCTCGGCCGTCTCTCCGATGACCACGCCCATGCCGTGGTCGATGAAGAAGCGGCGCCCGATGCGCGCGCCGGGGTGGATCTCGACACCGGTCAGAAATCGCACGTACTGAGAGACGAGCCGTGCGGGCAGACGCAGACCGCGCATCCAGAGCCTGTGGGCGAGGCGATAGCCCCACACCGCATGAAGCCCGGAGTAGCTCAGCAGCACCTCGAGTCTCGAGCGAGACGCGGGATCACGCCTGCGGGCGGTCGCGATGTCCTCCCGGGCGCGCGCGAAAGCCCCGGACGCGCCCCTCGGCACGCGGTCAGTCCTGCAGGTCTTCGTACAGAACCGTCGACAGGTAGCGCTCACCGTAGCTGGCGACGACGACCACGATGGTCTTGCCCGCGTTCTCGGGGCGGCCGGCGAGCTCGAGGGCGGCGGTGACGGTCGCGCCCGACGAGATGCCGGCGAGGATTCCCTCTTCTGCGGCCAGGCGGCGGGCCATCGAGACCGACTGCGTGATGTTCACGTCGATGACCTCGTCGTAGACCTCGCGGTCGAGGATCTCGGGCACGAAGTTGGCGCCGATTCCCTGGATCTTGTGCGGGCCGGGGGCTCCCCCGTTGAGGATCGGCGACTCGGCCGGCTCGACGGCTACGACCTGCAGCCCGGGCTTCTGCTCCTTGAGGTAGTTGCCGGCGCCCGTGATGGTTCCACCGGTCCCGATGCCGGCGACGAAGATGTCGACGGCGCCGTCGGTGGCGTTCCAGATCTCAGGGCCCGTGGTGGCGCGATGGATGGCCGGGTTGGCCGCGTTGGCGAATTGCTTGGCCAGCACGGCACCGGGGGTGTTGGCGACGATCTCGGCCGCCTTCTCGACGGCCCCGCGCATGCCCTCCGGGCCGGGGGTGAGCACGAGCTCGGCGCCATAGGCGCGGAGCAGGGTCCGGCGCTCCTTCGACATGGACTCGGGCATGGTGAGGATCACCTTGTAGCGTCGGGCGGCGCCGACCATGGCGAGCGCGATGCCGGTGTTGCCCGAGGTGCCCTCGACGATGGTTCCGCCAGGCGGCAGCTCGCCCGATGCCTCGGCCGCATCGACGATCGCAACGCCGAGACGGTCTTTGACGCTCGCCGACGGGTTGTAGAACTCGAGCTTGGCGAGCACGGTGGCCCCGAGCCCCTCGGTGACGCGGTTGAGGCGAACCAGCGGAGTGTTTCCGAAGACCTCGGTGATGTCGTTGTAGATGCTGGGCATGGCGAATCCTTAATCTGAACGAGGGAGCTCGTCGACGAGCAAAGGGGCTGCCTCTCAAGCCTAGGGAGTCCCCCGCCGCATCCAGCGATTGTTACGACAACTGACAGCTTTATTACTCCTGTCGGGACGCGTTCTGCACGACTGTGCCCCAATGCCTCCATTTGTGCGACGCGGCCGGCGCAGAATGAAGGCATTCGGGCACAAAACTCTCGAAGAGCCATCGAGATCCGCAGCCGCGTAAAATCGGCGGGTGGCAGTCTCGAAGGTCGTCCTCTATTACGCGTTCACCCCGCTCGCCGACCCCGACGCCATTCGACTGTGGCAGCGCGACCTCTGCGAGTCGCTCGGGCTGCGCGGGCGCATCCTCATCTCGAAGCACGGCATCAATGGAACCGTCGGCGGCGAGCTCGACGCCGTGAAGAAGTACCTGCGCAAAACGCGGGACTACCCGGCATTCAAGCAGCTCGACGTCAAATGGAGCGAAGGATCGGGCCTCGATTCCTCACAGAGTTATCCACAGGCTCCGCACGGGGTCAGTCTCGACTTTCCGCGGCTCGTGGTGAAGGTGCGCGACGAGATCGTGAGTTTCGGCGCTCCCGATGAACTGCGCGTCGACGAGGCCGGCGTCCTCGGCGGCGGAACCAGGCTCACCCCCGCCCAACTGCACGAACTCGTGGCCGAGAAGGGCGACGACGTCGTGTTCTTCGACGGCCGCAACTCCTTCGAGGCCGAGATCGGCAGATTCGCGGGGGCGGTGGTGCCCGATGTGTCGAACACCCGCGAATTCGCGGCCGTTCTCGACTCTGGCGTCTACGACCATCTCAAGGGAAAGCCAGTAGTTACCTACTGCACAGGCGGAATCCGGTGCGAAGTACTGTCGAGTCTCATGACATCGCGGGGCTTCGGCGAGGTCTACCAGCTCGACGGCGGAATCGTGCGCTACGGCGAGACCTTCGGCGACTCCGGCCTGTGGGACGGGTCGCTCTACGTCTTCGACAACCGCGTCTCGATCGACTTCACACCCGACGCCGCCGTGATCGGCCAGTGCCACCGCTGCGGCGCATCCACGAACCGCATGCAGAACTGCCACGAGGTGTCGTGTCGCACCCAGCTCGTGGTCTGCGCCGACTGCGCGGCGGCCGCAGCGCCGGAATGCCCCGAGCACGTCGGCATGATAGCGGGATAGTTTCCACAGAGTTATCCACAGGGTTTTCGTCCTAGGCTCGCGGCATGAACACCAAAGACAAGGCTCATCAGCTTCTTCACCTCCACGAGCAGCGCGCGATCCTCCAGGTCGTCAACGTCTGGGACGTGGCGAGCGCCCGGGTGGTCGCCGACCTCCCCGGCGCCACCGCCCTGGCCACGGCCAGCCACAGCATCGCCGCGACCTTCGGGTACGACGACGGCGAGAACATCCCGCTCGAGCTGATGCTCGACATGGTCGGCCGCATCGCGGCCTCGACCGACCTGCCGGTCTCGGCAGACCTCGAGGCCGGATACGGCGACCCGGGCGAGACCGTTCGCCGGGCCATCGGCGTGGGAATCGTGGGCGCGAACCTCGAAGACCAGATGAAGCCGCTCATCGAGTCGGTGGAGAACGTCGCCGAGGTGACCCGGGCCGCAGAGAAGGAGGAGGTGGGCTTCGTTCTCAATGCCCGCACCGACGCGTTCGTCAAGGCCGGGGATCGCCCGCTCGACGACGTGATCGCCGACGCCATCGAGCGCGGCCGCGCCTACCTCGACGCGGGTGCCGCCTGCATCTTCGTTCCCGGCCTGCTCGACGAGCAGACGGTCATCCGCCTGGTCGAGGGCATCGGCGAGCACCGCGTGAGCGTCATCAACGTGCCCGGCTCGCTGACCCCCGCCCGACTCGAGCAGCTGGGCGTGGCGCGCATCTCGTACGGACCGTGGACCCAGCGCGTCGCGCTCACCGCACTGCAGGCATCCGCCCGCGAGCTGCTTGCCGGCGGCCACCTGCCCGAGGGAACGCAGCCGCTGAACTGACAGACGCATCCGCGCCCGCCAGGCGCATCCGCCGTCAGTCGAGTGGCAGCGGATGCGCCGAACGGGCGCGGATAGGGAGCGTCCACCGCCGTGTCCGATTTCCGCTAGCGAGCGCCTCGGCCATGCGGCAGGGTTGAGGCATGGACTTCGGAGAGCGGTATCGCGTGATCGAGTCGCGAGACGCGCGATTCGACGGCCGCTTCGTGACCGCCGTGCGCACCACCGGCATCTACTGCCGGCCGAGCTGCCCCGCCCGCACGCCGAAACAGTCGAACGTCACCTTCTACGCCACGAGCGCGGCCGCCCACCTCGCGGGCTATCGGGCGTGCAAGCGCTGCCTGCCGGAGGCGACGCCCGGCAGCCCCGAATGGAATCTGCGTGAGGACATCGCAGCCCGGGCCATGCGCCTCATCGCCGACGGAGTGGTGGAGCGCGACGGCGTCGCCGGACTCTCGCGGCGCATCGGGTACTCCACGCGACAGCTCAACCGCATCCTCGTGGCCGAGCTCGGCGCCGGGCCCATCGCGCTCGCCCGTGCCCACCGGGCGCAGAACGCCCGCGCGTTGATCACGGGCACGACGATGCCGATGGCCGACGTGGCATTCGCATCGGGCTTCTCCAGCATCCGCCAATTCAACGACACCGTGAACGAGGTGTTCGATCTCACCCCGTCGGCCCTGCGCTCCCGGTCGCATCAGGTCTCGGCGCCGGGAACGGCCGACGCCGCCGGAACGATCCACCTCGCCCTCCCCTACCGCGAACCGCTCGACGTCGAGGGCCTCTTCGGCTGGTTCGCCCCGCGTGCGGTTCCGACGATGGAGTCCGTCGGCGCGCGCCGTTACGCCCGCACGGTGCGGCTCCCGCGGGGCTCTGCACACGTCGACCTCAGCGCGCCCGACCGGGCCCCCGGGCGCCCTCGCATAGACGCCGTCGTGCGCTTCGAGAACCTCGCAGACCTGCCCGCCCTCCTCGGTCGCGTTCGGCGACTGCTCGACCTCGACGCGGATCCGCAGGCTGTGGATGCGACGCTCTCGCACGACGGACGTCTCGCGGCGCAGGTCGCGCGAGTGCCCGGCATCCGGGTGCCCGGCGCTCTCGATGCCGGCGAGATGCTCATGCGCGCGCTGATCGGCCAGCAGATCACGGTCGCGGCCGCACGCACGCAGTTGTCGAGGCTTGTGGATGCGCTCGGCGAGCCGCTGCCGCTCTCGATCGCGCATGCTCGCGACGACAGCGGCCCGGACGCGGCCCGCCTCTTCCCCACCCCGGCCGCGATCGCCGAGCACGCGCACGAGGTCCTCCGCGGACCCGCAGCCCGAACCGACACCGTGCGACGGGTCGCAGCGGCACTCGCCGACGGGTCGCTCGCGATCGACCTCTCCGACACCCGCGACGACGCGACGGCCAGACTCACCGCGATCCGCGGCATCGGGCCGTGGACGGCGGACTATGTGGCGATGCGCGTGCTCGGACACCCCGATGTGTTCGTGCGTCGCGATGTCGCGATCAGATCGGGTGCGCGCGCGCTCGGCTTCGCGCAATCCGACGCCGCGCTCGTCGCCGAATCCGCCGCCTTCGCGCCGTGGCGCAGCTACCTGAGCATGCACCTCTGGCGTGCGGCAGCCGGCACTCCGGCGTCCGCCCCGACCCCTGTTCCCGCCCCTACTCCTGAGGAGACCCCATGACCACGACAGCCATCATCGACACCATCGACACCCCCGATGGACCGTTCATGATCCTCGAAGACGACGAGGGTCGGGTGCTCTCATCGGGCTGGACGGACTCGGCCGAGGCGCTGCTCGCACGCCTCGCTCCGAAGAACCGGCCGGATGCGCGGACCGGGCGATCCCGCAACGGTCACGCGGTCGACGCCTTCTACTCGGGCGACGTGCGGGCGATCGACGCCGTCGCCGTGCGGCAATTCGGAACGCCGCTGCAGACCGTCTCGTGGACGGAGCTCCGCCGTATCGCTCCCGGCGCGCCCATCACCTACACCGAGCTCGCTGCCCGCTCCGGCAACGCCCGGGCCGTGCGGGCCGCGGCGAGCGCCTGCGCCCGCAACGCGCCCGCGCTCTTCGTTCCCTGCCACCGCGTGGTCAACACGGCCGGCGGTCTCGCCGGATTCGCCTGGGGCATCCCCGTGAAGCGCGCCCTCCTCGCCCGGGAGGCCGCGGCGGTCTCTCAGGACTCGACGTCGGCGTAGTCGAAGAGCTCGAACTGGTCGGCGAGGTCGAACGACGAGAACGTCTGCCCCAGGTCGGTGATGCCGTCGTCGTCGATCTCGAAGATCTCGAAGCGAACGGGAATCGCCGGAGTGACCAGGACCGAGAACCGGCGGCCATCCACCGATTCGATGTCGACGAAGCCGGCCCCAGCACGCGCCGCCTCGAGGATGCGTCCCTTGACGTCGTCGAGATCCTCGCCGCCGGCGACCACGAAAGTCTGCCCGTCTATTCGGGCCTGAACGATCTGCATGGGACTTCCCTCGGTGGAACGTGCGGCGGCCGGGCCTTCCAGGGCCTGGTGCGGCGCATCCCGGGTCCGGGGGAGACGACGTGGAGATGGACTGTTGTGTCATGGACACTACGCCTCCACCCGGATGTCCGGTAGGGACTTGACTGTCTGCGCTAAGCCGATCGCGAGCGTCGACGAGCGAGGGCCAGCACGGCCCCGGCCACGAGCAGCGTCAGCGCTCCGCCGGTGAGCAGGCCTGCGTCGGAGGTGCCGGTCTCGGCCAGCTGCGGTGCGGCGGGAACAACGGCAGCCGGGGTCGGGGTCGGCGTCGGGGCCACGCAGGTTCCCACCTCGAAGGTGCCGGAGACGAAATCGACCGCATCACCCCCGAATCGCACGACGTGCTCGGTGTAGATGCCGAGCTGGATGTCGCCACTCAACGTGAAGTCGCCGGTCGCGGTTCCCGTGACATCGGCCTGCAACTGAGCGCTGTCGCCGAACTGCTCACCATCGGGCCCGGTGACGTAGTCGCCGACCGATTCGAACTGGTCGAGGCCCGTGACCACGATGGAGTACCCGTCTGTCTGGATCTGCTCGACGGTGTTGCAGCCGGGAGTGATGGTGATGCCTGGGTCGCCTGGCACGAACGGGTCGATCACGAGGTTCGCGTAGACGTACGTCGTGTCCGAGAACTCGCAGCTCGTGCCCTCGCAGAGTTCGTAGCTCACCCGCACGGCGGGCGTGAGGCCGGATGCCGGCAGCTGCGGCAGCGCGTCGGGAACCCAGCCGGTCACCGCGACGGTTCCGCCCGACTCGACAGGAGTGTCGAGCGGGGTGCTGTTCCACGCCGTGAAGACGGGGCCGTCGAGAGTTCCCACGTCGACCTGGGCGACGCCTCCGTCGGCCACGCCGAAGCCGGTTCCCGTGAGCGAGATTCCGGCGCCCCAGTCGTTCTCGGTGAAGTGGATGCTGTCGTTCGCCAGCACGATGGATTCGCCGGCGGCGTTGGCCGGCGCGGCTATCAGGATGCCGGTGGCGGCGATCGCCGTTGCGGCGGCGATCGCGGCGGCACGGGTGATGAGTGTCTTGGACATGGTTCTCCTGGGTCTCGGTGAGAGGTGATCGGGCTTCCCCTCGCCCGATGCTCGTGAGCCTATGGGCGGGCTCGCAGCGCGGGCAGAGGGGAATCCTCGAATTGAGTAATGGGCGTCAGAAGCTGAGTAGCTCGAGGCGGTCGGCGTCGGTCGCGCGTCGAGAGCGCGGATGCTCCCGCAGGGTGGCGTCGAACCGCAGGCGCCTGTCGCGGTCGTGGGCACGAGCGCTCAGCCGCGTGTCGTGCCGATCGAAGCGCACCCTGTGCGACCTCGCGTCGAACAGCACGCCGACCGCCTGTCCGACGTCGGGTGGCCAGAAGTCGACCGCGATGATGGGCGGCTTCGCGATGGCGCGGAACGGCTCGAGGCCGTCGGCCCGCACTTCCACGATGTAGCGGTAGGTGATCGATCCGTCGGTCACGGATGCGACGTCACGGGCGAGCACGATGCCCTCGGCTCTCTGCCAATGCTTTCCGAACATGTCTGTCATCTCCTGTCGTGTGGGGTGGGCCGTCGCGGCGCGGTCTCAGGAACGGCCCGCGCGGCGCCTGACGGCCAGCACGAGTCCGACGGCGCCCAGCAGAAGCAGCCCCAGGCCTCCGGCCAACGGAGCCGTGGTTCCGAAGCCCGTCGAGGCAAGGCCGGTGTCGTCGTTCTCGTCGCGGGTCGACGTCGCGGATCCGGTCGCGATCGTGGTCGGCGCGGGATCCTCGGGAGACGGCGGCGATGGCAGCGACGGACCGGTGCCGCCGCCGACGATCGGCACGACGGTGCCGGGGTCGGTCGTCGGCGGCTCCTCCACCGGAACGAACGGGGCCACCTCGAACGAGGCGAATCCCAACGTTGTCAGACCCGCCTCGTCGGTGATCGTGTAGGAGAAGTAGTCGTCGCCCCAGGTGCCGGGTTTGGGAGTGTAGGCGAAGCTCCCGTCGGCGGCGACGTCGACCGACACCCCGATCTGCGTCGTCGTGGTTTCGGGCAGCAGGGTCACGTAGCCCCCGTCGGGGTCGCTGTCGTTCAGCAGCAGGCCGTGCGCGGCATCGACGACGAGGGTGTGTCCGTCGGCGATCACATAGTGGTCCTCACCGGCCACCGGGGGCAGATTCGGACCCCCGGGAACTGTCCCCGTGCCGGTGACGCCGATCTGAACGGACGCCCAGCTGGCTCCGCCGAAGGTGTCGTAGGCGATGTAGGAGAACCAGTCGGTCCCCGTGAAGCCCATCGGCGGCGTGTAGCCGAACGAACCGTCGGCGTCGATCCACACCGAACCGCCCTCGTTGGTCGGCATCCCGATCTTGGCCTGCGTGGTGATGACATCGCCGTCGTCATCGATGTCGTTGGCAAGAACGCCCAGGTGCGATGGGATGACCAGCGTCTCGTTCTTGGGCGTCGTGTAGTAGTCGTCGGCAGGGCTCACCCAGTGGTTCTCGGTGGGGTCGACCTGTTCCTGCACGGTGACGTAGATGGTTCCCTCTGTTCCGCCGTGGCCGGCGTCCTGCGTGAAGTAGGTGATGGTGTCGGTGCCTGTGAAACCGGCGGCCGCCGTGAAGCCGAACTCCCCGTTCGGGCCGATGTAGCCGGTGTTGCCGAGCCAGGTGGTGAAGCTGCCCTGCTGCGCGACGAACGGATCGTCCTCGGGGTCGCTGTCATTGCCCAGGATGCCCGGCGCCCCGATGGCGAGCGTCGCTCCGGGCGCGATGACGTAGTAGTCGTCCTGCGTCACGACGGGCAGGTTCTCCGCCACCAGCGACAGGGCAGCCGCGGGTGCCTGCTCGTCTGCCGAGGCAGGGTCGTTCTCTGCGACCGGCGGCACGACGGGCTCACCGGCCGGCTCGTCGATCGCCTCGTCGATCAGCTCGGTGGCCGGTTCCGCCGGCCCCTCGTCGACGACCTCGTCAGCGGGGTCAGCGATGTCTACGGGCTCGGCGATGCCTGCGGGCTCGGCGGGCTTGGCGGGCTCAGCAGCCTCGACCGGCGCCCCAGCCTCGACCGGGTCCGTGACCTCGGCGGGCTCCGCCGCCTCGACGAGGTCGCCCCCGGGCTCGCCGGATGCGACGGCGACGGCGGCCGCGTCGGACGGGGTCTCGAGATCGTCGGCATGGGCGACGAGCGCACCGGGAACGAGGAGAGCGAGCGTCGCGGCCAGCGCGACGACGGCGAGCGACGGGGGACGCAGCCGAGAGCGGGAGGTGGACATGTCGAGAACTGCTTTCTACGAGAGGGAGTGTGGAGTCGTGATTGCGACTCGACCGACTCTGCCGACCCGGCGCTCCTGCGGCATGGGTACCGATTACTCAGCTCGTGATCGAGCCCGCCCTGCCGCGGGTAAGTAGCAGCGCTGCGCCGGTCTATTCCCGTCGTGGACGGCAAGCCCTACACTGTGTTCGAACGGAGCCGTCGTGTGGTCGACGGACGTCACTGTGCGGGGTTCGGGGGAAAGATGGAGGGACTGCAGCTGCGGGGTCGCGACGCGCTCGTCGACTCCGTCGTCGCCGCCCTGGCCGCCACCGAGCTCCGGGCCGTCACGGTGCACGGTCCATCCGGTGTGGGCAAGACCAGCCTCGCCGCAGAGATCGCCAGAGCGCTCGACGGCCAGGCCTGGTCCACGGTGAGGCTCGCGGCCCGCTCCAGCCTGTCGAGCCTCCCGCTCGGCGGCCTGGCGCCGCTGTTCGCGGGCCAGAACGCCAACTTCCTCGCCGTATCGGGCGACCCGATCGCCCTTCTCAACTTCGCGACGGCACGCCTACGCTCGCTCACGGGGTCCGGCCGCATCCTGCTGGTGATCGACGACATCTCGTCGATGGACGCGTTGTCGGTCTCGGTGGTGAGCCAGCTGGTCGATTCGGGCGTCGCCAAACTGCTGGCGACGGTCGGCGAGGGCGCGCCGGTTCCGGATGCGCTGCTGCAGATGTGGAGCCAGGACACGGCGCGTCGGGTCGATCTCGCACCCCTGTCGGCCGACGACTGCGGCACGATCATCTCCGACCTCGTCGGCGGACCGGTGGCCCGCCGCTCCGTCGAATCGTTGGCCCGTGCCGCCGGCGGCAACCCGCTCGTTCTGCGAGAGCTGACGCGCGGGGCGGTCGCCGCCTCGTCGCTCGTCGTCGTCGGGGGCGTCTGGCAACTGCTCGGCGAAGCCGTGGGCACCGATGCCCTCCAGCAGCTGATCGGGCAACGCCTCGCGGGGCTGACCGCGGTGCAGCGCGATGTGGTCGAGAGGCTCGCGGTGTGCGTCGTTCTTCCCGTTAGCGAGCTCACCATGCCCGGCGCCCGCGACGCGCTGCGCGGGCTCGAGGCCGACGGCCTGATCGTCGTGCGCGACGAGCGAGGCGTTCTGGTGGCGGCTCTCGCCCTGCCGCAGTACGAGCTGCTCACGAAGGCATCGTTGTCTCTGCTGCGCGTCGAAGACATCCTGCTCGAGCAGGCCGACATCGCCGAACTCGCCTCGCACGGCCCCGAAGACGCCCTGCGGGTCGCCGTCTGGCGACTCGGCGCCGGGCATCCGTCGGAGCCCGAGCTGCTGGCCGACGGCGCGCGCCTCGCCCAGCTCACGCATGACCATGCGCAGGCGGCGACGCTGTCGCGCGCAGCGATCGCCGCCGGATACGCGGGGGCGGCGCCCTATCTCATCCTTGCCGACGCGCAGAGGCGCATGGGCCAGGCGGAGCAGGCGTTCAGCACCGCCGAGCGGGCCGCCGTGGTCGACGCGGAGACCCCGACGAACGAGCTGTTGACCGCCCAGATCGTCATGACGCGCGCGCTGATCCGCCACGACCGGCCCGGGGGAACCGACGAGGCCATGAGTCTGCTGCAGCAGGCCGAGTCGCAGCTTCCGGCCTTCGCCGACATGCTGGCGCTCCGCCGGGCGATGATCCTCTTCACCATCGAACGCGCGGGCGACGCGCTCGCCATCGTGGAGCCGCATCTCGGCGTGCCCGCACACGACCCGGCCCAGCGGGTGCAGCTCGCGATGGCTGCGGCCATGCCGCTCGCAGCCGTCGGCCGCCTCACCGATTCGCAGCGCGAGGTCGATGCGATCCTCGCCGCCATCCCGTCGGGTCTCGACCGCGCCTTCGCGCTGTTCACGGCGGCATCCGCCACCATCGTGGCCGGCTCGGGAACCCTCGCCCACGAGTACGCGATCGGGGCGCTGTACGAGTCGATCCAGCACGACGACGAGATCTCGACCCGCTACGCCGAGCTCCTGCTCGGGCACGCCCTGCTCGAGCTGGGGCAGATCGACTCCGCCATCCGCTGGATCAGCGACGCGGTCGGCGGCGCCGAGGCGCTCGGCCCGCGCAATCTGCTGCGCGTGAGCCGGGGCAGCCTGGCCGTGGCCCTGGTGTACGCCGGCCGCCTCGACGAGGCCGACTCGATACTCCGCACTCTGGTCGACAGCAGCTCCGAGGGCAATCTGCACGCACAGGTCGCGCGGGGTCTCATCCTCGCGGCCCGCGGCGACGAGAAGGCGGCGATCCGCTCGCTCAGCCGCCTGGCCGACCACTACGAATCGAGCGGCACCCTCTATCTCGCCTCGGCCGTTCTGCACCACGTCGCGCGCATCGGCGGGGCGGATGCCGCGGCGCCACGACTCGAGGCGTTGGCCGCGCGGGGTGACAGCACGCTGTTCCACACGCGAGCGCGCTACGCCCGCGCCCTGGCCCGCAACTCGTCGGATGCCCTCGCCGAGGCGGCGGAGGAGTGGCTCCGCCTCGGGGCCGAGCTCTTCGCCGCCGAGGCGTTCGCCCAGGCCGGCGCCGCCGCCCGCTCCGCCGGCAACAATCAGGCCTCGCTCGCCCTGTTCCACCGCTCCACAGCCCTGGCCACGAACTGCGTCGGGGCGCACACGCCGGTGCTGCAGCGCGCTCAGGTCGAAGACGTGCTCACCAAACGCGAGCGCGAGATCGTCGAACTCGCGTCAGAGGGGCTCACAAGTCAGGAGATCGCCACCGCGCTCTTCCTGTCTGCCCGAACGGTCGACAACCACCTGCAGTCGAGCTACGGCAAGCTCGGCATCTCCGGTCGACGGGAGCTGCGCAAGCAGGGGGCGTAGGGCCCACTACCCAGGCCGGAGGCGACGCAGACCTCAGGCGCCCACGATGGCGCCGCGGAAGGAGGCGGCGGAGTCCGTGAGGCGCGAGGCCGCCTCCGCGTCGACTCCCGCATCGGAGAGCGACTCGGCCAGGATGGCGATCAGCGCGTCGAATGCGGCGTCGGTGATGCCGAGGCCCGCGTGCGCGACGTTCAGCGAGCGGCCGGTGAAGACATCCGGGCCATCGAGCACCGTGGCGAGAAAAGCCGCCTGGTGGGCGCGAAGCCTGTCGAGGTCGTACCCCTCGAACAGCGGCGCGAGCAGCGGGTCACGCAGCACCCGTTTGTAGAAGACGGCCACCACCACCCGGAGTGTCTCGTGGCCGCCGATCTGCTCGTACATCGTGTTCATGAGTCAAGAATCTCCCGGGGAGGGCGCGGCCGCGTGAGTAGCGACTACCTGTTTTGCCGCTCGTTTCGCCGTTCGTCGACGCAGCGTTCGTCTGGCGCGTCGGGCGTCGCTGCGCGTGTTGGAGTTGCCGGTCGTGAAGTCGCGCGCATCCGAATCGGAGAGGGCGACCAGAACGAGGATGTCGAGCGAGAGGCCCACGAGGCCTCCGTTCTCGAGCGTGAACGACGTGCCGTCTGCGAAGAAGTCGACGGCCGAGCCCAGCACGAGCACGGTGGCCAGGATCATCGCCACGAACCGGGCGCGGTTGCTCCCCCTGAAGATCAGTGCCGCGACCGACAGGTCGATGACCACGGCCACGCCGAAGAAGATCATCAGAGCCACGAGCAGGGCTCCCGACAGGGCGGCCATGTCGGCGCTGGTGCCCGCGTCGAGCGAGATGTCGACCTGCTTCCAGTCGAGGGCGATGTTCACGGCCGTGACCACGGTCGTCACCGTGCGCAGCAGGATCATCAGCACGCCGAGATAGATCGAGATGGGCCGCTTCACGACGCGGCCCCCGCCGGCGTGACGGGCAGCGCCCGCAGGTCGATCTGCGGAAGGTCGCCATCCGTCGCGATGGCGTCGCCCCCGCCGTTCACGGCGTGGTACCCGGTCGAGAAATTGCGGATGACGGTCACGACCGCGGCAGGGTTGGCCGCCGTGACGGTCGACACGATGTGGTCGCGTTCCACGTCGGTGTCGGCGTCGATCTTGTGCGTGACCTGCAGGGTGAACAGAGACAGGCCCACACTGCGGTCGTAGGTGCCGGCCGCCAGCCACTGCGTCGGGATTCCACCTGGCAGCAGCCAGCCCTCCGGTGCCCGCCAGAAGCGCACGTGGTGCCGCTGCGCAGGATTGCCCGCGACCTCCTGCTGGTAGGTGAAGTCCTGGATGTTGCCGAACAGGTAGAGCGGGCTCACCGGCGCATCCGAGTAGCTGCGGCGCATGATCGTCGACATCACGATGCGCCAGCCGGAGGTCAGGCTCACCTCGTCGGCGCGCGTCCAGCCGGCCGCCTCCATCGCGGCGTGCACCTGCTCGGCGCTGCCGAACAGCGACAGGTTCACGGGGTCGCCGAGCAGGCCCTCGCGGGTGCGGGCCCGGCCGATGAAGTAGTCGGGCACGTAGATCACGGTGAGCAGGGTGTGGATGCGCGGCAGCAGCAGGTAGGCCAGCACGGCCCAGAAGATCACGATGAACCAGAGGTTCTGCCAGCCGCGGGTGAACGACTCGGTCACGAGCAGGTAGCCGAGCCATCCGGTCGCCACGGTGCCGAACACGAAGAAGGCACGGTCGACCAGGCGCACGACGCCGATGCGCTGGCGCACGGCATCCGGATGCGCGTCGGGCTCGTCGGCCTCGAGCTCGTCGAGCGGCGTCGACACGGCTACACCGGGAGCGTTGCAGACGGAGGCAGCTGCAGCAGCGCGCCTTTCGTGCGGCAGGTCGCGGCCGCCACGGCCATGGCGCGCTCGAGAACCGCCTGCCACTCGTCGACGGTCTCGGGCAGCCCGCCCTGAGCGCGCGCCTCGACGAGACTGGCCGCGACGCTCGCCAGGGTGGAGTCGCCTGCGCCCATCGTGTCGACCACCGGCTCCGACATCAGCGTGATGGGCTGGTGCACCAGGATTCCCGACGCGGTGGCGATGGATGCGCCGTCGCGCCCCGCCGTCGACAGCACCGTCTGCGAGCCGGTCGCCATGAGCCCCTCTGTGAGCATCGGAAGCGACGCGTTGTAGAGCAGCGCCGCGTCTTCGTCGCCGACCTTCACGAGCAGGGCCGTCGACGCGACGCGCTCGAAATTGGCCACGAAGTCGTGGGCGGAGTGCAGCATGCCCTCTCGCGGATTGGGGTCGATCAGCAGCCGGGTCTGCGGATCCGAGACGGCGCTGAAGAGCAGCTCGACCTGCTCGGCCGAGTCGAAGCGCAGGCAGCTCACGACCACGAACGGCGCCGCATCGATCGCGAGGCGCACCCGGCCGTCGAACTCGATGAAGCGCTCGACCGATGCCTCGTTGAAGCTGTAGCGGGGCTCCCCGTCTGTTCGGTCCGAGATGGCGCGGGCCGTGCCGCGTGGGCTCGGCGTGGCGATGAGTTCGACGCCGTACTCGCTCAGGAAGGTACGGATCTTCTCGCCGTCGGAGTCGTCTCCGACCATCGCCACGAGCGTTGTCGCGACGCCCAGACGGGCCAGTCCGACGGCCACGTTCAGGGCCGCGCCGCCGACGAAATCCTCGGAGCCCTCGGGCGTGCGGAACTCGTCTATGAGAGCGTCGCCGATCACCACAACGGAACCCGTCGCATCCACCATCGCGTGCACCTTCTCGTTCGACAAGCCTCTGGATGCACACTCTATTACCGGTGACTTCTCACGCGCACCCGAATAGGGTGGTGTCGATGCCTCGACTATTCGATCCACGCCCGCGCGCAGAAGTCCGACTATGACCACGGGCGTGACGATCGAGTTCACCAGCCTCACGAAGACCTTCGGGCAGGTGCAGGCGGTCTCCGATCTGTCGTTCACGGTCGAGCCGGGGCAGGTCACCGGTTTCCTCGGCCCGAACGGCGCGGGCAAGACCACGACCCTGCGCATGCTGCTGGGTCTCGTGCGGCCGACGTCGGGCTCTGCGACCTTCGGCGGAACCGCGTACCGCGACCTGCCGTCGCCCCTGGCCACCGTCGGTTCCGCACTCGAGGCGGCCAGCTTCCATCCCGGGCGCAGCGCCGCGAATCACCTGCGCACCTACGCCCAGGCCGCGGGAATCGACCGCGAGCGCGTGCAGCTCGTTCTGCACAGGGTAGGCCTCGGCGCCTACGGCGATCGCCGCGTCGGCGGCTACTCGCTCGGCATGCGTCAGCGACTCGGGCTCGCGTTCGCGCTGCTCGGCGACCCCCGCGTTCTCGTACTCGACGAGCCCATCAACGGCCTCGATCCAGAGGGCATCAAGTGGATCCGCCTGCTCCTTCGCGAACTCGCCGACGAGGGGCGCACCGTGCTCATCTCGTCGCACCTGCTCAGCGAGGTGCAGCAGAGCGTCGACGAGGTCGTCATCGTGTCGCACGGCAAGCTCATCCACCGGGGTTCGCTCGCCAGCCTCGATCAGAGCGAGCAGAAGCAGGTCATCGTGGATGCGACGGATCGCCAGGTCCTGGCCGCGGCACTCGAGGCGGCCGGCTACACCGTGAGCCCGCTGCGCGGCGGCGTTCTCGTGGCCGACGCGGAGGCCGCCGAGGTGGGGCGCATCGCCTTCGCCGCAGGCATCGCCGTGACGGCCCTGTCGCAGAAGCGGGTGGGTCTCGAAGAGAGCTTCCTGCACCTCGTCGGAGAGGAGGGCGCGCTGTGAGCAGTTTCGGCGGAGCCCTCAGCTCGGAGGTCACCAAGATCACGTCCACTCGCCTGTGGTGGATCCTCGCCATCATCATGGTCGCCTACATCGCCGTGTGCGCGGGCGGACTCGCGGCGCTGTTCGGCTCGCTCGGAACTCCCACGAGCACACCCCTGGCCAACGACGCGCTCGTGCGGCTCGTCTACAGCTTCGGGCCGTCGCTCGGCTATGTGTTCGCCGTTCTGCTCGGGGCGCTGGCCACCACGAACGAGTTCCGGCACCAGACGCTCACACCGACCTTCCTCGCCACCCCGCGTCGGGGCAGGGTTCTCGTCGCCAAGCTGCTTGCTCTCACCGGCGCCGGCGCTCTCTACGGCGTGCTCGCGCTCGTCGCGTCGGTCGGAGCGGGCGGAGCCGTGCTGGCGATCTTCGGCATCGATCCGCTGCTCGCCGATCCGGCGACCTGGCAGCTGATCGGCCGCTCGATCATCGCCATGGCACTCTGGTCCACCATCGGCGTCGCCCTCGGCGTGCTCGTGCCCAGCCAGGTCGCCGCCATCGTGATCGTGCTGGCGTTCACCCAGTTCGTCGAGCCGCTTCTGCGCCTGGCCTCGGGCATCACCGACTGGACCGCTCAGGTCGGCCGCTTCCTTCCCGGCGCCGCAAGCGACGCGCTCGTGGGGCAGAGCGCATACCAGCTGGCCGGGGCCGATCCTCTGATGCTCGAGTGGTGGCAAGGAGGCCTCGTGCTTCTCGGCATCGCCGTTCTGGTGAGCGTGCTCGGCTGGTTCACGAGCTGGCGCCGCGACGTCACCTGACCGACTCTCGGCGTCGTCGAGTGTCGAGCGCGGTACTTCGCGCCCTGCGCGGTGGTTTCACCGGCGCGCTCGACGCGAACTCCCGCGTTCGCTGGCGTGCGATCAGAATCGACGCCTGGCGCGGTGCAGGATGTCGCTGCGATCGCCGATCACGCTGGTGTCGGGCTCCGACTCCCCGAGCGTCTCGCTCTCGCCCAGTTCTCTCGCGAGGCGACGACGCCGCGAAACGCGGATCGACGCGAGCACCACGATCGCGATCACGACTACCGCGACGAGTCCGATGAGAATCCATGTGAGCGGGTCATACATGTCTGGTCTCCTTCTCCGAGTCGGCCGATCGATGCATCCAGCCTTGCACACTCGCAGTTCGGCCCTCTTGCGAGGTTCGGGGCGGCGCGCGCAGGATGGAAGCACCGACGAGAGGAGCTCACCGTGAGCAGCACGACTGATCCCCTGTTCGAGCCCGACCCCGATGACGAGCGGGAGGTCGACCTCGAGGTCGACGAGCTCGACGTGCCGACGACCATCGATCCGGACGAGCGTGTCGAGGTCGACGACGACGAAGACCCCGAGGTGCTCGAGGGCGACGGCCCCCGTCTCTGACCTCGGGGGCGCTCCCTGATCGAGCCTCTCGTTAACTTCGTGTTTCGATCTGATTTCACGCGCTTTTTGCTGTGAATCTGCCGGATAGTGTGTGGTCGACCCACCGGCGGGCCGATTGCTCGCTCCGCACCGGGGGAACTGCGCATCGGAGCGTGAGGAGGGTCACCCGACCCCTCTCACCTCAGGAGCAGCTTGTCCATCTCAGCGCGCCCGTGGAGAGCCGTGGCCATAGCCACGGCGTTCTTCATCGCAGCAACACCCGCCTTCGCCAGCGTTCCCGCATTCGCGGCCGGAGTGACGCAGGACGTCGCCCCTGTCGCCATCAGCGGTGACGACTGGACCATCACCGAGGTTCCCGGCGGCTACGAGGTCACCAAGACCCTCGCCGAGCCCATCGAGATCCGCAGCGACTACCCGACCCTCTGGGCCGACGGCGTCGAACTCGGCATGGCCACCACCTCGCTCGACGGCCTGACCCTCACGGTCACGACCGCCGACGACAGCGTGCTGGCGGCCACCTCGGTCAGTCAGGGCTGGTCCGGATCGGGCGACCCCGCCGCCGACGACTCGGCCGCAGACCGCTCGGGCGCCGCATCCCGCCAGGTCAACAGCCTGGTCGCCCCGACGGTCGCACCCGTGCTCGATGCCGACCCCACGGCATCCGGACCCTACGCCGTGGAGCGCGACGACTACAACCTCGGCGACGAGGCCGTCGACCTGCGCGACTTCAACCGCAAGGGCGAGATCCGCGCGGCCGTGTTCATGCCTGTCGGCGCCACGGGCGAGCGCCCCGTCGTCATCTTCCTGCACGGTCGGCACACCTCGTGCGCCGGCGCGATTCCGCAGGGGGCGGTCGCCCGCGCCTGGCCGTGCTACCCCGCCGACCCGGCAACGGGCTACGCCGGCCAGGTCGACGTCGAGAGCTACCTCGGCTACAACGACGCCGCCACCATGCTGGCCTCCCAGGGTTATGCCGTGATCTCGATCTCGGCCAACGCCATCAACGCGCTCGACGGCTCGCTCGCCGACGACACCGGCGCGGCCGCCCGCGCCCAGCTCGTGATGGACCACCTGTCGCTGCTGCGCCAGGCCAACGCCGGAACCGCGGTGGGTCTCAGCGCGTCGCTGACCGGGAAGCTCGACCTCGACAACGTGGGTCTCATGGGCCACTCGCGCGGAGGCGAGGGCGTGATGCGCGCCGCGCTGCTGAACGCCGAGCAGGGCGAGCCGTTCGGCATCACGAGCGTCCTTCCGCTCGCGCCGACCGACTACACGCGCATGACGGTTCCCGGCGTCACGACCGCCGTCGTTCTGCCCTACTGCGACGGCGACGTCGAAGACCAGATGGGCCAGAAGTACATCGACGACTCACGCCACGCCTACGACGACGACGTGCTCCGCTCCTCTGTTCTGATCATGGGAACGAACCACAACTACTTCAACACGGCGTGGACGCCGGGCAAGTACCCCGTCGCCACCAGCGACGACTGGTCGGCCATGGACCGCAACCAGACCGATCCCACGTGTGGGGCGAGCGCCCCGACGCGGCTGAACGCCGACGAGCAGTACGCGGCCGGAAACGCCTACATCGCCGGATTCTTCCGCCTCACCCTCGGCGACGAGCAGCAGTTCCTGCCGATGTTCGACGGATCCGACGCGAAGCCCACCTCGGCCGGTCGTGCCGACGTCCGCGTCTCGGCGACCCTTCCCGCATCCAACCGCGTCGACATCACGAACTTCGACACGACCGACACCACGGTTCAGGTCGTCGGAGCGGGAACCTACGCGACCTGCGAGAGCATGAGCCCGCTCGAGGTGCCGGCCACGCTGCCCTACTGCGTGACGAAACTCGGATTCGCGCAGGCCCCGGACTACGGCTTCCTGAGTGCGCCGTACGGAAACGGTCGGGCCACATCCGTGCCGTCGACGCCGTCGATGCACTTCACCTACACGGCGCCGGCATCGAACACCGCCGCCGCGGGTGAGCTGCGGGTCGTCGTTCCGACTGACGCTGCGGACTTCTCGACGCACGAGAGCCTGTCGTTCCGCGTCTCGCCCGACGACTCCGTTCCGGTGGCGGGAAGCACCGAGCTCACGGTGACGATCGTCGACGGATCCGGCGGATCCGCATCGGTCACCGCCTCGCAGTTCGGCGACGCGCTCACCGTGCTGCCGGGGTCGACCGACCCGCTGCGCAAGGTGCTGCTGCAGCAGATCGCGATCCCCGTGGAGTCGTTCGTGGGCGCAGACCTCGCCGACATCCGCCAGGTGCGCTTCACGGCGCCCCGGGAGACCGGCGGCGTTCTGCTCTCCGACCTCACGCTGCAGGATGCGGCCACGGTCGGCACGCCCGAGCTGTCGACCCGACCCGTCGCATCCATCCCCGACGTGAAGGTGGAAGAGGGTGCGGGTGTCGGCTCGGTCGACCTGCCCGTCGTTCTGTCCCGCGCCGCAGAGGAGGCCTCGTCGGTCTACGTCTCCGCGATCGGAGTGCGCGCCGCCAACCAGGTGCTGCCGACCATGCAGAAGGTCGACTTCGCGCCCGGCGAGCAGTGCAAGGTCGTCAGCGTTCCCGTGCAGGGCGATTCGGCCGCCAGCCGCAGCGCCACGACCTCGTTCATCACGAACGTGACGAACACGCAGCAGGGCGTCACGATCGGCGACTCGTTCGGCAAGATCATCGTTCGTGAGGACGATGGCGTGGTCACCTCGGCGGGCCTCCCCGCCGACTCGGTGCCGCCCGTCGGAACGCAGGGCGACGCGTGCGCCGAGGCCCTCTCGGGCACCGGAACGCTCACGGTCACGCCGGCCTCCGCGGTTCCCGGCACCCCGGTCGTCGTCACCGGAGCGGGCTTCCGCGCCGGCGAAGCGGTCGACTTCGTGTTCCACTCCGAGCCGGTCGCCCTCGGCCAGCTCGTGAGCGCCGACGGAACGGTCACGTTCGAGACGGTGGTTCCCGCGAATGCCGAGTTCGGCGCCCACGAGTACACCGCCACGGGCTACGGCTCGGCGCGTACGCTCGCCGCCGCCTTCGAGGTGCTCGATCCGGATGCTCCGGTCACCCCGACCGATCCGGGCACCGACCCCGGGACGCCCGGTACAGACCCCGGAACTCCGGGCACCGGTTCGGGCTCGGGCTCGGGCGACGGCGGCACCTCGGTGCCGGCGGGCTCCGGCTCGACCCGGGATGCGACATCCGGCGACCTGGCGGCCACCGGCCTGCAGGTGACCGGCTGGGCGCTGGCCGCGTCTGTGCTGCTGGCCGGAGGCATCCTGTTCGTGATGTATCGGCGCAGGGCGCAGGCGTTGACGCGCGACTAGCGTCGACCGCCGCTGACTGAGGGGCCCGTGTTTGCACATCCGTGCGAACACGGGCCCCCTTTCTGGTCATGCGGAATGAATTCGTCACACAGACGTGTTTGCCAGAGAGGCGCTCTAGCCTCGGATTCACACGTTCTCGACCGAAAGAAGCATCTCGTGCAGCTCTTCTCCCCCGTCTCGCTCGGCTCGCTCGACCTCGACAACCGCGTCGTCATGGCACCGCTCACGCGCCTGCGTGCCGAGGAGCACGGCGTTCCCGGCGAGCTCATCGCCCTGCACTACGCGCAGCGCGCCACAGCCGGACTGCTGATCACCGAGGGAACGTTCACGTCGGCCGGCGCCCAGGCCTACCCCGGCCAGCCGGGCATCGAGACCGAGGAGCAGGCAGAGGGCTGGGGTCGCGTCGCCGCCGCCGTGCACGATGAAGACGGCCTGATCGTGATGCAGCTGATGCACGCGGGCCGGGTCACGCATCCGCTCATCAACAGCGGGCTCACGATCTACGCGCCCAGCGCGACCGCCATCGAGGGCGAGGTGCGCACCCCCGACGGCGCGTTCCCCTACCCCGTGCCCACCGCCGCCACCCCGGACGAGCTGCAGCGCATCATCGAGGAGCACGTGGCCGCGGCCCGCCGTGCCGTCGAGGCCGGGCTCGACGGCGTCGAGGTGCACTCCGCCAACGGGTACCTGCTGCACCAGTTCCTGTCGCCCACGAGCAACACCCGAACGGATGCGTACGGCGGCTCCCCCGAGAATCGCGCCCGTTTCGGCGCCCAGGTCATCGCCGCCGTCGCCCGCGAGATCGGAGCCGACCGGGTGGGCGTGCGCATCTCACCCGAGCGCAACATCCAGGACGTCTTCGAGAAGGACGCCGAGGAGACCCGCCTCACCTACGAGGCGCTCGTCGACGCGATCGCGCCGCTCGGCCTCGCGTACCTGAGCATCCTGCACCCTTCTCCTGCGTCGTCGCTGGTGCAGGACCTGCGCGGACGCTTCGGCGGCTCGGTTATTCTGAACAACGGATTCACGACTCCGACCACCCGCGAGGAGGCCCGCGGCCTGGTGAACGACGGACTCGCCGACGCGGTCGTCGTGGGCCGCGCGCTGCTAGCGAACCCCGACCTGGTGCGCCGCTGGCGTGACGAGGCGGAGCTCAACGAGCCCGACGCGAAGACGTTCTACGGAGCCGGACCGGTCGGGTACACGGACTACCCGACGCTGTAGGGCGCGGCAGTTGTGTGGGCGGCGTGGCGTTGTTCTTCAACAGGATGAACTGCGCCGCCGTCGGCGTTTCGTCGTGGAATCCACGGCGGGTCCTCAATCCACCCTGTAATACGATTCACCAGGTTGGGCGGCCCTCCGGGAACGCGAGCTGGCCGTCCGAGAAGAGTCGACACCGCCCATGCTCCGAGCGTGACCGCGGTGCCGCCGATCGCGTTGAACGCGAGAATGTAGCCATAGAAGCCTCGCCACTCGTCGGCCTCAGATCCGAGCACGAGGGACCATCCTGGCGAGTAGATGCAAATTGCTACGGCCACGCCGCAAATGAGACCCACCCGAAGCGATGCGATGTAGATCCACTTCTGCCGGAGAACGTCCGGGCTCGCGACAAGCAGGATGAGCCAGACGAGGGCGTCCATGGATGGCACAGTGAAAATGAGTGCGAAGACGGCGATCATCGGGACGCTTCTGTCCCACATGAGGAATTCGTGATTCGTCCGCCGTCGGTCTCGCCCCTGCGCTGATGCAACGTCGTACCCCACCCGGTCACGACTCCCTTGACCCGATGCGGCATACTGACGGATGCGCTCACGAGTCCAGACCACCATCGGGCACAGGTGCGTTTCCGTTCGGAGCCCCATCGAACTGTTTCCCTTCGTTGCGTCGCCACACGTAGACGATGGCGCTCGCGACCGATCCGAGAACGAAGGCCGACACCAGCGTGATCCACGCCGGAAAGAGTCCTTGGGTCAGACCCCACATCACAGCAAGGGAGATCGCCGTGTAGGCGACGAACGCGCCGAGGCCCGCGCGCACCGTCTCTGAAACCCACCCGCAGCGAGAAGTCCTATTCATGGCAGCGGTGGCTCCCAGAGCTGCGACCATTCCCGCGAACAACGACGGGAGGAACAACAAGTAGGCAAAGCCGAGATAAAGATTGATGTAGGTCGCACCGCTGTCGTAGGCCGTGCCGATCATGGCCCAGATCAGCAAGCCGGCACCGCTCGCTGCGGTCATGAAGGAGATCAACGCCACACGCAGCCGACGTGGAGGGGACTCGGTCATGCTGCGACCGTCACCGCTAACAGCAGGAGGTGCGGACCATGCCAGAACGGCGTCAGCGAACCAGACGTTGAGAGCATTGAGGTGACCCCTGCCGATCATTTCCCCCAACATCTCGACGATAGTGCACGCGGTGAGGCGGCAAAGAGCTCAATCCCGCGTCGACTGCAGCACTCTTAAGGTGTCGACGAGGTCGTCGACGCCGCGAGTACCAAGCGGGTAGGTTCCCCAGCCGTGACGGCTGCCGATCACCAGCTAAAGTTCGTAGCTCCGCGACGCCCGCTCCCCGATGACGTTCAGCGCCGCGACGGTGCCGCCGCGAATGGCGACGGAGCCTCGAGCGATACCTACGACTTCTGCCCACGGCACTGTCAGATGGGGCGAGCCGCCATCCCGAGGCGAGAGCAGGCGAAGACCTGCCCCATCTGCGACGATCGAGAAGTACATTGGAAGCGGTTCACCGAGAACACGCCGGGGAGCCGAGGCGCCGAGGAAGTCCACAACCTCTTCTGTCGACGGATGTCGGTGGGCGACGAGCACACACGCCTCAGCATCATCATTTCTCAGCTGCCGCTTCTGCTTCACCGTCGGATTGACGATCACTCGAAGGAAGGAGGCCGGGGCGTCGTCGCCCAAGCTCACTCGCCACTCCGATCTCAATACGCTCGATGAAGTCCCACCCGATCTGAACTCGAGCCTTCCCCGCGTTCCAGAATTCGATGCCGGACCCATCTGCGACGAGTACAGGATTCACCTGCCACGGGCGAAGCAACTCATCGGGCCCTCTCGACCCGAAGACCCGCTGAAGCGCATTATTCATTCCTTCCGGGGATCGAATCTGAAGAACGACCGCTTCGTCTGCCGCCCTTTTCTCAACCTTCGTGCATTGTGCCGCCACCCTACGAGCGCACTTTCCTTTTGATAGTGTGCGCTCAGGAAAGTGCAGGTACCTGGGGTTATTCGAGAGGGTCTGTATACCCATCGCCCCACCAACCGATGCCCTCGTCATCGAAGACCAGACGAGTTCGAGTGCGACCGAGTGGCGGCCCAAGATCAAGCAGCGCAATATTCTCCCCGTATTCTTCGGGAGTTTGTGTGTCTTCGTCCTCGTATAGGTAGTACGGCAGCGGGGCATCTCGACGAACTCGTAAGAGGCCAACCGAGGTATCGTCGCCCCAAGAGGGACGATAGACAAAACGAACTGCATCATCCGCGTCGGCCCAAGCATCGACGATGCCGAATGTTTCACGGTCCGCAAGGCTGAGGGCCAAGTCAGCCAAAGCCGTAAGTAGTACCCTCTCACCCCAGGTGGGATGGTCCGCAACTTGCAACTGTCTAAGGAGTTCAGCATGCCTATCGGTAATCATCACTCGTCTCCATTACTGGTGAAGGGTCAGGTCTAGAAGAATCTGGGAGTCGTGGCAATCCATTCAGGACAGACGTCGTAACCGACACAGTAAAAGGATGCCCGTCGCAGTCAGGCCGAGACAGAACGCTACCGAGCCACACTCAATGCGACGACGGCAAGAACGTTCGTGGGCTTCGTTTGGGATGGTGTGCTCATCAGTTCTGTGCCCGTTCCTGCGAGCACGAGCCCGGCTCACCGGACTTCCGAAAGTACTGCCACGCAAAGATTCCGAAGACGGCACCGAGAGTGGCCGCCACGGATGCATAGAAGGCAAGCGTGAATCCATCCGGCCCCGGAACGATGAGTTCGATCGCGCAGATGACGACCGTGAACGTCACTGAGGAAACCACTCCCGCAGCGACGGCACGGAAGTGGGCCTGCGTCTTCGCCGGGAGAACAGCATCTACCCCGACGACCACTGCGGCGATGCAAGCCCCCATAACTACCCCGACAGGCACTTCGAATACGAGAAAGAAGATTCCCCAGACGAACGCCACGGTGAGGTCCACTCCGGTCGCGATCGGAACATAAATGAACTGGAAACCGATTGCCGCGACGGTGCCGAGAATAGTGCCGACAAGCATCATCGACCGCAAGTACGGTCGGCGCAGCGTTCTCCGCCTTGATTCCCCCATCAGTACAGCCCCACGGACTTCGGCCGCGATCCGAATCGTGTCGATACGTCCGCCCGAAGACCGAACAAGCGGGCGCCACCCGGAAGCGCAGGAGCCACAACGATTTCCACGAGAACGACGCCGGCAAAACCTGCCATTGACGGTGTTGAACTGTCCGCGACTTTGGTATTCAGCCTTCCACCGCGGCTGCGAATCGCCTCTTCGTTGAATTTCGCAGCGGACCTACGATGCCGCACAAGCAGAACGCCGCAAGTAATGGCGACAACGTCGACGACAACTGCAGCCCAATCTCGAAGTTCCATATAGTTCAAATCCAATATCTCAGAACTCACCTTCTGTTTTGGCACGAAAGAACCGCCTGCCCGACCCGATGTCGTAAACGTCACCCGAGATTCGGACCTGTCGTCGAACGATCTCCCAAGCGTCCTGGAACGACGTATTTCATCCGGAATCGTTCCGCCTCGACGACGTACTGGTCGACGTCAAACTCTCCGTGCACCTGGGCAAGAAAGCCGATCCATTCGGATGAGAGATTGATGCCGTGGCCCTGAAACTCTCCTCCGTTCATAATGTGGTGAACGTTCAAATAGCACCGAGTCTCACCCGGAAGAGCGGCAATCGCAGGCGCAAGGTGACCCACGACTGTCCACAGCATCGCCAACTGGAGGTCGACCATCTGATTTCGATTGGACTTCGCGTGAACAATCCAGCTCGTGAACGCCTCGACCTTACGAGGCCCCTTGCTGTTGGTGGGCTCCCCAACCTCGACCGACACATCTGGGATCATCTGCAACGCGGACGCCAACTCTGGCCGCGTAAGAGTGTCATTCAGAACTGTGAGGTAGACGTCTTGCCAACCGTCAACGGTCTCTTGCAGCGCATCCAATGTCATTTTTCTATCCCAGCCAATGCGTGTAGGTGGGAATGACCCTTCCGGTGCTCTTCTCCACGAGATAGATCCACTTCCCATTTTGATATATATCGAATCTCGAGTTGCTTCCCTTACCCATCAAATCATCCTTAAACGCATGGGCAGTCTCGTCCATGACGCGCTCGAAGTCCTTATCGTTAACCCTTTTCAGGTCTCCCTTATTGGGAATATCACCTCCGTCGTCCTCGGGATCGCCCGGCAGGACCGGTGCTGGAGGACCAGGGATTTTCGGAGGCTGTCCGCCTCCGCCGCTGGGTGCGGGAACCGGGCTGGGTCCTGGGGTAGGTATTGGTTTGTCGTGGATCGGGATGTCACGGCTGATGTCCCGAATCCATGCGATCAGCTGCTGAATTGCATAGACGATGGCGGCGACTATCAAGAATGCGGCGAGTGCAACGAGTGCAACTTCCAGTAAGGCTAGGAGGATGGCAAGGCCCCCGCCGATAACGATAAGTGGATTTTGTTTGATCGCCGATATTCGGCTCCAGAACGAGTTGACGAGGTGCCAGTCGACCATGAGGTCTAGCTGCGAGCACGGCTGGTTTGTCTTGCAGGTTGGGGACCCGGGAGCCGTTGGCTTCATCTGACCGGCGATTGGTTCGGGGGTTGCAGGAGCCGTTTTCGGGGGTGGCCCTCCTTTCACCTTTCCGGGTTTTGAGTTGGTGTACTGACTCGGCCTGTAGGGCTCGTTACCGAGGTGGTCGATCATGGTCGTTGGGCTATTTATGACGTACGCATAGCGAGCCACCGTTTGAGGCTGCGTGATCATGCCTCGCCAGGAGTCTTGCGACATCCATGATCCAGTTGATGGGTCGTATGTGCGAGCAAAGAAGTTGTTCAACGAGTAGCCAGGATCGCTTCTTTGGCCTGTGAAGTTCTCGACAGAACTCCAACCGATGGTTTCGAAGGACTAATTTCCCCAATCGTCAAAGTTCGACAGTTGGGTCACGGATCCGCCCACTGCTTGTGCGGCGGTCGAGCCAAGCGCGTCGAGTCTTTTTGGACTCATCAGCTGCATTGTCTGACGTTTCGCCGTCGAACAAGAGTTCATCTACGCGATTGACCTCGTCGGATAGCAAGAGAGCTATTTGGTCTAAATTCGATGGTTGATTCGTCGATCCATATTGACGCAATGCAAACTCGACGACGTCAGATTGTGAAATATAGCCACCCGCGCGCGCTCTCCTCAATTCCGAGAGATTGGGCCGAAGTCTGTCGGGCACCGTATCGACGGATATTTCGATGCTTAGATCTGCACGACGTAGGGCATCAAAGCGAAGCGAAATCATCTGGCATTCACCCGTCCGTTGATTGGCCCGCCTGCGATGAATGCCCTGTGTGTCATCTCTCCCGCGCCACTAATCAGCCATTCGAACCGACCCGCAACGCCATTCACATTCGCCGGTGCTTGGATCAGAGTGTAAGTAGACCCATCATTGCCAGTAATGGCAAAGAGATTGGTGTCGGCGGCAATTGAATCCTGACGTCGCGACTGGCTTGCTATTGGTGCTCCCGCCAACGTCATAGGCCCATACAGATCTACGGCCCAGCTGCAAGTTCAACAATCAGTGAAACGACATTTATGGCCGCCAAAATCCACGCAAAGGCGGCTGGGATAATAAGCGAATTTGGGCTTGAGAAGGCCGACACTTTGTCCACTCTCGCGCCAAAAGTCATGCGCTGCTTCTCCACAATTTTTGCGTATAAAGGCGTTCGAAATCTGAATATCAAGAAGCCGGCGGCCGTTAGAGCGACAGCGATTGTGAGACTCACCCACGCGTCACCAGACACTTCTACACATCTTTATCGCAGGCACCGTTCTTGTCTGATAGCGCCCTGACCTGCATGATGCGCTCACCACGTTAGTCCAACCACAGCGGAGCACCCAAGTTCAGCACCACCAGCAGCGCCAGCAGACCAATATGGCTGATACGTCGTGTCAGAGCCAGAAATGCCGCCTTCCCCGTAGATGCCAATCGGTCCGGCCACAATCGCGCATTGGGCACCGAGATTGACCCGTTCAAGCTTCCGTAGTCAAAACCTCCACCACCTGAGCCCCCAAATTGAGGGCCCATTGCAAATTGCGACGATTTCGAAATCATCCACTTGATTGCCTGAGTGATCGTTGAAAACCCTCCGAGGACGTCATTCGGCGAGGTCTGAGCGAGAGGTCGGTTGGACTCACTCGGGACAGATCTTGTTGGCGCCTCATCAGCATTTCGCCTAGCCGTTTGACGGCAGACGATAGAAAGCGCCATTCGCTTCCATCACGAGTACTGGGCCGCGCCAGATCGCAACCGCTTCGTCGAGATGAATGGACGTCAATGCCAGGAATTCGCGCATCGTGCGCCAAGGGTTGTCCTTGTCTGGCCCCTGCACTTCACGTAAGGCACGCTCAAGCGCGACCGGATCCATAATGCACTTCACGTACCCGCGACCGGTTTCAACGAATACGCCGGCCTCAGTTGATGACTGAAACGCAGTCTTATCCGGATCCAGGGCGGCAAACTCAAGCACGCTATCCAGTAGTTTCTGCTGCTCCGGTGTAATCCCTAACATTCCTTTCTCCATTCATCTTTGAAGTACGCAGAGACGACCTGACCACGGGATCCGACAATAACGCAGACGTTACCCGTCTTCTTGACTTCGATGCGATGGTCGTAGTAACTGAACGCAGATTCGTAGACGGTACTGTCCTTGTTGTCTTTCCTGTAGACGTGGTCAGGCCTTAGCAGAGTGCTCCCAATGACGTCCATAATCATCATGCTTTCGGTCGGATACTGATCGCTCTCGCCAGCTTCGAGCGTTGCCCAAACTAGATCCCAGTCTTCACTTCCATGTCCAGACTGAATGTGAATCCATCCCTCTCGCAGATTTCCCTGCAGGAGAAATACCGGAATTTGCACGCCGAGCGCGCCAGGCTGCTTCGCCAAATAGACCCGAATGACCGAATTCTGGTCGAGCGGTTCAAACCCGTCTGGAGGCCCCTTGACGCCTGATCCGAAGCCGCCTTCGAATTCAGGGATCGCAGGCAGGTAGCCCGGGAAGCCTTCGTCAAAGCCTTGAACGTGGCGCACGGGGACGGCCTCGTAATCATTTGACGGGTCTTGAGTCCAGTCATCGGACGGACTGTTCCAGCTCACCGATTCGAGATCATCGTTCCGCGAGATCATCTGCGCAGTGGGGACGGAGTGCATCTGCCCGCTGGCACCGGTTCCTTGGCTGTGCCCGCCTCGGGGATTCGGGCACATTGGAACACGTCCGCCGCCGCCTGCACAATGGCCGAGGTAGTCACTAAACGTTGTAGGCGAGTTCGTCACGTAGCCGTAACGCGCTGCGGTCTGCGGTTCTGTTAGGAGTCCGCGCCAAGAGTCTTGCGACATCCATGATCCGGTGGTGGGGTCGTAGGTGCGGGAGTAGTAGTTGTTCACCCCGTACCCCGCATCGGTGGTTTCGCCGGTGTAGTTGACAGCGGAGTTCCAGCCGATGGTGTCGAAGGACTGGGTGCCCCAGTCATCGAACGTCGACAACTGAGCCACTGAACCGCCTACGGCCTGAGCAGCGGTGGTGCCGAGCCCATCGAGGAGCGCCCAGGAGGCGTCTTTCCCGTCTGCGGTCTGCAGCGCGACTTCACCGAAGGCGTCGCGCATCAGAGTGCTGGTTCCGGATGCCGGATTCGACTGCTGCACGACCGAGGTACCGTTCCACACACTCTTCTTTGTCTGCGAACCCAGACCCGAGGTCTCGGTGGTGCTCAGCTGCCGGCCGAGTCCGTCGTACGCATAGTTACTCGAACGCCCGTTACGGGTGACGCCAGTGAGGCGGTTGTCGGTTTGGTAGGTGAAGTCGGTGGTGACACCGTTCTCGTTCTGGGTGGTGCGGTTTCCGTTTCCGTCGTACGCGTAGCTCGAGGATGCACCGTTGCTGGTGCTGCCGGTGAGCTGGTTGGCCTCATTGAACGACGCGGTCACATCCGTCGTGCCCGCATCCGTGGTCGTGGTGGCTTGAACACGATTCCCGGCAGGGTCGTACGAGTACTCGGCCGTGTTGCCCTTGCTGGTACCGCTTCCGATGAGCCGGTTCAGGCTGTCGTATACGTAGTCACGGGAGTCGACATCCGGGGTCTCGAGCACCGACGGGAATGTGGGTGTCGGATCCGGTGCCGTCACCGACGGCACGGTTCCCGCATCCGGTGCCGTGCCTTCACCGGGCATGGCCGGGTCATCGAGGGCGCCGAGAGTGCGAGTCGCGTTCGAGACGTTTCCGGCGGGGTCGTAGGTGTAGTCGAAGGTGATGGTGTCGACGTTCTCGACCGGGTTCGGCAGGGCGGGAACGGTGCGACGGTCGAGGTAGTCACCCGTCTTCACACACTCGTGCGAGGTCGTGCCTGCGGCGGGGATCGCCCGGTTGTCGAGGTACCCGGCGGCCGTGACGCACTGCTTCACCTCGGTGGTGACCGGTTTCGTAGCGACCGCCTCCGGTGCGACCGTTGCCGCAGGGGCAGCCTTCGGGTCGCTGGGGCTGGCCGGGGCAACGTGCTGGATCTGGGTGACCCGGTTCGCCGCGTCATAGGCGTAGTCCGTAGCGACGCCGGTAGAGCGGAGCATGGTCGTCAGGTTCCCAGCAGGGTCCCACTCGTAAGCGATGTTGCCCCACGGGGAGGTCTGCGCGACCGGGCGGCCGGCGTCGTCGTATTCATACCCGATCTGCTCGCCGGTCGGCATCGTCAACGCGGTCAGCTGCTGGGCGGCGTCGTAGGTGTAGCCGAGGGATGACCCGTTGGCGTCGATCTGCTCGGTCATCAGCCCGTTCGCGTCGTACTTCCACCCGGTCACACCGAGAGAGTCGGTCATCGCGATGGGCCGCTGGTTCGCGTCGTACTCAAACGACACACTCGACCCCGGGTACGACACCTGCGCCAGATCGGAGCGGGACGTGTAGGAGTAGCTCGTGGTCTGCCTGTTGCCATCGATCTGCGACGACAGACGACCCAGGGAGTCGTAGCTGTAGTCCCACGACTTACCGAGCGGGTTCGTCTCCGACGTCACCTGTCCAGCGTCGTTGTAGTCGAAGAGCGTCTTGTTGCCGTTCGGGTCGAGGATCGAGGCCAGGTTGCCGGTCTCGGTCCAGTCGTACACCGTCGTGACGTTCACATCCGAGGTGCCCGTCGCCGCCGCATCCACGGCGGCGTCGAAGCCTTCGATAACCTTCGCGAGTTGGCCGGCGGGGTCGTAGGAGTAGCGGGTCTCGTTGCCGTTCGCGTCGACCATGTTCGTTTGCTGGCCGTTCAGGTTATAGCCGTAGGCGGTGGTCGAGCCGACGGCGTTCGTCGTCGATGCGACGGTTCCGGTCGGGTTGTATGCGGTGGTTGTCGTGTTGCCGTTCGCGTCTGTGATCGACGTCAACCTGCTGACCGCGTCGTACTCGTACGACGTGGTGTCGCCGAGCGGGTTCGATGATGCCGTCACCCGTCCGAGCGGGTCATACGAGACCGTGCTCGATCGCCCGAGGGCGTCGATCTGCTCCTGCACTCGACCCGCCGGGTCGTAGACGAGCTGAGTTGCCGCACCGGTCGAGTCGACCGACCCGGTCAATTGCCCGTTCGCGTCATAGGTGAGGGTGGTCTCGGTGCCACGCCGATCCGTGGAAGCCACGAGGTTCGAGTCCACGTCATAGGTGAACGTGGACGTCTCGCCCTGCTGGTCGGTGACCTGCGTGATGCGGTCGAGGAGCTCATAGACGTAGGAGACGCTGTTGCCGTCCGCATCGGTCGACTTCGCCACGCGCCCAACCGAGTCGTACGAGGTCGACTGAGTAATGCCAGTCGGCCCGGTGACCTTCGTCGCCCGGCTCAGCTCGTCGTATTCGTAGGCGGTTTCCGCCCCCGACGGGTCGGTCTGACTGACCAGGTTGCCGACCTCGTCGTACTCGCGATCCCACTGCCCACCCTTCGGGTCGACCACAGTGACGGGACGGTAGAGGTCGTCGAGGACGAACGCCGTCACGTTGCCGAGCGGGTCGGTGGTCTTCGTCAGTTCGTCTTCGGTGTTGTATTCGTAGTTCGTCGTTCCGCCGTCGGGAGCGGTGACCGCCACGAGGTTGAACGCGTTGTTCCAGGCATACGAGGTCACGGCGCCGGTCGCATCCGTTGAGCTGGTGAGGTTGTCGTCTGCGTCGTAGGTGTACGACGTGACCCCGCCCATCGCATCCGTTTTCGACACCAGCCGGTCTCCGGCATCCCACGCGAGCGTCGTCGTCGCACCCATCGGGTCCGTCGTCGACGTGACTCGGTTGGCACCGTCGTACACGAAGGTGGTGGCGTTGCCGTTCGGGTCGATCAACGTGGTGACGTTGCCCCGGTTGTCATAGGCATACGTCGTGGTGGCGCCCGACGGAGTCGTGCTCGACGTGAGGTTTCCCTGGCCGTCATACGTGCGGGCCAGTTCGGTGCCGTCGGCCTGGGTGATGCCGGTGACCAGGCCGAGCGGGTCGACCTGGTAGCTGGTCGTGCGCTCGGCCCCATCGGGCCCGCCTTCGTCGGTCTGGGATGCGAGTTCGCCGGTCGGCGTGTAGGTGAACGTGGTCGTGGTGTCGTCGGGCAGAACGGTGGATGCGACGTTGCCGGTCGCGTCGTACGTGTAGGCCCACTCGTGGCCGGCCTCGTCGGTGTACGACGTGACCTGGTCGAGGTCGTTGTAGACGTAGGCGATGGAGTTGCCCGCCGCATCCGTCTTGCCCGTGATGCGGTGCTGCGCGTCGTACGAGAAGACCGTCTCGGTGCCCTCGTTGTCGGTGTAGGTCGTTGTGCCCGCGGCGGTGTCGTAGCTCAGCGAGCGCACGTTGCCATCGGCGTCGGTCTGCTTGGAGACCCGCCCCTCGGCGTCGAACTCGTTCGTCAGGTAGGTGACTCCGAGCGCATCGGTAGCCGTGACCATGCGGTGAGCGTCGTCGTAGGAATAGGAGCGGACCCGGCCGTCGGGGTTGGTGATCGCGGTGAGGTTGGCGTTCGCGTCGTAGCCGAGGCTCCAGGTGCGGCCGTCGGGGTGGGTGAACGACGTGAGCCGACCCACGGCATCCGACCCGACCGTTATGGTCTGGCCCGCGGCGTCGGTGATCGACTGCAGCGGGGCGAACTTGTTCACCCGCCAGTCGGTCGCGCCGTATGTGAGGGTCGTCGCATTGCCCTGCTGGTCGGTGTGCTTCACGAGCTCGCCGACTCCATCGATGTCGGCGGCGTCGAACACCCAGGACTCGCCGTCGACGGCGGTCACCGTGAGCTGGTTGTTGCCGTCGTTGGTCAGCGTCTGGAACAGGCCCGGCTCGCCGATGTAGCCACCCGACCCGTCAGAGGCGAAGTCGAAGGTGGCCCCGTCGTTGCGCACCACCAGCACCGAGCCGTCTTCGTAGCGTTGCGCCCGGGCACCGAACGCGAACGACCAGCCCGCACCGATGCGTGAGTCCCTGCCGTCGAGCGAGTTGTAGATCAGGTTGAGGTCGAGGTCGGAGTTGCCCGGACCGGAGAGCTTGAACAGCGGCGCGGCCTCGATGAGGTTTCCGGTCGAGAACGACACCGGCTCGGCGCCGTACATCTCGTAGTTCTGGTAGCCGAGGTCACGCCAGTGATCCAGCTGCGCCTGCGTCGGACGCCCGGGAAGACCACCCGTGGCCGGGTCGATGCAGTTGAAGCGGTCGGCGAGGTAGACGCTCAGCGACGCCGTCACTCCGGCGGAGATGAACGCGAAACCTTCGGGATCGTCGATGTAGGCGCGGTCGTAGTTGCTGTCGAGAAACAGCGTCTCGAAGTGCGTGTACGCGCCCGGCACATTGTCGAACTCCGGAGCGGGCAGGTAGGGCAGGTTTCCCGCCTTGAACGGGCGCTGCACATAGGCCGGCATCGTCGACAGCACTGTGTCGCCCAGGGCTTGATCCTGCGGGTTGCTGCGGTAGTAGACGCGTCCACCCGATTCGGTGCCGTCGGCATCCCAGGCTTCGTCGGTGTGGATGGCGTCGAAGGCGAGAGTGATCGTGGCGTCGGGATTGGCTGCAGCGGCACGGTCGGCCCGCAGCTGCGTCGAGACGATCGGCGTGTTCGGGTCTTCCCTGGTGATCGTCACGTCGGCGCGGCAGTTCGTCTCGAGGCGCTGCTTCACCTGCTGTGCCAGCTGGATGTTCAGGGGCAGCTCATGCAGTTCGGGTGCCGGCTGCGTCACATAGGCCAGATCGTCGTCTGGATCGAGCACGATCTTCGGGCCGGGCGGCGCGATGAACGGAATACCGATCACGACCATCTGCGACAGGTGACCCGACTCGCCACGCACGACGCCGGCATCCGCGTCGTAAACCGACGGCAGCGCCACCCACGGGTCGCCCGCGTTCTCGCGGGTGTAGATCTGCAGCGACGACGGGTCGAGGTCTTTGATCTGCTTGTCGGTGACGGCCATCTCCAGCGCGACACCGGGAACCACGTCCGTTGCCACCTGCGTGCCATCGGCCTGGTCGGTGATCGTCGCGTCGGCCGGGAACGTCGTGACCTCACCGCCGGCATCGGTCGTCGCGGTGATGTCGACGGGAGTTCCCACAGCGGTACCGCCGGTCTCCGTCTCGGCAGACTTCGCAGCGGCGTCGGGCAGGGGCGTGATGTCGACGTCGAGCTTCTCGTCGATCTCGTGGCCCGAGAAGGTGACCTCAACATTCGGGTCCTGCGCCGTGATCGTGGAGGACTGGTCGGGAGTGATTGTCCCCTCACCGGCGGGGTCTGCGGCGGGGGCGGGTTCGGTGGGGGCGAGCTGGGTCTTCGCGGCCGCGTCGCGCACCTCGGCGAGGGTCTTCTCCGCCTGACGCTGCGCAACGAGGGCGGGCGATGCGATCGACGGGGTGACGCCGACCGTGAGGGTCAGGGCGATAACAGCGGTCGTCGTGACGACGCCCCGTGCGAGGGTTCTGCCGTGGCGGCGCATCCAGGTGGATGGTGTTCGGGTGAGTTTGTGGGTCAGCGTGGTGAGCCCGGCCGTGATGGCGGGGCGGATGCGGCCGGTCACAGGTTCGAACCGACCAGCTCGGCCTCACCAGCAGCCGCCGCGGCGTCCGCGGTGGCGGCAGCGGCGTTGCGGCGGCGGATGCGCAGCAGCACACCCAGCCCGACAAGCGCCGCGGCGATGACGGCCAGGATGCCGGCGATACCGAACCCGGTCAGCGCCAGACCCGACGTGTCTTTCACACAGGCCTGCAGCTCCGCCGCATCTGCCACCCCGTTGGAGTCGAAGTCCTCAAGCCCCGTGGCGCAGGTGCGGTCACCGCAGATGACGAACTCGATCCAGTCGCTCACCTTGTCGCCGTCAGCGTCTTCCTTGCTGTTCGAGCACGTCTCCGACCCGCACGCCAACTGCTCGGCGTAGTCCGGGATGCCGTCGTCATCTGCGTCTGCGCGGGAATCCGCGCACGTGACCGTGCCGCAGGCGAGCACCTCGGTCCACGACGGGATGCCGTCGCCATCGTGATCTTCGGTGCCCGTGGCACCGGTCAGGCTGCCCGCGACGACCTGCTCGACCACATCGGGGATGCGATCCCTGTCGATATCGCAATTCGCGGCATCCGACTCGACCTCGCAATCCGTACCCAACTCCGACGGAACGGCATAAGAAGCAGCAGGAGCGGCAGTCGCCGCCTGCGCAGGAGCAGCGACCAGCGCCAGCCCGACGAGAACGAGCAGAGCGAACACGGCGCGGAGCGCGCGGAAGAGCACAGACATGGCAAGCCTTCGAGACCAGGAGAAAGGGATGGAAGCCATTCCCCCGAAGGCTCGGGCCCAAAGTACCGACGACGGCACATGAGCACAACCCGCAAACTAACCCTCAAAAAGCTGAGAATATCTCCCCCGCGGAATCACGCGGAAGCAGGCGATGCCTGACCCCTGAACTGGGGGTCAATCCAGCTCCTAAGGATCAACCCCTACTTAAGAGCACACATACAACATCTGTCTACGCCGGCAGCGGCTTGCGCCAGACCACGTTCTGCAGCTCGATGCGGTGGTCGACTTCGCCGTCCCACTGCGCATCCAGACCCTGCTCGCGGAACGCGGCGACGGCCGCATTCGCAACCTTCTCGGCGACCTCGACCCAGCCGGGGCCGGGCGCGACGACCGCTCCGTAGCCGATGAACAGGGTGGCGCCGGGGTAGGCGAGGCGCGCCGCATCCTGCCCATGGAAGAACACGAAGCCCGGCCCGGACCCCGTGGCCGCAACGACACTCTCACACTCGGTGATCGCCTCATCGGTGGTGTACCCGGCGTTCATCTCGGCCACGATCCCCTGCGCCGCGATCGCTGCGAAGGCGGCCGTGACCCGCTCGTCGTCGCTGGGTTTCCGGGGGCCGGGCGCATCCAGTTCGGCCTGCCGGTGAGCCCAGTAGTGCCGCACGATCTGCTCGGCGCGCTCCACCGTCATGGGGTTGTCGTCGTCGTACTCGACCAGTTCGATCATCACCTCGAGCACCTCGTCGAGAGACGTGAACCCGGGAGCGATCAGCCCCCAGGCCTCTTCGCAGAAGTACTGCTCGTGGGCGGCGTAGCGGACGGCAGTGTCGTCGGTCACGGTGAGCCCCTCAGTCGGTGATGATCTCTTTCGCCGGATCCTCGATTGCCGGCGGCAGGCGCAGCGCACGCAGCAGCTCGAGCGCGTGCGTGGTGGTCAGGATCACGCGCATGAACTCCGAGCCGTCTCCATCGATGTCGATGACCACCGAGGTGCGCGTGCCCTTGATGAGGAGGAAGTCTTTTCCGTCGTGCACCTTCCAGGTGCCGATGGCCAGAGTCAACGGAATAGCCGAGCCGGGCGCCCGGATGCCACGCACCCACACCCACGGATCCTCCGTGATGACGGCCGAGCGGATGCGCTCCAGCGGAATGTCGATGTTCGTTCGGCGCAGCGACAGGATCTTCTCTGCACGGGTCAGGCGTATCTCGAGTCGGTCGGTGTGCACGAGAAGAACAGCCATGCGTCTATCCTGCCCGCGATAGCTGATGATATGCGTAAATCACCGGATGCTCGTCGTTACGATCTGACTACGACGGGCGATGCCGCTACCAATTCAGGAGGAGAGAGTAGCCGCGTGGATAGTGGCGGCGGCCGCGCGCTCCTCCTGAATTGGTTACTCAGAACTCGGTCCGCTGAACCGATCGCGCCCACTCAGCCGATCGCGACGACGCTCACGGCGATCAGCGGCGGAGGCACGGCCACGCCCGCGATGTCGGCATTCGCCGCCGACTGCCGCAGCAGGTGCTCCAGCACCGCCGCGTGCACCCGCTCGCACACGGCGCGCGACGACTCGACATCGGCGATGCCGATCCGGATGCGCAGGGTCGGCTCCCCGATGTGCGCCGCGACCCCGCGTGCCAGGTCGGCGACGGGGGCGGGCAGTCCGAGGATCTCGGGCAGCTGCGGGTAGACGCTCGTGACGCCGGGAACCGCCCGCACCACCTCGTCGATCGTCAGGGCGGCGGCACTCATCTCGTCGGTCACAGCGCATCCCCTTCGGTCGAAGTCGAAGCGTCGGGCTCCGGGGCATCGGTCGAGGCAGAAGCCTCAGGCTCCGCGACCTGCGCGAAGTACACGTCGTGCACCGTGATGTCGATGCTCGCGATCGTGAGCTCGGTGTGCTTGAGCAGCGCCGAGTAGATGGCCTCGCGGGCGCGATCGACGGTCTCGACGATGCGCTCGCCCCAGAACACGGATGCGTCGATCGACACGGTGATCGGCGTGCCCGGCACGGTGACGTCTCCGTCGAGCCGGCAGCGCCCGATGATCAGTCCACCGGCGCGGTCTCCCGCGGCTCGGATCAGTCCGCGCACCGCCCCTTCGGTCACCGAGAGGGTGGCCCGGGGCGACGGCGGCAGCAGCGGGATGTCCCGTCCGGCCCGCGCCTCGCGGCCGATGCTCTCGAGGATCCCGCCCAACCAGTCGTCGTTGCGCGGGGCTTCGTCCGCGGCATCCACCTCGACGAGCGACTGCGAGATCTGCCGCAGACGCTCGAGCGAGCCGAGCGCGATGCGGCATCCCGGCGACCCCTCGATAGACGGGTCGAGCGGCGTGCGCCCGCGGTCGAGATAGTCGCTGAGCTCGTCGATCGTGTGGCCGTCGAGGTCGTCGCGCTCGTTGTCGAGATCGGTCATCGCCAGGCCTCCATTTCGGTCATGAGATTGCGTCGGGCGCGCGAGAGCAGCCCGCGCACGGTACTGGCGGGGATCCCCATCTGCTCGGCGATCTCCTCGTAACTCTGTTCGCCGACCTCGCGCAGCACCCAGCAGCGCTGCTGCTCGATCGGCAGCGTGGCCAGTGCCTGCGACACCGCCTCGTGCAGCGACGTCGCCTGGCTGACGGCGTGGGGCGACAGCCGCTCGGGCTGGGCCGCATCGACATCGTCGACGTCGAGGTGGTTCTTGCGGGCTCGGATGCGGTCGATGCTCTTGTGGCTCGCGATGCGCATGAGCCAGCTCTTGACCACCGAGCCGTCGTTGAGCGACGGCAGGTCCCGCCATGCTGTGATCAGGGTCTCCTGCACGACGTCGTCGACCTCGTCGCTCGCACCCAGGATGCGGCGGGCGTACGCACGCAGCAAAGGCCCGTAACGCCGGGCCAGCACCTCGAACGCCCGGGTGTCGCCGTCTGCCGCGCGACCCGCGAGCGTGCGGTCGTCGGCCTCGTCGAGTGAGAAGCGATAGGGAACTGCGTCCATCGAACTCCCCTGTTCAGCGTCTGAAAAATTTCTTTTCGGCAGATCCGTGACGATCCGCCGAGTGGATACGACCTATCAACGAGACTATTCCACACCGAAAAAGGAGACACCCCATGGCCAGCACGACTCCCGCCAGTGTAAGCACCCCGACCAACCTGCAGACCGCCCTCGGCAAGACCGTGATCAACGACGGCGTCGTGTCGAAGGTGGCGGGCATCGCTGCACGCGAGGTCGCCGGCGTCTTCGCCCTCGGAGGCGGTGCGGCCCGTGCGCTCGGCGCCATCCGCGGAGCCATGAACAGCACCGACCTGTCGCAGGGCATCAGCGTCGAGGTCGGCGAGACCCAGGTCGCCGTCGACGTGACCATCGTCGCCGAGTACCCGGCACCGCTGCAGCAGGTCGCCGACGGGGTTCGCACGTCGATCATCTCCGCCGTCGAGACCCTCGTCGGCATGCAGGTCACCGAGGTCAACGTGACCATCGTCGACGTGCACATCGCCTCCGACGACGACAACACCGACGAGGCCGAAGCTCGCGTTCAGTAGTCTCGGCCGGTGCGCGGGCTCCCATGAGGCGAGCTTAGGCTTGCCTTATGTCGAAGAGAGCCACGCGCACCGCACCCGCCGATCCCCAGCTCTTCAGAGCGCACGTCGTGTCGAGTGCACCCGTGACGCCGAGCATGCAACGCGTCACGATCACGGGTGACGGCCTCGCCGAGTTCGACTGGATGGGCTACGACCACTGGTTCCGCCTCTTCATGCGCCGCCCGCACCAGAAAGAGTTCGCCATGCCCGAGCTCGCGGGCGCCACATGGTGGAAGGAATACCTCGAGATTCCCGAGGACACCCGGCCGCACTGCTCGAACTACACCGTGGCCGACTACCGCGCAGAGCAGCGCGAGATCGACATCGATTTCGTCATCCACCGCGGCCCGGGCGGCGAGCTCGAGGGCGCGGCCGCGATCTGGGCCTGCAGCGCCCGCCCGGGCGACCAGCTCGCGCTGCTCGACCAGGGCATCCTGTTCGACCGGCCCGACGACGCGACCGAGGTGGTGATCGTGGCCGACGAGAGCGGCCTGCCCGCTGTCGCAGGCATCCTCAAGTCGCTTCCGAGCGACACGGTCGGCCATGTCATTCAAGAGGTGCCGACGGCGCACGATACCCGCGAGCTCTCGAAGCCGGACGGTGTGACGCTCTCCTGGGTGATCCGCGACGACGCGCACGCGGTCGCGGGCAGCAAGGCCCTGGATGCGCTGCGCAGGCGCAACACGGTCGACCCGCGCGGCTACGGTTTCGTGGTGGGCGAGTCCGCCCTCGCCACCGGCGGCCGCCGCCACCTGCACTCGCTCGGACTGCCGAAGAGCCGCATCACGTTCTCGGGCTTCTGGAAGCGCTGACGCGCAGCTAGACCGCCAGCGTGGGCGACGCGGATGCCGCTGCGCGGGCCGCCGCCGGGAGCGCGTCGAGGATGCGGCCGATCGCCTCGTCGTCGTGGGCGGCCGACACGAACCACGCCTCGAAGACCGACGGCGGAAGCGAGACTCCCGAGTCGAGCATCGAGTGGAAGAAAGCCGGATACCGGAACGCGTCTTGCCGTTGCACGTCGGCGTAGGTGCGCGGGGCGCCCCCGGCCGACGGCGAGTAGTCGCCGAACACGAAGCTGAACAGGTTTCCGGCGCGCTGCACGGAGTGCGCGACGCCCACGTCGGCGAGCGCCTCCGACACGGATGCGCTCAGCAGCTCGGCCGTCGCGTCGAGGCGCGCGTAGACGGATGCGTCGGCCAGCGTCAGCGTGGCGATGCCGGCGGCGACGGCCACGGGATTTCCCGACAGCGTGCCCGCCTGGTACACCGGGCCGAGGGGCGCGAGGAAGTCCATGACATCCGCCCTACCGCCGAGTGCTGCGAGGGGCATTCCGCCGCCGATGACCTTGCCGTACGTCACGAGGTCCGGGCTGTACGCATCCGACCCTGCTGCGGCCTGCGCCTCGGACTCGAGGGCCCAGTACCCCGCCGGGTGCACCCGGAACCCGGTCAGCACCTCGTCGATGATGAGCAGCGCGCCGTTCTCGTGTGCGATTGCCGACAGGGCGGCGTTGAATCCGGCATCCGGCGCCACGACGCCCATATTGGCGGCCGCGGCCTCGGTGATGATCGCGGCGATGCGACCCGGATGCAGCGCGAAGGCCTCGCGCACAGCGTCGAGATCGTTGTAGGGCAGCACGAGGGTGAGCGCGGCGGTGGCCGCGGGCACGCCGGCGGATGCGGGCAGTCCCAGCGTGGCGAGACCCGAGCCGGCCTCGGCCAGCAGCGAGTCGGAGTGCCCGTGGTAGTGGCCGGCGAACTTGATGAGCACGTCGCGCCCGGTGAACCCGCGGGCGAGGCGGATGGCCGTCATCGTGGCCTCGGTTCCGGTGGAGACGAGGCGGATCTTCTCGATCGGCGACGCTCCGCCGCTGGTGACCCGGGCGCGCACGAGCTCGGCGAGCTCGGTCTCGCCGGGGGTCGACGCACCGAACGAGAGGCCGCGACCGGCGGCATCCCGCACGGCCGCGACGACCTCGGGATGCGCGTGGCCGAGAATCGCAGGACCCCAGCTCGAGACGAGGTCGACGTACTGCGTGCCGTCGGAGTCGGTGACGTAGGCGCCCTTCGCCGAGGTGAGGAAGCGCGGCGTTCCGCCGACCGAGCGGTAGGCGCGCACCGGCGAGTTGACGCCGCCGGGAATGGAGATGCGCGCCCTGTCGAAGAGTTCGTCGTTGCGGGTCATGGGGGGTACTCCAGATTCGTTCCCTGAGCTTGTCGAAGGGAAGGTTACGCGGACTTCCCTTCGACAAGCTCAGGGAACGGGGAAAGTTGCGTCGAGTTCCCTTACGCCTTGCTCAGGGAACGGGGAAATCAGGACAGGGTGGTGGCGAGCTCGGTCGCCCAGTAGGTGAGAACGGTATCGGCTCCGGCCCTCTTGATGCTGAGGACCGACTCGAGGATCGCCCGGTCGCGGTCGATCCAGCCGTTGGCCGCGGCGGCCTCGATCATGGCGTACTCGCCCGAGACCTGGTAGGCCCACACGGGAACCGGCGACCAGGCCGAGACGTCGGCGAGCACGTCGAGGTAGCTGCCGGCGGGCTTCACCATCACGATGTCGGCGCCCTCCTCCACGTCGAGCTGCGCCTCGCGCAGGCCCTCGCGGCGGTTGGCCGGATCGAGCTGGTAGCTACGCCGGTTGCCCGTGAGCGTCGACTCGACGGCCTCGCGGAACGGTCCGTAGTAGGCGCTCGCATACTTCGCGGAGTAGGCGAGCACGGCCACGTCGCTGCGGCCGGCGGTGTCGAGGGCATCGCGCACGGCGGCGACCTGGCCGTCCATCATGCCCGAGAGGCCGAGCAGCGCGGAGCCCGCATCGGCCTGCGCCAGCGCCATGTCGCGGTATCGCAGGAGCGTGGCGTCGTTGTCGACCCGGCCGTCGGCATCCAGAACCCCGCAGTGGCCGTGATCGGTGAACTCGTCGAGGCACAGGTCGGTCTGCACGACCAGCTCGTCGCCGACCTCGGATGCGATCACGCGGGTGGCCTGGTTCAGGATGCCGTCGGGATCGGTCGCGCCGGTGCCGGTGGCGTCACGGTGCTCGGGGACGCCGAAGAGCATGACTCCCCCGATTCCCGCGGCGGCGGCCTCGGCGACGACGCCTCTGACCGAGTCGAGTGTGTGCTGCACGACTCCGGGCATGGAGCCCAGGGGGCGGGGCTCGTCGCCCTCGCGCACGAAGAGGGGGAGGACGAGATCGGCGGGGTGGAGCCGGGTCTCGGCCACCTGTCGTCGAAGGGCGGGAGTGGCGCGAAGACGGCGCGCGCGCACGACAGGAAAGCCGGAAGTCATGGGTTCCAGCCTAATCGTGTGAACTGGGCGGGAGCCGGGGGATGCCCCGACCTAAGGTGGACTCGTGAGCGAACGATGATTTTCACCACGGCGAAACAGGCGGCCGACGATCCGAGGATCCTGGTCTTCGGGCGCCTCCTCGGTGCAGCGAATCGACTCGAGTACATTCTGGGGCACGCGCTCGAAGAGTCCACCGGCCTCACCCATTCCATCTACGAGCTTCTTCTGGTCGTAGGGCGGGCCGGGGGCGACGGGGTTCCCGTGCGGGATGTCGCACAGTCGAGGGTGGTGACGTCGGGCGGGGCGACCCGACTCGTGAACCGCGCGGTCGAACTCGGCCTCATCCGACGACGTCCCTCGCAGACCGACGGCCGCGTGCAGCTCGTGGAGCTCACAGACCTGGGCGAGCAGAGGCTCCTCGAGGCCAGCGAACTCCACGTTCGCAACATCGAGCGCTACCTCGTCGACGTCCTTCCCGCCGACCAGGCGCGCAGCTTCGCCGAGGCCATCCGCACGCTCAGCAAGAATGCGGCGGCCGAGCTTCCGGTGATGCCCTGATCCGAGTCGCGATCACTTTCCTCATGATGGGAATAGCTGACTAGTCAGCTATTGTTCCACTCGATGGCAGCACCGCGCTGCCGCCTCGGCCACCCCGAGCGCCCAGAGACAAGGAACCACCATCACCATGTCACTCTCCTTTGAGGTCTTCGACCTCGACTTCCCCGCCGGCTCCCCCAACAAGTCGGCGACGCTCGTCACCGGCGAGACGGAGGCGCTTCTCGTCGACGCGGGCTTCACCCTCGCCGACGGCCACCGACTCGTCGCGGCCGTACTCGACTCCGGCAAGACGCTGACCACCGTATTCGTCAGCCACGCCGACCCCGACTTCTACTTCGGGCTCGAAGTCGTCGCCGACGCATTCCCCGACGCGCAGATTCTCGCGACGCCCATCGTGATCGATCACATCAGGGCCTCCTTCGAAGGCAAGCTGAAGGCGTGGGCCGCCCTCGGAACCAACCTGCCCACGCGTCTCGTCGACATCCGCCCCCTGAGCGCCGACCATCTCGACGTCGATGGCCACAAGCTCGAGCTGCGCGGCGCATCCACTCTTCTGCCCGACCGCCACTACCTGTGGGCCCCTGACGCGAAGGCGATCATCGGCGGGGTCCTCGTCTTTCAGCAGGAGCACGTGTGGACCGCGGACACGGCCCGACCCGAGCAGCGTGCGGACTGGATCACTCTCCTCGACCAGATGTCGGCTCTCCGCCCCGAGTTCGTGGTCGCGGGGCACCGCCTTCCCGGCACGCCCAACGATGCTTCGGGCATCGACTACACCCGCTCGTACCTCGAAGAGTTCGAGAGGGTGCTCGAGCGCTCCGAAGACGGTGCGTCGGCGACTGCGGCCCTGGTCGAGGCATACCCGAACTCGGGGATGCTCATCGCGGCCCAGCTCGGACCGAAGGTTGCGAAGGGTGAGATGACATGGGGCTGACACTCGAGGACTTCAGCGTTTCGACAACGCCTCGCGACGTCGTGCGCCGCCAGTATCTGGCATCCGCGGCCGGCGATCTCGATGCGCTGCGGGCGACCCTGGCACCCGATGTCGAATGGACCGAGATGGCCGGGTTCCCTCTGGCCGGAACCTACCGAACACCCGAGGGCGTCACATCCGGTGTAATGGAGATCCTCGGTCGGGACTGGGCAGCATGGACCGCGCACGACGACAGCTACGTGGTCGACGGCGAGAACGTCGTGGTGCTCGCCCGCTACACCGCCACCAACAAGGCGACCGGCAAGGCGATCAATGTGCGGGTAGCCCACCACTTCATTGTTCGCGGCGGACTCATCGTGCGGTTCGAGCAGTTCGTCGACACGGCGAAGGTCGCCGAAGCCGCCCACGCCGACTGACGCGAACGCGGGTGTTCACGCGCGGCGCGGTGGTCGAACCACAGCGCTCGGCGTGAACACCCGCGCCGGTCTCTTCACATGTCGCGGTAGCGTCGAGCCTCGGCGAGCTTCGTCGCGAGTTCGTCACGGGAGACAGGCCGCCCCAGGTCCGGATCCTCTCCGCTGAAGTACGGGCGCGTGTATGCGGGGGTGTCCCGCTGGAACCGCCACCCCTCTGACAGCGGGCCGGCATCGAGCGTGTCGTAGCCGATGCGGTCGAGGAACTCCGCGACCGTCTGCTTGGCCACAGGGTCGTCGCCGGCGATCGGGAGCACCGAACGGTCCGCCGACCCACTCGGTCGCGCGAGCGAGGTGAGGTGCGGGAAGTAGATGCTGTTGAACGCCTTCACGACTCGGGAGTCGGGCGCGTGCCTCTGCAGGAGCTCGGTCGTGGTCGTGCTCTCGTCATCGAGTTCTGCGATGTGGCCGTCGCGCTCGGGATAGTAGTTGTTCGTGTCGATCACCGTCTTGCCTCGAAGCTCGGCGACCGGCACGTGCGGGTACGCCTTCAGGGGGATCGTGACGATGGCGAGGTCGGAGTCGGCGGCCGCCTGGGCGGATGTGGCCGCTCGAGCCCGGGGACCGAGCTCTGCGACGAGGTCGCCGAGCGTCTCGGGGCCACGGCTGTTGCTCACGATCACGTCGTAGCCCGCCGCGACGGCCAGGCGGGCGAGGCCGCTGCCGATATTTCCGCTTCCGATCAAACCGATGGTCGTCATCTGTCTCCCTGTGCTTGTACTCTTGTACACTTTTACGTGTACATAGACGGTACATCATGTACACGTTCACGCGTACATATGCGATGAGTTCGAGCCAGCGAGAGGAGCAAGATGGCCAGCAGATTGGCGACTCCACTCACGATCCCCGACGAGAAGGACATCGACCTGTTCGAGGTCATGTCGGCGCTGACCGATCCGACGCGGCGCGCAATCGTCGGGTTCATCGCGGCCGAGCCGGGAACGGGATGCGGCAACAGAGACTTCGGCGTCACCAAGTCCGCGTTGACCCGACACTGGCGCGTGCTCCGCGAGTCGGGCATCATCAGGCAGGAGGCTCACGGGACCCGGCACCGCAACTGGCTGCGCAGAGACGAACTCGATCGCCGGTTCCCCGGCCTGCTCGATCTCGTGCTCGAGGAAAACGGACACTGAACCCGGGCGCCGATGTTTCCCCGTTTGCCGTTCAACAGGATGGATTGGCGACGCGCCGTCGCTCTGTCGACGAAACGCCGTGCGGATTCGAGAATGTCCTGTTGAACGGGGTGGGGTGGTCTCGATACGGCCGCAGGCGGCCTGCTCGACCTGGTGCTCGAGGCCGAGAGCCAGTAGCGGGCTGCTAGTCGTCGGACTTCTGGGCCTTGGCCACGTCGACGATCGCGTCGATCAGCGATATCGCGCTGCGCTCCTTGGCCACGAGGTCGACGCGAACTCCGTAGGCCTCCGCGTCGCGGGCCGTCTGCGGGCCGATCGCGGCCACGATCATGGTCTCGGGCAGAGGACCGAACTGCAGCTGGATCTGCTCCGCGACGCTTCCGGACGTGACGAGAACCGCCTTGAACGCTCCGGCCTGGATGTCGCGCACGATCGCCTCGTCGACGGGAACGCCGATGGTGCGGTAGGCGACGACCGACTCGACGGTGTGGCCGCGGGCGATGAGACCCTCGGTGAGCACGGGCTTGGCGATGTCGCTGCGCAGGGTGAGGATGCGCAGCTCGGCGCCGTACTGCTCGAACTGGGCGAGCTCGCGCAAGAGACCCTTGGCCGAGTTGTCCTCCGGCGGAACGAGATCGACCTGGTAGCCGGCCGCAGTGAGCGCCGCGGCGGTGGTCTCTCCGACGGCGGCGATGTGCGTCGACGAGGGAACCGTGGCCTGGTGCGCCGAGAGCACGTCGACCGTGGTGGCGCTCGTGACCGTCAGCCAGTCGAACGCGCCCGAGGCGAGCGACGCGAGGGCAACATTCAGGGCCTCGTCGTCGGCGGCGGGAGCGAAGTTGATCATGGGGGCGACGACGGGCGTCGCTCCGGCGGCGCGGAGATCGGATGCCACGCCGTGGCCCCAGGGGCCGCCTCGCGGAACCAGTACGCGCCAGCCGCCGAGCGGTCTATTGCTCCAGGGTGTCATCATGCGGCCCCTCCGAGGGGAGCAAGATCTGCGGCCCCGTCTTCGAGCAGCTGCGCGGCGACCGCTGCGCCGAGCGCCTCCGCGAGAACATCGTCGTCGATGCCGGTGAGTGTCGCCTGGCGCGTGCATCCGAGTTCGGCATCGCCCGACGGGTCGTAGACCACGGCGGTGAGAACAAGAAGATCGCCGTCGATCGTGGCGTGCGCGCCGATCGGTGCGGCGCATCCGGCTTCGAGGGTGGCGAGAACGGATCGTTCGGCTCGAACGGCGGTGCGTGTCTGACCGTGTTCGATGCTCAACAGCTCAGTGATGTCGTCTCCTTCTCGCGCCTCGATGGCGAGAGCGCCTTGGCCGGGTGCGGTCGGCCACAGCTCAAGATCAAAGAACTCCGACGCCTCCGCCAGCCGACCCAGTCGTTCGAGCCCTGCCGCGGCCAACACGACGCCGTGAAGGTCTCCCCGTTCAACCGATCGTAGTCGTGTGTCGACATTCCCTCGAATATCCACGACCTCCAGATCAGGACGAAGTGATAACAATTGCGCTCGCCGACGCGGAGAACCCGTTCCCACACGCGCACCCTCGGGCAGATCGGCGAGCGAGACGCCGCCCGCCGTGCACAGCACGTCGCGCGCATCCTCCCTCTCGGGAACCCCGCCGATGACGAGCCCGGGGTAGGTCGCGGTGGGCAGATCTTTGAGCGAGTGCACGATCAGGTCGACCTCGCCGCGCACCAGCGCCTCCCGCAACGCGCTCGCGAAGACACCCGTTCCGCCCAGCGACGCCAGCGATTCGCGCGAGGTGTCACCCTCGGTCTTGATGATCACGAGCTCGATCGGAACGCCGGTCGCCGCCGTGATCTGCTCGGCGACCATGCCCGTCTGCGCGCGCGCGAGCGCGCTGCCACGAGTGGCGATGCGAAGAGTTCGGGTCACAGCAGAAATGCTTTCAGAATGAAACGGGTGTACTCGATGAGCCAGATGCGCTCAGGGGGCGAGTCCGGAGATCGCGGGCTTGAACCCCAAGCGTACGTTCTCGCAGCATCCCGGTCGGCACACGTCGTACCAGGGGCCGAGTTCGGTCACCGCCGGACGCTCGTCGACGGGGGTCGCCTGCGCCCGCTCGAGAACGAGATCGACGAGGCCCGAGACATACGCGGGGTGGATGCCGGGGGTCGGCACCCGCACGGCCGCGAGGCCGGCTTCGGCGGCGGAAGCGAGCGCCTCGTTGTCGAGGTCCCACTTCACCTCCATGTGGTCGCTGACGAATCCGAGCGGCACGATGATGACGGCACGGATGCCGCGGGCCGGCAATTCGGCGATCGCATCGTTGATGTCGGGCTCGAGCCACGGCATCGAGGGCGGGCCGCTGCGCGACTGGAACACGAGCTGCCAGGGTGCGCTCGATTCTGCTGCGAGCATCACGGCCTCGGCGACCGCGAGGTGCTGGGCCTTGTACGCGCCGCCCTCGCCGAAGCCACGGGCCTCCGGGCCCGAGCGGGCGGCATCCGTCGACGGAATCGAGTGCGTCGAGAACAGGACCTCGACCTCGGTCTCGAGGTCGAGATCGGGCTGCTCGGCCGCGAGCGAGACGAACGCCTCGCGCACCCCCTCGATGAACGGTTCGACGAAGCCGGGGTGGTCGAAGAACTGGCGCACCTTGTCGATCTCGAGCTCGTCGCCGAGGCCCGTCTCCTCGAGCGCGATCGCGAAGTCCTCGCGGTACTGCCGGCAGCTCGAGTACGAGCTGTAGGCGCTGGTCGCGATGGCGATCAGCTTGCGGTGACCCGCAGCGGATGCCTCGCGCAGCGCGTCGGCGAGGTACGGGTCCCAGTTGCGGTTGCCCCAGATGACCGGAAGGTCGATGCCGCGGCGATCGATCTCGGCCTGCAACGCGATCTGCAGGGCGCGGTTCTGCGCGTTGATCGGGCTGATGCCGTCGAACGCACGATAGTGGTGGGCCACCTCTTCGAGGCGCTCCTCGGGGATTCCTCGGCCGCGCGTGACATTGCGCAGGAAGGGGATGACGTCGTCCTGCCCCTCCGGACCGCCGAACGAGGCGAGCAGGATGGCGTCGTACTGTGTGGGCTGGGTGACGTGCTCGGGGCCGTCGGCCGCTGCCGGCGTCGCGTTGCGGACCAAGGTGCTCACTGGAGAACCTCGACGAGTTCGGCGGTGGTGATGCGGCGACCCGTGAAGAACGGAACCTCCTCGCGCACGTGCCGACGGGCATCCGTCTGGCGCAGGTCGCGCATGAGATCGACCAGGTTCAGCAGGTCGTCGTCTTCGAGGGCGAGGATCCACTCGTAGTCGCCGAGCGCGAACGAGGCGACCGTGTTGGCGAGAACACTGCGGAACTGGCTGCCCTTGCGGCCGTGCTCGCCGAGCATGGCGCGACGCTCCTCCTCGGGCAGCAGGTACCACTCGTAGCTGCGCACGAACGGGTAGACGGTGAGCCAGGCGGCCGGCTCCTTGCCGCGCATGAACGCGGGCAGGTGGTTCGACGAGAACTCGGCGTCACGGTGCACACCGAGGGCGTTCCACGTGGGGAGGAGGGGTTCGAGCAGGCCGGTGCGCCGCAGCTCGCGAAGCGCCCACTGGAGGGTCTCGGGAACGGCGCCGTGCAGCCAGAACATCAGGTCGGCATCCGCCCGCAGGCCCGAAACGTCGTAGATGCCGCGAACGACGACGCCCTCGGCCTCGACGATCGCGATGGCATCGTCGAGCGTGCCGACGGCGTTGGCCACATCATGTCCATCGAGCGCGGTGGGGCGCTCCGGGTTGCGTCGAAGGACCGCCCACAACGTGTAGCCGATGACCTCCTCGGCTGGCGTGGCGGTCTGGTCGACTGTCGGGTCAGTCATGATCCTCATTCATCTGGTTCGGGTTGTTCGCACGGGCGCAGAGCACCCGTGATGAGCTCGACGCGTCAGCGCCGGGCGAGGAGCCGCACGGCGAGGAACACGGCCCCGCCCACGGCGACCGCGAGTCCGCCGACGCCCGCGGCCAGGGCCACCGGGTTCTCGTCGCGCAGCACGCGGATCTTGTTGGAGATGTCTGCGGCCGCGAGCTTGGCCTGCTTCGGCACGTTGAGCTTGTACTCGATGGCGTCGAGCGTGGCGGCGAGAGCCTCGCGGTTCTTCACGATGTCTGCCGAGAGTTCGGCCGAACTGCGCTTGGGGGGCTCGGGCTTGTCGTCGCTCTGGAGAGCGGTCTTCGCGAGCTGGGTGGTCGCACGAACGGCGGCGCCGTCCACAGGAGCGGCCTTCTTGTCGATACTCGTCTTGTCGGTGCTCATCGGCCGAGTCCCTTGATCGCGTTGACGTCTTTCTTGAGAGAGTCGACCGACTCCTCGGGAACGGGCGGAATGCCCTTCTTGATGCTTCTCACGCCGACGAGCACGAGGATCGCGACGATGACGAGAAGCGCGCCGGCGACGATCAGGGCGGCGAGCCACGGCGCGAACACCGTGGCGAGTCCGAGGACTGCCGCAGCGATGAGCACGGCGAGGGCGAAGAAGCCGAGCAGAGCCGCCACGACGAAGAGGGCCGCGCCGACCCCGAGCTTCGCGAGCCTCGAGGTGATCTCGCGCTTCAGGCCTTCGATCTCGTCTTTGACGAGCGTCACGAGCTGGCCGGGCAGTTCGCCGAGAAGCTCTCCGAGCGACTTCTTGCGAGCCGGGTTGGTAATGTTCGTCATGGAACCGGCCTACTCGTCGGTGTCGGTCGCCGCGGTGGCGGGCGCCGGGGTCGCCGGAGTCATCTTCGTGCTCGACGACGTGCCGGCCGAGGACTTCGCACCAGAGGTCGACTTCTTCTTCGCCGGGCCCGCCGACTTCGCGGGGGTGTCGTCGAGGTGCAGCAGCGAGCGCACGGCCTTCTTCGTGGCGTTGCCCGCCTTGAGCTGCACCGTGTCGACGCGCTGGCCGGCGAACTCCCTGACGGCTCCGGCCACCTGCTGAACGGGAGCGAGGTTCCAGACCTTGTCCGCACCCGCCTTGATCTGCTCGTACCGCGGCCGACCGGCACGCGAGCCGAGAACGTAGCCTGTGGCCAGACCGACCACCAAAATCAATTTGCCGCGCATAACGACTCCGATCCATTCAAGAGTTGGCGTGAGCTATAAGCGTAGACCTTGCGGCTTGAACGTCGAGCGGGCTGATTTCGCGGGCCGCAGTGTGTTAGAGGCCCGTCACGCGGGCGCGTCACCTGCGGCAACCGAGGGATGAATTTCAGACCATGCCTCCGTCGTACCAGCCGAGGGGGCCGGCAGACAAACTGAGATGCCTGTGTCTCTCCGCATCCGACACTTGCCAGCCGTAGTTCACGATGGATACGTAGCTCTCGCCGTCGCGCTGTGTCCTGGCCCGGCTCTGGCCGAGCCCGCCCGTGTAGACCTCCTCATCCAAGCACGTGATGAGGAACTGCCCTACCCAGTCATTCGCGTCTTCCGGGATCCTCCAGAGCCAATACTGAGGCCTCTCCGATGATGGTAGGGCGACGACCAGGCGAGCCCTCTTGCCGTCCCTCTGCTCGATCGCCAGGTCGATCTCCCCGTTCGACGGTCGCAGATCGTGAACGTAGTAGTCGAGCGGAGACTCCGTGCCACGGGCCAGACGCCAGATTCCCTCGCGCTTGAACAACTCGGCATAGATCTGCGCATCAGAGATCTTGTCTGCTCGCCCCATCGCTTTCGGCAGTTCAGTCAGCGCGCGCCCGTGCGCAGCTCGAAAGCGAAATCGGATGCGGCGGGCCGCGACTGCGCGATTGTCGCGGCCAGCCCGGTGCCCGCCATCCAGGCCCCGACGACCAGCAGGCCGGGAACGGCATCAACCTGCGCGCGCACGGCCTCGACCCGGGCGCGGTGGCCGACGGTGGCGAAGGCCAGGGAGTCGTTCCAGCGGGTGACGTCGAACCCGCGCACCGAACTCTCCTCGAGGGCGAGCCCGAGCAGAGCGCCGGCGTCGGCCAGCGCCTGGGCCCGGGTCGGCGACTGCGCGACGACGTCGCGGTCGTAGGAGAGGCGCAGCACGTGGCGCCCGGGGCCGGCGGCCTCTGCCAGCCAGTTCCATTTGGCGGTCGCGTGGGTCAGCGCCTTGGCCTGGATGCCCGGAACACCGGTCGCGACGAGCACGCCGGTTCCGCGCGGGGCCGCGTCGAGCCGGGAGTCGTCGACGACGAGGGTGGCGAGCTCGACCGACGCGGGCTCCGGCCACGACTCCGGAGCGCCGGTGTCGAGGCCGAGGCCGCCGAGCAGCGCGAGTCCCGTGCGGAACGACGTGGCCACGACGACGGCCTGCGACGTGATCTGCACGGGCTCGTCGTCGACGGCCGCGGTCGTGACCCAGCGGCTGCCGTTCCCTGAGCTCGTCGAAGGGCGGTTCCCTTCGACAGGCTCAGGGAGCGGGAAAGGTCCCGTGCTCTGCACCGCCGTCGACATGCGGAACTCGACGCCGAACTTCTCGCAGTCCGCGACGAGCGCCTCGACCAGCCGGAACATGCCGCCGTCGATGCCGCCGACGGCCGAGCCTGCGGCCACCTTCGACCCGCGCTCCTCGAGGAGCGCCAGCACGGCGCCCGACAGTGAGCCCTGATTGGTCATGGCCTTCGTGAGGCCGGGGGCGACGGCGTGCACGTCGATGACGGTCGGCGAGGCCGAATGGACTCCCCCGACGATGGGTGTGACGAGACGATCGAGAACGGCCTGGCCCATGCGTCGGCGCACGATACCGCCGAGGTCGGTCTCGGGGCGCACGCGCAGCAGGGGGATGTAGCGGTCGAGCTGGGCCCGCAGCGAGCCCCTCCACCCGAGAATGCGGCGCACGTCGTCGGCGAGCGGGGCGCCAGGAATTCCGAGCAGGCTGAGCTTCGGCAGCGGCGCGGCTCCGTCGGGAAGCTGCACCCAGGCGCCACGGGGGTTCGGGGTGACGATGGCGTCGCCCAGGCCGAGGTCGGCGATCAGCGATGCGACGGGGCCCGGCTTGCCCTTCTCGCCGCCGCGGGTCGCGAAGCTCTCCGCCCCGCTGTCGAGCCGGATGCCGTCGACCGTGTGCGTGGCGACGAATCCCCCCGGGGTCTCGGCCGCGTCGAGCACGGTGACGCGCAGGCCCTTGCGAGCGCACTCCCGGGCCGCGACGAGCCCCGCGACGCCCGCTCCGATCACCACGACATCGGTGTCGACCGGATCTATCTCGGTCACTCGAAGCTCCAGGTCAGCACGTTCGTGTCGCCACGCCGCTCATTCGCGCCGTCAGCCGGCGTGTTGAGCGATTCGTGCTGACTTAGTACCGAAGTCGCAGCCGAGGTGCTCATCGAGAGTGCACGAGTTCGACGATGCGGGTGAGCACGGCGGGGTCTGTCTCGGGTGGAACGCCATGACCGAGGTTGAGAACGTGGGCCGGGGCTGCCTTTCCGCTCTCGAGAACGCCAAGCACGTGCTTCTCGAGCACCGGCCAGGGCGCCGACAGCAGGGCGGGGTCGATGTTGCCCTGCAGGGGAACGCCGCCGCCGAGGCGACGGCTGGCCTCGGCGAGCGGGATGCGCCAGTCGACGCCCATGACGTCGGCCCCGATGTCGTGCATGGCCGAGAGCACCTCGCCGCTGCCCACACCGAAGTGCACCGTGGGCACTCCGAGGTCGGCGACTGCCGACAGCGCCTTAGCGGAGTGCCGCTGCACGTGTGCGGTGTAGTCGGCGAGCGACAGCGATCCCACCCACGAGTCGAACAGCTGCGCCGCCGAGGCCCCCGCGAGAACCTGGGCCCGCAGGAACTGGCCCGTGACCGTCGCGGCCCAGTCGAGCAGGCCGGCCCAGGCATCCGGGTCGGAGTGCATCAGGGTGCGCGCCCGCAGGTGGTCCTTCGACGGACCGCCCTCGACGAGGTAGGCGGCGAGCGTGAAGGGGGCCCCGGCGAATCCGATGAGCGGGGTGCCGCCGAGCTGGGCGACCGTGCGGGCGACGCCGGCCGAGATCGGCGCGAGCGCGGCCTGGTCGAGGGCCGGCAGCGCGGCCACGTCATCGGCGGTGCGAACCGGCTTGCCGAGCACGGGACCGCGGCCGGGAACGATGTCGACGTCGACGCCGGCCAGCTTGAGGGGGATGACGATGTCGCTGAAGAAGATGCCCGCATCGACACCGTGGCGACGCACCGGCTGCAGCGTGATCTCGCTCGAGAGTTCGGGGTCGAGGCAGGCGTCGAGCATCTGCGTTCCCACGCGCAGCTCGCGGTACTCGGGAAGCGATCGTCCGGCCTGGCGCATGAACCACACGGGGGTGACGTCGCCACGCCGGCCCCTGTAGGTGGTGACGAGGGCGCTGGATGCCGTGCGCCCGTCGACCAGGGGATGCTCGGCGGGCAGGGCGGGTGCGGCGGTTGTCGAAGTCACCGGGCGATTTTACCTGCGCTGCCTGAGCGGTCTTCTACACGACGTAGACTTGGCGGGTGCTGCTCTGCCTGACTGCGAACCATCGCAACGCCAGCTTCGATCTTCTCGAGAAGCTGTCGATCGGCGCACCCTCCCTCGCGACATCGCTCGTCACCGACAGCGACTTCATACAGGGCGCCGTGGTTCTCGCCACCTGCAACCGCTTCGAGGCCTACCTCGATGTCGACGAGCCCCTCACCGCAGCGGCAGCCCTCGCGGCCGAGCAGGCCATGGAGGTGCTGGCCGAGGCATCCATCGTGGACGTCGAAGACGTGCGCAGCACCCTCACCGTTCTCTGCGGCGACACCGTGGCCGAGCACCTCTTCTCGGTGTCGAGCGGGCTCGAGTCTGTCGCCATCGGCGAAGACGAGATCGCCGGCCAGGTTCGCCGGGCCCTCACCACCGCCCGCGTCGAGCACACCACCTCGAGCGACCTCGAGCGTCTGTTCCAGCGGGCGTCGAAGACCTCGCGGGGCGTCAAGACCAAGACGGGTCTGGGCGGCGCGGGCCGCAGCCTCGTGCGCCTCGCCCTCGACCTGGCCGAGAGCCGCGTCACCGACTGGGCCGGCACCACCGTCCTCCTCGTGGGCACCGGGCGCTACGCCCGCGCCAGCCTCGCCGCCCTCCGCGATCGCGGCGTCACGAACGTGCGGGTCTACTCTCCGTCGGGCCGTGCCGCGAACTTCGCCGCGTCGCATGAGCTGCAGGCCGTTGCGAAGGCCGAGCTGGTCGCGGCGATCGCGGCATCCGATGTGATCGTCACCTGCAGCACCGCGCCCACCGTCGTTCTCACGGCGGCCCAGCTCGCCGCGGCCGGCGAGCTGCCCGGGGCCGTCGAGCGTCGTCTGGTCATCGACCTCGGCCTGCCGCGCAACGTCGACCCCGCCGTCTCGGCGGTCGCGGGCACCGAGCTGCTCGACCTCGAGACCGTCAGCCTGCACGCGCCGCTCGACGAGCTGAACGCCGAGTCAGACGCACGTGCGCTCGTGGGAGAGGCCGCGGCCGAGTACCGCGCATCCCGCGCCGAGGCCGAAGTCACCCCGGCCGTCGTCGCGCTGCGTTCGCACCTCTTCGATCTGCTCGACGCGGAGATCGCGCGGGCGCGTTCGCGCGGCGACTCGTCGGACGAGACCGAGCGCGCGCTGCGGCACCTGGTCGGCGTGATTCTGCACACTCCCTCTGTGCGGGCCCGCGAGCTGGCTCGCACGGGCGGCACCGAGACCGTGTTCGCGGCCGTCGAGGCACTCTTCGGCCTGCAGGCCTCCCCCGCCGATGCGTCCGGCGCATCCGGAGCCATCGAGGCCGTCGTCGCCTCCACCCTTCCTCTCACCCACCGCACCCACGGAGGCTGAGTGAGCGACGAGGCCCTGCTGCGTGTGACAGACCCCATCCGCACCGAACGCCTCGTGCTGCGCACGCTCACCCTCGACGACCTCGACGACGTCTTCGCCTACGCCGGGCGCGACGACGTCATCCGGTACCTGCCGTGGCCCCGGCGAAATCGTGACGAGGTGGCCGAACACCTGGCGAGGCGGCTGAACACCACGCTCGCCTCCGACGGCGACGTGATCGTGCTCGGCGTCGAGCTGCCCGCGACCCCGGGCGACCCGGAGTCGCGACCGCGCATCATCGGAGACATGACTCTGGTTCTCTCGAGTGTCGAGCACAGACAGGCCACGATCGGCTGGGTGCTGAACCCGGAGTACCAGGGCAAGGGCTACGCGGCGGAGGCCGCATCCCGAGTTCTCACGCTGGCCTTCGACGAGCTCCACTCGCACCGCGTCATCGCCGAGCTCGATCCCCGCAACACGGCCTCGGCCGCGCTCTGCTACCGGCTCGGCATGCGTCTCGAGGGGCACTTCGTGCACAGCGAGATCTTCAAGGGAGAGTGGGGAGACCTCGCCGTCTACGCGATCCTCGACGTGGAGTGGAACGCCCGGAACGCGCTCGATGGCTGAGCTGCCCACGATCCTCGTCGCCGCGGTGGCACTCGTGCGCGACCGCCGCGTTCTCATGGTCACCGCACGGGGGCGCGACGTCGTCTACATGCCCGGCGGCAAGATCGACGCCGGCGAGACCGCGTTCGATGCAGCCATCCGGGAGGCTCGCGAAGAGATCTCGGTCGACCTCGACCGCGCCTCCGTGACCGAACTCTTCACCGTGACCGTGCAGGCGCACGGCGAACCCGAGGGCCGACTGGTCGAGATGCGCGTGTTCCAGGCGTCCACGCCCGACGAGCCCGTCGCATCCGCCGAGGTCGACGCCGTGCACTGGGTGACGACCCTCGACGCCGACCGCTGCCCTCCGGCCGGCCGCGAGACCCTCACGCGCCTGGCCTCCTTGAATCTGATCGACTGACTCCCTCCCCGCTCCCTGAGCCTGTCGAAGGGCCGGCCCGTTCCCTGAGCCTGTCGAAGGGCCGCCCGTTCCCGCGAGTCGGCTACTGTTCAGGCATGACTCTGGATGCCGGGCTCGCCTCGATCGCCGACGAACGGTTCGTGTCGCTCACCACATTTCGCAAGACGGGAGAGGGAGTCTCGACTCCCGTGTGGATCGCCCGCGACGGCGATGCCCTCATCGTGACGACGCCCGATGGAACGGGCAAGGTGAAGCGGCTGCGCAACGACGACCGCGTCGAGCTGCGCCCCTGCGATCGCATGGGCAAGGTGGCCGACGACGCCCCGACCGTGGGCGCTCGCGCAGAGATCGTCGACTCAGACGAGGCCCGCGCGAGCCAGGAGCGCATCTTTCTCGCCAAGTACCGCCTCGAGTACCGCATCTTCATGTTCATCGAACGCCTCGGCAAAAAAGGTCAGAAGAAGCGTGTGAGCCTGCGCATCACGGCGTGAGCGGATTCTCCTTCGAGCTCGCCTACGCGGCGCTGCTCGCCGTGACCGGCGTCGCGGGCATCGTCTTCGCGGTGCGCGGCTCCCGACCGAGCCGAGGCTCTCGCGGCCGCGACAGCTCTCGCAGCTCTCGCAGCCCCCGCGGCGACCGCGTCGCGATCGTCGTCTTCCTCGCCGCGTGGCTCGCCGGACTGCTCTTCATGACTCTGCGCCCAAGCTCGGGCAGGGGGTCGCTGCTCAACCTCGTTCCCCTGAGCTTCGAAGGTCCGGGCGCCGTGGTCGACGCCGTGCTCAACGTGGGCGTCTTCGTACCGCTCGGACTGCTGCTCGCGGCGGCGGCCATCCGGTTTCCCGTCGCGCTGCTCATCGGACTGCTGCTCTCGGTCACGATCGAGCTGAGCCAGTTCGTCGTGCAGGTCGGTCGCACATCCGACATCAACGACCTCATCACGAACACCACGGGCACCGTGCTGGGGTGGGCGCTCGGGGCCGCGGTGGTGCACATTCGGCGACGGGTCGACGGGTAGCGCGATCCATCCGTCAGTCGATGCTCGTATCGGCCGGCATCATTGCATCCGCTGACGGATGGATGCCCTTCGACAGGCTCAGGGAGCGGGCGGGCACGCCGGCTCAGGGAGCGGGCGGGCACGCCGGCTCAGGGAGCGGGCTGGCAGGCCGGCTCAGGCGGCGAGGGCGAGCGCCGCGAGCACGTCGGCCACGTCGCGCTCGTCGTTCCACAGGTGGAATGCCACGCGGGCGCATCCGGCCCTGCCCGACGCGACGATGCCGGCGGCTACCAGCGCCTCGAGGTGCCGACCATCGGCATCCGGCCACGTGACGATCGCCTGACCGCGCCGCGGAATGCCGAGCCCGTCGCAGAGCGCGTCGCCCAGCGCCACATTGTGCGCGTGCACCTCGGCGAGGTCGAGCGACGCGAAGAGCTCGATCGCGGGCTGGGCGCCCACCCACACGGGCCAGGCCGGAGACACGTCGAAGCTTCGAGCATCCGCGGCGAGGCTCATATTCGGGCCGTAGCACGATCCCCAGATGTCTTCGCCGGCGTACCAGTTCGCCTGAAGTGGAGCGAGCGTCTGCTGGTAGCCCTCCGCGAGGGTCATGAATGCCGCGCCGCGCGGGGCGCACAGCCACTTGTAGGCGTGGCAGACCGTGGCATCGAAGAGGGAGGCGTCGACGGGCATCGCACCCGCCGCCTGCGTGGTGTCGCACAGGGTGAACGCACCGTTCGCACGGGCCGCCGCCACGATCGCATCGACGTCGGCGACCCTGCCCGACGACGACTGCACGAGAGAGAACGCCACGAGGTGCGTGGCCGGGGTGATGGATGCCGCGAGCGCCTCGAGCGCGACATGCCGCACCACGACGCCACGGCTCTCGGCCACCACGAACGGGAACACCATCGAGCTGAAATCCCCGTCGACGCACAGAACCTCGCGGCCGGCCGGCACCGCGGCGGCCAGCACGCTGACCATCGCCGAGGTCTGAGACCCGATCGCCACGCGACCCGCGTCGACGCCCATGAGACGGGCGAAGGATGCGCGGGTGCGGTCGATCACGGCGTCGTATCTGGCCGGCGAACAGCGTCCGGCAGCCCAGTCCGCCTGGTCGGCGCGCATGGCCTCGAGCGTCGACGACGTCGCCAGGCCCAGCGAGCATGCGCCGAGGTATCGTCGGCCTCCGACGAACTGGGCACGGGCCTCGGCGAGTGTGGTCATGCATCCAGCGTGAGCCCTTGCCACCCATTCAACAACGGCAGCTTGAGCATCGCTGACATAAGCCGAAGTTATGATCGTGGCATGACCCTCACTCCCCCCGCCCGATCGAGCCTGGCCGCCGATCTCGACTCGCAGACCCTGCGCGTGATCAGGGCCGTTGCCGACAGGGGCTCGATCACGGCGGCCGCGGCCTCGCTCGGCTACAGCCAGCCCGCGCTCAGTCAGAGCATCCGGCGGCTCGAGGAGAAGCTCGGCATGCCCGTGCTCACCCGGGTCGCGCGCGGCGTCGAGCTCACCGAGGCCGGCGAGGTGCTCGCGCGGCACGCGGCCACAGTGCTGCGGGCCATCGACTCGGCGGCAGACGAGCTGTCGGAGCTCTCGGGGCTGCGCTCCGGGCTGGTGCGCATCGCGGCGTTCCCGTCGGCGTCGTCGACCGTCGTGCCGAGGCTGCTCGGCGACATCACTCGCCGGCATCCGGGCGTGCGCTTCAGCTACCTCGAGGCCGAACCGCCCGAGGCCGTGCAGGCCGTTCGCGACCACGCGGCCGACATCGCCCTCACCTTCAGCTACCCGGGCGACCCCGACGATCCGCACCGGGCGAGCGCCACGGGCCTCGCCACCGTGCCGCTCTGGCGCGAGCAGATGCTGCTCGTGGTTCCGGATGCGCCGGGCCTCGGCGACGGCGCGATCGAGCTGGCGGGTCTCGCCGACGCCGGCTGGATCGCCGGCTGCCCGCGGTGCCGCGGGCACCTGATCGAGCTGTGCGAGGCATCCGGATTCACCCCCGCGCTCGGCTACGAGACCGACAACGTGCAGGCCGTGCTGGCCATGGTCGCGGCGGGCCTCGGCGTGGCGCTGCTGCCGTCGCTCGCCCTGTCCGCCACGCCCCTGCCCTCGGGGGTCACGACCAGGCCGCCGGCGGCTGCCGACTACCGCACGGTGCACCTCGTCACGGCGCAGGGCTCGGCCGGGGTACCCGCGATCGGCGCGACGATCGCGGCGATCCGCTCGCTGGATGCCGCCGCCTGGGGCCTCGAGGCCCTGCTCTCACGCTGATGCGCTGGTCGCGTGACGCACCGAGGTGCGGAAAGTGGCCGCTTCGTCGACGGCAGAGTCATATGGTCGTTGCAACGCTCTGATTGATCGGAGTGTTGATGTCGACGAAGAAGTATGGCGTTCGGTA